>JBFMAW010000012.1:0-187676 GCA_040755515.1 Thermodesulfobacteriota bacterium | reverse complement strand
GCCGAGGGCGATTAAGCCCCGGCCTGGGGTGAGGGTGGAACCACTTGAATTTACTTCAAGTGGCGGGAGAGGGACAGCCCTCTCCCGCCGAGTAAAAAGTCGGTTTTCGACTTTTTACGAGGTTATCTTACTTGATGATGAACTCTTTTCTTTCTATTCCCTTGGTGAGCACCTCATGCCCCTCGGGCGTAATCAGGTAAAGGTCTTCCGGAAAACCACCCAAGACACGGAACTTGGGAACGTCTAAAGCAGGAATTTCCAGGGCAAAGATCATTCCCGGTTCCAGGACGGTTTCCTCTTCGGAGGTTATCCAGGGGGGTTCATGGATGTTCAATCCCTCGCAATGTCCCATAAAGGTATGCGAATAGAGACATTTAATATCGTCCTTTAAATCATCCGGCACCTTACCGATGACGGACATGGCCGCCTTATGAACATCAGACACTTTATTGCCCGGCTTGAACAGTTTTTCGGCCGTCTGTTGCCCCCTTTCACTGATATCGACCAGCCGCCTCTGGAGGGCAGGAGGTTCACCAATACAAATCTGCCTTTGAATATCGATTTGGTATCCCCTAAGACTGGCCCCGCCATCAAAGAATAATTGTCTTCCATCCGTCAATTTGGCCTCGACGGCTCGGCCAGTCGACATGGCATAGTCCTTCGCCCCACCGCGAAACATCATTTCACCCGCCAATGGGGTATCAAAAGCTCCTTCATTAATCACGGTCTCCCAGAAGATTCTAAGGACTTCCCTTTCGGTGATTCCCTTCTCCATTGACTCGATGGCCCTTTGTATGCCTTTGACCGTAATTCGGCAAAGTTCCCGCATCAGGTCTATTTCCCAAGGGGTCTTGATCATCCGCTGTTTCCAAATTGTCGGAGTCGCGTTGACGAATTTGGCTTTGGGGAAAGCGGCCTTGACGGCCTCGAACTCCGATAAGCCTACGTTCATATAGCAATAGGCGGGTCCCCCGCTTTCGACGCCGATCACCTTGTCTCCGAGACCCAATTCCTTGATCAAACCGATCACCGCCTCGACCGGATCCTTCGGGAGTCCCCAATGAGGAGCCCCCCCCCAAGCCTTGATGTTTTCATCCTCGATCCACGTTGTCTGGCGAGAAACCTCATCCATGATCTGAGGGACAACGATTCCCGTTTGGCCTTCTTTTGTAATCAGGCCGGCGTGAAGCCATTGGAATAGCCAGGTTTTCCTAAAGCCCAAAAAATACGCAAGATTCTGGTTGTTAAAAAATAACATCCCATCGATTTGATTCTCGGCCATCAACTTCATGGCGTTCTTTTTTCGTAAATTAAATTCCTCTTTTGGTATTTCTGGAAACGGTACGTTCTTCTTCATAACCTTGCTCCTTTCGACTGTTTTAGGCTGGTGGCGCGTTTTCCCAGGTAGGCCTCGCGAACCTGAGGATTCAGAATCAAGTTCCGAGCCGTATCTTTCAGAATCACTCTTCCCGTCTCAATCACATACCCTGTCTTCGCGATCGATAAGGCCATCGAAGCGTTCTGCTCGACTAAAAGTACCGTTGTTCCCTCTCTATTGATCTGCTGGATAATGTCAAATATCGTTCTGACTAAGGTGGGAGCAAGTCCCATGGAAGGTTCGTCCAGGAGAAGTAATTTAGGGGTGGCCATCAGCGCGCGCCCTATGGTCAGCATCTGCTGCTCCCCACCGCTCAGGGTTTCTCCTAATTGCTCCCGGCGTTCTTTCAGAACTGGAAAGATGCGGTACACCCGATCTAAATTGTTCCTAAAACTCGAGCCCTTGGTATAAGCCCCCATCTCGAGGTTTTCCAATACGGTCATTTCAGGGAATATTCTTCTTCCCTCTGGAGCATGGGAGATGCCCGCCTTTACCACCTGGGCGGCCGACAACTTCGTCAGATCATGTCCCAGAAAGTTAATATCCCCCCTGGTGAGCGGATGAATCCTGGAAATAGTTTTCAGCAACGTTGACTTTCCCGCTCCGTTAGCGCCGATGAGAGTGGCGATTTCCCCTTCCTCCACGGACAGGGATACGTCTTGAAGCGCCTGAATATTCGAGTAATAAACGCTGAGGTTTCTAATGGTCAACATCTCTAAAGGCCGTATCTCCCAAGTAAGCTTTTATGACCGCTTCGTTAGATTGAATTTGCTCCGACGTCCCTTCCGCGATTTTGATTCCGTGATCGAGGACGGCGATACGGTTGGAAATTTCCATGACCAAATTCATATTATGCTCTATAAGCAGAATGGTAATTTGCATTTCTTTCACAATGCTGGAAATCAATTCCATCAGGCTTTCACTCTCTTGTGGATTCATTCCCGCGGTGGGTTCGTCCAGGAGCAACAACCTTGGATCCGTCGCCAGGGCCCTCGCGATTTCCAAACGTCGCTGTTTGCCGTAGGGGAGGGCGGAAGCCTTCAAAGCGTGACTATCCTGCAAATTGAAAAAGGCCAAGAGCCCCAGAAGCCTCTCCCTATCCTCCTTTTCTTCATTTTTCGCCAAGGCGGTTCTCAACACCGCGCCCGCGATGCCCGATTTAGCCCGACATTGTCTGGCCACCACCATGTTTTCAAAAACGGTCATGTCGCTAAACAGCCTGATATTTTGGAAGGTTCGGGCAATACCATATCCCGTGATCAGATGAGACTTCAGGCCGCCCAGTTCATGGTTATTGAATAATATGCTCCCCTGGTCCGGCTTATAGAAACCCGTCACCATGTTAAAAACGGTAGTCTTGCCGGCGCCGTTAGGACCAATAAGGCTGACAATTTCACCCTGGTTGATTTCAACGTCCAGATCCGCCACCGCGACCAGGCCACCGAAGCGTTTGGTGAGTTTATCTATCTTGAGTAAGGGGACCATCTGATTTCCGTTCGATTCTTGATTTAAATCTTCCCGCCGACATAGCGATGGAATAGTCTATGAATATTGATCCCTGAAAATCCCTTGGGGGCGAAGATCATCAAGGCCATGAGAGTAAAACCATAGATCAGCATATTATAATCCTTCAACATCCTTAACGATTCCTTAACCTCGATTAGGATTATCGAGCCAAGAATAGGTCCTAGAATATTTCCCATACCACCTAAAACGACAATGAGGAGGAGCGTAATCGACTCAGATATGGGGAAAGCGTCGGGCGCAATATAGCAATTGAGGTGGGCGTACAAACTGCCTCCAAGCCCGGCATAGAGAGTGCTGATCCCAAAGGCGATCACCTTTGTTCTGGTTGTGTCGACTCCCATGGCCTGAGCGGCCAATACATTTTCTTTAACCGCGTTGAATTTCTTTCCGTAATTTGACGCCATCAGGTTTCGATAGGCGATGAAGGCCACGATGGTAACAAACAGAACCAAATAGTACTTACTCTGAGGAGAATGCAGTTGCCAACCCAAAATAGACGGATCGGGTATCTTGGATATTCCGGCGGGTCCTCCACTCACCTTTTCCCAATGAATCAACACCATTCTTACAATTTCGCCGAAACCTATCGTAGCCATGGCCAGATAGGCGCCTTCCAGTTTTAGGGTGGCCGCCCCTATGCCCAGTCCAATTATCAAGCTAACGATACCCGCGCAGAAAAAGGCCAGGACAAATGGAAATCCAAGCCTGGTGGTGAGGAGAGCCGAGGTGTAGGCGCCGATGGCATAAAAAGCGGCGTGGCCGAGTGATATTTGGCCGGTATGCCCAAAAATGACATTCAGACCAATGGTAATGATAATATAGATACAAATTAACGTGTAAACATGGAGGTTATAGATATTGACGCCTAAGTACGGCAGCAAGACTAAAAACAGCAAAATTGGGAACCACAAAAACTTCTTCAGAAATTCATAACTCATACCTAGACCTTTTGCTGCGGGGGTTTTAATAGCAAACCCGATGGCTTAAACAGAAGGAAAATGATTAAGATTGAAAATCCAACTACATCCTTATAGGTCGAGGAGACAAACCCCGTCACTAAATTCTCCAAAATACCCAAAAAAATTCCCCCGACGATGGCTCCTTTCACCGACCCCAATCCCCCAATTACCGCGGCGGTAAATCCTTTGAGGCCGTACGGCAGACCCATGGTCGGATGGGCAAAGGAAATAGGCGCTATCAATATTCCACCTACGGCGCCTAAAGCCGCGCTCAAACCAAAGGTCAGGGAGTCCGCCAGGGATATATTGACGCCCATAAGAGCCGCCGTGTCTCTATCCTGGGCCGTGGCCCTCAATCCTTTCCCGATTCTCGTGCTTTGCAGCAGGAGGTGGAGAGTAACCATAAAGAAAATTGCGATGGCTATTACCCAAATGTATTCCTCTGGCAGCAGCATTCCCATGATTTTAATGGGTTCTTTAGAAAATAGAGGTGGAAAGGCCAGAGCATCGGGACCCCAGATGAGCATGGCCGCGTTTTGAAGAAAGATGCCCGTCCCTATCGTGCTGATGATCAAGACGATATGATGCTCCGACCTTCCCAACCTGGCCCTATAAAGAGGCCGGTAAGCTAATCTCTCAAAAAGAATACCCACCACGGCCACGACGGCAATCGTGGCGGGAATGGCCAGCCAGAATGGAATCTTAAGAAAAAGCAGGAAAGTGATCGCAAAATAGGCTCCCAGCATGAAGATATCGCCCGTGGCGAAATTGATCGCGTTTAATGCTTTTACGGTTAAACTGAACGCCAGGGCTACCAGCGCGTATATACTGCCTATGGCGATTCCACTGGTGATTTGTTGAAATACCTGGATCAACATTATGGCTTTTATTCGCTCTATTTGGAGGTCCAGATCGTAACCGTCTTACCGCCTTTGATTTGAACGATAATTCCTCCTCTTCCCATTTCTCCTTTGTCGTCTGAACTGAGTCGTCCCGTTACCCCCATATAATCCTTGGTTGATTTGAGTTCCGCCATGATCTTGGCGCGATCCTGGCCCACTTTCTTTATGGCGGAGGCAACAAGAATTCCTGCTTCATAGGCTAATCCCGAAACAGGCGTCGGGTCATATTTGAATCTGTCGCGATATTCTTTAACAAAAGATTGAACTCTCGGGTCGGGATTATCGAGGGAAAAATACGATACTAAATAACATCCTTCGGCGCTATCTTTTGCCAGTTCCAAGAAATTGCCTTGTAGGATTCCGGAACTACCAAAGATAGGCAGATTCACCCCAAGTTTTTTTGCTTGATTCATTATCTGGGCGCCCTGAACATGTAGGCCCCATATAACCATTCCGTTAGCTCCGGAATTCTTAATCTTATTCAACTGGCTGCTGAAATCCACATCGTCATTGTTAAAGGTTTCAATGATTACCGGTTTCATGCCCAGTTTCGTTAGAGCTTCCACCGCCGAGGTCATACCGCCCTTGCCATAGTCGGTGCTATCGTGCAAGATGGCGAGCTTCTGCATTTTCTTCTCGTTTACCGCGAAGTTTATCAAATGCCCGGCCAATATCGAATCCACGGGGGTGACTCGAAGCACCCAGGAGTTATTCATCTGAGTTATCTTGGGAGCCACTCCGAATACAAGTTGAGGTACTTTCCCCTCCATGGTCACCTCTAAGGACGCCAAGGCCGTGGGACTGTTGGGTGTGCCAAAAATCACGAGGACCTCGTCTTTATAGACAAGTTTTTTTGCCCCATTGACGGCTACGGTGGGCTGAAGCTGATCATCCTCGATGAATAAGTTAACTTTTTGTCCGTTAATGCCTCCGGAAGAGTTGGTTTTATCAAAGACCATTACCAGTGCGTCCCTCTGGCTTTGACCCATTTGACTCCCGACGCCGGTCAACGCACTTAGCGACCCTAACTTAATCGGTCCTTTCGATTGTGAAAATGCCTGACCCCCGAAGCCGAGAATGACAAAGACGATCAGTCCCGCTACGGTTAATTTAAAAATATTCATTTTGGCCTCCTTTCCCTGATGGGTTTTTCTCTTATATTCCCCTCTCGTATTCCATTTCTCTCGATACCGCCCGGGCGCAATTAATAACCGCTCCGGCTATCGTCTCCAGGTTTTTTTTATTGATTTTATTCACTGGTCCAACCACGCAGATGCTGGCCACCACTCCTCCTTCCCCGTTTAAGATAGGGGCGGCCGCGCCACATACCCCAATATCGATCTCCTGATTACTGAAAGCGTAACCCAGCCTTCTGATCTTTCTGAGATCCTCGATTAGTTTGTCGCGGCTGGTGATGGTATGTTTGGAAAGCTTCTTTAATTCTGTATTCCTGAGGTACTGATCGATTTCGGAATCTTTCATGTAGGCCAGATGAATTTTTGAAGAGGCCCCGGAATAGAGCGGCATGCGGTCTCCGATGTTCCTTATGTAAACAAGTCCCACGTCATGCTCCACTTTACCCACAATGTATGAATACTCCCCCCGGTGGACGGTGAGGATAATGGTGCTTCTTAGAAGCTTGGAGAGTTCTCTCATATGAGGCAGCGCGACCGAGGTTAGATCAAGTTGATTTCTTATGATGGAAGCATAATCAAGGAACCGTAGACCAAGTTTATATTTACCGGGTTTGTCGGCGGCATCAAGGAAACGGTTGTCTTTTAGGAAGGCCAGATAGGCATAGGCGGTGCTTTTCGGCATGTGGAGGGATTTGGCGATCTCATAAACGTCCAGGGAATCACGTTTATCGAGGAACAGGTCGAAGATCTCGATGGCTTTGGCCAGGGTGTTGAACTTCATATTGTCTTAAAATAGTAGAATGAATTCTTAAAATGTTGTATATCACAGATGGTAAATCATGTCAAGTTTTTTATCACGGGAAATACTCCGATTCACCTGCCAGTCCATAACTAACGAAATATAATGAAGATTTATCGGGCAGGCCCTTGAATCCGCGCCGTTTCAGGGGGACCGGAAATTGTGCGGCCACCAGGCATCGCTTTATCAACAAGTCGACGGGGCGGGCGTGAGGCCAAAGGCCCGGCCCCGCAGGCCAAGCCGGCCTTGAGCGGCTAAGCCACGATGAATAACTTACTGTCGGATTTGATCTTAGTGCTTCCACAGGTAGGTGGAGGCGGCCGCCGCCGACGGCAACGGCCACGGCCTGGTCCGGTCCGATTGGCCGATGGGGGTTTTCAAGTATAGGGAAATCGAAACCCCGACCGGGCGAAGGACTTGTCGCGGAGGTGGACCTCATGACCTCGCCTCGGCCGCGGTATTCCGAGCGGGGCGACGATGTCATGAAGTCAAAAGGTTAAGATCTTCCCCCGCGGTTGAGTAAAGCGGGACTGACCGCCCGGCGGGTTATCGTCAAAGACATGCAACCCGTCTCAGAACTGAAAGGTCATCCCGGACGCGCCGGGCGATACCAGTTCGCCCAAAGCATTCCGCAGAACAGCCACGGCGGTTTTACCAGTGCAGTGACCAGGAATAACCATCTCCGGCTCAAACAGCCGCAACGCGGTTATGGTCTGATCCAGACGTTCACGGCTGGCGTTGAGCAAATGAAAGCCGCCCAGGATGGCTCGAATCCTCAGGCCCTGGCTCAGGCGTCGAACCAGGTTCAAGGTGTTCACCAAGCCGGCATGGGAGCAACCGACGAAAACGATCACCCCGCGGTCCGTCCGAATCCAGAGGGCCAAGTCGTCCTCGATCGGATCAGCGCGCCTGCCCAGTTGATCGAGGAAGAACGGCCCGCCCGTGTCTTCAAAGTTTGTCTCGCGGGCAATGGGGCCGGTGAGACCGATCCTCTCGGAAAGCGACACCTCCTGGGTCACCCAGTGAAGACTTTGCGCCGGGAGTTTTTCAATGGCCGACCTGGACTCCCGCGGCATATGACTCGGCCTGGGTATCCTCTTTTTGATGGTGTAGCGAAATTGCGTGATTCCCGGATGGCAGTAGACATCAATTTTTCGGGCCTGCCGGAGGACTTGGGGAATCCCGCCGGTGTGATCGTGATGCCCATGGCTCAACACCAGAATGTCAACTTCATCCAGGGCCAAGCCAAGTGCGCGGGCGTTCGACTCCAGCGCCCCCCCTCGCCCCGTGTCGAAAAGGATGCGCCGGCCTTCGGTTTCTATCCACAAGGATAGGCCATGTTCGGCGGTGAGACCACCACCGGCCTGGTTGTCGACCAAGATTGTAACCTTCACCTGGAACGAGGTCATTGGATAATCCTTCGCGGCCTGAATTCGGCTTCAGACCCGGCCATAAAATGTTTATCGGAAATAATGGACGATAAAAAGATTGACCCGACTAAAGTGAACAAAACGATCAGGGATAAAATCATTCCGTTGCCTCTCCGTCTTGAGTGAATCTTCTCAGATAGAAGGTATGTCCACCGTACTTGGTTTCCGTGAGATCGCCTTGGCTCACCAGCCGGACAATAACATCCCATGAAGATCCGGCCCGCGATAGCATATTGTTGACGGCATCTTCTCTCATCGGGTGAACAGCGGTTATGCCGAGGAGGTCTTTTTCTATGTCTCCGGTAAAGGCAAAGTCATCTCCCTCATAGCCGATCAGGAATTCCACCCGACCCAACTTGTCGGCCAAGACCTGGTAGGCCCGGTTGAGAACCGCTTCATCCGGGGCGAGCACCCACCGCTCCGCCGGCGGACGGAGGGGAACACTTATATATGCCCGAGAGGGCCGCAATTCGTGGATAAAATCGGCGACCTCCTTCAGGCGGTCCCCGTGGTCATTGATGCCTTTTACCAACATCGTTTCCGTTACCAGTCGGCCGGCGAAGGTCTTGGCGAAGGCCAGCATCCCCTCGAGAACCAGGGACAGCCGTATTGTTTTGTGGGGCCGATTGATCCGACGCCAGATTGATTCCCGGACGGCATCGATTTTAAGCGAAACCCAATCGGCCTTGCCCAGGTCTTCTCTCACGTCATCACGGGAAACAAGCGAACCGTTCGTGATCACGCCGACAGGAACAGCCAGCGCTTTCAACAGCATGATTTCCCGGCCAAGGTTCACGTCCAGCGTGGGCTCGCCGTCCGGCACGAAGGTAAGGTAGTCGACTTGTTCGGCCGCCTCTTTCGCCTTGGCCAACCCACTTTTAACATCCCGAAAAATATCTTCAGGCCTATGGAAGAAACAACGATCGTTTTGCCTTCGCGAGGTTCGTCCCACCTGACAGTAGACGCAGGAATAGGTGCAGACCTTGGCCGGGATGTTGTTGATTCCCAGGCTTTTCCCCAGGCGCCGCGACGGAACGGGCCCATACCAGTATCGCAAGTCGCCGGCGGTCATGCTTCTCAGCCGCAGGGCGGCTTCCCGCAACGCTCTTCCCGTCCGCAACAGGTTCTGCCAACCTGCTCGAGGGAACACCCCTGCCGGTTTTGTCTCAAGGGATTATTTCTTTATTGTCTGGTCATGGCGGCGCCACAATTCGGGCATTTGCGCTCGATGCAAGGCTCGCCGCGTTGGTGTGGTTCCCGCTGTCCGCATTGCGGGCAAACGCAGTAGCCAGCCGATCCAGACGCCAAATTGCGGCCCCCGCGGCCGGAACCCGATCCGCCTCCACCTTGTCCGCCTCGACCTTGTCCTTTTCCACCTTGTCCTCTTCCACCTGACGCGCCCATTCCCCGTCCTCCACGATTCATGGTCATAACCTCCTTTACTTGAGCGATGTCACTGAATCGCCGGCTTCCTCGTCCCCAACAGCCCGGCATGGCAAAGGCGCGACGCTCCAGATCGCCCTGGAGCCAAGCCCGAACAACCTGGCGCAGATCGCCGGCCACGAAGGGGATGATCTGGATTCCGTAACTGGCCACCGCCTCGTACATCGGTCTGGAAATCGCGCCGCAAACCAAGACGCCGATACCTAGCTCCACCAGGCGAAGGGCCTTCTGAACCGGCTGGTCTTCCGAAAGCGTTTCCCCCGTCTCGCCGACAATCCGTCCAGACTCGGTCGCGACGACGTGAATCCGCCGCGCGGTATCGAAGACCGGCGCGATGCGCTTGTCCCAGCAGGCGAAGGCTGTTTTCATTATTCAAGTCCCGCTCGTCCTTCTCACCAGGCAGGAGAGCAACAATAGGGCCAAAGGCCGACCGCCTGGCGCCAAACTCATAACTTATTGTAAAGACGGGATATTGAACGAGAGGCCGTAGGGTTGCTAAGTTATTTGAGTAGCTATTGCGCTACTGTAAGCCCTCGATGACAGGTGCGCAATCGCTACTGTATTTTCTGGCGGCGGGTGCGGCCGTCCCGCTCGGGCAGGGAGAGGCCCAGCTTCTTCATCCTGCGGAAAAGCGTGGTCTTGTGGATGCCTAGATCCCGCGCCGCCGCCAGACGGTTGAAGTCGTTTCGTTCAAGCGCGGCGCGGATGGCTTGGACGTCGAGAATGTCGTGGGCCGACCGCATATCGGCGGCCGCGCCCGCCGCCGCGCCATGAACCGTCAATTCCCCGGGCAGGTGGGCCAGGCCTATAGGTCCGTCGCCGCAAAGAATGAAGGCGCGCTCGATGGCGTTTTCCAGCTCGCGGATATTGCCCGGCCAATCATGGGCCATGAGGAGTGATAGGGCTTCCGCGGCAATCCCCTCGACGGATTTTTGCCGCAACCGGTTAAACCGGGTGACAAACTGGTGCACCAGGAGAGGAATGTCCTCTTTTCGCCGGCGCAGCGGCGGCAGTTCGAGGCGCACGACGTTCACGCGGTAGTAGAGGTCCTCCCGGAATCGTCCCTGGCGCACCTGCTCGGTTAAGTCTCTGTTGGTGGCGGCGATAACCCTGACGTCAGCGGTCTCGGGTCGGGTCGCTCCCAGCGGCTCATACACCCGCTCCTGCAGCACTCGAAGCAGCCTGACCTGAAGGGCTGGGCTGACATCGCCGATTTCATCGAGGAAGATGGTTCCTCTCTTGGCCAGGGCAAAACGGCCCGGCTTGTCCTTATGCGCGCCGGTGAACGCCCCGGCCTTGTAGCCGAACAACTCCGACTCCAACAGCGTGTCGGGCAAGGCCCCGCAATTGACCGCGACAAACGGCTCCCGTCGTCGAGGACTAAGCGAATGGATCGTCCGCGCCACCAATTCCTTGCCGGTGCCGGTTTCACCGAGAATGAGCACCGTGCTGGGGCTGGCGGCGATGACGGGCATAACCTCGAACACCCGCTGCATCAAAGGACTTCTGCTGGTCAGGTCGCCGACCTGGAATTTCCCCTCCAACTCCTGCCGCAGCGCTTCCACTTCGGAGAGGTCGCGGAAGGTCTCCGCGCCGCCGATCACCCGACCCTCGCCGTCCCGCAGCATGGCGGTGGAAATGCTGATGGGGATACGATTCCCGTCCGAATCGATTATGAATCCGGATTTGCCGATGATGGGTTTACCCGTCTTCAAGGTCTGCCGAAGGGCGCACGCTTCCCCGCACAAGCTTGAACGAAACACATCGGAGCAACGCCGGCCAATCGCCTCCTGGCGCGGCACGCCCGTGATCTTTTCGGCGGCACGGTTGAACGACGTTACGCGCCAGGCCATGTCCACGGTGAAAACTCCGTCCGAGATGCTCTCGAGAATGGCTTCGGTCGGCGTATGGGCCTTAAAGGTTCCGCGCCTGTGGACACTCATCCCGATGCGCTCCTGGCGTCTGGCCCCGTTGAACAAGTCAAGCTTTGACCTGACCCGGTTGATGTTTTTTCCTGGTGTCCGGTCATCTCCATTATTGGTTAATCTCAGGCCGCCGGCGCGGCCCTGCTTCGGGCCAAGGGCGCTGGAAGCCTGGAATAGGCGGTCCGATCTCACCCCCAATCGAGACTATAAATCATCATTGAATCGCGGGCCCGGACATCGGCCGTAATCATCCTGCGCCCTTTCGATATCGTCCTCGCCGAAATAATCGCCGGTCTGGACTTCGATGAAGACCGTGTTTTCCGGGCCCGGATTCCAGAGGCGATGCCAAGTCCGGACGGGTATATCGATGGCTTGACCGGAGGTCAGTTCGATGTCTTGGCCGTTCCTGGTCACCATGGCCCGGCCGCCGATCACGTACCAATGCTCGGAGCGGAGAAAATGACGCTGGTAACTCAAGCGCTGTCCGGGGTGGACGGTGATCCGCTTGACCTGGTGATCCGGGGCCTCCGAAAGTATCTCGTAGAAGCCCCAGGGACGATGATCCTCGCGCCCGGTCATTGGGATGATCCTTTCATAAACCTTTTCGAAATTCAGAAGTCCTAGGTCAACTCGGACCTGGCCCGGTCAATCACGCTTTCCACCAAGCCTCTGATCTCCTCGAGCCGAGACTCGGTTTCAGCTTCAAAGCGAAGAACGACGACGGGACCGGTGTTCGAGGCCCGCACCAGTCCCCATCCGTCCGGAAAAACGATCCGCACCCCATCAATCTCGATGACCCGATGTTCCGCCGCCAGAATCTGCTTCACCTTGGTCACGAGCTGGAATTTCTTTTCTTCCGGGCAGGCGACCCGGATTTCGGGGGTATTGTAAGCGCGGGGCAGGTCCGCCAGGTAGTCCGAGAGCGGCCGCCGGTCCCGGGATAAAATCTCCAGGAGGCGGCAGGCGGCGTAAACGGCGTCGTCGAAGCCGAAATAACGGTGGCGGAAGAAGAAGTGGCCGCTCATTTCCCCGGCCAAAAGGGCTTGTTCCTCCTTGAGCTTTTGCTTGATGAGAGAATGCCCCGTCTTCCACATGATCGGCCGGCCGCCCCGGGCCTGGATGTCGTCATACATGATTTGAGAACATTTCACTTCACCGATGAATTTGCCGCCGGGATTGCTTTTCAGGATATCCCGGGCGAAAATGATCATCAGCATGTCGCCATATAAGATTCGCCCTTTTTCATCCACGACCCCGAGGCGGTCGCCGTCTCCGTCAAAGGCGACCCCGAGTTCCAGGCCGTTATCGACCACGGTTTGAGAAAGGGTGGCCAGGTTCCGCGGCACGGTCGGATCAGATTCGTGATGGGGAAATCTCCCGTCCGGCTCAAAAAAAAGTTCCACCACCCGGCAATCAAGGCGTTTCAGGATGGGGCCGGCCGCCAGGCCGCCGGTTCCGTTTCCGGCGTCCACGGCCAGGCTGACGGGACGGGCGAGCCGAATGTCGTCGGCCAGATAATCCCAGTACGCGGACATGATTTCCTGCTCGTCCAGCGCCCCATTTCCGGATGAATATTCGCCGGATTCGATAATGCTTTTAAGTTCCTGAATCCGGTCGCCGAAAATCGTGTCGTAACCCAGGCAAATCTTGAAACCGTTGTACTCCGGAGGGTTGTGGCTGGCCGTGATCATGACCCCGCCGTCGGCCCGCAGATGACGGACGGCGAAATAGAGAACCGGGGTGGGGCATAAACCCACGTCGGTCACGTTGGCGCCGCCTTTTCTCATTCCTTTTATCAAGGCCTGCCTGATCTCCGGTGAGCTCAGACGGCAATCCCGGCCCACCACGCACGTCTGGCCGCCCTGCCCGGCCAGGCAGGTCGCATAGCCGCGGCCGATCTTCTCCACGTCATCAAGGTTGAAATCCTTTTCCACCAGGCCGCGAATATCATATTCCCTGAAAATCGAAGGATTCATTTTCCGGTCTTCCTTTCCCTTTTCCCGAAAGCCACGCGCCACGGGGCATGACCACGACGTTCCGCGGGGGTCGTCCGGCCTCGGCCCTGGCTGGTCTGATCCAGCCGCCACTTCCGCTAGTGGCACTGGAGCAGGGCCACGTGGCTTTTCCGTCACGTCTTGATGTTTCTTACACCACTATCCCGGACTCTAACAAGCCCTCCGACCGTCACCCGCTCGAGCCGATGGATTTATTAAACGGTCCAGACCTGGACGGGACTTCTCTCGCTGGGAATAGCCCTGGCGCTGGGTTCGGGTCTCGTGTGAAAACGCCCGCGTCAACGGACGCTGTTCTGTTTAGTAAAGAGGCAAACACGTGGCGGTACGTTATAATGCCGCTCAAACTGACCAGGAGGATAAAAAATGCAGGTTCTCTTCATCATCACTTCCAACGAGGCTGAAACCGTGTACAACGCCATGCGTCTGGCCAACACCGGGGTGAAAAAGGGGGACGGCGTGAGTGTATTTATGCTGGGTCAGGGAGTTCTGTTCGAACAGATCAAGAGCGAGGCGTTCCCGGTCGCGGCTGAAATCGAGCGCTTCGGAGGCGATTTTTATGTCTGAGGGGTTTGCCTGAAGGCCCACGGTCTGGTGGGCGGCAAGTCATGTCCCATCGCCTGGATGGACGATCTTTACGAACTCATGGCCACCGCGGACAAAGTGTTGACCTTTTAGCGCGTCTTATCACGCCGCGCCATTCAACGAGAATTCTTCACTCCGTTTCGGGGTAAGACTTCGGTCCAAACCGATCACATCAGTGGATGCGGCCAGGGCTCCGGCGGCGCGCCGGGACTTGTCCGCCGGAGACGGCGGCCGCCGTGTAGAAGGATCGAGGCTGACCAACAGGCAAAATGGGCCGATCCCAGGTGAATATCCACCCGGTGACGGATTATATCTTGAGTTGGACACCTGGGCTCTTTGACGCGCCTATTCCGGCCGAGGGCCTGCTAACCGCGTCCCTGACCTCGGCAATCTGGCTGGTGAGTCCCCCGGCAGACTACTCCAGCCAGTCGGTTATGGTCATACCGCCTCTGACCGCCGCGGCGGATGGCGGCGCCGTTATGTCTTCACCAGGTCCGGGTGCTCCGACTGGAACCACTTCACCGTGTCGGTCATGGTCTCGGACAACGGCCGAAAGCTTACCCCGAGTTCGCGCTCGGCTTTGTCGGAGCTGTACCAAAAGCTTTCTTGAAGGCGCCTGACGATGTTGGGCTTGAGAGCAGGCGGCCGTCCGGTTATCCTGCTGACCAGCAGCATCAGCCGCGACGCGAGCAGGAGCTTGCGGAGGGTTATCTGCTTGGTCGGAGTCGGTCGGCCGGAGACCTGGGTGACGGCCTGATAGATTTCGGCCACCGAGTATCGCCGGCCTCCGACGAGGTACCGCTCACCGTGCCGCCCCTGGTCGATGGCTTCGACCACGGCCCGGGCCACGTCCCGAGCATCGGCGATGCGGTGCCAACCGGGCAGCACGAACCTCATCTCGCCACGCAGCAGTTTCAACACGAAGGCGCCCGTGGGCGTGGGCCCGACGTCGCCGGGTCCCAGCATTACGGTCGGCAGAATCAGCACGATCCGAATCTGGGGATGCCGGTCGAGGAAGCGCAGGACCGCCTTCTCGGCCTCGACCTTGCTGGCAAAATATGGATCATCGGTTTGTTCGTTGTACGGACTGGTTTCGTCCACCGGCCCGCCGTCCCGCGCCTTGAGCACGGCCGCGGAACTGATGTACACGACGTTGCGGACGCCTTGCCGCTCGGCCGCTTCCAGCAGCCCTTGGGTGCCCTGGACATTGGTCTCACCGGGAAGAGCCCGTGCTCCTTGGCGATAATACTCTCCGTAGCAGGCCGCGGCGTGAATCAAGACCTCCGTATTCGCCAGTCGCTTTTCGAAATCGCGGACCTGACGCAGGTCGCCCTCGACCACCTCCGGCCCGGGACCCAGCAGCCGCCGGGCCTCCCGCCGGCGCGCCAGCGCCGTGACGGCCTGGTGGCGGGCAACCAGTTCCTTGACGATGTTGTTTCCGAGCAGCCCTGTACCGCCGGTAACGAAGACTCTCATTTCACCTTCTCCTTTCCCAGGACGTCTTTTGTTTGCTGACCTTCCGGGCCAGACCGTCCGGCCGTTTATTAACTGTCCGGCTAGTTAGTTATTGAAGACTGCCGCACCCCCTCGAGTCCGCCGGATGCCCTGGCCTGGGGCCTAGCCTTGCTTCATTGGGGAGGCGAGGTGTGATTCGGCGAACGCTTCGATAAAATCACCGGTGACCTGCTTGGGAGAATAGTTGAAGTATTGGCACCATTTGTCCCGCAGAGCCACGAAGGCCACCAGAGGGACAAATCCGGTGAAGAACTCGTGAACCATATGCCGCCGCGCGGGTCTTTTAGGGACGCCTGAAACCTTCCGAACCGGCTCTCTGCCGTGCTCTCTTTGGATGACCATCTCCGCGCAGCGGAAGAGGAAGTCATCGCGCTGATTCGATCTGAGGGCCTCGGCCAGCATGACGGAGAGGATGCGGCTCCGTTCGGCGAGAAATTCGACCTCGTCCTGTATTTTACGCTTCAGGGCCATGTCGTTGTCCGAAGGGCCAACGTCCGTTTGGCTCTCGACATGAACCGCGACCTCCTCGATGATGCTCTCGAACAACTTCAGGATGAGATCGTTTTTATTCTTGAAGTGATAGTAGATCAGCGCTTTGTTGACTCCGGCCGTCCGCGCGATCCGGTCCACGCTCGTAGCGTCAAAGCCTCGGGTCGAAAAAATCTTCTCCGCCGCCGCGAGGATGCGTCTCCGGGTCTTGTCGCCGCCGCTTCTGGCCATGAACGCCTCCTTAACTGACCGTCTAGTTAATAATAGACCGGGAGACAAGACAAGTCAAGAGGATTCCGCCGGCTCCTGGCGAGCGGCTTTTACCCCTGGTCCGGCCCGGAGGGCGCGGCTGGACCCGACCCGGCGCGCCGAACCTGATCAATAACAGGGGGCCGCCGCCAGCCAGGTGGAGACCGAGGGAGAAGGATGAATTTGACTACTTTCCCTGGGCCGAAAATTCCGATTGACAGGGGTAGAGGGGGGCTGCTATGTTTCGCGATACGAGCTTTTACTTCGTATTGTGAACCAAGAGGTCTTCCGCCCTTTCAGGTGAGCCATGTCCAATGGCATTAAATCAACTCTAAAATCCTTAAAAGTCCTGGAATTGTTTTCACCCCAGAAAAGAGAGTGGGGCATTCAAGAAATGATCGAAGTCCTGGGGTACCATAAGAGTTCGATCCAGCGCATCGTCTCGACCCTGGAAGGCGAAGGTTTCTTGAAGCGCATTCAACCCAACCGCGGAATCTATCGTTTAGGCCCGCGGGTTCTGTTCCTCGGCGGCGTCGCCGATATGAGCACCGACCTCAAGTCCATCGCCCGCCCCATCATGGCCCAATTGGTGGACCGGGTCCGGGAAACTTCTTATTTGTGCATCCTGGAAGACAATCAATGCTTTTACATCGAAAAGGTGGAATCGTCCCAGCCGATTCAAATCATCCACGGCATCGGCAAGAGGAATCCTTTGCATTGCACGGGGGTAGGGAAAGCTTTATTGAGCGGCCTGACCGAAAAGGAGATAAGAAACATCGTCTCCGCCAGCGGGCTAAAGAGCTTTACGCCCCATACGATCATTGACGTTGATTCCCTGCTCCAGGAAATTGAACGGGTCAGGAAGAGCGGCGTGGCTCACGATCTTGAGGAACTTGATCTGGGGGTGAAATGCGTGGCCGCTCCGATCCACAATCAGACCGGGAGGACGGTGGCCGCGGTTAGTATCTCCGGCCCGGCGGAGCGCTTTACCCCGGAAGCTCTGGCCCGTTTCGATAAAGAAGTCAAGGCCGCGGCCCTGGCCATATCCCGGGAATTGGGTTTTTCTTCTTCAGGGAGGAAATCGGCCCCGCGGCCCTTAAGAAGCCGATACGGGTGAGGCCGGAAAGCTTTACGAAAGGAAGAAGAAATTGGCATGACTTCCGAACAAGGCAATCGGAGAAAACTTCGGAGTTCGGCGATAACCCAAGGGCTGGACCGGGCCACCCACCGCTCTCTTTTCTACTCCATGGGCTGGCGTAAGGCCCATCTCGAGAAGCCGCTGATCGCGGTGGTGAATTCTTTCAACGAACTCATGCCGGGGCATATACATCTGAACCCGCTGGCGCAGGCGGTCAAATTGGGCATCGCCGAGGCCGGGGGGACTCCCCTGGAGTTTCCTTCCATCGCGGTTTGCGACGGCATCGCCACGGGTCATGCGGGCATGAAAATGCCCATGATCAGCCGGGAGCTGATCGCCGACTCCATCGAGCTGATGATCACCGCCCACGGCCTTGATGCCATGGTTCTTATCACCAATTGCGATAAGGTGACTCCAGGCATGCTCATGGCCGCCGGGCGCCTGAACATCCCGGCGGTGGTCCTCACCGGCGGGCCCATGGATACCGGCTGCTTCCAGGGAAGGCGGATCTGCTACACCGATCTGATCGAGGCGGAAGGAAGGGTGGAAAAAGGAGAGATGGCCCCTGAGGACTTGGCCGAAATGGAGAAGGCGGCCAATATCGGCCCGGGGGCCTGCGCCCTCATGGGGACGGCCAACAGCATGAACATCCTGACGGAGGCCTTGGGGATGACCCTCCCCGATGGGGCCTTGACCCCGGCGACGTACGGGGCCCGCATCGCCCTGGCCCGCGAAAGCGGACAAAGGATCATGGAGCTGCACCGGAATAACATTCTCCCCCGTGACATTATGACCTTACCGGCCTTGGAAAACGCCATCGCCGTGGACATGGCCGTCGGAGGGTCCACCAATAGCTGCCTCCACCTGCCGGCCATCGCCAGGGAGGTGGGAATAGAGATTACCATGGATCTCTTTGCCCGAACCGCGGAGAAAATTCCCCACCTGACCCTCTTGAAGCCCGCCGGCCAACACTTCCCGAAAGATTTCTACGAAGCCGGGGGGGTCGCCGCCCTCATGGCGGAGCTGTCCCGCTACGGCCTCATCCATTCGGAGTGCCTGACCGTTACGGGCCGACCGGTGGGCGAGGAAATCGCCGGGCGGGAAATCCTGAATCCAAATGTGATCCGGCGGGTGGCGAATCCCCTGAGCCCGAAGGGGGGAATCTCTTTCTTATACGGCTCGCTGGCGCCCGAAGGGTCGGTGGTGAAACGAGCGGCCGTGGCCCCGGAAATGATGGTCCACGCCGGGCCAGCCAGGGTCTTTGACCGGGAAGAAGACGCGGTGCGAGCCATCTTCGGTGGGAAGGTCCAGCCCGGCGATGTGGTCGTCATCCGCTATGAGGGCCCTAAGGGTGGACCGGGGATGAGAGAACAACTGTTGCCCACCTCCGCGATCATCGGAATGGGTTTGGGCAGGAGCGTAGCCCTGGTAACGGACGGCCGGTTTTCCGGGGCCACCCAGGGGGCGTGTATAGGCCATGTAACTCCAGAAGCATTCCTGGGCGGCCCGATCGCCGTGGTCCAAGAGGGCGACAGCATTCGAATAGATATTCCCAAGGGGACGATAGATCTAGATGTGCCGGCACAGGTGCTGGAGAAAAGAAAGGGCGGCTGGCAGCTCCCACCGGGCGTTGAATTGCCCAAAGGGTCTCTGCTGGAACGCTACCGGCGCTCGGTGAGTTCGGCGATGCGGGGATGCATCCTGGAGTAAGCTTCACCTATCCATACAGAAAAGAAGGGGAAAGTCGATGAAAAGAGTCACCATCCACACCTTGCTCGAGAAAAAGCAGAAAAAGGAACCCATTACCTGGCTGACGGCTTATGATTACCCCATGGCCCAGATGGAGGAGAAGGCGGAGATAGATATCATCCTGGTGGGGGACTCGATCGGGATGACGGTTTACGGCTACGATTCCACTCTGCCCGTAACCATGGACCTTCTGATCCCGCACACCCGCGCCGTGCGGAAAGGGGCCCCCCAGGTCTTTCTCATCGGCGACATGCCCTACATGACATACCAGATCACCAAAGAGGAAGCCATTCGCAACGCGGGCCGATTCATGGCCGAGTGCGGCTGCGACGCCGTCAAGCTGGAAGGGGGACGAGAGGTGGTGGAAACGGTCAAGGCCCTGATCAAAGCCACGATTCCAGTGGTCGCCCACCTGGGTCTGACCCCTCAATCCATTGCCATGTTCGGAGGATTCAAGGCTCAGGGCCGGGATGCTTCCGGGGCCCTGCGGATCATCGAAGACTCAAAGACCTTGGAAGAGGCCGGAGTGTGTATGATCCTTCTGGAGGCCGTTCCCCCCGAAGTGGGCCAAATCGTAACCGAACGGTCCAAAGTTCCGGTCATCGGCATCGGCGCGGGCCCTTACTGCGACGGACAGTGCCTGGTCGTTCACGACATGCTGGGGATGTTCGAGGCGTTCACTCCGAAGTTCGCCAAGAAATACGTGGACCTTCGGGAACACACCGTGAAGGCTTGCCAGGACTTCAAGGAAGACGTGAGAAAAGGAGAATTCCCCAAGCCGGAGCACACTTACCGCATGCCCCCGGAGGAAATAAAGAAATTGGAAGAGATGTTGAAGGGAAAAGGTTGAACCCGGAGTCCAGAAGCGCGGCCCCCTCGAACCCGAGGTTGACGGACTTGTAAAAAGTCCGTCAACAGGCCGAGGGCGATTAAGCCCCGGCCTGGGGTGAGGGTGGAACCACTTGAATTCACTTCAAGTGGCGGGAGAGGGGCAGCCCTCTCTTGCCGAGTAAAAAGTCGGTTTTCGACTTTTTACGAGGTTATCAAGGTTACGGTGATGCCCCAGGCGGCCATTACCATTCCGCTTCTAAGAAAAACTTGAATATGCTATCGCATTGGGCTGTAAGATTGCCTAGGTGCGAAATTCAAACACCAATCACAAGGAGGAAGGGAAATGAAGAGAGGTTTGACGTTCGTTCTGGCTGTGTTGTTGATTTTGACTCTGGCGGGAGCCGCTTCGGCCCAATACAAGGCCACGATGAAGTTCGCCTCCGTCACGCCCCCGGACCATTTTTACAACGTCGGGGCCAGGAAGTTCGCTGAACTGATCAAGGAGCGGACCAACGGCCGCATTGAGATTAAGGTCTACCCGGCCGGGCAACTGGGGAAAGGCGAGCGGGAGATCACCGAAGGCATCCAGCAGAACGCCGTGGACCTGCTGATCACCTCAACAGGCCCCATGGGCGGGTTCAGCCCGTCCATCAACATCCTGGATTTCCCGTTTCTCTTCCGGGATTTCAACCACGTGGACCTGGTGATGGACGGTCCCATCGGCCGCAAGCTGCTCGATGACTTTGAGAAAGCCGAAATCAAGGCCCTGGCTTTCTGGGAAAACGGGTTCCGCCACCTGACCAATAACAAGAGGCCGGTCAAAAAGGTCGAGGATGGCAAGGGTCTAAAAATCCGCACCATGGAGAACAAAGTCCACCTGGCCGCCTGGAAGGAGGCCGGCTTAAACCCCACTCCCATGGCCTGGGGCGAGGTCTTCACCGCGCTGCAGCAGGGGGTCATTGACGGGCAGGAAAACCCCATCGCCATCATCGCCAGCAACAAGCTCTGGGACGCCGGGCAGAAATACTTTTCTTTCTCCGCCCATGTTTACTCCCCGGCTCCCCTGCTGATGAGCAAGAAGAAGTATGACGAAATGCCCAAACAAGACCAGGAGCTTTTCCTGAAGACCGCCCTGGAAGTGGCCAAGTTCCAGCGCAAAATCAACCGTGACGCGGAAGAGAATAGCATGAAGGAGATGGCCGCCAAGGGGGTCACGGTGGTTCGCGACGTGGACCGGGAAAGCTTTAGAAAAGCCATGGCCCCGGTCTACGAGCAATTCAGCGGCCAGTTCCCCAAAGCCGAGATCGAAAAGATCATGAATGCCAAGTAACCGCTCACCCTGGCCTTCTCCCCTTGCCGGGGATATGAAGACGGGAAACGCCCCGGGGGCGGCGGATAACCGCGTAATATAGCCCCCCCGGGCGACGATCGCGGGGGCGATTCTAAACGACCTGAATCGCCCCTGAATAAATTCTGGTATTTTGGATTCCGTTTTTTTTTGACCCAAGCTTGCTTTGGTCTTCTGATAGCGTGAAGGACCGTTGTGGCCTGGAAGGGAAGGCTATCGGGGAGTGATCAGCGGAGGAGGGAGAATGAGTAAATTGATAAGGCTGAACGAGTTTTTGGTGAAGATCGGCAGTTGGGGAACGATCCTCTTCCTGGCCATCATCGCTTTCGTCATTCCCTACGAGGTCATCGGCCGATACGTCTTCCATAAGATGAGCATCTGGACGGGAGAGGTGGCCATCTATTCCCTGGCCTGGACGTCCATGCTGGGCTGCGCCGTGGGGTTGAAAAAAGGCTATCAGGTCAACATGACTTCGGTCGTGGACTCGGTGCCGCCCGCCGCGGCCACGATTCTGAAAGGGGCGGCCTATCTCTTCACCTTGTTCTTCTTCGGGAGCATGTTCTACTACGGCCTATACCAGACCATCTATAATGCCCGGCAGACCTCGCCGGCCATCGGCCTGGTGATGAGCATCCCGTATGCCTCGCTGCCCGCTGGATTCTTCATCATGTTCTTCCTCACGTTGGAGGAATTCTGGAAATTCGCTCGCCCGGAAACCAAAGGAGAAGGCCGATGATCATTTTCGTGGCCTCCTTTATCATCCTGCTGTGCATTGCCGCGCCCATCATGGTCGCCCTCGGAGGCTGCTCCCTGATCTACGGCCTGGTCGGCGGCACCGTCCCCATCACCACGCTGATCCAGACCACCTTCGGCGGGCTGACCAGTTTCCCGCTTCTGGCTATCCCCCTCTTCATGCTGGCGGGCAACCTGATGAACGAAGGCGGCCTTACGCCCGACCTGGTGAACTTCACCCGCAACCTCCTGGGGCATATCCGGGGCGGCCTGGGCCATGCCACGATCATGGCCTGCGCCATCTTCGCGGCCATCTCCGGGGCCGCCGTGGCGACCGCGGTGGCCATCGGCGTCGTCATGCTTCCGGCCATGAAGAAGGCGGGCTACGATGAGGGCGTCGCGGCGGCCCTGACCTGTACGGCCGCGTGCCTGGGCCCGATCATCCCGCCCAGCATCCCCTTCATCATCTACGGCGTCTCCGCGAATGTCTCCATCGCGGCGCTGTTCATAGGAGGAGTGTTCCCCGGGCTCGTCCTGGCCGGCGCCTTGATGGTTTACATGTACTTCGTGGCCACCAAGCAGGATTATCCCCGCGACGTGAAAAAATCGCCGAAGGAAATCGTGATCGCCGCCGTCAAGGCCCTGCCGGCCCTGTTCATGCCGGTTCTGATCATGGGCGGGATCCTGAGCGGTATGTTCACCCCGACCGAAGCGGCCGGCGTGACCGTCGTCTACTCCTTCCTCATGGGGGCTTTTTACTACCGGAAACTAAACATCAAAAATCTACCCAACGTTTTCCTGAAATCCGGGCTGGAGTCGGGCATGGTCATGCTGCTCATCGCCATGTCGGAACCATTCGCCTGGTTTGTCGCCGTGGACCAGATTCCCCAGCTCATCATCGACTGGATTTCCCACCTGACCACTTCACCTTACGCGATCCTGTTACTGATAAACGTCTTTTTACTCCTCCTCGGCATCCCCATGGAAACCGCCCCGGCGCTGGTCATCGTAACGCCGATCCTGGTGCCCGTTGCCGCCGCGGTCGGCATTGACCCGGTCCACCTGGGGATCGTGGTCTGTTTGAATCTCGTCCTGGGTCTGATCACACCGCCGGTCGGCGCCGTCCTATTTGCCGTCTGCGGCGTGACCGGCATGACCCTCGACCGTCTGAGCAAAGCCATCTGGCCGCCGTTTATTGTGTCTCTAGGGGTGCTGGCGATCGTGACTTACCTGCCCTGGCTGTGCACGTTCCTGCCCAGGCTTGTGCTGGGGCGTTAGTTCAGCGGAATAAGGGTCATCAAAAGAAAAGGAAGGCCTCATTAGACCGGCCATAAAATAATAGTTTAAACTAATTAGTTAGGTCATGTTAGCCGGGAACGATGCGAGTCGTATTTTTTGTTGACATGTGTTCACTAAAAGCGTATTTTTATTCGCAATGAAAAGCCCTCAGGAAAACGCCAGAGAAATTTGTGAAGCCATCGGCCGGCGTATCAGAATCATGAGAAAGGAGAAACGCCTGACCCTGGCTGAATTGGCCGCCAGAACCGGGTTCGCCAAGAGCTACCTCAGTCAGATAGAAACCCTGAAGAGGGAGCCGCCCATCAGCACGCTCACCAAAATCGCCTACGTCCTGGGCGTGGACGTCTTTTTCCTGATAAGCGGTGAAATCAGGACCAATGGTGAACAGTTCATAACGATCCTCAAGGAATCGGAAAGAAAGATCATTCCCAAGCCATCCGGAAGCCCGGCCTATTCATACGAACCAGTCAATGACCAGAAGATCAATAGACTGATGGATGGTTACATTGTAACCATCGGGCCTGAATTCCCCAAGGAGCCTTTAGTCCATGAAGGGCAAGAACTGGCTTATGTGCTGGAAGGGAGGCATGAATTCGTTTATGACGGCCGGACCTACCTGCTGGAAAAAGGCGACTGTTGTTGCTTTGAATCCATGAAGCCGCATTATTCCAGAAGCCTGGGCCGCGCGCCGTCAAAATTGCTGGTTGTTTTCGTCTCCAAAAAGTAGAACCTGTTTTTTATATATTTTTCACGTATCTGCCCAAGGAGTCACCGGATGAGAAAGACGACTCTCTTCAAGAAGCTTGTGTTGGCTGAGGAAATCCTGGTCTTGCCCGGCGCCTATGATGCCCTTTCGGCGAAAATTATCGAACAGGCCGGCTTCAAGGCCGTTACTTTAGGCGGCTACCCGACTTCGGCCTCTCTTTTAGCCAAACCCGATGTATCCCTCCTGACGCTGACGGAGATGGTCAATCAGGCCAGATACATCGCCGAATCGGTCGCCATACCCCTCTTTGTTGATGGCGACACCGGGCATGGCAATGTCACCAACGTGGCCAGGACCGTCAAACTGTTCGAGAACGCGGGTGTGGCCGGGCTTTTTATAGAAGATCAGGTGTTCCCGAAGCGTTGCGGCCATATGGACGGAAAGCAAGTCATAATGACCGAGGAGATGATGGCCAAGATCAAGGCGGCGGTGGACGCCCGGACGGATGACGATCTCATGATCATGGCCCGGACGGATTCCCTGGCCGTACATGGAATCGAGGAAGCCATAGAAAGGGGCAACAGGTTTGCCGAAGCCGGGGCTGATATTGTTTTCATCGAAGCGCCGCCTTCAATAGAAGACATGAGACGGGTTTGCCGAGAAGTGAAAGCACCCCTGTCGGCCAACATGGTCGAAGGGGGTAAGACCCCGGTCCTCACGGCCAAGGAGCTTCAAGACATCGGCTACAGCATCGTCACCTTTCCCCTGTCCACGGTCTATGCCGCCGCCTGGGGGGTGAGAATGGTCATGGAGGAACTGGCCACTCGAGGCACCACCACCGGCTGCCTGGATAAAATGATAACCTTTAATGATTTTAATGAACTGGTGGGGATCGAGGCGATAAGAGCCACGGAACGCCGTTACTACCAGGAGCTTTTTGATCTCACTAAAAAATAGAGGAGGTTGGCAAGATGAAAGCAGCAAGATGGATGATGGTCGTATCTCTGGTCGTACTCTTCAGCTCTCCTGTTGGCGCGGCCCAGTACAAGATGAGAATCTCCCACCAGATGCCGGAAACCCACTTCCTGGCGGGCGAGGTGAAGGAATTCAAGAACCTGGTGGAGCAGAAGACGGGCGGAAAGCTGGCCGTGGAGATATATCCGGCGGCCCAGGCCTTCAAACCTAAGGAGACCATGAACGCGGTGGCCACCGGGGCCATTGAAGCAGCGGTGACCACGAACTTCGAATGGTCCGGCATCATCCCGGCTATGGACATCTTCCTGGTGCCTTTCCTCGTAACGGACATTCCCGTGATCGACCAGGCGATAAGCGGAGAAGTGGGGGCCGCGCTTTTCAAGAAGATGGAAACCAAAGGCGTGGCGCCGGTGATGTGGATGTTGCAGACCCGGACGAACATCTATACCTCCAAGGCTAAGCCCCTCGTCATGCCGGCCGATTTCAAGGGGCAGAAGATTCGGGGAACGTCCAAAATCATGAACCTGGGCTCGGAAGCGCTGGGGGCAGCGGCCGTCCCGATAAGCGGCCCCGAGGTGCACACCGCGCTCGAGAGGGGAACGATAGATATCGGCCTGACCGGCGTGGATGCCGCGCTCACCCGCCACTATTACGAGTTCCATAAGTACGGCACTGTTTCCAACAACTTTACCGTCATCCACGTCCTCTTCGTGAATCCCACTTTCTTTAAGTCCCTTCCGGCCGATGTCCAGGGCGCCGTCAGGGAGTCCGCGCTGGCGGTCCAGAAAAAGAGCCTTCAAGACAGCGAAAACTTCAAAGATACGTCCGTGGCCGAGTTGAAAAAAAAGATGACTATCCACATGCAGACGAAGCCGGAAGAGCAGGCCTGGCGGGCGGTAATGGAAAAACCCGTCCTGGACCATTTTCTCCAGATCACGGGCAAGGAAGGGGCGGAACTGGTCGAACTGATGTCGAAGATCAAGAGGTAAGCCAGGGTGTCCGCGCTCAAAAAAATAGAGACCCTCATCAATGGCTTTACCCACGTCGGCTCGGTGCTCGGCGGGATATTCACCGGGGTGATGACCTTCACCGTCACCTATGCCGTTGTTCTGCGGTATGCCCTCAACCGGCCCATCGGCTGGTCAGAAGAGGTCTCGACCTACCTCATGATATGGGCGGCCTTTCTCGGGGCCGCCTATGCCCTGAAGGAAGACGCCCATATCGGGGTTGATCTCCTCCTCTCGAGACTGCCGGAGAGGTTCAAGCGTTTTTTTCTCCTTTTCCACTGCGTGATCGGGCTTATCTTCTGCTCCATTCTCTTCTACAAGGGTGTGGAACTGGTCCAGTTCTCCGTCAATCTCGATAACCGTTCCATCGCCATCGGTTTCCCGCTTTTCATCCCTCAACTCGCGGTCCCCATTGGTTCGGCCATTCTGATCCTGCAGTTCCTGGTAAAAGCCGCGAAGTTGATCCCCCGGTTCAGGGGTAAGACCGGGAACGCGTGATGGAAACTCCGATCATCTTCGCCATACTCTTTGCCCTGCTCTTTACCGGGCTCCCCGTGTTCCTCTCTCTCGGCTCCCTGGCCGCGGGAATTATCCTCCTCTCGGGTCAGAACCTGTCCTCGCTCGCCGGGACCATGTATGGCTCCATGGATAATTTCGTGCTCCTGGCTATACCGCTTTTCACCCTCATGGCCCAAATCATGGCTAAGGGCGGGGTGGGAGACGACCTCTTTGACTTCGTGCACGTGTGGCTCAGGCATCTTCCCGGCGGTCTCGCCATCACCACCGTGGTGGCCTGCTCCCTGTTCGCGGCCATATGCGGCTCGAGCACGGCCACGGCCCTGACCATCGGCACCCTGGCCATTCCGGCCATGCTGCGGTATCAATACGACCAACCGTTCACGCTCGGACTGCTGGCGGCGGGCGGCACCCTGGGGATACTCATTCCTCCCAGCGGTCCCATGATCATCTACGGCGCCATCACCGACACTTCCGTGGGTAAACTCTTCATCGCCGGCGTTCTTCCCGGTATCGCCATTTCTCTCCTCTTTATCATCTACTGCTGGCTCCATTCCCGGAAGTTGCCCGAACTGGCCAAGGAATCTTACGCCACCTGGCCGGAGAGATGGGTGGCCCTGAAACGGGTGGCCTTCTCCCTGATCCTGCCGCCCGTCATCATCGGCGGCATCTACTCCGGCGCCTTCACCCCGACGGAAGCGGCCGGCGTCGGCGCGACGTTAAGTTTCATCATCTGTTTTGTTATTTACCGGAGACTGAAGGTCAGTGACCTGATCCCCATTCTCGAGGACACGGTGAAAGTGACCTCGATGCTCCTCATGATCATCGGGGCCGCGGTCTACTTCGGGCAGGTGTTGACCATAAACCAGATTCCCCAAAAAATCGTTCATTTCGCGACCAGTATCGCCCTGGGGAAATGGGGTTTTCTTATATTCGTCAACCTGCTGCTCCTTTTCCTCGGGTGCTTCCTGGAGGTGGTTTCCATAATTCTCATCGCGGTCCCCATCCTGTTTCCCATCATCCAAACCCTGGGAATAGACGCGGTCTGGTTCGGCATCATTTTCACCATAAACATGGAGTTGGCGCTTATAACTCCGCCCGTGGGGATGAATCTCTACGTCATCCTGGGGCTGGCCAAGACCGACATGGCCGAGGTGATCCGCGGCGTCTGGCCTTTCATATTACTCCTCGCGGCCGGACTGGTAATAGTCATGCTCTTTCCAGACTTGGCCCTCTGGCTTACCACCAAGGCATTTTAGAACCGGCGGCAATGGAGCGCCTGGCTGGACATCGGACATCATTTCTTTACCTTCAATTGCATAACATGGCGGCGCGTGCCGGCGCACCCGACTTCACGAAAACCGGCTTTTTCGAATGTAGGTACGAAGCCCATGAAACGATAGCTTGGTGAATCCGGGTCCACGGGATAAGCTTCGATTACCGAAGCGCCCCGCGACCTCGCGTGTTCGATGGCCGCCTTAAGGATGCGCTGAGTGATCCCTTGACCCCGCCATCGTCGGACGACAAAGAAGCAGGCAATTGACCAGATGCCTTCATCGGAGGAGCCATCGTTCACTAGTCGCCGATAGGTCGAGCGCGGCGCCACCGAACACCAGGCGACCGGTTCTTCATCAAGGTAGCCGAGCAATCCGACGGGAACGCCGGCGGCAATCCGTTTGGCCATCGCGGCTTTGCGACTGGCGCCATCCTTGTGTTTGGCTTCTTCGGACGTGGCCCGCCAGACCATGCACCAACAGGTTTTTGGTCCGCCGCGGCTTTCGAACAGCCGTTCGAAGTCGGGCCAACGGCTAGGCCCGACTTCATGAAAGACAAGGCGATCAAGTTCCGCCTGGCCGGTCATATTCTTATCACCTGGTAAACCCTTGGGATCTCCGGCCGATGATCATTAACGCCCGGTCTAAGGTCAAGCAGAAAACATCAGGCGGCCTGATAGGCGTCAGGCCTATATCAAGAGCATCCATGAATCGGAGAGAAGGAAGGACGGATCAAGGCCGGTGTCGTTGGACGAGTTGGGGCCAGGTTGCCGGATCGCCCGAAGCCAGCGCTTCCCGCCTGCCCCGTCCCCGAGAAGCGTCAAAAGGAATCAAGTATTGTGTCCCCAGACTACCAAGAGGAGTTCCGTGCAAATCGTGCTTTTAACTTGCGTTTTGCACAGAAAGACGTTATCACTCCCTCATGATTATGCGAGACATGACCGAAGAGCTGCTCCAGTCCGCCGCGGAGTATCCCGTGGTGACCATCCTGGGGCCACGCCAGTCCGGCAAAACTACGCTGGCCCGGATGACCCAAAGATAACACCGACCATATTCAGGTGTCGGGTTTCCCTTTATTTACGAACCTCGATTTTCGCCAGTTTTTCGTAAAACTGGATGATGCCGCTGTGGTCGTTGGCCGCTTTCCCATCCACTTTCAACGCCTGCATGATTTCCATCACTTGGCTGGTGAGGGGCAGCGGGACCCCTACCTCATGGGCGGTAGCGATGGCATTGGCCAGGTCCTTGATGTGCAGCTCGATTCGAAATCCCGGTTTGAAGCTGCCGCTTAGCACCATGGGCGCCTTGGCTTCCAGCACGGTGCTTCCGGCCAATCCGCCCCGGATCGCCGTAAAAATCGTTTCAGGATTCACTCCGGCCTTGGCCCCCAGCACAAGTGCTTCCGACATCGCGGCGATATTCAGGGCGACGATGATCTGATTAGCCAGCTTGGTCACATTGCCGGCGCCGATATCACCGCAAAGAACCACGGAGGTCCCCATTCTACTCAGGAAGCCTTGGCATTTCTCGAAAACTTCCTTTTTACCGCCGACCATGATCGAAAGCGTCCCCTCGACGGCTTTCGGTTCACCGCCGCTCACGGGGGCATCCAGCATCTCCACACCCTTCTCCGCCGCCTTGGTGGCGACTTCCTTGGCGGCGAGGGGCGCAATAGAACTCATGTCCACAATGATCATCCCAGGTTTGGCGCCCTCCAGAACGCCGTTTGGTCCCATTACCACCTCCTTCACGTGAGGTGAGTTCGGCAACATGGTGATAACCACATCGGTCTTTTGAGCCACTTCTTTGACCGACGAAGCCGTCTCGGCTCCCGCGGCCGCCAATTCCTTCACCGGCGCGGGGTTGATATCGTGCACCACTAAAGAATACCCCGCCTTTAAAAGGTTCTTGGCCATCGGTTTTCCCATTATTCCCAAACCAATGAATCCGATTTTCATAATGAACTCCTTCTAATTTTGATCTGCTCGAATACCTGCCCGGACATAACTTTTCTCCGATAGCCTCGGCTTCAACTTGGTCCCAGCAAGGGCCAGAGTTTCTGGCCCAGTGAATGCGCTTCTTCGAAAGTGGCCGTGGAGGTGAGGATGAAGATGCCCCGGCGACCGAAGTGGCCGATCATCTTCCGGGTGTATTCAACGAGGTCGGGAGCCTCCGGGCCGTGGTCCCAATATTTATGGCGCAGACTCAGGGCCACCCGCCCGATCGCCGGTTTTATGGCCTCCCAGTTCTTGTTCTGGGGCATCGTCAATTCCAGGCCGCGCAGACCTGGAGTCTCCAGCATGGCTGAAACCACGCGGCTGCAATCGCCGCAGGAATGAACCACCACTCCGCCGAAGGCTTCGGCCAATTTGGCGTTATAACGACCCGCGAATTCTCGATACAGTGCTGGAGACAGAAGGGCGGCCGTGTCATCGCTGACGCGCAGGCCAATCTCCGGCGGAAGGACCTCGGGTTCGTGGCCCATCGTGCCAAGGTGCCTGATGTGGGCGAGTTGCAGCCGGACATAATCAATGGTGGCCTCGGTGATCACCTCCAACAAGGCATGAACCTCTCCGGGGTGAAGGAGTAGCGCCATCATCAAATCCGTGTAATTCCATATCATGGAAGCGGTCACCATTGGCGACGCTACGTTGACCAGGCGCAGAGGCAAGGGGCTGTTAGCCTGAAGGAAAGCCAGACGCTCGATCATTCGCGCATAGATGGGGTTGTCCCCGGTATCCGGCTTGCGTATCTGGCGGGCCGCCCCTGGGTCCTGGTTGGAAACAAGGGGACCCACCCAGGGATCGGCGTCATTCTGCGTTTTGAGAGGACAGCCGAAGGCGGCCGCCAGATTACTGATACCCATATTGGGTTTGAGGCTAGGCAGGTAAAAATCAACCAGGCCGGATTGGCGACGATGGTACTCCTCATGCCAGGCCAACTCAGCCGTGGCGTCATGGTAAAACGCGGCCGTGGCGTGGTGAGGACGGCCGACCTCAATGACGTAAGGGACCGTTCCGGTCTCCTCCAGGTTCCAGGTTCTTTTTATGAGATTTAATTTTTCAGCGTCACCGAGGCGCATGGTTCCTCCTAAACAACCTGTCATTATTGCGTATAGACAAGATTGAATAGAAATAGGGCCTTTTATTGAATCTAACGATTGATCCTCGACCTGTCCCGTCGTTTTGAGATCGGCTTTCACTGCCAAGAGTAGTGACGGCTACACACTGTCATGGGCCGGCCCGACGGCCGTGAGATCAGCCGCCGGCGGGCCCGCGATTCATGATGTCTCCTGACGTCCGGATATAAGAAATTTACTTAATTGAAATATTCAAATCCTTGATGAGTTGGCCGTAGTCCCCATGCACTTGGCGCAAGAACTTGGCAAAGGTGGCGCCATCCTGGTACATGATCGGCTGGTAAAGGTCCGCCATGATCTTCTTGAACTCGGCATCCTCGCACACTTTTTTCAGGGTGGCCTCCAGATAAGCGACGACCTCTTTCGGCGTACCGCCGGGCGCGCCTATCCCCTTGACGGAGCCCCACGTCGCAACGTTTATACCCAACTCCTTGAGGGTGGGAATATCAGGCAACGAAGGATCGCGCTGGGGCAGGGCCACCGCCAGCGGCTTGAAACGGCCGGCTTTGATATGGGGTATGACCTCCGAGGGATGCCCGGCGCCGAGCATCACGTGACCGCCGGCCAGCGCCGTCGTGGCCTCGGCCCCGCCCGAAAAAGGCACCGTGACGATATTGAGTCCCGCGGCCTTTCCCAGGGCGGTGATGGTGATGTCGCCCGCGCCGGCTTTGGTCGCCACGGAGGTGGTAATCGGTTTGTTCTCCTTTTTGGCCCAGGCGATCATATCCGGCAGCGTTTTAAACTCCGATTTGGCCCCGGTCACCACGACGACGGAGTGGACCGAAATTCTAGCGATGGCGACGACATCCTTGTAGGGATCGTAAGGCATTTTTTGTAAATGCGGCATGACGATGTCGTGCCCCGAGCCGTAGCCGATGTACACCGTATAGCCATCGGGTTTGGACCGGACGACAAATTCCGTGCAGACGACTCCTCCGCCCCCGGGCTTGTTCACCACCACCCACGGCTGGGATGAATGCTTGGGCCAGACCTTTTCGATAGCCCGGCCCATCATGTCGGTGGACCCTCCGGCGGCGGCCGGCACGTAGCCGGTGATCGGTTTGGATGGATATTTGTCCTGCCCCAACGCCACTCCCGAGACCATCAAGGCCGCTGCCAACGCCATGATGAAACTACCGACGACAATCCGTTTCATACCTCTTCTCCTTTCCGCTAAATGGAATTATTACTTCGCCCGATTAGACCGTTTGCTCGATCTTCGGGCACCTCCACATGCGGCGAATGGCCAAGGCCACCTGCCCCATGACAAAGAGCGCAAACAGAACCACCATGGCCAAGGAGATGGGACGGGTGATAAAAATCGAGAAGCTTCCTCCGGACAGGAGCAGCGACTGCCGCATAGATCCCTCGATCATGGGACCCAAGATAAACGCCAGGGGTAGAGGCCCGGCTTCGATATTGAGTTTACGAAGCACATAGCCCAGAACACCAAAGGCGATCAGGGCGTAGAGATCGAAAGTCTGGTTGGCGATACTATAGGACCCGATCGAGGTGAAGAGGATCACCACCGGCGCCAGAATGCCGTAAGGGACCCGCAGCACCTGCACCCAGATGCCGACCAGCGGCAAGTTCAGGACGATGAGCATGACATTACCGAGATACATGGAAGCGATCACGCCCCAGAAGACATCCGGATGCTCGACGATTAAAAATGGGCCGGGCGTTACTCCCTTGATGAGCAGACAGGCGAAAATCATGGCGATCGAGGCATTGCCCGGGATGCCCAGGGTGAGCAGGGGAATGAAGGAGGCGCTCGAGGCGGCATTGTTGGCGGATTCAGGCCCGGCCACGCCCTCGATGGCGCCCTGCCCGAATTCTTCCGGGTGCTTGGAGACTTTCTTTTCCACGGCATAAGACACCAAGGATGAGATAACCGCGCCGCCGCCAGGAATGATGCCGATGAAAAAACCGATCAGCGTACCCCTCAGGATGGCCATCCGGGATTTCACCCAATCGGCCATCTTGGGGAAAGCATGGCCCACCTTGGTGGTGATTATTTCGGCGCTCCCCTGCTGCTCCAGGTTATAGAAAATCTCCCCGAGGCCGAAGACGCCCACCGCCAGTGTCACAAAATCAAACCCGCTTTGGAGCTCGATGACGCCGAAAGCAAACCGGGTCTTTCCGGAAACGGGGTCGAGCCCGACCGCCCCGAAGAGCAGTCCCAGGACCATGATAATAAGCCCTTTGACGATCGAATCTCCCGAAAGGGTCACCGCCATCAATAGGCCTAGCAAGGCCAGGGCAAATTTCTCCGGCGGCCCGAAACTCAGCGCAAACTCCGCGATGGGCGGCGCGAAGAGGGTGAGTCCGATCACTCCTATTGTGCCGGCGATGAAGGAACCGATCGCGGCGATGCCCAGGGCCGGGCCGGCCCTGCCCTGCTGGGCCATCTTATAGCCGTCGAAGGTGGTCACGACCGACGCGGCTTCGCCCGGCAAATTGAGCAGAATCGACGTCGTGGAGCCGCCGTACATGGAGCCATAAAAGATTCCGGCCATCAAAATCACCGCCGGCACCGGCGAGGAAATCGAATAGGTGATGGGAAGAAGCAGGGCGATCGTCGCGGCCGGGCCCAGGCCAGGCAGTACGCCTACCGCGGTGCCAATGACGGCTCCCAGAAAAGCGAAAAGGAGGTTCATTGGCGTCAGGGCGATGGAAAACCCCGATATGATCCCATCAAAGATGCTCATGGAAAAGGTCTCCCTCCTCTACGAGAGCAAAGGGTTGGGGGGCAGGGCGACACGCAGCAGGATTTTAAAAAGCGTGTACATGGCGGCGGCACAGAGTATCGTGATGATGATCGCCTTTAACCAATGCCGGCGTTCCACGGCCATCTGCCAGGCGAGCATGAACAGCAAGGTCGAAAGAAAAAAACCTATCCGCTCGAACAAAGCGGCATAAGCTACGGTAGCCACGAAGGCCAGACCAAGCTTGATCCGAGAAGCCCGGAGTGGGGCGGTCTTGACCACGGCCGGCGGCGCCCCGCTATGGTTGACTCGGGTTGGAGACTGGAAAATCATGGTCTGAATACGCCAGACGATACCCAATAGAATGAGGGCCAGCCCGCAGAGGAAAGGCATGAAACCGGCGTCCGGGGAAATGAGAAGGCCGAGCTTGAGAGAATAGTAGGAGTAGCAACTGACGAAAATACCCAAAGCGATGACGACCAGGTTGGCGACGTTATGAGACTTGCTCATGGCCGGCCTCCGTCAATGAATGCACAAACTTAACCATTTATTATTAATTATCATTAATTAATTAAAATTATGTAAAATATTTTAATACGGCCACACTGTTACAGAATACCAAATGTATTTTTTATTGTCAATAATTATTGACAAAAAAATTCTTTTTGTATACAATTCTAAATATGAAAAAGAACGAGGTGTATGAAGACATCAAACTGCAGATCACCCAGGAGAAGCTGGTGCCCGGGCAGTGGCTGATCGAGCGGGAGCTTTGTGAAACCTACAAGATAAGCCGCACCCCGATGCGGGAGATTCTCTGGAAGCTCACGGCCGACGGTTTCTTGGAACAGGAAGCCAATCGAGGTTTCGTCGTCCGCCGACTCGGTCTCGAGCAGATCTTTGAAATCTTCCAAACGCGGGAAGCCATCGAAGGCATGGCCGCCCGGCTGGCTTGCCTCAAGGGTGGCGAGGCGTTCCGCTCGATCCTGCGCGAGATCAAGAAAAAAATCGCCAGGACCAATATCGAATCTGACCCGGCCGCGGGCATTGCCCTAGGCCGCGAGCTTCACCGGGCCATCATGGATGCCACGCAAAATCATATCATGGCCGATATCAATAAGAGGCTCGCCAATATGACCGTTTTAACGGCCAACATCACCAAACGCTCGCCCGCCATAGAGAAGGCTTCCGCCGAATCCCATATCAACATCATCAACGCCATGCTCGAGCAAGACCAGGAAAAAGCCGAGCAGATGATGCGCCAGCACCTAAGGGAAACGTGCCAGCATGTCATAGAGCAGTTCTACCCCGGCATGCTCCAGCCGTATTTGTCTAAATGAAAATCGGCGAGATCGATGGAGGTTCATCCAGCCGGTCCTAGGCAGGGTGGCCCCCTATTGGAAATCCGGAACCAGGCCTCGCGGGAGGCATTCATTTGAGAAAAAGAACGAACCGACAAAGGAGAAAATCTCATGGCTGTTCAGAAACTGCGTGAAGGCAAGAGGGTAGTCGGCACGATGGTGCGTATGGTCCGGAATCCGGCCATAGCCGCCGTGGCGCACAATGCCGGGCTCGACTTTATCATGCTCGACCTGGAACACGGCCCCTACGCCATGGAAACGGTGGACGACGTCTTCAAAGTCGGACGAACCCTCGGATTAGGCTGTTTTGTTCGTGTGCCGGAACTCGCCAAGGGTTATGTTTCCCGCTCTCTGGACTGCGGCGCCACCGGCGTCATGGTGCCGATGCTTGAATCGGTGGAACAGGCCCAGCTTCTGGTGCGCTGGGCCAAATACCCGCCGCTCGGCGGACGCGGCTTTGGCGGGGTCGGCGGCCACACCGATTTCATTGGGATCGGACCCGAGACCACCCCGGCCTTCATGGCTAAAGCCAATGTGGATACCATTACCATCGCCCAGATTGAAACCGCCCAAGGCATTCAGAACATCGACGCCATTGCCGCCGTGCCGGGCCTAGACGCCTTGCTCATCGGGCCCAATGACCTCGCCATTTCGATGGGATGCGCGGGCGACTTATTGAGCGACATCGTGGCTGAAGCTGTTGCCAAGGTGGCCGCGGCCGCCCAGAAGCACGGCAAGGTTTTCGGCATGCACGGCCCGGACGGACTCACCGAACGCTGGTTGTCCAGGGGACTTACTCTGGTCATGTGCAATCAGGATGCGGGCATCCTTACGGCCGGCCTGAAGGCGATCGGTAAAAAGTACAAGTCCTGATTCACCGGGATCAGTTCGATCCGGAGCAGAATCACGAGGAGGGTCCAATATGGCTCATCGGGTATTGATCCCACAGGATGTGGCCCAGCCGGGTAAAGACTACCTGCGCGACCGGGGTTACGAGATCAAGATGGGCAGCGGGATCACGGTGGAGGCCATCGCGGCGGACGTGGTTGACTGTGACGCCATCCTGGCCCGTACGGCACCCTTCCCGGCCCAGGTGCTCGAGGCAGGCAAGAAACTCAAGGTCATTTCGCGGCACGGGGTGGGTTACGATAACATCGATGTAGCCAGGGCGACCGAGCTGGGCATATGGGTGACCTTTGCCCCTGAATCCAATGCCGACACGGTGGCCGAGCACACCATTGGCTGCATCCTGGCCCTGGCTCGGAATTTTATCCAACTGGACCACGAGGTGCGCGCGGGCCATTGGGATGTCCGGGATAAGCTGCTGGGGACCGACCTGGCCGGCAAGGTGCTGGGCGTCGTAGGCTTCGGGAAGATCGGGCGTCGTGTCGCCCGGAAAGCCGGCCGCGGTCTCGACATGAAAGTAGTTGGTTATGATCCGTTTCTCCAGCCCGAGCAGATGGCCGAATTCGCTACGCCCGCCAAGTCAATGGACGAGATATTCAGCGCCGCGGATTTCGTGACCGTACATATTCCGGGCGGTCCTTCCAACCGAGGGGTCATCGGCAAGAAACAGTTCAGCCTGATGCCCAAGACGGCCTTTTTTATCAATGCCTCGCGGGGGGACGTGGTCGTGGAATCGGACCTGATTGATGCCCTGCGCAATAACATGATCGCGGGCGCGGCTATCGACGTTCACGAAAAGGAGCCCCCGCGGATGGACAACCCGCTCCTGGGCCTGGGCAACGTGCTTCTGACGCCTCACAATGCCTCACAGACGCGGGAATGCATGATTCGCATGGCTCTGCACGCCGCCCAGGGGATAGACGAAGTATTGTCCGGCCAGCATCCGACCTGGGCGGCCAACGCCCCGCAAAAAAGAAGGTAGAGATGGCCTTCATACCTGAGGGTATTGTTCCCGCCAGGGTGACGACGCTCACAAATGAAGGAACTCTTCTAAATCACCGTGGACCATTCCCTTGGGGTGCCGAGAAGGAGACTGAACGATGCCAAAATTTTGCGCCAACCTGACCATGTTGTTCAATGAGGTGGATTTCCTCGAGCGTTTTGAAAAGGCGGCCAAGGCCGGTTTCAAGGGCGTCGAATACCTCTTCCCTTATGGCTGGAAAAAAGAGCAGATCGTGGAGAGGCTCGAGGCCCATGGCTTGATTCAGGTGCTGCACAATCTTCCGGCCGGCGAGTGGAGCAAGGGCGAGCGCGGAATTGCCTGTCTTCCGGGCCGCGAAACCGAGTTCCAGGACGGGGTAGGTAAAGCCATTGAATACGCCCAAGCCCTGAAGTGCCTCCAAGTCAACTGCCTGGTCGGGCTTACTCCCGTGGGCGTGCCTGAGGCGAAAGTGCGTAAGACTCTTCTCGCCAACCTGGGCTTCGCCGCCGCCGCCCTCGAGAAGGAAGGTATCCGGTTGCTGATCGAGGCCTTGAACGACCAGGACGTGCCGGGATTTTATCTGACGCATACGGCCGATGTGCTGGACCTTATCAAGGAGGTCGGTCACCCCAACGTCTATGGGCAGTATGACGTATACCACATGCAGATCATGGAGGGGAACCTGATCAAGACCATTCAGGCCAACATCGAGAAGATCGCCCACATCCAGATCGCGGATAATCCTGGCCGAAATGAGCCCGGCAGTGGCGAGATCAACTTTCCCAACCTCTTCAAGGCCATCGACGCGGCCGGCTACAAAGGCTGGATCGGGTGTGAATACAAACCGGCCGGCAAGACCGAAGACGGGATCGGGTGGATGAAACCCTACCGCGGTTGAGGCCGCGGCTGGATTGATGCCGTCTCACATCCGCACACACCAAAAGGGCCTCAACCATGAGGCCCTTTTATTTCGATAATCTTTCGCTTCCTGTCAATCTATTCGGGAAATCTCCCCTCTCCACTCCCATCTATTCTCAAAATCTACAACTGGCTCAAGCAGAAAACACAAAAGAACACGAAAATTGCCGTTAGGGGACCAAGGCTAGACAAACAGCTCAAAAAGCAATGCCCTCCTTTTCCTTTATCTTCTGGGCCAAACAGGAAAGTGCGTGCTTTTTGACATTGGAGATATGCAAAGCCAGGACCTTCTTGGATCTTCGGAGATCACCGGCAATAACAGCCTCAAAGATGTCGCGGTGTTCCTTGTCCACGTTTCCCTTGGCCGTAACAAACAGGATGCTGGCTCTATATTTGAGATAAAGCAGATCGAAGAGATTTCTCAGCACCGTCTGGTGAACCCGGCACTGAGAAAGGGAGGCCAGTGTAAGGTGTAACTCCATGTCCTTTAAAAGCTCGTCGTTAAAATTCGCCTCCGTAAGCTCTTTTCTCTCATGGGCGCTATAGAAATTGTGGGCGGAAAGCATGTAAGCATCATAGGCTTTTTGAAGCTTCGCGCGCCCCTCGTTATTGAGCTGCCTGATGGCCTTGCTCAACATGGAAAGCTCGATGGCCTCCCGCAGGTCGTATATCTCCTCCACTTCCTGGAGGGACATGGGTTGGGTGAAATACCCTCGGTTGGGTTCCCGTCTGACAAGATTCTGGAATTCAAGGAACTTAAGCGCCTGGATCACCGGTGTCGGGCTCATATTCAATCTTTCGGCCAGCTCCCGATATGAAATCTTCTGCCCAGGTGTTATTTCGTTATGAAAGAGCATCTTCCGGATACCTAAATACGCCTTTTGGGCATGATCCTTTATGTTTCTCGATTCATCTCTGCTTCCACGCATGATTAGTACCTTTTTAATCAAATTTCAAATTAAAAACTGTCTACAGATTAGCAAATGGAATGATCTTGTCAAGTCAAATCTTGGGACGGATTCAGGGCAAGGCTTAAGTGAAGGGGGGCAAGTTTCGGGAAGAGTAAGGGGCTAGGGTCCTGGGAGAGGTCTTTGGCGCTTTTATCGAGGACGGCCTGGAGAACGGCCGCGACGTCCTGGCCCTGTTTTTTTCATGGTCTGGAGCAGGGAGGTCAAGAGGCTTCGGGTTCTGGCTCCGGCGTCGGTGCTGGAGCCGCAACTGGTTTTTCGGGCGATGACCGAGGAACTCAGGTCCCTTTCGGCCAGGTTGTTGTCCGGAGGGACTCTTCGGTCTTGGACCCGGTGATGGAGGCGGTTTCCCTTTTCCGTGCCGAGGTCCTGGATACGCCGAATGGCCAGGGGCTGGGCGGGGCCGGCCCTGACCGCCAAGGACAAGGGAAAAAGGCGGTCCCAACAATTTTTTTCGCCCCGGGGGCCACCCTTCCCCGAAGCCTTGCGATTCAGTTAAAAAAATGATTGACAACTCGAAGTGTATTTATTATAAATTCAATTTGAAATCTAATCAAATGTTGAATTAGATAATAAATTACCGGGGCTTAGATGAAATCCGACGGAAAGAGGTGAAGCCTGGTTCCGGACCAGCCTAAGGCCAAGAAAGGAACCAAGAGCCATGACCAAAGAACGGAAGGAAGAGAGGTCTTTATGAACGTATTGGTGCTGGGAGGCTGTGGAATTCAGGGAAAGGCCGCCTTGTTCGATCTATCGCGAAACCGCAAGGTCAGCCGGATCATCTGCGCGGACATCAGGACCGATTCCCTCCGAACCTTGAAATACGTGGATCACGGGAAAATAAAGCCGGTACAGCTCGATCTGGAGCGTGAAAATGTAATGGTATCCCTGATGAAAGAGGATATCGACATCGCCATCGACCTGTTGCCCCCTCGTTTTGGAAAGCTTGTGGCGGAAGCCGCCATCGAGACGGGTATCAGCCTGGTGAACAGCAATTATGCCTATGACCTCAAACCCCTCCACGAAGCGGCCGCGAAGAAAGGAATCTCCATCATGCCGGAGTGTGGCCTCGATCCTGGAATCGATCTGGTCATATACGGGTATGGCCTGAGGCAATTCGACGAGCTCCAGGTGCTCAATTCATACTGTGGTGGTTTGCCGGAAAAGAAAGCGTGCACCAATCCGCTCAACTACAAAATCAGCTGGAATTGGGACGCTGTTTTGAAAAGCCAGAAGAGGGACGCCGCGCTGATCAGTGATGGAAAGGTGGTTCAGGTTCCAGGGGAAAAGCAGCATGAAAACGAGTTCATCCATCAGATCGATTTTCCGGAGCTGGGAAAACTGGAAGCCTTCCCCAATGGAAATGCCGTACACTTCACCGATGCGCTGGGGATAACCGGAACCATTAGGGAAACAGGCCGTTACAGTCTCCGCTGGCCGGGGTGGTGCGATTTCTGGAAGCCTATAAAGAAACTTGGCTTCTTGGGCGATTCTTCCGTGCCGGGTCTTCCGGGTGAAATTACCCCGCACCAGTTCCTGGTGAAATTGCTCGAGCCGAGGCTCCAGTATCAGGATGACGAAAAAGATCTGGCGGTCATGCAGAATGTCTTTATCGGAACAAAGAACGGAAAAACCAAGAAGGTGACGTTCAACATCCTCATCGAAAGAGATCTGGGAACAGGTCTGATGGCCATGAGCCTTGGAGTGAGCTATCCGGCGTGCATCGCGGCCGAGATGATCGCGGGAGGAGAAATTACGAAAAGGGGGCTTTTGTCGCCGGTTACGGATATCCCCGGGGACGCTTTTCTCGATCGCTTGAAGCACCGTGGCATTAAGATCGAGGAGATCGTGGAACCATAAACTCTAATAATGAAGGAGGGACGGCAATGGAAAACGGTCTTCGAAAAAAGGGAATGACCCGAAGGGAATTCATGAAGCTTTCCGGAGCAGCCATGGGGGCCATTGGCGCCTCGAATCTCTTCCCCTCTGGCAGCCTGCTGGCCGCTCAAGCGAAACCGGGCGGTCATTTTAAGCCGGCCAGCGTGGGATACCCGGTGATACGGACTCTTGACCCGGCCTTGGCGAGCTTGATCTGCGAGGATCAAACGGTGTGGGCCATATTCAATGGTTTGGTTCGGTTCGACATGGACATGAACATTGTTCCCGACCTCGCCCAGTCCTGGACCATGCCCAACGAGACCACATACCGGTTCAAGCTCCAGCCCGGGATCAGATTCCACGACGGAGGAGAGTGTACGGCGGAGGACGTGGTATTCTCGCTGGATAGGGTCAGAAACCCGGCCACGGGATCTCCGCACAAGGACAAGCTCAAGGAGGTGGACCAGATCAGGGCCGTCGATAAAGGAACGGTGGAGATCATCACCAAGCAACCTTTCGCGCCGATGCTTTCTTACCTTTGTAACGCCCGCACCGGCACCCAGATCGTACGGCGCCAAGCCGTGGAAAAATTAGGCGCCGACTTCGGAAAAAATCCCGTGGGAACAGGACCTTTCAAGCTGGTCGAGTGGAAGCCAGGAGAGAAGGTGGAATTCGTAAAACACGACAAATATTTCATGAAAGGGCTTCCCTACGTCGATCGGATGACCGAAGTGCTGATCGCCGAAGAGTCCACGGCCACCAATGCTCTCCTGAGCAAAGATGTGGACTTTCTGAGTTCGGTTTTATTTTCGGATGTCAAAACACTGGAAGCAACAAAAGGGATCAAGGTGGTAAGCCAGTCCGGATTGAATATCCGGTTTACCATGATGAACTGCAAGGCGAAGCCCTTCGATGATCCCTATGTGCGACAGGCTTTTGCCCATACAGTGGATAAAAAACAATTACTGGACGCGGTTCTCTATGGCCAGGGTACAGTCGCCGAGGGGATCATCCCGCCCGCGATCAAATGGGCGGCTCATCCCAATCTAAAAGAGCAATCCTTCAACCCGGAAATGGCCAAACAGTTGCTCAAGAAAAGCAAATATTCCAAAGCCGACCTGGCCTTTTCCATTTTAACCTTCGGCACCGGTTGGTGGAAACGATGGGCTGAGATCGTGGCGGCCCAGACCTCCGAGATTCTATCCATTAACGTAAAGCCCGAGGTTCTGGATGGTGGGACGGTGGCAACCCGTTTGCAGAAAGGGGATTTCCAGTCCGGCGTATGGGGCTGGCGGGGTCTTGTGGAGGCGGATGAATACGCCTATGAAAATTTCCATTCCAAGGGGTCCAAGAACTATTCCCACTACAGCAACACCAAGGTGGATGAGCTTCTGGAGAAAGCGAGGGTGAGCACGGACAAGGGAAAAAGGGCCGGCTATTACCATGAAGCCGAAGAAATTATCGCCAAAGAGGCTCCATATATCTTCTGCTTCAATCAGATGGAGTACAATGCCTATCTAGAATCCGTGAAAGATTTCGTTCAGCTTCCATTCAATGCCTTCGGCCAGCAGTTCGATAGAGTCTGGCTGGACAGGAAGTGACAAGGATTCGAAAATGACCGGACGAGCGGACGTAGTGATTATTGGTGGTGGACTGGTCGGCACTGCCATCGCCTACTATTTGTCCAAAACCGGCAAGAAGGTCATTCTCCTGGAACGGAAGTCGATCGGATCGGGAACATCCGGATTGACCTTTGGCCTGCTCTGCATCCAGCTCTTCAAATACTTCGGAGTGGTGGACAGCTATCTCAAAATCTGCAAAACCAGTCTCGAAATGTATATGAACCTGGAAGAGGAGCTCGGAGAGGATTTTCAGTATCGTAAAACCGGGGGAATGGTTGTCATTAAAGATGAAGAGGACTTCAAACACAAATCGGACTTGGTCAGAACACTCCAGGCCAAGAACGTGGAAATTGAGATACTGGATAAGGAGCAGACACTGGAAATTGCGCCGGCATTAAATCCCGACGGCATCCTCGGGTCGTCGTTTTCCCCCATTGAGGCAGAAATCAATCCGTTGCTTCTTTCGGATGTCTTCATCAGTAAAGCAAAGCTTCATGGAGCGGTAGTTGTCAGTGACGCCCCGGTGTCCTCTTTTTCCATGAAAAACGGAAGGGTGGAAACCATTCACACGCCGAAAGGGCCTTTCTCGTCCGATTTCGTGGTGAACGCCTGCGGCCTGTGGGGAAGTCAGGTGGGGAAAATGGCGGGACTCGACCTCCCACTGAATGTCCAGCGGGGCCAGGTCTTAATCACGGAAGCCATGCCCCCCTTTCTTCCGGTCGCCGTCCAGCACATCCCTCCGGCCCTCACGGATGAAACCGGCAGACACTTGGTGAAAAGCACGGAAATCCGCCAGATGAAAAACGGAAATCTTCTGATGGGCGGGACCAGGGAAGACAATCAGACCGAGACCATCACTACTTACGAAAGCATCACGGACATCACCCGCAGAGCGGCCGATTTTTTGCCCGCCGTCAGGAGGGCAAGAATTATCCGCACCTTCGGTGGAATCCGTCCGATCCCCAAAGACGGCCTGCCTATTCTAGGATTTACGGAAGAAGTTGCGGGATGGGTTAATGCCCTCATGCATGTGGGCGTAACCCTTGCGCCCGTGGTGGGAAAGCTGACCGCCGAGCTCATCGATACCGGAAAGACCTCCCTGGATATTACCGATTTCAGGATGAGCCGCTTCGGGAAGGAAGGGACTCCGGCCTAGTCCCGGTGACTGTTGTGCACTGAAGGAGGAGTTTTATATGGCCGAATCGGAAACATTTGAAATAGAAATTGATGGAAGACGCATTCAGGCAAAAAAGGGGCAAACCATTGCGGCTGCTTTGCTGGTAAGTGGCCTGCGGACATTCCGGCAGACCCGGAAAGATGAACCGCGCGGTCTTTTCTGCGGCATCGGAGTATGTTTCGAATGCAGAATGACCGTCAACGGCGTTCCCAACACGCGGACTTGCGTGACTGAGGCTTCCCCGGGCTGCAAGGTGCAAACACAACGGGAGCGGCAGCAGAAAGGGATCGAGCCATGATGGACGCGGAAATCGTCATTATCGGGGGTGGGCCCGCGGGAATGGCTGCCGCCCTCGAAGCTGCGCGGAGAGGCATTTCTACTGTTTTGATCGATGAAAACAAAAGCCTCGGCGGCCGTGTGCTGCAATCCCTGGAGGAGCCGGGTAACTCCATCCGCCGGGAATGGGCCGAAGAGCAGGTCCGGAAAAAGCTGTTTCAAGCCTTTGACGGCATTCGAGACCGGGTTCGCGTCCTTCTCGGCACCACCGTTTGGGGCATTTTTGACCGGACTACGGTGGCCTTTTTCTCGGAAGATGGGGCGTCCGCATCCCAGGGGAGGGTTCGGGCAAGAAAATTGATCCTTAACACCGGAGCCATAGACAGGGTAGTCCCCTTTCCAGGATGGACTCTCCCAGGCGTATTCACTGCCGGCGGCCTGAACCAGTTGGTAAAATACCAGAATGTATTGCCGGGCAAGAGGTTTCTCCTCGCCGGTTCCGGCCCGCTGCAATTGGTTCTGGCCAATCAGCTCCTTCAAGCAGGGGCCAAAATCGCCGGGGTCGTGGAAGCCGGGTCCTATCGGGATGTGCTGGGAAATATTTACTCTCTTCTTTCCGGCGGGCGTCTGATGACTCGGGGGATGAAATATTTTTTCAATATTAGGAGGCACCGCGTTCCTGTATATTCTTCCCACGTCATCGTGGAGGCAAAGGGGGGAAAGGAGGTTGAAGGAGCGGTAATCGCCCGGGTCGACCGTTCATGGCGTCCTATCGAAGGAACGCGGAAGGAAATCTCCGCGGACGTCATTGCCTTGGCCTACGGCTTGATTCCATCCACCGAGTTGGCGCGACTTTGCGGCTGCAACCAGCGATTCGATAATAATTCAGGATACTTCGAGATCGAGCACGATCAAAATATGGCGACTTCCGTTCCCGGTATATTCGTTGCCGGCGATGGAGCGACGATCAAAGGGTATCCGGCCGCAATCGAAGAAGGAAGGATTGCCGGGCTTGCCGCCTGTGCTCAGCTTGGTTGTATCGACCCGAAGGAAGCCGACCGGCTAACGGAATCTTCCCAAAAAAAGCTCGCTCGCTGGAAGAAGTTCAGTGCCGCCATGAATTCTATATCCGCCCCCAGACCGGGAATTATCCAAACCATTTCCGACGAAACGGTCGTATGCCGATGCGAAGAGGTGACTATGGGTGACCTTCGGGCAGCAGTAAGGAGCGGGGCAACGGATATCAATCATATCAAGAGAAAAACCAGATCCGGCATGGGCTATTGCCAGGGGCGTTTTTGCGGCCAGGTGATTAACGAATTGATATGGGGTCTCAGCGGCGACAGTCGGCCGCGAGAGGTTTTTACCGCCCGTGTCCCCGTCAGGCCCATCCCCATAGAGGTTCTGCTCCGGTAGCTTCGTTATGAGCTCCATTTTAACTTACATCATCAGGAGACTGCTTTATTTTATTCCCACGGTGATCGCCATCACCCTGGTGATCCATCTCGTTCTTCACTTTGCCGGGGCCGACCCTGTACGAATCATGCTCGGCGACGCCGCCACCAAGGAATCAGTCGCCTTCTGGACTAAAAAGCTCGGTCTCGATCAGCCGGTCATGGTGCAGTACTGGCAATGGCTAAAGGGCCTGTTGCATGGAAACCTGGGAATGTCGCTTACTCTAGCCCAAGGATTTTCGGTGTCAGAACTTATCAAGGAGCGTCTTCCCACCACCGCCTTTCTTTCCATCGTCAGTCTGCTTCTTTCTTTGATGGTCGCCCTTCCGGCCGGTGTTATTTCCGCCCTAAGGCGACGGCATATTGAAGATTATGCGGTTACCACTATCGCGGTAGCCGGAATTTCCATGCCGGATTTCTGGTTTGGCTTTATGCTGGTTATTCTGTTTTCGATAAATATCAACCTGTTCCCCAGCATGGGCTATGTCCGGCTTCTTAAAGATCCTCTAGGCGCATTACATCATATCCTGCTTCCAAGCATCGCCATTGCGGGACCGATGGCAGCGATAATTGCCAGGATGGTGCGCGCCAGCATTCTTGATACGATAACCAAGGAATATGTGACGGTGGCCCGGGCCTTCGGGTTTTCCTCGAGAGATATTTTTTTCAATTATGTCTGGAGAAACAGCTTGATCCCGATTGTTACCATCGTTGGACTTCAGGTTCGCTATCTGCTCGGAGGCGTGGTCGTCATCGAAAAAGTCTTTTCTCTGCCTGGCATCGGCTCATTGCTTGCGGACGCAGCCTTCGGCCGGGACATATTTCTGGTTCAGGGAATCGTGGTAGTTTTTCTCTTCATCATTCTGGTCATAAACTTGATTGTGGACATCTCCTATGTGTTTATCGACCGAAGGGTAAGATTCTGAGATGGGGGTCCAGGAAAATAGAACAGGGGAAAGAGCTTTGGCACGGCCGGGCCGCATAACCCTGTTATGGGAGCAGATTTTTGCAAGTAAATCGGCACTCGCCGGATTCATCATCGTAATGTTTTTTCTAGCCCTGGTTGTCTTCGGCCAATTCATCTATGGATATTCTCCCACCCGCATGAACATTCCACAAGCCCTCAAGCCACCCTCCTTGTCGCATCCGTTCGGTACCGACTCGTTGGGCCGGGACGTGTTTACCCGGATTCTTTTCGGTGCAAGAATTTCCATGCTGATCAGTATTTGCGGCGTCCTCTCCGCCGCGCTTATCGGCATTGGATTCGGCTTGATTAGCGGTTATTATGGTGGATGGATCGACGACATCCTTATGAGAATCTGTGACTTTCTTTTCGCTTTTCCCAGCTACGTGCTGGCTCTTTTACTGATGGTCGCCCTCGGTTTCGGGATTACCAACGTCATGTTCGCCATATGCCTGGTATATATCCCCATTTTTGCACGTTTGATGCGTGGCCTGACCCAATCCATCAAGTCGGAGCAGTTTGTCGAAGCCAATATCACTCTGGGTATGAACGACTTTAAAGTCATGTTCATTGAAATTTTACCAAACGGCATCGGCCCCATTATCGTCCAGGCCACGATCGGCATGGCTTATGCCGTAATTTTGGAAGCGGCTCTCAGCTTTCTCGGACTGGGGGTTCAGCCGCCATCCCCTTCGCTGGGGACGGTGCTGGCGGACGGAAAAGAATACCTCCGGATGGCACCCTGGATCGTCGGCATGTCGGGGGCCGTTATTTCGGTGATGCTGCTTGGATTCAATCTTCTTGGAGACGGGATCAGAGATTATATGGATCCGAAGCTGGCCAGGCAAATACGGTGAGACAGATATCCGATAAAGAACCTGTTCTGATCGTGCGCGGACTGAAAACCTCCTTCAAGACCCGGGCAGGCGAGTTCACCGTGGTGGACGGGATCGGTTTTAGTATTTTCCCGGGAGAAATTCTCGGGATGATCGGAGAATCCGGGTCTGGAAAGACAGTGACCGGCCTATCCCTGATATCCCTGGTGCCATATCCCGGCCGCATCACGGGAGGCGATATCCGGTTAAAGGGACGGCCTCTTCTCCATCTGACGGAAAAGGAAAAACAGGAGCTGAGAGGATCTCGAATCACCTACATTTTCCAGGATCCGACCACCAGCCTGAATCCTACCAAAACCATCGGATGGCAAATCCGCCATATTTTACAAAGAAAACGGTCGGGCCAAGAGATTCTTCAAGATGGAAAGATCGTTGAAAAGCTCCTTCACGACGTGGGCATCCTATCGCCGGAACGGGTGATGAACCTCTATCCCCACAATCTAAGCGGCGGGATGATTCAGCGGATACTCATCGCCATGGCCCTGGGTTGCTCTCCGGACCTGCTGATCGCGGACGAGCCGACGACAAACCTGGACGTCATCGTCGAAGCTCAGATTCTCCGCCTGTTCCTGGAGTTTCGCAGGAAGGCGGGATCGGCCATTCTGTTTATCAGCCACGATATCGGAGTGATCGCGGAAACCTGCGATCGTGTCGTCGTGCTGTACGCCGGCAAGATCATGGAGAAAGGCAATATCGTCGAGGTCCTCAACCGTCCGGCCCATCCGTATACCCTGGGTTTGTTGAAGTCGAGCCCCCAGTTGGAAGCAAATGCCCAAGAGCTGTACCAAATCAAAGGCGAACTGCCCAGTCCGTGGGAGCTTCCCCGCGGCTGCCGGTTTTTTCCGCGCTGTGAGACGAGCTTGCGGGAGTGCGGGGAAACGATTCCGGAGACCATACGGATTTCCCAAGACCATTTTGTTGCGTGCCACTTATTCAAATGAACAGAACCGATGATACTTCCCCCAATATCCTGGAAGTTCGGGATCTGAAGGTTCACTTTCCCGTTCACCAATCTCTGCTTGGAAATCTTTTCCATCCACGGAAGGAATATATTCATGCGGTGGATGGGGTCTCGTTTAATGTCCGAAGAAACGAGACTATTGCCGTTGTCGGTGAAAGCGGAAGCGGCAAGACCACACTCGGAAGAACCCTGACCCTGATGGTCAGGCCGACCGGAGGGAAAATCTTCCTGGAGGGACAAGATGTGACGGAATTGCCGGCCAAGGCAGCGCAAAGCTTCGTTCGCAAGAAAATCCAAATGATTTTCCAGGACCCCTTTTCCTCCTTGAATCCTCGAAAGACGGTGCAACAAGCCATTGAAGTCCCGCTGAAGCTTCAACGCCATACTCCCCATAAGGAGCGAAGAGTCGTCGAGTTGCTGGAATTGACGGGATTGCCCGATTCGGCCAGGTTTAAATATCCTCACGAGCTTAGTGGAGGACAGCGCCAGCGGGTGGTTATCGCCCGCGCCCTAGCCGCGGAGCCCCAATTTCTTGTGGCCGATGAACCGGTTTCAAAACTCGACCTTTCCATCAAAGCTCAGATCATCAATCTTTTTCTGGAGATTCAGAAAAGGATGGGGTTGACCATCATGTTCATCGCCCATGACCTGCGAATGGCGAAGCACATCAGCTCGACGGTTGCGGTCATGTACCACGGAAGAATCATGGAAGTCGCGGAAAGCCAGGCACTTTTTAAGAATCCCCTTCATCCGTATACCCGGGCTTTGATCAAGGCCATACCGACACTCGATCCCGAAAGGCGCAAAACCAAGGAACGTGAAAACATAAAGGTTCAGGACATAAGCCTGGTCAATCCGCCGAAGGGATGTCGCTATTACAAGAGCTGCCCCAGCGCATCCGAAAAATGCGAGCATTCTCCCATTGATCTGAAAAAAGCTGGAGAAAACCACTGGGTCGCCTGTGATCTGTGAAGTGGGACCGCCATTTAACCAATCGTTTCATCCGCCAACAAGAAATCCGGAGGAAGTGGTTTTCATGAACAACTTTGATTATGCCGAACGAGTGCGGCATCTACCATTCTATCTCTACCCGACTATCGAAGAAGTCACCGAACAGGCCATGAAAAACGGACGGGATATCATCGACCTGAGCACTGGGGCACCCAAGTTTCCTACTCCGGGTCATATCATCAAGAAATTGCAGCAGGCCTGTGAGGAACCCTGCACTCACGGGTACGGTAACTTGAAAGGGTATCCTCCCGTTCGAAAGGCCATCGCTTCGTGGTATCGGAGACGCTTCGGAGTGGCGCTGGACCCGGACACGGAAGTCATAACCTTCGTCGGATCCAAGGAAGGACTTGCATTTTTTCCTCTGGCGTTCATTAACCCGGGCGACGTCGTTCTAATTCCGGATCCCGGCTACCCAACATACCGATATGCCGCTTCCTTTGCCGGAGCTGAAATGGTCACCTTCCCCATCCGACCGGAAAACCAATACCTTCCCGATTTTGAAGAGATACCGCCTGCCGTCGCCGAAAAAGCAAAAATCATTTTCGTGAATTACCCGAACAATCCCACGGCGGCTACAGCGGACAAGCCATTCTTTGAACAGCTCGTCCAATGGGCGCAAAAATTCAATGTCATGATTGCCCATGACGCCGCGTATAGTGAGGTCTCTTTCGACGGCTACCGAGCGCCCAGTTTCCTTGAAGCCTCGGGGGCTAAAGACTTTGGCGTGGAGTTTCACACGCTCTCGAAAACCTACTGTATGCCCGGGTGGAGAATTGGTTTTGCCGTGGGAAACAGAAACATCATCCAAGGATTGCTTGAAGTCAAACGGGTCAGCTCCTCCGGTCATTTTGTGGCCTTGGAGATGGCCGGTGTGGAAGCCCTGGAGACTCAACACCTGGAACTGGACGGCAACAATCGCCTGTTCCAGGAAAGAAGAGATTTTGCCATTTCAGAGCTGGAAAGATTCGGAATCCGCGTTATGCCGCCGAGGGGATCGTTTTACCTCTGGTTTCCCATTCCGGGAAACAAAGATTCCCTGGGATTTTCCAAGAAAGTCATTCTGGAAACCGGAGTGATCATATTTCCGGGAATCGGATACGGAGATAATGGAGAAGGATATGTCCGCCTCGCGCTGGTGCAAGACCTCCCGAGGTTACAGGAAGCGTTCAAGCGGCTTTCACCATATTTGATAACCTCGTAAAAAGTCGCAAATCGACTTTTTACTCGGCGGGAGAGGGCTACCCCTCTCCCGCCACTTGAAGTAAATTCAAGTGGTTCCACCCTCACCCCAGGCCGGGGCTTAATCACCCTCGGCCTGATGACGGACTTTTTACAAGTCCGTCATGTTTAAGCTTCGGGAAGAAATAACGTCGGTCGAGAATAGGAGCATGTGCGCTTAGGATTATGACTATTCCCAGGTTCCACCCGTCGATTGCTTGCTTCAATAGTCGAAAATGACTCCTGGGGCATACTGGATATCCACGCTAGCATGAGGAGAGCACTATGGTTTTTGAGTCTGAGAAAGGTAACATCAGTATTGCCGCCTGTGCGGACTGTCTGCTCAGTCGGCCGCTGTCTTCTTACCAAGAGCCCGGGTTTTTAAGGATGGTAGAGATATTGAGAGGAGCAGATGCGTCCTTTTTAAATCTGGAACAGGTAATAGCGAAGGATGAGGGGTGGCCTGACGAGAGCAAAAAGGGTATGCCATTTGCTGGAAATCCCCGTGTACTGGCGGACCTCAAGTGGGTTGGCATAAACCTGGTGTCATGCGCTAATAATCATTCGTATGACTACGGTATCGAGGGTGTCCTCTCGACAATACGATACCTGGACGAAGCGGGACTGGCTCACGCCGGCACGGGCCGCACGCTGGGAGAGTCTCGCGCTCCCGGCTATCTGGATACTGCCGCGGGCAGGGTCGCCCTTGTGGCCATGGCAACATCCACTATTACCGCTGGCAGGGCCGGAGAACAGCGCCCGGACTTCCGGGGAAGGCCAGGCCTAAATACCCTTCGAACTCGTCTAGTAAGCACGGTGGACCAGAAGACTTTTGACCAAGTCAGGCAGATCAGCGATACCACCGGTTATGAACTGATAAAGGAGAACGAGAGGAAATTCTTTCCTCACATGATACCGCAGGATAATGAAAGGCAATTTTACTACTTAAACCACAGATTTGTCCTAAGTGACCGGGATTGGGGCACCAGGTATGAAGTAGACGAGAGAGACAAGGAAGCCATTTTGAGGTCCGTGGGAGATGCCAGGAAGCAAGCTGACTGGGTGCTGGTCAGCGTACACTGGCATGACCACGAGGGCAAGACGGAAGAGCCGCCCAGTTTCCTGAAAGACTTTGCCAGAAACTGCATAGACCACGGTGCTGACGCTTTTCTGGGGCACGGTCCTCACGAGCTATGCGGCATTGAGGTGCACAAAGGAAGGCCTATCTTTTACAGTCTGGCCAACTTTGCCTGCCAGTTGGAGACCGTGGATTTTCTTCCGTTCGAAGCATATGAAGAACTGGGATTGACCCAGGATGACCGGCCTTCGGCGGTGTACGACGCCAGGACACGGAATGATTCCGTGGGATGGGTTGCCCATCGCGAGTTCTGGGAAGGTGTATTCGCGACAGTCCACTTTGAGGGATGGAGGCTCAAGAACGTACGCTTATATCCTCTGGACTTCGGATTCAAGGGGCCAAGAACACAAAGAGGCAGACCTATTATTCCGGATGAAAGTGTCGGGAACCGCATTCTGAAGTATCTGGCGAAGCTGTCGGCTCCCTTTGGAACAAAGATAAAAATAGAGAAGGGAATTGGGCTTATTGAATTTGAATGAGCAACGTGTTGTAGATTGTCTTGCCACGGTATTCAATGAGAATTTTCAACCTTGATTTTGTGTAAGACCTCCATCCAATCCGATCATTTGAGAACACGTAGCCCGGACTCCGGCGGAGCGCCGAGAATGGGCTCCTAATAAGCTCGTCGGAGGCGTGACGCCTGAGTCCGAGCGGAGCGTTCTGGTCTTACCGGCAGGCATTACGCCGCCTCCTTTTCCATCCAGCGTTCCAATTGCTCCTTGGCCTTCAAGGCCCAAGACTGCCACTTGGGAATCTGAGTTCGATACCCCTGGACATAGACTTCCTCCGGGGCCCGCGGGGCGGATTGCCGCGTTTATCAGGCGTGAAGCAGCTCAGGATTTGATCGAGGCCGGGAGATAGGCGAGGCCCGGTTCCAACTACTTGGAGGAAACCCGATGACCAACAAGGAGAATGGGATTCAGATTTACTGCGCGGGCAGCCTAAGGGAAGTCATGGGGGATATCGGGGAACGTTTTCGGGTTGACTACGGCCCAAGGGTAACGGTAACCGCGGGTCCATCCGGTCTGTTACGGGAGCGGATCGAAGCCGGAGACAGGCCTGATCTGTTCGCCTCGGCCAATTTGGAGCATCCCCGCAAACTAAAGTCAATGAAGCTCGCCGGGCCGACGGTGACCTTTGCGCGAAATCGGCTGTGCGTCATGAGCAAGGCCGAATTGGAACTTACTCAGGCCAATATTCTCGACAAGCTGCTCGATCCCGGAGTTAGGTTGGGCACGTCCACTCCGGTGGTCGATCCGGGAGGAGACTATGCTTGGGCTATGTTCAAGAAGGCCGAGGAGCTGAGACCCGGGAGCTTTCGGCGGTTGACGGACAAGGCGCGGCAGATCGTGCGCGGACCGACCTTTCCGCCTTCGAAGCCCGGAGTGCTCTCCCTGATAGAAGCGTTCGAAAACGATGAGGTGGACCTGTATGTCGCCTATCGGACAACCGCCCACCTTCTTATTAAACGTGTTCCCGGAATCGTTATAACGGAATTGCCCGCGGAGCTTGAGATCGAGGCTTTTTTCGGATTGACGCTGATCGAAGGGGCTTGCGCCCAAGCCGGCCCCCTGGCGCTTTACCTTTTGGCCCCCGAGGGACAGCGGGTGCTGGCCGATTACGGATTCATCCCGGTTCTCGAAACGTCCGAATGTCCCGAGTCGTCAATTCACTGATGGCAATGTACTAAATAGACGAAAGCGGAGACGTAACCACTAATCTTCAGTGGCTCACTTCTCAACCGATGAATTTGGCCTACTTTCTGACCGGTGGAAATGCTTGTGTTTTGACAAGATTTTCCAGAACCTGGTAAGGCTGAGCCCCGACTATTTTCTGACCAAGAGCCATGAAAGTTGGGACGGCCGTGATGCCCGAGATGAGGGAATACTCCCAGTCACGATCCACCGCCTCCTTGAAAGTTCTCTCAACCAAAGCTTGTTCCGCTTTACGGCCATCAAGCCCAATTGTTTCTACGAGTTCGCTCAAGACCGAAATGTCCGCGATGTTCCTTCCATGAGCGAAGTACGCCTGAAAGACGGCCGCGTGAAACTCGTCTCCCTTATTCAAAGATTCGGCCCATTTCCCAAGCTCTTGCGCTCGCCGGCTGTTGTAGGTTCTGGTTCGTATACCCCAGGGCAGGCCCAACTCGGCGGCCACTTTTTTCAGACGCTCCATTGATGAAGGGATATCTATTCCCCGTCCCTGGAAAAGCTCCTCGAGGCTGATCCCTTCTTCCGGTGTTTCCGGATGCAGGGGAAAGGCAATCCAGCGGACTTCTATCCCGTAGTTTTTCTTCAGCCGCTCAACACTCCCGGTGATGAAATAGCACCAGGGTCAGATGTAATCGGAGAATACTTCCATCATGTTTCCATTCCGTAGATTCATGGGATGACCTCCTCCCTTGCATTTATTAGTTCCGCCTTTTAATTTCCCTGCCTCTTTTTCCAGTATGATCCGTATCGATCTTACCATGGATGGCTTGGCCTTGCTCTAGGGGCATCAATGACCTTTTATGTGTTGCTCGTAAAGGGCTAAGTGCTTTCTGAGCCCATGAAGGATAGGGAGAGATACGGATATGTCCGAGGGCGCCCTCGAGAGTGCGGAATCGCGGCGGCCCGGCCACCGACTTGAACCGTGAGCCTATCGTCGTCGAAACGGCCTCATTTCGGCTCCCTTTTCGCGTCTTTCCGCGCGACCGCGCCCGGACGTGCCCGGCGAACCATGAACCGCCAGCGATGTCCGACGTGGTGCACGATGAGCAAAAACGATAAGAGGGAGGCGGTGTGGTGGGTATCTATCCAGGGATGCCTGGTACTGCTCGCGCGCCCGATGAACGCCGGCCCGAATAGCGGAGAAGAGCCTTCCAGGACCAACCAGGCGACGAAACCGGTCAACGCGGCGATGAACAAGGCGGTGTACATGGTCAATTCCGAATTGATCGGCCTTCTTCTCCTTCTGGTGACGACGTTCGTGAGCGTGCCGCGGAACGCTCGCCAATGAAGTCCCACATGCGTCACCGCGCCGGTGGTCATGACGGCCGCCGAGAGCCTATGCAGGTTAAACCAGAAAAGTTTGCTCTGACCCAAGGCCGAAATGGTCAAGGCCCCGTGGCCCATATGAAAGCAGAGGAGGAGCACGAGTCCGGTCGAAAACGTCATGAGCGCGGCGACGAAGAGGATCCAATCCAAAAGCAGGTTAAATTCGCGTCTTGGCATGACGATCTCTATCCAATCCGCTTTATGGCGTAGCCCATGTAGGAACATTCGAGGTGCTCGCTCTCCTGGAAGTCGAGTCGTCGCCCCAGTTCCTTGAAGGTAATCTTACCCCGCACGCGCCGGCGGAAGTCCAGCAAGGTCGCGATAGGATTGCGCCGGGGCATAATTCCCCGCATGTCGCGCTGTTCCAGACCGTGACGTTCGAAGAGAGTGACCAACTCGGCGGGCTTGATGAACCGCTCCCAAACGTGGGCGTCGGGCGAGGCGAAAGCCGTGGACGGCCACTCCTGCATGACTTTTATGATCGCTATCTTGCTTATGAACGTCCTATTGATAGTGTCGTAGAAGAACAGACCGCCGGGCCTGAGCACCCGCGCAATCTCGCCGATCACGCGATCGACATCGTCGACGTGCTCGAGGACGTCGCAGCAGGCTACATGGTCGAACGACCCTTCCGGAAAGGGCAAATGCTCGCCAGAGCCGATCTGGTACTCGATGGAGAGCCCCGATGCGGACGCGTGCGCTCGGGCGGTCTCGATGGTCTCGGGCGCCGGATCGATGCCGGTCACCTCGAGACCGACGCGGGCGAACTCCTCGGCCAGCAGGCCGCCGCCACAACCGACGTCCAGAAGCTTGCCCTTCGCGCGCTCGATCGCCCGCTCGCGGTCGAGCACGCGCTTGAAGTAACTGAATCTGACCGGGTTCAAGAAGAAGCGGATTGTGCTGAACTGGCCGACGTCCTCGTCCCACCAAGCGTGGCCCAGGCGCCGGTAGAGGTCGTTGTCCACTTTCTGCTTCGATTTCATCGGCTCCCTTCTCCTCTTGCTCAGCGGAGACCCTCGACGAAGGCACGCAGCTTCATGAGGACCATCGTTGCGCTCCGCATTTCCTCGGCTCCGAGCACCGACGACAGCGACCGTTCCAGCTCGTGAGTCCGCTCGTGGATATCCTCGAAGAGCCTTCGTCCCTTCGGCGTCAAATTGACGTAGCTGCGTCGGCCGTCCTTGGGATCGGCTCGCCGGCGAACGAGCCGTTCGCGTTCCAGCTCCTTCACTTGGCGAGTGACCGCCGCCGCGTTGACGCCAAGCCGGCGGGCGAGGTCCATGACTCCGACGTCGCTCTCGGCAAGGGCCAGTTGCCGCATAAGCGCAAACTGCGAGGCCGGCCGCCCGATCTTCCGCGAGAATCGGGCCATGAGCGCCTGGTAGGTGCGGAAGACTTCTCGAAGGAGATGCGGTTCGTCGCCGCGGTGGCGCAGCTTCTCCAAGCGGGTGGTTTCCAGTTCGTTCATGCCACGATATTAGCCTACATCATTGACCTAGTCAATGATATTGTTAAACGTCCCGAAGCCCTGCTCCACCGCGTACCGAAGGCGGCTGATCAAACGGTTGCGTCCGGTAGACTCCCTACGCAGGGAATGATTCCGATACGATTTTTCCATGATCCCGTCATGAAGCCCGCGCCGCTTGATCATCTCTCGGGTCTTCCGGCTGCATACCCCTTGTCTGCCAAAACGACGGCCTCCGGAGGCAGATCCACTTCATCCAGTACATACTCCAATTCGACCACGTCCGCTCGGTTGGCCGGAGTCAGGCGGCCCACGAGAATGAAGCCTTCCAAGGCCTCCGTGGCCCTAGGCACCTTATAATCGTAACGGGGCTGATCCCCTTTCTTCACCCAGGCCGCTGCCACATCCGCGGAATAGCTCACCCGATGCCCGGGATCAGCCGAGATTCGTCCTCCAAAAAGGACTGTTCCTTGACCCGTTGCCCTTTGCGGTAGTCAAAATAACCCTCCTCCGTGGAAATCCGATCGACCATGACGCACCCCGCTCAGGAATTTCCACCATTTTATTAGAGCATTCAATCAGTTATAACATATTTCCCATGCAGAGGTCTCAATTCGTTTATTTTTCTCTTGACAATTATTAGCCGCCCCGATATGTACTGCATAGTAATACTTTTATCCTTCTATGTGGGATTTGAATTATGCCTGAAACAAAGCAAATCAATTCGATCCATCGGTGTGTAAAAGTTCTGGAGGTGCTTTCCCAAGGGGTTAATCAACTTGAGAGCATTTACCCCCGGCTCGGATTAGGCAAAAGTACAACCCACCGACTACTCAAGAGTCTGGCTGCTACAGGATTGGCCTTTCAGGATCCGGCAACCCGTTTTTACCACCTTGGTCCAACGCTTTTGAGACTTGCTTCGAATCCGAAGGTTTCTCATCATATGTTGGTTATTTGCGCCGAAAATGAATTGATTCGGTTGAACAGAATTACCAAAGAAACTTCTCTTATATTTGTGCCTCGCGGTCTTCAACGGTTAGTGGTCAAAGAGGTACCCAGTACGCTCGATGTATCGTTCTCATTCAAGGAAGGTCATTCCCTGCCGATTTACATTGGATCGGCTGGCAAAATGATGCTTTCGATGATGGAAAACGATGAGTTTGAAGCAATTTTGCGCAACATCAAACTCATTCGCTTTGGACCAAATACAATAACCAACAAAGAAGTTTTGAGAAAAGAAATAGATAAGATTCGTAAACAGGGTTATTCAATAAGTTTTGGTGAAACACAGGCTGGAACGGCCGGCATATCCGTACCGATCAGAAACTACGTATGTCCCACCGCCCTGTGCATTGTAGGGCCTGAGTTCCGTTTCTCGCCGGTTGACGCTCTAAATGAACTCAGGGAATCCGCCCATAGAGTTTCAAATAACCTACAGGAGTGTTTGCATAAATGAACTCCAGCGATGAAAAAGTACCAAATGAGAACAGTGCGGGCTAATCAGTCTCTAAGTTTATGACCAATGATGCTTGCCCCGATAAATTGAAAGAGAGCGATGCATTAATGAATCACAAACAGCGAATCCTTACAACCATCCGGGGCGGGATGTCTGAAGTTATCCCATATGCCCCACGTATTGATCTTTGGTATAACGCAAATTCCTTGGCCGGAACCATACCGGAAAAGCATAAAGGCAGGACTCAGGACGAGATTTCTCGCGCGGAAGGGTGGGCTCTGCACAAAGTTATTCCTGAATATGGAAGGATACGGAGGCAAGAAGACACCCTTCACGGTGTCTTGGGGATTTTTAATTTGACTGAGACCGTTTACACTTACAGATTTCCTTCGGACGTAGAGGTCAACGTAAAGCACGAGGGTGACTATACCCATGTGGAATATCACACCCCCATCGGTATGGTCAGATCCACTACCGTTAATTCGGAGGAAATGAAAAAAGCGGGTGCGTCTTCGCTTTGGATTGAAGAATACGTTATAAAAGAACCTGGTGATTACAAAGTTCTCGGTTATATCTTCGAAAACCTTAAGTTGCTTCCTGATTTCGATGATTTCATCAAATGGCAAAATGAGATCGGGGAAGATGGCTTACCCGTCGCCTTTGGTCAAAGGGCCGCTTCTCCAATGCATCATATTCAAAAACATTTTCTTGATGCCACCTCTTTTTTTTATCACTACCGTGACTATTCAAAAGAAATGACAGCCTTGGCCGAAAGCCTGGAACCCTTCTTCGATCAAGCCTTGGAAATTGTATCCGATTCCCCTGCCGAAGCCGTCTTATGGGGCATCAATTTCGATGACATGATCACCTATCCTGACTATTTTAAGAAGGACATATTTCCTTGGATTCGGAAAGCCTCCGAGGTTTTTAGCAAAAAAGGCAAAGTTCTGTTCTGCCACTGCGATGGAGAAAATCTTGGATTGATGGATCTAATCAAGGATTCAGGCCTGCATGTGGTGGAAGGCATCTGTCCCTATCCCATGACCAAAGTAAAAATAGAAGAATATTACCGGAGGTGGAGTGATAAGTTGACCATTTTTGGAGGTGTTCCCTCAACAATGCTTCTTGAAGAATCCGCTACTGAAGCGGAATTTGAAGCCTACTTAGACCACCTATTTAAGGCAGTGGCACCTGGTAAGAGGCTGATCCTTGGTTTAGGCGACACGGCCCCGCCCAATGCGGTCTTTGACCGAATTGTCCGTATTGGGGATCGTGTGGAAAAGGAGGGACGGTTGCCACTCGAGGGTGGAGCAGCACGACCTCTATCTGAAAATCATTTGGCCAAGGTAAAAGCCCGGGTTATGCCTGAAGTATATGAGGATGATCTTTTCAGGATCGTTCGTGAGAAGGTTCTCAATGGGGAGCATATTGAGATAAAAAGGCACGCTCTCGAATTGCTCGATAAGGGGGTGAATGCCCATGATATCTTGAAGTTCGGCATGATATCGGCCATGGAAATTATTGGGAGTAAGTTTAAGGCCGGTAAAGTATTTATTCCCGAGGTACTCCTTTCCGCCCGGGCCATGAATGAAGCCTTATTGGTTTTGGAACCTTATCTTGCGAGCGACAACAAATCAGCGAGTGGTAAAATTCTTATTGGAACCGTCTGGGGGGATATGCACGATATCGGGAAAAACATGGTGATTACCATGTTGCGTGGTGTCGGTCTTGAAGTTCTGGATATGGGGATCAATGTTCCAACTCAAAAAATCGTGGAGCAAGTATCGGAGTATAAACCCGCCATACTGGGACTATCCGCTTTACTGACGACGACTATGCCGGAGATGAAGAAGGTTATTGACGCACTGAAAGATAAAGGGTCGCGAAATAGTGTTCGTGTTATGGTTGGCGGTGCTCCTGTTAATGAAAAATTCGCAAAAGACATCGGTGCTGATGGCTATGCGCCTGATGCCGGTGAGGCCGTTGACCTGGTGAGAAGATTACTGGTGATGTAATTGTTATCAAGTATTCCATCATTATTAATGCGGTAGTAAGGCCTAGAATGGAGTGAGTGTATGGTCTATATGGCAGCACCCCGATTATTAGAGTCCTTACCACTATAAAAGTATCTTTGGGTTCATGAATGGATTTGTTATGAGGAGAAGAAAGTGGAAGCGACGGCTCAAAAAATTCATGAATACATAAATCATATAAATGATGAGCTGTTTGGAGTCAACCGCTATATTTACCAAAACCCGGAGGTGGGTTTTCAAGAGAAAAAGTGCTCCCTTAAGCTCGTAGAAGTTCTTAGAAAACATGCTTTCGAAGTGACCTATCCCGTCGCAGGTATCGACACGGCTTTCCAGGCAACCTTTTCTCACGGCGCCAAAACACCACATATTGCCGTGTTGGCCGAGTACGACGCACTGCCTGAGATCGGTCATGCCTGCGGCCATAACCTGATCGCCACTGCCGCTTTAGGAGCAGGTTTGTCTATCTCACAGCTCTTATCGTCAGTGCAGGGGAAGGTAAGCGTCATCGGGACACCCGCTGAAGAGGTGCTCTCCAATAGCGGAAAGACGCAACTCTTGAAAGCAGGGCTTTTCAACGATATCGATGTGGCCATGATGGTCCATCCGCACGGGAATACTTGGCTTGATAGGCCCTTCCTCTCTGTGGACGAGGTCTCTGTGCGCTTTTTGGGCAAATCTTCCCATGCTGCTTCCAGCCCCTATCTCGGCATCAACGCCTATGATGCAATTCAATTAACTTTTATCGGCCTCAGCTTTTTACGTCAGCAACTGAGACAGGACGCGAAAATTCACTGGGGGGATATTAAAGTCGCGGGATCGAAGAATGTGATTCCCGATGCTAGTTCAGCAACTATCAATGTGAGGGCTTTGGACGATCAGTATACCAAAGAAGTTAGGGGAAAGGTCGTCAACTGCGTAAAGGGGGCCGCACTCATGACCGGATGCACGGCCGATTACGAGGTTGCCGAAGGTTATCGGGCCATGAAGTATAACCGGCACATGAATAAACTTTTCGGCGAAAACATCCGCGGCCTAGGGGTAGTTATTGATGAGCTTCCAAAGCATGGAGAGGCTGCATCAACCGACATGGGAAACGTAAGTCTGGTGGTCCCATCCATTCAGCCGTTCTTCAAAATCAAGGATGGCGTCACTCCCCACACCGTGGAATTTCGCGAAGCGGCCGGCACGGAAGCGGCCTTTGAAGCCATGCTGATTGCTACTAGGGCCATGGCCAAGACAGCCTTCGATCTTCTTTCAACCCCTGAATGGCTGAGGCAAGCAAGGAATGAGTTTGAAAGCACTTAATGCATTTTTAAAATTCTTTACAGAATACCCCGCGGCTTGCCGTGGGGAGTATCATTCTGTCCGTGACTCCTCAACGACGGGAGAGTTTTACCTCGTAATGGGGAGGAGCCTGAAAAATTTGTGTCCATATTTATATAAACCTAAGGGGGGTTAAAAAATGAAGGCGAATCGAATTAAAAAACGAGCGAAATTTATTTATTGTCTAATCGCCATTCTGGGGATCATCTTTTTGTCTACGGCGGCTACCCCCGAATCTGTCTGGGCACAGGAGAAATATCCGGCAAAGCCCATCACTTTACTCATCGGATATCCGGCAGGAGGGTCCGTGGACATCATGGCCAGACCTTTTGCCAATGCCGCTGGTAAGACCTTGGGGCAACCGATTGTGATCATGAACAAGCCTGGCGGCGGTTCGTCCGTCGCTGTGGCAAGCCTGAAAAATGAGGCGCCTGATGGCTACACTATCGGCCTTCTTATTACGGGAGCGATCATGAGTCAGCACATGCGGAAGGTCCCCTACGATACGGCCAAGGATTTTACCCCAATTATGCAATACGCCGTGTTTTCATATGGTTTAGTAGTGCGATCTGATTCTCCCTGGAAGAACTTCAAAGAATTCATGGACTACGCGAAAAACAACCCCGGGAAAATCCGTTATAGCACGTCAGGGCCGGGGACGCCTCAGCACCTTGTCATGGAGCGGCTAGCCCTGAAAGAAAAGATCAATTGGACGCATATTCCCTTTGAAGGTGGGCCGCCCGCCATCACGGCGTTGCTCGGAAGTCACGTGGAAGCGGCCTCTCAGGCAACGGAATGGAAAAAGCAAGTCCAATCAGGGCACTTAAGGCTTCTGGCGGTATATGGAGAGAAAAGGATGATTGATTTTCCCGAGGTACCCACCCTCGTGGAGTTGGGATACCCTATCGTCGCTTCCAGCCTTGGCGGAATCATCGGGCCCAAAGGGCTTTCTCCCCAAACCGTCGAAACGATTCGCGGGGCTTTCAAAGAAGCTATGGATGACCCGGATTACGTCAAAATCGGCCGTCAGATGGATATGACTCCCGTTTATCGAGGGCCGCAAGAATTTGCCAAGCATTTAGAGGAGATCAATGAAGAAGTCGGGGTCTTAATCAGGAGCCTGGGTTTGCGAAAGGAGTAAAGATCTTTTCGTATGGGCAAGTTTAACAATGACCAACTGAGTGCGATGGTCTGGCTCACCCTCGGGTTGATAATGACCATCGCCTCCATCCGCTATAAGCTGGGAACACTGGCTTCTCCTGGAACAGGCTTCATGCCTTTTCTATCGAGCTTGGCGATCGCCTTTTTTTCCTTCATCGGGCTTGTGCATGCAACCTTGAGAATGAAGCGGGGAGTCGGGTGGAAACCGACTATGAGTGGTTTGATGTGGGGGAAATCCCTCATCGTTATAGTAGCCCTTTTGGCTTACACCCTTCTGTTGACCCTCCTGGGTTTTTCCCTGTGCACGGCTCTTTTCATCGGGTTCTTATTGAGAACCGTGAAACCCCAAGGATGGTTGGTGGTTATTGCCGGAAGCATCCTCACGGCTTTGGGAGCTTATGGGATTTTCGAGGTATGGTTGAAAGTTCAGTTGCCCAAGGGTCCCTGGGGTTTTTGAGAAGGAAAAGGGATGGATTTAGTTTCAAGCCTGCTCATGGGTTTTCAGGTTGCCTTGCAGCCTGGTAATCTTTTGCACTGTTTTATCGGTGTTCTCATCGGGACTTTAGTGGGTGTTTTACCTGGGCTCGGGCCGGTGGCAGCCATCTCCCTTCTTTTGCCAATGACCTTTCACGTCACCCCTGTCTCGGCCATGATCATGCTTGCTGGAATTTATTACGGGGCCATGTACGGCGGTTCCACCACTTCCATCCTGGTGAACATTCCCGGCGAGGCTGCCTCCGTGGTCACCTGTTTGGACGGCTACAAAATGGCCCGCCAGGGTCGAGCCGGCTCGGCCCTGGGGATCGCCGCCTTCGCCTCCTTTATTGCCGGTACGATTGGAGTCATTGGTCTGATACTGATCGCTCCGCCCCTGGCCGATATGGCCTTGAAATTTGGCCCGCCCGAATATTTTTCCCTTATGATCCTAGGCCTGACTATTCTCACTTTTTTGGGCGGCGGGCCGATGTGGAAAGCCTTGCTCATGGCTGCTTTCGGTTTGCTTTTGGGCTGTATCGGGATGGACAGCCTGATGGGGAACCCGCGATTTACTTTTGACATCCTTGAGCTAAGCGATGGAATAGGTATCGTCCCCGTGGCCATGGGGCTTTTCGGGATTTCTGAAGTTTTGATCAACGTCGAGCAATCCATGGACCGGTCCATCTTTGAAACCAAGATCAAAAACCTCCTCCCCAATCTTAAGGAATGGGCGGACTCCATTTGGCCCATTCTCCGTGGTACAGTTATAGGATTTTTTTTGGGCGTGCTTCCTGGGGGAGGGGCGATTATTTCTTCTTTTGTTTCCTATGCGGTAGAAAAGAAGATTTCCAAACATCCGGAAAAATTCGGCACCGGAATGATCGAGGGTGTAGCCGGCCCGGAAGCAGCAAACAACGCAGCAACCGGCGGGGCTTTTATTCCTCTTCTTACCTTGGGGATTCCCGCAAACGCCGTCATGGCTATACTCTTGGGGGCAATGATGATTCATGGGATGCAGCCCGGCCCCCTGCTGGTTACGGAGCATCCAGACCTTTTCTGGGGGGTGGTGACGAGTATGTACTTGGGAAACGCCATACTCCTAGTCCTAAATCTCCCGCTTATCGGTCTCTGGGTGAAGATTCTTAAAATTCCTTACCCGATTCTCTTTCCCTTGATTCTGCTTTTTTGCTTAATCGGGTCCTACAGCTTGAACAACAGCGTTTTCGAAGTCTTTATCATGGTCGTGTTTGGACTCATCGGCTACATGTGCAAGAAATTCGAGTATGAAGGAGCTCCCCTAGTCCTGGCCCTAGTGCTCGGGCCAATGATGGAGACAGCCCTTCGCCGCTCTTTGCTCCTCTCGTCTGGTGACCCCATGATCTTCTTAACTCGTCCCATTTCAGCGGGGCTGATGTCGATCTCCATTTTTCTCTTGCTCTACCCCGTGATTCCGTTGGGGAGAAAAAAGCGGGCTATCCTTCTAAAGGGGGAACCTGAGGGTTGAATGGAAAAGAGGAACTTGAATTCTTAGCTGAACCTTAACGGTTGCCAAAAGATAGCTTTGTTAAATCATAGCTATGGATGGCATCAAAAAGTTCTTGGCATTGTATTTTGCTCTTTGATAATCGAATAAGCGTTATGGCCTCTCTCGTATCGTGAGGGGAATGGTCACACCGACAGCCTGGAATATCTACGACGCATTCGGTACGGACAACCAAGGTTTTATTCTGCTCTGCAATGGTGGTCTCCTAAAGGGCTTCAAAATCCTGCTTGGTATCGGCCCACTCAAAGGAGTGCCCGGCCTTTTCCAGGCGACTGTCAAGTTCCTTCCGGAGCATCAAAGCTAAAAACTGGAGACTTTGAAGGAAAGAGGTAGATCCGTTTTTCGGATAACAATATCCGGGGGAAGGCAAAAAGGCTCTTAACCATCACTCATTAAGAAAGGAGATTTTTATGGCTGCGCGAAAGTTATCGAAGAAAGAAAGAGGAAAATCAGGAAAAGGGATTTCCCGACGTTTTTTTCTAAAGGCCGCGGGCATAGGTTCCGTCGCGCTCCTCGTCAATCCAGGGTTGAGAACCCATTCAGCCTTGGGGGCTCCTGATGAAAGGTTTCTGATCGCCGATCCATCAGAGATGAACACTTTGGATCCGATGCTAAGCGTGGATGTAGGGCGGGCTTTTTACAGGCTGAATTTCTATGACAGCCTGACCAGATGGAGGGATTTTCCTCCCGAAATCCAGCCCTGGCTGGCAGAGTCATGGGAGGCCTCCAAAGATGGATTGAGTTGGACCTTTCGACTTAGAAAGGGAGCGAGATTTCACGATGGAACCGAGGTTACCTCAAAAGACGTGGTCTACAGCGTGGAAAGACTTCTGGCCTTGAAAATGGGGGCGGCTTCCCTCTTTCTGGCCGCCTTAAAACCTGGTAACGTTAAGGCGGTGGATAAGTATACAATTGAATTTAATCTTACCTCCCCCTATGCTCCTTTCGAAGGGCTGACGGATTCCCTTTTCATTCTTAACAGCAAGGTGATGCAAGCTCACGAGAAGGATGGTGATTGGGGCAAGGCCTGGCTTTCAACTCATGGAAGCGCCTTGGGGAAGGATGGAGCCGGAAGCGGGTCATATACTATCGAGATGTATAACCCTGCCGTTGGAATCGATGGTACCAAATTTAATGACCATTTCTGGCCCTGGAACCACCCTCATGTTGAAAAGATTGGGTACCGAACCTATGCCGAGTCAGCCGCGCGGATACTTGCTTTGAAAAAAGGAGAGATCCATGCTTCGCTGGGAGGATACGACCCCTGGGAGCAATTGCAGGACCTTAAAACCTCTCCCAAACTAAGAATCCTGACCAAACCCTCAACGAGGCTCTTCTATGCCGATCTCCACTGTCAAAAACCTCCTACGGATGATGTCCACGTCAGAAGGGCCCTGTGTTATGCATTCAATTACGACAGTTGGTTGAAAGAAGTGCAACATGGAATGTCGGAACGCTGTATCGGCCCAATTTCGAATTCGATGTGGGGATCTCTCGATCCGGCAAAGGAGTTCGGCTACGAATACAACCTTGACAAGGGCCGGGAGGAATTAAAACAAGCTAAGGTGGATATCAAGAAATATGAGCCAATCGAAATCGGATCCTTTGTAGGTTATCCGGCTTGTCAGGAAGCCGCCCTTTTGCTCCAGGACGGATTAAGAAAGATGGGGATTTCGAGCACAATTGTCCAGAGAACCTGGCCCCAATTTGTCGCCTTGCAGGGAAAGAAGGAAACCGCCGTGAGCATCGCCTTCCACTGGAGAAGCGCCGCCTATCCCGATCCTCATAACTGGATCGGAGAGATGTTCGACTCCGGTAAATGGGGAAGTTATGTGGCTGGCAGTTACTACAAAAATGCACAGGTGGATGAAATTCTGCGTAAGGCTCTAATCAGTTTAAACAGGAAGGAAAGAGAAGAACTCTATAAAGAGGCGGGCCGAATTGTGGTGAAAGAGGCCGCGGCTATTTTTGTCCACAACGAGAACTGGAATGCACCGGTTAACGTTCAGGCGGAAGGTGTCAGATTCTGCCCTATAGGAACGGGGAATGAGCTCCGCTGGGTTTATTGGAAAAAATAGCAGCCTTTTAAAGAAAGGGAAAAAGTATGACCTCGATAAAGGAGAAGGAGCGGGAGCAAAAAGTAGTTGATGAGGTATCCATCGAGAACCTATGGAAACATACCTCATACATTGCCGAGGAAGATCGTCTTTCAGGTAGTACGGGGGAGGCCCGGGCTGTTCGCTATTTCAAGGATATAATGGAAGGTTACGGTTATGAAGTCAAGATTCTTGAGATTGAAAATTTCATCAGCCTTCCTCTCAGCGCCTCCATCAAGGTCATCTCCCCCGAAGAGAAAGAATTGCCGTGTATTACTCACTCCTTCTCCATATCGACGATTCCGGATGGCCTCGAGGCAGAACTTGTTTATGCTTCACGGGTCGATGATCAGGATATCAAAGGGAAAATCGTCTTAAGCGAAGGCATTGCGACCCCGGCAGGTTGCTGGAAAATAGAGCAAAAAGGCGCTAGCGGGCAGATTTGGATCAATGAAAACGAGATTCCTACCAATATGATTGTCACCACCGTCTGGGGTCATCCTACACCCGAAACCATGGGTTACATTCCTAAGAATGCCGTGGTTTCAACAGGTAAAGGCATCGGCCATTATCTCAAATCTATCCGTGAAAAGGGCCCGGTTAAGGTCCGTTTGTTTACGGAAACCTGGACAGGGTTCAAAAACGTCCCCTTGGCCATTGCCGATCTTAAAGGTGGGATGGAGCCAGATAATTTTGTGTTGTTTACCGGCCACGTCGATTCATGGCATAAGGGCGCATCCGATAACGCGACGGCTAACGCCTGTATTCTTGAAGTGGCGCGCCTTGTTGCGAACCATCGGAATGAGCTGCGCCGCGGTGTCCGCTGCATCTGGTGGTCAGGTCATTCGCATGGACGTTACTCTGGATCGACTTGGTACGCGGATAATCACTGGGAGGACCTGTATGATCATGCCATCGTTCACCTTAATGTCGATTCTCTCGGATGCCACGGAGCCACCGACTATTCCAAGGTGGAATGCTCCGCGGAACTCTATGACCTAGAAAAGGGCGTTATCAAGGATTATACCGGCCAAATCCCGTCCTACCATCGCATCCCTCGAACAGGCGACTCTTCCTTTTGGGGGATAGGTATCCCTTCACTCTTTGGATTGCTATCACTTCAACCTCCAGAAAAAAGCACAAATGTCATGTTCCCGGGCTTGGCCTGGTTCTGGCACACCGAAGCGGATACTCTTGACAAAATTGATCGTAACATTTTACTAAAAGATACTAGGATTTATATGGCTGCTCTTTGGCGGCTATGCACCACTCCTGTTTTGCCCTTCCGTTTCGTCATGGCGGCGGATGAAATAATCCTTCATATTTCCGGCCTGAAGGAGAAGGCCAGGGATGCATTTGATCTGACTCCTCTCCTCGAAAAGATCCATCTGTTCCGTTCCAAAGTAGACAAATTGGACAGAATATGTGAAGAAACAACATCTAAATTAGAGACACTGACTAAATCAGATGACCAGAAGATTGAGGAAACAGCAAGGATATTGAATCGCTGTATCATGGGTTTAAGCCGTATATTAATACCGTTGACCTACTGTGAAGCCGACAGATTCGATATGGATCGTGCGTTCCATATTCCGTTTATGCCGAGGTTTCAACGGGTAGCGCAGATGGGTTCGATGGATCGTCATACGGATTTCTTTAAATTCTTGGAAAGAAAAATGGTTCGTGAACAAAACAGGATAGGCCATTGCCTCAATAAGGCCATCACCTTGATCGAGGAAACTCTGCAAAAGACAGTAGCCCTGTGAAAGTATTTTAGTATGAAATTGATCGTCTATTCCTTTAAACGGCTGCTTTATTTTCTACCTATCCTGGTAAGTCTCATCGCTATAGGCTTTTTCCTTTTCTATCTCATACCCGCTGATCCAGTTCAACTGATAGCAGGACCTTACGCCACTCCGGAGCAGATTGAAAAGGTAAGGGAAGAGTATGGCCTGGACAAACCGCTGTTAATACAGTTTGGCAGATATTTATTACGTTTCTTATGGGGAGACCTTGGAACCAGTATTTACACCCATCGTTCCATTATGGAGGATTTGATCACCCGGGCGCCCGCAACCTTAGAATTGGGGTTCGTGAGCCTGCTGGGATCTATACTGTTAGGAATACCCATCGGCGTCCTGGTGGCATTAAGAAGGAATAGTTGGGCTGATCATATCTGTCGTGCCGTTACTATTGGAGGACTGGCCGTAGCTTCTTTCTGGCTCGGGATTATGTTCCAACTCTATTTCGGCTACCATTTGGATCTTTTTCCAATAGGTGGTCGAATGAGCCCGGGAATCCTCCTCAACCAGGTGACGGGCTTTTTTCTCCTCGACGCCCTTCTGACATTAAATATGAAGGCTTTCTTCGACATCCTTCTCCATCTTATCCTTCCGGCCGCAACATTGGGACTCCCTTGTTTCGCCACTATCGTTCGCTTCACCAGAGGAGGCGTTCTCGATGCGCTTAGAAGTGACTATGTTATCTATGAGCGCGCCATGGGACTCTCGCGGTTCGTCCTCGTCTTCAAATACATTCTCAGGAATGCAATCACTGTACCCATTGTCCAAATCGGTCTTCTGATTGGATATACCATTGCGGGGGCCATTGTGGTAGAGAAGGTCTTTGCCTGGCCTGGAGTTGGAAATTTTGCGGCGACGTCCATTATGATGTTTGATTATAATGCCATACTTGGCTTCACGGTCTGGTCCGGCATTGCCTTTTGCCTAGGAACACTCCTCGCTGACATTGCTTTGGCCATTGTTGATCCAAGGGAGGCGTCAAGGTGATTAGCTATCTGCCTTGGATAAGACAATTTTTAAGGGATCGATTGGCTGTATTTGGACTTTTCATCATCCTCCTCCTTATATTCGTGGCTATCTTTGCTCCTTATCTTGCTTCTACCACTTCGATCCATGATGTCCATCTTTCCGAACGGCTCCAACCGCCGAGTTCAAGACATCTTTTCGGAACGGATAATCAAGGTCGGGACATTTTCAGCCGCGTCATTTATGGCTCCAGAATAACCATTGTAATCGCAATCCTTGCCATTGGGGCCTCCCTTTTCATTGGTGTCCCTCTAGGTTTGATAGCCGGATACTCCGAGAGTTGGATGTCAAACCTCATTCAACGGATTTCCGACATCTTTCTTTCCATCCCCCAACTCATCTTAGCCATCGCCATCGCGGCTATTCTCAAACCAAGCATTACCACGGCAATCATCGCGCTTTCTCTCACCTATTGGCCGTGGTTTTCCAGATTGGTTTATGCACAAACACGCGCCGTGAAGGCAATGACTTTTATTGAAGCCACTCAGGCCCTGGGAGCGAGTACCTCGCGTATTATCTTTCTTCATGTATTACCCAACACCGTCACGCCGATCATCATCCGCAGCACCATAGGGATGGGTTATACAATCTTGACTGCCGCAACGCTGGGATTTTTGGGGGCTGGGGCGCAACCGCCCTCCCCCGAATGGGGATTAGCTCTGGCGGAAGCCCGGGAATTTTTGCCCAAAGCCTGGTGGTATGCTCTCTTTCCGGGGTTAGCCATTTTTACCGTTGTCATGGGATTTAATATGCTCGGAGACGGGTTAAGAGATGTCATCGACCCACGCCTTCGAGTTTCAAAACGATAACTATCCGGAGGGAACCTTGATCCATCTTCTTGAGGTCTCAAACCTTACCGTGAATTTCGATACGGATAGAGGAAGGGTTTATGCCCTCGATAATATTAATCTCCATTTAGATAAAGGAGAAGTCTTGGCCCTGGTTGGCGAAAGCGGATCTGGTAAAACCACTCTCGGTCGGGCCATTCTGAATGTCATCCCCTGCCCTCCCGGTGAGATAAAAACAGGGCAGATCCTGTTTCAGGACCAAAATATCCTAAAAATGGATGAAAGGGAATGCAATAAAAAAATTCGCGGGAAGGCAATCACCCTCATTCCTCAAGATCCTTTTGGTGCGGCCAACCCATTATTTACAATTGGCACCCAACTGAGGGATATTTTCAAGATGCCGAAGTCTAAAAAGGGTGAATTGGAAATGAAGATGATATCTTTGCTTAATCAACTTCAACTTCCCTCCGCTCCTGACCTGCTTCGTAAATACCCTCATGAATTAAGCGGAGGACAATTACAACGGGTCATGATCGCGGCCTCCCTTCTCCCCGATCCCCTGCTGATTATCGCCGATGAACCAACAACCTCTCTCGACGTAACAGTGGAAGCACAGATACTCCAGTTAATTCGAAAATTAGTGAAAGAACGAAATGTGTCGGTGCTGTTCATCACGCATAACCTGGCTGTTGCCAGTAAGGTCAGTGATCGCATTCTGGTGATGTATGCTGGACAGGTAATGGAGTATGCCTCGACTTCTTCGTTTTTTACTTGCGGCGAAACGAGTCATCCTTACTCCCGGAAGCTTCTCGGATGTCTGCCCAATCCGAAAGGGGAGATAAAGGACATTGGAGGGGCGGTTCCAAACCTTATTGACCCGCCGACTGGATGTCGTTTCTTTCCACGTTGTGAAGAAGGCAAACCAGAATGCAGTCGCGTGAAACCGATATTGGCCGAAAAAGAACCGGGACACTGGGTAAGTTGTAATCATACGATAGACTCAACGAGATAAGGAAGGAAGCAAGAATATCCACCCTAATATTAAGAAATCTTGGAACCGAACATGGAATTATTGGAAAAAGGCTGAAGTTATGGGGGAAACAATTTTACAGACAGAAAATCTGAAGAAATATTTCCCGGTAAAAAGATCTTTTTTTAGTCGGGAGAGGAAATGGATCAGAGCCGTTGATGGCGTGGATCTCGAACTCGAGGAAGGTGAAATCCTGGGCGTCGTTGGTGAAAGCGGTAGCGGAAAGACAACACTGGCCAAGATGATCCAGGGGATTTATCGACCTACGGAGGGGGCTGTCCGCTTCAGGGGTGTAAATATCCACACCCTGGCCCACCATCAGATGAAAGATATACGGAGAGAGATTCAGTATGTTTATCAAAACCCAGGCGGCTCTTTTGACCCATGGTGGATGGTGGGGAAAAGTTTAGAAGAACCACTGAAAATCCATCAAGGGCTTTCCAATCAGGAAATAAAAAAGAGAGTCAAGGAAATATTGAAAGCAGTAGGTCTGGGCGAAGATCATCTTTTCCGATACCCTCATGAGTTCAGCGGAGGGCAGCAGCGACGCCTGGCTCTAGCTCGGGTTCTGATTTTGAGTCCCAGTCTTGTCATTTTTGATGAACCCACATCTGGCCTTGATGTGTCTATACAAGCCACCATCCTGAAACTCCTTAAACAATTAAGAGACGATCTTGGGTTGACCTACATCTTTATTTCTCATGATCTGTCAGTTGTTCAAATGATGAGTGATAAAATCGCTGTAATGTATCTCGGCGCCATGGTGGAATTCGGTCATACGAAAATAATATTTAATAATCCGAGACACCCCTATACAAAGTCTTTATTAGCGGCCGCACCCAGGATAGAAGACGCGAAAATAGAGAAAGACAACGTCATAAAGGGTGAAGTGCCGAATCCAATAGATATTCCTTCAGGATGCCGTTTTTGGCCTAGATGCCCAAACGCTTCGGGGAATTGTACGCATGTTGCTCCTATTTCCAAATTAACAGCGGATGGTCGGAAAGTGACATGTCATTTGGCATGAGGGGATCGTTGTGCTGTGTGGCCGTCAATTCAATCGTTTTATTGAGTTTTTCCAATTTGTTTAGAGAGTGGATTGAGTCCCGCAGTTGTACACCATAATATTTATGGACAAGGTCCTAATCAACATCTACAGCCCCGTTAAACCCTCACCAGCGCGTCGAAAAATCATGTAACCTGGCTCCCCGGGAAGGAAACATTTCGCTCCACACCGGGCGGGATCATCTTGTTGGTTAGGAGCAATGACGGATCAAGGCCGGCGTCGTTTGGCGAGTTGATGCAAGGTTGCCAGATCACCCGAAGCGAGCGCTTCTCGCTTGGCCCGCGACCACCGTTTAACTTGCTCTTCCCGCTGACGCGCCTCGGAAAAGGTCTCAAACTCCTCGTAATAGAGGGGGGCGACAGGGGGATCGAGAGAAGTGGTTCGACCTCCCTTCCCGGAGCAATGATCTTTGTACCGCTGATCCAAATCAGTGGTGGCCCCCACATAAAGCGCGCCGGATTTGAGGCGCAGAATGTAAAACCAGGCTGACATCGGTTTTACTCTATTATAGGGCTGGCCCTTCGACCAGACCTTCGCCAGGCTCAGGTCAGCTCAGGGCCATTTCGACTCAAATTCGCTCTTTAGTCGGAGACCTTGAGCGAAAAAAGGGCACTGTTCGTGCCCTTTTTGAGTCGAAATGGCTCCCCGGGAGGGACTCGAACCCCCGACACGGTGGTTAACAGCCACCCGCTCTACCGGCTGAGCTACCGGGGACCACCGAAAAAATCCTTATAGCCCTGTCCGAGGTCGCGGTCAATAGTTTTTTGTGGAGAAATAGGCCGGCGGGACTCAACGCGGAACATCTCCGCCAGAATAACCAACCGGGTGACTCAAATCTCTCTGAAACACGGTGGTTAATCCCGCCCGCGGCGGGACTATACCAGCTGAGCTACCGGGGACCACCGAAAATGTCTATATTTCCCGGTCAGGGGTCGGGGTCAATAGTTATTAAGGAAACAACAGGACGGCATGAATCGGCCGGGGCGACCGAGCGAGCATCCCGGCCCGATCGCTCACCCCGGCCTGACTCTATCCACGGACCGATAAAGGCTCAAACCGCCCCACACTTGGCGCCGGCTCCACCGGGGAGACAACTATCGATCCAAGGCCAAGGGGTCGGACCTGTTCCCTGATCTAACGGTAACGCGTCGCCGAAATGATCACTCCGGTTGACCCTTATCCTGAATCTAGACCTGGAACGGGGATACAATAAACCATCGACCATCAGTTCCACCTGCCGGGGAAGCTTGAGGGAGAGTCGCATAACCGCGTCCCAGATCAAAGTGTTGAGGCAGTCGTGAAAATCCAGAGCGACCAGGGTGCGGCCGGACCACCAGGAGCATTCGATCCTGGCCGCGTACAGGCCCCGGAGGGCCGGGGAGTTCAGTTCCTTGAACACTATCTCGCGTAAGCCGGTCTCTCTTCGGTCGCGATTCTTGAGAAAGACCAGCAGAAAAAACAACGGACTCAACAGGGTAGAAAAACCGAGAACCAACAGACCCAATCTCATTAAAAGCGGCTCCATGGCCTATCCTCCCTCCAGACCTGCCTCCCGCTCCGTTCAATTCCCCGGAGCGGACGCCGGATCATCTGGTAACGTGGTCCCTGGAATCAAGCTCCCTCAACCGCGCCCGGAGCATCTCGATGCCTCCTTCATCCAGGCGCTGGTCCTGCACAATGATCTCCTTGCCCGGGGGGGCCAGGCTCTTTATCTTTTCCTCGACCAACCGGGAGCAGAAGATCACCGACGAGTCGTTCAGCATGGCCCGCAGGCTTTCCGGCTTCTGATCGCAGCCCATGGCCAACTCAAGATGGGTCAGCCCGGCCTTTTCCACGGACAACTTCATGTTTTCCGATCCCCGCGAGTCAGCGCAGACCAGGCAGACCTTGGTGCCTTCCGGCAGGGTGGTCAGGCGCATCAGGTTGTCCAGACTCATCTCGATGAGGAGGGCCACCACTTCGATGCCTGTCCCGGCCAGAAGAGCCTTGACCTCGTCATGGTGGAAAACCGTGGTTATGATCAGGTCATAACGGTTGAAAGCGGTCGGGGTTTTCTCCGCCTGCCGCCGGAAGTCGTCAATGAGCATGGGTTTGATCCGCAGGGGCAGTTCTTTCCTCAGTTCCGCGCTGAAGGCCTCGACGTTGAACCGATTGCACTCGATGAAGACAGCCGAGGTCCGGGGGGTCTGGACCGGCTTATCCGCGGTCTGGACCCGGGCGAAGAGGGTCAGGGTGAGTTCTTCGGGGGTGAAGCCCAGTTCCTTGGCCTGGCCAACGGCTTGGTCAATCACCGCCAGAAGTTTCTGCATCCTTTCGATCCTCATCTTGGACTCCGTTTTCGGTCTGGAGACGAAGGTTCCCCGGCCAGGTTCACAGGTGAGGTAGCCTTCTTTTTCCATCTCCGAGAAAACCTTGGAAACCGTGTTCCGGTTTATCCTCAGAAACCCGGCTAACTGCCGCACGGTGGGCAGCCGGGCGCCGGGGGAAAGCTGGCGGCACTGGATCAGGTGCTGGAGTTGCGCCTTCAACTGCGTGTGGATCGGCAGTTGGTTCTTGCGGTTGAGTTTGATCTCCATGCCGGGCCGGCCCCTAATGACATATTGTCCTAGGACAATATGTCATTAGGGCGCGCTCTTGTCAAGGGGAAATACGCCGGAACAGGAGGCTTCCGGTCAAGGGGATGGTTGTTTACTGGAAATTAATTATATATCGCGGTATTGGGGGAGGCTTCCCCCTCGCCCCGTTTAGCCGGGGTCAAGGGGGAAGACAGGCTGAGCTTGTAAGGATGATCCGGTCGGGCCGGACGGCGAACCGCGGCCCGATCACCGAATTATTCGGCCGGGCCTTCCTCGGTTTTGCCGGCGCCGGCCAGGCGGACTATCTTTGCGTATTCCTCGTTGATCCGGGCCTCGATGATGGCCAAGGTCTTTTCCTCGAGGTGCCGGAAACGACCCTGGGCCTTGAGGTAATCCTGGAGGGGCTTGGGCTTGTCCACCTTGCGGGACAGCACGTATTGACCGTTGATGACTTCGTACAGCGGGAAGACCCTGGTCTGCACGGCCAGCCTGGCGCTCTCGACCGCCAGTTCCGGCCGCATGCGCCAGCCCGTGGGGCAGGGCGAATAGATGTGCAGATAGGCCGGGCCTTCCACGGCCACGGCCTTGCGGACCTTGTTCATCAGGTCCAGGTGAAAGGCCGGCGAGGCCGTGGCCACGTAAGGAATACCGTGGGCCGCGGCGATGGCCGGCATGTTCTTCTTCCAGGTATGCTGGCCCTGGGACAGCTTGCCCGGCGGGCTGGTGGTGGTCATGGCGCCGAAGGGCGTCGAGGACGAACGCTGGATGCCGGTGTTCATATAGGCTTCGTTGTCCAGGCAGACGTAGACGAAGTCGTGCCATCTCTCCAGGGCGCCGGACAGGGCCTGCATGCCGATATCGGCCGTCCCGCCGTCGCCGGCGAAGGCCACAATCGGCACCTTCTTGTCTTCGATCCGGCCCTTGCGGCGCAGGGCCTTGTACGCGGACTCGACGCCGCCGGCCACCGCGGCCGCGTTTTCGAAGGCCACGTGAATCCAAGGCACCCGCCAGGAGGTGGTGGGGAAGGTCGAAGTGCAGACTTCCATGCAGCCCGTGGCCGACACGGCGATCATGTCGTGGCCCACGGCTTTCATCACCATCCGCAGGGCCAACACCTCGCCGCAGCCCTGGCAGGCCCGGTGGCCGGGGGCAAAAGGTTCCTCGGCCGGTATGGTCTTGGCGGTTATCTTCTTGAAGTCCTTGAACAGGTCGGCCGTCATTCCATCACCCCCACCATCTCGAAACGATCCTGACCTTTATCGGGCAGGACCTGGCATTGATCATAGATGTATTTGAAACTGTCGCGCGTGACGTCTCGGCCGCCTATACCCAGGGTGAAGTTGAAAACATGGGGCCGGTCGGCCTGAGGATAAAGCAGGGACCTGATCTCCTGAAAGACCGGATTGCCGTGGGAGCCCATGGTCACGCAACGGTCCACCACGGCGATCTGCCTGGCCCGGCCGGCGATGGCCTTGAACTCATCGTCCGGGAACGGCCGCCACAGCCGCAGACGCACCAGGCCGATCTTCTTGCCTTCGGCCCGCAGTTCGTCCACCGCGGTCATGGCCGTTTCGCCGATGGAGCCCATGGTCACCAGGAGCGTGTCCGCGCCTTCCACTTTATAGGTCTCGAGGGCCTGGTACCTGCGGCCGAAGAGGCCGTCGAACTCGTCCCAGACCTGGTAAATGGTCTTCTTGGCCGCCACCAGGGCTTCGTCCCCGGCTTTTTTGGTTTCGTAGTAGATTTCCGGGATGCCGAAGATGCCCAGGCTGATCGGCTTGGCCGGGTCCAGCTTGAAGACGGGCTGGAAGGGCGGCAGGAACTTCCTGACCAGTTCTTCCTCGGGCATGATCACCGGTTCGATGACGTGGCTCAGACTGAAGCCGTCGATGTTGACCATCACGGGAAAGAGCACCTCCGGGTGCTCGGCGACGCGGAAGGCCTGGAGCGTCAGGTCAAAGGCTTCCTGGCCGTTGTCGGCGAAAAGCTGAATCCAGCCGGTGTCCCTTTCGCCCATGACGTCCGAATGATCGTTCCAGATGTTGATGGGTCCGGACAGGGCCCGGTTGACCACGGCCATGACTATGGGCAGCCTCAGGCTCGAGGCGATGTATAACAGTTCGTGCATCAGGGCCAGGCCCTGGGACGAGGTGGCGGTGAAGGTGCGGGCGCCCGAGGCCGACGAACCGATGGCGCAGCTCATGGCCGTGTGTTCGGATTCGACCGGGATGAATTCCGCGTCCAGTTCGCCGTCGGCCACCAGTTCGGACAGGTGCTCGACGATGTGGGTCTGGGGCGTGATGGGATAGGCCGAGATCACGTCGGTGTCGGCCATTTTGACCGCTTCGCTCACGGCCAGGGAGACTTCGATGCCGATTCTTTTGGACATGACCCTCAAACCTCCTCCGCGACCATCTTGATGGCGTCCTTGGGACATTCATGGGCGCAGATGCCGCAGCCCTTGCAATAATCCAGGTCCACCTGGAAGTATTTCTCCTGGGGCCCCATGTCCCGGTAACAGCCTTCCGGACAAAAGATCCAGCAGAAACCGCAGTAGATGCATTTCTCCCGGTCCAGGATCGGCCGCTGGGACCGCCAGTCTCCGGTCTTAAAATCCACGGTGCTGCCGGGTCGATCCACGAGGCCTCCCAGCGGGACTTTCTTCCAACTGATAAGAGCATCTAGCCTAGCCACGTCAGTCCTCCAGTTTGGTCTCGGTGAAGGCCCGGTCAAAGGCCTTCTGGTTCTTGGCGGCCACCGGGCCGAAACGCTTGGCCAGCGGTCCCTTGATGGATTCGGGCTTGATCAGCGCGGTGGCCCGGACCAGCGCGCCGAGCATGACCGTGTTGGTGATGGGCAGGCCCAGGGTCTCCATGGCGATGCGCGAAGCGTCCACGGTGGCCAGCTTTTGGGTGAAACCGTATTCCTTCCTCAGGGTGGCCGTCGCCTTGTTGGTATTGATCACCAGCAGCCCGCCGTCCTTGAGGCCGGAGTCCACCTGGGTGATGTTCATGACCGTCGGGTCCAGCACCACCACCACGTTGGGGGTATAAACCTTTTCCCGGAGGCGGATGGGTTGGTCGTCCACGCGGAGAAAGGCGGTCACGGGCGCGCCCCGGCGTTCAGGCCCGAAACTGGGAAAGGCCTGGGCGAATCTGCCCTCCTCGATGGCGGTCAGGGCCATGAGTTCGGCGCTGGTCACCGCGCCTTGTCCGCCCCGGCCATGAATCCTGACTTCGATCATTTTCCTCTCCTAGGCAGCATGAATTGATGAAGCGTCCTACCTTACGTTCATCCTTATAAAGGGGTCAAGTGGAAAAATTCACGTTGGATGATGAAAACGGCGGTTCAGGCCCAGATTAATCCTTGCCCCTGAGATCGCTTATATGATAAAAGCGGATTCATCATAAGTTTCGGGCGTCCAAGCACCGCCTAAGTCACGCCGAGGTATCGAAATGAAAAGAGGCTGGCGTTTCAAGAATGAAATTACCGCCTTCTTGGGAGTGGGCACCGAGTTTCGCGGCGAACTCAACTTCGATGGCGTCATCCGCCTGGACGGCCGGTTCAGCGGAGAAATCAAATCCAGCGGCACCCTGTACGTCGGGGATACCGCCCATGTGACCGCCGAGATCGAAGTGGACAACGTGGTGGTCAGCGGCGAGGTCCACGGCAACATCACGGCCAAGAACCGCGTGCATTTCCACGCGCCGGCCAAGCATTACGGCAACATCATCTCGCCGGTGGTGATCATAGACGAAGGCGTTGTTTTCGAAGGCGGCTGCCATATGCAGGAAGTAACCGATCACCAGCCCCGGGAGGCGATGAAGAAAAGGGTAACCTTGATCTCCAAAGAAGGCGAAAGCAAGGTCGACGCGGAAATTCTTTGAGATGCCCGTTAGATGCCTATAGTTACTCATTGTTTTCCATTAGTGAAAAAAATCCTTTGACATCTGTCTCACGGATGGGGTAAAAGTGCGTGCTTGTAACCAGCTTGCTTTATTTTTAGTTATTAAATTGTAAAAATTATCACAACCACAAGCGGCAAGCTGAGTTCATTGTCCTGATAAGGCTCATAAGATCAGCCGCGGAAGGCTTCCGAATCTGCTCGCGGCTGATTGTTGCTTTTATAGCTTCACCGGCCTTGGACTGATCCGGTCGGCCTCCCCTCCTGACGCATGGTGGGCTCCAAAGGCCGGTCCGTGGAGCCAGGAGGCCGGGCCGTGGACAGGACAGCGGCCCAACCGGTTTTGAGTTAAGGAGTATTATGATGCGTTGGCTCAAGTACATCCAACGTCCGGGCCTGATGGCCTGCTTGTTGCTGTTGGGGGGATTGTTTTTTTTCGGCCCCGCCCTGAACCCGATCGCGGAAAAAATCGGTCTGGCCACTCCGGCCTTGGCCTCCGGCCCCGAAAAAGAAGAGGGTCATGGCGGAGAAGAGCAGGCCCCGGGTCTGATTGAGATTAACGCCTCCCTGCTGATTCAGGTGGCCAATTTCATTATCCTGTTGATCGTCCTCAACGCCGTCCTCTACCGCCCCATCCGCAAGATAATCAAGGAACGCCAGGAAAAATTCTCCGGCCTCGAATTCGAGATCGGTTCGCTCAACGAAAGGGCCGAGCAACGGGTCAAGGAGATCGACGTCAGGCTGTCCGAGGCCAAGCGGGAAGGCTTCACCCAGAAGGACGGCCTCAAGGGCCGGGGACTGGAAGAAGAGAAGAAGATTATCGGCGAGGCTTCCGGCCGGGCCGACCAGGATATCCAGAAGATCAAAGAGCTGATAGTCAAGGACGTGGCCGCGGCCAGGGCCTCCCTTCAGGCGGAACTGGCCGTTTTCTCCAAGGAGCTGGCCCAGAAGGTCCTGGGGAGGAGCCTGTGATGAAGCGCCTTACGACTTTCGAACGGCCCGCGGTCCTGGTTGCTCTGACCGTCTTGTCCGGGCTGATCATGCTTCTGGCCGCCCAGGAAGTCCTGGCCTCCGGTGGAGGCGGAGTCAGCACCCAGAAATTCTGGGACTTCGTCTGGCGGGCCTGGAATTTCCTGGTCCTGTTCATCGCCCTTTTCCTCCTGCTGCGCAAGCCCGCGGCCAAGTTCTTCGCCGGCCGTCGGGCCAACATCGCCGAGACCCTGTCTGATCTGGAACGGAAAAAAGCTCAGGCCGAAGACCGGTACCGGGAGATGGAAGCCAAGTTGGCCGACCTGGCCGGGGAGCGGGAGAAGATACTGGCCGAATACGTGAAGGCCGGTGAAGAAGAGCGGGACAGAATAATCGCCCACGCCCGGGAGATGGCCGAACGGATCAAGAAGCAGGCGGAAGTGACCATCGCCCAGGAGATCAACTCGGCCAAGGCGGCCTTGAGGAAAGAAGTCGCCGCGTCGGCGGCGGCCCTGGCCGAAGACCTCATCAAGCAGAAGATGACCGACCAGGATCAGGACCGTCTGGTGGAAGAATACATAAGCAAGGTGGTGCCGAATTGATCAGCCAGACTATAGCCCGCAGGTACGCTCAGGCTTTGCTGGCCTTGGGTCAGGAGGACGGCCAACTGACCAGGTACGGCGAGGAGCTGGCCGAATTCGTCAAGGCAGCCGGACAGGCCGACTTGGTCGTGGCCCTGACCAACCCGCTCTACCCGCGGGAGGCGAGGCGCAAGCTCCTGGACGCGATCCTGGCCAAGATGAAGTTGTCCAAGATCATGGAGAACTTCCTGGACCTGTTGCAGGAGAAAGGCCGCATCGGCCAGGTCAAGGCCATCAACGATTATTATCAACGCCTGGTGGACGAGGCCCGCAACGTCAAGCGGGCCATGATAGTGACCGCCAGGCCGCTCAGCGCTTCCGCCCAGGCCCGGGTCAAGGCGGCCATGGAAAAGATGACCGGCCGGACCATCATCCTGGAAACCAAGGTGGACCCGGATATCATCGGCGGCCTGGTGGCCCAGGTGGGCGACCTGAAGATGGACGGCAGCGTCAAGACCCAGTTAAAAAATATCAGAGAATCTTTGAGCAAGGGGTAAAGGCACATGCAAATCCGAGCCGAAGAAATCAGCGAAATCATAAAATCGCAGATCAAGGACTACGATAAGAAGATTGACATCTCGGAGACGGGCACGGTCCTGTCCGTGGGCGACGGCGTGGCCAAGGTTTACGGGGTCGAAAAGGCCATGGTCATGGAGTTGCTGGAGTTCCCTCACGGCATCCTGGGCATGGTCCTCAACCTCGAGGAAGACAACGTCGGCGTAGCCGTCCTGGGCGAAGTCGAGCACATCAAGGAAGGCGACGTGGTCAAGCGCACCGGCCGGATCGCCCAGGTCCCGGTGGGCGAGGCCGTGCTGGGCCGGGTGGTGGACGCGGTGGGTCAGCCCCTGGACGGCAAGGGCCCGATCGAGGCCAAGGAATCCAGCCGCATCGAAATCGTGGCCCCGGGCATTATCGGCCGCAAGGCCGTGCACGAGCCCATGTACACCGGCCTCAAGGCCATCGATGCCATGACCCCCATCGGCCGCGGCCAGCGCGAGTTGATCATCGGCGACCGCCAGATCGGCAAAACCGCCATCTGCGTGGACTCGATCCTCAACCAGAAGGGCCTGGACGTGATGTGCATCTACGTGGCCATCGGCCAGAAGAAGTCCACCGTGGCCCAGGTGGTGGACGTTTTCCGGCGCTCTGGGGCCATGGAATACACCACGGTCATTTCGGCCTGCGCCTCGGACCCGGCCACCCTGCAGTACATCGCTCCGTACGCCGGCGCGGCCATGGGCGAATATTACCGCGACCGCGGCCGCCACGCCTTGATCTGTTACGACGACCTGTCCAAGCAGGCCGCGGCCTACCGCCAGGTTTCCCTGTTGCTGCGCCGGCCGCCCGGACGCGAGGCCTTCCCCGGCGACATCTTTTACAACCACTCCCGGCTGCTCGAACGCGCGGCCAAGCTCAGTGAAGCCAAGGGCGCCGGCAGTCTGACGGCCCTGCCCGTCATCGAAACCCAGGCCGGCGACGTGTCGGCCTATATCCCGACCAACGTCATCTCCATCACCGACGGCCAGATTTACCTCGAACCCGGCCTGTTCTTCTCCGGCGTCCGACCGGCCATCAACGTCGGCCTGTCGGTCTCCCGCGTCGGCGGCGCGGCCCAGACCAAGGCCATGAAAAAAGTGGCCGGCCGCCTGCGCCTGGACCTGGCCCAGTTCCGCGAACTGGAAGCCTTCGCCCAGTTCGGCTCGGACCTGGACAAGGCCACCCAGACCCAGCTCAACCGCGGCATGCGCATGGTGGAAATCTTGAAGCAGCCCCAGTATCAACCCATGCCCGCCGAAAAAGAGGTCACCATCCTCTTCGCCGGCACCCGCGGGTTCCTGGACAAGTATCCGGTTTCGGCCGTGGCCGCCTACGAAAGGCAGCTTTTCGAGTTCATCGAGAGCAAACATCCCCAGGTATTCGCCGAACTCAAGGCCAAGAACGACATCGGCCCCGAACTGGAAGAAAAGATGAAGAAGGCCCTGACCGAATTCGATTCCATGTTCCAGCCCGCTTAGTAAAAGAGTTAGCCCATGGCTGCGCTTAAAGACATAAAACGAAAGATCTCCGCGGTTAAAAAAACCCAGCAGATCACCAAGGCCATGAACATGGTCGCGGCGGCCAGACTCCGCGGCAGCCAAGCCCGGATGGAGAATTTCCGGCCTTACGCGACCAAATTCGCCGAAGTCATGACCAGCGTGGCCGGCCGCGTGGCCCCGGACCTCCATCCGCTGTTGGTTCAGCCGGAAAAAGTGGCCAGGATCGAACTCTTGGCTTTTTCTTCCGACCGCGGCCTGTGCGGCAGCTTCAACATGAACACTATCAACGCCGTGGATAAGTTTCTCAAAGAAAAGGCCGGCCAGGGCCTCGAAGTCTCGCTGACCCTGGTGGGCCGCAAGGTTCGGGACTACTTCCGGCGGCGCCCGGTGACGATCCGACAGGCCCACCCCAATATCATGAGTTCCTTCGACTATCCCGTGGCGGCCGGCATTGCCCGTGAACTCATGGACGCCTTTCAGTCGGACGCGGTGCAGGAAGTCTGGATGTACTACACCCGTTTCGTGAGCATGGGCCGCCAGGTGGTGACCCTGGCCAAGCTCCTGCCGATCTCGCCTCCGATGGAGGAGGAAACCGGCGCCGGCCAGGGCCTGGAGTTCATCTTCGAGCCCAGCGTCGAAGGCATTATGATCGAACTCCTGCCCAAGAGCGTGGCCATCCAGGTGTATAACGCCATGCTGGAAACCTCGACCAGCGAACACGCGGCCAGGATGACGGCCATGGATAACGCCACTAAGAACTGCAAGGAAATGATCCTGAACCTGACCCTGGCCTACAACAAGGCCCGTCAGTCGGCCGTAACCGCGGAGCTGTTGGACATAGTCGGCGGGGCCGAAGCCCTCAAGAGAAGATAACGGCAATTACTATCCTGGAGGAGGTCTAGGCAGACCATGAATACAGGCAAGATCATTCAGGTCATCGGGCCTGTCGTGGACGTGCAGTTCGGCGAAGGCCAACTGCCGGCCATCATGAATTCTCTACTCATCAGCAACCCGGTCATCAGTGACCAGCCGGACAACCTGGTCGTGGAAGTGGCCCAGCACCTGGGCGACAACGTGGTCCGGACCATAGCCATGGATACCACCGACGGTCTGGTCCGGGGCATGCCGGCCAAGGACACCGGCGGACCCATCGCCATGCCCGTCGGACATGAGACCCTGGGCCGGGTCCTCAACGTGGTCGGCCGCCCCGTGGATGGCCTGGGTCCGGTGGACGCCAAGAAGTTCTATCCCATCCACCGTCCGGCGCCCTCCTTCCTCGACCAGGACACCAAGGTCCGCGTGCTCGAGACCGGGGTCAAGGTGGTGGACCTGCTGGTGCCCTTCCCCCGCGGCGGCAAGATGGGCATGTTCGGCGGCGCCGGCGTGGGTAAAACGGTCATCATGATGGAGATGATCCACAACATCGCCATGCAGCACGGCGGCATTTCGGTCTTCGCCGGCGTGGGCGAGCGGACCCGCGAAGGCACGGACCTGTACCACGAGATGAAGGAGTCCGGCGTTCTGCCCAAGGCGGCCTTGATTTACGGGCAGATGACCGAACCGCCGGGCGCCCGCGCCCGCGTGGCCCTGTCGGCCCTGACCGCGGCCGAATACTTCCGCGACGAGGAAGGCCAGGACGTCCTCCTGTTCATTGACAACATCTTCCGCTTCACCCAGGCCGGCTCGGAAGTTTCGGCCCTGCTGGGACGCATGCCCTCGGCCGTGGGTTATCAGCCTACCCTGGGCACCGACCTGGGCGAACTCCAGGAACGCATCACCTCCACCACCAAGGGCTCGATCACCTCGGTCCAGTGCGTGTACGTGCCGGCCGACGACCTGACCGACCCGGCCCCGGCCACCACCTTCGCCCACCTGGACGGCACCGTGGTGCTCTCCCGCCAGATCGTCGAACTGGGCATCTACCCGGCCGTGGACCCGCTGGATTCGACCTCGCGCATCCTGGACCCCCAATACCTAGGCGAGGAACACTACAAGGTGGCCCGGTCGGTCCAGCAGACCTTGCAGAAGTATAAAGACCTCCAGGACATCATCGCCATTTTGGGCATGGAGGAGCTTTCCGAGGACGACAAGCTTACCGTGGCCCGGGCCAGAAAGATACAGCGCTTCCTGTCTCAACCCTTTTTCGTGGCCGAAACTTTCACCCAACAGGCCGGAAAATTCGTCAAGATCGAAGATACGGTCCGCGGCTTCAAGGAGATACTGGAAGGCAAGCATGACGACCTGCCCGAACAGTCCTTCTACATGGTCGGCACCATAGAAGAAGCCAAGGAAAAGGCGGCCCAGATCGCGGCCGCCGCCTGAGGATAAGACCATGGCCTCGACCGCCTCGACCATCAGACTCGAAGTCGTCACGCCGGACCGGATGGTCCTCAGCGAAGACGTGGACATCGCCGTGGCCACGGGCACCGAGGGCGAGTTCGGCGTGCTGCACCAGCACATCCCCTTCCTGGCCACCCTGGCCGAAGGCGAACTCAGGTACCGCCTGGGCGGCGCCGTGCACTACCTGGCCGTCAACGGCGGTTTGGCCCAGGTTCTGTCGGACAAGATAACCATCCTGGCCGAATCGGCCGAACTGGCCCGCGAGATTGACGTCAACCGCGCCCTGCACGCCCGCGAGCGAGCCGAAAAAAGGCTGGCCGAAGCCAAGCGCGAGGAGTTGGAACATACCCGGGCCGAAGCCGCCTTGAAACGGGCCATGATCCGCATCAAGGTGGCGGCCAAGGCCTCGGGCGCGCCGACAACCGGCGGCCTGGACCATTAAGAATCGAGAAATTCGGCGGCCGCTACTGGGGAACAGGCTGGCGGCCCCAAGTCAATCGAGCGGGCCGATCAACGGCCCGCTCTTATTTTCACCCGCCCCTTGTCCTTAATGCTTTACCGCCGGCCGGATGGACGGCCCGAGGATTAAGCAAAGACGCTCACTTTCCTTGACGCCCGGCCGGGCGAAATGATAATTTAATAAGAGTACAGTAAGTTCCCCAGGCCATTTATCAGAGGCCTCCGCGGTCTCCCGTCGGTCAAACAGCCGGAGACTCCCGGGGGTGGGAGGGGATTCGTATGTCGATCAGACGGGTCTTCAACGTAATCCACCTGGTCAGCGCCGTTCTCGCCTCCATCTTCCTGGCGCTGCAACTGGTCATCATCTCGGTTAACGTCATCCTGAGATTCGGCTTCAATTCCGGCATTTCCTGGATGGAGGAAGTGTCCAAGGACGTGCTCATGACCGCCTTCACCTTCTTGAGCATGGCCATCGGGGTGAAACTGAACCTGCATATCAACGTGAACCTGATTCCGAACCGGGCCCCCCACTGGGTGACGCCGAGCCTGCTCAAACTGAAATACCTGGTCCTGACCGTGATCGGGTTCGTCTTCGTTTACTACGGCACGTCCCTGATCCTGAACATCAAGGCCAGCATCGCCTCCATTCCTTTTCTGCCCGCCTCCCTGCAGTTCGCGGCCATCCCCCTGGCGGGCCTGTTGATCCTCTATGAATCGGTGATGGGCCTCCTCGGTCTGGAGAAGGACGATCACTACCTGGACGACAAATTCATGGGCGCGGGGATGAAAAATGGTTGATCGCCTGGGCATCGCCCTTTTGCTGGGAACTTTCGCGGTTCTGGTTCTGCTGCGGGTGCCCATAACCTTCTGTCTGGCCATAGCGGCCATAGTCACGGGCGCCTATCTGGGCCTGCCCCTGGAAGCCGTGGTCAAGACCATGGCCGATGGAGTCATGAACTTCTCCCTGCTGGCCATTCCCTTTTTCATCATCATGGGCGAGATCATGAACGAAGGCGGGATCGCCCGGAGGATCGTCAGCCTGGCCAATCTCTTCGTGGGACGGCTGCCGGGGGGTCTGGCCCTGGTCAACGTGCTCGACAGCATGTTCTTCGGCGGCATTTCCGGTTCAGCCGTGGCCGACGTCTCTTCCCTCGGGTCCATCGTCATACCCATGATGAAGAAACAGGGGTACGACGAGGAGTTCTCGGTGGGGCTGACCGTCTGTTCCGCCTGTCAGGGCATCATCATCCCGCCCAGCCACAACATGATCATTTACGCCTTTGCCGTGGGCACGGCCTCCCAGTTGGCCGGCGGGTCCCTGGTGGTGGTCTCCGTGGGCAAGCTCTTTCTGGGCGGCTACCTGCCGGGAGTCCTCATGGGTCTCAGCATGCTCGTCATTTCCCTGGTGATCGCCATACGCCGCCGCTATCCCCGCGGCAGCGGATACAGGCTCAAGGAGGCGCTCTTCATCCTGTTTGACGGGACCCTGGCCATGTGCACGGCCCTGATCGTGGTCGGGGGCGTGGTGATAGGCGTCTTCACGGCCACCGAAGCGGCGGCTTTCGCCGTGATCTACGCCTTCATCGTAACCTTCCTTATTTACCGGGAAGTACCGCTGCTTCGTATGCTGAAGATACTATATTCCTCGCTCAAGACCCTGGCCATAGTCATGAGCCTGATCGCCGCGGCCGGGGCGTACGGGTATCTGCTGTCCCGGCTCCAGGTGCCCCGACTGACCACCGAATGGCTGCTTTCCATATCGGACAATTATTACGTGCTGCTCCTGCTGGTCAACGTGATGCTGCTCGTCCTGGGCTGCATCATGGACATGGCGCCGCTGATTCTCATTTGCACGCCCATCCTCTTTCCCGTGCTGGTGGTGAAGATGGGCATGGACCCGGTCCATTTCGGCATCATGCTGCTCTTGAATCTCTCGATCGGACTTTGCACTCCACCGGTGGGATCGGCCCTGTTCGTGGGGAGCGCGGTGGGTAAAATACCCATCGAGCGGGCCACCAAGGGCTGCCTTCCCTTCTACATCTCCATGTTGATCACCCTCATGCTCGTCACCTATATACCGGCCATAACCATGACCGTCCCCAATTATTTCATGCCCGGCAAATAAAAAAGCCGGGGACCCGACCGCCCCCGGCTTGGACCTTCGACCGGTTAGTTCTACTTCATGGCGCGTATCTTCTTGACCACGGCCATGATGTCGGCGGGTTGCTTGTCGTAGAGCGGTTTCATGGCGACCACGAATTTTTCCTTTTCCTGAGGCGTAACCTCCGTGATCACCGAACCCTTGTCCCGCACCGTTTTTTCCGCCACTTTCTCGAAGTCGTTCCACAGTTTGATCTGAGCGGGCTGGGCGTCCAGCATGGCCTTCTTGATCAGGGCCTGGTCTTCCTTGGACATCTTGTCAAAGACCTTCTTGCTGGCGATCGTTATCTCCGGGACCCGGGTGTGTTCATCGGTGATGAGGTATTTGGCCACTTCGTAATGGCTGGTGGATAGATAGCTGGGCCAGTTGTTCTCGGCGCCGTCAATCACGCCGGTCTGTAGGGCGGAGTAGACTTCGCCGAAGGCCAGAGGCGTGGCCACGGCCCCCAGGGCTTCCACCAGGGCCACCATGAGCGGGGCCTGCTGGACCCGGATTTTCATGCCCTTGAGGTCGGCCACGGTCTTGACCTGCTTCTTGGTGTAAAAGTTACGCGAACCGGACTCGAACCAGCCCAGGCCGACAAAGTTGGCCGCTTCGAGTTTCTTCAGGATATCCGCGCCGATCTGGCCGTTCAACACCCGCCACATGTGACCGGCGTCCCGGTACAGGTAGGGGAGCTGCAGGGCGTCCAGTTCCTTGGCAAAGGCCGAGACCGGGGAGATGCTGACCCGGGTGAAATCTATGCCGCCCAGTTGCACCTGTTCGATGACGGCCTTTTCCTCCCCTAATTGCTTGCTGTGATAGACCTCGACCACGATGCGGCCTTGGCTGCGTTCCTTGACCAGCCGCGCGAATTCATAATCGCCCTTGGTGGTGGGATAATCCTGGGGATGCGTTTCAGCCAGTTTCAGGACAACGGGTTTGGGTTGGGCCAGGGAGCTTACGGGTAAAAAAACGAGGGAAAGAACGACCGCTACCAACGCTGGAACCAAGAGTCTCTTCATGGCTGGCCTCCTTGGGGAAATATCTTTTATTTTTTTAGAAATGCTAACCGGACTCCTGGGCGTTGTCAAGTCCGCGGTACTGGTTTCAAAGACAACCAACGACCAAGGGCCGCCTCGAGGGCGGCCCTGGATGCTTTCCGACTTGGTTACGCTGGTCTAGATGCTGACCGGGATGATGTTGCTGGTTAAGAAGATCAGGAGTTCGGTCTTGGCGTCCGATATCTCGTAATCTTTGAACAGCCAGCCGAGCACGGGTATCTTGTGCAGGCCCGGCACGCGATTGACCGTCTTGGATTTCTCGTCAATGATGATCCCGCCGATGACCACGGTTTCGCCGTTCTTGACCATGAGCTTGGTTTTGGCCTCGCGCTTGTTGATGGGCGGATTGCGGGTGGTGCGCGAGTAGTCGGCCGTGTCCTTGGTCACGGTTATGTCCATGGAAATGATCTTGCCGTTCTCCTCGATGTGCGGTTTGACCTTCAGGTTCAGCACGGCCTCGTTATAGGTTATGGTCGAAGGCGAGGTGGTGGTGCCGGACGACTCGTAAGGAATGGACTGGCCTTGCTTGATATAGACTTCCTGGTCGTTGCTGGCCAGGATGCGCGGCGCGGAAACGATCCGGCCTTCGCCGGTCTTTTCCATGGCGTAGAGCTTGGCGTCCAGATTGAGCCTCGAGCTGACCAGGCCGAAACCAAGGGCCAGGCCGGTGGCCGGCGGGGAGATGAGGTTGACGGCCGCGCCGCCCGCGCCCATGGTGCCGCCGGAGTGCACGCCATACATGCCCAGGGTGCCGGTCAGGGATCGGCCGACTTCATTCGAGGGCGCGCTGTAGTCGCCGCCCCAGTTGACGCCCAGTTGCTTGGTGAAGCTGCTCAAGGCCTCGACGATCCGGGATTCGATCAGGACCTGCCTGGCCACCTGGTCGTTCTTGCTGAAGACCTCCTGCATCACGGCGAGGGTGTGCGGTTCTTCCTCGACGTAAATGTCGTTGCCGATGATGGTCAGCTTGCCGCGTTCGGTCTTGAGCTTCTCCAGCTCGGTCTTCATCGTGGACACGGCGGCGTATTTAGGCGTGAAGACCCTCTTTTCCAGAGGAGCTTTCTTGACCTGTTCCACGGTCTGCTCCAGGTCCTTGACCTCGAGCTCCCGCTGGGCCCGCAGCACGTCGGCCTTGTCAATCCTGATGACGTTGCCGACTTCCACCATGCCGAGTTGGTTGGCGGCCAGAACGATGTCCAGGGCCTGGTCCCAGGGCACTTCGCTCAGCTTTAAGGTGACCTTGCCCGTGACCTTGTCCGAAACGACCACGTTCTTGCCGCTGACTTCCCCGATCAGCCGCAGGATGTTATGGATGTCCGCGTTCTGGAAATCCAGGGATATCTTCTGTCCGGTGTATTGCTTGGGCTGACCGGGCGAGGTCACGATCTTGGTTTCAGCCTTCGGCGCCGCGGCCGGCGCGGCCTTGGGGGCCGCGGACGCGGCGGTCCGGGCCGCCGCCGTGTCAGCCGCGGGGGCTTCCAGGCGATAGGGCTCGACGCGGCCGGGCCGGGCCCGCATTCCGGACGGATCGAAGTCCACGTAAGTGATCAGGCCCTTCTGGCCCAGGTGATAGGGCACCACTTCCCGCAACTTGATGATGAACTCGACGCTGACGTTCGAAGTCACGGTCGGCTTGACGTAGTTGACCGGGCAGCGGTAAAAGGTCGTATCCAGGGACCGGATCAGGTGCCGGGGGATGTCGGCTGGCGACATGGACAGGACCAGGGTGAGCCCCCGATCGCGGGCCATGATCTGCGGGGTGACCACCCGGTCGGTCTTGATGAGCAGCCGGGTCCGGCCGGAAGTCCCCACGGACTTGAAATCCACCGACGTCACGTTGGCCGTGCCGCCGGCCATCTGGGCCGCGGTCACGGGCACGTCCTCCAGGTCGTCATCCCGGATGGCCGAAGCCACGGCGCCGGGCACGTTCTCCACCAGCACCACCAGATTGGCGCCTTCCCGGATCACCTGGTACGTGGTGGGCATGGTCAACAGTATCTTTACCCGGCTGGCGTAACTGGTTCCGGCCAAAGGTTCGACTTCGATCTTGTCCACCAGCCCGTTCTTGACCGAGGTCTGGCCCGTGACGTTGGGACTGGGAGTCCCGCCCGCGTCCACCATGATCGCCGGCGGACGGTCCTCCAGAAGGGCCGTATAGGTCAAGGGCTGGTTACCTTGCAGGATCACCCGGGTTTGCCGGCCGGCCGCTTCGACCTTCAGGCCCGTCAGCGCCGGCCGGCCGTCCGAAACCGCTCCCGAATCGCCCGAGGCGGTCGTGGGGCGGGTGGCCATGTCCGACGTACCGCAGGCGATCAGGCCGACAGCCAGGCCGATCAGGATAATCGCCGCGAGAGAACGTCCGGCCCAGATCATTTCTTCTCTCCTGTGGAGGGCACGATAGTAAATCCCTCCCTGCTTATGGTTTCCTTTTGGATGGCCTGTAATTTCAACTGGGAGACAATCGTCTTCTGGTCTCCTTTGAAGTCCCGGACGATCTCCTCCACTTCGACCCGGTCCGGATGAATGGCCAACACCTTGCCCTGGCGACGGCCGATGGGCGTGCCTTTCTTGATGATGTACCCCAAACCCGTGGCGTCCTCGACCAGGGCCCGGGTGCTTTCGCCGGCCACGACTATGGCCACCAGCTTCACCTGGGACAATTCCAGTCGCTGCAGCGGCGTCAAGGTCAGTTCTTCGGAAGGCTTCTTGGTCTCGGCGGCCTTGGCCGCCACCACCGCGGCCATGGGCTGGAACGGGTCCAACAGTCCTTCGGGCTTGAAGGGATACTTCTTGGCCCGGTCCTCGATCTGCTGTTTGATCTTTTGCAGGGTCACGGATTCCTTTTCCGCCGGCTGATCATCGAGGGCCGCCTTGGACACGGGCTTGCCCGGACCGGGCTTGCCCGTAACCGCCTTGGCCGGCGGCTGGCCGGGTTTGGCCGGCGCGGCGCCGGTCGCCGGAGTGACCGGTTTGCTGATCTTCTGCGGAGGCGGAGCTTCGCCGCCGCCGAAGAATTCGCAGCCGCCTAGTCCCAGCGCCAGAACCAACATTACTCCGACCAGAACCCGGATCAGGAAAAAGTCATGATCAGGTCTGCTTTTGGTCATATGGCGGAATCCTTGAACCCTCATTGCGTCTGCGGCCTGGGCGCGGCCTTTTTCTGAGCCGCCTTTTTGGCCTCTTCGGCTTTCTTGATCTCTTCGGGCGTCAGGAACCGGAAGGTCCTGCCCTGACAACTGGCGCTCAGGATGACTTCTCCGTCAAAACTGACGGGCGTACCCACCTTGATGTCTTCGATGTTGACGATGCGGTCCATGAGGCTGGTGAGATGGAAAAAGGAAGCCAGGTTCAGGTACGGCCCCTTGACCCTCAAGTCAAAAGATATCTCGGCGTAAAAATCCTTGAAAACCTCCTGCAAGTGGGGCTGAAAGAGGGATATCTCCAGTCCCGCCGACGCGCCGTTGCCCGAGACCTTTTGCAGCAGTTGGCCCACTTCCTTTTTCTGCGGCAGAAATTCGCTCATGGCCTCGAAACGGATGTTAAGCTCCTCCAGCCTCTTCTTGATGATCGGGATGTTGCGGACCGTCTTTTCCGCGGTCAGTTTCTTGTCGCCCAGCGAGCCTATGGACTCATGGATCTTGTTGACGTCATCCCGCACGGGCTGATAGAGCAGAAAGAAGAAGATAACGGCCAGCAGGATGTTGGTCCCGAAGAAGATGCCCATTTTATAAGGCCGTTTGATCTTTTCCAGTTTTTCCCAGGGTAGCTTCACTGAAGCCTTCTCCGGTTACTTGGTCTTGGCGCCCGGCTTAGCGGCCGCCGCCTTGGCTTTTTGGGCGGCTTCCTCTTCCTCGGGCAGAGAGACCAGGCAGGTGATGGTGAATCCCTTCAGCCTGAGATCCTGGATTTTTTCTTCCTGGGACCTCACCAGTTCCACGTTTTTAAACATGACGGACGGCGGACCGCTGACCTCCACCGGCTTTTCCTGGCCGCCCGCCTCCTTTTCCCCGCAGCCCCGGGGAGGCGGATCAAGCCGGCACATGAACAAGGCGACGGTCTCGTTGTCCATGGCCAGTCCTTTCATGGACAGCTTGGCTTTGTCCTGGATCAGCTCGGTCAAATAGGCCTTGTTGGCTGGGATACGGCGGGCTATTTCAGTCATGACCCTAACCGGACCGCGGCGCTTGACCTCGAGGTCGTCTATGATCTTCAGTTTTTCCTGAATTTCCTTTTCCTTCTTTTCCAGGTTCTTGGCTTCGGCCACCTTCTTTTCCAGGGCCGCTACCTCCTGGGCCAGGATGCTCTCTTCATATTTTATCTGAGTGCGTTCCAGGGCGCTTATGGCGTACACCACGGCGCACAGGCCGATGACAAAGACCACGGTCAGCAGGAAGATGGAAACCTGCTTGCGGATGTTTTCCTTTCTCTTAAAGGCTCGAACCGGGAGGAGATTGATCCTGATCAAATCTTTTCCCCCCTTCTAAGGGCCAGGCCCAGGCAGACCGAGACCTGGGGCGCCAGGTACTCGATGTAGGTCGGATCGAATTTGGACGTGTTGACGCCCACCTTGAGGAACGGGTTCAGTAACTCCACCGGCACTTCCAGTTGCTTGGTAAAGAGCTGTTCCAGTCCCGGGATGCGGCAGGACCCGCCGCTCAGATATATCCGACTGAGCTTCTCACCAGGATAACTGGCCTGCATGTAGTCCAAAGTCCTCTTGGCCTCGGCCACCCAGTTCTCGACGGCCCGGCTCACTATCTCGGTTACCGCCTCTGGATCGGAACTAGCCTGGGCGCCCAGCTTGACGGCCTCGGCCTCCTGATACTCCAGATCGAACTTGTCCTGTATCTCGTCGGTGATCCTGGCCCCGCCCATGGCCGCGTCCTTGGTCAGGAGCGACATGCCCTGCCTGATGATATTGATGTTCATTTTGTTGGCCCCGATGTCCACCAGGGCCACGGTCTCCTGGACCTCGGGATAGCTGTGGGTGAAGGCATTTTCCAGGGCGAACACGTCAATGTCAATGATGGTGGGTTTGAGGCCGGACTCGACCAACAACTCCATGTACGCGCCTATCACGTCCTTCTTGGCCGCCACCAGAATGACTTCCATCTGCTCGGGATTACGCTCGCTCTCGCCGATGATCTGGAAGTCAACATTCACTTCGCTGATATCGAAAGGAATGAACTGCTCGGCCTCGACCTCGATGCTCTTGGCCAGCTCTTCCCGTGTGGCCGTGGGCAAGGTGATCTTCTTGATGATGACCGAATAGCCGGAAATGGAGGTGCAGACGTTCTTAACCTTTACCTTCAAGGAGTTGAGCAGGTTCTTGACCGCCGCGACGATCACGCCCTTTTCCTGGATTGCCCCATCCACAATGGCCTGGGGCGGCAGGTTCACCAACCCCACGGCGCTGAGGAGCATACCGGACTTGGCTTGATCCAGCACGATGGCCTTAATGGTGTGGGAGCCGATGTCCAGGCCTAATATTGATTTTCCCCTATCGAACAGACCCACGGTAACCGCCGCTTTCTTCAGTCTTCATCCGAGAATATTTTTTCTTTGTCTTCCAGTGAATACCCCAAGGCCAGGATTATCTTCCGCTTGGTTTCCATTCGGCAGTCCTTGCCGCTTTCAATCCGATCAATGGTCAAGGGGGAGACCCCAGCCTTGCGCGCCAGCTCCGCTTTACTCATCAGGAGTTGTTCACGGATCTGTTTCAAGGAGTTTCGACTCAATTCCATGTCCCTCTCATTTCGATCGGTTGAAAGTTCCGGGCCCTGCCTAACGAATTGGTTCTCATCTTTTATTTTGGCCTCTCACCGGCTTTGCATGGGGCATATTTGAACATTTTTGTGCTGTAATGTCAAGAATTTTGTTTTAATTTATTATAAATTTTAATAAGTTATGCCATATGTGGTGTGAAAGAAGATCAAAAGCACAACATATAGAGGCCATTAATGCATAAAGAAAGGTATAAGTTTATTAATTGCCGGCCCGACGATGAATTGGAAACATCAAGCCAACACCAAGGCCTCGGGTTTGGCGAATTTGGCGGGAAAAAGATGAGGTAATTAACCCGGCCATCCCTGGGAAATAAGGGGGGGGGAGAAACAGACAAGAAAGGTTTTTCTTCGCCAGGCGTCTGGAATAATACTATGATCAACCAAGATTGGGAAAAATCACCAAACCAGGTTGAGCTTGTGCGCCGCGCCGGCCTCGGGCAAGAGTCGCGGGAACAGATTTTGCTCTAAAGCCTCCGCCAATGGGGGATTAATAAATCCTTCTCTCCTACGGTGCGCGGTTCTTGATCCGCCCGGCCTGAACCTGTTCGAGGACCTGCCTGACTTCAAGTGATCCGGGGTTGAGGCGCAGGGCCGCCCGCAATTGATCCAGCCCGGGTTCGACTGCCCCCTTGAGAATCAAGGCGTAGCCCAGATGCTGCCGGGCCGCGGCGTAACCGGGCTGCAGCCGGACCGCTTCCTTCAGATGACTGACGGATAAATCCAGCCGGCGTTCCAATTTATAATAGATGCCCAGGCAGAGATGGGCCAGGTAGTTGTCCGGGGATTTTTCCAGAGTGTAGATGAAAAGGGCCTTGGTGTCCCGCCAGGGCCTGACCTGGTTAGAAGACAAGACCGCCAGACCGACCAGGATCAGGATCGAGGCCAGGACCGCGACGGCCCGACGGCCGGCCCGGCCCTGAGCCAGATCCTTCAAACCCCAGGCGGCCATGATGAACAGGCCGATCAGGGGCAGATAGGCGTATCGGTCGGCCTGGGCCTGGTCGCTGACCTGGATCAGGCCGATCATCGGCGCCAGAGACACCAGGAACCAGAGCCAGCCCACAATAAGATAAGGCCGCGACCTGGCCCGCCAGGCGAGCCAGGTGATCAGTCCTAGCCCGATTCCGGCCAGAACCGCCGGAATAGGGGGCAGATTCGCCCCCGGATGGGGATAGAAAACGATCAGGTCGGCCGGCCAGAACGTCTTTACCATATAGGTGAAATAAGAAAGCACGGCGTTGAGTAGCCTTAGGCCCGGCGGCAAATGCTCGAAGGAGGCCAGGGCCGAATAGGCCCCGCCCCGGGTTTGGGCCCACAGGGTCAGCCAACTGGAGACGGCGGCCAGGATAACAAGGGGAATCTTTTCCAGAATCAGTCCGGCCAGGCTCTTCCCGGCCAGACCGGAAGCCTTGGCCCGGCCGGTTGAAGCCTTTCCCAGCCGGCCCAAAGGCCAGTAGTCGAGGAGCAAGAGGAGAACAGGCAGGGTCACGGCCATGGGCTTGGCCATCAAGGCCAGGGCCGTTCCGATAAAAACCGGCAGGTATGTACCGGGCGAGGGCCGGCGGACATAATGGCTGTAAGCCAGCAGGGTCAGCATGATGAAAAGTCCGCACAGGACGGTCTTGCGCTGGGCCACCCAGGCCACCGATTCCACGTTCAAGGGATGAAGCAGGAAGAGGCCGGCCGTCAGGGCGCCGGGCCAATACTCGCCGGTCAGATGATACAGGGCCGACAGAAGGACCAGGGTTCCGGCCAGATGAAGCAGCAGGTTGGTCAGGTGGAACCAGCCCGGATCCAAACCGAACAGTTCGTGATCCAGCATCAGGGAGAGCCAGGTCAGGGGGTGCCAGTTGTGGGCCCGGTTGGCGGTCAGGGACCAGGCCAGATTGTCTAAGGTCAGGCCGCGCTGGACCTGGGCATTGTCCAGGACGTATATCCCGTCGTCATAAATAATGAAGTCGGCGTCCCGGACCTGGTGATACACGATCCAGCCGGCCAGGGTCAGCAGAACCGGAAAGAGCAGGATCACGACCCGGTTTAAGGGCTCGGGCCGTCTTGAATTCAGGTCGTCCCGGCGAATGAAATACACCTCGCTAGACTATTTCCGCGGCCGCCGGCCGGCTCATGCTACCATGAAATTGTGTCTTTACAATAAACGATCTTTGGCCTAATACTACATTCTTAAGTCTCGCTCGGCCCGAAGTTGTCATGAGCCCAGGGCCGGCGAGGTGACTACACCAGATCGAGAGGCCCTATGGGGCGATTATCCGCCGCCAGAAGCGCGGCCGACGCCAACACCAATGGCCGGGCCGCGACCAAAACCAAAAGCACGCTGCGGGAGTACGCCGAGGCCATCGGCCTGGCCGTCCTGCTGGCCTTGTTCATACGGACCTTCGTGGTCCAGGCCTTCAAGATACCTTCCGGGTCAATGCTGCCGACCTTGCAGATCGGAGACCACATCCTGGTGGTCAAATCCATCTACGGGGTGCGCCTGCCTTTTATCAACAAGGTGTTGATACCGGTGAAGGAGCCCCAGCGGGACGACGTGATCGTGTTCATCTATCCCGTGGACCCGGATAAGGATTTCATCAAGCGGGTCGTGGGCGTGCCTGGGGACAAGATCGAAGTCCGCAACAAGAAACTGTACCTCAATGACCAGCCGGTCAAGAACGACCACGGCTTTTACGAAGACCCGGAACTGTACCCCACCACGGTCAAACCCCGGGACGATTTCGGGCCGGTGAAGATTCCCCCCCACAAACTCTTCGTCATGGGTGACAACCGAGACCACAGCTATGATTCCCGGTTCTGGGGTTTCGTGGACTATGACGCGGTCAAGGGCAAGGCCTGGTTCATCTACTGGTCCTGGGACGCCGACCGCTGGCGGCTGCGGTGGAATCGGTTGTTTAAGACGGTGGACTGACCTTTTTGATCTTGACTGGCCGCCCGGTCCGGTGCTACTGAAAAGGGCTGGGATGAGGTGGAATAATGACCGTGCGACCAGCCGACCAGGCTCCAGTTAAAGCCTCCCAACCCGGACGAGTTGGGAGGCTTTTTTTTTAATTCCAAGTTATGAGCCGGGAACAAACACTCCAACGCAAGGACCTGCTGGGCCTGGCGGAACTATCCGCGGAAGAGATCACCCTTATCCTGGACACGGCCGAAAGCTTCAAGGAGATATCCGAGCGCGAGATCAAGAAAGTCCCGACCCTGCGGGGCCGGACCGTCATCCTTTTCTTCTATGAACCGAGCACCCGGACCCGGTTGTCCTTCGAGATCGCGGCCAAGCGTCTCAGCGCGGACACGGTGGCCCTGTCTTCGTCGGGTTCGAGCCTGGCCAAGGGCGAAACCCTCCTGGACACCATCCTGAACATAGAAGCAATGAACCCGGACGCCATCGTCATCCGGCATTCCTCGAGCGGCGCGCCGCACCTTTTGGCCGGACGGGTCAAAGGCACGGTCATCAATGCCGGCGACGGGGCCCATGAACACCCCACCCAGGCCTTGTTGGACATGTTGACCATGAGGGAGATCAAGGGCGCTCTGGCCGGACTAAAGGTGGCCATCGTCGGCGACATCCTGCACAGCCGGGTGGCCAGGTCCAACATGATCGGACTGATCAAGATGGGCGCCGACGTCAGGGTGGCCGGACCGCCCTCGATGATGCCCGTGGGTTTGGACCAATACGGGGTCAGGTACTACCATAGGCCCGAACCGGCCCTCGAAGGCGCGGACGTGATCATGATGCTCAGAATTCAACTGGAGCGTCAGAAGGACAAGCTGTTTCCAGGGGTCAGGGAATACGCCCGGGTTTACGGCTTGAACCAGGAAAGGGTCAACCTGGCCGCGCCCGAGGCCATCATCATGCACCCCGGCCCCATGAACCGGGGCGTGGAAATATCGCCGGAGGTCGCGGACGGAGACCGGGCCGTGATCCTGGATCAGGTGACCAACGGCGTGGCCGTGCGCATGGCCCTGCTCTATCTGTTGATGGGCCAGGGGGAAAAGACATGAGGGTCTTGATCCGCGGCGGGCTGGTGGTGGACCCGGGCCAGGGGATCGAGGCGCGCCGGCAGGTCCTCATCGAAAACGGTCGGCTGGTGGACCTGGTGGACCCGGGCCAGGAGGGGGAATACGCCTCGGCCGAACGGGTGATCGAAGCGGCCGGATGCCTGGTGACTCCCGGTCTTATTGACCTGCATGTCCATCTGCGCGAACCCGGCCAGGAATACAAGGAAACCATCGCCAGCGGCACGGCGGCCGCGGCCGCCGGCGGGTTCACCGCCGTGGCGGCCATGCCCAACACCAATCCGGTCAACGACGATCGGGCCGTGACCGAATTCATTCTGGGCCGGGCCCGGGAAGCCGGCCCGACCAGGGTCTGGCCCGTGGCGGCCATGACCAAGGGCAGCCGGGGCGAGGAACTGACCGAATACGCCGACCTGGCCGAAGCCGGGGCCAGGGCCGTGTCGGACGACGGGAGATGGGTTTCCAACTCCAAGGTGATGCGCCGGGTGCTCGAGTACGCCCAGGTCTTCGGCCTGACCGCCATCTCCCACGCCGAGGACCCGAGCCTCTCCTCGGGCGGCCTGATGAACGAAGGCCGGACCGCCACGGCCTTGGGGCTGGCCGGCCATCCGGCCGCGGCCGAGGAGATCGCCGTGTTTCGGGACGTGAAGCTGGCCGAATTGACCGGCGCGCCCGTTCATATCGCCCATGTCTCCACGGCCGGGGCGGTCGAGATCATCCGGCGGGCCAAAAAGAGCGGCCTGAAAGTCACGGCCGAGACCGCTCCCCATTATTTCCACCTGACCGAAGAAGCGATTCAGGGATACCGCACCGAAGCCAAAGTGAACCCGCCCTTGCGCACCGCGGCGGACGTGGCCGCGATACGGGCGGCCCTGTCCGAAGGGGTCCTGGAAGCCATCGCCACGGACCACGCCCCCCATAGCTCCATCGAAAAGGACCTCGAGTTCGATCAGGCCTCCTTCGGAATAGTCGGCCTCGAGACGGCCCTGGCCTTGAGCCTCGAACTGGTCCGGGACAAGGTCCTCACCCTTTCCCGGATGGTGGCGGCCTTGAGCCTGGCCCCGGCCCGGATACTGAATGTCCCGGGCGGCGTCTTGAAAAAAGGCCGGCCGGTTGATCTGACCATTATTGACCCTGGGCAGAGCTGGGTCTGCGACCCGGCCCGGTTCAAATCCAAGGGTCGCTACACTCCCTTCGCCGGCCGGAACATGACCGGACGGGCCGTGCTGACCATGGCCCAAGGCCGGGTGACCCACGATCTGACCTCTCTCTGAAGCCATGAGCGTCATCCTGGTCGTAGACGACGACTTCAGCCTGCGGGAATTCCTGGAAATCATGCTGTCCCGGGAAGGGTACCAGGTCCTGCTGGCCGCCGACGGCCGGGAAGCCCTGACCCTGGCCGACCGAACCACCCCCGACCTGGTCATCACCGATATCCGCATGAAGAACATGGACGGCCTGGAGGTCTTGAAGGGAATAAAGACCAGGAACCCGGAAACCGTGGTCATATTGATCTCGGCCTACGCCTCGGTCGAGACCGCGGTCACGGCCATGAAGGAAGGAGCGTACGACTTCATCCCCAAGCCGTTCAATATCGAAGAACTCAAGGCGGTCATCAAGAACGCCCTGGCCCTGCGCACCCCGGAAGCCGAACGCAAGGTCCTCAAGGAAAAGGTCAAGGAAGGCTGCCATTTCGGCAGCCTGGTGGGCCTCTCGCCGGAGATGGTCAAGGTCTACGATCTGATCCGCCGCGCGGCCCAAACCGCCACGAACATCCTTATTACCGGCGAATCCGGCACAGGCAAGGAGCTGGTGGCCAGGGCCATCCACGACAACAGCCCCCGGACCGGCCAGCCTTTCGTGACCATCAACTGCGGCGGCATGCCCGAACAGCTCATCGAAAGCGAACTGTTCGGATACAAGAAAGGGGCCTTCACCGGCGCCGCCGTGGACAAGCCCGGCCTGTTCGAACTGGCCCACAAAGGCACTATTTTTCTGGACGAACTGGCCGAACTGTCCCTGCCCATGCAGGTCAAGCTCCTGCGCGTGGTGCAGGACAAGACTTATCGGGCCGTGGGCGGGACCCAGGAGCATACCCTGGACGTGCGCTTCATCGCCGCCACCAACAAGGACCTGGAAGCCGAAGTCATGGCCGGACGCTTCCGGGAAGACCTCTACTACCGGATGAACGTGATCAACATCCACCTGCCGTCCCTGCGGGAACGCAAGAGCGACATACCCCTGCTGGCCCATTATTTCCTGGACAAATACAACCAGGCCCTGGACAAGGACGTGAAAAAGATTTCGGCCTTCGCCCTGGATATCCTGGCCAATTACCATTTCCCCGGCAACGTGCGCGAATTGGAAAACATAATCGAACGGTGCGTGGCCCTGGAACAATCGAGCATCGTCCTGCCCGAAAGCCTCACCCTGGCCGCCTTCAAGCAAGAACGCCGCTTGGACCCGACCTACCCCCGGCCGGCGGGGACCGAAGCCGAAGCGCCGCCAACGACCCGATCCAATCTCGAGGACGCCCTGGCCGCCTCCAAACCCGAGCGACACCCGGCCGCCGGCCCGCCCGGGCCGGCGGCCCCGGAAACCCGGGCTGAACCGCGCTGGTCCTCCACGGCGGTGCCCAGGTTGGACCTGGAGGGGACGCTGGCCGCCCTGGAAAAAGGCCTGCTTCTCAAGGCCCTATCCGCGGCCAAGGGCAGCCGCGACCGGGCGGCGGAACTATTAAAGACCAATCCGCGCAACCTGCGCTACCGGTTGTCCAAATATGGATTGCAGGAACTGTCCTGGAAAGAGGTGACCAACCTCCTGCGCCAGGAAACCGGGATCAATGGTCCTTTCGGACTTCACGATCAAAACTGGTCCCCGGAAGGACTGGACCTGGACCAAGTATTATCGGCCGCGGAGAAAGAAATGTTGACCGAAGCCATCAAGCAGGCCCACGGCTCCAAGAGCGGAGCGGCCAAGCTCCTGGGCCTGACCTTCCGCTCCTTCCGCCATCGTCTGGCTAAATTCGAGTAACAGTATTAGATCAACCTAGAGTATTAGACGGAACGGGAAGTATTAGACATATTTTGTCGACTATTACTAATAATATATTATAATACCATAAGTTAGTGAATCATCAAACTAGTGACATTTTTTGGTCAACACTATTTAAATAGCATTTTTAATATTATTTACCATAATTTATATTAATATAACTGACCAAAATTTGTCACCGTTGACCCGGTCGAGCCGACTTTAAGCTAATACTCAAAAATAATTTAGGTTTACTTGGAAACTACCCTGGCGCCCCGGCCTCGGTCAATCTCCCGGCCAGACATTTTGCGTCACATTGTTAAATCGGTAACATGAAAGGGGACCGGCCGCCTTCGCGATAATTTATTTAATAAATTATAATATTTATATGCTGAGATCAATAAACAACTCGGCCCAACGGCGCTGGTACGCTCCTTGCTATATCCTGGTGCAGCCTGATCATATGACGAAAGGAGTGAGAGTCCCGGTCAGCCTTTTGGAAAGTGGTTGTTTATCGATCGAAAACCATTAACCAGATTAAATTTGAATCAAGGAGGAAAAGATGCTTAGCAAGATTAGAATGAGGAGAGGGCAGAAAGGTTTCACCCTGATCGAACTCATGATCGTCGTGGCCATCATCGGCATCCTGGCCGCCATTGCCATCCCGCAGTTCGCCAGCTACCGCAAGAGGGCCCAGGACTCGGCGGCCAAGTCGTCTTTGAAGAACCTGGCCACGGCCCAGGAAAACTACTACGCCCAGAACAACACCTACACTGCCACCCGGGCCAACCTGACCGGCTGGACGGTTGAAACCACGGTCACGGTGGCCATAGCGGCCGCGGACACCACCTCCTGGTCGGCCACGGCCAAGCACAATTCTTCGACCAGCACCTTCACCTACGCCAGCGCCCGGGGCGGTCTGCTGACCAAGTAAGAATACTCCGGGTCGCTCTAAGGAAACGGTCCCCGGACGGGGACCGTTTCGTTTGCCGACCTTGCTGACCGGACGCTCGAAAGGATTCACGCCGGGACCGGAACTGGTCCTGCTGCCCCTGTTTTTTCTGTACCTGGTCACGGCCCTACCCGCCATAGGCTGGCGGGACAATTCCGAATTCGCGGTCACCGCCTTTTCCCTGGGCGTGGCCCATCCGGCCGGCTTCCCCACCTATTCCCTTTTAACCAAGGTCCTGACCTTTCTGCCCCTGGCCGGCGCGCCCTTCCGGATAACCCTGGCTTCGGCCTTATACAGCCTTATCTGCCTTTATATCCTTTATAGGATGATCATCTACGCGCCGACCATCGGGCCGGATGAATCCACCCAGTCCCGGAGTTGGGCCGCGGCCGGGACCATACTTGTCTTCGGACTTACCTCCACTTTATGGACCAACTCGACCGAGGCGGAAGTCTATTCCCTCAACATCCTTTTTCTGGCCGGGCTTTTCTACTGCGCCTTGCGCTGGACCGGCGAAGGCCGGGACGCCTGGCTGTACGCCGGCGCCTTCCTATACGGTCTGGCGGCGGGCAACCACGGCTCCGTGGGCTTCTACCTGCCGGGCCTCCTGTTTTACTTCCTGTTCCAGGCCCGGCGCGACATTCCCCGCCGACTCGGCCTGATCGCCTTTTTCTTTCTTCTCGGCTTTTCGGTGTACCTGTACCTGCCCCTCCGGGCCGACGCCAACCCGGCCTTCGATTTCGGCCATCCCAATACCTGGGACCGGCTGCTGATGCACCTCACCGACCGGAAAGACTCGGAAGCCCATTTCGTGGCCGCCCGGGTGGGCCTCAAATTCTTGGATCACCTCTGGATTTTCATCAGCCAGACCGCGCCGCCGGTCTTCTGGATACTGGGACTGCCGCTGACCCTGATCGGCGCCTGGCGGCTCTGGCGCCGGGACTGGCCCCTGGTGATCTTCCTGGCTTATGCTTCCGCCATCAACATCTTCTTTTTCCTGCACTGGGCCGCCGACCTGTCCAACTATCTGCCGGCCTTCCTGATCGCGGCCTATCTGGCCGGCCTGGGCGGCTCCTGGCTGCTCTCCCGTAGCGCCCTGGGCTCATCGCCCCTGCTCCTGGGTTCGGCCCTGGCCTTGATCTTCATCGCCTGGGTCGGTCTGCGGCTGCCGGTCCAGGACCGCTCGCGGTCCTTCATCCCGCTGGAATCCTACCGGGCCGATTTCGAAGCCCTGCCGCCCGAAGCCATAACCATAACCGGCCACCAGTGGTTTCACCAGCGGGCCTACCAGGATATCATGCGGCTGCGGGAAGACGTGACCGTCATCTTGAGTTCGGACTTCGTCTGGCCTCAGTGGTTCAATCCCGTGACGCCGGCCCGTTTTCCCCGGGCCGACGTGCCGCCCGACCCTTTTTTCGAGGCTGAAAAAGGGGAATACCTGAAAAAGTTCGTCCGGGCCAACCTCGAACAAGGCCGGGACATTTATTGCGAACCCTTCGACCTGGGCACCCGGGTTTTCTATACCCACCTCAAGCCGGCCCTGCCCTTTAATTTGAAGTTCCAGCCCCAGTCCGTGGAAAAGCTTCAGCCCGAAGAAGTTCAGTCCGCCCTGAATCAGCTCCGGCGCAAACTGGAGAAGGAACTGGAATCCGAGGGGCTGGTCGAGGAGGTCGGGCTCCACGCCCATTATATTGACCTGATGTTCAGGTATGCCCAGTTTTTCGAGCGGCATCGGGAGATCGGGGCCAGCCTGGCCATATTGAGGTTCCTGGAAGATATGTTCGGGCCGGCCGGCACCAACACCATGTGGCCCAACTACCGGGCCAGGCTCCATGAAGGCATCGGCCACAACCTTCTGGCCGCCGGTCGTTACGGCGAGGCCGCGGTCAGGTTCGAGGCGGCCATTGCCCTTGACCGGTACGACTACGTGGCCTGGGCCAATTTAGGCCTGGCCCGGCTCAAGGAAAACCAGCTCGAACCGGCCCGCCAGGCCCTGGAACAGGCCTTGACCCTGGACCCCAAGCCGGCCGAAGCCTTATACAACCTGGGGGAATATTACCGGAAGCTGAACCAGCCCCGGACGGCCCGGCAGTATTATGCGCGGGCGCGGGAACTGGTGGATTCGCCTCAGACCAAGGCCCAGATTGACCAGATTCTGACCGAACTGGATAAGGCCGCCCAGCCATGAAGCCGTCCTTTCGCCTGGGACTGTCCGTTATTATCGCCCTGGCCGCCGTGGCCGGAGTGGTGGAATACCGGGCCGGACGCGAACTGGACCTGGCCCGGCAGGCCAGAGCGAAAAGCGACCATGAAACGGCCGTCAACCACTACACCCGGAGCCTGAACTGGCACCTGCCCTGGGGTTCGGCCGAAACCGCGGCCGGAGAGATGTTGGAGTTGGGGCTGTACCTGGCCAGGCGAGGCCAAGACGCCGAAGCCGCCCTGGCCCTGAGCCGGGTCAGGTCCGGATTGCACGGCGCCAGAAGTTTTTACACCCCTCGGCCGGACCTGATCGCCCAGGCCGAACCTATCCTGGCCAGGCTCATGGCCAAGTCCAGGCTCGGACCGGCCGCTTCTCCAAAAGACATGGATCGCCTGACCGGACGGTATCTCGAGATCATGCGCCAGCCGGCCAGGCCGGGATTAGGTCCGGCCCTGGCTGCCTCTCTGGGGTTTCTGCTCTGGACCGGTTCGGTTTTGGGCTTCGTTTTTCGCTTTTACCCCAAGACGCCGGCGACCATTCGAAGCCCCTGGCGCCGGGCCTGGCCTTATGCCTTTTTCTGGGCCCTTGGTTTCGCCCTCTGGTTGGGGGGCCTGAAATGGTCTTGAACCTGACCCTGACTTTGGCCGGTCTGGCCGCCGTGGGCTACGGCCTGACCGGTCGGACCGCGTTGTCCGCGGCCCTGGCCGCGGTGGGCTGGCTGGCTTTTCTCACCGGCGTCGTGGAGCTTCTTGTGCCGGGCTTCTTTTGAGACGGCCCTCGCGGTGCGGCCGGCCCGAATCGGAGTCCCTTATACTGTTTCACCCCAAGGCAAAAGGTCGGCGTGAACCCCGTCACCGAACCACTGTTGAAGATATCGGCCCGCTGGACCTTGATCCTGCTTCTCCTGGCGGTCATGGTCTGGGTCGGCCGGCTCGACCTTTTGCCTCCCCTGGAAAAAGACGAACTCATCCACCATCTGGCCATACCCAGCCTGTGGCTGCGGGCCGGCGGCTTCATCGAGACGCCCTGGGCGACTTTCTCCTATTACCCCATGAACCTGGACCTGCTCTATCTGCTGCCCCTGGCCCTGGACCTGGACGTGGCCGCCCATTTCCTGCACCATGCTTTCGGCCTGGCCGCCGCGGCTTTGATCTTCGGGCATCTCCGGCGCCGGCTGGGGCTGAACTGGGCCTTGTTGGGCGCCTTGATATTACTGAGCACGCCCCTGGTCATGCGCCTGGCCGCCTCGGCCAACGTGGACCTGGGTCTGGCCTTCTTTTTCACGGCGGCCTGGCTGGGCCTGATCCGCTGGCACGAGGAAAACCGGAACATCCACCTGGTCCTGTCCGGGCTGGCCTTGGGGCTGGCTTTAGGGACCAAGTACCAGGGCTTGATCGGCCTGCCGCCCCTGGCCCTGGCCGTCTTTCTGCTCCGGCCCGGAACCGGCGGCCGCTTCCTGCCCGGGCTGGCCCGGGCCGCGGTTTATATTTTCCTGGCCCTGGCCGTCTGGTCGCCCTGGCTGATCAAAAATTACTTCCTGACCGGGAACCCCACCTATCCCCTGCTGAATTCATGGTGGGGTCTGCCCGGCTTGATCCCCACCGGCCTGGAAATAGACATGTTCACCCAGCGCCGGTTTTACTACGGCGAAGGCTTCGTCGATTATATCCTCATACCGCTCCGCTTCTTCCTGCAGGGCCGGGATTTCACGCCCCAATTCTTTGACGGGGTCCTGAACCCGTTCCTCCTAGTCTGGCCCGTTTTGGCCCTGATCAAACCCAGGTTCAGGGAAACAAGGCCTCTGGCCCTGCTGGCCCTGTACTGGGTCATGGTTATCTTCCTGACCGGGCCGATCAACCGGTACCTGGCGCCGAGCCTGCCCATCCTGGCTCTGCTCAGCGTTTACGGCCTGGAAAGGCTCTGGACCCTGGACCTCCGGAAACCCTTCCAGCCGGCGCTTAGAGCCGGGCTGGTCTTAACCCTGGCCGGCCAACTGGCCTTCAACGCGGCCTGGGCGCGGGACTTCTGGAAATATCTGGACCCGGGGCCGTTCCTGTCCGGCCGGGAGACCCGGGACCAATACCTGACCCGGACTCTGGACCATTATCCGGCCATGAAGTTCATCAACGCCCATCTGCCCCCCAAGGCGCGGATACTGTTTCTCTATGCCGGCGAACGCGGTTATTATTGCCAAAGAGATTACTTTTACCGCACCTGGCATTCGGGCGAGGCCATCCGGCCCATTCTGGAAAAAGCCGCCTCGGCCCGGGCTGTGGTCCAAGGCTTGAAACAGCTCGGCGCCACCCATTTACTGACCCGCGATCCGCTGCTCTTCGATTACCTCAAGGAAACGGCCGGAGGACGATATTTGAAAACATGGATCGAGGGCAGAAAACTAATGGTCCCCCTCTTCCGCGAGCAAGGGTACACGGTTTATGCTTTGGAGTAAGGTTCTGAGCTTCGGCCGCTTATGAAGCCATTGCCTGATGGAGATGCGTCAACATGAACGATCAAGCCCTGCCGCCCTCACTTCTGTCCAAACTGCGCTGCCACCGCTGCCGCGGGTCCGATTTCGTCGTCGGTGACCTCCACCTTCAATGTGGCTCCTGCCGGGCCGAATACCCCGTGGTTGACGGGCGGTTCCCGGATTTCCTTTCCGAGGAACAGCGGTCCGCCCTGCAAAAGGAACTGGATTTTTGGGAAGGGCATTGCGGCGACACGGTTTATGAAAGCGAGAGCGAGGCCAGTTATGCGCGCTGGGCCGGGCTGGTCGAGGCCGGTCCCGGTGACGAGGTGATCGAACTGGGCTGCGGCTCGGGGGCTCTTCTGCGCCGACTTCCGGCCGGATTAAGAGTCGGGCTCGAGCCGGTCCAGGGGCTGCTGACCGCCACCCAGGGATTTTCCGGCGTGATCGGCGCCGTGGAAGACCTGCCTTTTCAGGACGAATGCTTCGATATCGTCTACTTCAACTACAGTCTTCACCACGTGGTGGATAAGGAACTGGGTTTGGCCGAGGCGGCGCGCATCACCCGCCCGGGCGGCCGGCTCATCGTCATCGAGCCCAACGGCGACCACCCGCAGAGACGGCTGGTATCCAATCCCGACAGCCGCCTGCGCCGCTGCCGGCTGCTGGTGGGCTTTATCGGCCAGGTCGAATCCTTTTTCAGCGCCGACGATATTATTCGCTTGAGCCGGGGCCGGGAAATCCAGGTCGAGAGACTTATCTACCAGGATAACATGAACGCCCGGACGACTTTCCGGGATCGGCTGCAAAGGCTTTACGCTATCCTGGCCCGGCCTTTCCTGCCCGAAAATTTCATCCAGCCCACTTTTTTCCTGTCTTTCCGCAAGACCGGGTCCGACTCCCGGCACCCGGCCCGGTAATCGGGCATAGATCGTCTGGTTTAAGGCCGGTCAACCTGGCCGGCCGCGCCAGCAGGCACGGGCCAATCTCTTCGTTATCATGAAACGCAAAGGCCAGATCAGGTCTATCGGAGTGAGACGGAAAGCGGATCATCTGGCAAGCCGCTTGCTCTTTTTTTTCGGATCTATTTCTCTTCGCTCGAACCAGCTTCTCTCCGGAATTGCATGGCTGAAGCGCTGATTTCAGCCACGGTTTTATCCGGCCAAAGAGACCTCTGCCATTTCGTATAATCAAATGGCTCCCGCATAATGAGGGAAATGAATCTCTCGGCTTCGACCTCGCCCAGACTTTCGAGAAGCGCTCGAACTCCTTTGACCTTTATTTCCGTGTCAGTAATCATTCGGACTCCTCCCTGACAAAGGCAATGGGATCAGCGATTCGTATTTCTTTAATATCCGCAGCCTTCTTGAGCAGATGGTCATCCGTGGTAATAAAGAAATCACACTTCAAGGCAATGGCGCAGGACAGATGGAGAGCATCCTTGCTACTTAGCCCTCTTTTAAGCAGTTCCTCGGCCTTTTCCATGAGGGCCGCGGTTTCATTTGTATCTGCGGCGGCGTGGGCCTTCCACTGGCGAATAACCATTTTTCTTTGCTCGAATGGGTTCATTTCATTCTCAAAGTCTAGGATGTAAGACCAACCGAGTTCAATCGTTTTCTCTAAGATCATCTCTTGAATTCCCAGCTTTGCTTCTGCTTCAAGCCGTATGCGCAACTGCTTTTGATCGTCAAAGGGACGGTTGAAGCAGCAGTTATCAAGATACACCCTCATATCGCTCTCTGCATATCAGGTTTTACAAATGTAGTAAATTTATAAGTTTATTACTCGGCCCAGTGGGGCATGACTTTCCAATTGCGGCCCGGAAGAAGTCTTAGACCGCGGTCACTAGGGGGGAGGCCGCGACCGGAGATTGCGGGCTCGGCCGTCAGGTCGAGCCGCTATTCCTTAATGCCCCTGGACTCGAAGATGGCCACGATCTGCTTCTTGCCTTCTTGCCTGGCCTTGGCGTACGGCGTCAAGCCGTCTTTACCCTTGATCGCGGTCTTGGCGCCTTTGTCCAAGAGAAGCTTGACCGCCTCGGCGTTATCGGCCCAGACCGCGTCATGAAGCGGAGTATAACCGTTCTTCGGCCCCACGGCGTTGGGGTCGAAACCGTGTTCGAGCAGGAGGCGGACGATTTCCATGTTCTTCTGGAACATGGCCGCATGGAGGGCCGTGCCGCCGAACGAGTCCCGCTCGTCCGGATCAACCCCTTTTTTCAGCAGAGCCCGGACTTCCTCCACGTTGCCGTTGTAGGCGGCCTTATGTATCTCCGCCCCCGCGCCGCAGGCCAGATCAGCCGAGACGATCAGGATCATGGCCAACAACAGCGCCTTTTTTTTCATTTTTCTTCTTCCCTTTTCCGTCCCGCTGATCTTTAGTTCAATGAGCCACGGCCGGCAGTTCAAACTAGCTGATTACTCGGCCCAATGGGGCATGGCCTTCATATAGTGGCCGGCCCGGACTATGGCCTGGGCGTCATCCAGGTTCGGCTGCCACATTTTGAGCCACTGGGCGATGCCGGCCTGGACTTCCGGCCTGGACTTGACCCGGCCCTGATCATCGGTGCAGTACTTGCAGAAATTTTCCGCCACGCCTTTGAACCCCGGGGCATTCAGGGGCGCCCCGCACGAGTAACAGAACTTCATTTCGTCCATAAGGTGCTCCTTTCATTTGATAGTTTGATCGGTTAACTGCAATTTCTTATCATGGTTAGCCTCTTATTTCAAATCCGCTGTTCTTCCCCCGCCGGACAGCAGGGCCAGGGCGGCCCAGAAGAGGTCTTCGGATACGGTCACCAGGCGCGAGGCCAGGGCCGCGGTCATGGCCACCGGCACGGCCGCGTACGGCGCCAGCAGCACGAACAGGAAACCCTCGCGTACGCCCAGGCCGGACGGCGCCCAGATGGTCAGGAAACCCAAGGACCAGGCCAGGGCATAGGCGCCGGTTATATCGAGCAGGCTGGCCCAGGAGACGGCCGGATCGAGGGCCTTGAGCAGGCTGAAAAGACTCAAGCCCCAGGCCAGCCAGAGGCCCAGGGAAAGAATCCAGACGCCCAGACCCCAGGTCCAGGAGGCCTCGAGGCGGATCAGAGGCCGGCGGATCAGGCGGAAAATATGGCCAAGAATATAGTTCACTATCCGGGGGTGCAGGGCCAGGGCGGTCAGGATTACCAGCAACGCCGCCAAAAGTCCTAGGAAGGTCGAGCCGGCCGGCCAGAGCCGGTCCTGGGCCAGGAGCCCCACGGTCAGGCCGGACCAGAGCAGCAGGCCGGTTTCGAAGACCAGACCCAGCGAAGTCTTGACCACGCCGTGACCGATCCGGCGGCTCTGCTGAATCCGGCTGGCCATGTACCAGACGCTGCCGGGCAGGTACGCGGCCAGGCTGGACAGAAAGTAAATGCGCATCTCCTCCCAGGCCGTGGCCCGGTCCAGCCGGCCGGGGCCGGGCTGGGCGATCAGGGCCCAGCGCCAGGCGGCCAGAAGTCGCCGCAACCAGGCCCAGGCCACGGCGCCGATGGTCCACCAGGGGTCCAGATGCCAGGCCTGATCCCGGAATTCGCTCCAGTGACGGCGCAGATACCAGAAGAGGAAAAAAATTACCAGGCCGATCCAGACCCAGCCGGCCGCCCGGCGCAACGCCGGGTTTTTGAGCCGGTCCAGGAGATTCGAAGCCACGGTCCTAGCCGCCCAGCCGGGACGCGGCTTTTTCAGCCAGACCGGCCGGCAGGCGCTCGAGCGCGGCCGGCCCGGGACCTGACGGCCAGGCCAGGGCAAAAAGATCGGTGGCCAGAAAGAGGCGGGTGGGGAGAGAGGTCAGCAGGCGATATATACTTCGCCAGCCCGGACGGAGCAGCCGTCCATAAACCAATTCCTGGGCCTCTTCGCCCGCCAGGCCCTTCCGGCGCCACCACCCGGCCTGGTCCAGGATCAGGTCCTTCAGCCAGACATGGCAGGACAAACCGGCCCTGACCAGGGAACGCCTCAGTTGCGGCGGCGACTGTTCGTTGACGTGGAAGAGGTCCCTCTTGTCCGGCGATTCGGCCGGCAGCCGCCGCAGCAGGAGCCGGGCCAGCCGGTAACCATAGTCAATGGCCCAGCGGTTGGGCAGGGTGTGGACGACCAGGTACCCGCCCGGCGCCAGGAGCCTCCTGACTTCACTCCAGACCTGTTGCAGTTCCCATTCGTGGAGATGTTCGACGATGTCCAGCATGAAGACGCGGTCAAAGCATTGGTCGGGAAACGGCAGGGCCTTGGCGTCGGCCCTCGACAGGACCAGGGCCGAACCCGCCATGTTGACCGCCTGGTTCAAAGCCGCCGCGTTTTCCGCAGCCCGCTCGAGCGGCACCGGCGCGTAGTCCACGGCCGCGGCCAGGGCCGCGCCGGCCAGGGCGCAACTGATGGCCACTTCCCCCCGGCCGCAGCCCAGATCGAGGACCTTGAGTCCCGGCCGCAGATCGGCCAGGTTAAGGGCGTAGGCCAGCCGCGGTCTGGTCTCCCGGCCGCCCGAGGCCACGAAGATTTCGTTGCTGCCCCGGCCGCCCATACCGTCGCACCAGGCCTGGACGTAGACTTCCGGCCTGACCGGCGCCGGCGGTCGCGGATCGCTCACCCGCCGGTCCCCCCGGCCCCGAACAAGGCCCCGGCGCCGACGGGCCGCGGCGTCCCGCCCCGGCGCAGCGACTCGACCGCCTCGATAGTAGCCAGGGAAGACAGGGCCTGGCGCCGGAAAAGACGCGGGTCCCGAGCCCGGCCCCTCGCCGCCGCAAGGAAGGATTCGATCTCGGCCGAGTAGCCCTTGTCCGCGGTCAGGGCCGCGCGATGGCGGGTTTTGCGGCCCTGGCGGAAAAGCGCCAGTTCCTTGAAATCTTCGAGCACGGCCAGCCCGCCCTCGGCCATGACTTCGAGCCGCTCGCGGCCGCCGGCCGGATCGCCGCAGGAAAGATAGGCGATGGTCGCCAGCGAACCGTCGGCGAAGCTCATCTCCAGGTGCACGTTGTCTTCGTTGATCAGACCGGAGCCGGCCCCGCTCAGGCTCAATGTTTGAACCAAGACCGGATCGGCGCCGGCCAGCCAGTGGCAGTAATCAATGAAATGGCAGGCCTCGGCCAGGATCACCCCGCCGCCCTGCCGGGGATCGTGCAGCCAGTGCTCGGGCGGCCGGAAGCCCACGTTGGCCCGATAAATCGCGGCCAGCGGCTGCCGGCGGCCGGCCAGAAACCCGGCCAATTTCAACGACAGGTCGGCAAAGGGCCGGTTGAACCCCACCCGGACTTCCAGACCCGTCTCCTGGCGGGCCTTTATCACTTCGGCCAGTTCCACCTGGTTCAAGGCCAGGGGCTTTTCCACGAAGACGTGCTTGCCCGCCTCGAGGGCGGCCAGGGCCAGCGGCGCGTGGGAATCGTGTCGGGTCAGAATGAAGACGCAGTCGGTCCGGTCGTCCTCGATGATTTCCTTCGGGTCCGCGGCGCAGTACTCGAAGCCGTACTTGTCGCCTAAGGCCTTGGCCTTGACCCCCGTGGTCGAGGCGATGCCCCGCAGCACCAGGTCTTTTCGGCCGGCCAGGGCCGGCACTAAAAAATTAGTGGCGAAACTACCCGCGCCCAGGACGCCGACCCTGACCGTCCCGGCCCCGATAGTTTTGGCCGGAACAGCCCGGCCCGGCACCCGTTTCGGTTCTTCCCTGTCTTCCGGATCGTATTTCAGGAGGACGGCCAGGCTCGGACCGCCGTCCCGGTCGGTGATGGCCTGATAAGCCTGGGCCGCCGCCTCGAGAGGATACTCGTGGGTCACCAGGTCGGCCAGCCGCAGCCGGCCCGCCGCGGCCAGGTCGAGGAAGGCGGCCATGTTCCGGTTCTCGGTCCACCTGACGTAGCTGAGCGGGTAATCCCGGCCCTGCTCCTCATACTCCGGATCGCCCACGCCCGGACCATAGGCGTATGAAGTCCTGAGTTCCAATTCCTTGAAAAGATAGGTCTCCCGGGGCGCGTGCATCTCGGTCCGGCCCACCACGATCACCCGGCCGCGCGGCCGGGCCAGGCGGCCGGCTAAAACCAGGGGATCGTTGGTCGGCGCGGCGGCGGTGATGAAAACAGCGTCCGCGCCCAGGCCGCCGGCCGCGGCCAGGAGGCTGGCCTCGAGATTCCCTGCCGACCTGGTCCAGGCCCGGCACAGACCTCTATCTTCCGCGAACTTAACCTTGGCCGGGTCCACGTCCACGCCCAGCACCTTGACGCCGGCCGCCTCGAGCAGTCCGACGGTCAGCAGGCCCACCAGACCCAGGCCGATCACCACGGCCGTTTCGCCTAAACCTATCCCGGCCACGTGCAGGCCGTGCAGGGCCACGCAGCCTATGGTGGTGAAGGCGGCCAGGCGGGGTTCGAGTCCTTCCGGAATCCGGGCGCAGAGATGGCGCGGCACGACCACGTACTCGGCGTGCACGGCCATATTGGCGCCGGCGCAGGCCACCAGGTCGCCGGCCTTGAAATCGCTTACACCCTCGCCCGTCTCGACTATCCGGCCGGCCGAGGAATAGCCTAAAGCCACCGGCATCTCCAGGGCCCGGGTGGCGGCCTGGTACGCGGTCAGAAGACCCTCGGTGCGGATGACGCCGATGACCTTCTTGACCTGCTCGGGCCTGGCCCTGGCCTTGCCCAAGAGGCTCATCTTGCCCAGGGCCACGGTCCCGCCCTCGGTGCCGGCGCTGATCAGGGAATAAAGGTTCTTGACCAGGACCGCGCCCGGCCTGACCTGGGGCCGCGGCACTTCCTCGACCTTGAGTTCCCCGGTTTTGAAATTCTGGAGGATTTGTTTCATTCTATCAGGCGGGGCTCCGCCCCCCTCCCCGCCAGGGGCCGAAAGGCCCCTGGACCCCTTCATCGTCCTTTGTTTTCAGGCCATCCGGCCTGAATACAAAGGACGGAGGCCAAGGTTTGACAGGTAAAAGTATTCAGTCACCATATAGTTAAGCTTTCAATCGACCACAAGCATACTATCGCGGCCGGGCTATCACGGTAAAGCCCTTTGTCAAGAGCTCTTCTTCCGAATAGCCCGCCAGTTCGGCCTTGATCTCCGCGGTCAACAGGGCCGCCCCTTCCGGACCGTTGGGCGCCCACTCGAGAATCTCGAACTCCGCCTCGAAAAGACGCCGGAAATCGGACATCCGCAAACGGTTGATCCAGGAAGGCACGTCCGGGAAAAGGTTTTGCCGCAGATGATCCCAGGCCGGCACCGTCTTCGAAGGCTCGAGGTCCGGATACTTCCAGGCGATATGATGCCCGCCGGACAGGCTGGTATAGTTGTGCACGTATATGTATGTCAAACCATCCGGCTTCAGCACCCGCCTGATCTCCCCGAGCGCGGCCGGCACGTCCGGCAGGTGCTCGAAGACCTCGAAACTGACCGCCAGATCGAAGACGCCGGCCTCGAAATCGAGGGCCCCGGCGCTCATGGTCCGCAAATCCAGGCCGTCGAAAGAGAGTTTCCGGCCGGCCAACCGTTCCAACCCGCGGTAATAGGGTCGGGCCAGGAGCAAAGCCCAGGCCGCGGTCCGGACGGCCCGTTCGAGACCCTGGCGGCGGCCGATGTCAATGAAGTTCGTCAGCCGCCGGCCGGTCGAGACCGGTTCGACGTCGAAGCCGGTCACTTCGGCGCCGAAGTTGCTCAAGAGCAGGCTCAGCCAGAAGGTCTTGCCGCAGCCCACGTCCAACACGCGCCGGCCCCGGGGGTCTTTGTCCAGCTTTCGCAGGCGTTCGAGCATCCCGGCAAAAAAACCATAATGCTCGAGGGCGAAGTCCTGGTTGTGGGTCAGGCCGAAACGCAGCATCGAAGCATAGAGCTTCAGCCGCTTAAAGGTCATAGAAGGCCTCCAGCTCGAGTACTGGCCGGGCCGGGTCGCCTTCCAAAAACTGCCCGGCCCAGACCTCGAGGCCCAGGGCCAGCCAAAGCCAGAAATAATGCCAGCGCAGGCGGGGGTGGGGCCGGTGATCCAGGATGCGGCGCAGGTATGGATAATTGAACCAACCCCGGGCTTCCACCCGCCGCCGCGTCAGCACCCGTTCGGCCACGGTCTTGAGGTCCTTCTGAAATTGATAATAGGGATTGAAGGAAAAGCCCCACTTCTTCTTGGCCAGGGTCTTTTCCGGCAGCAGTCCCTTCATGGCCTGGATGAATATGTATTTGGTCTGGTTGCCCTTGATCAAAAGGTCCACGGGAATGGTCAGGGCGAATTTCACCAGTTCGAGGTCCAGGAAAGGCACCCGGACTTCAAGGCCGTGGGCCATCGAGGTCCGGTCTTCATTCATCAGGAAGTCGTCCACCATCTTGGTGTGGAATTCGGCCCACAGGGCCTGGCGCAAGGCCTGACGGCGGCCGGAAAAGTAAGGTCGAAAAGCTTCGCCGGCCGGTTCGATCTCTTGCCCGTTCCAGGCCGGGCCGTAAAGACGCCGGAAGGCGCCTGGATCGAAATCCCAGACGTTGCGCAGGATGAGATAGTACCGGGCCGGGTCGCCGAGCGACAGCAGCATCTGCGCGCCCCGCCGGTATTCGTCCAAGCTTATCGGGCCGGTCCGGCTTTGCAGGCCATAGGCCAGCCGGCTCAAGGGCCGAAAAAGCCATTTCGAAACCAAGGGCGGCACGAGCGGGTGAAAAGGCTGGCTGGGATAGATGAACCGGTTGTTGAGGTAACCGGCGAAGAGTTCGTCGCCTCCCAGGCCGCCTAGGGCCACCTTGACTTCCCGCCGGGCAAAGGCGGCCAGGAGATAACCCTGCAGAATGTTCTCCTTGGGCTCTTCGGCGTGCCAGATCACGGCCGGATATTCGCGCAAGGGGTCGGGCGAAAGACGGAGTTCGTGGTGGTCGGTTCGGAAACGGTCGGCCACGATCCGGGCGTCGTCCAGTTCGTCGGTGGGTTCGTTGAAGCCCAGGCTGAAAGTCTGGAGCGGCCGGGAGACGTGCCGGCTGGCCAGGGCCACCAGGGAACTCGAGTCCAGGCCGCCGGAAAGATATATGCCCAGCGGCACGTCGCTCATAAGCTGCTTGCGCACCGCCTCGGACAGGTAGTGCCTTATGCCTTCGACATAGTGGTCTTCGGTCTTGCGCGGAGCGTCCGGCAGGGCCAGCCGATAATAGCGGAAAATTTTCGGTTCGCCGTCGCCGGGCGAGAAATCGAGGCAGCATCCGGCCGGCAGGCGTTTGACGCCGGCCAGCAGGGTCCGTTCGCCCGGGATATAACGCAGGTTCAGAAAGTAATGGAGGGCCTGAAAATCCACCCGGCGGGGCACGGCTCCATCTTGCAGGATGGCCTTGATTTCGGAAGCGAAGCGAAGAGTCGAGCCGTCGAAATGATAGTGCAGGGGCTTGACCCCGCAGTAGTCCCGGGCCAGGGTCAGCCGCCGGCGGATCGAGTCCCACAGGGCCAGGGCGAAAATGCCGTCCAGCCGCGGAAAAAGCTCCCTCCCCCACTCTTCGAACCCGTGCAGCAGGACCTCGGTGTCGCTCCTGGTCTTGAATTCGTGGCCGAGATCGAGCAACTCGCTCTTGAGGGCCAGATAGTTGTAAATCTCGCCGTTGTAGACCACCCAGAGCGAACCGTCCTCGTTGCTCATGGGCTGGTCGCCGGTGGACAGGTCAATGATGGCCAGCCGGGCGTGCCCCAAATGGGCCTGGCCGTCCGAATGCAGGTTCAGGCCGTCCGGGCCCCGGTGGGCCAGGCTGGCGATCATCCGGCCGGCCTTGTCCCTGTCGGCGGCCGGACCGACCAGACCCGCGAGGCCGCACATGGGTTACTTGACCGCCTCGATCATGAGGTGCCAGCCGATGAACCGGCCCAGGAAACGATGCAGGCTCGATGGTATCAGCTCGTTCACCCGGCCCCAACCGGTGCCGAAGAGGTAGTCCGGCCGCACGCGCACGCGGCTGAAACGGCAAAACAGCCGCTTGATCTGGCCGATGGAATAGGTCCGGGCCAGGGGCACCGGGTCGGTCTTCGAGCCGTCGGCCGGTATGCCGGTCAGGATATGGGCCAGGTTGTTCAAGCTGAACTTGTGGTACAGCATGACCACGGCCGCGCCGCCGGGCTTGATCACGCGGTGGGCTTGGATCACCGATTTTTCCGTGTCCGGCGTATGGTGCAGGACGCCGAAGGAATAGACCAGGTCAAAGCTGTTGTCCTCGAAAGGCAGGTTCTCGGCGTCCGCCACCCGCAGGTCGGCCGGGAAGCCGTACAGGCCGAACCTTTTCCGGGCCAGTTCGATCCCGGCCTCGGTCAGGTCCAGGCCCGTGACCATGAATCCCCGGCGGGCCAGGGCCAGCAGGTCGGTGCCCATGCTGCAGCCGATCTCGAGGAGTTTTCCCCCCGGGTATCTTTGAGCCAGTTGATCGAAGAGCGGCAACAGGTGGTAATGATACCGATAGCGCAGGGCTTCGGCCTGTTCGAAGAACTCGAGGCTCCCGGGTTCGGCCTCCTTGAGGAAGCTGACGTGGCAGACGTTGCGGTTCCAGAAGTCCTTGACCCGCTGTTTGTCCGGAGGCGCCGCGGTCATTTTTTCCCCTCCTGGAGTTTATGCTCGGCCAGGCCCAGGCTGGCCAGAGCCAAGGCCATCCAGGCGTTGCACCAGCGCATGAGCGTGTAGCGTTTGGTGAAGAACCGGCCGCGCTGATAATAAAAAAAACCATCCGGCGCCTGAAGGTTCTTGACGGCCCAGTCCGCCGTCAACCGGGCCGGCCTTATGTTTTCCGGGTCGAACTCGAGGGCGGCCTTGGCCAGGGTGACTATGGTCTGGGCCGCGCTATGGGCGTCGAAAGGATAAACCTGGTGGCTCATCCACTTGGGCGCGCCGTCCGGCCGCACCAGGCGCTCGCGATAGAACTCGAGGCCGCGGCGGTAGTTATCCAGAAAGGAGTCGTCGCCCGAGAGGCGGCTGTAGTCGAGAATCCAGTCCAGCACGTTGCCGGTGTGGTAGTTGTCGTGCTTGACGTTGCTGGTCCGGGCCGGCCAGGCGTAGTGCCAGGCGCCGTAATCGGTCTGCTTGTCCACCAGGAAGGCGGTCAGGCGCCGGGCCTCGTTTTTCAGGAAGTCTTCGCCGGTATGGCGCCAGACCCGGATCAGGACGGCCGCGGCCAGGCCGTTGATGTTGAGCACCCCCCAGCGGCTGCCCGGCACGTACCCGATGCTGCGCCTCGAGGGTGTATCCACCGGCGCGGCCAGGTCTTCGAGCAGAAAATCCACGCTGCTGCGAGCCACGGCCAGGTACTCGCGGTTGCCCGTGACTTCGTACGCCTCGAGAAACGAGTAGGCCGCGTTGCCGGTGACCACGATGTTGGGTTCGTATTTCCGGGCCAGGAAATGCAGGCCGTACCAGTCGTGATCATAGCCCCAGCATCGGCCGGACCAGCCCGGCGCCGAGTTGTCCCTGAGCCAATCCAGGAGCCGTTCGGCCTCGAGCCGGTCTTCCGTCCGGCCCTGGGTCTGATACCTTCTCAGATAAGCCAGGGCAAAGAGGGCGATGCCCTTGGGGTTGCGCGAACGCTTGGTCAGGAGAAGCGGCCGGAGATTGACCGGCTGGCGGGCCCACAGGGCGGTGACAAGGGACCTGAGTGCGTGGTTGTCCGGAATCAGGGTCCGGACAACCGGACTGTTGAAGGCGTCGAACTTGCTGTAGCCGGCGTAGTCTTCTTGCCGGGACCAATCAAGCACGCGGTTTAGGCTTTCGGCCCGGCGGCCCGCCGGGTCAGGGCCGGGCATGGCGCTCTACCACTTCCACAATGAATTCGGTCACATCAATCTTGTCGGCCAGGAGCTTTTCCGCGCGGCGGCGCCAGCGGTCGTCCTTAGGCTGGCCGAGAATCTCCTCGGCTTTGGCCAAAGCCTGTTCCTGCATGACTCCCGGTTGGGAATAGGTGAAGACCAGCCCATAGCGCCGGCCCTGTTCGTTGGTGTAGCCGCGGGTCGAAGTGGAAACAAAGACGGCCGGCACGCCCAGGCAGGCGCACTCGCTGGCCATGGTCGCGCTTTCGCCGATCAGGAGCCGGGTGAAAGCCTGAAGGTGCAGCACTTTATCCAGGTGGTCGGTCAGGCGCAGCCCGGCCAGACCGGCCGGCAGGTCTCTTTCCGAACTGATCAGCACCCGGCCGTACCGGTTCAGGCGCTCGACCACCGGTTCGAGGGCCCCGAAGCCGCGGTCGGTCAGGTCATGTCCGGCGGTCCAGCCCACCAGCCGCAGGAGGATGAAGTCCTGGCCCGGTTCCAGTCCGAACAGCTCGAGGGCCCGAGGGTCAGGGGTGAACCGCCGGGGATGAACATAGGCCAGTTCATGATAGCCGGGATAGGTCACGTGTTTGGCCCGTGGCGTCGGGGACTCGTAACAGTCGGGCGTGACCACGGCCGTGGCGAAGGGGAAGGTCAAGCGGTTCGAGACGGTCGCGTTTTCCGTGTCGGTGAAGACCACGGAGGGCACTCCCAGCAGCCGGCCGACCTGGGCGATGAATATGCCGCCGATGGCGGCCATGACATCCGGTCTGGCCTTCCTGACCACGCCGGCCAGGCGGGCGTTGCGGGCCAGGAGTTCCCGGCCCAGGCCCAGGAGGCCGCGCCGGGCCGGGCCCAGGTCCTGGTGTTCGAGGCCGTACCGGGCCAGGAGGTCCGCGGCGATATCCTTACGGCGCGAGGTTATGGTCACCCGGTGGCCCCGCTGTCTCCACAAACCGATGGCCCCGCGGAAAAAATGCACATGAGCCGGGTGAGTTATGTCCACCAGGATATGCACGGTCCGGCTACTTGAGGTCCCGATTGTATTCCATGTCGAACATCATGGCGAAAAGGAGGAATTGCAGGCCCGAGACGCATAGAAAAACGGCGAACAAGGCGCTGGTCACGGCCACCGGCCCGATGAGCAGCCGGAACAATATCAAGTACGTCCCGGTGATAAGTCCAGGCGGCAGGAGCATGGCCGCCAGCATATAGAAGAAGACCAGGGGGTGGAAGTCGCGGATGACGTATTTCTCCATCATCCGCCACCAGAAACAACGCATTAGCAGCCAGGTGATGGTGGGGATGACCTTGTGCAGGCGAATGCCCGACCGTTCGCCTATGTTGTAGACCGGCCGCACCGGCACGTCCTTGACCCGTTGGTTGAAAATGTTGAGCATGACCAGGATGTGGTTGGGGTAGCCGTACCGCGGATAGAGTTTGTTCAGGGGCAGCAGTTTCAGGGCCTGGGCCGAGATGGCCGTGTACCCGGTCTGGGAGTCGGCCACGTGCCAGTAGCCCGAGGCGATCTTGGTCAGGACGGACAGGAAAGCGTTGCCCAGAAAGCGATAATGAGGAATGATGTTCCAGGCTTCGCCGGTGAAAAGCCGGTTGCCCTTGACGTAGTCGGCCTCGTCCCGGACCACCGGACCGATCACCTTGGGCAATTCATCCGGGTCCATCTGGGCGTCGCCGGCCATGACGGCCATGACTTCCATTCCTTCGGCCAGGGCCTGTTCATAACCGGTGATTATGGCCCGGCCCACGCCGGCGTTGGCCGGCTGCCGGATCAGGGTCACCCGGCCGCCGGCCTGGTCCTGGTTAATGAAGTCTTGAACCACGGCGCCGGTATTATCCGAACTGAAGTCGTCCACCACGTAGACCCGGTCCACGAAATCCGGCATGGTGGTCAAGACCCGGCTGATAAGACTTTCCTCGTTATAGGCCGGCACCACTACGGCTATCTTCCTGCCTTCAAACATAGCACCCACTCCAGAACCAGACTGTTCCTCGCCCTCTGCCCGACCCGATGAAGGCTCCCTTTGGTCGGCCCGCGTTTTTGTTAATTAAACTAGCATATTCAACTATCTTTTGCAACCCGAGGCCGTATCTTCTTTCGAGGCCGGCTTCATCGGTTATATGAATATAATTTCACAAAACGCTTGACACGGGCTCAAGGTATGTTATTAAAGAACGGATAAGTTGGTTCATGAAAGAAGATAACCTGCGCCAGCGGGTGAGAGAGGGAAAAATTAATAATAATTTAGGAGGGTAAGGAGAATGCCTACGGTCGAATACAAGGGCAATAAATTCGAAGTGGACGAAGACGGATTCCTGACCAGCCTCGATAACTGGAGCCAGGACTGGGTGGAGTACGTGAAGGAGTCCGAGGGCATCAAGGAATTGACCGAGGAACACTGGAAGGTCATCAACATGCTCCAGGACTACTATAAAAAGAACGGCATCGCGCCCATGGTCCGCATCCTGTCCAAAGTCACCGGTTTCAAACTGAAGTACATCTATGAATTGTTCCCCTCCGGACCGGGCAAGGGCGCCTGCAAGATGGCCGGTCTGGCCAAGCCCACGGGTTGCGTCTAATTTCTGTTTCTTGATCGCTTCCGGCAAGGCCTCCCCCTGGGGAGGTCTTTTTTTTACCATGGAACCAAGACAAGACCTGCTTCGCCGCCTGCCCAAGGTGGACCAGCTTCTGGAAGTGCCCGAGATCGCGGACCTGTCGGCCGGGATTCCTCGCCGGCTGATCCTGAAAGCCATCCGGGAGCACCTGGACGACCTGCGCGGACGGATTCTGGACGATCCCGACCAAATCGGCGGGGATGAACTCGACCGCGGCCGAATAGTCGCCGAAATCGCCGGTCGGACCCTGGCCCTGAATCGGCCGAGCTTCCGCCGGGTGGTGAACGCCACCGGCGTGGTCGTTCACACCAACCTGGGCCGTTCGCTCATGGCCGATGAGGCCCTGGCCGCCGTCCATCTGGCCGGCCGATATTACAGCAACCTTGAATTCGATCTGGCCGCCGGACGGAGAGGCTCCCGGTACAGCCACGTCGAGGGACTGCTCCACGACCTGACCGGCGCCGAAGCCGGTCTGGTGGTCAACAACAACGCGGCGGCGGTTCTTCTGACCCTGAACACCCTGGCCGCGGGCAAGGAAGTCATCGTCTCCCGAGGCGAACTAGTCGAGATCGGCGGCAGTTTCCGGGTGCCCGAGGTCATGGCCCGTAGCGGCTCCGTCCTGGTCGAGGTCGGGACCACCAACAAGACCAGGCTTTCAGACTATGAACAGGCGATCACGGAAAGGACCGCCCTGCTGCTCAAGGTTCACCAGAGCAACTTCCGTATAGAAGGTTTCACCGAAGCCGTCGAAGCCGCGGATTTGGCCGCCCTGGGCCGGAAGCTCTCGCTACCGGTCATGGAAGACCTGGGCTCGGGCAGTCTGGTGAATTTATCGGCCTTTGGCCTGCGCCGGGAACCCACGGTCCAGGAGACCGTGGCCGCCGGAATGGACGTGACTAGTTTCAGCGGCGACAAACTCCTGGGCGGGCCCCAGGCCGGGATAATCGTCGGCCGCCGGGAAATCATCAGCCTGATCAAGAAGAATCCCCTCAACCGGGCCTTGCGCATAGATAAATTCACCCTGGCCGCCCTCGAGGCCACTTTGAGGCTTTATTTGGATGAAGCCGCGGCCTTGTCCCGGGTTCCCACCCTGCGTCTGATCACCGTTTCTTATCAAACTCTCAGGCGGCGGGCGGCTCGGCTCAAAAGGAATTTGGCTTCGGCCGCGGGGACGGACATCGAGATCGGCTTGACCGACGGCGCGTCCCAAATAGGCGGCGGCGCCCTGCCCACCCAGGAACTGAAAACCCGGCTGGTCCTGCTCCGGCCGAAAACCATGTCCGTCAATCACCTCGAGGAATGGCTCAGGTCCAGGCCCGCTCCGATAATCGGCCGGATCGAGAATGAAGCCCTGGTGCTGGACGTCAGGACCATGGATGATTCCGATTTCCCCATCGTGGCCCAAGCCCTCGTGGAACTTGGCGGCGGTAACGGAAAATGAAGGATTTTTTCGAACGTTATCAGGCCCGGCTGGAAGTGGAGGATTTGAGGCGCTACGCGCGGATATTGGTCGAGGACCTGAGCGGAATTCTGAGCGGCCACGAACTGGTGGTGCGCCTGTTGGACGAACCGGAGCGGGAGGCCGAACTGGACGGCGGGATGAAAGAGGCCTTGCTCCGCAACCGCGTCTTGAGCGAATCCGAGACCGGCCGTCTTCACCTTCCGGTAAAATACGATAAGAAGGCCTTGGCCCTGATCACCGCCACCCCTTCGCCCGGCCGGGCCATTCACCCCGAAACGGCCGGCCTGCTGCCGGCCTTTATCCGGCTCTCCCTGGAAAAGATATTGATGTATAAAATCAATGTCACCGACAAGGAGACCGGGCTGTACAACGACGATTATTTCCGGACCTTCCTCCGCCGCAGGTTGGAGCCCCGATCCAAGCCCGGGCCGGGGCAGAGGCCGCTTATACCTTTGCGCTTGAGCCAAGAAGACACCCATCCGGACCTGACCGTGCTCCTGGTCGAGATTCGGGATTATGACCGGCTGGCCACCCAGCACGGCCGGGTGGAAGCGGTGCGGGCCTTGCTGGCCCTGGCCGGACGGCTGAAGCCGCCGGCCGAGGGTTCCTGTTGCCTGGCCCGGCTGGACCGAGGCCGCCTGGCCTTGGCCCTGCTTAAATCAGACTTGGCTTCGCTCGAGGAACTGGCCCGCCAGGTCGCCATCGAGGCCGACGTAAAAGACCTGACCGGACCGCTCCGCCTCAATTTGGCTTTCGGCCTGGCCAATTTCCCCCTGGACTTCGGCGACGAACCTGTCAGCGCCGAGGCCGACGATCTTCGGAACGACGGCCTGGCCGAACAACTTCTGGCCAAGGCCGAGTTGGCCCTCAACCATGCCCTGGTCCGCCAAGGCGAGCCTGTCCTGACCTATCGCCAGGTGCTCCAATTCGGCGGCCGGGTGGTTCAGGTGCTGCCCTACAACCGGGTGGTGATCAACCTCGGCCGGGCCGCCGGCGCCAGGGAAGGACAGGTCTTCGTTCTCAACGAAGCCAGCCCGGCCGCGGAAGCGGAAGTGGATTACAAGGGCGAAGTAGTGCTCTTCGAGGTCAGGGAAGACTACGCCCTGGGACAGGTGATCAATCTCAGGTGCTCGATCAGCCGGGTGACGCCGGGCGACGTTCTGGTCCTGAGCCGGACCTCCCTGGAAGAACCGCCGGCCGGTGATCGGGCCTGGCAAGGCCTGGACCAGCTTTTGGGCCTGCCCGATCATCATCGGTTCATGGTCCTCCTGGCCGAACGCATGGAAATCGAGGAGAAGTTCGCCCTTATCCTGGTCCGCGTGGACGGCTACGAACGGTACCGGACCACCATGGGCCACCTCGAGAGCGACCGGCAACTCAAGGCCTTGTCCGACCTGCTCCAGGAAGATCGGCCGGCCGACTGTTTGACCGGTCGATTCAGCTCGGACAGCCTGGCCCTTTTCCTGCCCGGCCTGGGCGAGGAAGAGGCCCGGCGGCTGGCCGAAGGCTGGCGGGACAAGATAAAGACCAGGCTGAGGCAGACCAGTTCCTTCGGCGTGATCGTGTTTCCCCAGGGGACCTGCCCTCGGGGCGACCTGGTGGCCAACGCCCAGAAAGCCCTGGAACACGCCGGCTTCTTCGGTCCGGCCTCGGTGGCCGTATTTGACGCGGTCAGCCTGAATATAAGCGGAGACAAGAGATTCGAGGCCGGAGACTGGGAGGGCGCCATCGAGGAGTATCGGAAAGGACTGGAACTGAACCCCCGGGACCTCAACCTGCTCAACAGCCTGGGCGTCTGTTACGGCCAGCGGAAAATGCTTCAGGAGGCCCTGACGGCCTTCGATCAGGTGCTGTCCCTGGACCCGGATAACCTGATGGCCCATTTCAACCGTGGTTATATCCTGGCCATGAACGGAAGGGCGGAAGAGGCCCTCGAAAGCTTCCGCCGGGCCGCGGCCCTGGACCCGGAAAATTTCGACGTGCTATTCCATAGGGGCAGGACGGCCCTGGACCTGAACCTGGTGGATGAGGCCCTGGACAGCTTTCAACGATCGGCCGGAGTCGAGGACCGCAAACCTATCGTCTTCCGCTGGCTGGGCCAGGCCCTGCTCCAAGCCGGCCGGCGCGAGGAAGCCGTGGACGCCTTCAAGGCCGCGGCCAGGCATGACCCCGAGGACGCGTCCTCCTTGAGCCAATTAGGCGTTCTCTTTCTCGAACGGGGAACCGACCTGGACGTGGCTCTGTCCTTGATCCGCCAGAGCGTGACGCTGGACCCGAGCAACGGTCTCTTCCGGGAGAGACTGGGCCGGGCCCTGACCAAGGCCGGCGATTTGAAGGAAGCCGAAGCCCAGTACCGGCGGGCCATCGAGATGGGAGCCCGCGGCCGGGAAATCTTTTACGAGTTGGGTAAGGTGGTCAGGGACCTCGGCCGACCGGAGGAGGCGCGGCGGCACTTCGAGGAATCGCTGGCCGTGGACGCCGAATTCAAACCCGCGGCCGAAGCCCTGGCCGAACTGAAAGACTAGGAGTTAAAGGCCGCGGCCAATTCCCGGCCGAACCGCCGGCAGTCGGCCAGGGCCCGGTCATCTGGATTCCAGAGCGCCCTTAGCCCCTGATTCAACACCTCGAAACCGCCTTCCTCGAGCCTCTTGGTGATGACCTTCACTCCTTCACCGCTCCAGCCGTAGGCGCCGAAGGCGGCCGCTTTCTTTTTCTTGAAGCGCAGGCCGGCCATGGTCTCGAGCAGGGACGCCACCGAGGCGAGGATGCCCTTGTTGATGGTGGGGGAACCGATCAGCACGGCCTTGGACTTGAACACCTCGGTGATGATGTCGTTATGGTCGCGCCGGGCGCAGTTGAAGATTTTCACCGCGGCGGCCGGGTCCTGAACCGACAGCCCCTCGGCGATCACCTCGGCCATCCGCCGCGTGCCGTTCCACATGGTGTCGTAGATGATGGTGACCTGGTTCTCCTGGTAATCCGCGGCCCAGGCCGCGTACTTGTTCACTATCTGGAGCGGGTCTTTCCGCCAGATGACGCCGTGGCTGGGACAGATCATGTCCAGCGGCAGCCCCAGCCCGACGAACTCCTTGATCTTCTTGTCCACCAACTGGCTGAAGGGCGTGAGAATGTTGGCGTAGTACTTGAGGCATTCCTGATAGAGTTCACCCTGGTCCACCAAGTCGTTGAACATCAGCGAACTGGCGTAGTGATGACCGAAGGCGTCGTTGCTGAACAGAATGTTGTCGCCGGTCAAGTAGCAGAACATGCTATCCGGCCAGTGCAGCATGGGCGCTTCGATGAAGACCAACTCCTTGGACCCCAGGTTCAGCCGGTCGCCGGTCTTGACCACCTGGAAATTCCAGTCCTGGTGGTAGTGGCCTTTGAGGGACTTGACCGCGTTGGCCGTGCCATAGACCGGCTTGCCGGGCACGGCCCTGAGCAGGGCCGGCAGGCCGCCGCTGTGATCGGTCTCGCCGTGGTTGGCGATGATGTAGTCAATCCGATCGAGGTCTATCAGTTTAGCCAGTTCGCCCACGAACTCTTCCCCGAAAGGAAACCACACCGAATCAATCAGCGCGGTCTTCTGGTCCCGCACCAGGTAGGAATTGTAGGTCGAGCCGCGGTGGGTCGAGTATTCCTCGCCGTGGAACTTTCTCAGTTCCCAGTCAACTTTCCCCACCCAGTCTATCCCGTCCTTGATCTGACAAGACATATCTCCTCCTTTCCTTGATGTTCCGTTCTTGCAGTCGGGCGCATCATCATTAGCCCGCCTTAAAATATAACCTAGTCCGGGTCGGAAATCGAGCTTGGACCCTGAAGAGGTTTAGCCACGAAGAACACGAAGGACACGAAGGATTAACAAAACGCAGAAAAATATATTAAAAAAAGTTTAGCCTTCTTAAACTTCGTGATCTTCGTGTCCTTCGTGGCAATAAATCCCTGCCCGTGATTTGGCCCACGGCCGGCAATGTGTTATATAGCGCCCAGACCGAGTTGTGGTTTATCGAGGTTAGGGGGGTTAAATGAGGGCCACGAACATATTCGATAAGGTGGACGCCTATTCCGAGTCCCGCGAGGCCAAGAAAGCCGGCATCTATCCCTTTTTCCGGACCATTGTTTCCGAGCAGGACACCGAAGTGACCCTGGAGAACGGCCGGAAGGTGCTGATGCTCGGTTCCAACAGTTATATGGGTCTGACCAATCATCCTGAAGTCAAGGCCGCGGCCGAGGCAGCCATCCGCAAGTACGGCACGGGCTGCGCCGGGTCGCCGTTTCTCAACGGCACCCTGGACATCCATGAAGAATTGGCCAAGGACCTGGCCGACTGGGTGGGCAAGGAACAGGCCCTGCTCTTCTCGACCGGGTTCCAAGCCAACCTGGGTCTAATATCCACCATCGTCGGCCGGCACGATCACGTGATCATGGACAAGCAGGACCACGCCAGCATCTACGACGGGGCCAAGCTTTCCCTGGCCAAGCCCGAGCGTTACCCGCACAACGACATGGACGCCCTGGACCGGATACTGGCCGACCTGCCCGAAGACCAGGGCAAGCTCATCGTGGCCGACGGCGTCTTCAGCATGGAAGGCGACATCATCAGGCTGCCGGAACTGGTTGTTCTGGCCGAAAAGCATCGAGCCGTCATCATGATTGACGACGCCCATGCCCTGGGGGTCCTGGGCCGGGAAGGCGCCGGTACGTCTGCCCACTTCGGGCTCACGGACCGGGTGGACTTCATCATGGGCACCTTCAGCAAGTCCCTGGCCGCCATCGGCGGCTTTGTGGCCGGCGACGAACAGGCCATAGAATATCTCAAGCACCACGCCCGGCCGCACATCTTCAGCGCCAGCATGCCGCCCGCTTCGGCCGCCGCGGCCCTGGCCGCCCTCAAGATCGTCCGGCGCGAACCCCAGCGCATCGAGCGGCTTTGGCGCAACACCTCCCTGATGCGGGAGGGGCTGAAAGCCTTGGGCTATAACACCGGTTTTTCGGAAACACCCATCATTCCCGTCCACGTGGGCGACGTGTTGAAATTGGTTCACATGAACAAAAGGCTCGAAGAGGAAGGCCTCTTCGTCAATCCGGTCGTGCCGCCGGCCGTACCGCCCAACGACTGCCTGCTCCGGATCAGCCTGATGGCCACCCACACCGAGGCTCAGATCGCCCTGGCCCTGGATAAGATGGCCCAGGTGGGCCGCGAACTGGGGGTTATCTAAGGTACGGCGTCCTTGACGCCGTGGCTGAATCGGGCCGCGGGGAGGTCTAGAGCAAGCCCTTGCCTAAGGCCGGGGGCCTGCCGCCCCCGGCCGAGATGCTTGTCGACGCCGTTTATTTCTTGTGGGGAAAAGCGCCTAAAGTGAAAACCTCGATCCGGGTGGGCTCGGTGAGATGCTCCTGGATTTTGGCCTCGGTTTCCCGGCGGAGTGGGCTCTCCTTCCACTTCAGCCAGCTTTCCAAGTTGAGCCAGGTGGCGATGACCATGAATTTCGCGGGATCGTCATGCCCGACCAGGGTTTCTCCGCTTATATATCCCGGCTGATTCAAGGCCTCGGTGCGTAGTTTGTTGAGCAGGGAAAAGACCGACATGGCTTTGCCTTCCTTGACCCGTCTGGTAATAACCGATTTAATGACCGCCATGATGACCTCCTTTCCGTAAGGGAGAAACCTGTCTGTTGTTGGCCTTGGATTAATTATAAACCTTGCCGCGGCCGATGCCAACCGGCGTAGAATTGTCTAATCGCGGCGCGCCAGGTGAAAATTAGAAAATCTTGACCTCGCCGGAAGGCCCGGTTGGGGGTGTACCGGCCTGAAGCGCCGGGGGGTGAACTTCCGGAACTAGGGTCCGGTTATCGGGCGGACGAGATAAAGCAGCCGCCGCCTCCACCACCGCCCATTCCTCCTCCACCAGAGCCTGAATCGTAAACCGAACCGGGCGGGGCCGGGGGCCGCTCCACGTCGGCCCCGATATCCTGCTCGATCAGAGCAGGGCCCTGGTCCGGGTAGGCCACCGCATTGGCCCGGAAGAATATCGACCCGTCACCGGCGTACAGTTTCTTCACCCAGCCTCCTCCGGAAACGGGCAGTTTGGCGGCGGCGGAATATGTACCGCCCTGATATATCCAGAATATCCCCTGGGTGATGTTGAAGGTCGGAGCGGAGAGATATTCGAAGTCTCCGGTCGTCGTGTCCTTGACCATGATCTCGGCTACGGAAATGGGAAAAAGAAAGGGATTGCCCACCTGGTTCCAGCCTTCCTGCAAAGGCACAGACACCGAAGTGTTTTCTTCGGGATCAAGCAGCGTAGGCGCGCCGTCGCCCTCGAGGTTCATGGTCAATCCGTTCCGGATCAGGAACCAGAAGGCGTGGCCGGGCTTGACGGTGGCCACGTTCGGGTATTCATCGTAGGCCATCAGTTGAGGGTTCCACCGGCCGATTCTCTCCTCGGCGGCGGTGTACGTGCCGATCCAGGGGCCAAAGACCACCTGGGGATTCGGGTCCGGAGGATCTATGGCGATGGAGATTATTTTATACTCACCGGCCGTTGTCCCCGGGGCCAGAACCACTTGTTGGACCGAATAGGTCCCGATGTCCAACTTGACCGGCGTGGTCTGGATGTTCCGGGTGGCCTCGTCGTCCTCGGCCACCACGTAAACGTCATATTCCGTAGCCGGGGCCAGACCGGTAACGGTTTGACTCGTCAGGGTGTTAGCCGGAAGATTCATGCTCCCGTACGCCAAGGCCGTCGAACCGCCCGGACCGGTCCCGGCCTTCACTTCGGCGGAGCTGGGCGCCGTGGTCCCGTCGGTCAGGACGACATAATACCCGTACCCCACCTCGTCAATATTGGCCGCCACGTCGAATCCGCCGCTGGTCAGGTTTTTTATTTTGGGATAACCCGAGTTCCATGCCGGCGGCGTCAACGAGTGGTAATAGGCCTGGATTTCAGCTTGGGTGCGGGCGTGGTTGTATATCTTCAATTCGTCGAAATCGGTGTCCACGGCCGTATCGCCGACCACAATGGGCAAGGCGGGCAATAAGGGCGATGTGGCGGCGCTGGACGAATTGATCAATTGGCCGTCCAGATAATAAGCCTGACCCGTGGACGACTTCACGTAAGATACGTAGTGCCAGACGTTGTGGGCAAGCTGGTTGTTGTTGGACACCTGATTCCAGATGGGTCCGGCACTGGTATAGCCGGCGATGACCGGACCGAAATTGGCCACCCCATCATAAAGCTGCCTGAAGATGCGCCAGTTATAGTTGTTGCCGCCGGAGCCCTTGTATACCAGGTCTTGGAGGAAATTGCGGTCCAACCGCTGACGGAACCAGAACTCCACCGAAAAGTCGAAGCTCAGGTCGTAGGCGCTATTGTAGGCGATCAGAACGGACGAGCTGCCGTCAGGCACGTAGGCGTATCCGCCGGAGATGCCGCCCGAGGTGAAGAACTGGGAGCTGCCGCTGAGCGTAGCGTTCTGAACGCCCTGGGTATCGACGCCGTCTCCATCGAATTTCCATTCGCTGAGGACCCCGGCTGAGGCGGGGCGGAATTCCAGGAATAAACAGGCCCAGATGAAAAACACGACCAGGAAACGTTTCATGGTTCCCGCCTCCAATTCTTATTCAGCCTTGCCCGTCAATCGGTAACTCCAGATTACCACCATTAATTTATTATTTCAATATTATATCAATCAGGTATGCTTGGAAAAGCTACCCTCTGGTCAGGCCGAGGCCAAAATTCACCACCTCCCTCATCAGGTTATCCCCGGGCGTTCGCCTCCGGCGACGGTAAAAAGTGATTTCTAGAATGGCGACCTGACCTGGTACTGTTCACCCTATCCCGATTTCATAAAAACGTGGTTCACTCGACCCGGACCTGGCTTCGATGTCCTTCCCGATATCCCGGGCTATTTCCTTGACCTCCAGCGGCGCCGGTCTGGCCTGGCCGGTCTTTATTTCCAGCGCCACGACCAGAGGCTCCAGCATGGAGGACGCCGGCGAGTCCTTTATGGTCGCCAGCACGCTCGCGGCCAAGCCTTTGGCCGCCAGCTTGACCGCCAGTTCGGTAATAGGAGCGATCACACTGGACAACTCTTTCGGCGGTAAAGCCAGCAGGGAGACAAAGCGCTGACTGGCATCTACCGGCCAATTCAAATGAATTTCCAGTTCGGCCAGGTTGATGATGAAAATAGGTTCTGTCGGCTTTAACCGAAGGGCCTGCTTGAATCTATTTTCAGCCTTTAACAGATCGGCTGTTTCCGCCAAGTAAACACCCATATTGTTAAGAGAGATAGCCAGGCCAATTTTATAGACCGGCGGATTGAGCCTTGCCAGAGGCTCGTAGATATCTACCGCCTTCTGCGCCGCCGATAAAGCTTCGTCCTTACGATCCAATTCACTCAACCGGTTTCCCAGGTTGTTCAGGCTGGACGCCAACGCCGGCTCATAGGCCGCCGGATTGGCCCTAGCCAGACGCTCTCTTATCTCCACCGCCCTTTCCGCCGCTGACAGCGCTTCCTCACGACGGCCCAAGTCACTATAAAAACTCCCCACGTTGTTCAGGCTCATGGCCAGGTCCGGCTCATAGGCCGCCGGATTGGCCCTAGCCAGACGCTCGTATATCTCCACCGCCCTTTCCGCCGCTGACAGCGCTTCCTCACGACGGCCCAATTTACTAAAACAATTTCCCAGGTTGCTCAGACTCATGGCCAGGTCAGGCTCATAGGCCGCCGGATTGGCCCTAGCCAGACGCTCGTATATCTCCACCGACCTTTCCGCCGCTGACAGCGCTTCCTCACGACGGCCCAAGACACTATACCGATTACCCACGTTGTTCAGACTCATGGCCAGGTCAGGCTCATAGGCCGCCGGATTGGCTACAGCCAGACGCTCGTAGATATCCACCGACCTTTGGGCCGCTATCAGCGCTTCTTCACGACGGCCCAGCTTATCCAATAATTTGGATAGAAAGCTCAGGCTTACTGCTAAGGCTGGCAGCACAGAAGCCTTTGCCTTCGCGTTCAACTGCTCATATTTTTCGACAGCTTTTTGGGTGGCTTCTAGAGCTTGAGTCATTCGCTCCGGCTTTATGAGGGTCAGGTCCGGCGCCAAGGTCAAGGTTGTTTTTGACGACTTCATCTCTTCTTCCGTCAGATCACTCAAAATCAGAGCAGCCTTCCTCAGTAAAAGTAGCGGTTCCTCAACCTCCTCCACCGAAATCTTGATCAATTCCTCATCGGTCGGCCATTCAACCTTGCCCGGCCAGGTCCGGGCAGCCTGGGGTCCTGTTCCATCGGTCAATTTTTTTAATCCAGGAGGTAGGTCCGGGCAAGCCAAAACCTCGGCGGGAATGATTTCCCGCCATTCATTCCTGATATTTAACAAATCCTTATTGAGGAAGATATGTTCCAGTATAAGGAAATGGTCCCGCCGATCCTGAGCCGGCAGGGTCAAAGCCTCTTCCGCCATGGTCCTTAATCGAGACTTGATTTCCGGCGGTTCATAATAGGCCTGCATGAACTCCACGACCAAGCGGACCCGGTCACTTTGATCGCCTCGCCGGCGTATCAGGTGGTAAATATTATAAAGACGCTCGGCCAGACGATATTGCTTAGATCGCCCCTTCCTGGCCGAGACCACGGCCCCCCGGGTTTCCAGGCGGGCCAATTGGGCGCTGGTGGTATTGACCTCCAGCCTGGCCTCCCGCGCCACTTCGGCCGCGCTGGAGTCCCGCCACAATTCGGCCAGGGCGACAAAGACCTTTCGTTCCACCGCCGGCAGGGCCTCGGTATTGCTCTTAAGATAATCGGTGTGGTCGTCTATCAAGGCGATCAAATCGGCCATCAAGTCACGCAATTTTCCGATGGAAGCCAGGCCGGATAACATGACCAGCAGGCGGGGGTTCCCGCCGGTCAGAATCTCCAAGGCCCGACTACGCGGCGGACTGAGGATATGACCCGTGGCCGCCTGCCAGAGCCGACCGCATCCTTCCGTGTCCAAAGGTCCCAGGGGATGGACCAGGAACTGTTCGAACAGGGCCGCGTTGGGCTCCTCGATCTGAGCGAGCGAAGACACGGCCGAGGCCAGGAGCATGATGCGCGGCTCGCCGACCAAAGTTTCCCGCAAGGCCCAGCCGTCCTCTTCCTTCAGTTGACCGTCGAAAAGCATGTGCAGGTTTTCCACCATGACCAGGAGACGTTTGTTTTGGGCGTCGGCGAAATCGAGCAGTGCGCCCAGAGCCATGGCCGCCAGCCGCCGGTCGTCTCTTTCGGCCCTGATCTTCTCATAGGCCAGGGCTTGAGCCGGGCTCTGGGTGGCTCGGTGCAAATGGAACAGTATTTCCAGCCACAACTCGCCGATACCGGACACCCGGTAAGACTCCTCGGCCGCGGTCACGACGAACCAACGCCGGGACAGATCGGGGTCTTCGCGCAGGCAATCGGCCACCCGCAGCAGGAGCATGGTCTTGCCTATACCGCGCGGGCCGGTCACCAGCACGTGTTGATTGGAACTCCGGCCCGTATTATCCCGGATGATCCCGAGCAAGGTCTCCAACTCAGTTTCGCGTCCGGTGAAGAGCCGGGCGCGTTCAGCCGGTTCCATGTGCTGGGGGTTGTACTTGCTGGGCCGCATCAGTTTTCCCCTTCGGACCGCTTCGCCATTGGCCGGTAGCCAGAGGAGAAATGCTTTTTCCACCAGTCGCGTAATAATTTCGACTCGAAGCGAAAACTCCGGCCCCGTTTTTTCAAGTACCCGTCGTGTTCGAATAGACCCAGCAGAAACCGTAGTTCACGGGCCGCCTCGTAGTGGGGTCCGAGATGTGAACGAACGATCCGGGTTCCGGTGTCAAAGTCGAGGCGCCCGGTCACGGCGGCCTCGGTCAACAATTCGAGCGCGGCTTCGAACTGTTCCTGGCTGAGCATGACTTTCAGCCGGTCTTCATAGGTTCTCAGTTCAACGTGGCCGTGCAGGCTCAACATTTTTTCCTGGTACACCCGCCGGACGTCCGGGGGCGCACAACGGCCGGATTTCCGGCATTGCGGGTCGCGGTGGATGAAAGACATAAACATCTGGACATGATGGGGGATGCCCAGGCCTAAACTGTCTAAAAGCTTGTTTTCGGCGCCGTCTTGGAAGAGAAGACCTGAACGTTCGGCCCGGTCAAAAATGAATCTTCTAGCCATTTCCCTATCCCAGGGCGGCAGTTCAAAAGACATGAAGGTGTTGACTGTTTCGCTGATTCCGGCTTGATGGAGCAGGGGTTCGAGGCCGATCGAACCGCAGACCACAAAGGCGAGTCTGCCCTGGTGGCGGATAGTGGCTTCCCTGAGCCAGGATAAGAAAACATGGGTCTGCCGACGGCGCTCGGGGGTAAGACGGCCTTCCGTTCCCTTGAGCAAGCGGTTCACCAGCACGGGCAACTCGTCAAACAACAGGACCACCGGCTTTTCGGCCTGGGCCAGGCGCTGGAGCAGTTCGCTGCCCTTGGCCTGCCAGTCAGGCGTCACCCCTTCCAGCAACTTTAGCTTCAATTCCGACACCTGGATTTCTTCCAGGCGATTCGTCAACGCGCCCAGGACATTCTTGAACACGTCGGTGACCAAGTGCTTAAGGTCTCTGAAAGGTCTGGCTTCTTCGACTATTTTGACCATGGCCTCGGCTTCGCTGACGCAGCCCTGCAAGTCTACATAAAGACAATAACGCGCCTCGGCCAAGCGCCGGGCCGCCTCCTTGAGCAGGCTTGTCTTGCCGGTGCGTCGGGGCGCGGTAATAAGCAGATGAGTGCCCTGGGTCAAGAAGGTAATAAAGTCGTTCAGTTCTGTCTCGCGATCGAAGAAGTCTTCGCCCGTGACCGGGCTTCCCACCACGAGGCCTGAGGGCTGGGTATTATTTTGTTCTGGAATTGAAGCCATGGGAACCTGCTCCTTTTACCACCATTTTTGATGCCATCAATCTTGATGCCACCATTTCTGTTGGTAATAATACCAGGGAGGGTAAGTCATGTCAACCTATTTTTTAACAAATTTGGTGGCAAAAGAAGTAATTGAGACAAATAAGCTGAATTACAAGTTATTCAGGTTATGTCCCGTTTCATTTTTCCTCGTGGGCCAACAAGGTGTATGATTACCGCGAGAGCGAAAAGGTGACTCACTTCATCCGCCTGCCGCGGAATGAAACCCTGAAAGAGATCATTCGGGACGATCTTCGCCGATTTGACGGGCGAAGGCAAAGGTCCGGCATAAAGGCCGCGTCGCGGGTCTCATATGACAGCCGGTATTGGCGGGTGCACGTGGCCTCGGTCTTGCCGCTCCGTCTCCGCTACCAAGCGGAGATCGGGCCTGATTGACGCCATGGTTTGACCTTGACCTGGTGAGTACCTAGGGATTACCATGTCCCCAAATTTGAGAAATCTAATTTAAAAAGTCGGCGAGATGTCGCCCGGGGGTGAGGAGTCGCCGGCCTTTCGGCTCAGCTAAAAGCCTGGTCAACAGGATAAAAGCGGAGTCATGGGTTCAGGAACACGAAAATCGCGTCCCTGGCCGCATCATTCGAGATAATGCCGGTCAAGCAATATCACCGGTGGTGTTGAGATGATGAGCGCGATTGACAAATTACAGCAAGCGATCGAACGTTTGGTTGGCCTGGGAACTCAGCCCCAAAAGGATCCCAGGCAAAATCAAATCATTCGCTTGATTAACAAGATTTGCTTGTTTGTGATTTTGGTTATCACGCCCCACATGTTGCTCACCCTTTACTTTCGTTCCCTCTTCGCCACGCTTGTACAATTGGTGGCAATTCTGGCTCTGGGACTAACGGTCTATCTCAATTCGCGGCACTATTTCCACCTAGTCAGGGCCTTGACTCTCCTGATCGGTAATATCCACATATTCAACATGGTTATCATTCTCGGTCTTGATTGCGGAGTTTACTTTTACTTTTCGGCGGCGCTCATTGCCCCTCTTTTTTTCTATACTAAGAAAGAAATAGCGCCTATTTTGTTCTTCGCCACGCTTAGCACTATCTTGACCTTGTTGGTTCAATATTTAGGTACTAGAATCGAACCAATCGTCGAGACCCCGGTTGCGCTTCGATCCTTTTTCTTCTATTTTTCCGTTTTCGGCTCGCAAGTTACGGTTTTTGCGTTTGTGCTTTATTTTTATAGCGAATCCAATAGGTTCGAACAATCTTTAAAGGCCGCCAACAGCAAACTCCTCAAGCTCAGTGAAACCGATCCTTTAACCCAATTACCCAACAGAAGGTCATTTAATACCAATCTCGATCGGGAATGGGGTAAGGGTATTCGTAATAAAAGTCCACTTTCCCTGATTATGATGGATGTGGATCATTTTAAAAAATACAATGACTGCTATGGTCACCAGGAAGGGGACAAGTGTCTGTCGAAAATTGCCGAACTTATCTCGAAAAATACCCGGGAATATATTGATTTTCCCGCCCGTTATGGAGGAGAGGAATTCATTATCTTACTCTCCAATACAAATACAAATGACGCCTGTATTGCTGCTGACAGAATACGGGAGAGAATACTAAGCCTGGCCATTCCCCATCGATTGAATGAACATGGTTGCGTGGTGACTTGCAGCTTGGGCGTAGCGTGTTGTGTTCCCGATAATGAAGTTAATCCTGAAGATTTGATTCGAAGAGCCGACAGTGCGCTCTACTCCGCCAAAAATTACGGCCGGAACCGGGTGGTTGTCTCCGAGTAGAAGTATGTTCCGATCCCAAATCCTGTATGTCGCCTTGTAGACTGGAAAAGAAATCGCCCTATTTACTTATATTCTCAATTGGCGGTTCAAGACTAAATCGACTGTCAAGGATCAAGAATTAATTCCCGCCCCTTTTTCATGCGGATAATACCCTCTCAATTCGGCCAGCATCTTATGGAAATCATCCGGCCTGGCCATGGCCGCGTAGACTGGACGAAAATGGCCTGAGTAAGCCTTGACCTAGGTCAAGCGGCGAATACTGTCCTGTTGGCGTCCGATTCTTCCGGGATCAGGTCAAGAAGGAGGACGTCACCCCTGGTTTCTCCCATGGGCTAGGGAGGTCCAGCCGGTCATGACCACGATGATCAGTCCGCCGGCCATCTGCCGCAACGAGGGAATCTCTCCGAGAACGAACACGGCGGCCACGATCCCGTAGACCGGTTCGAGACAGGCCACCAGGCTGGCGATGAAGGCGCGGACCTGGGTCAAGGAGGCGATAAAGAGCGAATGGGCCAGGGCCGTGCAAAAGATGCCCAAGGCGGCCAGCAGGACCCAGTCGGTCAGGGGCAGAAGGCCTAGTTCCGAGAGGCTGAAAGGCGTCAAGACCAGGGCCGCCACCAGGTTCTGGGCCAGGGCGACCGCGGCCGGGGAGGCCGAAGAAGACAATTTCCTGTTGAACAGGGTCAGGAGGGCGAAGGTGAGTCCGGAAACAGTGCCCCAGACAGCGCCGATAAAAGTGGTCTCGCCTGGCTGGAACGACCGGACGATCAAGGCCAATCCCAGAAAGACGAGGGCGGCGGAAATCAGGTCTTGGGCGGTCAGTCGTCCCTTGAATAGCCAGGCTTCCAAAAAGAGAACGAAAATCGGGAAAGTGGAAAAGGACAGAAGACCGACCGCCACCGACGAAACCTGAATCGAATGAAAGAAAGTTAACCAGTGGCCGGCCAGCAGAAAGCCCTGGAAGACCAAAAGAGCGTAGTCGCGTGGTGAAGACGGCCTGATCCGCCGCCTGTTCCCCAGTCCGAGGAAGACCACCAGGCTGATGACGGCGAAAAAGGTCCGGCCCCAGACGATGACCGGGGGAGGAATAGTCAAAAGCTTCCCGAACAGGCCGGCGAACCCAAAAAGGAGCACGGCCAAATGCAGCTTCAGCACGTCGGCACCGAATTCACGGCCTCGCCGAATCTAAGATTCGATGAAGATTCAGAATACACCATGACCAGGCAGGGCGTCATTAATTATCAGGTCCGACCCAAAAGTCTTGGGGATAACTGTTCGAGGGCTGATGATCACGGCTAGTCCTTCATCTTATCCTTGCCTCCTCCCCGCCGATATGTTAATATGAATCGCTTGGTTAGGGAAAGGGTTCATGAACCGTCCCTGATCGTTTTTCATGGGGGGAACGATTGCTGCGGGTTTATAACGTGACCAAGACTTATGGCGCCCAGATGGCCCTGCGGGAGGTGAGCCTGCAGGCGGCCAAGGGCGAAATGGTCTTCGTGGCCGGCCCCAGCGGGGCGGGCAAAACCACCCTGATCAAACTCATTCTCTGCCAGGAGACCAACTTCCAGGGCCAGATCGTGGTGGACGGCCAGAACCTCAAGAAGATGCCGGCCCGCAAGATACCCTACTTAAGGCGGAAGATCGGGGTGGTTTTCCAGGATTTCAAGCTCATCCCCACCCGCACGGTCTTTCAGAACGTGGCCCTGCGCCTGGAAATCGAAGGCCTTCGCCCCGGCCACCTAGGCAAGAAAGTCAGATACATCCTGAAGAGGGTCGGACTGGAAGGCCGGGATCAGGCCCTGCCCCCGCAGCTTTCCGGCGGAGAACAGCAACGGGTGGCCATCGCCCGGGCCCTGGTGGGCGACCCGCTCATCATCCTAGCCGACGAACCCACGGGCAACCTGGACGTGGACCTGTCCCGGGAAATCGTGGGCCTGATCGAGGAGATCAATCGGGCCGGGACAACCGTGCTCATGGCCACCCATAACCGCGAATTTCTGGAAAACACCAGCCATCGTATCATCCGGCTGGACAAAGGCCGCCTGGTGGCCTGAAACGGCATAAGTCTTGACCAGGCCCTCCTATTTCATGCGGGCGACTTTCAGCGGGTTCGCTCAGAACAAGGTCCCCAACCTGGTGGCCGTGGCCACCATTGCCCTGGCCCTCCTGATCATGGGCGCTTTTATCCTTCTGCATTTCAACCTGGCCCGCCTGATCGAATCTTCCACCCAGGGGCTTTCCGTTTCGGTCTACCTGAAGGACGGCCTTAGCCAGCCGGCCGTCGAGCGGGTCCAGAAGGAGGCCTCCGGCCTGCCCGGAGTCAAGTCCCTCAAACACGTCAGCAAGGAAGAAGCCCTGGCCGACCTGAAGAAACGTCTGGGCGGCCAGGGCGGACTGCTGGACGGCCTGGAGGAAAACCCTCTGCCCGCGTCGCTGGAATTGGATCTCGAGCCCGAGGCCCGCCGCTCCGACCGGATCGTGGCCCTGATTAGCCGACTCAAGGCCATTTCCGGAGTCGAGGACGTGGACTTTGCCCAGGAATGGGCCGACAAGCTCAAGGTTTTCATCCGGTTCGTCAAGCTGGCCGGGCTGGTGGTGGGCGGCCTGCTCTTTCTGGCCATTGTCTTCATCATCGCCAACACCATCAAGCTCACGGTCCTGGCCCGGGAAGAGGAACTCGAAATCATGCGGCTGGTCGGGGCCACGGAAACCTTCATCCGGACGCCGTTCATCCTCGAGGGTCTTCTGCAAGGCCTGGCCGGTGGACTGGCGGCCCTGGCCGGCCTGGGACTGGGATTCATGCTCCTGACCGCCCGGGTCAGGCTGCCCCTGGGGCTGGCCTTGATCGAATGGACCTTCCTGTCGCCGGCCTGGTGCTCGTACCTGGTGGCCGCCGGCGCGGGTCTGGGCTTGGTGGGAAGTTTTCTGTCCCTGGGCCGGTTCATGAGGAAGTGAAGCCGTTTTGACTAAATGCCTGCCTGACGTCCGCCTGTGGGGACTGGGGATTCTGCTGCTGGGATTTATCCTGGTAGGCCCGCCCCTGACTTTCGCCGCTCGGGACAAATCGGAAGAATTGGAGGCGCTCCAGGCCGCCGAACAGGAGGAGCGCCGTATCTTGAAGGAGTTGGATGGCTTGGAACGCCAGATCGGAGGGATCGAAGACCGCCTGGCGGCCATCGAGCGGGAGATAGTCCAGACCGGCCGGCGCCTGAACCAGGGCGACAAAGACATCCGGGACCTGGACCGCCGGATCGGCGAACTGAAAAAATACTTGCGCCGGAGGCTTAAGGCCATTTACCGTTTGCCGGACAGCGGCTTGCTCCAGGTAATGCTCGAGGCCGATTCCCTGCCGGATTTGATCAAGCGCTATCGGTACCTGTCCCTGATCCTGGCGCGTGACGAGATGACCCTGACCGAATTCAGCCAAAAGACCGGGGAGGTCAAGGTCCGGCAGGCCGCGCTCAAGGCCGAGCAGTCCCGCCTTTACCAGTTCCGACTGGAAGTCGCCGCCCAGAGGGACAAACTGGATGAAGCCCGCCGAAAGAAGACCGGTCTGCTCATGCAGGTCCATCAGCGCAAGGAGCTTTATATCGCCCTGCTCAAGGCCCGGGAGGAATCCCAGGAGAAGTTGATCAAAGAGGTCATAATCGAACCGATTGACCGGGAACAGAGGATTTCCGCGGACCGGGCGCCCGCGCCGGCCCCGAAACCCGAAACCGCCGGACGCAAATGGCCGGACTTTCCGGCGTTGAAAGGCCGGCTGCCCAGACCGGTCCCGGGCGAAATCGCCGGGCGGTTCGGCAAGAGCACGGGGCCCTTCAACGTGACTTATACCCGCACCGGAGTGATCTTCTTGGCGTCGCCCGGCGGCGAGGTCAAGGCCGTCCTGGAGGGCGAGGTCATATACGTGGGCTGGTTGAGGGGCTACGGCAACATAGTGATCATCAATCACGGGCAACGCTACTATACCCTGATCGGCGGGCTGGCCGGACCCAGACCCAAGCCGGGCGATTGGGTCCGGCAGGGTGAAAGCCTGGGTCAGGCGCCCCAGGCTGGCGGAGAAGATAAAAAAGAAATATACTTCGAAATTAGACATGGCGGCCAGGCCTTGGATCCAGCCGCCTGGCTGGGCGACAAGGCGGCCTGATCTGACCCTGGTCAGGTCGAACCGCCGGGGCGTCCCAGGTAATTTCCTCCAGACCGCGTAAAGTCCGGAGAAAGGCTTAAAAGCCGGAGGCATATAATGACGTCAATGAAGAGACTGGTGGTTCTTATCCTGCTGGTTGGACTTCTGATCGCGCCGGGGAGGCTGACGGCCCAGGAGAACAATCGGTCCACCCAGGAGGACACTTACGCCAAGATAAAGGTGCTGAGTCTGGTCCTGCACGAGATTCAGAAGAAATACGTCGAGGATACCAAACCCGAGGAACTGATCTACGGCGCCATCCGGGGTATGCTCAGGACCCTGGACCCCCACTCGGCCTTCATGACGCCGGAAGAGATGAAGGATTTCCAGGTGGAAACGCGCGGCAGCTTCTCCGGCGTGGGCATCGAGATAACCATCAAGGACGGCCTGCCCGTGGTGGTTTCGCCCATCGAGGGTTCGCCGGCCCATAAGGCCGGACTCCAGGTCGGCGACCAAATTCTCAAGATAGACGGCGCGTCCACCAAGGACATGACCTTGCTGGACGTGGTCCGCCGCATCCGCGGGCCCCAAGGCAGCACCGTGGTCTTGACCGTGGTGCACGAGGGCGAGCAGAAACCCCTCGACGTCCCCATTGTCCGGGCCGTGATTCCCTTGCGCAGCGTGCGTTATGAAGTCCTGGAAAAGGGCTACGGCTATATCCGCGTCACCAACTTCCAGGGCGACACGGCCGACGCGGTGGAAAAGGCTTTGACCGCGCTTCAGTCCGAGACCCCGCCCTTGAAAGGTCTGATCCTGGACCTGAGAAGCAATCCGGGCGGACTCCTGGACCAGTCGGTCCGCACGGCCAGCCATTTCCTCAAAAGCGGCGGGCTGGTGGTTTACACCAAGGGCAAGATCGAGGAGCAGAACATGGAGCTGAAGGCCTCGGGCGGAACCCGGGCCAGAGATTTTCCCATGGTGGTATTGGTCAACGAAGGCAGCGCCAGCGCCTCGGAGATCGTGGCCGGCGCGCTGCAGGACCACAAGCGCGCGCTGGTGGTGGGGGCCAAGACTTTCGGTAAAGGTTCGGTCCAGACCATAATCCCCCTGCCGGACGGTTCAGGCCTGCGGCTGACCACGGCCCGTTACTACACCCCTCTGGGACGTTCCATACAGGCCACGGGCATTAATCCCGACGTGCTGGTGCCCAGTCGTTTGAGCCGGCGGGGCAAGGTCCTGCGGGAAAAGGACCTGGACCAGCACCTGACCGGCGAAAACGAGACCTCGGACAAGACCGGCCCGATCCCCGAGGAAACCCCGGAAGGGGCCAAGGAAGAATCCAAGGAGGACAAGGGACCCGGCAAACTGCCCAGCCAGATGACCCTCCAGGAGCGCCTCGAGGCCGACCCGCAGCTCAAACGGGCCCTCGAGATGCTTAAAAAGAACGAGGTCCAGTCCCTCCTGAAAGCGGCCAAGGCCGCTAAGTAATGGCCGCCCGCTCGCCGGGCCAGGCCCGGGGCGGGAGCGAAGGTCCGCGCCGGACCAAGACTTCCACCCGGGCCAAGACTAATCCGTCCACCAAAACCAAAAGCCGGAAGAAGAAAACCAAAGCCGGCGCCGCCAGTATCTGGGCCCGGCTCAAACCATTGCTCCTGGGGCTGGGGCTGGGTTTGGTCATGGGCGTGTCGGCCGCCGGCCTCACTTTTTTCTGGCCCCAGGTCAAGGCCCTGTTCGAGCCGGCCTCGAATCGGCCTCGTCCCTCCCCGACCGTTAGTCCGGCGCGCCCCCAGGCCGTCCATGAAGACAAGCAACGTTGGAACGGCCTGATCAAAAGCCTGGACGACGTGGTCTTTTCCACCTTGGGCCGTTTGAAGATTCCGGACCGGGACGTCAACATTGTCGCGGTGACTCCTCAACATCGAGGTGAATTCGAGTGGGAACTGACCGAGATCGAGGTGGACCTGCCGGCCGGCTTGGCCTCCCAGAAAGTCGTCGAAGCCATAAGCGCGGCCCTGGCCAGGGCCGGCCTCGAACCACCCGCGCCCAAGATCAGAACCAGCCGGCTGGGCCAGGCCTGGGCGGCCGAGATAGTGACCGACGGACGCCACACCCATACCTTGGTCCTTGTGGCGGCCAAGAGCCAGGGCGGACCATCCGAAAGCATCCCGGCCGCGATTCCCGAGAAGTCGGCCGCCGGACAGGAAAAGGCGGCTTCAGGGAACCGGCCGGCCCAGCCGCCGGCGCCGGGCGGTCGGGCCAGGGTAGCCCTAGTCATTGACGACTTCGGCCTGAGCCTGGATCAGGCCCGCTGTTTTCTCGAAATGGATATGCCCTTGGCCTTTTCCGTCCTGCCCTTTCTGCCGCACTCGACCGACGTGGCCCGGGCCGCGTACCAGAAAGGACGGCTGGTCATGCTGCACCTGCCTATGCAGCCGGACCAGTGGCCCGAGATAGATGCCGGTCCGGGTGCGCTTTTAATGGACATGGACCAGACCCAGGTCAAGGCCAGGGTGCGGGAGGCCTTTGAAGCCGTGCCGTACGCCGCCGGCGTCAACAACCATATGGGTTCGCGCTTCACCGAAGACCGCCAGCGCATGGGCTGGGTCATGGAGGCGGTCAAGGAACGGGGCGGCTTTTTCCTGGACAGCCGCACCAGCCTGCGCTCGACGGCCTACGATGAAGCCCGGCGCCTGGGATTGCCCGCGGCCAAGCGGGCCGTGTTTCTGGACAACATTCAGGAACCCCGGACCATCGGCCTCCAGATCAAGAAGTTGATCGTCCTGGCCAGGCAGAACGGCGAAGCCGGGGCCGTCGGTATCGGCCATGTCCATCCCGTGACTTGCCAGGTTTTGAAAAGCGAGTATAATTACTTCACTTCAAAGGCGGATTTAGTCCCGATCACGGCGCTGGTCCGCTGAAAAAGAAAGGCCCATGACCGAAGAAGCGGAAATAATGCAACCGACGCCCCGCGCGGCCGGACCGGATTTTCTCACCCAGACCAAGTTCGCCGACCTGGACCTGCCACCCCAGGTCCTGGCCGGACTGGATGAGGTCGGATTTGTTCACTGCACGCCCATCCAGGCCGAAGTCATTCCCATGGCCCTGACCGGCAAGGACGTGGCCGGGCAAGCCCAGACCGGCACCGGCAAGACCGCCGCCTTCCTGGTGGTGACCTTCACCCGGCTCCTGGCCCGGCCAGAAAAAAAAGCCGGGTGTCCTTCCGCCCTGATCGTCGCGCCCACGCGCGAACTGGCTCTTCAGATTTATGAAGACGCCGGCCGCCTGGGCCGCCACACCGGACTCACCCAGAGCCTGGCCATAGGCGGCATTGACTACAAGGAGCAGGCGGAAGCCATCCGCGGCGGGCCGGACCTGGTCATCTGCACGCCGGGCCGGATAATCGACTACCTCCAGCAAGGCATCTTCAAAACCTCCAAGATCGAGATTCTGGTTATTGACGAAGCCGACCGGCTCTTTGACCTGGGCTTCATCAAGGACCTGCGCTATCTGATCAAGAAACTGCCCCACTTCGAAAAACGGCAGTCCATGCTTTTTTCCGCCACGCTTTCGTACCGGATTCTGGAACTCACCTACGACTGTATGAACCTGCCCGAGTTCATCTCGGCCACGCCGGACCACCTGACCGTTTCCCAGGTCGAACAGTCCCTGTACCACGTGGGCCGGGACGAAAAGCTTCGCCTCCTCCTGGGGCTCCTGGCCAGGGAAGACTGGACCCGGGTGCTCATATTCGTCAACACCAAGGCCGGCGTCGAATGGGTGGCCCGGAAACTCCAAGGCAACGGCCTGCCGGCCGAGGCCATAACCGGCGACCTGCCCCAGCGCCGCCGCCTCAAGCTGATGGAGGAATTCAAGGACGGCCAGATCAAGATACTGGTGGCCACCGACGTGGCCAGCCGCGGCATCCACGTCGAGGACATCAGCCACGTCTTCAACTACGACCTGCCCCAGGACGTGGAAAACTACGTACATCGAATCGGCCGTACGGCCAGGGCGGGCAAGGCCGGCAAGGCCATAAGCTTCGCCTGCGAAGATTACGTCTTCCACCTCGAACCGCTCGAACAGATGCTGGGCTACAAGCTGCCGGTGGTCTGGCCCGAAGACGGCTGGTTCAAGGAAGACAAAGCCGGCCGGGTCTATCTCGAGCCCCGGGAGCGGCCGGAAAGAACCAGGGCCGGTCGCGGCCGCGACCGGGACCGCCGCCGGGCCGAAGCTCCCAGGCCGCGCGAAGCCAGGCCCGAAGCCCGGGCAAAGAAACCCGAAGCCCTGCCCCGGCGCTGGCGGGGTATTTTGATGATCGCCCGGCCGGGCGGCATATTCGGTCTGTCGCCCCGTTCGAGACCACCGTCTCCGGTCCAGGTCTCGACCGAAACCCCTCCCCCTCCGCTGGCGCCGGCCGCCTTGCGCGCGCAGTCCCAGGACCTGGAACCTGAGTTGGACCTGGCCGAAGAGACACAAGCCGACGAACCGAAAAAAAAGAAGCGTCGCCGCCGCCGCAAGAAGAAGGGTCCGGCCGACATTCCTTCGGTCGAAGCGCGGGAATCGCCGGCCGGCGGGATGACGGATGAAGGTGAAGACCAGCCGGCCGCGGCCGGAACGATCTGGGAGGAACCAGGACCGTTGGGCGATGACGTTGACCGCGAAGGACTGATGGACGAAGCCGCGCCGGTCACGCCTGATAACCCGGCCCCGGAGGCCTCGTTCTGGCTCGAGTTTGACGCGACGCCGCCTTTACCCCAACTGAAGGAAGAATCCGCCGCCGCCCTGGAAGTAAAGACAAGCCGGGACCTGAAAGAACCTGCCGGCCTTTCCGCCCCCACTGAAAAGGACGATTCCGAACGGACCGCCGAGGAGAAAAACGGCGATTCGACCGATGGCCGGGCTTGAGGGGCCGATAAAAAAAGTCCCACCTCGAACCGCGAGGCCTAGGGCCAGCTTAAGGCCCTGTTCACTGGCCGCTTGCCACCGGATAAGAGCGGCCGTCGCGGAGCGACCATCGGGAAAGGCGCTCAGCGCCGGCCGAGCCAGACCAGGAAGAGCCCCAGCGCCATGGCCAGGAAGCCGATCACCCGCAGGGTCGATTCCGAAGCTTCGAGTATCTGGCGCAGCCAGCTCTTTATGCGTTGCGGGAAAGCGGCGTAGGGCAGGCCTTCGATGATCAGCACCAGCCCCAACACGCAGAGCACGTATTTCAAGTCCATAGCCTCTTACCGCCGCCTGGTTTGAATGGTTGGCCGGTCTCGACGTCCGCCGGCTTCCTGTTTCACCATTTTCCGGGCTTTCTTGTCAAGACGAAGCGGCGCGTGGCCATTCAAATGGCGGCGTCGTGATCTCGACCCTGGCCTGATCGGCGACGAGAAGCCTGAGCCGGGAAAAGGTAAGGGCCGGTGAGGAAACGCCGCTTACCGCGGCCGAGCGATTACACTTGTCAGGTCCTGGTTGATGGGCTAACCTTTAGGGAACATTGACCGAGGAGGCGTCTTTTTTGGAACGTTATTTCAACAAAGTCAAAGTGGACCTGGCCGCCCTGGCCCATAACCTTGGTCAGGTCAGGAAACTGGTCGGCCCCGACGTCCGCGTCATGGCCATGGTCAAGGCCGACGGGTACGGCCACGGCGTAGCCCGCGTGGGAAAACACCTGACGGAAAACGGCGCGGACGCCCTGGGCGTGATGGACCTGCACGAGGCCGCCCTCCTGCGGGACGCCGGCGTCAAGGCGCCCGTTTATATACTGGCCGGCCTGACGCCCGAGCAGGCCCTGGAGATCGTGGACCTGGACCTGACGCCCTTTGTCTACGATCCGGGGCTGGCCAAGGTCATGGATGAGGCGGCCCGGCGGCGAAACAGGAAAATCAAGGTTCAGCTCAAGATAGACACGGGCATGCATCGCCTGGGCTGGCTATACACCCAGGCCCATTCCTTCCTGGAAACCGCGGCCGGCTTGAAGAACCTCGAGGTCGAGGGACTGGCCACCCATTTCGCCGAGGCCGATCTGAAGGACAGCGCCTTTATCCAGGAACAGCTCGAACGCTTCCGGACCGCCATCGCGCTGGGCCGGTCCCTGGGTCTGGCCCTGCCGCTCAACGACGCGGCCAACAGCGCCGCCACGCTGACCCTGCCCCAGGCTTATTTTCAGATGGTCCGGCCCGGTCTCATGCTTTATGGGGACTGGCCGGCCGGCCACATGAAAGCCAAGGCCGATCTCCGGCCGGCCATGTCCCTGACCAGCCGAATCATCCAGATCAAGACCGTGCCGGCCGGCGGGACCGTGAGCTACGGCCGAACCTGGACCGCGTCCCGGGCAACCTTGCTGGCCACGACGCCGCTGGGTTACATCCACGGTTACAACCGCCTGCTGTCCAACAAGGGCTGGGCTCTGATCCGGGGCCGGCGGGCGCCGGTTTTGGGCCGGGTCTGCATGAACCTGACCATGTTCGACGTGACCGATATCCCCGGCGCGGCGGTGGGAGACGAAGTGCTCCTTTTGGGCCGCCGGGGCGAGGAAATCATTACCGGCCAGGACCTGGCCGACCTGATCGGGACCATCTCCTACGAGGTCTTTTGTCAGGTGGGTTCGCTCAATCACCGCGAATATATCTGAATCGAGGCAAGAGGCCATGGAAGACAGGACTTATTGCGCGGTCTGCGCCTGGCGCAAGGACTGCCGGAAAAAGTACTCGTTTGAATCGTCTGGACAGCTCAGGTGTCCGGACTACTCCCGCGATCTGACCATCAAGGCGGAAGAAAAAAGCGGGCAAGAGGATAAGAAGAAGTGAGGCGTATTTTAAGGGAAAAGATCATCGCGGCCCTGGAACGGGCCAGGGCCGCGGGCGAATTGAGTTCCAACGGCGAGCCGGCCGGCCTGGCGGTGGAAGCCCCCCGGGAGGCCGAACACGGCGACTGGGCCACCAACGCGGCTTTGGTCATGGCCAAGCCGGAAAAAAAGAATCCACGTAACCTGGCCGAAATCATTGTCGGTCACCTTCAGGACCCGGAAGGCTTCCTCGAAAAAATGGAAGTGGCCGGCCCGGGCTTCATCAATTTCACCCTGTCCCGGCGGTGGTGGCTGCACCGGCTGCGGGAGGTGCTCCGCCAGGGTGAGGCCTATGGTCAGGTGGACCTGGGCCGGGGCCGGAAGGTCCAGGTCGAGTTCGTTTCCGCTAATCCCACCGGTCCCCTGCACGTGGGCCACGGCCGGGGCGCGGCCGTGGGCGACGCCCTGGCCCGGGTTCTGGCCGCGGCCGGGTTCGACGTCAGCCGCGAGTATTACATCAACGACGCCGGCCGCCAGATGCAGACCCTGGGCCGGTCGGTCCTGTACCGGTATCTCGAGCTGTTCGGCCGGCCGGTGGAATTCCAGTCGGACCTTTATCAGGGCGACTATATCCGGGACCTGGCCCGGGAAGTCGAGGCCGTCGAGGGTGAAAGGTATCTGGGCCTGACCGAAGAGGAAGCCGTGGCCGCGCTCTATCCCTGGGCCGCCGGCCGGATCGGTCAGGGCATACGGGACGACCTGTCCGCCTTCGGCGTGAACCATGACGTCTGGTTTTCGGAACAGAGCCTGTATCAAAACGGGCTGTTGGCCGACACCCTGGCCGAGCTCAAGTATCGAGGTCATTTATACGAGGAGGGTGGGGCGCTCTGGTTCGCCACCACCGGTTTCGGCGACGACAAGGACCGGGTCCTGAGGAAGAGTTCGGGCGATTACACCTACTTCGCCTCGGACATCGCCTATCATCGGGACAAGTTCACCCGGGGGTTCGATCTGGTCATAAATTTGTGGGGCGCGGACCATCACGGTTACGTGCCGCGGATGAAGTCCGCGGTCGAGGCCCTGGGCTACTCGAGCGACCAACTCCAGATTCTGCTGGTCCAACTAGTCAATCTCCTGCGCGGCGGCCAGCCGGTGGCCATGAGCACCCGGGCCGGCCAGTTCGTCACCTTGCGGGAAGTAGTGGAAGAGGTGGGCGTGGACGCGGCCCGGTTCATGTTCCTGACCAGGAACTCGGACAGCCCCCTGGATTTTGACCTGGAAGCGGCCAAGAAACAATCGGCGGAGAACCCGGTTTATTACGTCCAGTACCTGCACGCCCGGATATGCAGCGTCTTCAAGACCGCCGCGGCCGAGGGTCTGGCTCTGCCCGGACCGGACGACGCGGACCTGTCCCGGCTGACCCTGGACGAAGAACTGGGCTTGATGAAGCATCTGGCCGCCTTTCCGGACTTGATCGCAGGCGCCGCGGCCAGCCTTGAACCTCACCGGCTGACCCATTATCTGACCGAACTGGCGCAACGGTTTCATCCCTATTACAACCGCCACCGCTTCGTGAGTCAGGATCGGAGCCTTTCCCTGGCCCGGCTGGTCCTGGTACAGGCGGTGAGACAGGTGGCGGCCAACGGGCTGAACCTGCTGGGGGTGTCCGCGCCGGAGAAAATGTGAGAGTTCGGAGGCGGACCGATCTCCCGCTTGAGCCCCTTCACGCTACCGGCGCGCAAGAGATCAGGGCGAGGGAATAAACCTTGAGTGATAATATCGTCCGATGATTCGCCTGAAAAAGGATAAAATCGACGCGCCCGCGGCGAGCCGACGTTACCCGAAGGAGTCCGAGGAGGAAGGCTCTTTTCTGGAAGGGGCCGATCCGGACGGGGCCGTCCTCGAGGCCATTATAGACGGCGATGCGAGGGAAATCGGGTCCGGCCGCCGGAACCGCCGGGCGGGCGGGCCCAGGACCTACGTGCTCAAGCGCTCGTCGCTTTTTCTTTGGTCGGCCTGCCTGTCCGTGATCCTCGTCTGGGTTTTCGGCCTGGGCGTCCTGGCCGGCCGGGGGACGATCTTTCAAACCCCGATCTTCCAGGACCTGGTGGATCGGGTGGTGGGCCGGCCGGTGGAAAGGAAGCCGCCGGTGGTGGAAGTGGCTTCGGAAAACATTTCCCGTCCGGCGCCGGCGCCGGAGACCGAGCCCAAGCTCACTTTCTACAGCTCTCTGACCAGAACCTCCAAATCGCCGGCCAAGGACGATGAGACGTTCAAGATCAAGCCCGATCCGGCCGGCAAGCCCAAGTCCGGGCCGGACCAGGCCAAATTAAAAGCCGAGACCGCCATCAAGGCTGACGCCAAACCGGCGGCCGGCGCGGCCAAGCCCGACCAATCCGCCGCGCCGGCCGGATCGCCGCCGACGCGCAAGCCGGGAGAAAACTTCTCGATTCAGGTGGCCACGGCCCGCTCGCCGGAAGAGGCCGAACGCATGACCGGCAATCTGCGGAGCCGGGGCTTCGATGCCTATTATTACCGGGTGGATCAGGCCGGAACAACCATGTACCGGGTCAGGGTCGGTCGGTACGGCACCCGGCAGGAAGCCAAGGCCGCCATGGACAAGCTGATCGCCGCCGGCCATCGCGGCATGTTTATCTCCTCACTGACCGACTGAGTCATCCCATTCCGATTCGGCCAGCCATTCAAGGAACAACTTGACGAATCGGGGCGAGAGCTGACTGCCGGATACTTCCTTCATGATGGCCACGGCTTTTTCCCGGGGCAGGCCTTGCCGGTAGGGTCGGTCCGTGACCAAGGCGTCGAAGGTGTCGGCCACGGCCAGTATCTGGGCCGGGATCGGTATGTCGTCGCTTTGAAGCCCGGCCGGATAGCCGCGGCCGTCCAGGCGTTCGTGATGATGAAGAATGGTCGAGACCACCTGGTCCAGACCGGGTATGGGCTTGAGGATTTCCGCTCCCACTCGGGAGTGTTGTTTTATCTGATCGAATTCTTCTTCCGTCAGCTTGCCTGGTTTGTGCAGCACCCGGTCCGGAATGCCGATCTTGCCGATATCGTGCAGCAGGCCGGCCAGACGCAGGTTCTCGATCTCGGCTGAGTTGAGTCCGGACTTGCGGCCGATGGCCACGGCGAAGCGCGAGACGTTTTCCGAATGGAAGCGGGTGTAGGCGTCGCGTTCGTCCAGGGCCTTGGCCAGGGAGGTGATCGAAGCCAGGACCACCTGCCATTCCAGGGCCCGCAGCGAACGGCGTTCGGCCAGTATCCGCTCGACCAGGGCGACCACTCCTTCCCGGGTGAAAGGCTTGGTCAGATACGCGGTCACGCCCACCTTTGCGCCCATCTTGCGGGCGCCGGCGCTGGTCTGGCCGGTCATCAGGACGAAGGGAATTCTCTGGAGTTCGGTCCGGTCGCGCATCCGGGCGCAGAACTGGAAGCCGGTCAGGCCTTTCAGGTCGGCGTCCGAGATCACCAAATCAGGGATTTCCCGTCCCGCGACGGCCAGGGCCTGGTCCGGATCGGCCGCCGCGGTCACTTCGAAACCCTGGCTGGCCAGGGCCAGCTTGAGCTGATGGGTGACGGTCGGCTGGTCGTTGACCACCAGCACGTGCTCCTGGCGCCGGGCCGGCGGCGGGACCAGGTAGGATTCTATCTTGTTCAAGAGTTCGTCCGGGAAGAAAGGCTTGGTCAGATATTCGTCCGCGCCGGCCTCGAACCCGGCGACTATGGTTTCATGATCCAACTTGGCGGAAAGGATAATCAAGGGCACTTCGGCCAGGTCATCCCGGGACCTGACCCGGCGGCAGAATTCCAGTCCGTCCATGATCGGCATGTCAATGTCGACCAGAATCAGGTCGGGTCTGACCTGGGGCAGCATGTCCAGACCGGCCTGGCCGTCTTCGGCCGTGTAAATGATGTACGGCGTGCCGGCAAAGGTCTTCTTGAGGTGCTTGAGCAAGGTCGGGCTGTCGTCCAGGCAGAGTATGCGCTTGGCGGTTGGTTCAGGGACCAGGCCGCGCAGGACCCGGAGGAAATCGGCTGGATCGTTTTTCAGAGCCCAAACCTGATCTCCGAGCGCCAGGTCCGGGACTGGGGTGGGTTTCATTTCGGAGGTGGTGACCAAGAGAAAAGGTACGCCCCTGGCCCCGACCGCGGACCGAAGTCTATCGTACAAGGGGATGTCATCCACGATAATCAGGAAGTCCGGCCTGTGTTTTTCCACAACCGCGGCCAGTTCGTCTTTATCCACCACGACGGAGCGGTATCCCTGGGAGTTGACCAGGAACATGGTCAAGAGCCGGACGAAGGCCAGGTTGCCCTTAGCGATATAGACCAGCCGGTCGTCCTTGAACCCGGCTAGATCATCCGGGGAGGTTGTGGTTTTCATCTTGCTTCAGGCCCTGCCCCTGGCCGGTCTCGTTCTAAAATCAAAAAAATAATTAAATTCAAATTAACATGGATCGTTATCCAGGTCAAATATATCCCCGCCACTGTTCGCCGGACCTTCATTGACTCGGCCGGCGCCAAAAAGTTGAATAAAAGACGAGGATGAAATATAGTTGGACGTCGAATGGACAGGGGACGTTCACCTTCAGGGGAATTATAATTCAATACCTAATCGGTGTTCGATCAAGACAGGAGGCGCCCGGCGGCGTGACCAATGATATCACCCTCAGATACCTGGAATAAAAGGAGGCGTCACAGTGTCAGATCCCTATTCGGACATTGACCAGATGTCCGTCAGGACGGTGATCGAGTCGGCCCTGAGGCGCCTCAACCGAGCCACCGCCGCGAACACCCTACGGAAACAACTCCCGCGATCATATCAGATACCCCTCGAGGAACTGAAAAAACACCTGGACGAACTGGTCCGCGCCGGTGCGATCCATAAGTGGCAGCCGGACCAGACGATTTATTACGCGGCCTTCGATCCGGAGGCAGCGGCGCGGCGCCAGATGCTGGCGGCCATGGCCGGCCGCCGTCTTTCGGCCCGGGAATTGGCCGTAAAAGTCAAAGGCCTGCCCGGCTACTCGAAGACGCAAAAATACGTCAAGGAGCACCTGAAACCGGTCCTGGCCACGGGCCAAGCCTTCCTTCATCCGCCGGCCGGTCGGGAAAAAATCGCGCGCTACGCCATCGAGCCTCCGCCTCCAGGACCTTATTTGACCAAAATCGTAAAAGAAATACAGGCCGTCGGGCTGAAACTTAACCAGCCCTTGGAGACGGTTTATCAGGCCCTGAGACCTATGCTCGGATTGAGTTTTCCGAAGCCGCTTCAGCCCCCGCCGCCAGAAACAGGGACGTTGGTTCGGTCACATCAGGAGCCCGAAAGGCTGATCTTGGCCGGCATGGTCAAGATTGAGCCCAAGGCCCGGCAGCGGGCTCTGGTATCGCTCCGGGATTTACGACGGTCCGTGGACCTTTCCAAGGAGCAGTTCGATAAAACCGTTTTGGACTTGGCCCGGACGGGCAAGGTAGTCCTCCATTATCACGATTACCCTTCGAGCCTGAGTGAAACCGAGAGGGAGGAACTGGTCCGGGACAGCCTGGGGACTTACTACATTGGGATAGTCCTGGGAGAAGGCCATGAATCCTCTTAGCGCTCTCGATAATCCCTTCCGCCAGAACATAGTTGCCGACGCCTGGCGGCCGGCGGAAGTGGACGTCCCGGAGATACACCGGGAGGCTTTTGAGACCTGCGACCGGGCCTATGAACTGGTGAAGAGCGGCCGGATGTCCCGCAGCGTGTTCCTGCACGGCCCGGCCGGTTCGGGCAAGACCCATCTGCTGGGACGGCTGCAAAAACACTTGACCCAAACCCGAGACGACCTGTTGCCCTGCATCTTTGTCTCCGTGCGCCTGCAGACCAGCCCGCGGATGATCTGGCGGCATGTCCGACGCCGGTTCGCCGAAGACCTTTTACGCCCGGTGGCCGATGGCGCCACCCAAATCCAGCACCTGATCGCCGGTCGTTTGGCCGGAATGGATACAAAGAAACGCTCGACCTCGAATTGGCTCCAGTGGGTGCGCGCCCAACCGGTCCGGAAAACCGAGAAGTTCGAGCACAACCTGGATCAACTGGCCCGCGGAGCCGGCCTGGACCACGAGCTTTTTCAGGTCCTCAAGAACGTTCTCCTGGACCGGCACCGAAACGACGCCCGGAACTGGCTCATGGGAGACAATCTTACGGAATCGTCTCGAAAAGAGCTTGGGTTGAGTGAACAACCTCCTGGGGACCTTGACCAGGAAACTCTGGCCCAGGAGGTCATACTGAACTTGTGTCGCCTGGCCGGACCGGGCCGGCCCGTGGTCTTGTGCTTTGACCAGATCGAAGCCTTGCAGTCCCACCCCGAGGATCGCGATGGCCTGTTCCGTTTCGGCCAGGTCGGGGCCACCCTTTTCAACTCCACGGACAACCTGCTCTTGATTTCGTGCATCCAGTCAGCCCTGATGGATAATCTCAAATCGGCCATCCGGGACGCCGACTATGACCGGATCACCCAGGAGGCCAAAGTTCTAAACCCCCTGACTTATGATCAAGCCGTCCGGCTGGCCGCCTGCCGGCTGGAGGCCGAGCCAATCTTAAAAAAACTTAGGGCTGAACACCCCGATTCCCCGACTTGGCCGCTTGAGACAGAGGAGATTAAAACCCTCTTTCAATCAAGGCCCTGCCCGGCCAGAAAAGTTATCGCCGCCTGCGACACTCTCTTTGAACAAGCACGCGGCCGCCAGGTGCCGAAGATTGACGACCAGACTTTTATCGAAAAAGAGTTTCAACGTCTCCGGGAAGCCGCCCTGAAACAGACGCCGCCCGATGAAACCGATGAAAATTTGACCCATGCCTTACCTCTTCTGGCCGAAATGATCGAGCCGACTCTCCTCCCGTCCGCCGCATCCAGCGGCGTGGACCTGCTTGTCGGGCGGAGCAGTCGGACGGTGGGCCTGGTCCTGGCCAATCACCGGAATATGACCAGCCTGGCGGCCCGGCTGCGCCGACTGGAGGAAAAACCACCCGACCTCGGGCTGTCGAGGCTGGTTCTGATCCGGGATTCCCGGCTGCCCATCAAACGCACGGCTAAAGTCACTCGGGAGCGGCTGGCTGGTTTGCAAGCCAAGGGCCTGCGGCTGGTTCAACCTTCTATCCAAGTTCTGGCCGCACTGAAGGCCCTACGGACTATTTTGTCCGAGGCCAAGTCCGGCGATCTGGCCAACGCCGGCGTTTCGATCGGACCGAAGACCGTGCAGGAATGGCTGGCGGCCAACCTGGACGAAAGCCTGCGCGTGTTTTTTGAAGACCTTGTTGGTTCAACCACCGTTGCGTCTGAAAAGGACACGGACCTCCTCCAGGACATCGCCGAGGAACTTGAGGAGCATTTTATTCTGCCGCTGGCCGATCTGGACCGGAATCTGGGTCACGATTCCCTGGAGCGGATCGAAGACGCGGTCAGGCGCCATCCGGACCGGTTCGGCCTGTTGGCCGGACCGCCATCGGTTTTATTTCTCTATGCTCCGCCGGACTTGTCGTCCGGCGATTGAGGGTTAAACCATGCCGGTCGAGCTTTCGGTACACGACGTCCGTGAGGCCCTCAGGCGGCAGGCAGGACGGTCCTGGGAAGCAGCCCGGCCGTCCAATCTGATCCTAGGCCGGATGTTCCATCAGGTTCTGGCCGACTTGATCGGTCCCGGCCCCAACCGCAATGGTTTCACGGTTCTCGAAGCGACGGATGAAGACCGAAAAACCTGGGGTGAGGCTCTGCGGAGGCACGCTTATCTTAGGTTGATAGGACCTCGGCTGGTCTCGGAGCAGTCCCGGTTGCATGACGCCGCCGGCCAAGTTCTCGACTTCTGGCAGGCCGCGGTCAATCTGGTCGAGTGGCTGGCTGACCTGGCCTGGACCTGCCGACATCCTACCCCTGGGAGAAGACCCTTGGACTGGCCGGCCTTGAGAGCTTTGATCAGGCCGGAAGTACCGGCGGCGGCGGAACTGCACCTTCCCGGCTGGACCGACTCGGTCAGAATGGCCGGCGTGGCCGACTCGCTCCTGGTCAGTCCGAATAACGGGGCTTGGTGCGTCATCGAGTTGAAGCTGGGCCGGACCTCGCCCGAAGCCGATCTGGCCCAGGCCTGTCTTTACCGCCTGCTGCTCACCAAGATCGAGGAAGGGAATCGAGATGGCCCGTCGGCGGAGGATATCCGGAAGAGAGACTTGGCCTTGGTCAGCTTCAAACCGGACAAGGAGGAAATTTTATTGAACTCCGCCCAGGCCACTCAGGCCGATGACCGACTGATAGACCTGATCGGCAGTCTGGCCGGCGTCTGGCCTAAAGAGACAAAACCGCCGGCCCGGCCAGCGAGCCGATATCTTGATCTCGGTCAAAAGATAATCGAGGTCTTCGAGGAATACGGCAGATCGGTGGGCTTGGTGGAAGAACCTGTGGTGGGACCAGCCTTCCTGCGATATCGCTTGACCTTGGGTGCCGGGGTCAGGTTGAAACATATTCAGGACCTGGACAAGGAAATACAGATTCGACTGGCCCTGCCCGAAGCGCCGCTCATCGGCCTGGTTGAAGGACGGGTCTGCCTGGACCTCGGCCGACCGGACCGCCAGGTGGTATATTTTGATGCGGTCAAGGAGCGGCTGCCCGAGATCGAACCCCTGGCTGGATCGGCCCTGGTGATCGTCGGATTGGATCTGGATGGGAATTTAAAGACCGCGGATTTGAGTGACCCGCTGCAAGCCCACATAATGGTGGCCGGAAGTCCGGGCAGCGGAAAAAGCGAATGGCTCCGCGCGGCCATCGCCGGCCTGATAATGTGTAACACACCCGAGACGCTCCGGCTGGTCCTTATTGACCCCAAGCGGACGGCGTTCAACGATCTGGCCGACTCTCCTTATTTCTTTTCACCGTCCAGCTTGATCTTCCCCGATGAACAGCTTGCTTCGGTCGTTCTGGCCGAATTGGCCTCCGAGATGGATAACCGTTATCGTCTGTTACAGGAAAACGGCGTTGATGACCAGGCCGCCCTAGTGAAAAAAACCGGCCGGCCATGTCCGCGGGTGGTTTGCCTGTGTGATGAATACGCTTCCCTGGTGACCGGTGATCGAGGAGAGCGACAGGCCGTGGAAAGCTTGATAAGGTTGATCGGCAACAAGGCCCGGGCCGCCGGGATTCATCTCATCCTGGCCACCCAACAGCCCAGCCGCCAGGTGATCAGCGGTGCCGTTCAAGCCAGCATTCCTTGCCGCGTAGGATTAAAGATGAACGATTCCCGTGAATCATATATGCTCCTGCAGCAAACCGGCGCGGAAAAGCTCCTGGGTCACGGCGACTTACTGTTCAAAGACCTGGGCGATCCAGTTCGCCTGCAAGCGCCTTTTCTACCGGAGGAACAGCGAAAAGCGTTGTTCACTTCAAAGGCCGGGGCGGTTCATGGCGGCCGGCGGGCTAAGCGTAAAAGTAAGTGATGGCCAGACCCCAGGGTCTGGCTTGAACCTCTTGAAACGAAAAATCTGAAGCCACGGAGGTAGTCATGCTTAGTCGGAAATCTTACCTGATCCTGATCTTGTTGAGTTCGATGATCCTGGCGGCCGGGGTGGTCCCGGCGGCTGACTTCACCCCCCAGAACAGCCCGGACAACCTGAAGGCCCTGTTCAAGAAGCTGCACGCGGCCATGACCGCCCAGGACGATAAGACCGCCGCGGCCTTGGCCAAGCCCCTGTTTCCGGACGAAGCCCGGCTGCGGAAAGCCCTCCGGGACAACGTTTCCGCGGAAGCCGTCAAGGCCATTCTGAACCAGCAGGCCGATTTCCTGAAATCCACGCCCGCGGCCCGCATCTTTGCCGCCAAGCCCGAAAACACGGAGGTATTGGTCTTTAAGGCCACCACCGAGGAGATCGCCCAGTATAAGGAAGGCACCATGGCTTTTCAGGAGTTCCCCGGCGGGACCAGGCGATTGGCCGAGACCGTTCTCCGGCCGGGCCTGACTTTCTACGAGGTGTCCCTGGTCAAACCCGGCGAACGGTCGGGGATGAAGTTCCACCTGTTCTACTGGGACGGCCAAGGCTGGGCCATGGTCGGCCCGGCCTGGCGGGTGATCAAATAGGAGCGGCTGGACTTTTTGCCAAGATGGGGTAAGAGACCATGAGATGGCGGAAAATAATCATCCTGATCGCGGGGCTGGTGATCCTGACCGTGGCTGGATTCGTGGTCAAGACCATGTACCGGGCCGGGGAATTCAAGACCCTTCAGCCTTACTCCCGGTGGGATTGCCGGAAAATAACCGGCCTGACCGGCTCCGAGGACATAACCCTGAATCAAAGCACCGGTCTGGCCTTCATCTCCGCCGTGGATTTCCGGGCTCGGAGCATCGAGAGGAAATATCCCCAGGGCGCGGTGTACGGCTACGATCTCGCGGCGGCCGATCCGACTCTGGTTAACTTGACGGCGGACTTCAAGAAAGGTTTCTTTCCGCACGGCCTAGGCCTGTATGCGGCGCCGGACGGAAAGACCAGCCTGTTCGTGGTCAACCATCAGCCGCAAGGGAGCCGCATCGAGGTTTTCGATTACCAGGCCGGCCGGCTGGTCCATCGCCGCACCGTGACCGACCCGCTCCTGCACAGTCCCAACGACGTCACGCCGGTGGGTCCGGACCGGTTCTACGTGACCAACGACCACGGCTACACTTCCAAAGCGGGCCGCACGCTGGAAGATTTCCTCCAACTGGCCCAGGCCCAGATCCTTTATTATGACGGCCGGGGGTTTCAGGTCGTGGCCGAGGGTCTGGCCTACGCCAATGGAATAAATATCAGCCCGGACGGGGAAAGAGTGTACGTAGCCGAGACCGTGGGCCGGCGGATAAAAGTTTTTCGCCGGAACCAAGACTCCGGCCGGTTGACCCTGGAAGCGAGCATTGACGTGGACGCGGGCGTGGACAACATCGAGGTGGATCGAAGCGGCCGGCTTTGGATCGGCGCCCACCCTAAGCTTTTATCTTTTGTCCGCTACTCGAAAGACCCGGCCCGGCGTTCGCCCTCGCAGGTAATAAAGGCGGAGGTGATCCCCGGCGGCGGTTTGGTGGCCTCGACCGAGTTCCTGGACCTGGGCGAAGCCCTGTCCGGCTCGAGCGTAGCCGCGGTTTTCCAGGACTATCTCCTTATCGGCTCGGTCTTCGACGACTGTTTCCTGCTCTGCCGACCCCGAACCGGCGTTAAGTAATGGCCTTGTTTAGGATCAAGAATGATCAAGGCGGCAATCAAAGCCCAACCTGGTTTTTAGTCATGGATTGCCCTTTCTTTTATAAGGCTATTGTAGTACTTCCACGGATATGGAACTGAAACTGTTTTATAATACCAAGCACGGACGCATTTATTGGGGTGACGCCATTGATCTGATGCGCGAAGAAATGGACGAATCTTCAGTTGATCTCATAGTAACCAGCCCGCCTTTCGGTCTGGTGCGGAAAAAGAAATATGGCAACGTAGACGCTGATAAATACGTTGAGTGGTTCAGGCCGTTTGGGAAAGAATTCAAGCGAATCCTGAAGCCGGACGGTTCTCTGGTGATTGACATAGGCGGGTCCTGGATTCCAGGCCAGCCAACGCGAAGCCTTTACCACTTTGAACTTCTTATCATGCTATGCAAGGAAATCGGGTTTCATCTGGCTCAAGAATTCTTTTGGTGGAATCCGGCTAAGCTGCCGACGCCGGCGGAATGGGTGACCGTCCGCCGCGTCCGGGTCAAGGACGCCGTTGATTGTATTTGGTGGCTTTCCGCGACGCCATGGCCGAAAGCCAGCAATCGCCGCGTTTTAGCCCCATATAGCGATTCGATGAAAAACCTACTGAAGAACGGTTACAGAGCCAAGCTCCGGCCCAGCGGGCACGACATAAGCAACAAGTTTTCGAAAGACAATAAGGCCTCCATTCCCCCGAATGTTCTGGCCATCCCGAACACTGAAAGCAATTCAACCTACCTGCGTTACTGCAAGGACCACGGCTTGCCCCAGCACCCGGCCCGTTTTCCGGGCGAATTGCCGGAGTACTTCATCCGCATGCTGACCGATCCCGGGGATTTGGTCTTCGATCCCTTTGCCGGGAGCTGTGTGACCGGTGAAGTGGCCGAGCGTCTCAAGCGCCATTGGCTTTGCTGTGACTTAGTAGAAGAATACTTAAAGGGGGCTTTAGGACGGTTCAAACACCAGGGGACTCTATTTCCGGAAGCGGTGAAATCGAAGGACATACAATATAAACTTTACCATCCCTCTTCCATGTGGAACTCTTTGGATGATCAGCCTTTGGCTGCCGACGGCGGAAGAAGCCGGACAAACGTCGGCGAAGAACAATATCTTATTGGTGAAGAAGCCGAACCGGAGTCGGCGGTTAGAGAGGAGATGGAATCTTCGGACTTAAGCCAATCTCCGAAAGCAATGAAAAAGCGTTTTTATACCAGGGCTTAGGCATGCCGGCGATAAGACCGCCTGAGTTAATCGAGGCCATCCTTGACGCCTTTCAGGAGGCCGGCTCTTCCGGGATGCTCATATCCACTCCAATCCGGCATCCGCGAAGATTTATTATCCAAGCTGAGGCCGGTAATGTTGAGGTTTGGGTGTATGCTTGGACCCTGACTCACGGCGGCCGTCCGAACCTCCCGGACGAGTACCGGATTCAAATGACCACGGTTTCTTCTCCTTTGCCTCTTAATCCGCGAGGCTATACCGTCCTGCTCGGCTATGAACCGAATTTGAAGATGTTTGCCGGCTTTGATTTGCGGCGACACCGGACCTTCACGACTGGCTCACCATCGGTTCAGATTAACATCAAATCCCTTTATAGAGCGCTACAGGACGGATTGGCTTTTGACCGTAAAAGCAATAACGAAATCGCGGTCGGAATACGGCCTGACCAGATAATCAATTATTTGGCCAATGCCGAGAATCTTCATCAGTTGGGAACAAGCGCGTTGATGTATAAGCTTCTAACTCGGGCCTCCGCTCTGGTGGCCATTGATCAGGATGAACTGGACAGGCTTACCAATGCCCGGCGGAAAATCGTATCCTCCATAAGCCGGTTTTCCCGGGCCGCGTGCTTTCGGCAGCAGGTCTTGGCCGCCTATGGCCAACGCTGCGCAGTCACCCGGATGCAATTGCGGCTGGTCGAGGCGACGCACATCTTACCCGTAGGAGCGGAAGGCAGCACGGATGAAATCCAGAATGGAATCGCCCTTTCGCCGACGTTTCATCGGGCTTTTGACAATGCCCTCATCTTCCTGGATGAAGATATGGTCATGCGGTTCAACCCGGCCAGGGAATTACAACTGGCCACTTTACGTCTTGACGGTGGGTTGCCTGACTTCAAGCGCGTTCTAGGGCAACGGATTCATCTACCGCCCGATCGGAAGCAATGGCCGCAAGTCAAGCTGATCCGCCGGGCGAACGAATACCGGCGCATCCCTATGTAACATAACCATTGATTTCTGACGATTTAGATCGAGTGCCTTAAACAATTCGATTGTCACCATAAAAATACCGGTTACCGGCTTATGAACTCATAGATACTGTCCGGGAGCGCCTGGGTTCTGCCTTAGAAACACTGTAGGATGTCAACTGCCAGGGCGGTTTGACTATTCCGGCCAGGGGCGTTTTATGCTAAACCGATAATGAAATCTCCCGCCAAGGAGCCCGTTATGATCGTCAAGCAACTGCTGGTCGGCCAGATGGCCGTGTTCTGTTACCTCATCGGCTGCCCGGAGACGAAGGAGGCCCTGGTCATCGATCCGGCCGGAGACGAGGAAGACATCGCGGCCGAGGCCAGGACCGCCGGTCTCCGGATCAAATACATCTTCAACTCCCACGGCCATCCGGACCACACCTGCGGCAACGCCAGAATGAAGGAACTCACCGGCGCGGCCATCGTCATGCACGCCGCGGACGACGACCTGTTCAACTCCAACCAGGGCGTTCAAATGGCCAGAATGTGGGGTTTCGAGCCATCGCCCCGGGCCGACGTCCGTCTGGATGGGGAAGGCCCGTTCCAACTGGGGAACCTGACCCTAGCGGTTATCCATACGCCGGGCCACACGCCCGGCGGCGTCTGCCTGCTGGCCCAGGGAAACCTTTTCACCGGCGACACCCTCTTCGTGGGCAGCGGCGGCCGCACCGACCTGCCGGGCGCTTCCCTGTCCATCATGCTCGAATCAATCCGCAAGCTGATGGCCCTGCCCGACGAAACCATTGTCTGGCCGGGTCACGATTACGGCGATAGACCCACCTCGACCATCGGCTGGGAAAAGAAGACCAATGTTTACGTGACCGAGTTCAATCTTCTCTGAAAGGATGCACCCGATGAGCGACCAGAACAGGCCCAGGTTGATCGAAGTGGACGATAGCGCGCTGATCATGATTGACCTCCAGGAAAAGCTCTGGGCGGTCATGGCGGAAAAAGAGCGGGTGCGGGACAACGCGGTCCGGCTGGCCAAGTTCGCTCAAATCGTGAAATTGCCGGTCGTGCTGACCGAACAGGAGAACCTGGGGTCCACCTTGAGCGAGATCGACGCCGAAGGCACGGGCGCCCCGAAGATCGGCAAAATTTGCTTTGACTGCTTCGGCGAACCGGCCTTCGTCAACCGACTGGAAAGCCTGCGCCGCCGCGTCCTGATCCTGGCCGGTATCGAGGCCCATATCTGCGTCCTGCAGACGGCCCTGTCCGCCCTGGACAAGTACCAGGTTCACGTTGTGGCCGACGCCTGCGGTTCCCGCGGCCCCCACAACCATGAGTTGGCCCTGGATCGTCTCCGCCAAAGCGGCGCGGTCATCACTACCACCGAAACGGTCATTTATGAACTCCTGCGCCGGGCCGGCACGCCGGAATTCCGCGCCGCGTTGAAGCTGGTCAAATAGCGGCGACCTCGGCAAGAATTGTCGTCAGGCCCCAGGTTGGTCTGGTGTTGATGAAATTGGGGAAAAGCCTTAATGCCCCCGCGGCCCGGTGAAGCGAAATGAATAAGCAACAAGGTTGAAGTCCAAGAACTGACTCGGTCCGTTTCTGGGAGGGAGAGATGAGCGGGAAACCATCCAATCCGGCACCGCCGGCCGACCGGCTGGAAGAGTCCCCTGCCCGCCTGGAGCAGGCCCGGCGGGAATTAGAGCAGCGGTTGATCGAGCGAACCAAAGCCCTGGACGAGCAAAACAACCGCTTCCAGGCCGAGATCGCCGAGCGCAGGCGGGTCGAAGAATCACTTCGTTATATATCCACGCGCCAGGAAGCCATCCTGGCCGCCGTTCCGGATATCATCATGGAAGTTGACAACAACAAGGTCTACACTTGGGCGAATCGGGCCGGTTTGGAGTTTTTTGGGGAGGACGTGATAGGCCAAGAGGCCGCTTCTTACTTTGAAGGGGAACAGAATACCTACCAATCGGTTCAACCGCTCTTCAACGGCCAGGAAGACGTTATCTATGTCGAGAGCTGGCAGCGGCGCCAGGATGGACAAAAGCGATTACTGGCCTGGTGGTGCCGGGTGCTCAAGGATGTAAGTGGCAAGGTAACCGGGGCCCTGTCATCGGCTCAGGACATCACTGAACGGATACAATGGGAGGAGGCGCTGAGAACCAGCGAGGAGAAATACCGCTCCCTGGTTGACAGCCTTCCCCTAGGCTTGTACCGAAATACGCCGGATCCGCCGGGCCGTTTCATCATGGCGAATGCCGCCTTGGCCAGGTTGTTCGGTTTCGAATCCATCGAGGAACTGCTCGGACAGGAGGTGAAAAATCTATACGCTGACCCAGCCCAGCGGCAGTCGCTTTTGGCGGAGTTGTTGGAAACCGGCCTATTCTCGGGTAAAGAGATCAGGTTCAAGAGGAAGGACGGCACTTTTTTCTGGGGATCGGTCACGGCCCGAGCGGTTCGCAACCAGCGCGGAGAGGTCGAGTTCTTTGATGGATCCGTTATGGACATCACCGAGCGTAAAACCCTCGAGGATCAGTTGCGGCAAGCCCATAAAATGGAAGCCATCGGGACGTTAGCCGGAGGCATCGCCCATGATTTTAACAACCTCCTCCAAGCCATAAATGGATACGCCCAGTTGCTGCTGTTGGACCTAGGTGAAAATGACCGCGGTCACCATGAGTTAAGCCAGATTCAAAAAGCCGGGGAACGGGGAGCCCGCCTAGTCCGACAACTTCTTGCCTTCAGTCGTAAAATGGAAGCGGAACGCCGTCCGATAGACCTGAACCGGCTGGTAATTGATGTGGAAGGAGTGTTGAAGAGAACCATTCCAAGAATGATTGATATCGAACTCCACCTCGGCGGTGGTCTATGGTCCGTCAATGCGGACCCCGTCCAAGTCGAGCAGGTTATACTGAATCTTGGCGGCAACGCCGCCGACGCCATGCCGGAAGGCGGCCGACTGATCATCGAGACCCAAAATATTACCTTGGAAGAGGAATACTGCCGCGATCATTTGGGAGCGACGCCCGGGAATTACGTTCTCCTGACCATCTCCGACACCGGACACGGCATGGATCAGGAAACGGTGCGGCACATATTCGAACCGTTTTTCACCACCAAGGAAATCGGCAAGGGCACCGGCCTGGGCCTGGCTTCGGTCTTCGGTATAGTCAAGAACCACGGCGGTTACATCATGTGCTACAGCGAAATGGGCCAAGGCACGGTCTTCAAGATTTACCTGCCGGTTATCGAGCCGGGGGAGGCGCAATTTATCCAGGAGGTTCACGAGACCATACCTAGAGGAGGGACTGAAACCATTCTGGTCGTTGATGACGAGGCCTCGATCAGGGACCTGGCCAGGAAGATTCTCCATCGCTTTGGTTATACGGTTATCTGCGCCGACAGCGGCGAAACCGCCGTGGATATCTACCAAACCCGAAAAGGCGACATTGATCTGGTCATCCTTGACCTTAACATGCCCGGCATGGGCGGTCACAAATGTTTGCGGGAGCTTCTGACCCTCGACCCGGACGTCAAGTCCATTATCGCCAGCGGCTATTCGGCCAACGGCCAGGTGAAAGAAACCCTGGCCTCGGGCGCCTTGGGCTTTGTCGGCAAACCATATAAGCTCAAGGAGTTAGCGATAACGGTCCGAAAGGTATTGGACGGGAAGGAAAATATATGAAGCAGCGACCGACAATCTTTTACCGGCCATGAGGTATCGGTCCCTGGTTGATTGGTTTGGCGCTAAAACAACCCCGGTTCCTTGAACCCGCCGAAGGCGTTTCTGAACACGTCCGTCATTTCACCCACGGTGCAGTAGGCCCGGCAACACCGGACCAGGACCGGCAGGACGTTCTCCTTGTTCCTGACCGCCTTTTCCAGTTCGGTCAGTCCTGCCCTGACTTCGGCCGAGGAGCGTTCCCGGCGCAGTTGTTTCAAGCTCTCGATCTGTTTTTCCGCGGACTCGAAGCTGTACTCGTGCAGATCGACTTCATGTTCCGCTTCGCCCATGTGGATGTTCACGCCGACCTTTTTATATGTTCCGGCTTGCAGGCCGCGCTCGTATTCGTAGGCCTGGCGGGCGATCCGGCGCTGGATGACGCCTTCTCCCACGGCCTGAACGATCCCGCCCATCCGGTCCACTTCGGCCATGTGCGCCAGTATTTTTTCCTCCATCTGCTTGGTCAGGGTCTCGACGAAGTACGATCCGGCCAGGGGATCAACCGTGTCGCGCAGGCCCATCTCATCCATGAGAATCTGGCAGGTGCGCAGCGAGATCAAGGCCGAGTGGGGGGTGGGGATAGTGTAGGCCTCGTCGTACGAGCAGAGGGCCGTGGTCTGGGCCCCGCCCAGGGCCGCGGCCAGCGCATAGTACGCGCCGCGCACGATGTTGTTTTCCGGTTCGGCCTTGGTCAGGCCGTATCCTCCTCCGCCGAACAGACCCCTCAGGAACATGGCCTTCTTGTCCTTCACGCCGTACTTTTCCTTGAGATTCACGGCCCAGAGCTTGCGGGCGGCGCGGAACTTGGCCACTTGCTCCCACAGGTTGCCGAATATGTTGAAGTTGAAGGAAAACCGGCCGGCCACCGCCTCGGGATCGTGACCCCGGCGCGCAACTTCATCAATATAGGCGTTGGCGATGCAGAAGGCATAGGCGATCTCCTGGGCCGGGTCGGCTCCGGATTCGCGGAGGTGATAGCCGCAAACCGACACCGGGTTGCAGCGGGGCAGTTCCTTTAAGCTGTACTCGATGACGTCGCCTACCAGTCTGACCGCCGGCTCGACCGGAAAAATCCAGGCCCCCCGGCCGATCATCTCCTTGAGGATGTCGTTCTGGGGCGTGGCGCTGATGACCTCGCGGCCGAAGCCTTTTTTTTCGGCCATGGCCTGGTACATGGCCAGCATGATCGAGGCCACGGCGTTGATGGTCAGGCCGGAACCGATGCGGCTCAAGTCCAGGCCGTCGAAGGCGGTTTCGAAGTCCCGGAGCGAATCCACGGACATGCCCACCCGGCCGACTTCGCCTTGGGCCCGGGGATGATCGGAGTCGTAGCCCATCTGGGTGGGCAGGTCGAAAGCCACGTTCAGGCCGGTCTGTCCGTGGGAGATCATCAGTTTGAACCGTTCGTTGGTTTCGGCCGGCGTGCCGAAACCGGTGTACTGCCTGGTCGTCCAGGCCCGGGACCGGTAGCCTTCCGGATGGAGCGACCGGGTGAAAGGATATTCGCCCGGCTCGCCCAGGTCTTGGACATAATTAAAGCCGACCGCCTCCAGGTCCCCCGGGCCGTAGGCCGTCTTGACCTTGATCCCGGACTGGAGAATCACTTCCTCGATCCCGTCTTTCTTGTTTTTAACGTACCTGGCAACGCCCATGACCGCCCTCCTTCACCCGCGTCTGGCGGGAGCGTGGTTCCGGATGAAATCAACGATTTCCTCGAGAGGCGTTCCACCGGGAAAGACGCCGGCCACGCCCAGGGTCTCGAGCCGCTCGAGGTCCCGCCGGGGTATGACTCCCCCCACCACCACCAGCATGTCGTCCGCGCCCTTCTCTTTAAGCAGGCCCAGGAGTTTTTCGGCGATGAACAGATGGGCTCCGGACATGATGGACAGGCCGACTACGTCCGCGTCCTCCTGAACGGCCGCGGCCACGATCTCTTCCACGCTCTGATGCAGGCCGGTGTAGATGACTTCGAAACCCGCGTCACGCAAGGCGTGGGCCACCACCTTGGCCCCCCGATCATGGCCATCCAGCCCCGGCTTGGCCAGAAGCACCCTGATTTTTCTCTCCATGAAAGCCTCCTTCGCGTTGAATTCCGGAAGTCGCTTTCCGGAAAAAGCGCCCCTCCACCATCTGAAAACCGTCGGTCCCGGGACCGTTGGCGGCCGCGCCACGAATGAAGTTCAAGTGAGGCGGCGACTTGGAAGCATCCTTTGGTTAAAAGGGATTGTCCCCGCCGCGCCGCATTTCCTTCAATATGGCCTCTTTCCCTTTGAGGATATGTCGCCGGACCAGTTGCTCGGCCAGGTCCGGCGTGCCTTTTTTCATGGCCTCGATCATGTCCAGGTGGTCCTGGTAGGAAGTCCGGGCCATGTCTTTCAACTGCAAAAGGACTACCCGATAACGGTAAAGGTGTTCGTGCAGGTCCCGGATGAGTGTCTTCAAACGGCGGCTCCGGGCCAGGCTGTACAGGGTCTCGTGGAAGACCGTGTTCAAGGCCGCCAGTTTTTCCGTCCGTCCGTTTTCTATGGCCTGGCCGAAGGCTTCATTCTGTCTTTCCAGCAGAGCCAGGGACCCGGGGGTGATGTTTTCGGTGGCCCGGCGGGCGGCGAAGGATTCGAGCACGCAGCGCAGGTCCAGTATCTCCACGATATCCTGCCGGGACAACCCCCGTACGGCGAAACCGCGGCCTCGTCTTTCGATCAGGTTTTCCCGCAGCAGCATGTGCATGGCCTGGCGGACCGGCGTGCGGGAAGCGCCCAGGCGTTCGGCCAATTGAGCTTCGATGAGCCTCTGGCCAGGGACGAGTTCGCGCTGGAGAATGGCCGTCTTGAGGGCCTGATACACTTCGTCGCCCAAGGGTTTTCGGGGCGGAATCTTCCTGGTCAGCGCGCTGGTCATGATGGCCCGCCGATTACTTCCCCGCTACCCGGCCGCCGCTGGTTTCCGCCCGGCCGGTGAACAGGACCCCCGCTCTGGACCTCATTTTTCCCTCTTCTCCCGGTAGTCCTGGCCCAGGAAGGCCCGCTTGACTTCCTGATCGGTCAAGAGGTCCCGGGCCTGGCCGGTCAGGGTCACCCGCCCGGTTTCCAGTACGTAGGCCCGGTCGGAAATTTTCAGGGCCCCGCGGGCGTTCTGTTCCACCAGCAGAATGGTCGTGCCCCGCTCCTTGAGCATTCTTATTATCCGGAATATCTCGCCGACGACCATGGGCGCCAGGCCCAGGCTGGGTTCGTCCAGAAGCAGGAGTCTGGGCCGGGCCATAAGTCCCCGGCCGATGGCCAGCATTTGCTGTTCGCCCCCGGACAACGTTCCGGCGGCCTGGCGACGGCGTTCGGAGAGAACGGGAAAGAGAAGGAACACCTCTTCCATGTCCCGGGCTATTTCCCGCCGGTTGTCCCGGGCAAAGCGCGAATAGGCGCCCATTTCCAGGTTCTCGAGCACGGTCAGCGGGCCGAAGAGCTGGCGTCCTTCCGGGACCTGGATGACGCCCCGGCGCACCACGTCCGCGGGATCGAGGCCGGTCAAGGGCTGGCGGTCCAAGACCACTCCGCCCCGACTCGGTCTGATCAGGCCCGATATTACGCTCAACAGGGTGGATTTGCCCGCGCCGTTGGCGCCGATCAAGGATACGATCTCGCCCGGAAGAACGTCCAGGGTGACTCCTTTCAGGGCCTGGATGCGGCCGTAATGGGCGTCTATGTTCTGGAGCTCAAGCAAGGTCCGGCGCCTCCGAACCCAGATAGGCCGAAATCACTTCCGGGTCGTTCTGCACCTGGCGGGGCGGACCGGCGGCAATCTTTTGGCCGTAGTTGAGCACCACGATCCAGTCGGCGGCGCCCATGACCAGGTCCATGTCGTGTTCCACCAGGAGGATGGTCACGCCCTGGTCGCGGATTTTCTCGATGACCTCGGCCAGATCCTGGGTTTCCCGGGTGTTGAGGCCGGCCGCGGGTTCATCCAGGAGCAGCAGCCGGGGGCCGGCCACCAGGGCCCGGGCCATCTCCACCCGCTTCTGTTCACCGTAGGGCAGGGACGAAGCCTCCCAGGCGGCTTTGTCGGCCAGGCCGAAGAAGTCCAGTATGGCCAAGGCCTTTTCGGTTATAAACTTCTCCTCGCCTCGCACGCCCGGGGTGTGGAGCATCGAACTGATGAAGCCGCGGGAAGTCCGGACGTGCAGGCCCACCATGACGTTTTCCAGCACGGTCATATGCCGGAAGACCTGGATATTCTGGAAGGTGCGGGTCAGGCCTCGATAAGCGATTTGGTGGGGCTTCAGGCTGGTGACGGACAGGCCGTCGAAGACCACCCGGCCTTGACTGGGCGCGTGCACGCCGGAGATGACGTTGAGGCAGGTGGTCTTGCCCGCGCCGTTGGGCCCGATCAAGGCGGTTACGCCGTGGCGGGCCACTTCAAAGTCCACCTGCCACAGGGCCTGTAACCCGCCGAAGGTCTTGGTCAGGCCTTGAACCTCGAGTATGGCGTCCCGAAAGGTCATGAACCTAGCGGACCTGTCGCGTTTGAAGCCGTTCGCGAAACCGGCGCGATAGGTTCACGATTCCGATAAAAAGGCCTTCCGGGAGAAAGATTAGGATGAGCACCAGAATCAGACCGTAACAGACGTCCATGTATTCCTCGAAAAAGTGCAGCAGGTGAGGCAGCGGCGTCAGAAAGAAGGCCCCGCACAGGCTGCCCCAGATCGAACCCATGCCGCCGATCATGACCATGGTCACCAGTTCGACCGAGAAGAAGATGTTGAAGGTCTTGGGGCTGATGAAGGACAGATAATGGGCGTACAGGCTGCCGGCCAGCGAAGCCAGGCAGGCCGAGAGGACGAAGACCTTGATTTTGTATTTTTCCGTGTCCACGCCCAGGCTGTCGGCGGCGATTTCGCTGGCGTGCAGGGCCCGCAAGGCCCGCCCCACACGGGAATTGACCAGGTTGACCGCCAGGAGGATGCTCAGATAGGCCGCGGACCAGATGAGGCAGTAGGCCCGCGTGTCGTTATTGAAGACAAAGGTCCCCACGGCCAGCGGCGGTATGCCGGGCAGGCCGGAGGGGCCGCCGGTCCGGTTATCCCACTGGTTGATGAGGATATTGACGATCACGTTGAACCCCAAGGTGGCCATGACCAGATAATTGCCTTTGAGCCTCAGGGTGGGGATGCCGATCAGGAAGGCCGTCAGGCCGGTGACCGCCAGGGCCAGCAGCAGGGTCGGCCAGGGCGGAAAATGATAGGTGGCGGTCAGGATGCCGCTGGTGTAAGCGCCCAGGGCGAAAAAGGCGGCGTGGCCCAGGGAAATCTGGCCGGCGTACCCGATGAGCAGGTTCAGGCCGACCACGATGATGGTGTTCAGGCCCACGATGTTGATCACGTTGACGTAATAGGGATTGGTGATCAGCAGGGGCAGCAGCAAAAGGACCGCGGCCAGGCCGAGCAGGACGACTTTTTCCAGGCGAGCGGCGGGTCGAGACACTGTTTCAGGACACCCCGTATTCCCTGGAAATAATCGTTTGCAGTATCTCGGCCGTGCCGCCGCCGAAGAGCAGGAACCGGCAGTCGCGATAATAGCGCTGGACGTCGTATTCCATGGAATAGCTGTACGCGCCGAAGATGCGCGTGGCCTCGTCCGCGGCCCGGCAGGCGGTCTCGGTGGCGAAATACTTGGCCATGGAAGCCTCTTTCATGGCCTCCCGGCCCTGGTCTATCAGGCGGGCCGCTTCGTAGGTCATCAGGCGGGAAGCCCAGATGTCCGTGGCCACGTTGGCGATCTTGCTCTGGATGAGTTGAAACCGCCCGATGGGCCGGCCGAATTGGGTTCTTTCGTTGGCGTACTTGCGGCTGGCCTCGAAGGCGGCCCGGGCCAGACCCAAGGCCAGGGCCGCGGTCATGGTCCGGATCACGGCCAGGATGGAAAAGAGGTTTTTCATGCCCTGGCCCTCGGCCCCGAGGCGGTGCTCGTCCGGCACGAAAACGTCGTTGAAGGCCAATTCACTGATTTCGGTGGCCCGGGTGCCCAGCTTGTCGAACTTCTTGCTGACACTGACGCCGGGCATCTTTCTGGGGACGAAGAAGAAGTTGAGGCCCTTGAGTCCGGAGCCGCGCCTGGTCTGGCAGAGCACGGTGAAGAAGTCGGCCACCGGCGCGTTGGTGATCCAGGTCTTTAGCCCGTTGATCAGCCAGCCCTCGTCCTTCTTTTCCGCGGAAGTGCGGACGTTGGCCAGGTCCGTGGCCGCCTCGGGTTCGGTGAGGGCGAACGAGGCGATCATCTCGCCGCGCATGGCCGGATGGAAGTACTCTTCCCTGAGCCTGTTCGAACCGAACTTGAAGAGGAAATTAGTGCCCATGAGGCACTGCATGGCCGTAACCGCGGCCAGACTCATATAGCCCCGGGCCAGTTCCTCGCACATGACGCAGAAAAGCGTGGTATTGCCTCCACCGCCCCCGGCCGAACGCGGATAGCGGATGGTGAAGGCGCCCATGTCGGCCAGCATCTTAAACAGCTCCCGGGGGAAGGAAGCCGCTTCGTCCATTTCCCTGGCCCGGGGAATGACTTCCTGGTCCACAAAGCGGGCCATGATCTGCCTTAATATCTTCTCCGGATCGGAACGCATGGACTGCTCCTGACATAAACAGGGATTATGGCCAGGCCCTGAATCCTCGCCGTTACGGTTGCATTTTGCGGATCAGGTCCAGCATCATACGGTATTTCTCGATGCCCGGCTCGAGGTCCACCGCCTTGTTGGCGTCGGCCAGGGCTTCTTTCACCCGGTTCTTCTTGGCGTACGCGCCGGCCCGCTCGAAATAGGCCTCGGCGTATTGAGGATTGAGATTGAGCGCGGCGTTGTAATCATCGAGGGCCTTGTCCGGGTCGTCCTTTCCCACCAGGTACTCGTGACCGCGCCGGGTGTAGGCCCTCACCAGGTGATACTCGTCCAGCTTCCCGGACTCGATGGCCTGGGTGAACAGCCGCACGGCCTCGTCGTGCTTGTTGTTTCTGGCCGCCTGAACTCCGGCGGTGTAATCATTCAGGCTGTCGGCGAAAGCGGGTTGGAAGATCATCATCAATATCAACCCGGCCAGCTTGAGGCCGCGCCAGAGTCTGCTTATGATGAACAAGACCGATGCTCCTTTTTTACGGCGATCATCCGCCGCTATCTGGCCGCACGCGCGGCCCTGGTCAGGGCCGGGACGATTTTGAACAGGTCGCCTATCAGGCGGAAATCGGCTATTTCGAAGATGGGCGCGTCCTGGTCCCGGTTTATGGCCGCGATATACCTGGATTCCATCATGCCGGCCCGGTGCTGGATGGCCCCGGACAGGCCGCAGGCCAGGTACAGTTCCGGCCGGACGGTCTGGCCGGTCTGGCCTATCTGGCGGTCGTAAGGAATCCAGCCTTCCTCGACGGCGGCCCTGGTGCCGCCTAATTCCGCGCCCAGCGCCTCAGCCAACTCCTGGAGCAGTTCGAAGCCCCTGGCGCCGCCCGCGCCCCGGCCGCCGGCCACGATGATCTTGGCCCGACGGAAGTCCACTTTGGCTCTCTCCCGCTGAACCACTTCCTTGATCCTGACCAGGAAATCCGCTTCGGTCAGGGCCGGCGTCACCTTGGTGACTTCGCCCTTCCGGCCGGGATCGGCGGCCAGGGGCTCCATTATCCCGGGCCGGACCGTGGCCATCTGGGGCCGGGCATAGGGCGAGACAATGGTGGCCATGACGTTACCGCCGAAGGCGGGTCTGGTCTGGAGCAGACCGCCGTCCGGGCCGATCTCGAGGGACGTGCAGTCCGCGGTCAGGCCCACGTTCAGCCGTCGGGCCACGCGCGGGGCCAGGTCCCGTCCGGCCGGCGTCGCGCCCAGCAGGAAGATGTTCGGGCCGTGCGCCTTGACCAGATCGGCCACGACCCGGGCGTAAGGCAGGGTCTGATAACGGGCCAGGCGGTCGTCTTCGGCCAGAAAGACCCGGTCCGCGCCGTGAGCGATAAGTTCTCCGGCGGCATTCTCGACCCCGCGGCCTAAAAGCACGGCCGTTACTTCCTGGCCCAATCGCTCGGCCAGGCGGCGGCCGCGGCCTAGCAGTTCGAAGGTCGTCCCGGACACCTGGCCGCCGTGCTGTTCGGCCCAGACCCAGACGCCCTGGTGAGCCTGGGGATCGGCCAGGGCCCGCGGGGGCAGGTCGGTGACGATGGCGGCCACGGGACAGGGTTCGAGGCAGGCGCCGCAGGAGGTGCAGCGCGGCCCCACCACGGCCTTTTTATCCGTTATCTCGATGGCGCCGTACGGGCAGTTCTTGCGGCACAGGCCGCAGCCGGTGCATTTTTCCGAGTCAATGAGCACGGCCATGTTCCGCCTCCTAAATCAAGTTACGGCCGCGCAGGGCCTGGGCCAAAGCCTGAGCCATCTCTTCGGCCGAACCGGAAAAAGTCTCGCCTTCCCGCTGGGCCTTGGGCGAAAAGGTCTTGATCACCCGGGTGTACGACCCGGCCAGGCCGGTCTGGTCGGCCCTGGCCCCCAAGTCGGCCGCGTCGAGGACCTGGATGGCGGCCTTGGGCTCACAAGCGGCCAGGAGACCCGGTAGGCGCGGTTGGCGCGGCGCGGCCACGGCCTCGAGCACGGTCACCAGGGCCGGCAGCGGCGTCTCGACCGTTTCCACTCCATCTTCCACCATCCGTTCGGCGATCAGACGATCGTTCTCGATTTCTAGGCCGCGGCAATAGGTCACCTGGGGCAGTCCCAGACCTTCGGCCACCTGGGGGCCGATCTGGGCCGTGTCGCCGTCAATGGCCTGCCGGCCGGCGATGACCAGATCGAAGGGCCTGAGCCGTTCGAGGCAAAGCCCCAGGGTAAAGGCCGTGGCCCAGGTATCGGCGCCGGCGAAATAGCGGTCGGTGAGCAGAATCCCCTCGTCCGCGCCCAGGGCCAGGGCCTCGGTCAGGACGTCCACGGCCTGGGGCGGTCCCATGGTCACGGCCGTGACCTGGCCGCCGTGTTTCTCTTTGAGCCCGACCGCCGCTTCCAGCCCGTGGCGGTCCTCGGGGTTCATGATGGCTTCCACTCCTTCCCGCAGGAGGGATCCGGTTTGGGGATCAATTTTGACTTCGGTCGTGTTGGGCACCTGTTTGATCAGAACCACGATTTTCATGGGACACCCTTTCCACCGATAAAAAGCCGCCAGGGCTTCTACACCCTGGCCGTCTCCCCTTGGCCCAGTATACCACTGGGCCGGGCGAACAGGACCAGAAGCAGAATGACGAAGGCGATGACGTCCTTATAGGTCGAAGAAACCAGTCCCGCGCCCAGGGCTTCGAGCACGCCCAGGGCCAGACCGCCGGCGATGGCGCCGTAAAAGTTGCCGTATCCGCCCAGGATCGCGCCGGCAAAGCCCTTGAGCCCGAGCATGACCCCGGTGTCGTAGGTCAGGGTCGAGATGGGTACGATCATGATGCCGGCCAGGGCGCCCAAGGTTCCGGCCAGGGCAAAGGAGAGCATGACCATGCGGTTCACCCGGACGCCGGCCAGGGCCGCGGCTTTGGCGTTGCTCGAGGCGGCCCGCATGGCCTTGCCGGTCAGGGTGCGGGTGAAGAACAGGTGCAGCAAAACGACCGTGATCACGGTGATGGCCAGTATCCACAGGCCCTGGGGCAGTATGGCCGCCTTCAGCACGATGAAGGGCCGGTCGGTGGTCAAGGGCGGCAGGGCCATCGAGCTTTTGCCCCAAATGATCTTGATGACGCCCCGGAACAGGTGGGAGGCGCCGATGGTGATGAAAATGAGAATGATTATTTCCCGGGAACGGGCCGGCCGGATGGCCAACCTTTCGAAGACCGCGCCGATGACGGTCACCGAGGCCACGGCCAGAATAAAAGCCGGGGCCATGGGCAGGCCGGCCGATTGGAGAAAGGTGTACATCATCATGCCGCCCAGGGTGACGAAGTCCACCTGGGTGAAGTTGACCACGCCCGTGGAGTTGTGGATGATGCAGAAGCCCAGGGCGATCAGGGCGTAGATGCTGCCCGTGGTCACGCCCGAGAAGAGGTACTGGACGATCTGGTCGAAGGAGGTCATGGCTCCGCTTCAAATCACCCCGCTCTCCTTCATTCTCTTCAATTCCTCCGCGGTTCTCCCCAGCACCCCGGCGTAAATCTCCTCGTTGTGCTGGCCGAAGCGGGGCGGAAAGGAGAGGCGGCGGTTCCGTTCCTGCAAATAGTCGGTCATATAGGGCGGCGGGGCCAGGGTCAATTCCCGGCCGCTGGCCGGGTCTTGGGCATAAAGAAGGTTGTCCTTGACCAAAGGATCGGCCATGACCTGGGGAATACCGTTAATCCCGGACACGGCCACGCCGATGGCGTTGAGTCGGCCGATTATATCGGCCGCGGTGAATCGGTTGAAGGCTTCGTCCAACAGGTGGTTCAGATTGGCCACGTCCTTGATCCGGCCGGCGTTCTTGACGTATTCCTCCCTGGCCAGGTGCTGGAAGCCCTCCAGGCCGGTCAGGGCGGCCCACTGGCGGTCGTTGCCCACGGCCACGTACACGAAGCCGTCCCGGGCTCGGTAAACCGAGACCGGCGCGAAGAACTCATGGGTGTTGCCCCGCCGGGTGACGCGCCGGCCGAAGGAACCGGTCAAGGTGATGGGCACGGTCAGCCAACTGACCGTACTCATAAACATGGAAACGTCTATCCTTTGCCCTTGACCGGTGAGCTGTCGCTGGTACAGGGCCTTCATGATCAGGCCGTAAGCATGCTCGCTGGTCCCCATGTCCGGCAGGGGTATGCCCACCACCTGGGGCGGACCGTCCGCCTCGCCGGTAAGTTCCATCAGGCCGCCCCTGGCCTGAAGAATCGGGTCATAGGCCGCTTCGTTGGACCGGGGGCCGAAGCCGGTCACGCCCAGCCAGATCAGGTTCTGCTTGAGCCGACTCAGTCGCTCGTAGTCAATGGAAAGCTTCTCGTAGTTGCGGGGAAGCTGGTTGGTGGCGAAAATATCCACGTCGAGCCTGGACAGGAGTTCGTCAAGAAGCTTGACGCCCTCGGGTTCGGCCAGGTTCAAGGTCAGGGCCTGCTTGCCGGCGTTGATGGCCATGAAGTAGGAATTCATCCGCTCTTCGCCCAGGAAATTCTCGCCGATCATCCGGTTGGGGTCGCCGTAAACCGGGTGTTCGAGCCGGATGACCCGCATCCCGTCCAGGGCCAGCCGGTAGGTCAGATAGGGCAGGACCGTGGCCTGTTCCAGCGATAGTACGGTCAGATTTTTAAACGGATTCATGGACCGGCTCCTTAAGTCTCATGGTCGGTAAGAAGCAAACAGGGTTCGGTTCCGGCCCGGAAACAACTCCGGGTTGAAAGGTGATTCCTGACCAAGGCTCCGACCTTCCCGGCCTCCGTCCCAGGGCGAGTGGCCGCGGGCGTGGAAAGGGGTTGACACTGACCGGCCGAACAAATAGTATTAATTGTATTGTATACCGTATACAGTCCAACCCTGTCAAGGCGTCCGGGCCGCGGACCCGGAGTCCGGAAACATTACCCTAAGCCTCGGACCTGATCGGAGTCAGCCATGCGTCTGCCGCCCTTCGAGTACCAAGCCCCAGCCACCCTCGCTCAAGTCCTGGCCGTGCTCCAGGAAAAAGGTCAGGCCGCGGCCGTCCTGGCCGGCGGAACCGACCTGATTCCGCGGCTCCGCCAGCGCCTGGTCAAGGCCGATCTGATCCTGAGCTTGAAAAACATTCCGGCGCTCCAGGCCATCGAGGCCGACGGCGCGGGAATAAGAATCGGCGCGGCGGCCACGCTCCAGGCCGTGCTGGAACACCCGGCGGTCCAAAAGAGTTTTCCCGGCCTGGTTCAGGCCCTCAAAAGCATCGGCGCCGCCGGGATTCAACATTATACCGGCTCGATGGGCGGAAACGTCCTCTTGAACACGCGCTGCCTCTTTTACAACCAATCCGAGTTCTGGCGGTCGGGCCGCGAGCGCTGTCATAAGAACGGCGGCCAAGTCTGCCACGCCCTGGCCGAGAGCAAAGACTGCCACGCCGTCTGCCAGTCCGACGGCGCGGCCATGCTGGCGGCCCTGTCGGCCCAGGCCTTGATCAAGAAATCCGGCGGCGAAAGAATCGCACCCTTGAGCGATATCTTCTCCGGTAAGGGCGACGCGCCTTTCACCCTGGCCGCCGATGAACTCCTGACCGAGATCCAGCTTTTCCATCCTCCGCCCGGCGCCGGCCAGAGTTACCAAAAGCTACGCTGGCGCTCGGCCATTGACTTCCCTCTAATTTCGGCCGCGGCCGTGGTCACCCGGTCCAAGGGAATCATTGACCGCGCCCGGCTGGTGATCGGCGGGGCCGGGCCGGCGCCGCTGGCGGTCGCCGAGGCGGACAAGATACTCAAAGGCCAGAATCCGGACCAGGGGTTGATCGAACAGGCCGCCCAGGCGGCTCAAAAACAGGCCGAGGGCTTTATCGTGGACAATACCATCGCCCCGGCCGAATACCGCCGCCGCATGGTCCGGGTCATGGCCGGGAGGGCTTTGAGAGAGGCGGTTACCGGAGGGGTGAAATGATTAAAGCGGCTAAAGTGGTGGTCAGGATCGAGGTCAACGGCGAGGAGCAGGAATTGCTGATATCCCCGCACCTGACCTTGTTGGAGGTGTTGCGCGAACGGCTCGAGTTGACCGGGGTCAAGGAAGGCTGCGGCGAGGGCGTCTGCGGCTCCTGCACCGTGCTGATGGACGGCCGGCCGATCCGCTCCTGTCTGACCCTGGCTATCGAGGTCCAGGGCCGGAAGATCACCACCATTGAAGGTCTGGCCGAAGGGGACAAGCTGCATCCGATCCAGGAAGCCTTTATTCAACACGGGGCCATCCAGTGCGGTTTCTGCACGCCGGGCATGATCCTGGCCGCCAAGGCCTGCCTCGATTCGAATCCCATGCCGAACGAGACCCAGGCCAGGGAGGCCATCGCGGCTAACGTCTGCCGCTGCACCGGCTACGCCAAGATGGTGGAAGCCATCATGAGCGTCGGCGAGAAGGAGGAGGTCCGGAAGAATGCCTGAATACAGCGTTATCGGCCGGAGCATACCTCGGGTGGACGCCCGGGCCAAGGCCACGGGTCAGGCCAGATTCGCCGGCGATCTGATCTTTCCCCGGATGCTGGTGGGCAAGGTCCTGCGCAGTCCCCACCCCCACGCCCGGATACTGAATATTGACGCCTCCCGGGCATCGAGGCTGCCCGGGGTTAAAGCCGTGATCACGGGTAAAGACACCTTCGGCGAAAAATGGGGCGTCTTCGGCTATACCCGGGACATGGAGATGCTCCAGACGGCCAAGGCCCGGTACGTGGGCGACGAAGTGGCGGCCGTGGCCGCGGTGGACGAAGACACGACCCTCGAGGCCTTGAGCCTCATCCAGGTGGATTACGAGGTCCTGCCCGCGGTCTTCACCATCGAGCAGGCCCTGGCCCAAGGGGCGCCGCTGGTGCACGAAGACCATCCCGGCAACGTCAACGTCGAGGTCAAGATCGAGGTGGGCCGGGTGGACGAGGCCCTTAAAAGCGCGTACCTGGTCCGCATCGACACCTTTACCGCGCCCGAGGACGATTATTTCATGGGCGAGCCCTACGCCGTGACGGCCCGGACCGACGCGGCCGGCAACCTTGAAATCTGGTGCCCCAACGCCGGACCGCACATGAAGTCCAAGCCCCTGGCCAACGTGCTGCGGATGTCCTTGAACAAGGTCAAGGTGCGCAAAATCGCCATCGGCGGCGCCTTCGGCGGTCGATCCGAAATATCGCCGGCCGACTTCATCTGTTCGCTGCTGGCCATCAGGACCGGCCGGCCGGTCAAGATCGTGTACACGCGCGAGGAAAATTCGACCTGCGTCCGGCAGGGACACGGCATGGTCACCACCCACACCACGGGCCTGAACCGGGAAGGCGTGGTCGTGGCCAGGTCGAGCATCTGTTATCTCGACGGCGGGGCCTATTCGAGCACCGGTCCCATCGCCACTTCGGTGCCCTTCCTCTGTCATGAACAGACCTACCGCCTCGAGAACGTACGTTTCCACGGCGTCCGCGTCTACACCAACAAACCGGTGCGGGGCATGATCCGCATCCACGGCCGGTCCTTCGCCGCCGGCGTGGACCTGCAGCTCGACCTGATGGCCGAGGAATTAGGCTTGGACCCGATCGAGGTCAGGTTGAAGAACGCCCGCCGGGCCGGCGAGTATACGGCCACGAAGAGCTTCGTGGGTTCCTGCGGCCTGGTCGAGTGCATCGAGAAAGTGGTCGAAAAATCGGGTTACCAAGAAAAAAAGGGCAAGCTGCCGCCGTACCGGGGCCTGGGCCTGGGCTTGAACTCGGTCCAGACCGGCTTCCCTTTAGGCATAAGAGGCGGATCCCAGGCCATTATCAAGTTCAACGAGGACGGCGGCGTGACCGTGATTTCGGGGGTGGTGGACAACGGCCAGGGCAACGACCACATGATCGCGCAGATCGCGGCCGAGGAACTGGGCCTGGCCGTCGAGGACATCGAACTCATCACCGCGGACACGGAAGTCACGCCCAACGATCCGGGCTCGTACTCGATGGTCAGCACCTTCGCCGGCGGCAACGCGGTGCGCCTGGCGGCCCAGGACGCCAAGCGACAGCTTTTCGCCCTGGCCGCGGAGAAACTCGAGGCCAACCCGGCCGACTTAGTGGCGGCCGGGCGGAAAATATTCGTCAAGGGTTCGCCTGATCGAGGCCTGCCCCTGGCCAAGGTGGTGCGCCAAGCCCTGCTCGAAGGCAAACCGGTCATGGGCGCCGGTTCCTACACCCCCAAGGTGGATCAGCGCCGGGAATGGGTGTCGAATCCCCAGGGCCAGCTTTCCGAGGCTTTTTCCTTCGGCGCCACCATGGCCGAAGTGGAGGTGGACCCCGAAACCGGAATGGTCAAGGCCCTCCAGGTCACGGCGGCCCAGGACTGCGGCTTCGCCCTCAATCCCAGGGTGGTCGAGGGTCAGTTCGAGGGCAGCGTGGCCATGGGCGGCCAGGGCGGCATGCTGACCGAGTATCATCTCTGGTCCGGCGGACACTGCCTCAACCCGACCCAGCTCGAATACAAGGTGCCGCTGGCGCCGGACATGCCCAAGATCGTCCCCCTCATCGTCGAGACCGTTGATCCCAACGGCCCGTACGGCGCCAAGGAGGCCGGGATGTCCGTGGCCATGAGCGCGGCCCAGGCCTACGCCGCGGCCATCAGTAACGCCATCGGCGTGTGCATCAAAGACTTCCCCATCACCCCGGACAAGATCGTCAAGGCCCTCGAGGAAAAGAAAGCCGGGGAAGAACAAGAGAAGAAGTGAAAGGGCGGGAGAAGGGGAACCGGCGACGATATTTCAACTGGAGGATAAATCCGACATGATGAAGGCGATCATCTTCCGGCAGCCCAGAGGGGGACCTGGCTTTTTCGGGCGGCCCGCCTGAGCGCCGTATCCTGCGTGGCCAGAGGCAGTCCGGCTCTCATGGCCAAATCCAGGTACGAGGCGTCATAGGTCGAAAGGTGATGGGCCCTGGCCAGGGCCACTATTTCCTTCATCATGCGGTCGGGCGATTCCTGTTCCACCGTAATCGGCAACTCGTTCACCAGGGCTAGAAAGCGGATGGTATCGGCCTGGCTGAGGCGTTTTTTGCGCTCGGCCGTTATCAGGGCGTTACCGATCTCGAGCGGCCAGATGGCCGGAACCACGGCCTCGGACGATTCAAGGGCCTCCAGGACAAGCTCGGCGTAGTCGCCGGTCGCATCCTCGAAACACCACCTCATGACCACGGAATTATCCAGAACGAATTTTCCGGTCATCGCCTTCCTTCTTCGATCAATTCACGGATGGTGAGGCCGTCCAGCCGGCGGCCGGCGCGGAATTGCCTCAGTTGTTGGATGACTTCCTTCTGGGGCTGTTTGGACGCGGAGGCCGGAGGTTGCAGAACGGCCACGGGGGCGCCGTGTTTGGTGATGGTTATCTTTTCTCCCCTGGCCACGCGTTCGAGAAGTCGGGGCAGATGGGTTTTGGCTTCATAGGCGCCGATGGTGTCCATGAATTTCTCCCTCTCAAACCAGTCTAAGACCAGTCTATCACAGTCCGAATCACGGGCCAACCCCCGGACGGAGAAAAAGCTCGACTTTTAAGCGGCTGTTCCGGCCGCCGGAAAAGCCTGACCCGGCCAGGGGAACCGATCTTATTATTCTAACAAATTACTACTATGGCAGCTTGATCGGATTACTCCGACCTTGTATCATCTCGATAACGGCGAGGAATAAATCCAAGGGACGGCGGCAGGGTTATCGGCGGCTTCGTGGCCGAGTACAAGGGCCACGCCTCGGAGAAGACGGCCGAAGACAACCTTGGGGCGGCCATGAAGGAGATGAACGCCCGGCGGGGATATTCGGATGAGGAATATCAGGCCTTCGGGGAAAAGATCATCATTGAAAGCTTAACGCCGTCCAAGAATTACGGCACGGTCATAGTGGCCATCGCCTTGACGGATTATCTTCATCCCGTCATCGAGGAGCGGGACTGACTCGATCAGACCTGGCCTAGTCGTCTTATTTCACCGGAAGCCATAACCCCTATTTCACCAGTTGCCTGGGGTGATCGGTTGGAACCATGGGGCCTTTCGTCCTGAATATCACGGGACCAGCCATCCGCGCCCCATGGGAGGGCGGACAATTCAAGTCTTAGCCCTCGGGGCCCCGGCTGGCGCGGGCCAAGGGTCCGGTTTGATCAAATGGGGGGAGCAATGGTCACCAGCACGCGCAGGTGGGTCCTGCCCCTGACCCCGTGCGGCTCGTTGATGTCGCAAACGAGTATGTCGCCGGTTTTGGCCGGCAACACCTTGTCCTGACCCAGGAACTCGCCTTCGCCTTCCAGAATCAGAATGCTTACCTGCCCTTCAATGTCATGGGCGTGGATGGGCAACTCCTGCCCCGGGGAAAAATTGAAGTTGATGATCTTGAAATAAGGCGAATCGTGAACGAGCAGTTTACTGAACGTGTTCTCCTTGAAGGCGTTTTCGGAAAAAATACTGACTGTTTTCATCATATTCCTCCTTTTCCGGCCTTGATATAACTCATTATGGCCGGTCCGTCTCACTGTCAAGCCCGTAAATAGAGTGGTCGGATTCAGGCTGGGGCGGCGGCCGGGTCTGGCGGTAGGATTGCGGCTAGGGGTTGAGTGTTCAGTTCGGTATTACCAGAAAGGTCTTGACAGGCTTGTGTGGCTCTGTTATTTTTTCATTGAATGAATCATCATTCATTTCGCGGTTGCCAGGTCAAACCTAAAACCTATAGATAAAACGGTTTTGATACTAAAACCCTCCGCCGGCGGCGGACCAGCAAATAAATCCCCAGCAAGGAGTCGGACATGGGCGTGAACTATTTCAAACGGGACGGTCGTGACACGAAATTCGTCATCTTCGAGCACATGGGTATTGATAAGATACTGAAATACCATGAGTTCAACGAATTCGGCGCCGATGACTTCAACATGATCATCGAGGAAGCCCTCAAGGTCTGCCGCGACGTCTTCGGACCGGTCATGCAGGACGGCGACCGGGAAGGCTGCCGGTACGATAACGGTAAGGTCATCACCCCCCAGGCCTGGAAGGAATGCTGGCGGATTCTGGCCGAAAACGGCTGGCTGGCGGCCAGTTCCAAACCGGAGTTCGGGGGGCAGGGTCTGCCGGTCTTGATCGGAGCCATGATCGGTGAGTTCTTCAACGGCGCCAATATTGCCTTCATGACCTTCCCCGGCCTGGCCAGCGGCGCGGGCCGGGTCATCGAAAATTTCGGCACGGACGAAGATCGGACCATGTTCGTGGAAAAGATGTACACCGGCGTCTGGGGCGGGACCATGTGCCTGACCGAAGCCAACGCCGGCAGCGACGTGGGCTGGCTCAGGACCAAGGCCGCGCCCGACCCCTCGGCCAGCGACCCCCGGGTTTATAAAATTGAAGGCACCAAATGCTTCATCACCAGCGGCGAGCACGACCTGACCGAGAACATCATTCATCTCGTCCTGGCCCGCATCGAGGGGGCGCTGCCGGGCACCAAGGGCATCAGCCTATTCATCGTGCCCAAAATCTGGGTCAATCCGGACGGCTCCCTGGGCGAGCCCAACGACGTGTTCTGCTCGGGCATCGAGCATAAGATGGGCATCCATGCTTCCGCCACCTGTTCCTTGAGCTTCGGCGAGAACGGCCAATGCCGGGGCATCCTGCTGGGCGAACCCAACAGCGGCATGGCCAAGATGTTCCAACTGATGAACGAGGCCCGGCTGGGTTGCGGCATCCAGGCCCTGGGACTGGTGGCCAGCGCGTACGACACGGCCCGCCTTTACGCCAGGGAGCGCGTGCAAGGCCCGCCGTTCACCAACCGCTCCGGCGACCGGGTGCCGATCATCCAGCATGAGGACGTGCGCCGGATGCTGATGAATCTCAAGGCCGGCAGCGAGGGCATGCGGGCCCTCGTCGGCAAGATGGGCTACCTGGCCACCGTGGTCGAGCACGACCCGGACGAGAAGGAACGCCAGGCCGCGCATCGGATGATGGACCTGCTGCTGCCCCTGGCCAAGTCCTACAACGCGGACATGGGTTACGTGCTGATCCGGGAAGCCATTCAAATCCTGGGCGGCGTGGGTTTCTGTTCCGAGTTCCCGGTGGAGCAGTACGCCCGGGACATCAAGATCATCTCCATCTGGGAAGGCACCAGCTTTATCCAATCCCTGGACCTGATCGGCCGCAAGTTGGCCATGGAGGGCGGCAAGGTCTTCCAGGACTGGATTCAGGGCGTGATGGGGTTCACCTCGGAGCACAAGGAAGACCAGGACCTGGCCGCCGACTTCAAGACCCTGTTCAAGGCGGCCCAGGCCGTGGGTGAGTTCGCCATGGGCTTCATGCAATGGTATCAGAGCGGCAAACCGAAACTGATTCCCTTGTATTCCACCCGGTTCCTGGAGTCCATGGCCGAAGTCGAGATCGCCCGGCTGCTCCTGGAGCAGGCCCTGATCGCCAGGTCCAAGCTGGCCTCGGTCAAGCCCGATTCGGCCGACGGCGTTTTCTATCGCGGCAAACTGGCCACGGCCAAGTACTTCTGCCGGAACATGCTGGTCAACGTCTTCGCCCGGCACATGGCCTTCAAGCACGAGGACGACTCGGCCCTGGAGATTCCGGAAGAAGCGTTCTGAGGATTATGGAAAGCCAATAAGCTGTTTCAGACGAAAAGGCGCGGCCGAATGGCCGCGCCTTTTTGTCTGGAAGGCTGGAGCGGTTTTAAACGAACAGAACCATCAAAGCCACCCCGACCGAAGAGAGGCCGAAGAGCAGGATGAAGAGGCCGGCCATATAAATCAGCGTTCTCAGCCCCAGCATGGGCCCCATGAACCTGACGCCTTCTTCTTCCGGCTTGGGCTTGAGCTTGGGGCGGCCGATCATGACCCAGCCCAGGTAAGCCAGGATCAAGCCGCCGAAAAAGAAGCCGAAGCCGATGTAGTTGGCTTTGTCCAAGGTACTCCACTCGCCTGTTTTGCTTCCAGGTTATCCTGGTTTGAGGCCGCGGTCAACCCGATTCGAGTTCGTCCAACAGTTCGAGGACGGACTGGTTGAAGCCGGCCGGACCGGGCCGGGGGACCTTGGTCAGTCCCGGAAGGTCCATCGGCCGGTAGCGTCCGTCAGGCATCGCCACCAGAAAAGCCCGGTCCACCGCGGCCAGCATGGGCCGGTCGTTGGGGGCGTCGCCGAAAGCCGCGGTCAGAAGTCCGGGGTGTTTGGCCCGATACAATGCAATGAGCCAGGACACGGCCCGGCCTTTGTCGTTGCCGCCTAACAGGTGATAGAACCGGCCGCCCCTGGTCAGTTCGAGTCCCAAAGCCGCCACGTCGGCCGCCAGCCGGGCTTCATCCACTTCTGGAGCATCCACCAGAAAGGCTTCGCCGAACTCGCGGCGCCGGGCGGTCAGGGCTCGAGGGCGGGTCAGGCCGGTCCAGGCCATCACTTCTTCCATATTCATTTGAGACAAGGCCCGTATCGGCCAGCGACCGGCCAGGGTTTCCAAGGCCGGAGTTATTTCCTCCCGCGACTGGCCGAACCTGGTCACGCGGTATTCGCCGGCGACTTCCATTCCGGCCGGCGGATCTAGGCCGCACCCCGGCGGCAGGAACACGGCGCCACCGTTTTCGGGGATGAACGGGTCCCGGTTATCGAGTTCGGCCCTTAGAACTTCGATTTCCAACCTGGTCTTGGACGAGACCATGACCAGGGGGGTACCTGATTCTTTGAGACGTTCGAGGGCCGGCCGGGCCGGAGCATAAGAATAGGAATGATGATCGAGGAGCGTGCCGTCGAGATCGGTGAAGACGACCAGTTTGTTCTTCAAGATATTCATTCAACTCATGTCTCAGGCATGGTCTTGTTCGACCGCGTCAATCAGATGCTCGTAAATCTGGGGCACGCTGAAAAGGACCCGGTTCCAGGAAGGAATCTGGGCCCCCTCGGTCTGTTCCCGGCACTCTTCCCAGGCCGACCAGATGAAATCCCGGAAGTAGCGGACGGTCTGTTCCTCGTTGTAACGGTCGAAGGACAAGGCGTTGGCGTCCGCGTCGTCGCTGTAAGCTTTAATGAACCTGGTGCTGTTCTGGTAATAGGTCTGCCGGATCATGTTCACCCGGGCGTCATCCAGGGCGTATCCGTTGGAGCGCATGTAGAAAAGATAGAACTTGGCTATGTCAATGACCATGCGGTGCAGGCCTTTGGCTTTGTCTTCCGGGGAGAGGTCCTGGTGCTTGTGTTCGTAATTGGAGGCCAGGTCTATCTGGCAGACCTTGCGGGGCATAACCCGGTTATAGACTTCTGACAGCGTGGAAACCTCGAGGCCCCAGTCGTAGGCCATGTTGATGCCGCGACCCACTCGGGCGGTGAAACAGAACTCACCGGCCAGCGGGTAGTTGAACGTCCGGTGATAATTGAAAAACCGGCCCAGTTCCGGATGGCCCTGGGTGTACATGAGGTCCTTGAGCGTATCCACGAAGGGCACCACGAAAAGTCTGGTCACCCGGCCTTTCATGGCCTTTTCCGCCGGCGATATCCGGGCATAGTAACCCTTGCAGAACTCGAAATCGTTGTTGGGGTTGGCTACGGGCTCGATCAGACGGCCCAGGAGAACACGATCATAGGTGACTATGTCGCAGTCGTGCAGGGCGATCACGTCCGCCTGTTCCAGACCGAAGATGTAACCCAACGTGATCCAGACCGACTGGCCCTTGCCTTGAACGCCGGTGGGAATATCCCACTTCTGAAGCTCCTGTAAAACATTTTGAATACGCGGGCCATCCACCCAGACCAGCCTGACCTCCCTTTCCGCTCTCTTCAATCGGCCGAAGTAATCCTTGGCTTCTTTGAACTGCTCGACGTCGGTTGTGCCTCCCAGGGCCACCACCACTTGGTTTATGTACCTGACCGCGCTGATGGCCTCGATGATCGGGTCCAGGGTCTGTCTGTTCTCCAGTTCGCTGTACAAGGAAGGCAAAAGCAGACAGATTTTAAGATGCCGGGCATATTCTTCCAGCTTGCGTTCCAGGATTTCGAGGTAAGCTTCGCGGTCAAAGACCTCGTAAAGCGCGTGCAGGGTGGTGATCAATCCTTCCTGGTGGAAATCAACCATCGGTCATCCTCCTGACTCTAGAGGTAATTTGTTATTTTGCCGCCCTCCGGAGATATTTCAGATCGGCGTCGCTGAAGCAGAAATCGCTTATGTCTCGAGGGCGGAGAAGGGCAAGGCGGCCGGTGAAATCAGGAATTCAACCGTTGGAACTATTCTTCTCCCGGCGCCATTTCTTATCGTCCCAGACCTTGATCAGATAGTCCTTATGCTCTTCAAACTCGCGGGCCTGTTCCTCCACGACCTCCTCGGCCTGGCTGGAATCCATTTCCCTGGTCTGGTTGATGAACGAGGCCACCCGGCCCAGGTACAAGGGCGTGACCAGGTTGATCAACTGGGTCCGGTTGTGGGTCCAGCCATGAAAGGTGGCCGCGATTTCGTAGAGCACCATTACCCAGGTCCGGCTGGGCATATGGAATTCTTCGGGCCGTGTAGCGCTGCATTGCTTGAGTTCGCGGTAGCACTCCGAACAGAATACGTCCTTGAAAAGGCCGTCGAACTGGCGGAAGCCGGTTTGGTACTCCATGACCAGACGATCCAGGTCAACGTTGATCGGTTCCGGATCCGGATGTTCCTTGGAACCAAAGGTGGACACGGTCCGGCTGCCTTTTACCCCTTTCCATAGTTCTTCATTCTGTTCCATCAGGACGAACAAGGTATGAACCACCTGCCTGAACATGGGCCCCAAGGCCTCGCCCGGGTCCTTGGCGTCGTGAATCTTCACGCCCAGATTGGCTTGGCATATCTTTAAATTGCTGGTGATGGCGTTGGTGGTCATCCAGATGTCTATGCCGTAACGGGCCACGTCCGTATCCCAGACGTCCTGCTCGATGAACCTGGCCGCCAGGTCACCCACAAAAGCGAAGTCGCCGCCGATGGGCTGCCTGATGCGCAGGCCGTAAAGCATCCGGGTCAGGTTGTAAACGATGTTGTTGGTGATGGTGCCGTCATATTTGAATCGGGTGTAGACCGGGCAGACGTACTGGTAATCCTTTTCCAGAATGGGTTCGAGCAGGTATTGCACCCAGTCCGAGGTGATGGAACGGATGTCCGCGTCCACCACCAGGCAGGCCTTGGCCTTCAGGCGCTTGGCCGACTCGAATATGGACCTGAAGGCTGAGCCTTTGCCGGCCACACCCCGGTAAATGGAGATCAGCTTTTCCTGCCAGGGTTTGATCTGAAATTCCTTGGCCGTTTCCCGGGTGTCGTCCGTCGAGCCGCCGTCGGCGATCATAATGACCGAACGCAAACCGCGATAATGCTTGTTCAGGCCATGGGTGACCATTTGGATGACGTGTTCGACGGTGCCCTGATTGTTATAACAGGGAATACCCACCAGGACGTCGGCGGACTCTATTTCCTCGAGGCGTTTGGCCGTATAGGCCCTAAGGGCTGAATTGTATTTCACTGGTCCTCCCGGATTTGCAGGCAGTTCCTCGTGGAACTATTCGATAAGTATATATTATTCGATATTTTTTTGTATTATATCCGTCAATTCCGGAAAAAACCAGGGTTAAGTACCTTCTATTTTATAACCTAACTAATTTATTTATTTATTTTTAATAGGTCGGAAAGGCCGCTTCGATAATCCAACTATCCGGAAAAGTCGGGCGGAAATAAATAAACCCGCCGCGGAGGGGCGACCTCGGGGCGGGTCATTTAGGTCAGGGAGACCCGGGCCTGGTCGAGGTCCGGGGTCTCCGTGGCGGTCGGTCAGGCCTGAATTTTCTTGATTTCCCTGGTCAGCAGGGGCACGGCCTCGAACAGGTCGGCCACGACCCCGTAGTCGGCCTTCTGGAAGATGGGGGCCTCGGGGTCCTTGTTTACGGCCACGATCACCTTCGAGGTGCTCATGCCGGCCAGGTGCTGGATGGCCCCCGAAATGCCGCAGGCGATGTAAAGCTGCGGGCTGACCACCTTGCCCGTCTGGCCCACCTGGTCGCTGTGCGGACGCCAGC
>JBFMAW010000011.1:171517-192111 GCA_040755515.1 Thermodesulfobacteriota bacterium | reverse complement strand
CCGTGCCCTGGCCTGTCAATCCGCTCGGCGGTGAACCACCAACCGGAGAGCCGTATGCGGGAGAACCGCACGTACGGTTCGGAGGGAGGGGGGACCGGGTACTCAACCGGTCCTCCCTACCCCTATCTCCTCACCATAATTCAGTCTTCCCGTCCTTCGTGATCCCGGCCCAGCCGTGGTCAGAATCCGACTATTCTCTGGTCTCAAGAAAAAAGGATTCAAATGATTTCCCCTCGATTCTCCGGTCAAGCGGGCCCCCCACCCCCAGGCCAGGTCATCCTGGAACTGCAAGGGATGACCATGCTCTATCCCGGCACGGTGGCCCTGAACCACGTTGACCTGGAAGTCCGGACCGGCGAATGTCACGGGATCATCGGCAAGAACGGCGCGGGCAAGACCACGTTGATGAAGATCATCTCCGGTTTGGTTGCCCCCACCTCCGGCCTGATGTTCATCCGCGGACGCTCGATCAAGTCCTTGTCCCGGCAAAGGTCGAGACGGGAGGGCATTTCCATCGTCACCCAGGAACCGCAGATCATTCCCGAATTCACCGTGGCGGAAAACCTGTTCTACCCGGACTACCCGCTTCGGCGGGGACGGCGCCTGGACTGGACGGCCATGTTCGACCGGGCGGAAGACACGGTGGCCCGGGCCGGGTTTCACCTTAACGTCCGGGCCAAGGGCAGCGATCTGACCATCAGCGAACAGCAGCTTCTGCTGGTGCTGAAAGCCTTTTTTGTGGACGACAGCCCGATGGTCATTCTCGACGAAGTCACCGCCGCTCTCACCATGAAAGACCAGGAGTTTCTATTTGACATCGTTGACCGGCAACGGGTCCAGGGCAAGGCCATCCTGTTCATTTCCCACCGTCTGGGCGAGATTCTCCGGGTCTGCGACCGGATAACGGTCCTGCGCGACGGCCGAAAGATCACCACCAGGCCGGCGGCGGCCCTGTCGGAAACGGACCTGTCTGGTCTTATCGTCGGCCGGGATAAGGCGACCGAGTTGGATTTGGCGCCGAGCGGAACTTCGCCGGCCGATCTTCAGGCCGAGGCCATTTTGACCGTGACCGGTCTGATCCTGGGGGGATGCTACCGGGATATGTCTTTCAGTCTTCGGCGCGGCGAAATCCTGGGATTGGCCGGTTTGCGGGGCAGCGGTCGAACCGAACTGCTCAAGACCATCGCCGGCGCTTTGACGCCGGACGCGGGGACCATCCGTCTGGACGGTCGCCCGGCCAGGATGACCAGCCCGGCCCAGGCCTTGAAAGCCGGCGTGGTTTATCTGCCGGAAGACCGGGACCTGGAAGGATTGATTGAAATATTGAGCGTCAAGGTCAACCTGACCCTTTCGGCCTTGAAAAACCTGACCAAGGGCGGTCTGATCCTGAAAAAGAACGAAGATCGTATCGCCGGTGAACTGGTCCGTTCGCTGAACATCCTCACCGCCTCCCCGGAACAGGAAGTGCGTTCCCTGAGCGGCGGGAACAGGCAGAAAGTGGTCATCGGCAAGCTCATGTCGGCCCGGCCCCGGGTCTATCTTCTGGATGAACCGACCAAAGGCATGGACATCGGAGCCAAGAAGGCCGTCCTGAGCCTGATCCGCGACCGTTTGACCAGGGAAGCCGGCGTGATTTTGACTTCACCCGGTCTCGAGGACCTGATCGAGGTGTGCGATCGGATTCTGGTCTTGTTCGAAGGCCGGGTGGTCAGGGAATTTCAACGGACCGATTTCGACCCAGGCTCGATTTACCTGGCCATGCAAGGGGTCGAAGGCGGGCCGGGGGCGGACGCGAATATTTCTTTCGTCGGGGGCGATTGATTTTTCTTCGCCTCCTAGGTCAAGTTCCGGGGGAATAGTCTATGTCAAAGGCCATGCGACTTCAGCTTCTGGCCCTGGACAACCTGATCTGGGTCATTCTGGCCGCCTTCTTCCTGATCAACGCCGCCTTCACGCCCAATTTCATCAAGTATGAAAACCTGGTCAATATCTTTTATCACTCGGCCATCCTCAGCCTTCTGATCCTGGCCCAGGGCCTGATCCTGATCACCGGCAATATCGACCTGTCCATCGAATCAATTCTGGCTTTCGCCCCGGCCGTGGCCATGCTGACCACCACTAAATGGCTCCCCGGCCTGGGCCTGGGTCCGTACGCCACTATCGCCCTGACACTGGCCGTGGGTGTGGCCATAGGCGGTTTCAACGGTTATCTGGTGGCCAGGATCGGGATTCACTCCTTCATTCATTCCCTGTCCATGCTCATCATCCTGCGAGGCCTGACCTTGTTTCTGGTGCCTTTTGCCTTATACAAACTGGCCCCGGCCTATACCTTTCTAGGCAGCGGTCGGGTGATGGGCAATATCCCGGTGGCGGTTTTTTTCGTCATCGGCCTATATGTGTTGATCGGCTTTATCATGAAGAACACACCTTTCGGGCGTCACCTGCTGGCCACGGGCGGCAACCCGCGGGCCAGCTTCATCTCGGGCATCGACACCGGACGGATGGTCATGTACGCTTTTGTACTCAGCGGACTGTTAGCCGCCTTGGCCGGCCTGGTGGCGGCCGGCCGCCAGGACGCCATCAATAACACCATGGGCAAAGACATGGTCTTGCTCTCCTTTGCCGGAGCCATCCTGGGCGGGACCAGTCTGACCGGAGGTCGGGGCACGCCTTTGGGCATGCTGGGCGGGGCCCTCTTATTGGGCATGATTGACAACGCCTTGACCTTGATCGGGATCAATGTCTTCATCCTCTACGCCTGCTATGGGGTCCTGATCTTTCTGGCCGTCGTTCTGGATCGACTCAAGACCACCTGGCGCGAATACCTGTTCCGCCAGGAAAACCTCAAACGCTTTCGGGGTGAAGTAGATCAGGCCGCGGCGGGTTGAAGGGAGGGTGGCCATGTCCGAACCGATGAAAGCCGTGCGTTTTCACGGCCCGCGGGACCTGCGCCTGGAAATGGTCCCCCGTCCCGGTCCGGTCGGCCCGGATCAGGTCAAGGTCCGGATCGAGGCGGCGGGTATCTGCGGCAGCGATTTGCACGTTTATTCGACGGGGGCCTGGGTCAAGCAGCCGCCGATGATCATGGGCCATGAGTTGGCCGGCACGATCATCGAAGTCGGGTCCGAAGTGTCCGGTTTGCATCCGGGCGAACAGGTCGTGGCCGATTCCCGGGTGGCCTGCGGCCAATGCGACCAGTGCCGCCGCCTTCGGCCCAACCTTTGCCGCGACCTGGGCTTTCTCGGCGAGGTCCAACCCGGGGCCTACGCCGAAGAGATCGTCCTGCCGGCGGCCGGCCTGATCGGGATCAGCGCCGACGTCCCGATCCAGGCGGCCGTCCTGGCCGAACCCCTGGCCGTGGCCATCCATGCCCTGCGGCAGGCGGTGGTGGAAGACTCGTCGCGGGTCCTGATCCTGGGCGCCGGTCCGATTGGAGCTTTGATCCTGGAGACGGCCTGCCTCGAGGGCTGGTCGCAAGTAACCTGCCTGGAACTCTCACCCTACCGCCGGCGGGCCATCCAGGCCGTCCACCCGGAAGTCATTAGAGATGCTCCAGGCGGGCCATACGATTTGGTTTTTGAAACCACCGGCTCGACGGTGGTCGCGGGCGAGCTGGTGCCAAAGGTAATGAACAAAAGAGGAACCCTGGTCATGGTCGGCCTGTTTGAAAGACCGGTCCCTTTCGACTTCAATCACGTGGTGGAAAACGAATGGCGGATTCGGGGTTGCTCCGCCTTCGAGTCGGAACTCGAGGAGGCGGTGGTCATGCTGGAAAAGCATTGGCCGAAACTCGGCTGGGTGGTAAGTCACCGCTGGCCGCTGGAAAAGTATCAGGAAGCCTTCGAGTTGCTTACTTCGCCGGAGAAAAAGGCCCTGAAGGTCGTGCTTCAGCCTTGACGGACCGGTAAAGAGGCCGTCATCAGGGTTGGTTATTTCGACGAGGTCGACACGCCGCAGCCGCCCCTCGCCGCGGCCCCGCCGAGCGAGATAATACCGCCTTCGCCTCCGTCTTCTCCCGGATCATATTCATAGGCGCCGATATCCACGGCCCAGCCCAGAATCCGGCTATAGCCCCAACCCCTCTGATCGTAATACGGCGGTCCGGCGAAATAGGGGTCCCCGGCGTCAATGGCCGGGCTGCCCTCGACCAGGGCGTGGGTCAGGGTCGGGCCGCCGTACCCGGCCAGGGGGCCGACGATGTGGTTGGAGGAGTAGGGTGGGTCCAGGATGTCGCTGGCCAGGAAGCCGAAACCCGCGCCGTTGGAATTGCCGATAAGGTTGTATCCGGCCGAAACGAGTCCGCCCGCGCAATCGGGCGAGGAGCCGATATTGCCGGCGATCAAGGTATGCCAGACCTCGACCGCGCCGCTGTAAATATAGATGCCGCCGCCGGTCAGGGCCGAGTTAAGGGCGATGGTGGTGAAGTCCAGGTAGGCTGCCGCGCCGAAATTGTAAAGGCCGCCGCCCAGATTGGAGGCGGTGTTGCTCGAAATAGTGCAGTTGGTCAGATCGGCCCGCGGGCCCTGGTTGTAGATGCCCCCGCCCAACGTGGCATGGTTGCTGTAAAGAGTGCATCCGGACAGCGTTATCCGGCCCTTGTTGTTGAGACCGCCGCCGGAGGCGGCCGTGTTGTTAGCCAGCGTGCATTCGGTCAGATTGGCCCACCCGTTCTCGACATAGATTCCCCCACCATTGGCGCCGGCCGCGCTGCCGCCGGTCATGGTCACGCCAATGAGGGTCAGATAGGCGTCGTTCAGAACATGGAAGACCCGGTCCACTCCGTTGGCGTTGATGGTGGCATAAGAGCCGCTTATGGTCAGGTCCTGGAGAACGTCCAGATCGCCCTGCCAGCCCAGGTCTTCGCCGGCGCCGATTCGGCTCAGGTTATAGGTCAGGGCCTGGAGAACGATGGTCGAGCCCGGACTGGCGTTGGCCGCGATCACGGCCTCCCGCAGGGAACAGTCGTTGGTCCGGCAGCCGTCCGGGACGGGATCGTCCGTGCGGGTGACGGTGAAAGTGTCGGCCTGGACCCGGAACGGCGAAAAAACAAGGATAGTCACGGCCAGCCCCAATAAACAGCCGATCCATCGCCGCCTGGAGAGGCGGTCCGAACGGCCGGCCGGACCTGGCAAGATCAACCTCATAGCGCGATTATCTGGGGGATGATTACGGGCCGGCGTTTCAGGACGCGGTAAAAAAAGCGTTTGAGGGCGGTGTAGACCTCGCTCTTGAGCGCGGCCAGGTCCAGGGCCTGTTCCAGGGGCAACTCGCCGTTCTGTAACCGTTCCTCGGCCAGACGGTCAAAGACTTCGAGGATCAAACACTTGGCGTCTTCCAGGAGGGAGGATTGATCGTCCTCGAAGACAAAGCCCTTGGAGATCACGTCCGGACCGCTCAGTATCTCGCCGCTCTGTTCATCCAAGACCACCAGGACGATGACCAGGCCGTCCTCGGCCAGGTGTTTTCTGTCCCGCAGGACCACCTGACCGACGTCGCCCACGCCTTTGCCGTCAACCATGACCCGTCCCGACTCGACCCGCTCGATCTTACGGCCGCCCGAGGCATCGAACCGGAGTCGATCGCCGTCTTCGGCCAGGATCACGTTTTCTTCCGGAACCCCGATCTCCTGGGCCAGTTCGGCGTGCTTGATCAAATGACGGTACTCGCCGTGGATGGGCAGGAAGAACCTGGGCCGGGTGATGTTGATCATCAATTTAAGTTCTTCCTGATAGGCGTGGCCGGAGACATGGACTTCGGACACGGTCTCGTAGATGACGTGGGCCCCGCGGCGGTAGAGATTGTTGATGATGCCGGTGATGGCCCGCTCGTGGCCGGGAATGAAGCGGGAGGAAAGAATGACCGTGTCGCCTTTTCTTATCTGTATATGCTTGTGGTCGCCGTAGGCCATTCTGGTCAGGGCGCTCATGGGCTCGCCCTGTGAGCCGGTGGTGACCAGGACGACCCGGTCATCGGGCAGGGTTTGAATGCCGGCCAGCGAAACCTCCATTTCCGGGGGGAGATTCAGGTAGCCGAACTGGCGGGCGATGCCCACGTTGACCACCATGCTGCGGCCGTCAAAGGCCACGCGCCGGCCGAAGTCGGCGGCCACGTCCACCACCTGCTGGATGCGCACCAGGCTGGAAGCGAAACAGGCCACTATTATCCGGCCGCGGCAGCCGCGGAATATCTCCCGGAAGGCCTGGCCTATCTTCATCTCGCTCATGGTGTAACCGGGCCGTTCCACGTTGGTCGAGTCGGACATCAACAGCAACACGCCCCGCTCGCCGTACTCGGCGAACTTGTTCAGATCAAAGCGGTCGCCCAGGTTGGGGCTCTGTTCGATCTTGAAATCGCCGGTGTGAATCATCAGGCCGGCCGGAGTCTCGATGCCCAGACCCACCCCGTCCACGATACTATGGCTGACTTGGATAAATTCGAACCTGAAGGGACCGACGTCCAGTCTTTCCCGGGGCACAACCGGGATAAGTTGATATTCCGTGTAAGGCCGATGCTCCTTGAGCCGGTCTTTGAGGAGTTCGAGGGTCAGTCGGGTGCCGTAGACCGGCACGTTGAGATGACGCAGCAGAAAGGGCAGGGCGCCGATATGGTCTTCGTGGCCGTGGGTCAGAATGACGGCCTTGACCCGGCCGGATTGGGACAGGATATAGGAGAAATCCGGGATGACGATGTCCACGCCGTACATGCCTTCTTCCGGGAACATCAGGCCGGCGTCTATCACCACCAAGGTGTCTCCGCATTCCAGGGCCATCATGTTCAGGCCGATCTCGCCTAGGCCGCCCAGGGGTATCAGATCAACCGTAGGGTGAGTCATCCAGGCTTTCCTCCCGGCCGGCGATTCTCCAGACCGTAGTCTGGGTCTTGGTTGGCCATGATTATCCGCCTGACTTCCTGGGCCAGCTTTTCCTGGCCGGGCCGATCCAGGCCTTCGGTGGGCAGGGGCCGAGACAGCACGATCTTTATGGGACCGGGTTTGAGCTTAAGCGTCTTGGTTTTAAGCACCCGGTGAGCCCCGCTGATGCTCACCGGCACGACCGGTCGGCCGGATTTCACGGCCAGGGTGAAGCCGCCGCGTTTGAATTCCTGGACGGTTCCATCGGCCGAACGGGTTCCTTCAGGAAATATGACCACGCTGGCGCCGGCCCTGATCTGGGCCGCGGCCCGTTCCAGACTCCTGACCCCTGCCCGGGGATTGGACCGATTGACCGGTATATAACCGCACTTGGTCATGGCCAGACCGAAGAAAGGGATGCGGAAGAGTTCTTCCTTGGCCAGCCAGCGGAATCTTATGGGCAGGTAGGCCTGGAGGACCAGGATGTCGAAGACGCTGGTGTGATTGGCGGCAAAGACGTACGTGCCGTTGATATCTATTTTCTCCCGGCCGATCACTTGGACCCGGACCAGGCTGGTCCAGACCAGCAGTCTGGCCCAGGTTCTAGCCACCAGGTTAGGGCCGTTGCCGCTTCGGTCCAGGAACGACCAGACAACAGCCGTGACTATCGCCAGCGGCGTGATCAGGGCGGCGGCGATAAGAACGATCAGAGCATGAAGGGTCAAGGCCTCTTATCCATATTCTTATGATTCATCGGTCATTACGATATTATGCCGCCGTTGGCCCGCTGTCAATCGAGCGAGACGGCGAAGAAGCTTAAAGCTGTTGCCAGGAGATAATCGTTATGATATCTAAGTGATTTAATTCCGGGGATGGGATCAACTCACCACCACCCGCTTGTGGGGTCAAAAGACGGAGGAGCGGGGCGAGGGTCAAGCTTGTCCCGGAAACAGCCGACCCATTAAATCGCCAGGCTTTAAGAAAGAGGGCCAAGACCGACTAAAAGAAAAGGGAGCTTTTTGTCCGTTTACGGCGGCGGCCGCCCGGGCGCGGCACTTTGACCTGGCCGGACGTCGCCTTGAGGAAAACGGAATAGCGGCTGCTTTTTCCTTGGCGGTTCAGGAAAATTTTATGGAACGGGACCTCGATCGGGCCGCAAGCGAAACCCGACGCATCTTGAAGCTGATCCTGTCGGCCGAGGCCGATTTTGCCCCCGAAGATCGGCGGCGTCTGGTTGCCGATACGGTCGAAAACTTCGCCGAACATATCAATAAGGGCTTCCTCGAATACAGGAAATCGGTCACCGAGGCCGGGGACTTCGCCGTGACCGAATGGCAGGGCCAGGGTTCGATCCTGAGGGACATATTGGGCCGGGAATACATAGATATCCTGGGGGGATTCGGGCTGTACAATTACGGCATCCGGCACCCCAGGATCGTGGCGGCGGTCCAGGCCCAGCTTGACCGATCCCCCCAATACAGCCAGGAGATGCTGGACCCCCTGCGAGCTGAACTGGCCAGGGTTCTGGCCTTGCTGACGCCGGGTGAAATCCAGTGCGGTTTTTTCGCCAACAGTGGGACCGAGGCCGTGGAAGGCGCCATGAAGCTGGCCAAGCTGTACACCCGGAAGCGCGGCTTCATCGCCATGCTGCGAGGATTTCACGGTAAGACCCTGGGGTCTCTCTCCCTCATGGGTAAAAGCGTCTTCCGTGAACCGTTTCTGCCGCTCTTGGAAGGCGTGCGACACGTGCCCTTCGGCGAAGCCAAGGCGGTCGAACAGGCTCTGGCCTCGGCCCAGGCCGTGGGCGACGGTATAGCGGCCGTGGTGGCCGAACCGATCCAGGGTGAAGCCGGGGCCGTGGCGCCTCCGGACGACTTCTGGCCGCGGTTGAGGGAACTGTGCGACCACTATGGCGCCCTGTTGATCGCCGACGAAGTCCAGACCGGCTTCGGCCGCACGGGCCGGATATTCGGCGTGGACCATTGGCGGGTGGCCCCGGACATCATGTGTTTCGGCAAGGCCCTGGGCGGCGGAGTAGTCCCGATGAGCGCCTTCATGTCCACTCCCCGCCTTTGGCAAGTACTGGAACCGAACCCCTTTCTGCACACCACCACCACCGGCGGCAATCCCCTGGCCTGCGCCGCGGCCTTGGCCGCCATCGGCGTCATGCTCGAGGAGGACACACCCGGCCAGGCCCGGGTAAAAGGCGAGTACGTCCTGAACCACCTTAATCGAATGGCTCAACGCTACCCCTGGATATTCAAGGAAGTCCGCGGCAAGGGCCTGTTGATCGGCATGGAATTCCGGAGCAACGAGATAGGTTACGCGGTGTCGGCCGGCCTGTTCGCCCGGGGAGTGCTGACCGCCGGGACGCTGACCAACGCCGAAACCATCCGCTTCGAGCCGGCCCTGACCATCTCCTTTGAACTGCTGGACGAAGTTCTCGACCGCCTGGAGGACACCTGCAAGAAAATGAAGGTTACGGCCGGTAGGGCGTCCAAATGAAGGAGAAGGGTATGAATCTGTATGCCGGGAAGATTCTGTCGGTGGACCTGACCAGCCGCGACGTTTCCGTGCGGCCGCTGCGCCAGGAATGGCTGCCGGAATACTGGGGCGGTTGGGGGCTGGCCGCTCGTTACTATTATGACCTGGCCCGGGCCGGAACAGACCCCCTGGCCCCGGAGAACCCCTTGGTGATCATGACCGGCCCCTTTTGCGGAACCCTGGTCCCGACCAGCGCCCGCTTCTGTTTGGTCTCCAGGAGTCCTCATACCGGAACGGTCTTCGAGAGCAACATGGGCGGCGCCTTCGGCCCCGAACTCAAAATGGCCGGTTACGACGGTTTGATCATAACCGGCCGCGCTTCCGCGCCGGTCTATATCGTGATCAAGGATGACCAGGCGGCCGTGCAAGACGCGGGGGAAATCTGGGGGCGGGGCATATTTGAAACGGAAGTACTGCTGAAAGAGGCGGCCGGGTCGCCCGAAGCCAAGTGCCTGGCCATCGGTCCGGCCGGAGAAAACAAACTGACCTTCGCCTGCGTCGGCTCCGAGGCCTTTCGCCAACTAGGCCGCGGCGGCGCGGGCGCTCTCTTCGGCGCCAAGAACCTGAAAGGCATAGCCTGCCGGGGCACGGGCGCGGTCGCCGTGGCCGATATGAAGGCTTTTCTGGACAAGGTCGACTACTATAAAGAACACAGCGTGCTTCAGGACGCCAATCTTTGGGCCTGCCAGGCGGGCACGTCCCTGCTGGTGGACGTGACCAACGAAATGGGCTGCCACCCTACCCGGAACTTCGCCCGCGGCGTGAACGAAGGCAAGGCTGGAATCAACGCCGACGCCATTGCCCGGGCCAAGATAGCCGACCGGGCCTGCACCTCCTGCCCTCTGGCCTGCGGCAAATTCACCCGGCTGGGCCGCGCCGAAGTGGAAGGCCCGGAATACGAGACCCTCTGCCTGGCCGGCTCGAACTGCGAAATCAACGATCTCGAGGCCATCATCCGCTTCAACCGCCTCTGTGACGACCTGGGCCTGGACACCATCACCGCCGGCAACGTTATCGGTCTGGCCATGGACTTGACCGAAAAGGGGATTCATGACTTCGGTCTCCGCTTCGGGCAGGTCGAATCATATCTTCAGGCGGTCTCGGAAATGGCCGGTCTTTCGACCGATCGAGGCCGCGACCTGGCTTTGGGCGCCAGGAAGCTGGCGGATAAGTACAACGCCGCCCATCTGGCGGCCCAGGTCAAGGGTCTGGAGATGCCGGCCTATGAGCCCCGGGCCAATTACGGCATGGGCCTGGCCTATGCGACCAGCGAACGCGGCGCTTGCCACCTAAGGGCTTTTACCATATTCTCAGCCCAACCCTTTGACCTGGAAACCATGGCCCAGGAAGTGGTGGCCGGCCAGAATCTGGCCGCCGTAAAGTGGTCCATGTGTTTCTGCGACTTCTGGGGTAACGTAGACACGGCCATCATGGCCGATCTCCTTTCCACGGGCCTGGGCCGGGAGGTGACCGCCCTGGAATTGGACCTGGCCGGGGAGCGCATCTGGAACCTGTTGCGTGTGATCAACGTCAGGGAGGGTTTCAGCGGCGATCAGGACGTCCTGCCGGATAAAATGCTCCAGGCCCTGTTGAAAGGTTCGCAGGAAGGCCGCGTGCTTGCCCGGGCGGATTTTCTGACCATGAGAAGGCACTATTATTCCCGGCGACAATGGGGTGAAGACGGCCGGCCCACCCCGGCGATACTCGAAAGGCTCCGCTTGAACCGGCTCTGAGCCAGGGAGGTGAAAAAGATGGAGAACGCCAAAACGCTGTTCGCCGACCCCGACAAGTGCACGGGCTGTCAGCGTTGCGTTTATGTCTGCGCGGCGGTGAAAGAAGGTCTTTTCGCGCCGTCCCTGGCCAGGCTGCGCATCAACAACTTCCCGCTGCGCGGCTATTCCGTGCCCAGCATCTGCTTCCAATGTCCCCGGCCGGAATGCCTCGAAGCCTGCCCGGCCAAGGCTATAGTCAAAAATGAGACCGGCGTGGTGCTGGTGGAAAAGGAAAAATGCGATGGTTGCGGCGAATGCGTGGCCGCCTGTCCCTACGGTCTGATCGAGCTTGACCAGGCCGGCCAGGCTTACAAGTGCGATCTTTGCCGGGACGACCCGGCCTGCGTCAAGGAATGCCGGTTTTCCGCCCTCGTCTTCGCCGAACCGGACCAGGAGTTGCGGAGATTGAAAGGACGGCAGATGAAGCAGCGCCAGGAGGGAGGTCCGGCCGAGAACAAACGGCGCCGGCTGGCCTTGAACCTCCTGGCCGAAGCCAGACCATAAGCGCATAAGCGGAACGACGAAATAACGCCAGGGCGTGACTTCGCCGCGCCCGCAAGCACTATTCGCTGTTTTCCGCCTCGATAATTGAATGCTTACTGCATGCTGGTATTGCTTTTTGACCGGGAAATCCGGTAATAAGGATTGGGGCGGGGGCGGACTCCGCCCCAACCGATTGTAAAACGACTCCTGGGGGAATACGTGGTCTCAGCGACGGCGGACGGAACCATGAAAAAAATTGTTATTTCCATACTGGGCCAGGACAGGACGGGTATAGTCTATCGGGTCTCCAAAGTCCTCTGCGATCAAGGCTGCAACATCATGGAAGCCAGTCAGACAATCCTTCAGACCGAGTTCGCCGGCATATTCATCGCCTCGATGCCGGAAGAACTGACCATGGAAGCCTTGAAATACCGTCTGGAGGAGGAACTGCTGTCCCTGGGCATAACCGTGGACACCAAGGAGTACAAAGAATCCACCGCGGCGCCGGTGGAATCCGAACCTTTTGTCATCACCCTGCGCGGACCCGACCGGTTGGGCATCATTCCGGCCATCGCCGGAATCATCGCCGGATTCGACGTCAATATCGAGAATCTGAAGGCTATCGGCCTGCGGGACGATCCTGCCCGGGTGGTTTTGGTTTATGAAGTGGCCATTCCGACCAAGGTTCATCGGCCGGCTTTTCGCGAAGCCTTGAAGTGGAAGGCCGATGAACTGGGTATGGAGATCAGCATCCAACACCGGGACATCTTCGAGGCCATTCATCGTCTTTGAAGAAATAAACGGCCAAGCCGACATTGCTTACAGGAAATTGCCGCCATGCTGACCGACCGTGAAGTCATCACCACTTTGGAGATGCTCAAGAACGAACACCTGGACGTCCGCGCCGTCACCTTGGGTATTAACCTTTTCGACTGCGCCAGCGACGACTTCAACCGTTTCACCGCCCGGGTCCTGGCCAAAGTCACCAAGCTGGCCGAAAACCTGGTCAAGACCTGCGAAGACGTAAGCGAAAAATACGGCATACCGGTGGTCAACAAACGCATCGCCGTAAGCCCCCTGGGCGTGGTGGGAGCGCCTTTCGGTTCCGAGGAAATGATCAAGGCGGCCTTTATCCTGGACCGGGCCGGCCGTGAAGTGGGAGTGGACTTTATCGGCGGATTCGGGGCCCTGGTGGAGAAAGGCATCGCCTCCGGCGACAAGGCCGTGATCGAGGCCATACCCCGGGCCCTGGCCGAGACCACTAGAGTCTGCTCTTCGATCAACGTGGCCTCCAGCCAGGCCGGTATCAACATGGACGCGGTGGCGCTCATGGGTCGGACCATCAAGGAAGCGGCCAGGCTTTCCGCGGACCGGGACGGCGTGGCCTGCGCCAAGCTGGTGATCTTCGCCAATATACCTCCGGACGTGCCCTTCATGGCCGGCGCGTACCTGGGCGTGGGCGAACCGGACGCGGTGATCAACGTGGGCGTCAGCGGCCCGGGGGTGGTGAAGAAGGCCATAGACCGGGCCATGGCCGGTCCGGAAAAAATGACCCTGGGCGGCCTGTCCGAAGTCATCAAGCGCACGGCCTTCAAGGTCACCAGGGTGGGCGAGATCATAGGCCGGGAAGTGGCGGCCAGGCTGGGCGTGCCCTTCGGCGTGGTGGACCTGTCCCTGGCGCCTTCTCCCAAGGTCGGCGACAGCGTGGGCGAGATTTTTCAAAGCCTCGGACTCTCTTACATCGGCGCCCCTGGCTCGACGGCCGTCCTGGCCCTGATCACCGACGCGGTCAAGAAAGGCGGCGCCTTTGCCAGCTCTCACGTCGGTGGACTCTCCGGCGCTTTCATTCCGGTCAGCGAAGACCTAAATATCGCCGAAGCGGCCGCGACCGGTCATCTTTCCCTGGATAAACTGGAAGCCCTGACCTCGGTGTGCTCGGTCGGCCTGGACATGATCCCCATTCCAGGCGATACTTCAGCCGCGACCATATCGGCTATCATCGCCGATGAAATGGCCATCGGCGTTATAAATAAAAAGACCACCGCGGTCAGGATTATTCCCGCGCCGGGTAAAAAAGCCGGCGAGAAAGTCCATTTCGGCGGGCTCCTGGGCGAAGCCACGGTTCTTCCCGTCCAGGACCGGCCCGAAGCCGAGCGATTCATCGCCTTGGGCGGCCGCATCCCCGCCCCCATCCATAGTCTGAAGAATTGAAGGCTCGATCGGGCCGTCAGGAGCTACACATGCCGCGGGAAGAAATCAGACCCAGCTCGGAAATTGACGCGTACTGCACCAAGTGTAAATTGGTCACCAACCACCGCGTGGTGGCCCTGGACAAAGGAGTCATCAAGAGAGTCATCTGCCTGACCTGCCAAAGCCAGCATAATTTTCGCTTGCCCCCGGGACAGAAGGCGCCCCGCACTCAGTCGGCCAGGCGCGTGATCAAGGACGAAGTCCGCCTGGCCGGGCCGGGGACCCAGCCTTTCAAGAAATGGCTGGAACTCAAGGAGTCTCTAAACCAGACGGCCTGCCGGGACTACCGGATGAGCGAAGCCTACAACGAAGGCCAGGCCATCAATCATTCGCGCTTCGGCCTGGGTTTCGTCACCAAGCTCCTGGACCGACAGAAGATGCAGGTCATGTTCGAAAAAGAGATTAAAATGCTGGCCATGAACTATTCGCCGGGAGGATGAGTCAGGACCTCCCTGGAAAAATCAGGCCTCAATCCCGCCTCCTCTTCGGCCCGGCGGACTCCACCTAAATTTCCACCAACTCCAGGTCCAGTCGCCATTCCTCCAGGCGGCCCGGTTCCGGATTCAACGGCAGAAAGAACATCAAGCTCGTTCCCTGGTAGGTCTTCTCGAAGCCGTCTTCGGACATGGACACGGTCAGCAGGGGAAAGAAACCGACATTCACGGGACGGGAAAAACGGAAGGTCATCTTGAGACGGTCGGCGCCGTTGATCAGGTCCAGCCTATGTAAACCGTATTCGCCGCCGGTTTCGTAAACCTCCCGGCGGCGGCTATACTCCGGCGCCAGCAGGTAACGCCTTCCGTCCTGGTCCGAGAAAAGGTTCAAATTGAATTCACAACCGAAGAGAACCGGGCCAGGCGAGCCGGTGAGCCTTTCGAACTCGTAATTCGCGGATAACCCAGGCGCACGGTTGATACGAATGGTTTTGGTCAGCTTCAGTCCGGCTGACCCGACCCGTCCCGTGCGCGCGAGCCTAACCTCGGCCGCGTCGGCCTCGGCCGCGCATCGTTCTATCACGTACCGGCCCTGGATGAAGTCGCCGATCTCCTCGTACCTGTTGGCGGCCAGATCGGGCGGCGATACTTCCCGGTTCAGAAAATGATCCAGCAAGGACATCCTGACGTAGGCGTCGTAGACCAGCAGGCGTTCCAGACCTTCTTCCTTGACTTTGACTATATCGTGAATCGAGGCCACGCCCTGGTCCCGGGCTTGGCTTTCGATCCGGCGGCGCAACCGGCGATGGTAGGCCTCGGGCCGGCGCGTAAGCACGTCGGCCAGGTTCAGCGATTTGCCCAGGTGGCAGAGATCGAACATGGCCCCGCCCCGGGCCGGCGCCAGCCCCAGGCTCAAGCTCGGGCTTTCCAGGATTATCTCTTCATGGCCGTCCCGGTCGTAGTCCAGCCGGTGAACCTTGACTTCGCCCCCGGCGTGATTTACCAGCCTGGCCTGGGCCTGGACCAGGTTTTCATGGACGGCCCGCCTGAGGTGGCCCATGTACAGGCCGCCGAAAACGCCGTGCCAATAGGCGCAGTTGCACTGAGCCCGCCAGACCAGTCGCCGGGTTTCTTCATCCTGACCGGCGCGCCGGCTCAAGAAGAACATTTTCTTGTGCAGGCGATTGGTTTCGTCGTACTTGACCAGGAAATTGTCCCAGATGCCACCCCGCACAAAAGGCCGCCAGGTCTCCCACCGGTTTTCAGCCTTCAGGGTGGCGATCAAATCCTCCAGGACTTCTCCCCGCTCGGGCGGCAAGGCCCATTCGGTCATCTCTTCATAGGAAGCCGGCGGCATGTATATCCGGCCCAAGGGTTCGGCGGCGCGGGCGTATTCCCCCGGCGGAGTGGTGCGCAGCCAGCCGGAGTTGGCCTCGATGGATCGGAAAAAGTATTCCAGCCAACCTTTCTTGATCACCCACTCGTGGGTCTCGGGCCAAAGACCGAATTTTTCGCCGTCGTCGCCGTACACCGCCAACCGGTGGCCGGCTTCATGCCATTGTTTGAGTTGCTCGATGACCACCTCCACCAGCCTGAAAGGGATCATGTAGCGCATGATCATGGGGGTGGCCAGTATCTTGAGAGTATGTCCCTCCCTTTCCGTGAGGTACGGCCCGAAGATATCTTCGACCTTGAGGCCGGAGTAATAGAAATGAGTGTCGTCCACGATGGTGTATTCCAAACCCGTGCCGGCGAGGACGGCCGGCAGTTCCGGTTCCCAAATGCGTTCGGTGAGCCAGAACCCGGTCGGAATCCGGCCGAATCGCGATTTGAGCCAGTCGTTCATCAACCCGACCTGGCCCCTGGCGTCGGCCGGCGGGATAGTGGCTAAAAGAGGTTCATAGAAGCCGCCGGAGAGCATCTCGATCTGGTCGCGCCCGACCAGGGAGGCCAGCAGGTCAATGGCCTCGGGTTTATGTTTTTCCAGCCATTCCAGGAGGCAGCCGGAGAAATGCATCCCCAGTCTTATGGCCGGGTGGTCGGCCAGAAGTTCAAGAACGGGCCGGTAGCACTTATCGTGGGCCAGCTCGAAGACATGATCGAAATTGCCCACGGGCTGGTGGCAATGCAGCGCCATGACCAGATCAATCATAGGGGGCAGCCTTTCTCCGGCATCACGAAACCGAATTCCCGGCCCAGGGCTTGAAAGGCCTGGGACATTTCCGGGGTCAATCGGCCGAGATGGTTCGGGTCAACCTTCAAGACGTAGAATTGGTTCTGGGCCTCCCACAGGTCCAGGCCGATGTTCAGGCTCCCGGCCAGGCGTAAGAAATCCACCAATTGAACCAGGTCGTTCTGGTTCGGGGTCGAGGAAAGGCGGTCGAGGCTGCTCTGCATGAAGGCCTGGGCCACGCGGATCAGACCAGGCTCGTTCAAGGGCACGTTCCAGGCCTTGGCCCGGTCCGCCAGGGCTTTGATCTCCGCCCAGTCCAGTCCGACCTCGGCCAGGCCTTGTTCAATAAGCCCGGCCAGCCGTTCGCCGATCACCAGGTTGTAGATGAAGGCCGGCATATCCGGTCCGCGGTCTCTGGTTTCTTCCAGCAGGAGGAGCATGTCCTGATGGACTTCAAAGAATTCCCTGACCCAGGACTGGAACTGGGCGTAGGTCTCTCGAGAAAGGGCCAGGGCCAGGGTGCGACGGGAATCCGGAATGAGGTCTCCCAAGCCGTAGCGGCGGGCTCCCACCAGGGACGAGGCAAAGGGTTCGGCGGCCCGGTTCGGCCAGGCCTCGGCCACGGCTGGAGCCACCAGTTTGAAGAAGGCCTCCAGATCGAAGGACGGCCCCGGTTCTCCCACCAGGCAGCTCAAGGCCAACCCGCCCTGATGAACGGCCATGAAAGCCCGCTCGAAGACCTGCGCCGTTCGCTCCATTTCCACCTGGACTTCGCCCACCAGGACCGAGACTCCAGGTCCGATGAACCTTCTCTGTCTGACGGGTTTGACCGTCTCGGCCACCGGGCAGTCCTCCAGGTCCGGCGTGTCGATGAGGTGGCGGAAAGCGAAATGAGCCGCGGCCCCGGACGGTTCGACGCGGGACTGTTCCACTAGTTTTTGGTATATTTCCACCCCGTCTTTCCAGGCCGGATCATTGCTCTTGGCCTGGCTCAGAAAGGATAGCAGTCCGGCCCGCAGATCGGTCTTGCTCCAGGGCTGGACCAGGTCAATGGCCCGGGCCGCGTATTTGAGGTTCTGCAACGGTTCCAGGCCGGCGATGTCGTCGAAGAACCAGCCGCAACTGGTGAACATGAACAGAGACATCACCTGGGAGCCCAGCAGCCTCAAGGCCATGGTCGTTTCGTCCTGGCTCAGGACCCGGCCGGCGTGCCGGTTCAGGAACTCCTTTCTGGTCTCCGGGTTCGGCGTCAGCCTGACCGAAACGTATTCATCCCGCACGGCCCAGGGATCAGGGAAGAACTCACCGGCCTTGATCTGGTAAATAATAATCAGTTCGTCCCGCAGCCAATCCAGGCTTTGGCGCAAGGGCTTCCGCCAGGCCTGGTTCCAACCCGGTTTCTGGCCGACATTGCAGCCGCAGTCGGATCGCCAGCGTTCCACGCCGTGGGCGCAGCTCCAGGAAGTGTTTTCCAGAATCTTCACTTCGAAGCGAGGGGGATGGAGTTCCAGAAAAGCGCCGTAGTTGATGATCTTCAGGGGGCCGCTCTTTTCCAGGTTATCGAAGAGCCAGGCCAGGGCCATGTCGCCGAACTGGAAATGATGGCCGTATGATTCGCCGTCGGTGGCCAGGTTGATCAGTCGGGGCCAGTCGGTTTCCGCGCCGGCGGCTTGCAGTATCCTGGCCAGAAATCCGGCCCCGGACGCCAGCAATCTTTCGTAGGCCACGGCCCGGGAAACCGGTCCGTCGTAGAAGAAGAGGTCAATATACAGGTTCTTGGCCTCGTCCAGAATAACCCGATAAGGCCGCCGGGGGTCTATCCGGCCGCCGCTGACGTCCTGCCAGGCTTCGGACTGCTTCGGGCCGGCGGGGGGTGGTTCGGCTTTGACCTTGCTTCCGGCGCTTGATCTCAGTGGCCGGATGGCCTGGGCCTGGGTGGGGGAAAGGATGGTGAATTTCAAACCCTCCAGGGCCATCAAGGTCAGGGTTTCGGTGTCCACCGCCGTTTCGGCCAGCCACATCCCTTCCGCCCGTCGGCCGAAGCGCTGCTCGAAGTCCCTAAGGCCCCAGCGTATCTGGGTCAGCTTGTCCCGGCGATTGGCCAGGGGCATGATGACATGGTTGTAAACCTGGGCCAGGGCATTGCCGTGGCCGTGGTTGCGCTCGAGGCTGATCCGGTCCGCCTCGATGAGGCGGCGGTAGGCCGTGGGGTAGGCTTGTTCCAGCCAGGCTAAAAGCGTCGGGCCGAAGTTGAAGCTGAGATACTCATAATTGTTGACCAGGCGGGCGATGCGTTGACCCGAACCCAGAACCCTGGCCCAACCGTTGGGGGCGTAGCATTCCCTGGCGATCCGTTCGTTCCAGTCGTGGAACGGCCGGGCCGAGGTTTGCGTTTCTATGATGCCCAGCCAGGGATTCTCCCGCGGCGGCTGATAAAAATGGCCGTGAATGCAGAGATAGGTTTCAGGCATAGGTCAACCGCGTCGGTTAGACAGGGCTTGTTCGAAGACTTTGAGATATTCCCGGGCCGATCTGTTCCAGGAGAAATCCTCGGCCATGCCGGCCAGCATGATCGTCCTCCAGCGTTCCTTTTCCCGGAAAGATTCCACGGCTCGTTTGACCGCCCTGACCAGAGACCGGGCCTGGAAGGGGCCGAACTTGAAACCGGTGGCCTGGCCGTTGCCGTTGCCCGGGTCTTTCACCGTATCGTTGAGTCCGCCCACGGCTCTGACCACGGGCACGGTTCCATATTTAAGACCGTACATCTGGGCCAAGCCGCAGGGTTCGTACATCGAAGGCATCAGGATCATGTCGCAGCCGGCTATTATCTTATGGGCCAGGGGCGGGTCGTAGCCGAACCGGCCCGCCATCCGGTCGGGATAGCGGGTCAGCATCTGCCTCACCTGTTCTTCCTGCCGCGCGTCGCCCGAGCCCAGAATGACCAGGCCAACATCCAGCTTGAAAAGGTCCTCGAGGGATTCGCTCAACAAGCCAAGGCCTTTTTGGGGGGTCAGCCTGGTCACCATGCCCAAAAGCGGCTTGTCCAGAAGGTTGGACCGACCCATCGCCGCCAGGAGGTCCTCCTTGCAGGCCAGTTTGCCGGATAGGTCCTGGGGCGAATAGTTGGCCGCCAGGTTGGCGTCCAGGGCTGGATTCCAGACCCGATAATCCACACCGTTGAGTATGCCGAAGAGGCGCCAGTTGATCGAACGCATGACGCCGTCCAAACCGTGACCGCCTTCCGGCGTCTGAACTTCCTGGGCGTAGCTCGGGCTGACCGTGGTCACGGCCTGGGCGTAGACTATGCCCGCCTTGAGCAGGCTCATCTGGCCGTAATACTCCATTCCTTCCATGGTGTAATAACGGTCGGTCAGGCCGATGTTGATCGTTCTCTCCGGCGGGACCAGGCCCAGAAACCCCTGGTTGTGGACGCAGAACACCCCCGCGGTTCGAGGCAGGGCGCCCTGGTTGAGCAGGGCCATGATCAATCCGGTCTGCCAGTCATTGCCCAGGATGACGTCGGGGGTAAAGCCGATCGCGGAGCAAAGGGCGGGGATGACCCTCGAGAAGAAAACAAAACGTTCCGGATTATCGAAGTAGTCGCCCTGGCTGCTGCCATACAGACCGGTTCGATCGAAAAATTCATCGCGGCGCACCAAGTGGAGCGGCACACCGGTCACGAGTTCTCCGGACAGAACGTCGGCGGTAAGGTTGGACTGGCCTATTCGGACAGGCAAGTCCCGGGCCGCCACTTCCCAGGTCTTAACCGTCTCTAAGACACGCCGGTAAGCCGGCATGACCACGGTCACCCGGCAGCCGATGTCCCGCAGGGCGGAAGGCAGGCTCCCCGTCACTTCGGCCAGACCGCCGGTCTGGGCCAGCGGCGCCGCTTCCGAAGCCGCCACTAATACCGAAAGACTGCTTTCGTTCATCGGTTACAACCCTGCTATAAAGTTATCGGCGGAACGGATCGCCCCTTTCCGCCGCGATCATCAATATTTCATTATAAGGTCAAGTCAGGGTTGAATGGCAATTGTTTTATTCACCCTTTTGAGGTCTCCGTTGGGGCGCACGGCCGTGCGCCCTCG
>JBFMAW010000011.1:0-171507 GCA_040755515.1 Thermodesulfobacteriota bacterium | reverse complement strand
GATTTGTTTTTCTCCCCCTTTTTGGGGTCGCGGGGGGGGCCCCGGGCGGGCCCCCCTCGACCGTGGCGAATGGTAAGGCGAATGGTAATCGGTTCATTTACCTATTTCAGGGTTCCGTAGGGGCGCACGGCCGTGCGCCCTTGATCGCATCAGACCGAATGAAACAGGCTGTGGATCAGACCGGTCCTGTTCCTGACGCCGGTCTTGCGATAAATGGCCCGCAGGTGATTCTCCACCGTGTATTCGCTGATGAAAAGTCGTCGGGCGATCTCGACGTTGGTGCAACCGTTGAAAATGAGGTCTATGACTTCGGCCTCTCTCCGGCTGATGCCTCGGCTCTGGAGACGATGCCGGGGGATGGGGTGACCGCCTTGGTCATCAAAGGTGAGAAAGACCAGGACGGGGCCGTCCGGGTCCCTGACGAGCCTCAACCGCAGGGTCGCCGACTCGTCCGGGCCGCCCAGGTCGAGTCTGAGGTTCATCTCCGCCGGGCGCTCTTCGGAACTCGGATCGGTCCGGTTCCGCATCTGTTCAATCGCCCGGCGCAACTCCGGGGGTAGGGAGAGGCGTTTGGCCTCCCCTTTCTTGTCGGGCCGATCCGAACCTGGCCAGACCTGGGGCCTGCGGCCGCCTTGATAGATCGGCTCCAGGTTCTCGTTCAGAACCGTCAAGCCGCCGCCAGGCAGGTCGCCGACCACGGTCTGAATGATTTTTTCCTGACGTCTGAATCTTTCGACCACCAGGTTTTTCTCGAGGGCGCTGGATAGATAGGGCGCCAGCAGTCCGGCTTTATCCTTTTCCCGGCGGGTGAAGTCCGGACGGTGTTCGGGCCGGAAAAAGGCCACCACGCCGGTGGGCCGCGATCCGGACTTGAGGCAGATGATCATCTCGTGGTGAATACCCTGCGGTCTGAGGAAATCATTGTAGTATTCTGAATTCCGCAGGTCGGAGCGGCCGATGACCTCCGCCATGGTCAGAACCGAGGCTCGGGGCGGAAATCTTTTCAGGAAGGGGTCCTGGGGGTGGTAATGAACTTTGAACAGCCGGTGATATCGGTCATGGATGCCCCGGGTGACCACGCCATCGAAGTCCAGGCGGCCGTCATCTTCGATCAGAAAGAAGTTGATCTGTTCGGAGCGGAAAATTGTTTCCAGGAGGCTGAGCGTGGTCCGCCTGAGCTCATCCACTTTCTGACAGGAGAGCAGAGTGCGGCCCATTTCCAGGACCTGCTTCAAATCACCGGCCGTAAGGTCCATCGGCCCTCACTTCTCCGCGCCGTCGCTTTCGGGATTATTTCCTATTTAAGGCGGGTGATCAAGCTTTGTCAATCGGACCGCGGACCGAGATTCACCACCTTCGATTCAACGCGCCTCGAATTCGGGCCTCAAGATACCATAGCGCCACATGTCGTGCCAGCACCCGTGTTTATATCTGGACTGGCGGGACACGCCTTCCCGGGCAAAGCCGGCCTTTTCCAAGACTCTTTGGGAAGCGGCGTTTTCCATGAAGACGTCGGCTTCGATGCGGTTAAGGTTCATCTCCCTGAATCCGAGCCCGAGGATCAAGTCCACGGCTTCGGTGGCCAGACCACGGCCCCAGTACTCCACGCCCAGCCAGTAGCCTAGTTCCGCGGATTTGTCCGTGAGGTTGATGTTCATGAGGCTGACGGCCCCGATAACCTTCCCCGTCGAGGCGGGAACGATCCCGAAATCCTGGGTCCTGCTCCGACGGCGGTTATACATGCTCTGTCTGATGAATTTACGCGCTCCGTCCCGGGGATAGGGATGAGGTATCCGCAACGTCCATCTGGCTATGGCCTCGTCCTGGACGTGCCGATACAAATCATCGGCGTCGGAAGACTTAAACGGCCGAATCAGGAGGCGAGGTCCTTTCCTTTCATATCCCATGAATGAATCTGGTTGACTTGGTTTCATCATGACGCGTCTCCTGAAACCGAGCATCCCCGAATTCATCGACCGTGCCAAGGAAAAAATGACGGATTTCCGTCATTGACCCTGATCACTCAAGCAAGTAGGCTTATGGAAAAAAATGGTCCGCTCTATTCCGGCATCGGCTCCACTCTGCGGAACGTCGGACCCGCCGGCGGGAAGGGGGTGTAAACTCAACAGGATAGGTCAGGAGGACGAGGCAAGGGTTAATTATTACGGAAAAGGATCGAAGATCGGCAGGGAGGTTAAACCCCGTTCCTGACGCCGGGGAAAAAGTAAAGGAGGAGTTATGGAACTCGCCAAGGACAAATTTTTAGCGCTTTACCGGAAGATGCTGCTGGTCCGATTCATCGAGGACACCCATGACCGGCTGCTCAAGGAAGGCAAGATACAACTCATGTCCCATTTCGGCACGGGCCAGGAAGCTGTTTCCATCGGCATCACCGGCCCGCTCAAGACCGAGGACATCCTTTTCGGCACCCATCGCGGGGTGGGTGAATTCATCGGCAAGGGCATGACGGCCAAGGATATCTGGGCCGAGTACATGGGCAAGAAGAACGGGCCTTGCAAAGGCAAGGGCACCCTGCACCTGTGCGACAAGCGGGTCAACATACCCGGCCTGGTTTCCAGCCTGGGCTCGGACTTTTCCTACGCCGTGGGCACGGCCCTGGCTTCGAAAATGAAAAAACAAAACCAGGTCACCCTGTACTTCGTCGGGGAAGGCACCTGCAACCAGGCCGATTTCAACCCCGCCCTGTGCATGGCCTCCTTGTGGAAGCTGCCGCTGGTCTTCGCCGTTTGCACCAATCAGTTCTGTGAAATGTCCTACATGAGCGACCATTATCCCACCGAGGACGTGGCCCCGCGGGCCGCCGGCTACAACATCCCCTATGACATCGTGGACGGCCAGGACCTCGAGACCACCTACGCGGCCGCGGCCAAGGCGATCGAACACGCCCGTTCGGGTCAGGGGCCTTACCTGGTCGAGTTCAAGACCTTCCGGATGGCCCTCCATTTCTCCGGCGACCCGGGTGGATACGTCAAGCCGGAAGACCTGGAAAAGTGGGCCAAGCGGGACCCCATCGATCTCAGCCAAAAGAAAATTCTCGACCGCAAGCTGCTCGATCCCGAGCAGGACAGGAAACTCCGGGCCGAGGTCCAGAAAGAGGTGGACGACGCGGTGGCTTACGCCTTCGCCTCACCTGACCCGACCGCCGCCGACTTGTTCGAGGACGTCTATTCCTTCCAGGGGGTGCTGTGATGGCCAGGAAAGTGAGTTTCTTGCAGGCTGTCAATGAGGCCATGGCCGAAGAGATGCGGCGGGACCCCTCGGTGTTCGTGCTGGGTGAAGACGTGCGCATCGGCGCTTTCGGCCAGACCGCCGGTCTGGTGAAGGAGTTCGGCCCGGAACGGGTGTTGAATACCCCCATCGCGGAAAACGCCATAACCGGCGTGGCCATGGGCGCGGCCATGAACGGCCTGCGTCCGGTGCTTGAACTCATGTTCATCGACTTCGCCATGCTGGCCATGGACCAGCTCTACAACCACCTCGGCCAATGGCGGTACATGACCGGCGGCCAGTACGGCCTGCCCGTCACCATCCGGACGGCCACGGGCGGCGGCCTGCGCATGGCCTACGGCCACAGCCAGAGCCTCGAATCCCTGCTCCTGAACGCGCCGGGCCTGATCATCTGTACGCCGTCAACTCCCCATGACGCCAAGGGCCTGCTCAAGGCGGCCATCCGGTCCGACGATCCGGTCATCTTTGTCGAACACAAGAAACTGCTCCTGGGCGGGATCGAAGGCGAGGTGCCGGACGAGGACTACACCCTGCCTTTCGGCCGGGCCGTGGTCCGCCGTCCGGGCAAGGACGTGACCGTGGTGGCCACCATGTTCATGCTTTACGAGGCTTACATGGCCGCCGAGGAACTGGCTCGGGACGGCATCGAGATCGAGATCGTCGATCCCAGGACCATCGCGCCCCTGGACAAGGACGTCATCTTCGAATCGGTCGAAAAGACGGGCCGCCTGGTGACGGTCGAGGAAGGCCGGCTGCGTTGCGGGCTGGGCGCGGAAATAGCGGCCCTGGCCGCGGGCGACTACCTTTCGCTGCTCAAGACGCCGGTCCAGCGGGTGGCCGCGCCCATGACGCCCATTCCGGGCAGCCCCGGTCTGGAAGACCTGTACCTGCCCAACAAGAACTCCATCATCCGCGCCGTCAAGCGGGTGGTTTAACCTTCAGCCGGCGGCCGGGTGGTTCGAAGAAATCATTCCGGCCGCTGATTCCAAGAACCGAGGCTCCGGGCGACGGAAGAAGCGGCCCCTCGAGGGTAAGGAACGATGATATCGGAGATACTGGTGCCCAAGCTGGGCATGAGCCAGGCTGAAGTAACCGTTATTCAGTGGCTCGCGGGGGACGGCGACCGCCTTGAAGCCGGCCGCACGGTCGTGATCATCGAGACGGCCAAGGTAAGTTATGAAGTACCCTCGCCCGCCTCGGGATTCGTCTTCCGGCTGAAACAGGTCAAGGAGAAGGCCAGGATCGGCGAGGCCCTGGGCGTGGTGGCCGACAGGCTCGAGGAACTGGAAAACTACGCCGGCCGGAAATCAAGTCGGGCGGCCAAGGCGTCCCCCGGCGGACTATTCGACGACGAGGACGATATCTCCGGTCCGGGGCCGAGCCTGTCCTTTGAAGATCGAGACGTCTCGGCCGGGTCGGGTCGGGCCGGCGGCCGAACGGCCCAGGTCGCTCCGGCTTCGACTTATTCCTGGCCGCCCCTGGACTTGGCCAACCGGCGCATCCAGAAACGGCTGCCCTTCCTGGGCATGCGCCGGACCATCGCCGACAACCTGATGGCCAGCCTGCACGGTGGCGCCCAGTTGACCATTATCACCCAGGCCGACGTCACCGAATTGGGCCGATTGCGGGATGAACTCAAACTGGACCGTCCCGACGTCGGCGTAACCTTCGTGGACATGATAGTCAAAGCCTCGTCCGCCGTGCTCCGGGAATACCCGATCGTAAATTCCGCCCTCGACCACGACGAGATCGTCATCTGGGACGAGGTCAACCTGGGCGTGGCCGTGGCCCTGGATCAGGGGCTGGTGGTGCCGGTGGTAAGGGACGCGGACAAGAAGAGCCTTTTCGCCGTCAGCCGGGAAATCAAGAAACTCAGCCAAAAGGCCAGGGAGGGACAGCTCGCGCCGGACGACTTCCGGGGGGGGACCTTCACCGTTTCCAGCGGCGGCAAGGTCGAAGTGGACATCATCACGCCGATCATCAATCCCCCGGAGAACGCCATTCTGGGCTTGGGCAAGATCGGCCCGGCCCCGGCCATCCATCAGGGCCATTTGACCATCCGGACCATGACCCACCTCTGCCTGACTTTCGACCACCGGATCATCGACGGCGTCCCGGCCGGACTCTTCCTGACCAGACTCAAGGAAATAATCCAGACTCCGGCCTTGTTCCGGAAGATACTCAGATGAGGCGGCCAGGCCGGGAGGTGGTTATATGTCCGAGGCGAAATACGATCTAATAGTCGTAGGCGGCGGGCCGGGCGGGTACTCGGCCGCCATCCGCGCCGCCAGGAAAGGCCTCAAGACCGCCTTGATCGAGCGCGGCCATTTAGGCGGAACCTGCCTGAACCGCGGCTGCATACCCACCAAAACCCTGCTGCACGACACGGCCTTGATTCCTCGGGTGCGCAACAGCCTTTTCCTGCGCGGTGAAATGAAGATCAGCCTGCGCGGCCTCCTCGAGCGCAAAGACTCGGTTATCCAGGGTTCGCGGACCTGGATCGAGAACGTTATCGCCGGCGCCGGCGTGACGGTCATCCGGGGCAAGGCCTCCCTGGTCGCTCCGGGAACCGTGGCCGTTGAAAATGAAACAGGAGCGACCGAACGGCTGGCCGCGGCCAGGATCATTGTCGCCGCCGGCGCGGTCGAGAATTACCCCGCCGGCCTCGAACCGGACGGACGGAGCGTCTGGGGCACGGACGAGGCCTTGGCCCCGGACCGTCCACCCCGGACCGTGGCCGTGATCGGCGCCGGGTGCCGCGGCGTCGAACTGGCCGTGCTTTATCGGAACCTAGGCGCCCGGGTGGTCCTGCTGGAAAAGGAGCGGCGCCTCTTGACCCGGCTGGACCGCGGCATCACCAACCGCTTCAAGAAGTATCTGACCGACCGCGGGATAAAAGTATTGACCCGAACCACGGCCCTGGCCGCCCGCGGCGGCGACGACGGTCAGGCTGTCCTGGCCTTCGAAGGCAAACAGGGCCGGGCCGAGGCCAAGGCGGACAAGGTCATTCTGGCTCTGCCGCGCCGTCCGCGGTACGAAGGCCTCGGCCTGGACCGTCTGGGCCTCGAATCGGAAAACGGCGTCATCGCCACCGGTCCGGGCCTGGAAACCAAAGTCAAGGGCTTGTATTTGATCGGCGACTCGACCGGGCCGCCGTACCTGGCCCATAAGGCCATAGCCCAGGGTCTGACCGCGGTGGACCATATGCTGGGCCTGACCAAAGACGGCCGGCCGCGTTTTTATCCGACCTGCGTTTACGGCGAAATAGAAGTCGGGTGCGTGGGCCTGACCGAACAGGAAGTCAAAGACCAGGGCCGGTCCTACAAACTCGGCGAATTCTATTACGTCGGCAACGGCCGGGCCGGGACCATGAACCATGACGCCGGCCTGGCGCGCCTTTTGTCCGACAGCCACACCGGCGAAATACTAGGCGTACACATTTTCGGTCCGGGCGCCAGCGAGCTGATCGCCCTGGCCGCGCTGGCCCTCCAGAATGGAGTCGGCCTGGAGGGGATTAAAAAGACCGTCTTCCCTCATCCGGCCTTGAGCGAGACCTTGTTCGAGGCCGCCCTGGCCGCGGACAACGAAGCCATTCACCTGGCGCTGGCGGGCGTGGAGCACGAAGCCGATGAATGAAGAATCGAGCGAAGCCGGCGCGGCTCTGGCTCTGACCGCGGACCTTTGGGCTTTGTTCGAGAAGGTTGGTCGGTCCTTAGGCCGGGAGGTTTATCGGATCATCCTGCGGCCGGAGGGCAGGGGCGAGATCGAGATCAGGGCCCGCAACCCCATCGAATGCCTGGTCCTGCGCTGGGAAAATCCGGCCGAAATGATCCGGTTCCTGGCCTCGGCCGAACCGCCCCTGGAAAGCGCCCTGGCCCGCAAAAAATGCACCCGATGTCTGCTCCATGAAAGAAAGGCCGGTCCGGAGGAGTTTTTCAATTAAGGGTCGGCCGGACAAGGATTCTCAGGTGAACGAACGGGTATTGTACAAAAGGTTAAAACTCCTGGCGGGATTTTAAATGAGCGATAGGGACAACGAAGTATAATATTAGATAATTTTGCGTCCAATTCTCCAAAGCTCGCTTAGGCTTTGACGATGTAACGGTACGAGAGGCAGTTTAATGGAAATCATAGCGCTCGAGCTGGTCCACGCCATTATACCTCTGAGGAACTCATAAGGATTTTATTCCGCCAAAGGCAGACTAATCTCGGCTCGCCATCGGTTTGGCTGACGATCCTTTCGGACCTGATAGCAGTCCTGGAAACCAGGTGGATCACATCCAAAAGGCTCGCTTTTTGTCTTGACAACAGTGCGGACCTCGATCAATTATGGAAGCATGATAAAGAATCATGTACAAAAATCGAAACTTTTTGTAGCCTCGGTGGAAAGGGCCTTACGGATCCTGGCGACATTTCACAACCAGGATAGTAGCCTTTCACTTAGTGATATCACTATGTTATCAGGGTACAACCGAAGCGCGGCGCAAAGGTTTGTTTACACGCTTTGTACCCTTGGATATCTCTCTCAGGAGCAACGAAACAAACGCTATAGGCTGACCCCTAAATGTCTGGAAATCGCTTATTTGTACTTACACAATGACCCTTTAATCGAGAAGTCTACACCTTACCTGACCGAGTGCCACAATCGGTGCGAAGAAACAGTAAACATGGTCAAATTGGTGGGGACTGATGTAATCTACGTTACTCGTTTACCAAGTCGACATCTTGTTTCGGTGGATTTGGTTTTAGGTACAAGACTTCCCGCATATTGTACCGCGCCTGGTCGAACAATACTTGCCCATCTGCCGTCGCAACAAGTGGATGAGATACTTTCTAATACTCAGCTCGTTAAATACACTCGCTATACCATCACCGACCCGGCGGATATTCGCGCACTGTTACAGGATATCCGTGAAAACGGATTCGGCATCCAAGAACAGGAATTCATCCTCGGTGATATTTCGGCGGCAGCGCCGATTTTCGATGGAATGGGGAAACCGGTCGCGGCCATCAACATAGCGGTCCCGCTATCACGATGGAACGTGGAGAGACTTCGAAAAGACTTGGTTCCACTCATTATGGAAACAGCCCAGGCCATTTCCAAGACGATCGCCATGTCCGCCAATGGGGGGCAAGATTAATTCAGGTTGGTTACTACTATTTGGAGCGTAAACCAAGTCGCCAGTTCCAAATGTGATTATCGCGCAAGCAGGAATCCAGGACACAAGAAAACCTGGATTCCCGCCCATAGTCGGTTCCCCACCGAGAGTTCCACCGCGGGGGTGACGCCCGATAGGGCCTATTATGAGGTACTACCATGTAGATTTAGATCCGAGTAGTAACTCATGACCTTAATCGGTACGTAGAGTCAATGGCCAAGAAGTTTCTTTTAGATAAACTGGCTATCTCGATAGGCAAAGGCGGCTTTTGGCCCTTTTTCTTTTAAAATATGGTTGAATTCTATTAATTCCGCAGGTTCGTAAACACCCGACAAAACCGCGGCGACAAGATCGAAATCCATTGCATTCTTAAATCCTTGCATTTCATAGACCTTGTTAATACACATCTTTGTTAATCGTAAGCCCAGAACAGGCATTTTAGCAAGAGACCTGGCTGCAGTTTCGACTACATTGTCAAGTTCTTCAGCGGATACCATCCTGGTTATTAAACCTATTCTCTCTGCTTCTCGTGCGTTAATCATCTCACCGGAAATAAGATATTTTTTCGCGTTCTTCATTCCAATCAACCACGGCACAAGAACAAATTGCGAAATCTCGCCGAATTTTATTTCAGATTCTCCAAAACAGGCATCTTCGGAAGCATAAGTAAAATCACAAGTTAAGGCCAAGTGGGCTCCCGCGCCGATACAATATCCATGCGTTTTGGCAATTATGGGCTTTTTCGAATCCCAGATCATCCAGCGCGCTTTGTTGCAGGTCTCATAGAACTTTCTTAAGGAATCTGGTTCTCGTATTTTTTCCTGGGAAAGATCGTAGCCGGCGCAAAAAGCACGTCCATTACCGGAGAGAATCACGACGCGAATTTCTTCATCGTTTTCAATAAGATTAAATGCCTCAATTAATTCTAAATACATTTCGGTACTAAGGGCATTTAATTTGTCTGGCCGATTAAGTATGATTTCCGCTACGTTTTTTCTTTTTTCAATTAAAACATTTTTCATGGTTTATCACCTCGTAAGTTAATTATGGTCAAACCTCTTTTCACTTTCTTTTTTCCATGCGTCTCCGAATGATTTCAGAGATCAATATAAGACAACTCATAAAAGCCAACAGGAGTGTGGCGATGGCGGCCAGGACTGGACTAACACTCAGGATGGCATCGTCCCACATTTGCTTGGGAAGCGTAGTAAGTTCTCCGCCCGTTAAAAAGAGAGAAATAGTCAACTCGTCGAAAGAAATAATAAAGGCAAACATAAAGGCCGAAAACAGTCCCGCTCGAATAATGGGCAGCGTAACATGCCAAAAGGCCTGAAGCCGGTGTGCTCCCAGAGTCCACGCGGCCAAGTCGAGCCGGCGGTCATAGTTCTTTATGACGGCTAATACCGTGATAATTACATAAGGTATGGTCAGCACGGAATGACCGATAACAAGGGCGAAGGACGTCCCGACGAGATTTATCTTGGAAAAGAGATAAAATAGCGAAACCGCGATAAATATATGAGGAATGATAATAGGGGAGATGAGAAAGGCAAAAACCGCGCCCTTTCCGAGGAAATGCCGGCGGCCTAGTACAAAGGCGGCTGGAACGCCCAAACACATTCCAATGAAAGCGGAACTGGAGGCAACCAAAAAGGATCTTAACACGGCCATACTCCAAACTGGGCTGGCCAGAACTTCTTTATACCATTTAATTGAAAACCCTTTAGGCGGCCAGGATAGAAAACCTTCAGAGGTAAATGAAATCGGGACAATAAAAAGAGCTGGTAAGGCCAAGAACATAATAAAGGAAAGAGCCACGATCCATAAAAGATGACGGGAAATGGTTTTAGGTGGTTTATTTGCTGACTTGCGAACGAGAATGTCCCAGAAATTGCCACACTTGTCGCAGATTATTGATAGTGCTAGAATAAATAATTTTCCTAAAAAGTTGAATAAAATATATATAGGATTGTTCCACTTGGACTTTCCCCTAGAGTGGAGACTGTTCTGGCCGGATAAGGATGAAATACCGACTGAACGGTCATACAGGAAAAAAATAACAAGAACCGTGATCAACAGCAATACGCCGACCGCTCCGGCAAATCCCCAGTCCAGGACTTCTTGAATCTGAAAAATAATCAGCTGGGCTATCATCGTATCACGGGAGCCGCCGAGAAGAGCCGGGGTCACGAAGAAACCAAGCGAGGTGATGAACACCATTAAACCACCCGCCGCGACTCCAGGAAAGGAGAGAGGAAAGTAGATTCGCCAAAAGCTGGGGCCTCCCCGACCTCCTAACGTCGCCGCGGCTTTCACCAGATTAGGATCGATATTTTCCATGACTGAATACATGGTCAGAATACAAAGGGGCATAAGGGCGTGGACCATTCCGACCAGGACACCGGCGAAGTTGAAAATCATCTTCACGGGTACTTCCACGAGACCGAGCGCCAACAGCCATTGATTGATCGCGCCCTTGGTTCCCAATAGAACAATCCAGGCAAAGGCTCTAACCAAGAAACTCGTCCAAAATGGCATCAAGACCAGGATGATTAAAGTATTTTTAGTGGATTTATTGATTGTGGCCAGGAGGTAGGCGATAGGATAACCACAGCAAACGCAAAAAATGGTCGTCCACGCGGCTGTTTTAAGGGTGATCAGCAGCACCTTAACATAAACAGGCGTCGAGATAATACGAGTGTAATTCAACAATGACAAATTTTTATTGCCGTCAATAAAGCTCAAGGAAAGTAGAATACAAACCGGGAGAAGAAAAAATATTGAAAGATAGACTATTGACGGCAAGAGAAGCCAGTGACCGCTCAAAGAGCCGAGGAGATTCTTATAATGGAAATTCTTGGTCATCTTTATTTTTTAATTAATCATTGCAAATTACGAGAACGAATGATTATATTGTGCTCCTGCCTTGTCACCGGCCAAAGAAAGTGGTGCTAAAGATGTATCACGTCATCCACCCTGAGGAAACTTTGTTTCTTTATGATTCATCTTGAGAGCCACCGTTAGATCTTTATCCCAACCTAACTTGACCTTACGGCCTATTTCATAATTTGAAACTGGACCGCGTGTGAGTTGGGTGCTGAGCACAGTCTCCCCGTCCGGCAGTCCGACGAACAATTTGGTCGCCGAGCCGGTGATAACGGCCTCTTTGATAATTCCTTGGACAACATTTTCCCGGGTATCGCCGTCTGGAAGAATACTCACGGTTTCAGGCCGCATCATGAATTTGACTTCCTCGCCGATTTCCAAAATGCTGGTGGAGATTGCCGAGATGATCAAGCCATCCGGCCTTTCGAGCAGAATGGAGTCATCGCTGATCTCCTTAACCTTAGCGTCTATTAGATTTGATTCTCCTAGAAAATCAGCGGCAAACACAGACGCGGGGCGAAAATACAAATCTTCACTGGTGCCGATTTGCTCGATTTGACCTCCATTCATGAGGCAAATCCTATCCGACATTACCATCGCCTCTTCCTGATCGTGAGTCACATACAGGACCGTAATGCCAAGTTGCTGGTGCAGATGCTTGATCTCTAACTGAAGAAAGTCGCGTAACTTCTTATCCAGGGCCCCCAAAGGCTCATCCATTAGAATTATCGAAGGATTATAGACAAAGGCACGCGCCAGGGCTATCCGCTGCTGCTGACCTCCGGAAAGCTCGAAGGGATATCTATGGCCGATGTCCGGAAGCCGCACCAAATCGAGAACATTTTTTACGGCCAGACGAACCGTCGCTGAATCTTTTTTCCTCATTTGCAGGGGGAAGGCGATATTTTCGAAGATGGTCATATGGGGGAAAAGAGCATAATTCTGGAACACCATTCCGATGTCGCGCTTAAAGGGAGGAAGATAGGTAGCTTCCTTACCATCTATCCAGATCTCACCGCTGTCAGGATTGTTAAGACCGGCGATTGCCCATAACAACGTCGACTTTCCAGAACCAGAGGGTCCCAGAATGGTGAGGAACTCACCCTCTATCAAATCCAGGCTCACATCCGCCAAGGCAATGACTTCTCCAAACGTCTTCCGCAAATTGCGAATTACTAGTTTCGGAGGCTTTTCATCGGTCATGGCGATCCACCATATCCCCGTTTTACAAGGAAAACCAATACTGGGCCGCGGATGGGTCCATTGGTCCTACCCATCCGCGGCGCCTGGGAGAGGTCATGTTGTATAGAAACAGGTCAACTCAACAACCAAGTGTTAAAGCGATCATTCGCCGCAATTTCATGTTTACCCCAATACTCAGTGTTGATCGGGATCATTTTGGGCAAGTATTTCGGGTTGGTCGGTAATACTTCCGCTCGATGTTTGTCTACAAACTTGAAGGCCTCCGGATTGGTCGGACCATAAGCTAAATCAGTGGTGAACAGGGCTTGCTGTTTGCCCTGGGCCGCAAACTCGATGAACTCTCGAACAAGGTTTGCCTTTGGCGTACCTTTTAAAATAGCCCAGCCCTCGTAGGAGTATAGCGCTTGATCCCAGACTAGTTTTACCGGCGCGCCATCATCCACGGCCACTTGCGCCCTGGCATTATAGGTCGAAACGCAATCGATCTCGCCGGTTTTCAGCAACTGAGACGTCTGGGCGCCACCAGTCCACCAAACTTTGACCTGTGCTTTTATTTTGTCCAGGCTTTTAAAGGCCCTTTCAAAGTCCAGGGGATAGAGATTTTGTGGAGCGACGCCATCAGCCAGAAGGGCTTCTTCCAACGTATCAAAAGGATGTTTTCGTAATGCCCTGGCTCCTTTTTTACCTTTGACGTCCCAAAAATCCCGCCAATTCAGCGGAGGGTTTTTGCCCATGGTATCTTCTCGATAGGCTATAAGCGTAGCATAGACATCGTTGCCTATCAAATATCCAGTCCGCATATTCTCGGGGATTTTCCTCACATTTGGGCCTGGTCCGGATTTAGAATGGATCGGCTCCAAATAGTTATGATTAACCAGTATTTGATGAGCCGGCTTGGATAAAAGTGAGCCATCCCAGGTGTAGTTGGCGTTATCTACCATGGCCTTGATCATACCGGTGGGATCATGCTGGGCCTGCACACCAATCACTTTGATGCCGGTCTCCTTGTAGAAGGGCTCATAAAAGGCTTTTTCAAAGGCTTTGGTGTACGGTCCACCGGGGTCACGGACAACGATCTTGCGCTCGTCAGCCGAGCCAGTCTTAACGAAAGGAAAGGCTAACGACGCGGTGACGCCAGCAAGGCCGGCTTTTAGAATTTGACGACGACTAATTCCTTGTCCTTTTTTCTGTGACCGGGTCATACCAAAACCTCCCTTTATTTAAGTTATTCTGACGCGCGGCGAAAATCGCCGGGCGCTCTTTCGAGTAACGCCGTTTTCACCTTATCGCCAATATCAGTAATATAATAAGCAACATAAGCTCCATTCACCTCCAAGCGGGCGATCTTTCCGGGCACATTTTCATCCCGCGAACCCAAGAGCGCGCCGGCGTGTCCCATTCGTTTGCCAGAGGGAGCCTCTCGCCCGGCGATGTAGGCAACAACCGGTTTAACCATCCGAGAGATGAAGTCCGCGGCCATTAGTTCAGACCGTCCTCCGATTTCCCCGACCATGACAACGGCATCCGTCTCGGGATCACCTTCGAACCGGCGCAAACAGTCCAGATGGTTGGTTCCAATAACTGGATCACCGCCGATACACACCACCGTGCTTACCCCCAACCCCGCCTGGTTAAGTTGGTCAACGACTTCATAAGAGAGTGTTCCGCTCTTGGAAACCACGCCGACTCGACCAGGGTGGAGGAAACGTTCGTTCAAGTCGGATAGGTTGGCCAAACCGGGACTGGCCACGCCGGCTGCGTTGGGCCCCACCACTACGCTGCCGGCCTGCCGAGCCTTGGCGATAATACGGCACGCATCCAATATCGGAACGCCTTCGGCATATAGAACAATCACGGAAATTCCGGCGTCAATGGCCTCATAAGCGGCTTTTTCAATAAATGGCGCCGACACGGAAACAAAACTCGCATTGGCGCCTACAACTCGCCGTGCTTCCAGGCAAGAGTCAAAAACCGGAAGACCGTGCACCTGCCTGCCGCCACGTCCAGGGACCACCCCGCCGACAATCGGAGACCCTCCTTCCATCATCCGACCAGCTATATTGCCCCCGGTCGCCCCGGTGATACCCTGGACAATGATACGGGTGGTCGAATCAATTAATATCGCCATGATCGTTCTCCCGCTGGCTCGCGATTTCCACTGCTCGCTGAATAACGTTGGCCAGATTACGCTCCGCCACCAGACCGTTTCCGCCCAGGATTTGCATGGCCAGATCGTCTCCTCGGCCCTTTAGTCTGACCAGGACTTTCGCTTTCAGCGGCTTACGATTGAGACCGTCTACGATAGCCTGGGCCAGGCGATCGCAGTGAGCTGTCTGTAAGTAACCAGCAATTAGAACCGCTTTCGGATTCAACTTATCGGTCGCCTCAAGAATGATTTCCATCGCCTTCGAATCGATATTGGCCGTACCACCCAAATCCACCATGGCCCGAACTCGAACCGAGTGTGAGGCTAAGAGGTCGAGTATCGCCATCATTGCGCCGGCGCCACTGACAATGCCAAGAATATTGCCGCCCGAGTCGATTTCCACCCCAACCGAATGGGCCTTCGCAATTTGGCGCTCGAAGTCGGAAGGCTCTTCAGTCTTAACGTAACCTGAACGATCCGGGTGCCTGAAACCGGCATTGGGATCGAGTTCAACCTTGGCATCCGCCGCGATTACACTTCCATCGGTCGTAACCGCTAACGGGTTGATCTCGGCCAGAATGGCGTCCTCCGTTATCGCCAGTTGGCAAAGCGCGGCCGCGATCGCTTCGACCTTGGCGGCAACATTCCCTTCTAGGCCAAGCATCGAACAAAGTTTCCGGCCCTGGGTTGGTTGGTAACCGGATAAAGGATCTAGCGGCAGTCGAAGCAAACCCGCGGAAGACGAGGATTCAACCTCGATGCCTCCCTGAGGGGTGGCAATGATCGACAATGCTCCGATATCGCGGTCCATGGTCACGGCTAGATAAAATTCTTTAACAATATCAATTTGTTCTTCAATGTAAACATATTCGACTTTTTCTCCCGCCAACCCCTGCAAAAGGAAAGTATTGACGGTTTCGATCAAATGCTCTCTGTTTTTTACAAATCGGATACCACCAAGTTTTCCCCGACCGCCTCGGGCCATCTGGGCTTTAACGACATAATGGTTCACTTGTGGGGGTATATCAGGCCAGAGTGTCCCCTTTGGTACGGGAATACCATATTTACTAAACAATCGCTTGCCATCGGATTCTATCAATCGCATCGAAACCTCCCACCGCCGTTTTACAGATAGCTAGTGTCCGGGGAGACTCCTGGGTCTGGAGCGCCTAGCTCGAGTTCTGTAGACCGCTCCGCAAATAATCGAATAGCAATTAATATAAATTGAATTTCAAACAATTTAATCTAAATACGATCATTCGGTTGCTGTCAAGCTTTTTTTTCAGAGCACTTGTTCGGGATCGATCTTCAAGATCACCTCGCGGGACTTTCCTTAACCTCGGCGACCAGGGTGGTGCTGCCGGAAAAGGAGCGGCGCCTCCCATCCCGGCCGGACCGCGGCATTACCAACCGCTTCAAGAAGTATCTGACCGACCGCGGGATAAAAGTATTGACCCGGACCACGGCCCTGGCCTCCCGCGGCGGCGACGACGGTCAGGCTGTTCTGGCTTGCGAAGGCAAACAGGGCCGGGAAGAGGTCACGGCGGACAAGATTATTCTGGCCCGGCCGCGCCGGCAGCGGTACGAAGGCCTCGGCCGAACCGCCCCTGGAAAGCGCCCTGGCCCGGAAAAAATGCACACGATGTCTGCTCCGTGAAAGAAAAGCCGGTCCGGAGGAGTTTCTTAATTGACTTGGTCCCCGGCCTCCTGGTTAGTCACGAGTTACCTGCCCGCTCCTTCTCTAATTGCCGGCTGACCTGAAATAAGACTATAATTAAAAAGTGATCATTTCTAGGGCGAGTCTTATCCTGCCGGCTTGGCCGGCCGGCAGCCTTTCGTCAAAAGGGAGATACTCGAAGAGTCGGCCAGCCGGCCGGCTGCTCTATTTAACTTATTGACATACTTAGATATTTCTAAAAAGTCTTTTTCGAGGGCAACTCATGTCATTCAGATATGCCGGCTTTATTAAATTGGCTTTCTCAACTTTGGTCCTAGGCCTGGCGATCTTATGGACAACGCCGGCTTCCGGCCTGGAAAAGGTTTCCCTCCAACTCCGCTGGGACCATCAATATCAATTCGCCGGATACTACGTCGCCCTATGGCAGGGTTATTATGCTCAAGAGGGGCTGGAAGTGGAAATACGCTCGGCCATAACGCCGGAAGGCAAGATACTGCTGGCCACCAAAGAAGTCGCCGAGGGTCGAGCCGATTTCGGGGTAGGCGCCGCCGACATCATCATGGCCCGGGATAAGGGCGCCGATCTGGTAGTCCTGGCCTCTATCTTTCAACAAAGCGCCGCCAGGTATTATGCCCGAGCAGGAACCCGGGTTTCCAATCTGTCTGACTTGACTCGTCTCAAGGTGGCGCGCAACGTGGGCGACCTCATTGATGTCGAGCTTCAGGCCATGCTTAAAGCCGAGGGCATGAACCCGGAGAAAGTCAAAGCGTTTCCACATGATCCAACCTATGAACATTTTTTCACGGGCCAGGTGGACGTGGCGCCGGCTTATAACCTTGCTCTGCCCTATGTGGCGGAAAAAAGAGGAATCGGGCTTCTGACCATAAAGCCTTCGGATTATGGCATAAACTTCTACGGCGACTCTTTGTTCAGCACCTGGAGATTATTGAACGCCAAGCCCGACCTAGTCACGAGGTTCACCAGGGCGAGCCTGATGGGATGGCGTTACGCCCTTAACCATCCCGGCCCGGTGATTGATCGCCTGGTGCATGAATTGTCTCGTTCAATCAAGATAGACGACCTGGCTGGTTTTAACCGGTTCCAGTTCGAGAAAGTCAAGGCCTTGACTCTTTTCCCTGAAGTTCAAGTCGGTCATCTGAACCCGGACCGTTGGCTTAAGATGCACGAACATCTGAAGAATCTGGGGCTGGTCACCAGGGATTTGAACCCGCGGGAATTGATATATGATCCGGAGTGGCGGCAACTGCAGGAAGAAAAAGAGTATGCCCATAATCTGGTCATGGCCTTGGTCCTGGTGTCCGTGGTCATGGTCATGGCCTTGAGCGGCATGGTCTTGCTGAGCCTCAGCATGCGGAAACGCAGACGAGCCGAAGCCGCGCTCCGGGCCAGCGAAGAACGCAACCGGCAGATCGTGGAGGCGATAGATACCATTGGCGACGGACTCCTTATTGTTGACGACAAGAAGAATATTCGCTTCATGAACCAGGTTATGATCAACTGGTATGGTGATCAGACCGGGAAAATCTGTTATGAAGTCTTGGCCGAGTTCGAAACGGTCTGTCCCTATTGCCAACTCGACAAAGTGATCGAGAACAAGGAAGCGATCCGCTATGAGGTGACGACTTCCAACGGTCTTGTTTTGGATATCGCGGCCACTCCTTTCCGGCTGCTCGATGGCGCCGCGGCCAGACTCGAGATAATCCGGGATGTCACCAAAAGAAAAAGAAACGAGAGGAACCTGGCGCGGATCAATTCGGCCTTACTCGAGTTGGGTCCGGATGAGGTCGAGAACATCAATCATCTGACCGCTCTGACCGGCGAGCTGTTGGGCGGAACCACGGCTTGTTACAGCCGGCGGGAAGGTGAGGACCTGCGGCTGGTCGGGATATGGAACGGACCGGAAGAAATGAACCAGGGGGCTACTATCCCAGGTCCCGGCACCGCTTGCCATGCCGTGATCCATAATCCGAATGAAGAATTGTATTTGATCGAAAACCTGGATCAGACTTCTTACGGTCGAACCAATCCTGGACCCCTGGCCGAGATGAAGACCTACGTTGGCCAGGCGGTGAAGGCCGGCGGACGCAAAATCGGTTCCCTGTGCCTTTTCTTCAAGGACGAATACCGATTCGGTCCGGAGGAAAGGGAATTGATCGGGATCATAGCCTCGGCCATCGGCGCCGAGGAGGAACGCTTGAGGGCCAGGGAAGAATTGACCAGAAGCGAGGAGAAGTATCGGCTTCTGGTCGAAAACATGCATGACGGCCTGGTAATGACCAATCCTGACAACATCGTTATTTATGCCAACAAACGTTTCGGCGAAATGCTGGGTTATCCCAATGAGGCGATCCTAGGCCGGTCCTTTGCCGATTTTCTGGATGAAGAGAACAGAAACATTCAACGGAAACAATTGATCGAACGTAGAAAGGGAGAGCAGGCTTCTTTCGAACTGGGTATCAGGAAGGCGGACGGCCGGGAGCTGAAAACCCTTGTTTCCCCTACACCTCTTTTTGATGAAAAGGGAGACTATGTCGGCTCTTTCGGAATAATGATGGATTTGACTCCCATTAAAAATCTGCAACAGCAGTTGATCCGGACCTCGAAGCTGGAAGCCATAGGTCAACTGGCGGCCGGGGTGGCCCATGAGATAAACACTCCCACTCAATACATCCAATCCAACCTGGAGTTTATTCAGGAAGCGATGACCGCCTGGACCAGGCTGGTGGGTGAAATACCGACCTTGAGGCTGAAGGGAAAATTAAATGAGGTGGACCAGACCTGTTTAAACCGCCTCGAGGAATACCTGGCTTCCGTTGACCTCGAATATCTTACCCGGGAAACAAACGAGGCCGTCAGGGCCAGCCTGGAGGGAGTGACCCGTATAACCAACATAGTGAACTCAATGAGGTTTTTTGCCCATCCCGGCACGAAGGATAAATCCGCGGTGGAGATCAATCAGGTCATCCTGCAAGTGGTCACCTTGTCCCGGAACGAATGGAAATATCATTCCGACCTGGAGTTGAACCTTGATGACCGTCTGCCCCCCGTACCGACCTATACCTCTGAATTCAGTCAGGCCTTGTTGAACATTATCATCAACGCCGCCCAAGCCATAGCTGAAAAGACCGGCCGGGACCCTCAATATAAAGGTCGGATAATGATTGCCACGGCCAGGAAGGACGATCACCTGGAGATCAGGGTGAGCGATAACGGCCCGGGGATTCCGGAGGGAATCCGGACCCGCATCTTCGAACCGTTTTTCACCACCAAAGAGGTGGGCAAAGGCACGGGACAAGGCCTGGCCATAGCCCAGGCCGTAATCGTCAACAAACACGGAGGAACCATTGACTTTGAGACCAAAGTCGGGGAAGGCGCCACTTTTATAATCAAGCTGCCGTTATCCGGCTGAGAGTTTCTTCTGTTGGACGGGACCTAGGGGTATCGGCCTGGAAAGGGTGATGACCTTACCGAAGCTGGTCAAAGGTTTGGCGGCGGGTTAGCCAATGGCTGAATCGAACCGAAGAGTTCTTCTGGTTGATGATGAAGTTGATATCTTGCTGGCCCTGCGCCGGTATCTCGCCAAAGATCATGATGTGGACATCGCCACTTCCGGTCAAGAGGGCCTGGTCACGATAAAGGAAAAAGGGCCTTATGGCGTGATCGTTTCGGACCTGCGCATGCCCGGCCTGGACGGCATCGAGTTCCTTAGCCAGGTCAAGAACCTGGCTCCGGACACGATACGGATCATTCTCACGGCGCACGCCGACCTGTCGGCGGCCATCGAGGCGGTCAACAAAGGTCAAGTCTTCCGCTTCCTGACCAAACCCATTGATCAGCCGACCCTGCGCGGGGTGCTGGCCGCGGCCTTCGATCAATACGAATTGATCCAGTCAAAGAAGGAACTGGCGATTATTAAACGGTTAAGAAAGGCCGAGGAACGTCTTCGTCTGGCGGCGGAAGTTTTTATGAACAGCCTCAACGGCATTTTCGTCACCACCGAGGACTCCACCATCATAGACGTCAATCAGGCTTTTTGCGACATCACCGGTTACGGCCGCGAAGAGGTGCTGGGACAAAAGTCCAGTATACTCAAGTCGGATCGTTATCGGCCAGAATTCTACAAGTCCATGTGGACCAGTCTGATTGACTCCGGCGGGTGGACGGGCGAGATTTGGAACACTCGTAAAAACGGGGACCTCTTTCTGGCCTGGCTGACCATCAACGCCGTCAAGGATGAGTCCGGCCGGCTGAGCCATTATGTCGCGATTTTTGCCGATATTACCAATATCAAGGAAGCTGAAGAAAAAATAGAATACCTGGCCCACTATGATCCTTTGACGGGCTTGCCCAACCGGGTCCTCCTACGCGACCGGCTTGTTCAGGCCATGAGCCAGGCCCGCCGCAACAATTCACTGGTGGCCCTGCTTTCCCTTGACCTGGATAACTTCAAAGTGATCAATGAATCGCTCGGTCATGAAGCCGGGGACAAGCTGCTTCTGGCTGTAGCCGGAAGGATAAGGGGGGTCCTGCGGGAAACAGATACCTTGGCCCGCCTGGGTGGGGATGAATTCGCCGTAATATTGAGTGATCTGAGAGATAACCAGGGTGCGGCCCATGTCGCGGCCAAGATAAACCTGGCGGTGACCGCGCCGGTTCAACTGGGTAAAGCTGAAGTTAGGCCGTCGGCCAGCATCGGTATCGCTTTATGCCCCTCCGACGCCGCGGATACGGACGATCTGATAAAGCACGCCGATTCGGCCCTGCATGGGGCCAAAGCCGAGGGTAAGAACACTTACCGGTTTTTTATCTCGGAGATGAACGTCCAAGCCCTGGCCCGCTTCGAACTCGAAGCCAACCTCCGCCGGGCCTTGGATCAAGACCAGTTCGTGGTCTATTATCAACCCAAGGTCGCGGTGGACGGCGAACGCTTGGCCGGGGTCGAGGCCCTGGTCCGTTGGCTCCACCCGGAGTCAGGGTTGATCTTACCCGGCAAGTTCATCCCACTGGCCGAAGAGACCGGCCTGATAATTCCCCTGGGGGAACTCGTTCTCGAGAAAGCCTGCCGTCAAGTCCGAACCTGGCTGGAAGCCGGTTGCCGGCTGGCCAAGGTCGGCGTCAACCTTTCCGCCCGCCAATTTAAGGATAAAGGGCTGGAGAAGACCATAAGCCGCATTCTGTCCGAGTCAGGTTTACCGCCCGAGTATTTGGAGCTGGAAGTTACCGAAACGACCCTGGTTCAAGATTTGAATCAGGCCATCCTCATGATGAACCGTCTAAGACGGATGGGTATCAGCTTCACCATTGACGATTTCGGTCTGGGTTATTCTTCGCTGAGTTACATGAAGAATCTGCCGGTGGATTTCGTCAAGATAGACCAGTCCTTCGTGCGCGGTGTACCTCATGAGCCTAGCGACGTCAACGTGGTGAAAGCCGTGGTGTCTCTGGCCCATTCTTTCCATCTGGAAGTGGTGGCCGAAGGGGTTGAAACCCAGGCACAATTGGATTTCTTGTCCTCGATCGGCTGCGACTACCTGCAGGGCTACCTCTACTCGCCGCCGCTGCCCCCTGAAAAGATTATGGACTTCATGATTAAAAAGGCGCTTGGTTGAAATGGTCGTTAGGCCCGTGGTCGTACTGTTTCGGCCTCTCATTCGGATCGACCTGAAATTGTTTGGGTTGCAGTCGGGCTTCTTGGGGAAGGTGATCGGGCGGGGCTCGTCGAGGATGGTCTTTCAGGGTGCGTCTTTGATACTATCCTGCCATCACTTGGTTCTTGCCCCTGGTTTTGGCCAGGAGCAAGGCTTGATCCGCCCGTTTGAACAGCGTTTTATCGTTGTCGCCGGGCGTGACCTGGGCCGTGCCCAGGCTGGCCGTGACCCTAAGGGCCAGGCCCTCTTGGAGCCGAACCAGCGATCCGGCCAGGGACCGCCGCACCCGCTCGGCCACCTCTTGGGCGGCGCGGCCATCGGCCCCTGGCAGAATCAAGGCGAACTCCTCGCCGCCATATCGGCAGGCCGAGTCGGCGGGACGCATGTTTGCCCGCAGTAACTTACCAGCTTCGGCCAGGATTTTGTCGCCCGCGTCATGGCCATATGAGTCGTTGAAGTGTTTGAAATCGTCCAAATCCATCAGCAATAGGCTCAAAGGCTGTCCCAACTGATGAGCGTGGCCCAGTTCGCTGGGCAGCTTGCTCCAGAAATAGCGTTGATTGAACAAGCCCGTGAGTTCATCGGTGATGCTTAACTGGCGATATCGTCTCTCCCGCTGGGCTAAAAGCCGGCGCTCCTGATGGATTATCCGGACACGATCGGCCAAGGCCAGGGTCAGCAGGCAGCTTTCCAATGAGGCCGCCACCGTAATCGTTATCTGCGGCGGTCGGAATGTATCCAGCCAGCCCATGCTCCAGGCTCCCCAGGACATAACCCCCAACAGGAGTACGATCCAGGCCAAGAGATAAACCCGGGCTGGCCGATAACCCCTGGTCATGGCCTTGATTCCGGCAACAATGGCCGCCACGGGGCCAGCCACGGCCAGGGAGTGCGTCAGCCAGGTTCCCCACCACAACCGGCCGGTCAAGGCCAGGACTAATAGCAGCGACGCCGCGATCTGCACTCCGATTAAAAACCGGTCGGCCAGGGGAGCGTGTACCCGGGAGATGAGGAAGAAGCGGCAAAAGGCCGCGCCAAAGAACAAAGCGAACGCCGACACCGTGAGGCTGAGATGCGGCACCAGGGGCCAGAGCGAAAGCGGCAAGATAAGTATCTGACCCTGCAGGCAAAATTGATGTACGATTATGCTGAACAGATAAAGGACATAGAGCAGGTAGACCCGATGGCGCGTAACCAGGAACACCATAAGGTTAACTATTAACATGGCCCCCATCACGCCATATAGCCCGCCGAATAAATAGGCGTAAATCAGGGTGTATTCCTCGAACTCGGCCCTGGGCCACAAGCGCAGACCGGCATTGAGCGCCAGCACTGACTCCAGACGCAGATAAGCGTAGCCGGCCCTGGGCGTGTCGTCCGGGGCCCGCAGGACGAAACCGCCCGCTGTCTTGGCGGCGCCCGGCTGCTGCAGACCAGTGGCTTGCCGGCGCCAATCCCCATCCGGCTCGGGCAGATAGAAATCCACCCGGTCCATCCAGGGTGCGGCCACTACCAGCACCCAGGGTTCTCGGGCCGGAGCCTGAGCCAGGGGAAGGCGCACCCATAGGGCCGAGCGGCTGAATCCTAAAGACATACGATTATCTTGCTTGACCAGATAGCCGCCGGCCATTTGGGGCGAGGCCGCCTGGGCGATGTCCATTCGGCCGTCGGGGTTTTCCAAAAGGCCTATCTCACTGGGCGGGTGTTTCGACGCCGGCTCCTCTCTCCGGCCGCAGGATGACGCCACCAACAACAGCAGAATCATGAGCAGCATGGGCCAAGCGGGCGACATCGAGGTCTTATGGTATCTTTGGATACCCGGCGCGGGGCTTTGCCCACTCGACGATGAATCAACCTTGTTCATTTGGCCGCCACGTGTAGGCTGTGTTGAGGACCCTTTAATGATAATCTAATATCAAATCTGAGGGAAAGATGTAAATACTTGGTTCCGGCCAAGCCGATAAAGCGAAAATTATAATTATTGTCCCTGATCGGCCGCGACTGCCAGCGGGGCTGCCTCAACTCGCGTCCGCCGCCCCCTGCCGAGATGGTGGACATCCTGACTGACAGCCGCTTAATAGGACAGGACGTATGGCCCGGGGGGTATTACGTTTGATCTCTTCTCGGGGCGGATCAACCCCGGCTACAGACCCGCGGCCAGGACGGCGGCGCCGATGGCGCCGTTGACCTGGGCCGTGTTCAGGACCTGGATGGGCAGCTCGAGTTTGCTCTCGAGGGCCTTGACCACGCCCACGTTCCGGGCCACGCCGCCGGTCATGATGAGCGGCGCGGCCGGGTCGAGCCTTTTGATCAGGGAAGAGACCCGGACGGCGATGGCTTCATGAATGCCGGCGATGATGTTCTCCCGGCCCTCGCCCTTGGCGATGAGCGAAATGACCTCGCTTTCGGCGAAGACCGTGCAGATGCTGCTGATCCTGGACGGGCTCTCGGCCTGCAGGGACAGGGGTCCGAGTTGGTCCAGGTCCACCTCGAGGGCCTTGGCCATGACTTCGAGGAAACGCCCGGTGCCGGCCGCGCACTTGTCGTTCATGACAAAGTCCCGGACCCGGCCGGCTTCGTCCATGACCAGGGCCTTGCTGTCCTGGCCGCCCACGTCAATCAGGGACCTGACTTTTGGGTTCTGAAACCGGGCCCCGGCGGCGTGGCAGGTGATTTCGGTGATGGTCTTGTCCGCGAACTTGAAGCTGGTCCGGCCGTACCCGGTGGAGACGATCCTGGCCACGTCCGCGGCGGAAAGGTTCAACTCGACCAGAAGTTCTTCGTAGACCTTGAGGCCGGCCGCTTCGGCGTTGTACCCGGTCAGGCCGACCTTGGTCCCCAGCAGGCGGCCGTCGGCCAGAACGGCCGCCTTGGCCGTGATGGAGCCGATGTCGATGCCGGCGGTGATCATGGTTGAAGGCATTCTCGCTCCCGCTTCAGGCGGTGAAAGCTATCTAATCGTTTCTACCGGGTCCTCTTAAATGGCCGTCGAGCCGCCGTCCACCAGGATGGTCTGGCCGGTGATGTACCCGGCGCCGTCCGAGGCCAGGAAGAGCACCGGGTGGACGATGTCCCCGGATTCGGCCAGGCGGCCCAGGGGGATGCTTTTCACGATCTGGTCGTGGATGGCCTGGTTGGACCAGAACGGCTTGGAAAAATCGGTCTTGACCATGCCGGGCGCCACGGCGTTGACCAGTATCTTGAACGGCGCCAGTTCCGCGGCCAGGACTTTGGTCAGCATCTCCAAACCCGCCTTGGCCACGCAGTAAACGCCCATGCCCGGGGCGGCCCGGCGGCCGGCCACCGAGGACACGGACACTATCCGGCCGCCGCCCTGGCCTTTCATGACCGCGGCCGCGCGGCGGGAACACAGGAAGGCGCCGGTAAGGTTGGTCTCGATTATTTTCTGCCACAACCCCGGCTCGGTCTCGGCGGTCGAAGCGGTCAAGAGATTCATGCCCACGTTGTTGACCAGCAGGTCCACCCGGCCGAACTTGTCGGTCACGGCCTGGAACAGGGCTTCCACGTCGGTTTCCTTGGCCACGTGGGCCGGCACGGCCAGAACATCCCCCTGTCCGCGCAAGGCTTGAACCGCCGCTTCGAGGCCTTCCTTCTTCCGGCCGCAGATGGCCACTTTGGCCCCTTCGGCCAGCAGGGCCTGGGCTAATTCCAAGCCGATGCCCCGGCTGCCGCCGGTCACCACCGCCGTTTGGCCCTCGAGTCCATAACAGAGTTTGCCCATGACTCTACCCCTTCCTTTGCTCGATTACTTCCATGAAGGCTTCTATTCTCGTGGCCGCCTGGCTTTCCGAGAAACTGCGTTCGTCCACCATGTCCGCCTCGATCAACAAGGTGGGCAAGCCCTTCTTCTCCTGGACCATTCTCAAGATATCATATTGTCCGAAGGAGTAAGGCTTGCAACTGCGGTTGGAATGCATCACCAGGCCGTCCACTTCGTACTTGTCCACCATGCCCATAACGATTTCGGCCATCTGGTCCACGCCGATGTTGAGATAGACCCGGCTGTAGACTTCGGCCATGGAATCCAGAAAATCGTCCGGGTTGATGTACTGGAAGGTGCCGCACCAGGCCGAAGTATAGGTGTCGGCCACCAGGCAGGCGCCCAGGGAAGCGAATTTGTCGGACAGCCATTTGGTCTTGTACCAGAGAGGCAGGTTGTCCCAGAGCAGCCGATGCCGTTCCTCGGGCACGGCGCCGATCCCGTCCGCGATTCGTTTCTTCATCTCTTCCACCAGACCCCGATAGTATTCGACCACTATCGGCGTGCCGCGCAGGGTCACGATCAGGGCCAGGTGGAAGAAGGCGTCAAAGCAACTCATGGGCGAAGGCTTGTGCCGGGTGGTGTCCAGCACCTCCTGCCACATCCGCGAACCTTCCATGGCCAGGCGGCCGACCTCGTTCATCCGGTCGCGGTCCATCTTTCGGCCGCGGACGCCCTCGAGGAAAGCAATGTACTCCTCGATCTGTTTCTTCACGTACCGCTTGGCTTCGACCGTGAACTCGGTATGGCAGAAGGGCGTGTCCAGGATGAATAAAGGAGCGTCGAAGTATCGGGATTGGACTTCATACCACTTCATGACCGTGCCGCAGATGTTGTTGGAGCAGACCAGCAGGTCCGGCCTGGGCAGGCCGCCGATAGGCCCCCCATTGCCGGGCGCGCAGGCGATGTCGGAACGGGCGTAGGAACAAAGGTCCCGGCTGTAGCCCATCTCCTCGGCTTTCTCGCAGAGGTCCGGCCCCATCTTGGACGCGCCGATCATGGCCCCGTGGTTCTCGGGGTAAACCGGGATGATATCCATGGCGATCAGCGGCTCGACCGGGCCGCCGCTGGTGATCCAGGCCACTTTCCTGCCCGTGGCCCCGGCGGTCTTGGCCTCGATATAGTAGTTGGTCATGATCTCTTTCATTCTCTTGACCATCTTGATCTTGGTCTTTTCCCGATGTTCGTCGGTGAGGGCGATCATGGCCGGTTCTCCTTTCTCACGGCATCTCGATGAAGGTTTCCAGCCGGGTGGCCAGTTGGCCGGCCGAAGGGAGTTGGTCTTCGATTTCGTAGAGCAGGCTAGGGACGCCGATCCGGCCTAAAAAATCCTTCAGGTAGGGATAATCGAAGGAATGCGGGTCGCAGAATTTGAGCAACGGGAAAAAGGCGCCCTGGGCCCCATGTTCCCGGGCCAGCCCGACCGCGTTGGCGCCCCTGGCCGTGAGGGAAACGTGCTTGGCCGGACAAATGGGGCGGCTGTAATACCTGGCGGCCAGGGCGGTTATCGGGTCGCCTTCTTCGCTGATGGGGCCTTCGAAGTAGCGCGAACCGGTGCAGAGGTCATCCCAGACCGCCACGCCGCCGGCGGCCTCGATCAGGTCGTACACGTCGGGATGGTCGCAGATGCCGCCGATGACGAGCAGTCTCTTGCGCCGGCCCGCGTCCCAGGCCAGATGGCCGGCTTTGATCGAGGCTATGACCTCGGGCAGGCGGGCCAGGAGTTCGTCGCGGGGCATGATCATGGCGCCTTTTATTATGGCCCAGACGTCCCGGCCGCGGACAAGGCCCGGATTGTCGGCCCGCAGTTGATATATTTCCCGCAGGCAACTTCTGAGGCGATTATATTTGCTTACGGTTTCTCGCAAAGCCTGGTCCGTGATCTCCCGGCCCAGCCAGGCGGCCAGGTCCCGCCGGAACCTGGCCAGGACCTCTTTCATGTATTCGCCGGAACTGTCGGTGTTGAGTTTGACCGGCAGAATGACGTCGGCGAAGAAGCCGAAGTCGGTGTTGAGCCGCCAGATATCGGACAGGCGCTGGATGGAATCGCAGGTGTGGGGGAAGACCATGCCGCTTAAATAATCCAGCCGTCCGGACAGGGCTTCCTCGAGGACGCCGCGGACCAGCGAACAGCAATAGGCCTGAAGATGGGCGTCGGCCAGGTGGATTTCGGCCTTGCCGCTGAAAATCCGGGTCGGGTGCAGACCCGCGGCGGTAATGATCTCCTCCGGCGCATAGGTGCACATATAGCCGATGACGGTCCGGCCTTGGGCCTTTAGGCCTCTGAGGTAATCGGCGCTGTTCCGGGCGGCCCGATGGAAATCGCTCAGCAAGTCCATGTCCAGCTCCTGAGAGATATCGAGATTTCAAGGGGCCAAAATACCTGCCCCGGCCAAACTAGACAAGCCTTAAATTATACGGGCGCAGCCGCCAGTCCCGCTGAAAGCGGGACCGAACGACTTTTGTAGGGGCGTCCCGCGAAACGCGGGACGTGCGCCCGAAACTCCGCCCTGCCATTTGATTCTTGGTTGGAATTCTGGCATGATCCGTCCGATTCGTCCCTTTTTTCAAGTGAATCGAAAAAACGATGGAGAGGCTGTAACCGGGCTGGGATGGTTACTGTTTAATGGAGGCGCCCCTATGAAGAAGATACTTATTGGTCTGGGAGTTATAATCGTTGTCTTGATCGCCTTTCTGCTGTACAACGCCACCTGCTATCAATCGCGCCAGGTGGCCGCGACGATGGTCAAGGAAGCCGCCGTGGATGAAGCCCGGGCCGCGGCCCGCCTGTCCGAGGCCGTCCGCTTCAAAACCATCTCCCATCAAGACCCGGCCCGATTCGAGCGGGATCAGTTCCTGGCCTTTCACAAATTTCTGCAAGAGGCCTATCCCAAAGCGCATGAGACCCTGACCAGGGAGACCGTCAGCGATCTGAGCCTTGTTTACACCTGGCCGGGAAGCGAGGCCAAGCTCCCGCCCATTGTTTTCGCCGCCCACATGGACGTGGTGCCGGTCGTGCCGGGCACCGAAGGCGACTGGACCCAACCGCCGTTTTCTGGAAAGGTGGCCGACGGTTTCGTCTGGGGGCGGGGGACCCTGGATGACAAGGTCAGCCTGATCGGCCTGATGGAGGCGGTGGAAGGGCTGCTGAACCAGGGCTATAAACCCCGGCGCACGGTTATTCTGGCCTTTGGCCACGACGAAGAAGTGGGCGGGGTGAATGGCGCGGTCAAGATAGCCGGGCTGCTCAAGTCACGAGGGATCAAGGCCGACTGGCTGCTGGACGAATCGGGCTTCGTGATCAGCGGTGTGGTGCCGGGCGTCAAGGCGCCCGTGGCCGTGGTGGGCATATCGGAAAAAGGATATATGACCCTGGAATTGACCGTGGAACAACCCGGCGGGCATTCGTCCATGCCGCCGGCGGAGACGGCTATAGGCATTTTGAGCGCGGCCATAGCCCGGTTGGAGAAAAATCAGTTCCCGTCCCGTCTGGACGGCGCCGGCATGACGCTGTTCGATTTCATAGGTCCGGAAATGCCTTTTGGCATGAAACTTCTGTTCGCCAACCGATGGTTCTTCGCTCCGCTCATCAAGCGGGAACTACTCAAGGTCAAATCCATGGCCGCCAGCCTGCGCACGACCATAGCCCCGACCATCATCCAGGCCGGAACCAAGGAAAACGTGCTGCCCTCGAAGGCGACCGCCACGGTCAACTTCAGGTTGATGCCGGGCGATCGGGTCGAGGACGTGGTCAGGCACGTCAAGGCGGCCATTGACGATTCCCGGGTCAAAATCGTGATCCCCGAGCCGGAGAAGGCCCTGGAAGCCTCCAAGGTGTCTGACCTCGGGTCAACCGGTTTCAAGAACCTGGAATGCACCATCAGGCAGATGTATCCGGACGCCCTGGTCGGGCCGTACCTGGTTCTCGGCGGAACCGACGCCAGGCACTACGACGCGATCAGCGACTGCATCCTCCGGTTCCTGCCCTTGCGCCAGGAGTCGAAAGACCTGGACCGGATACACGGCACCAACGAACGGGTGGGCGTGAAGGACTTCGCCGGTATGGTCAGGTTCTATATCCAGATAATCAGGAACGCCGATTCGGGCCAGCCGCCGCCCTGCCGGTGAGGCCTCGAGGCCTATGGGTCTGCCTTTAAGGTGGTTTTGCCTTTTACTTTATTCCTGGTATATATTGTCGGACACCTAACTACACCTCAGGAGGCTGCGGATTATGGACAAAAAGCTCTGGCACGGCCCCAAATGGCCCGAGGGGGTCTCTTACGAAATCACCGGTTACGAAAAACCGGTTTTCACCATCCTGGACGAGGCGGCCCGAAAATGGCCCAATCTGGTTTACAGCATCTTCAACGACGGCACGCGCACCTTTGCCCAGGTCAAGGACACGGCCGACCGGCTGGCCAATTTCCTGGCCTCGAGGGGCGTGAAAAAAGGCGACCGGGTGGCCATCTTTCTGCCCAACCTGCCCCATTATCCGGCCATCTATTTCGGCATACTCAAGGCCGGCGCGGTCTGCGTGACCTGCAACCCCATCTATACCGCCGGCGAATTGAATTACCAGCTCAAGGACTCAGGGGCCAAGGTGGTCTTCTGCATGGACCATCCCCAATTCTACACCACCACGGTCAACGCCATCAAAGGCACGGACGTCGAGACGGTGGTGGTCTGCAACGTCAAGTCCTATCTGCCCTGGCTGAAGGGTTTCCTGGGCGGACTCCTGGGCAAGATTCCCAAGGCCGAAAGCCACGAACCCGGACATATCATGTTCGACGACGCGGTGGCCCAGGCCAGGCCTCAACCTCCGGCCGTGGATATCAAGCCCTTCGAGGACCTGGCCCTGATCATTTATACCGGCGGAACCACCGGCGTGCCCAAGGGCGCGGGCCTGACCCATTCCAACTTCGTCTATGACGTGATGGCCCTGGACGAATGGGGCATCCTGGTTCATGACCAGGGAGGAAAGCCGGAAAAAATGAGGAAGGGGGGGTACCACTGCTTTCTGGGCGTCCTGCCCTGGTATCACAGCTTCGGCATGACCGTGTGCATGTTGCACGCCTGTTACACCGGCAGCCGCATGGTGGCCATCCCGGACCCGCGGGCCGGCAATCCGCCTTTCACCGAAGTGCTCAAGGCCGTGCAAAAATACAAGGCCACGGTCATGGCCGCGGTGCCGACCATTTTCGTGGCCTTCACCAACCACGCCTTGCTGGACCAATTCGATTTGACTTCATTCATGGGCTGTTTCTCCGGCGGCGCGCCCCTGCCGCCGGAAGTCTGCCGGCAGTTCGAGGCCAAGACCGGCTCGATCATCTTCGAGGGCTACGGTCTGTCCGAAACCGCCCCCGTGGCCACGGCCAACCCGACCAACACCGCCACCCGTAAAATAGGTTCCATCGGCTTCCCCATTCCGAGCACGGATATCAAGATCGTTGACCTGGACACCGGGACCAAGGAGCTGCCCCAGGGCGAGGACGGCGAGATCGCCATCTGCGGTCCCCAGGTCATGAAGGGCTATTGGAACAAACCAGCCGAGAACGAGGCCGTCTTCCGACAGATCGAAGGAAAGCGCTTCTTCCTGACCGGCGATATCGGCCATTTCGACGAGGAAGGCTATATCTTCATCACCGACCGTAAGAAGGACATGATCCTGGTGGGCGGCTTCAACGTCTATCCGCGCGAAGTAGAAGACCTCCTCTTCACCCACCCGAAGGTGGCCCTGGTCGCGGTGGTGGGCGTGCCTGACCCGCGCAGCGGCGAGATGGTCAAGGCTTTTCTACAGCTCAAGCCCGGTGAGAAGGCCACGGAGGAAGAGATACTCGAGTGGTGCAAGGACAAGATGGCTCCGTACAAGCGTCCGCGGGTGATCGAATTCCGGGAGACCGTGCCGGTGTCCAACGTGGGCAAGGTCCTGCGCCGCGTGCTGCGCGACGAGGAACTGAAAAAGGCGAAGAAATAGATTGGCTCGGTCGAGGCGGCCGGCGGACCGCCTCGAAAAAAACCTAGCCTCGAGGTCCGGTCATGAAGGTGACAGTCAAGGCGGCCGATCCGGCCGGGTTGAAAATCCCGGCCCTGTTAGTCTTTTTGTTCTCCGAAGATCAACCAGACCTTTCAGCCCGCCCCGAACTGGCCGGCTTTAAGCCGCTGATCGCCCCCCGCCTCGAGTCCAAGGATTTCCAGGCCGACCACCTGAACACCCTGACTCTTTTTCCGGAAGCAAGGCCTGGACCGGAGAGAGTCATTCTGGCCGGCCTGGGGCCGGAGAAGGAACTGACTTCGGCCAAGCTCAGGGCCGCCGCGGCCAAGGCGGCCCAAACCGCCCGGGACCATGGCCTCGCCGCCGCGGCCCTGCTGGCGCCGCCCGCCCGAGGCCCGCTGGCCGATACGGCCGAAACGGCCGAACACGCCGTCCTGGGGGCCTTCCTGGGACTCCAGCAGTTCAACGAACTCAAGACCGAAGCCAAGGAAAAAAAGGCGCCGCTCAAATCCCTGCTGGTTCTGCCGGCCGAGACGCGGGCCAGGTCCGAAACCGAGGCCGCGGCTCGGGCGGCCGAAATTCTGGCGGAAGCGGTTCGCCGGGCCCGTGATTTGGGCAACCGGCCGGCCAACCTGCTCTACCCCGAGACCTTGGCTGAAGAAGCCCGGAAATTAGCTAAGTCGGCCGGCCTTAAGATCAAGGTCCTGGATCAGAACCAGGCCCGACGCCGGGGTATGGGCGCCTTTCTGGCCGTGGCCCAGGGCAGCCACCGTCCCGGCCGGGTCATCATCCTGGAGTACAAAGGCGGCGCGCCTAAGGAAAGGCCGGTGGTTTTGGTGGGCAAGGCCATTACTTTCGACAGCGGCGGGTTGTCCTTGAAACCGTCGGAAGGCCTGCATAACATGAAGACCGACATGGCCGGCGGGGCGGCCGTCCTGGCCGTCCTGGCCGCCGCGGCCGGATTGAAGCTGAAGCTGAACCTGGTGGGTATTGTGCCCGCGGCGGAGAACATGCCCGACGGGGGGGCGTACCGGCCGGGAGACATACTGACCTCCATGTCCGGCCAGACCATCGAAGTGATCAGCACCGACGCGGAAGGCCGGCTTATCCTGGCCGACGCCTTGACCCTGGCCCGGGAGTATACGCCCTATCGACTGATCGATATCGCCACCTTGACCGGCGCCTGCGTGGTGGCGCTGGGGGAGAAATGCGCCGGCCTCATGGGCACGTCGCCGGAACTGATCGCGGACCTGAAAAACGCCAGTGTGCGCTCCGGCGAACGCGTCTGGGAAATGCCGCTGATAGACGATTATTATGAATTGCTCAAGAGCGAAACGGCCGACTTCAAGAACGCGGGCGCCAGATACGGCGGGGCCATCACCGGCGCCTTGTTCCTGAAGAAATTCGTGGGCGACGCGCCCTGGGCCCATCTGGACATCGCCGGCCCGTCCCGTCTGGAAAAGGCCGAGCCGGACACGCCGGCCGGGGCCACCGGCTTCGGCGTGCTGCTGCTGAGCACGTTCTTGCGGGACCTGGCGCCTTGACGACCGAGGACCAGGCCCGCCGGATGACCTTCATGGTTTTTATTTGACCAGGGCCGGCCGGTCTGGATATAATCCCTTAACACGTAATGGATGTCCGGCGGCTTGGTGGGACAAGGTTGTGGACGAGGATCGAGGCGGGGAAGATTACGCTTCGGGCAAAAGGTAGGAATATTTTGACCAGACGCCCGCGCCCTGGCGCTTTCAAGAAAGGACCGGCCTTCTTACTGTTCTTGGCCGCCTTATGTTTTTACGGTTGCGGCGGGCCGCCCGATCCGCTTATAGAGATCGGCCGGACCTTGAGCGCCGTGCCCACCTTTTCGGTGATCCTGGACGACATGAAGGAAGAAGGCCTTCTTTTCAAGGACTACTTCCATAAATACAAGGTGATCGCTCCGGAAAAGACCACCCAGACCGACTGGAAGCCGGTCTCCTCGAATTATTATTCCCGCCACCTGCCCTTCCTGGGCATGACCATTTACCACAAAAAAGACGGCAAGGTGGAGGGAGCCTACGGCCCGCCGGGTTATGAATACGTGGGCGACACCAGGTACGGCCACTGGCAGACCAATACCTCGGGCCAGTCTTTCTGGACTTTTTACGGCCAATACCGCCTCTTTTCCGACCTGTTGGGCGGCGGGCCGATTTATCGGGACCATTATAATTCCTATTCCTCGTATCGGTCGCAGGGTCGGCCCTATTACGGACCGAACAACGAATACGGCACCAGCGGTTCAATGACCCAGAAACAGCGGCCGGATTTCTTTACCCGACGCATGTCCAAGGAAACGGCCAAGAAATCCTCCTTTGCCAGCAAGGTCGAGCAGCGCACCGGTCGGACCAGCGCCAGCACCAGCGTCCGGTCGCGTAGCGGAGGTTCGGGGAAGTAGCCATGAAGCTGATTCAGATCGGCAACGGCCTGGTGATGATCGCCGGCTTTTATGTTCTTTTCCTCATCGGCAAGATCGTCAACGATCTGCTGCACCGGGAATACAAGCTCAACTTCGAGTTGGTGGAAAAGGACAACGCGGCCTTGGCCCTGGCTCTGGTCGGTTATTACTTCGGCCTGGTCCTGGCCATCGGCGGGGCCATCGTCGGCCCCAGTGTCGGACTGGCCGGCGACTTGATTTACCTGGGCATTTACGGACTGTTGAGCATCATTCTGCTCAACGTTTCCTGGTACGTCTGCGACCGGTGCATCCTCTATCGCTTCAAGATCGGCGACGAACTCGTCCGGGACCAGAATCTGGGCACGGGCGCGGTTTCGGCCGGAGTCAGCCTGGCCTCGGGGCTGATCATCTACGGCGCGGTCAAGGGCCAGGGCGGTGGAATATTATCCACCATAGTCTTCTGGGCCATCGGCCAGGTGGTGCTTGTCCTGGCCGGCTTTGTTTACAGCCGGATCGTGTCCTACAACGTCCACGAACAGATAGAAAAGGACAACGTGGCCGCGGGCGTGGCCTTTGCTGGCGCCATCGTGGCCATGGGAACCATAGTCGGCCTGGCGGCCGAGGCCGACTTCGTCTCCTGGACGGACAACCTGCCTACCTATATCACCTATGCGATCCTGGGCCTGGTGCTGCTGCCGGTGGTTCGCTTCCTGACCAACAAGATTCTCCTGCCCACGGTCAAGCTGGCGGACGAAATCGCCAAGCAGGAAAAGCCCAACCTCGGCGCCGCCTACATAGAAGCCTTTTCCTATATAGCCGCGGCTTTCATAATATATTGGTGTGTCTAGCCAGCGCCGTCCCGGCCTCATCCTGAAAATTTGCGTCTTCGCCACCGGGTGCGCCGGAATAGTGGCCGAGTACGTCCTGTCCACCCTGGCCACGTACCTGGGGGGCAACGCCGTGTTCCAGTGGACCATGGTCATGTCCCTCATGCTGTTCGCCATGGGCCTGGGCAGCCGCCTGAGCAAGAACCTTACGGCTAGACTCCTGGACAGCTTCATCCTGGTTGAATTTTCCCTCTCCCTGCTATGCGCCTCGGCCGCGGTCCTGTCCTACGGACTGGCGGCCTACACCAGCCAGATCAGCCTGATCATCTATACCTTGTCCTTGATCATCGGCGGCCTGATCGGCTTCGAAATACCGCTGGTGATGCGCCTCAACGACGCCTACGAGGACCTCAGGACCAACATCGCCGGCGTGATGGAAAAAGACTATTACGGGGCCCTGCTGGGCGGGCTGTTCTTCGCCTTCGTAGCCCTGCCCTACCTGGGCCTCACCTATACGCCGGTAGTCCTGGGCGCCATCAATTTCCTGGTGGCCAGCCTGCTGCTCTGGTCTTTTTTCAACCTGGTGGCTTGGAAAAAGATGGTCGCGGGGGCCTTTGCCGTCTCGACCGGTCTGCTGGTCGGGCTGGCCGTTTTGTCCGAACCGATAATTCTTTTCGGCGAACAGAGCCAGTTCAAGGACAAAGTGGTTTATACCCGGCAGACGCCTTATCAGAAGATCGTCATTACCCAGTGGAAGAAGGATTACTGGCTCTTCCTGAACAGCCAGCTTCAGTTCAGCACCTTTGACGAGGAAAGGTACCACGAGCCCCTGGTCCATCCGGCCATGAACCTGACGGCCGACCGAAGCCGGGTGCTCATCCTGGGCGGCGGCGACGGGCTGGCCCTGCGGGAGGTGTTCAAGTATCCGGAGGTCCGGGCGGTAACCCTGGTGGACATTGATAAGGCCATGACCGATCTGGCGAGCCACTACCCCATCCTGGTGACGATAAATCAAGGTTCCATGCGCGACCAAAGGCTGAAGATCGTCAACCGGGACGCGGGGGTCTTCATCAAGGAGGACAACGGCTATTACGGGGTGATCATCGTGGACCTGCCCGACCCGGACACGGTGGATTTGCTGCACCTATACTCGGAGAGCTTCTATCGTCTGGCGCAAAAGCATCTGGCGCCGGGCGGGGTCATGGTCACCCAGGCCACCAGCCCCTACTTCGCCCGGTCCGCGTTTCTATGCATCGTGAAGACCATCCGGGCCGCCGGCTTTTCCGTTCTGCCCTACCATAACCAGATTCCGACCATGGGCGAATGGGGCTGGGTCCTGGGAGTCAGGGCCGGTGAGGTAGACGAGGCGAGGCTAAGGCAACGGGCCCTGGCTCTGGACTATAGCCAGGCGCCCACCCGGTTCTTCAACCGGGAGGCCATGATCTCGATGGTCCACTTCGGCAAGGGCGTTTTCGATCCGGACCTGGAAGCCGAAATCGAAGTCAATACCCAGGCCAACCCGGTGCTCAACACCTATTATCGCGCCGGGGCCTGGGCCGTGTATTGATCCGCCTCAGCTTTTCTCCCGAGGCAGGATGTTGGTGAACTGGTATTCCTTGGCGGGCAAGCCCAGGGCGGCCTCGAACTCGTCTTCGCCGTACTGCTCGAGACCCAGGTACTTTTCCCCGGCCTCGTCCTCATAGCTCCACCTGAGCACCGGCTGGCCCGGACCATGACCGTCCTTGAAGAAATGACCGCCGGCCATCTCTTCCAGGTAATAAGTCACGCCGTCCAAATTGATCTCCCCGGGCGGATCGCCGTGATCGAGGATGTGCTGCCTCACCCGCGGACCCAGGCGCCGGAAGTCAAGCAGGCGGTTGAGGCTCCAGTCGTCCTCGTCGTCCTTTTCCAGTTCGAGGAAGCAGGTCTCTTCCGCGCTCTTGATCTGCCATTCGCGCGATATATCGCCGTCTCCCCAATCGTAATAATTGGCGGCGACCACTTCCCAGGTCTTGAGATCGTAGTCCACCAGATAGCCCACCTTGAGGTTGGCCAGGGTGAGGTCCCTGGTCGGGTCAACGGTGGGGGTGGTATCTTTCTTGAAAATGTCGAAGATGCCCATAGGTCCTCCAGATCGCCGCGCCGATCCTCCGGCTGAGCCTAGAATTTGACGCCGCGGCGGCCCGTAAGTCTCGGCTACGCCAGCGGCTTTTCTTCAAAGACTAGAGTCTTCGTTTGGGCGGCCGTTGTCAACCCCCAAACCGAGGGAGGGCGAGTGTTGAACCCGCGACGGGACGCAGCCTCGTAATTCCGCCCTCATCTCCGGCTGGGAGTTTTGAACCGCCGGATTGAATGTTTGAAGTCGGGGTCTCGTTTGTCCAGAAAGGCGCCGATGCCGTCGCGGCTTTCTCCGCTGAAGGCCAGGATTTGCATTAGTTCCGGTTCGCACACGAACAGGTCGCCGAAACCCTGCATCGAGGCGGCCAGGGCGATCTTTTTGGTCAAACGGACGCTGGTCGGGCTCTTGGCCGCTATCTTGGCGATGAATTCCCGGCAGACCTGGTTCAGCTCCGCTTTCGGGGCGATCTTATTGGCCAGACCCAGCCTTAAGGCTTCCCCGGCCGGGAGCGGATCTGCGGTCATGATGATTTCCATGGCCTTGGAGGCGCCGACCTGACGGACCAGGCGGGGAGTGCAGCCCCAGGTGAAATAGGTGCCGATGTTTATCTCCGGCAGGATAAAAAAACCGTCGTCGGCCATGATCCGGAAGTCGCAGGCCAGGGCCAAAGCCAGGCCCGCGCCTACCACCGCCCCTTTAAGGGAGGCCAGGGTGACCTGCTCCAGGCCTTCCAGGCTGCGCATCAGTTCATGGCCGGCCAACTGCCCCAACCGGGCGTACTCGGGCGTGAATTCCTTCACGCTCACCTGCCGTAGATCGATCCCGGCGGTAAAGTCCTCGCCGGCGGCTTCGAGAATTACAAAGCGGAGGTTAGGCTCCTTCCTCAAGTCGTGCCAGACTGCGATCAGTTCCTCCATCATTTCCTGGTTGACCAGGTTGAGCTTGGGCCGGTCCAGGGTCACCCACAAGGTTTCCCCTTCCGCCTTGAGCTTGATGGTGTCGAAACCCTCTGTTTTCATGCTTCCGCACTCCTTGATCCGGCCCCGGTCGAGTCTGATGTAATTTTTCCCTGACTTTTTTTAAACCATTTTGTCCTGATTTGACAATCAGGAGTTTTAGACTCCGGCCGTAGAACCAGGGGTAGCCCCCAAGGGGAGGAAGCCATGACCGATGGGCTGGATGGATATGTCTTCCGCCGCAAGTTCGGCCATCTGATCCCTAGGTCCTTCGGCCGGACCGGCGATGAGGACTGCCCTCATCGGCCCGGCCCGGACAGAGGCCGGGAACTCGATTGAGTTTGGAGTCGTTGCTATCTGGAGGTGTAAACGGTGGACATGGTCAAATCGGCTTTTCCCTTTTATTCTTCTGTCTACTGTCCGCCATGATCCATTAAACCGGGACAGGTCTGATTGACCCCTGGCTGCTGGATTGATAAAATAACCATGGGGGCGTCCGGACCGACGCGAATCAACAGAAAAAGGGGGCAGGTTCATGCGTGGAGCCCAGTTGGCTCGTCAATGGCGTATCCTGAGACACATTGAATCCAGCCGGCAAGGTCTGTCCGTGGCCGAACTGGCCGGACTGGAAGGTGTCTCCCTCCGGACGGCTTATCGGGACCTCGAGGCCCTGCAGGAGGCTGGTTTCCCTCTTTTCAGCGAACGGGAGGAGAAGTCCCAGCGCTGGGCTTTCGTGGACGCGTACAAGTTTCAAGTGCCTCAACCCTTCACCCTGACCGAACTGATGTCCCTCCACTTGTACGGCGATCTGGCCAAGTTGCTCAAGGGCACTTCCTTTTATGATTCACTCGAATCACTGTTCAAAAAGGTAAAGTCCACCCTGACGCCGAAGACCCTGGCCTACTTGGACCGCATTCAATCCGCATTCTCGGTCGGGCTCAAGCCGTACAAGGAGTACGGCCGGTTCCGTGAGATCATCAATCAGGTCAATAAGGCGGTCCTAGACCACCGTCGGATCAAGATCGCTTATCTGCCCCTGCGCAGCCAATCCGAGACCATCCGGGAAGTGGACCCCTATAAAATATGGTTTTTCGAGGGTTCTATCTACCTGATCGGGTTCTGCCATCTTCGGGGCGAAGTCCGCATGTTCGCCGTGGACAGGATTAAGGTCCTCGATCTTACCGACAATGTTTTTACCCCGCCGGCCGCCCATGACGTTGATGAGCTTCTCCGCCATAGTTTCAAGGTCATGCTGGATGACTTGCACGTGGTCAAGGTCAGAATCTCGCCGGCCTGGTCCCGCTGGGCCGCCGAAAAGGTTTGGCACGAAAGCCAACAGAACCGCAAGCTCCCGGACGGCGGCCTGGAATTGACTTTCCGCGTGGCCGGCCTGGACGAGATCAGGATGTGGGTTCTCAGCCTCGGCCCGGAGGCGTACGTGGTCGAGCCGGAATCCTTGAAAAAGGCCGTCGAGTCGAGCCTGACCGCCGCGCTGAGCCTTTACCAGCCCGCGCGGAAAGGCAAGAGCCTGGGCCGGGCCAAAGGGGAATAAGATTATTTGATCAAACCGGTCCGAAATTTCAGGGGAGGTCAAGATAATGTTGAAATCAGGCGCTAGGTCTCTCATGGCCGTTATGATTTGTTTATTATTCAATCAATATTTATGGTCGGTTGCGCTTATAAAGTTCAACCAACTTCAGTTAGAGCAATTAATTTATACAACCAGTACGAAGAAAAAATACCGGGCTTATTCGGTTTAGTCGTTGATGATACTCTTAAAGATATTAAACGCGAAATTAAACCATCAACCTATTTTTGCAGTGCACACGTTTATCCGCTTGATACGGGGAATTCTCTCATATCATCAATTAGAACCATGGTTGGGTCATTATTTGAACAGACAACCGATTTGTCATCATTGCACTCATTTGAGAAATCTGAATATAAAGGAATCATATATGTAAGATTGATTGACTTTACACCGAAATTGAATTTCTACCCAGGCTTCTGGTCAGGGTCGTGCGCCGCAACAACGGAAATATCATTAGAAATAGTTATTCGAAATCAAAATGAGATTTTATTTCAAACAACTTCTATAGGAAGCAAAACGGCCGAAGGAGATGCGGGAAGCTTTTGCGATAAGAGTGGAGAAGTTCTTGCTGAATCAATTACGCGTGCCACGAGAGATGTTCTTGAAAGAATCGCCGAACGTATAGCTAATTCTTCGAGGTTAAGGAAATTATGACCGTGGATGACAGGCTGGAAGCCCGCGCTCCGGACGTCTTCACCACGCGTGTGGGGATGGACAGTAGGGGCACGGCGCGCCGTGCCCCTACCGAAGGTCTTCCCAATTTATGTGGGCATGGACCGGTCCCAATTGTCGGGGCGCATCCCGCGGGACGCGGGACGCCCGCCTTCCTTATTTTATCCGTTTGAAAACGGTCTTGACCGCGACGCCGTAGTTGGTGTCCACGATGATCAATTGCTGGCCGTCGTCAGACAAGCGCCAGTCGGCCGTGACCTGAAAACCGGGCGGCATGAAGCCGGGTGGGGTGGGGCAGTTGTGACCGATCATGACCATGGTCACCGTCGTTCCTTCCACCTTCTTGATGGTGAGGGAGTTGTAACAGGACGCGGCCACGGAATAATAGGTATCGTCCGTGATCACCGTGGCGGCCGGTTCGGTGTGCACCAACTCGTTGCCGGTATAAGTCTCGATCCTCATCCAGGTCCCGCAAAAGGGATGCCGGCAGCCTTGAGACCCCGAGGTCTGGGACGTCCTTTGATAAACCTCCTTGACGTCGTCCTGGCCTTCCTTGATCCGGGTGGTCAGGGTCCGGCCGTCCGGGGACAGGGTGAATTGGTACACCCTTTCCGATCCTTCCGGAATCCTGGCCGAACAACTGCTCACCGCCACGCGCACCTTCATCTGGCCGCCCTGGACGGTCATGACGCCGGTAAAAGCGCAGGCCTGGTCCGGCGGGGCCTGGACAATGGAATTGAAAGCCGTCTCGCCCAGCACCAGAAAGGCCGGATAAGAACCGGCCGGATTATTGTTGACGTATTTGGCCTGTCTGGTCCAGGCGCCGGTGTAATCCGGCGCGGCCCAGGCCGGTCGGCCAAAGACCGGTATCAGGCTCAGCAGCGCGATAACCGTCAGGCTGATTGATTTGTTCTCTTTCATGATCGCCGTACTCCTGTTGTGATGAGTCTTCTTCCACGACGGGCTGGCGTCATTAAATTAAATCCCAGGGCATAATGTCAACGTAATACGCCGCAAACATATCCCTCCTCCAGACATCCCCTCCCGAGGTTGACTATACCTCAAAGCTAGCCTATGATTCTGATCGCCCGGCCCGGAGAAAAGATCGCTCCGGGATCAGATGCGCCTGATGACAGAGGCGCCGCCGGCCCAGGAAAACCAGACCGGTCCGAATAGATCGTCAGCGGATGGGCGGGAGTGGGCGGAAAACAGGCGGCGCCCTGGGGCCACGTTAGTCTTCAACCACAAATGCGTTCCAGCCGGCCACCGGACAGTGACCAAGCTGGAGGAGGTCGAGCAGACGGGCGGGGAAGGACCCCGCCTCTATATTTGATTTCAATACGAACGGCCGGAGTCGGCCGGGAAACCAAGACAATCGGTTATCCGTTCCATGCTGTCGGTCTTCATGCCCAATTACAACCACGCCCGCCATCTGCCCGCGGCCTTGGACAGCCTGCTGGCCCAGTCCTATCGGCCCCGGGAGATAATCGTTCTTGACGACGCCTCGACCGACGCCAGCGTCGAGATCATCGAATCCTATGCCGTCCGGGACCCGCGCATAAGGCTGATCCGCAACGACCGCAACCTGGGCGTCGTGGCCAGCCTGAACCGGCTGATCGAAATGGCGGCCGGCCCGTACCTGTTCGGCCTGGCCGCGGACGACAAAATCCTGCCCGGATTCCTGGAAAAGTCCATGAACCTGCTGGCCCGCCATCCCCAGGCCGGGCTCAGCTCCACCCTGTCTCATATAATGGACGAAAACGGCCGCCGCCGCGGCGTCTTCATGAATCCTTTATCCGGCGACCAGGCCGGTTATCTTGCCCCGGACCAATGCTTGTCCCTTCTTCGTTATCGAGGCAACTTCACTCATTCGAACGCCACGATTTACCGGAAAGAAGCCTTGATCGAAGCCGGCGGGTTCCGGCCCGAACTGGCTTCCCATTGCGACGCCTTTGTCCAACAGGTCATCGTGCTCAGGCATGGGGCCTGTTTCATTCCCGAGCCCCTGGCGGCCTGGCGGCGGGCGGCCGGCGATTATTCGGCCGTAATGGACCGGGACTTCCAAAAATTGCTTCAAATAGGGCGGAACTCGAGCCGGCTCATGCGGACCACGTACCAAGACCTTTTTCCGCCCGACCTCGTAAAATCCCTGGAAAGACGCTATCTGCTGGCCGTGGGCCACAAGACCTGGCGCGGCCTGGCCTGGAAACAGGAAAGGTTCCTGGCTGAAATGACGGCCGGCCTGGGACCCTGGCGAGCCGGAGGGGACAAGCCTTTCCTGATTTTAATGAAGCTGACCTTGTGGCTGCATGTCCTGTCGGGTTACGCCTACTTCGGCCTCAGGTTCGGCTCGATAGGGCAACTCCTGGCCAAGCGCCTCCATCACCTCTGGCATAACCGCGGGGGTATGAGGCCGGGGTCGGGTGGCTATGATAATCTGCCGAGTTGAATTGAATAACGTTTCTTCGAGGTACCCGCATGCTCAATCACGATAAGATCAAGACCGTGGAAGAATTGGCCGAGGCCCGCGAATCGTTCCGCCGCCAGGGTAAGAAGGTCGTTCATTGTCATGGCGTCTTCGACCTGCTTCATATAGGCCATATCCGGTATTTCGAGCAGGCCCGGCAGATGGGCGATCTACTGATAGTGACCCTCACGCCGGACCGTTTCGTGGACAAAGGGCCCCACCGGCCGGCCTTCCCCGAGAACTTGCGGGCCGAGGCCATCGCCTCTCTCAATTGCGTGGACCTGGTGGCCATCAACCAGTGGCCCACCGCGGAAGAAACCTTGAGGCTCATCCGGCCGGATGTCTACGTCAAGGGTTCGGAATTCAGGAACATCACCGACGACGTGACCGGCAAGATAGGCCGTGAGGCGGCCGTGGTGAAGGAGATCGGGGCCAGGCTGGCTTTCACCGACGATATCGTCTTCAGTTCGACCACCCTGATCAACCGGTACCTCTCGACTCTGCCCGACGAAATGCAGCAGTACCTCAACCTCTTCCGGCACAGGTACACTATGGATGACCTGCTCCGGACCGTGGACCGGATGTCGTCGCTCAGGGTGCTGGTCATCGGCGACACCATTCTGGACGATTACGTCTTTTGCGCGGCCATCGGCACTTCCTCCAAGGACCCGGCCCTGGCGGTCAAGTATCAGAGCCATGATCTTTTCGCCGGCGGCGTGCTGGCCGTGGCCAATCACGTGGCCAACTTCGCCGAGACCGTTCAACTGGTCACCGTGCTGGGCGAAAAAGAGAGCCACGAAGATTTCATCCGGTCCAAGCTGAGTCGCAACATCACTCCTTATTTCCTGACCCAGCCGGATTCGCCCACGCTGATCAAAAGGCGGTACGTGGACGGCTACACGCTCAACAAGCTGTTTGAAGTCTACATCATGGACGACTCGGGGCTGCCCCCCGACCGGAACAGGGAAGTCTGCGGCTGGCTGGCCGAAAACCTGCCCAACTACGATCTGGTCATAGCGGCCGATTTCGGCCACGGGGCCGTCAGCCGGGAGATGGTGGCCACGCTGTCAGCCCGGGCGCCCTTCCTGGCCATCAACACCCAGGCCAACGCCGGCAACAGGGGCTTCCATACCGTCTCGCGTTATCCCCGCGCCGATTTTGTCTGCATAGCCGAGCATGAGATCAGGCTGGAATTGAGGGACCTGAAGGGCGACATTCACCTGATGATGGAGGAGGTCCAGAACAGGATCGGCTGTGACCTGATGGTGGTGACCCGGGGCCGGAAAGGCTGCGCGGTCAGGACCAAGGACGGCGACGTCATCGAACTGCCGTCGTTCACCGAAAAAGTGGTGGACCGGATAGGCGCCGGCGACGCCTTTCTTTCCGTGAGTTCCCTGGCCGCGGCTTTGGGCGTCGAGCCTGAAATCGTGGGTTTCCTGGGCAACGTCACCGGCGCCATCGCGGTTCAGATTCTGGGCAACAAAAAACCGGTTGACAGGCAGGAGCTTAAGAAGCACATTATCACGTTCGTAAAATGACCGGCCGGTGGCTGCTTCAATAATGCCTAGCCATTTCCCTATGTTCGACCGTTCGCGCCTCCGGGTGCTGCCTCTCTCCCAGCGGCGGCACGATCTGGACCTGTCCGCGATCAGACCGCTCGAACGCGCCGCGAAGGTGCCGCCTCAACTCAAGGCCGTGGCCGAAAAGATAATCGCGGCCAAAGCCGCTTCGGCCGCCGTGGTCATGATGATAGGCGCCCACGTGATCAGGGCCGGAGTGCAGCGGTACCTGATCAGCCTGATGGAAAAAGGTTATATCACCTGTCTGGCCATGAACGGCGCGGGGCTCATTCATGACTTCGAGTTGGCCCTCATCGGCGCCACCACCGAGAGCGTGGCCAGGTACATCAGGGAGGGCCAGTTCGGCCTCTGGCAAGAGACGGGCTGGATAAACGATCTGGCCTCGACCTCGGTTCGAGACGGATTGGGCTTGGGCGAAGCCGCGGGCCGGACCATCGAAGAGGAAGAATTCCCGCATCGGGATATAAGCCTTCTGGCCGCCGGGTCCCGCCTGGGTCTGCCGGTGACGATTCACGTCTCGATCGGGCAGGACATCGTGCACGAACTGCCCAACTGCGACGGCGCGGCCTGGGGCGCCGCCAGTTACCGAGACTTCCTCATCTTCACCCGGGTCCTCGAATCCCTGGAAGGCGGCGTGGTGATGAACTTCGGGAGCGCGGTCATGGCGCCCGAGGTTTATCTCAAGGCCCTGGCCATGGTCAGGAACGTGGCCAGGCAGGAAGGACGAACCATCGCCCATTTCACCACCTTGGTCTGCGACTTGAGGGAACTGCCGGTCGATTATCGCCACGAGGCTTCGCGCCAGGACCCGGCGTATTATTTCCGGCCTTGGAAGACCATGCTGGTGCGCACCGTGGCCGACGGCGGAGAGGGCTATTACCTGCGCGGTCCCCACGGCTGGACCATTCCCCAGCTCTGGACGGCCCTCGAGGAAATGGGGGGCGGAGGTGGAAAATCTTGATCAGTTGGCGGGAAAACGCGGATGAATTGAGGCAAATACTGGGCCGGCTGGAAGCCACCGAGTCGTCCGGCCGGCATCTGGACCCGGATGAGGCCTTGAATACCTGGCGGGACTTGACCCTCGAGGTCCGCGCTTCGGGCCGGACCATATACCTGATAGGCAACGGCGCCAGCGCTTCCATGGCCAGTCACGTGGCCGCGGACCTGGCCAAGAACGCCCGAGTCCACACCGAGGTCTTCACCGATCTGTCTCTCCTGACCGCCATCGGCAACGACCTGAGCTTTGAAGAAGTATTCGCCGAACCGCTGCGGCGGCGAATGAAACAGGCCGAGATGCTGGTGACCATTTCCAGTTCGGGAGATTCCCCCAACGTGATCAAGGCGGCCCGCGAAGCCATCCGGCTGGGCGGGCAGGTGATCACCCTTTCGGCCATGAAGCCCGAGAACAAATCCCGAAGTCTGGGCCGGCTCAATTTTTACGTCCCGGCCCAGACCTACGGCTGGGCCGAAACCTGCCACGCGGCCATACTCCACTTCTGGGTGGACCAGATGGTGGCCGCGACCAGGATGCATTAAAGGCGGGTTATCAAACCCGATACGGATATTCAGGAGGCTAATCAGGCATGACCGATCTCAAGACAATCCTGGTCACCGGCGGCGCGGGTTACGTGGGCGCGGTCCTGGTGCCCAGGCTGATAAAGGCCGGCTATAAGGTAAAAGTCTTGGACCTGTATATGTACGGCGACAACGTCCTCGAGGAAGTGAAAGGCCATCCCGACCTGACCGAAATCAAGGGCGATATTCGAGAACGGGCCCTGTTGGAAAAGGCCATGCCGGGCGTGGACGCCGTCATCCACCTGGCCTGTATTTCCAACGATCCCAGTTATGAACTGGACCCGAATCTGGGCAAATCCATCAATTACGACGCCTTCCTCGACCTGGTGGACGTGGCCAAGAAAAACAGGGTAAAAAGATTCATCTACGCTTCGAGTTCGAGCGTCTACGGGGTGAAAGAGGTTGAGAACGTGACCGAGGACCTGTCCCTCGAACCCCTGACCGATTACTCCCTGTATAAAGCCAAGTGCGAAGAGGTGCTTTTGAGGGAGGCCGCGGACGATTTCATCGTCCTCATTGTCCGGCCTTCGACCGTGTGCGGGTACTCGCCCCGGCTCCGCCTGGACCTGACGGTCAACATCCTGACCAACCACGCCATAAACAAGGGCCGGATCACGGTCTTCGGCGGCGAACAGAAGCGGCCCAACCTGCACATCCAGGACATGGCCGACGCTTACCTTTTCCTGCTCGAACAGCCCGGCGAGAAGATTCATAAGAAGATTTACAACATCGGCTATCAGAACCTGAAAGTCCGCGAGATCGCCGAACTGGTCAATCAATCCCTGGGCGGGGGCATTCCCATCGTCACCACGCCCAGCAACGACAACCGGTCCTACCACGTTTCATCGGAGAAGATAAAAAGGGAATTGGGCTTCGAAGCCAGACGCACTCTTCAAGAAGCCATCCTGGACTTGAAAAAAGCCTTCGAGGCAGGCCGGGTGCCCAATGCCCTCGAGGACAAGCGGTACTACAACATCAAGACCATGCAGGCCCTGCGCTTGAAATAGGAAGACCGGTCGTGTCACCCGAAATCGCCGAACTTGAAGCCCTGGCCAGACGCCTGCGGGGCCGGATCATCGAGATGTCCCATCGCTCGAAGGCGGCTCACCTGGGCTCGGCCCTGTCCTGCGTGGACATCCTGACGGCCCTGTATTTCCACGTCCTGGCCGTTGATCCGGCCGATCCGGACAGGCGGGATCGGGATCGGTGCATCCTGAGCAAGGGTCATGCCGCCGCGGCCCTGTTCGCGGTTCTTTCGGCCCGGGGCTTCTTTCCGGATGCCCTGCTCGAGACCTTCGGCCAGCCTGGCGGGTGTCTCGAGGAACACCCCGGACCGCGGTGCGCGCCGGGGGTCGAGGCCGCCACCGGGTCCCTGGGCCACGGCCTGTCCCTGGGCCTGGGCATGAGCCTGGCCGGCCGCATTCAGGGCCGCTCGTACCGGGTCTACGCGGTCATGAGCGACGGCGAGTGCAACGAGGGTTCGGTCTGGGAAGCGGCCATGTTCGCTTCAGGCCAGCGCCTCGAGAGGCTCATGGCCATAGTGGACTTCAACAAGTGGCAGGCCACGGGCCGAAGCCGCGAGGTCATGGGACTCGAACCGCTCGTCGAAAAATGGCGGGCCTTCGGCTGGAGCGCGTACGAAGTGGACGGCCACGACCTGAAGGCCCTGATCGAGGTCCTGGACATACTGCCGGATGGAACGGGCCGGCCCGTGGCCGTCATCGCCCACACGGTCAAGGGCAAGGGCGTCTCCTTCATGGAGGACGACAATAATTGGCACTATCGCATTCCCACGGCGGAGGAAGTCGAGCAGGCGAGGAAAGAGTTGGGTCTGTGACATGAGAAACGCTTTTTCCGACGAACTGACCAGACTGGCCGCGACCGACGAGCGCATCGTTCTTCTGTCCGGCGATATCGGCAACCGGCTTTTCGACCGGTTCAAAGCCCAATGCCCGACCCGCTTTTACAACTGCGGCGTGGCCGAAGCCAATATGACCAGCCTGGCCGCCGGCCTGGCCCTGTCCGGCCTCAAGCCCATCACCTATACCATCACCCCCTTCAACACCACCCGCTGCCTCGAACAGATCAGGCTGGACGTCTGTTACCATAACCTGCCGGTCATCCTGGTCGGAGTGGGCGCGGGCGTATCCTATTCCGAACTGGGATCGACGCACCACGCCCTGGAAGACATATCCTTCCTGCGTTCCCTGCCCAACATGACCGTGGTCTGCCCCGGCGACGCGGTCGAGGTCAGGGCCGCTCTGCGGGCCGCGCTCGAGCACGGCGGCCCGGTCTATCTGCGGCTGGGCAAGAAGAACGAGCCGGTTCTGCACCGAACCGAGCCGGACTTCAAAATAGGTCGCGGCCTGGTTCTTCGTCCCGGACGCGACGTCTGCCTGCTCAGCACCGGCAACATTCTGCCCGAAGCCGCGGCCGCGGCCGACCGGCTTGAAGAAAGAGGTCTGTCGGCTCAACTGGTCAGTTTCCATACGGTCAAACCTCTGGATGAAGAACTCTTGAAGGAGGCCTTCGACCGGTTCCAGCTAGTAGCCACCATCGAGGAGCACAGCCTGGTCGGCGGACTGGGCGGCGCCGTGGCCGAATGGCGGGCGGATAACCCGGCCGGCCGGGCCAGGCTCTTGCGGATCGGCGCGCCGGACAGGTTCGCCCACCGGCTGGGCAAGCAGGCCCACGCCCGCCAGGCCCTGGGACTGACGGCCGGGGACATCGCGGCCAGGATAATGGCCGAAGCGGAGATTATTTCGGCCGGAATTAAAGGAACAGGGGAGGGCCGGGTCTAGATGATCCTGGGCGTTGATTTTGACAACACCATCATCTGCTACGATTCGGTCTTCCACAAGGTGGCCCTCGAGCAGGGGGTCATCCCGGCCGACTTGGCCCGTCATAAAGGCGCGGTGCGCGATTACTTGAGGCGTATCGGCCAGGAAGATATCTGGACCGAGATGCAGGGTTACGTCTATGGCCGGAGGCTGGGCGATTGTGAGCCTTTCCCCGGGGTGATTCCCTTTTTTCGTACCTGCCGCGGAAACGGCCTCGAGGTTCTGATCATAAGCCACAAGACCAGGCATCCTTATCTGGGACCCAAGTACGACCTCCACGAAGCCGCCGCCGCCTGGCTCGAGACCCAGGGTTTTTTTGATCCGGCCGGGCTGAATCTGCCCCGGGCCAGCGTCTTTTTCGAGTTGACCAAAGAGGAGAAACTGAGACGTATCGCCGCTTGCGACTGCGACTATTTCATTGACGACCTGCCGGAATTCCTGACCGAACCGGACTTTCCTTCCCAGGTGACGCGCCTGCTCTTCGACCCGGCTGAGGCTTATGACCAGGCGCCTTCTTATCGGCGCGTCCGGTCCTGGGCCGAAATCCAGGACGTGTTCGGCCAATGGCTGGGCTGGAACCAACGCGGAACCGTTGTTTGATGACACCATCCAACGAAGACCCGAACCGGCTCTTGGTCGAGCAGGCGGCGGACTTGGCCGGCCGCGCAGGCTTGAAAGGCCCTTTTGCCTTGGAGCCTTTACCCGGCGGCCGCAACAACCGGGTCTACCGGCTGGAAGCGGGCGGCCGACCGTTCCTGTTAAAGTCGTACTTCCGCCACCGGAACGATCAGCGGGACCGGTTGGGGACCGAATTCGGCTTTATCCGCTTCGTCTGGAACCGAGGTCAACGGGCCGTACCGCGGCCAATGGCCTGGGACCGGGAAGCGAACTTGGGCCTCTACGAATTTATCGAAGGCCGACTGTTGAATCCCGGACAGGTGACCGGCGAACACGTGCGGCAGGCGCTCGATTTCTGCCTGGCCATAGATGAAATGAAAAACGATCCAGAGGCCCTCGATCTGCCGGAAGCTTCCGAATCCTGCTTCAGTCTCGACGAGCATCTGGCTTGCGTGGACCGGCGGCTGGAGCGTCTGCAAGACATGGAAGCCGGAGATCCCGTGTCCAGGGAGGCGGCGTCGTTCATAGCCCATGAATTGGAAGTGACCTGGCGGCGGGTGAGGGAAGAGGTCTTGAAGGGCGGGCGGGTTTTACTCCCCGGGACGGATCGGCGCCTGACGCCGGAGGAACGTTGCCTGTCCGCTTCCGATTTCGGCTTTCATAACGCCTTGATTCAAGCGGACGGCCGCCCGCGGTTCATTGACTTCGAGTACGCCGGCTGGGACGATCCGGCCAAGATGGTCTGCGATTTCTTTTCGCAGCCGGCCGTGCCCGTGCCGCTGGCTTTTTTCTCCTGGTTCGAAGAGGCCCTGGCCGCCCGCTTCCTGGAGGGCGAGGCCTTGAAAAAAAGAATAAGGCTGGTTTTTCCCGTGCATCGTATAAAATGGTGTTGCCTGATGCTCAACGATTTCCTGCCCGTGGGCGAAGAAAGACGGAGGTTCGCCGGCCGGGCTGACCAGGCTGAGCGGCGGAAACGACAATTGGACAAGGTGCGTATTTACCTGGACGAGACCAGGCGGATCAATCGGTCCTAGAAAGGTGAGGCGTATGGCCTACGTTGACTTTTTATCCCCTTTGCACAAGAAGACCCAAAGAGACTATCTGGCGCGGGTGAACGAATATCCCAAGGCCGAAGCCATCAAGATCGCCAAGCAGTACGGCTATGACTACTGGGACGGCGACCGGAAGTTCGGGTACGGCGGATATAAGTACGACGGTCGCTGGCGCGTGGTGGCCGAAGGCCTGGCCAGGCATTACCAACTCCAGCCGGGCGACCGCGTCTTGGACGTGGGCTGCGGCAAGGCTTTTCTTTTGTACGAACTTACCCAGGTTGTGCCGGGACTCGATGTCGCCGGCATAGACATATCCGCGTATGGTATCGAACACGCCAAGGAGGAGGTCAGACCTTGGCTAAAGGTCGCCGACGCCAAGGAACTGCCTTTCGAGGACAAGAGTTTTGACCTGGTCATCTCGATTAACGCCTTGCACAACCTTTATTGCTACGATCTGGAAAAGGCGCTCCGGGAAATGGAAAGGGTCGGCCGCAAGAACAAGTATCTCGTGGTCGAGTCGTATCGCACCGAAGAGGAGAAGGTCAACCTGATGTATTGGGTCCTGACCGGCGAATGTTTCTTCTCTCCCGAGGAATGGGAGTGGTGGTTCAAACTCTGCGGTTACACCGGCGATCACTCGTTTATTTATTTTGAATGAGCGCCGGTGGGATCGAGCCGGAAAAGAGCCGACCGGCGAAAGGAGAAACGCTGATGAAACAGACCGGCAGGGCGCCTCAGCCTGAAGAGGAAAAGGATCGCCGGACCAAGGAGCCTCATTATGGCTGCTGTTTCGAGGCCGAAGACAGATACGGGCGGCATACCTTCGGTCTGATGAGCAACTGGACCTGGATTGAAAATCCCAAACACATCCTGTTCCTTTTCGCCCGGTACAAATTCGTGGCCCGGATGCTCGAGGGTTTGCCCAAAGTCCTCGAGATTGGCTGCGCCGACGCTCTGGCCACCCGGATCGTCAGTCAGGCGGTCGGGTCATTGGTGGCCACCGACTTTGACCCGATTTTCATTCAAGACGCCAAGAACCGGATGATAGATCAGCATTCCTTCGACTGCCGGGTCCATGACATCCTGGCCGGGCCCGTCCCGGGTGAATTCGACGGCGCATACTCACTGGACGTCATCGAACACGTGCGGCCGGAAAAATCCCAGGTCTTTGTCTCCAATATCGTTTCCTCCCTGAAGCCGACCGGCGTGCTGATCATCGGGACCCCGTCCCTGGCTTCTCAAATACACGCTTCGCCGGTCAGCCGCCAGGGCCACGTCAACTGCCTGAGCCATGAAGAGTTGAAGAGCCTCCTCTCGAACTATTTCCATAACGTGTTCATCTTCTCGATGAACGACGAAGTGGTGCATACCGGCTTCTATCCCATGGCCCATTACTTGTTGGCCTTATGTTGTCATAAAAAGACGGGCACGGGATGACCGGCCATTACCTCATCGTCGGCGGCGAAAGCCAGTTGGGCACAAGCCTGGCGGACCAACTAAGAAAAACCGGGTCCCGTGTTCTGACCACCACCTGCTTCCGCCAGAGCCTGCCGCCATACGATCTCTTTCTCGATCTGGCCGAAGAGGTGGAAGACTGGCGGCCGCCGCGGGGAGTCGAGACAACCTTCATCTGTTCGGCCGTGACTTCCCTGGCCGCCTGCCGGAATGATCCGGCCAAGAGCCGTTTGATCAACGTGACCCATATGGCCGGGATCGCGGAAAAAATAGTGGCTCGCGGCTCGTCGATCGTCTTCTTTTCCACCAACCTGGTTTTTGACGGCGCGAGTCCTTGGCTGGAAGCGAAGGCTCCGCCCGCGCCGCGCACCGAGTACGGCCGGCAGAAGAGTGAAGCGGAAAAACTCTTGTCATTGTTGGGGCCGAAGGTCTCCATCGTCAGGATGACCAAAATCATCGGCCCCGGTTTTTCCCTCCTGGCCGACTGGATGGCCAAGCTGAAATCAGGCCGGCCTTTAAATCCGTTCTCGGACATGGTCATGGCCCCGGTGTCTCTTGACTTCGCGGTTTCCGCCATACTAGGTATAGCCCGCCTGGACCAAGGCGGCGTCTGGCAGATATCGGCCAAGGAAGATATGACCTATGAACAGGCAGCCGGGCGTCTGGCTGACGGGTTGGGCGCCGATCCCCGGCTGATTCAGCCGGTCAAGGCCCGGGCCTCCGGCCTGGACCTGGAACACCTGCCGGCCTATACCAGCCTGGACGCCAGCCGGCTGGCCCGGGAACTCGGCCTTGAACCGCCTGACCCTTTTGAAGCCATCGACCGCTTTCTAAAGTCCCAGGATTCCGGCGTCTAGAATGGACTCGACGGTTAAATGCCACCTTTGCGGGGCCGGGGTTCTCGAACCCATAACCGGATATGAAACCCTGAGCCGGGTGACTTCGGACTGCCGGCCCTGGAAAAAAGGCGGCCGGCTGGGGGTCTGCCCGACTTGCGGCGGCGTGCAAAAAGTCATCGACGAAGACTTTCATCGCGAATGCCGGGAAATCTATGACTCGTACGCCGTCTATTTCCAGGGCGAAGGGGAGGAGCAAAGGGTTTTCGAGCAGACCGCCGGCGTTTCCCGGTCCAGGTCCGAGGCGATTATCACCGGACTTTCCGCCGGCTTCGAGTTTCCGCTTCGAGGCCGGCTGTTGGACTTCGGCTGCGGCAACGGCAACCTGCTCAAGACTTTTTCCCGTCTTTTCCCTGACTGGGACCTGGCCGGCGCGGAAATGAACGACAAACACCGGGAAAAAGTGGAAGCCGTCAAGTCCGGCTGCCGGTTTTTTTCTTGCGGCCTCGAGGAACTTCCCGGCTATTTCGACATGATTTCCCTGCTGCACACCCTCGAGCATATGACCGCTCCCCTCGAGTTTTTAACGACCGTCAGGGATAAACTGGCCGGGCCGGGGCTGCTCCTGCTGGAACTGCCGGACTGGACCCAAAACCCGTTCGATCTGATCATCGCCGACCATGCCGCCCATTTCCACCTCCCTCGGATCGAGTCCCTGATCCTACGGGCCGGCTTCGAGATCGTCCGTCTCGAGGCGGGCCTGGTGCCCAAGGAAATCAGCGTCCTGGCCCGCAAGATCGAAAGCCGTAATGAAGATACAACCCTGGAAGGGTTGGAGGCGATCTCTCCCGCGCCCCAGGTGCAAAAGGCGATCAACTGGCTACACGAAACCAGGCGCCTGGCCCTGCGGGCGGCGGACCGGGGACGGTTGGGGGTTTTCGGAACTTCTATCGCCGGCGTCTGGCTGCGGGGTGAGTTGGGCGAGGCGGTCGAGTTTTTCGTGGATGAAGATCGAAGCCGGGCCGGCCGGCTGCTTTTCGGCAAAAAGGTCTATCTTCCGGAAGAAGTTCCGGCCGGCAGCCAAGTCGTTCTGGCCCTGGCGCCGCAAGTGGCCGCCGGGGTGTGGAAGAGAATGAGGCGTATTCAGGCCGATTTCCATCTGCCCCCGCCTTGGGAAGATTAAACTTCAAGAATGCACGGACGGAGATTGATCCGATGGACTATCCTCGAGGCATGAAGGCCGCCATATTGGTCAGGCAGCGAGAGCCGCTGGTAATAGACGAAGTCGAATTGCCCGACCGGCTGGAATACGGACAGGTTCTGGTCAAAGTCCTTTACAGCGGCATCTGCGGGTCGCAACTTGGGGAAATTGACGGGGTCAAGGGCCCGGACCCCTACCTGCCCCATCTGCTGGGCCATGAAGGGTCGGGCGAGGTTCTGGCCGTGGGGCCGGCGGTCAAGCAGGTCAGACCCGGCGACCGGGTGGTGCTTCATTGGCGCAAGGGGGGCGGGATCGAAGCCGCCCCGCCCGAGTACAAGTGGCAAGGCCGGAAACTGAACGCCGGCTTCGTAACCACCTTCAACGAGTACGCGGTGGTGTCGGAAAACCGGGTCACGCCCATCCCCAAGGAATTCGATCCGGCCCTGGCGCCGCTCTTCGGCTGCGCCGTGACCACGGGCCTGGGCGTGATCGTCAACAACGCCAAGCTGAAGATCGGCGAATCCATCGTGGTGGCAGGCGCCGGCGGAGTGGGGCTGAACGTGGTCCAGGGCGCGGCCATGGTTTCCGCTCATCCCATCATCGCCGTGGACTTGTATGACCACCGGCTGGACCTGGCGGCCCGGTTTGGCGCCAGCCACGTGATCAACTCGAGCAAGAGCGACCTGGTGAAGGCGGTCACGGAAATCCTCGGCCCCCAGGGCGCCGACGTGGTGGTGGACAACACGGGCAACACTCGGGTCATCGCCCAGGCCTACGCCCTGACCAAGCCCCAGGGCCGAACCATCCTGGTCGGCGTCCCGAGCAAGGGTGACCATATCTCCATTTATTCGCTGCCGCTGCATTTCGGCAAGGTCATCACCGGCTCCCACGGCGGCGAGGCCGCGCCGGACCAGGACATTCCCAGGTATCTGCGCCTGCACGCGGCCGGGAAACTCAGGCTGGACGGATTTATCACCGACCGCTTCCCCTTGAGCGATATAAACAGGGCCATCGAAAAAATGCGCAGCGGCGCCAGCGCCGGGCGGTGTTTGATAGAGATGAAGTGAGGGGAAAAGCCATGAAAAAAATCGCCGTCATCGGCAGCAATTCTTTTTCCGGCAGCGATTTCATTGATCATGTTCTCGACGAAAGGGACTATAAGGTTCTGGCCATAAGCCGGTCGCCGGAGAAGGGCGAGTTGTTCCTGCCTTATAAAATCAACCCGGAGCGCCGCCGGGTGATTTTCCACCAAATGGACCTGAACAAGGACATGGAACGGCTGAAGGGGCTTCTGGCCGAAGAGCGGCCGGCCTATATTGTCAATTTCGCCGCCCAGAGCGAAGTGGCCCCTAGCTGGCGGAACCCAGAACAATGGTTCCAGACCAACGCCGCCTCCCTGGCCGCCTTGATCAATTTCTTGAAGGATCAAAAATGGCTGGAGCGTTACCTGCACATTTCTTCGCCCGAGGTCTACGGGACTTGTTCGGGCGTGGTCAGGGAGGACGCCCCGCTTAATCCCAGCACGCCGTACGCGGCTTCCAAGGCCGCCGGCGATCTGCTGCTCTTCACCTATGTCAAGAATTTCGGCTTCCCCCTGGTCATGATCCGCTCGACCAATGTTTACGGCGCTTACCAACAGCTTTTCAAGATCATCCCCCGGTCGGTCATATATATCAAACTGGGCCGCAAGATCGAGTTGCACGGCGGCGGCCGCGCGGTGAAGTCTTATATTCATATCCGCGATATTTCCCGGGGCGAGCTGGCGGCCCTCGAGCAAGGGCGGCCCGGCGCGATTTACCATCTTTCACCCGAAGCCGGCATTGCCGTGCGGGACGTGGTCCGCATCATCTGTGAAGTGATGGGCCGTAGTCTTGACCAAGCCACCTCGATGGTGGAAGAACGGCTGGGGCAGGACGCGGCCTATGTCATAGATTCGACGAGTGCTCGCCAAGAATTCCAGTGGGCGTCCCAGGTCGGCTTCGAACAGGGTTTGACCGGCGTGGTCAAATGGGTGGAGAAATACTGGGACGCGATCCAAAAAGAGTCCTTGGAATATCAACACCAGCCTTGACCGGACCGTTGGTGGAAATGCTCAATCTCGAGTAGCCTGAAAAACGTCTTCTTTGCCGGTCGAGGTGACGTGATGACTCAAAACAAAACAGACCTGACCGAACGGCCTTTGCTGTCGGTGATAATGCCCAATTACAACCACGCCCGTTATTTGCCGGAATCGCTGGGGGCCGTGCTGTCCCAGACCTACGACGCCGTGGAGGTTCTGGTCATAGACGACCGTTCGACGGACGACAGCGTCGAGGTCATCGAGGGGATCGCGCGGCTGGACCCTCGGGTCCATTTGATCCGCAACGAAATAAACCAGGGTGTAAGCAACAACTGCAACAAAGGCCTGGAAATGTCCAGGGGCCGATACGTTTACTTCGCCGCCGCCGATGATCGGATTCTGCCCGGTTTTTTCGAAAAATCCATGGGCCTGCTGCTGAAGCATCCCGAAGCCGGCCTCTGCTGCACCCTGGAGAAACTGATTGACGAAAACGGCCAGGACCTGGGCCTGGCGGAGTCCCCGGTAATCTCGCCGGAACCGTGCTTCCTGAACCCGGCCGAGGCCCTCGAGGCCTGGCGGAGGCATCGTTACTGGATATTGGGCGTAACGGTCATCTACCGCCGCGAGGCGTTACTCGAGGCCGGCCGGTTTTCCACCGAACTGCACTCCCATCACGACATGTTCGTGGCCCTGGTCACTTCGTTGCGTTATGGGGTCTGCTTCGTGCCCGAGGTCCTGACTTCCTGGCGGATAATGCCCCAGGGCCATGTAGGCGTCACCCGGGCCGGGGGTCTGAAACTCGAGATCGAGATACTCCGGAAGACCCTCGGGTTGATGCGCACCCAATACAGCCATCTTTTTCCGGCAACGGACGTGGACGCCTACGAAGCCGAACAGCGGCGGAAACTGGATTTGTGGCGGGAAGAACCGGCGCCGCTCTTGTCGGTGGTCGTGCCCAACTTCAACCACGCCCAATTCTTGCCTCAATCCCTGGGCGCCATCCTGGATCAGTCCTACGATAACCTGGAGGTGATCGTCATTGACGACGCCTCCACGGATGAAAGCGTGAAGGTGGTCGAGGGTTTCCTCAAGAACAACTCCCGCCTGCGTCTGGCGCGGAACGAAAAGAACCAGGGGATAATCCCCTGCCTCAACCTGGGGTTGAACCTGGCCCAAGGCGAATACATATATTTCGCCGCCGCCGACGACATGATCCTGCCCGGCTTTTTCGCCAAGTCCATGAGCCTGCTCATCAGGCATCCCCAGGCCGCGGTTTCCTGCACCCTGGAAAGGCTGATGGACGAGGAAGGCCGGGACCTGGGGCCGGCCGTGAGTCCGGTCGTCTCCGCCGAAGCCAGCTATTTTCCTCCCGACGAGGCTAAGCGACTCTGGCTTCAACACCGCTACTGGCTCATGGGGGTGACGGCCATCTATCGCCGGCCAGCCTTGTTGGAAACCGGAGGCTTTCATCCGGAACTGCGCTCCCACACCGATGTTTTCACCGCCTTGGTTCTGTCCCTGCGTCATGGGGCCTGCTTTATACCCGAAAGGCTGGCCCGCTGGCGCCTGTCGGACTCGGGCTACACCAGAACCACCATCACCAGCGAAACAAGCGTTCTCCTGGAACTCCTGGATCATACCCTCAACCTCATGCGCACGACCTATAGCCATCTTTTCTCGCCCGAGGAGGTAAAAGCCTTCGGGAAAGAGGAAAGGCGGAAAATATACTTATCCCGCAGGCCAGGCAAGAACGATGGGCTGGATATCTGGTTAAAATATATATATTTCAAGAAACACCGGATACCCCGTTTCCTCTATCGCCGGAGCAAGGAAGCCCTGGTCCGGTTGAAAGATATGGTCAAGATGCGGTAACATTCAGATACGGGCTCGATCAGAGGTCATTTCCTGGGGCGGCGACCTCCGGCGAAAGAGAAAGTCGCTTAATATCTTAACGGATTGATGTATGGGCTTAGCCAAAGGCGCGTTGAAAGTACTGTTGAAAGAGGCTGCCCGCCGGCCCTACAGCGGGCGGGTTCTGACCCTGGGCCGCCAGGATATTTACTTCACTTACGACGTGCTGAGGGATACAGCCCGGGCATGCGGCGTCCCCCTGGCGATTCCTGAGCAGATAGTTCTGAATCATAAACGGGAAGCGGCGGCCCAAGGATTTATTTCGGATCATAGCCTGTTCGAGGTCCTGGGTTTCAGCGAATCCGGTTCCATGGACTATTCCGACTATGAAGGGGCCAGCTACGTCTTTGATCTTAACGATTCCAACCTGCCGGACCATCTGGCGGAGGCTTTTGACGTGATCGTGGACGGCGGCACCCTCGAGCACGTCTTCCATGTACCCAACGCCTTGAACAATATTTTCAAGATGCTGAAGACCGGAGGCCGGGTCATTCACATACTGCCCGTGGCCAACTATGTGGATCACGGCTTTTACATGTTCTCGCCCACCTTGTTCTGGGAGTTCTACCAGGCCAATAAGTTCGAAATCAACACCACGCAGGTCTTCCGCCATACCCAGCGTCCGGACCTGGACCCCTGGGAGGTCTGCGATTATCTGCCCGGCTGCCTGGACCCTGTTTCCTTCGGCGGCCTGGACGACGGTATGTACAGCCTGATTTGCGTGGCCACCAAACAGGCTGATTCGACCGGCCAGGCCGTGCCGCAGCAGGGAAAATGGTTGGCGGACTGGCTGGCCAAGGGCGGCCGGGCCGCGGGCGGCCTGGAAGCCAGGCCGCCGATAACGGCCGGCCCGGACGCCGGGGCAACACGGACCGAGACGCCGGCCGCGGCCGTGGCGGCGCCCTCCGCGGCTGCGACAAACGGATTGACCGTCTCGATCGGTCCGTCCCGAATAGGCCGGATCAAAGAAATGATCAAAGGGACGCCCTGGCTGTACCGCCTGCTCCTGCCGCCGGTCAGATGGATCAGGTCCTGGAGGCCGAGCCAGAGCCAGCCCCCACCGGCGCCGGCTTTGGAACCGGCGTCCGAACCATTGCCCAAGAAAGGCCTGGGGCTGAAAGTAGTGGATCGGTACTAGGTTGAGGGGAGACTATGTGCGGGATTGCCGGCCTTTGGGCTTTCAACGGCCAGGACATATCCGACGCGGCCTTCGATGCTTTCGTCGACTCGATGGGCCATCGTGGACCGGACGGTCGAGGGGTCTGGCGTGACCGTGAGGTCCGGCTGAGCCTCGGCCACCGGCGACTGGCCATCCTCGACCTATCGCCGGCCGGCCGGCAGCCGATGAGTTACGGGGACGATAGGTACCGGATAACCTTCAATGGGGAAATCTTTAATTTCCTGGAACTCCGCGACGAATTGACTGGTTTGGGCCATCGTTTCCGCAGCGACTCGGACACGGAAGTGATAATGGCCGCTTATGCCCAGTGGGGTGAGGACTGCCAGCTCAAGTTCAACGGCATGTGGGGCCTGGCCATCTGGGACGGCCGGGAGAGGCGGTTGTTCCTATCCAGGGACCGCTTCGGCATCAAGCCTCTCATGTACGTTTACACCGGAAGGTTTTTCGCCTTCGCCTCCGAGATGAAGGCCTTCCCGCGGCTGCCCGATTTCGGGTATGAACTGGATCGGGAACTCTGGGCCGAGACCCTGACCGATATGATCGGTCTGGAGGGGACCGAGTGGTGCCTGCTTAAGGGCGTAAAACGACTGCCTGGCGGCCATTGTCTGACTTTGAGCGAGGGCCGGCCGCCCCTGGTTCGGCGATGGTGGCAAACGTTGGAACACCTTCCCCAGGCGCCGCCGGGCTTCGAAGAGCAGACCGCCTGCTTCAAGGACCTTTTTTTCGACGCCTGCCGGCTGCGGATGCGTAGCGACGTGCCTGTGGCCACCAGCCTGAGCGGTGGCCTGGACTCGAGTTCGGTCCTAGGCACTCTTTATGAAATCAATAAGGCCGCGCACCCGGTCAAGAGGGCGCCGGCGGACTGGCAAAGGGCGTTTGTGGCCTGCTTTCCCGGCACGAACCTGGATGAAGAGAAATACGCCCGGGTGGTCGTCGAGGCCAAGTCCGCCGTGCCGGTGTATCAGGAAATCAAGATCGAAGACTACTTGGACCGGGTGGAAGATATCATCTACCAGTTCGAAGAGCTGTACGCGGTTCTGCAGGCCGGTCTGTGGCTCAATTATAAAGCCATGCGCGACCGGGGCGTGGTGGTAAGCCTGGATGGTCATGGAGCGGACGAGCTTCTGGGCGGATACCTGAACATAGTCGAGAACGCCATCATCCACTCCCTTTATCCCTGGCCGCGTTGGAACCGTTACCGGGACCTGGTGGCCACGGCCAATGGCTTCCGGGGTGGCAGCAACCCGGTGGATACGTCCTGGAAGGGAATCCTGAATACCGTGGCCGGGAAATACCGGGAGGCGCTCGGACAATCGTTCTTATGGCGGCCGGCCCGAAAGATTTACCGGAGGGTGAAATACGGGCGCCGGGATGGCGCGCCGGCTCCACCACCCTTGTCCGGATTCCTGCGACAACCGGTCAGTCATAGGAGGCTGCTGAAGTTCGACGAGTTGGATAGATCGAAGGACCTGGCCGGATTAACGCCGCTGAACCGGGAGCTTTATATCCATTTTCATTACACCACCCTGCCCACCATTCTCCGCCATTTTGACCGGGCCTCCATGGGCCACGGCGTCGAGATTCGCATGCCCTTCATGGATTGGCGCCTGGTCTGCTACGCCTTCGCCCTGCCGGACAAAAGCAAGCTGGGCCGGGGCTACGCCAAGCGCATCGTCCGGGAAGCCATGCGGGGGGTGATCCCGGAAGAGATCAGGCTGAGAACGAACAAGATCGGCTTCACTTCACCCATGCCCGAATGGTTCAAGGGACCGCTCAAGACTTTTTTAATGGATACGGCCCGGAGCCGGGCCTTTCTGGATTCGGATCTATGGGACGGTCCCGAGGTGCTGAAGTTCATCGAGAACGTCACCGCGGCCGATTCCTGGTCTTCCCTGGGCGTGATCTGGCCTTATCTGAACGCCCATGTTCTTGTTTCCAGGTTTTCCCGCGAGCGGCGGGCCGCGATTCGGACGACCTGACCAGTATCAGGCCAGGAGCGCTTATGGGGAACTACCGCATCGTGCGCGTCGCCGGTCTGCATTATGCCCGGGCGGAAAAAGACCTGTACGCCAAATATCCCGGCCTGGAAGAGAAATCCTACGCCGAACAGCAACAAGCCCTGTTCGAACAAGGCTACGTCTATTCCGACAGCTTTGCCCGAGGTATGAGGGCTCTTGGCCACGAGGCCCACGAGATCGTCTACGACGTGGCCCCGATACAGAAAAGGTGGGCCCAGGAGCACGGTCTGGATATCAAAGCACCCCAATGGGTGGAGAAGATCGTTCTGGCCCAGATCGAACATATCAAACCCGATATAGTCTACTTTCAGGATATTTATTCCCTGCCCCACGCCATCCGCCGGAATTTGAAAAATCAATTTCCTTTCATCAGACTCCTGGTGGCTTTCCGCGGCTATCCGGGCGTCAACGACCAGTTGATCGCCGAACTGGCCGACATGGATTTGGTGTGCGTGGGATCGCCGATTCTGTTAAACAAGCTCTCCCTGGCCGGACTCAGGCCCCACTTGGTCTATCACGGATTTGACGAAGCCATTCCGCGGAAGCTGGCCGGCCAGGCCGGCCAGCCGCCCCTTTACGATTTCACTTTCGCCGGCTCGTCCGGTTTCGGCCGAGGGCTAGCCCAGCAGACGCGGTACTGGTTATTGACCGAACTGCTTAAAAAGACCGAATTGAGGGCCTGGCTCGATGAGCTTGTCCCTGAACCGGATGCGCCCAACCCGGCCGTGACCAAGCTGAAGGAGGAAGTCCGGGGGATAAAACTAGGGCTGGCCTACGAGGCGGCGGCCGGGTTTTCCACGGACGTCCATACCATGAAACAAGCCTTGAAAGAACAGTTGCTGGCGAAAATAACTTGGCGGAATTTGCGCCGCGTCTATGACCTCCGGCGGATTTACAGCGTCCTCAAGATTTTTATTCGGTCAATGGTTTTAGTCGGCCGGAGAATAATGAACAAAACCTATCATTATTTCATCAAGCCTTCTTTGTTGTTATTATGGAAAATTGTACGTAAAATTTACCGCGTCATTAAAGAGCTGATTACCAGCCAATTGAAAAAATTATTGAAGAAGGAAACATATCAGCGCTTGAAAGAAGCCTGGAAGTCAATCCTGCCGGCTAATAAAACCGACGACCTGAACGTGGACGTTTACCGGAAAGACGACCCCCGCCTGCCGCCGACGCCACTCAGATCATCATACCCGGAACGCTGCCTGCCGCCTTTATTCGGCCTGGACCTGTACGCCCTGTTCGCCCGATCGAAGATTACCCTGAATATTCATACCGACGCCGCCTTGGCCGAAAAGCAGGTGGACAACATGCGCCTGTTTCAGGCCACGGGCATGGGGACCTGCCTGCTTACCGATACGGGGGAAAACATGAAAGACCTTTTCGAGCCGGACAGGGAAGTGGTCACCTACGCTTCGGTCGAGGAATGCCTGGAAAAAGTCAGGTATCTTCTGGACAACGAGGAGGCCCGGCGGGCCGTTGCCGAAGCTGGGCGGAGAAAAACCCTGAGCTGTCATACCGCGACCCAGCGCTGTCGGCAGATCGACGAAATCTTGCGGAAGATGCTTTGACCTGGAGGTCCGGGCGGCTGATCGGCGGAAAAATCATGTGCGGTATTGTGGGCCTTTGGAACCTTACGGGCGAACCGATCGAGCCGAGCCAGCTCGACCGGTTCACCGACGCCCTGGCCCACCGCGGACCGGACGGCCGCGGAACCTACATCGACCCGGCGGAAGGATCGCTGGGTCTGGGCCACCGCCGGCTGGCCATTCTGGACTTGTCGTTTTCGGGACGGCAGCCCATGTCTTATGCCGGCGGGCGGTACTGGATCACTTATAACGGCGAGGTTTATAATTTCCTGGAGCTGAGGGAGGAACTGGCCGGCTTGGGGCATCGCTTTGCCAGCGAAAGCGACACCGAGGTCATCCTGGCCGCCTATGACCAGTGGGGCCCTCTGTGCCAGCTCAAATTCAACGGCATGTGGGGCTTGGCTGTCTGGGACGCCCGGCTCAGGACCATCTTCCTTTCTCGGGATCGCTTTGGGGTCAAGCCGCTTCATTATTATTACGACGGCCGCCGCTTCGCCTTTGCTTCGGAAATGAAGGCCTTTCTGGCCCTGGACTGGTTCCGGGCCGAATTCGATCCTCAGGTCACGGCCGCCGTTCTCAATGACAACGTGACTATCGAGCCTTCGGAGGAATGCCTGCTGCAAGGCTTGAAGCGGCTTCAAGGCGGACATTGCCTCCTCCTGGCCCCAGGCCGACCGCCGGTGGTCAAACGCTGGTGGAATACCTTGGATCACCTGGTCCGGGTTCCCCGGGGATTGAAAAGGCAGGCGGACGGTTTCCGCGAGCTATTTTTCAACGCCTGTAAAATCAGGATGCGCAGCGACGTGCCCCTGGGTACGGCCCTCAGCGGCGGCTTGGACTCGAGTTCGGTTCTCTGCGGCATGACCGCCCTGCGGGCCAGGGCCAAAGATGAAGCCCGGCTGGCCCGGGACTGGCAAAAAGTCTTTGTGGCCACCTTTCCCGGCGCCGTCCAGGACGAACGCCGGTTCGCCGAAGAGGTGGTCCGGCACACCGGCGCGGACCCTTTCTATTACGTGGTAACGCCCGAGGAGATGGTCGCTCACCTGGATGAGGTTATTTTTCAATTCGAGGAAATCTTCGACCTGGCCAGTTCGGCCTGGCTGATCTACCGGGAGATGAGGCGGCGGGGCGTGGTGGTTTCCCTGGACGGACACGGCGGCGATGAACTGCTGGCCGGATATCACCATTACCCCGAGATCGGCTGGCGGGACGCGGCCGGATTTCCCCCGCGACCCTGGCGGATCAAGGACCTCCAGACCATTCTCAAGGGCATGTATCCTGACCATAGAAACCTCAGCCTGCCGTCCGTGGGCCAACTGGTCAGGAAAAACTGCCTCGATCCGCTGAAGCTCCGCCTGACCAGCGGCCAAGTAGAGGCCCCGGAAACGTCTCCTGTTTCGGCGCCCCCACCTTTTCTGCGGACGCCCGTCCAGAAACTGGCCTGGGCCGAAACGCCGGCCGGTCCATCGCCTTATTTGAACTTTGACGCCCTGAACCGGCGCTTGTACGACGATTTTCACCACCAGGTCCTGCCGACCATCCTGCGCAACTTCGATCGTTGTTCCATGGCCCACGGCGTGGAAATCCGGGCCCCCTTTCTGGACTGGCGCCTGGTATGTTACTGTTTTTCCCTCGACTCCAAAGCCAAGATCGGCCGCGGGTTCACCAAGCTGGTCCTGCGCCGGGCCATGAAAGGCTTGCTGCCCGAGTCAATACGGACCAGGACCGCCAAAATCGGCTTTGCCAGTCCGGCCGATCATTGGTCCGAACCGCCGATGAAAGAGTTCGTTCTGGACACGATCAGCGGCCGGCCTTTCCTGGATTCGGAAATATGGGACGGACCGGCGGTCCGGGAGATAGTGGAAAAGGCGTACGCCGGGAATAACCATGACGGCGTGCGCCGATTCTGGCCCTTTATTCAAGCTCAACGTTTGATGGAACTGTTTCGGGAGCGAAAAGCATGTTGAAGCTGGCCCAACTCGGCGCCGGGTACTGGGGACCGAACCTGGTGCGCAACTTCGTGCAGTTGAGTGAAGTGTCAGAATTCCTGGTCTGCGACGTGGACAGGAACAGGCTGGAAAGAATACGACGACTCCATCCCGGCATCAAGCTGGCCGGTTCCGAGGATGAGCTGCTGAATGACCCGGAGATCGACGCGGTGGTGATCGCCATTCCCGCGGCGCTCCACTATGAATACGCCCGCAGGGCCTTGATCGCCGGCAAACACGTCCTGGTGGAAAAGCCTCTGGCTCTGAAAAAGGAAGAAGCCGAGGACCTGGTGCGCCTGGCCGAGGAAAATAAGCGCGTGCTCATGGTCGGTCACGTGTTCCTGTACAACGCCGCCGTGAGAAAGGTGAAGGAGTATATCGAATCCGGCCAGTTGGGGGATATCTACTATATCATGTCCCAGCGTTTGAGCCTGGGCCAGGTCCGCCAGGACGTCAACGTCATGTGGAACCTGGCCCCGCACGATGTCTCGATCATTTTATATTGCTTGAACGAAACGCCTTGCCGGGTGACGGCCAAGGGCCTGACCTTTCTCCAGAACGGTATCGAGGACGTGGTCTTCATGAACCTGGAGTTCCCCTCCGGCCGGGCGGCCCATATCCACGTCAGTTGGCTGGACCCCAGCAAGACCAGAAAAACGGTCGTGGTCGGCAGCCAGAAGATGCTGGTTTACGACGACGTGGCGCCCGACGCCAAGATCATCATCTATGACAAGGGTATAGACAAAAAGAACATCATGCGGCCGTTGCCGGAAGTGGAGGATTTCGGACAATTCCAGCTTTATCAGCGGATAGGCGACATCCATATCCCCAAGATCGAGTTCGAAGAACCCTTGCGGGTGGAATGCCGCCATTTCGTCAACTGCATTATTGATGGTTCGAAACCTCTGACCGACGGCCGCCACGGCCTCCAGGTGGTAGACGTCCTGGTACAGGCCCAGGCTTCCCTGAAGGCCGGCTCAAAGTGAATCCGCCTGGGGTTGAAAAGAACCTATTGGCTCTGCTTTTCTTCTTTGCGTTTAACGGCGATGAGCCGCAGGAACAGGTTTTCGCCGGCCACGCGGCCGGCCGAAAAAACGGCTGGATTCCCTCTGGCTTTGGACCTGCCCCCTTTCGGAAACGGTTGCTGATGCCGCTTTCTTGTTTTTCCGGCCTTCCTGAGTCGGCTTTCCGCTTGGGAGGTTGAGGCCATATTCTTCAGGCAAATGCATGGACAAACCGTTGCATATCGATTCGGGGCTAATTGACAAAGAAACTGCCCGGTCAGTATTTGCTGCAAAGACCGGGGTTGAAAAAACCCTCACGGTCGCCGCGGTCATTTTATTCGATTTTTTCATCATATTATTACTGATCATCTACGGGGTCGAGATAAATTATTTTCCAAATAAAAGTGGTATATACCCCACGGTTGGGTACGGCTATGGCTTTTCCGTCTCCCATCCGCTTTCCGCCTTTTTCGATTTTAATGCGGATACGGAAGCCGCATTAACCAGGTCCAGGGCGGTCTTATATGAAAATGACCGGGAACTAGGTCCCGCCAACATATATCATAGTCGTATTGGAACCATAGGCAGAGGAACTTATTCTCATTGGCAAGACACTGTAATTTTTTCGGCCAGCGATAATTCCGATCCCAGGGTGAATCCTTATCTTTACCGGGTGATGTTCAAAGCGACGCCCCATCGGTGGTTTATCGCCGGACTCGTTTCTGTTTTCCTGTTAATAACTGCCTTCCTTGTCCGATTACAGCCTGGTCGAGGAGCGCTATTGATCAGTTTGATAAATTTGGTCTCGATAATTCTTTGGCTGCTGTCCGGTAATGCCTTTCTGTTGTGGCTGATGCTTGTAACCGGGATGATAGGCCTTTTCACCGAAAGGAGCGAAAGGGCGAAACCGGCGGTCTGGCTCCACTCCGAACTGCTGTTTCTATACCTCAGCTTTAACTCCACGCGCCCTTTATCAATTATAAGCCTGATTATCTTCGGTTTTATCTTTCTGCCCTTAATGCTATATTCGATCAGAATATCAACGGGCCGGAAGCTGCATTGGGAAGAGCCAAAGCGACTTGCGGCTTTCTTTTGGGAGCGATTCATTAATGTGACTACCTCGCTCCTATTAGTGGGAAGGACGGTAATCCTTGCATCCAGCGCGATGATTTTGTACGATTGTATTATTATATTGTTGCTCGTTACGCGCGGGATCGAGATTGACTATTATCCAATAAAAAATGAAATATACCCCACGGCCGGGTACGGCTATGGCTTTTCCGCCTCCAATCCGCTTGCCATATTTTTCGATTTTAACCCGGATACGGAAACCTCTTTAACCAGGTCCAGGACGGTCTTATATGAAAATGAAAATATTTTAGGACCTTCGAACGTAAATCATAAATATATTGAAACCATAGGCAGAGGATCCTATTCTCATTGGCAGGACACAATAATTTTTTCGACCGGCGATAATTCCGATCCCAGAGTGAATTCTTATCTTTACCGGGTGAAGTTCAAGGCGACGCCCCATTGGTGGTTTACCGGCGGGTTGGCTTCTGTGTTTCTGTTAATAGTTGCCTTCATTGGCCGATTACAGCCCGGTCAAGGGGCACTATTGATCAGTTTGATAAATTTGGCCGCGATAATTCTTTGGCTGCTGTCGGGTAATGCCTTTCTGTTGTGGCTGATGCTTGTAACCGGGATGATAGGCCTTTTCACCGAAAGGAGCGAAAGGGCGAAACCGGCGGTCTGGCTCCACTCCGAGTTGCTGTTTCTATACATAAGCCTTAACTCCGCGGGCTTAGTATCAATCATAAGCCTGGTTGTTTTCAGTTTTGTTCTCCTGCCCTTAATGGTGTATCCGGTTAAAATGACCAGGAGTAACAAGCTGAATGACGAAGAGCTTGAGCCAAATACACCGCTTTTTCCGAACCGAATAATAGATATCATTGCCTCAGTCCTGTTGACGGGAGGGACAGTAGTAATTTTTCTGTTCGGTGGAGCCATGTATTTGCTAGGACCGAAGATCAATCTGATCCTTGGCCACGTATTAACGTGGCCTGATTATATAAATTCCGGGACTCTATTGGGATTAGGTTTGGCGTCGGTTGTATGTTCGCTGGCATTGATCACCGTGGGTAAAAAAATATATAATTTAAAAATTGAAGCGGTTCCTCATTTTGTTGAGGTGGCCCTATCAGCCACCATCTACTTGTTTGTATCCTTTGTCTTACTCGAGGTGTCGCTTCAGTTTCTATTCCTTAATAGAATAGATTTGAATTATTTAAGCCTGGCTACCGCGGTCAGGAAAAAAATCGGTTCCTACGATGGTCGTAGTTTTACGCAATTCCTGGAGGAGCATCGTCGGAACACGGGCAAAGAGATATGGCCTGTTTTCGGGCCGGGGTTGTTCATTGCCTCGAAAACGGATTCAACTACCTCACCCGGCGAAGAAACAATCCTTCCCTTGGGTAGTATACCGTATGCTGAAACCACGGCCGGGAACGAAGGCGGGCGGTATGAAATATTCAAGCTCGACAGATTCGGTTTCAACAACCCGGATGGGATCTGGGATGAGAGCAAGATAGATATAGCCCTGATCGGCGATTCGTTTTGTTTCGGTGATGGGGCCGGACCGACCAACTGCACCGCTCATTATATACGGCAGCATTTCCCCAAGACCATAAACGCTTGTCTATCCGGTGACGGCCCTTTGGTGCAACTGGCGGCTATAAAGGAGTACATATCGCCTTACCGGCCGGGTTTCGTCTTATGGTACTACGCGGAGAGCAACGATTTATACCAGATACAATACGAGATGGCGAGTAACATCCTCTTGAAATACCTGAGGGAGGTAAACTTCAGCCAAGATCTTGCCAGTAAGAAAGACTATGTGCGAACGGAATTCTTGGAAAGAGCAAGAATACGTTATATTAGTTGGATAAAGAATGAAGAAATGAAACATAATCAAAAGGCTGTCGGAATACCGTTCTTTAAATCGTTACAGTCATACAATATTTTAGGTTTCATATTTCTAAAGAAAAGGATTGTAGATTTGATCAATTCCAAATTGAATCCTCCTAAAATAGAGACCGGGCGACCCAACTCGTACGATGAACAAGATATCTTTATCTATATTGATATTGTGAAGAACGCGAAGCTGACCGTGGAAAAATGGAGTGGGAAATTGATTTTTGTATATATGCCCGACGCCGGTGCTTTCCTGGGACAGGAATATATTCACTATCCTTCGGCGGCCACCAAAGACAGGGAAAGGATCATGCGGGAGATAGATGGATTAAGGATACCGATTATTGATATCAAGGCAGAACTGGAAGCCCGAGGAAATCCGATCGGGTTCTTTTCCAAGTATATGATCGGAGGACACCTGAACCCCGAGGGGCAAAAGATCGCCGCCGACCTGATCATCAGGACGGTGAAGAAGATGGGACGAGGGCAGGCTGTTGAACAATAATACTGAACCGTGTATCATGGCCGGCCAAAGCGGCCTTGATCAGGAAGCAACATTAAGGGAGGTCTCTTCTTGACCAGTTACAGAATAATGAGATTTTCCCATTTGGCTTACCCGGAAGCAAGAAACATGTTCGCCGCCGAGGTTCCGGACCCGAACGGCCTTTCTTATAGAGAGATCCAGGAAAAATTATTCAGCCTCAGCCTGGTTTATTCGAACAGTTTCTCCCGGGCCATGATTGACTTGGGCAATGAAGCCCACGAAGTCGTTTATGACCTGGAACCGATGCAGAAGGCCTGGGGCCGGGAAATAGGCGTGAAATACGAAGGGAACGACTGGGCCATTCCCATCGCCTTGCGCCAGATAGCCACGCTCAAACCGGATGTGATCTTTTTCCAGGACATGACCTTGCCTTATACTTTTAGACAGTACGTGAAAGACATGTTTCCCTTCGTCAGGCTGACCTTGGGCATGAGGAGTTTTCCTTCCCTCTTCGACGAACTGCGCGGCTTCGATGTCTTCTTCACCGGCGCTCCTCTCCTGGTCGAGATTTTTAAGTGGCATGGGTTGGAGGCCAGACTCCTATATCATTCGTTTGACGACCACGTCTTATCCAAACTCGAGAGAGATTTTGGCCCCACGGTTGATCCGGACATCAACTTCAGTTTCGTGGGCTCTTCCGGCTGTAATCGCGGACTGGCCCAATCCGATCGGTATTGGGCCTTGCATGAACTGGTCAAAGAAACGGATATCAAGTTATGGTTGGACGAAAAAATAGAAGAGCCGGAAAAAGAGGAAATTCCCCAACCGGACGCCGGCCTTGAAGTACCAACAGTGGAGATTGAGCCTCAGGCCGTTCAGACCAGCGCCGCCGCGGCCGAGATTGAATCCCTGAGCCTGTGGGCCAGGATGAAAAGACTGATTCGGCCGTATAATAATGAACCCGAGGCGGCGGAGGAGGTGAGGGCCGATCAACCTGCCCCGGAGATGGCCGTACCGGAAGAACCGGAAAACAAACGGGACGACCCGACCATTCCTTTACGGAAACTGTTTCCGGATCGTTACCAGGGCACGGTCTTCGGTCTGGATATGTATCGAATTCTGCGGCGGTCCAAGGTGACTTTCAATCGGCATGTCAACCTGGACCGGCCGGAAGTGGGTAACATGAGGATGTTTGAAGCCACCGGCGTGGGGGCCTGCCTTTTAACCGATACCGGCGGCAACATCCGCGATCTGTTCGAACCGGACCAGGAAGTTCTGACCTATGAGTCGGTGGAGGAATGTCTGGAAAAATACAGATACCTCATGGAACATGAGAATATCCGGAGGTCCATCGCCGCCGCCGGGCAGAGGCGCACCCTCACGGTTCATACCATGAGGCGGCGATGTGAGGTTATTGATGAGATAATAAGGCGGAAGCTTTAGCCATCGGCCGCCGGACGAGGTCAAGCCGCCCAGAGGTAAATCGTATCCGGCTCGAAAAGGACTGGCGAATGGAAGAGAAATCGAGGACGCTGCTTCGATCAGGGAGGAGAACATGAAGCGAATACTGGCCACCGCCTGCGGCGGCCCTTCCACCTTGAGCTTCACCAGAAGCCTGCGCGACGCTGATCCCGAGAGAAGCGGATATCGTATCGTCGGCACGGACTGTGACCAGTACGCTATTCATCGGGCCGAAGTTGACCGGGCCTATCTTTGCCCCAGGGCCACCGATCCCGATTACATTCCCTTTATCAAATACGTCATCGAGAAAGAAAAGATTGATTTTCTTCACTCTCAACCCGAGATCGAGATATACGTCATCGGAAAACACAGGGAAGAAATCAGGGCCGCCGGCTGCCGGCTTTTCATGCCGCCCCAGCCGGTGATCGAGTTATTGCGCGACAAGGGCAAGTCGGCCCGGCTTTGGCAAGAAGCCGGTATCAAGACGCCCGAGACCATCCTGATCAATGACGAGGCCGATCTGAAAAGGGCTTTTTCCCTGTTCGGCCGGGATATATGGATACGGGAAACCATCGGCGCCGCGGGGAAAGGCTCCCTTTCCCGGCCGACTTACGAAATGGCCCTGGCCCATATCAACGCCAGGAACATCTGGGGCCGGACCATGGCCGCCGAACATCTGACCAAGGACACCGTCACCTGGCAGTCCATCTGGCGGGAAGGTCGCTTGGTCGTGGCCCAGGGTCGGAAAAGGCTGTACTGGGCCTTCGGCGACCGGGCTCAATCCGGAGTTACCGGTCTGACGGGAACGGGCGTGACCGTCGGCGATCCGGACCTGGATCAACTGGCCGTCAAGTGCGTCCAGGCGGCCGACGCCGCGCCACACGGGATTTACAGCGTTGATTTCACCTATGACCGGGACGGGACCCCCAATCCCACGGAGATCAACATCGGCAAGTTCTTCACCACCCACCATTTCATCACCCGCGCCGGCTGCAACATGCCGCAAATTCTGGTTGACCTGGCCTTCGACGAATACCGGGGGGATTATAATATCCTTAATCCCTGCCCCGACGGACTGCACTGGATACGCGGCATAGACGTCGCCCCCATCTTGATCGAGGGAGGGGAAATAAAACGGAAGACCGATGAATATGAGAATATTCTGGCTGAAATAAAGACGCGGGAAGAACGAAGACCATGATCGAGGGCAGCGATTTCTATGCCTCGCCCGACGGCGAGATCAACGCCCGGATCGCCGTGCACTTCAACGCCAGGAAAACCGACGAACTGGTACAAAAATATGGCCCGTACGGCGCCGCCGTCATTCTGGGCTGCGGCGATGGTCTCTTGATCAGATATTTCCAGGACAAGTTTCAACGCCTGATCGTGGTTGAAGGAGCCAAAGCCTTGCTTGACAAGGCTGAACGGGCTTATAACGGCGCGGCCGAAATAGAGTGGCATCATTCCTATTTTGAAACATTCACCCTGCCCGCGGACAAGCAAGCGGATTTCATTCTGGGGAACCATGTCCTGGAACACGTCCTCGATCCCACGGCGGTCCTGACCAGAAGCCGGGAATGGCTCAAACCCACCGGGTTCACCATCTTCACCGTCCCCAACGCCAGGTCTTTGCATCGCCGGATCGGATTGGCCATGGGCCTGCTCGACGATTTACACGACCTCAATGATCAGGACCGGCTGGTGGGACACCGGCGGGTCTACGATCGAGAGCTTCTGATCAGCCACGTTGACGCCGCTGGATACACCGTAGTCGAGACGGGAGGTTTCAACCTGAAGATGGTTTCCCAGCGACAAATGAAGGATTGGCCGCCGGAGCTGCTGGACGCGGTCTACCAGGTCAGCCTGACCTGCCCGGCCGATATCTGTTCCAATCTCTATATAGTCGGACGGAAGCCGTCCTGAGCTTGGTTACGGCCGCCGAACTGACCACCGGTGGATAAAAGGTTTCTGAATCAATCTCATGACCATTTTTCTGGACCTCGACGGCACTCTCTTGGATGTTTCCAGCCGTTATTACGCGGTATATAGGGACTTATTGAACGAATTCGATCTGACGGGCCTTAGCCGTGATGAATATTGGGCGGCGAAAAGAAAAAAAATCAGCGAGGAAAGGATATTGTCGTTGACCGGCGCCCAAAAATGTTTTGAATTGTACAGAAAACGTTGGCTGGTCTTGATTGAACATCCGGATTACTTGAACCTGGACGGCCCGCAGGCCGGGGCCGTTCAAACCTTGGAAAAAATAGCCGAAATCAACCGGCCGGTGTTGGTTACCCTCAGGAAATCCAGGCCGAACCTCTGGCGGCAACTGAGCGATTTCGGGCTCCTGGATTATTTTTCCGAGATAATAAACAGTTCGGCGGCCGATGATATCGGTCCGGCCAAACTCCGCCTCCTGGAAAAATACCTCACCCGGACGCGTCAAAAGGGCCACGTATTGGTAACGGACACTGATGGAGATATCCTGGCGGGCAAAAGACTGGGCTGCCTGACCATCGCGGTCTGGAACGGAATGAGGACCAGAGAATTATTGATTGAAGCCCGCCCGGATCACCTGATCGGTTCCATAGGCGACTTATTCGATTTACCGATTGATTTTAGTCTATTGAGCCGTGAATCCCCTTAAGGGGCCAAGGTGTTTCCACCAAGAACAGGAAACGATCTGTCGGCTTGATATCGCCTTTTTTATTTGATATAGGATTCGTGAATAAGATGATGGCCTAGGTCTTGTTTATATTATGAAAACCTTGCTGACCATTCCGCCCTGCTTTTATTTGTCGGGCTCAAAGTGGACTCCTCCCACCGGACTGCTGTATCTGGCGGCCAGCCTCGAGCAAAGCGGTGACAGTGAGATAGAGATTCTTGATCCCATAATAGAAAACCTGTCGTTCAATGAGTTCATCAATCGAATCATCCGCTCAAGCCCGAACGTAGTGGGACTTTCGGTTACTTCGGACGCGTACTTCGACGCGGTCAAGGCCTGCCGGGAATTGAAGCGGCGAAAACCGGAAACCACTATCATTCTTGGAGGACCTCACCCCACGCTTCTGGGCGAGGCTATTCTGGAGAGGGTCCCTCAAGCCGATATAATAGTCCGAGGTGAAGGTGAAACGGCCCTGCCCGGGATAATAAACAGGATTCGCGCCAATAGAAGCTTGGAAGGCTTACCCAATACCTCCTGGCGGGCCAACGGGAAAATAGTCAGGAATAAGGAAACGCAAGTCAGGGAGAATCTGGACGAGATTCCCTTTCCCGCGATGCATTTGATTGATTATCAGAGATATAATTTGACCTATCCGGTCGAAAGCCTAGGCGAAGTGGCGGCGGTCAACATTATTTCTTCGAGAGGCTGCCCCTTTAATTGCATGTTTTGCGCGAACACGAATCTGTCGGGACGCAGAGTGCGGATGCGTTCCATTGAAAACGTGATCGAAGAAATAAAACTGCGTCTCGGTCAGTATGGGGTTAGGTATTTTTCTTTTCAAGACGATGCGTTCAATCTGTCGGTATCTCGTCTGATGCGTTTCTGCGACGCCCTGGAAAGGGAGAAACTGAGCATTCATTTTTCCTGCGCCATGCGGGCGGATAACGCCAATGAAGAAATAATATCCAGGATGAAAGAGGTCGGATTGGCGCATGTATTTTTTTCCATAGAGCATATAGACGATCATATCCGCCAGGATATTTTAGGCAAAGCCTTGCCCAAGAAGAACATAGACGAGGCCTTGAACGCCTTGGAAAGAACCGACGTGCCTTATTCCGTGGCCTTTATGATCAGTCTGCCCGACGAAGATACACGGCAAATGGAAATGAACATGCGCTATATCGAGGACATCAAATTGGGTCACCCTCAATCCAGGGTGAACCTCAACCTTACCAAAATATATCCCGGTACGCGCCTGGAGCAGGAAGCGCTGAATCGGAAGGTATTGCACCCGGATTTCGACTGGCTCGACCTCGGGAGCGTGCGCAGGAAAAGCCCCGGAGTGCTGGTCGGTCTGACCGGAGAAATCCCTCTCTACAAGGAAAAATTGACCTATCGCCAGATGTTCTCCTGCCTTTTCCGGTGGCGCCGGCTCACCTATTATTCGGCCGATCCACAAAAAAATAATAACTTGATTGTATTGGCCTGGCTATATCTAAGATCCATCAAGTATTTCAGGGACGCGGTATTGTTGTTCCACGTGGGCTGCGCTTGGTTGTCCGTGACTTTCAAACGATTGTCCCGGTCTCTGACCGATTATTTCGATAGTATTTTGAGGAGTATAAAGTAAGTTGTGCATTCTAAATGTCATTCCCGCGAAAGCAGGAATCCAGGCCGATGGAAAATCTGGACCCCCGCCCATCGTGAGTCCCGCCTTTGGCGGGATCGAACGACTTTCGCGGGGGCGACACTCAGGAGAGTCTTTTATAAGGTACCGCAACTTAGATTTCTCTTCGGGTAGTAAACATAAAAGAAAAAGCTTGAAAGAAGATGCCCGCTCGGCTCACCGAACCGACAAAAGTCGACGATAGCGACGGGATTCAGTTTCAGATCGAGATGGGGCCGCGGGATACAGATTCAACAAAAAGCTTCATCAAGATCATTTTCGAGTCAACGGTCGCGGCCGTTATTTACACGGCCTTCATGGGATTCTGGGAACCATCGCCCAACATTTTCCAGGTCATATTGGAAGGCAAAAGGCTCCTTGACCCGGATCTCTTCCCCCATGACCTGTTTTACGGCCTTCCCGCTCCGGCCTACTTCCCAGCCGCCTTGTATTATAACATCACCGCAAATTTTATCGCCCCGGTATGGGCCTCGGTAATCGCCACTTTCATAACTTTAGGGTTGTTGTTCCTTGGTTTTTCTATGTTGGCCGAAGGGCTGAGCGGCAGAAGAATCCCTCCGCTTCTTGGAGTCTGCCTTCTGCTGGCCGGCGGAACGCACATGCTGGCCGGACATCATCTGGCTTTTGTTTGCTATTATATGCAGTTTACCACCTTCGCTTTAGGCCTCCTGGCTATGGCTTTTCTGATCAAGAACTATATTCTGGCCGGTACAATCCTGGCCTGCTTCGGAAGCCTGCTCTACCCTTTGGTTGGATTTTATTTCTTGTTGGGGCTGACGGGTCTAATCATTTTATATAGAAAGCACTTCCTTGAGATAAGGCTGCCGCTGCTGTTGTGCTTCGTCACCTTAGCCGCCATCATCATTCCGAATTCGGCTTACGTCGGCTCGGACACCTCCGCGGCCCTGCTGACCTACGCCCGGGTTCTTCAAAACATGACGGCCCTGGATCATTTTAAACCAGGCTACTGGGGATTTCAGGAATACGTTAACCTCGGGCTGATATTACTGTTCGGAATCATCTGGTATAAGTTTCAGGTGACCGATCCAGAATTTAAATATCGTCTGGTTATGTTCATCGGCGGTTTTATCGGCCTGGCGGCCCTAGTCAATACTATAAACAACCATTATTTGATCAGCCCTTTTTTATTAAAACTCAATCCACTAAAAATATCACCTTTGCTTTTAGCCTTGTTTTATGTTCATTTGATGGTCTTTGTCGCCGAACGATGGAAACAAGGTTTGATCATATCCAGTGCCTTGATGATCTTTACATTGAACCAACATGTGTTAATTTATCTGGCCTGTTTTAATCTGATTTTCGATCTTGGGCTCAAGCGATTCGATTTGATCGCCCGGTGGAAGAGTAATGGCGGTCCTGTATTTTCGTTCATGAGAAACATGCCGGAGGCGAGGCGGCACGATCTCGCGGCCGCGATGCTTTCGCTTCCGTGGCTGGGATTGTCCTTCTTAGGGAGCAAGGCCGCTGCTCCGGTTTATGGCCTCTTGATCGTGGCTGTATTTACGGTGGCGGCTATTTGGCCGTCAAGGATTACCATTTATAAAGGAGTGGTTCTAGTTTTGGCCGGCCGGGCCTTGCTGGGCCTATGGCTCGGACAATTCCCGGCGCCCTGGTACATCAATTCCGGACCGGATATACCCTGGCTCGAGGCCTGCGCGACCGTTTCCCAAGTGACTAGAATGGACGAAGCGGTGATCATTCCTCCCAACAAGTGGGATTTCCAATACCTGACCCTTCGACCCGCTTTCGCTTCGTGGTATCTGCCTCGCCATTCCGGCCAGGTATTCGAATGGCTGGAACGATGGCATGATCTCGACATTCTACCGGGAAAGAACGGGGAATATTTCGGGCACACGGTTCACTCGCTCGATTGGGCCGAGGCCAAGTACCACGCCCTGCCGACGGAGGTCTTTGAGAGGATAGCCCGCAAATACAAGTTTGTGCGCTATTGTATCGTTAAAGCGGATCAAGCCCTTGACCTTGCCTTGATCTACCAGAACAACGGCTATCGGCTCTATCGGCTCCCCTGAACCGCCTCGGACCGGGTAAAACCTTGGCTTGAAATCGCCTCAGGGGTCAAGTAACATGATTAACGGGACTTTATCGGTCCGGGGCGATTTGGGCGCGTCCCAACCGGAAAAAACTTACTGCCTGAAGTTATGAGCGAAAGAGCGGACAGGGTGCTGATATCGGTCGTCATTCCCGTATTCAATGAAAAGGACAGTGTCGCTCCGCTGACCGGCCGGCTCCTGACCGTCTTGACCGAATTGGGAACCCACGAGGTGGTTTTCATCAACGACGGCAGCAACGACGGCACGGGCCAGGCCTTGGAGAAAGTCCGGCAAGAGCACCCGGAGGTCATACGAGTCATTCATTTGCGAACCAACTGCGGCAAAGCCATAGCTCTCCAAACCGGTTTCAGCCGGGTCCGGGGCGACCTGGTGGTGATGATGGACGGAGACCTGCAGGACCAGCCCGAAGAAATACCCAAGCTTCTGGAGACCATGAAGCTGAACGGCTGGGATGCCGTGACCGGTTGGAAAATCTCCCGCCAGGACCCGATATTGAAAATCTGGCCGTCAAGGGTTTTCAACCTGGCCCTGAATTGGCTGTCCAAGCTGAATATTCATGATTACAACTGCGGCCTGAAGGTTTTCCGGCGGGAGTGTTTGAGCGGCCTCAACCTTCATGGCCAGATGCACAGGTTCATAATGCTTTTCATAGCCCGGCACGGGTTCAAGGTGGGTGAAGCGGCCGTCGAGCACGCCCCTCGGCTCCACGGAGAGTCAAAATACGGACTGCGCCGCCTGTTTCATGGGTTGATGGACTTTTTGACCGTTTTTTTCATTACCCGTTATTTGGAGTCGCCGCTTTATTTTTTCGGCTTTTACGGATTATGCGCTATCGGCTTATCCATTCCCGTCGGAGCCTATTTCATCATCCTACACTTCCATTCCTGGCTGGTGGGCTACGCCGATGGACTTCTGCCCCGGCATCCGCTCTGGATAATCTCACCTGTCCTTTTTCTGCTGGGCTTGATCATGATCTTCTTCGGTCTGCTGGGGCAGATGATAACCCACCACCTGATCTCGCCGCACTCTTTTCAAGGCTTTATTGAAAGAGAAACAGGCCCCGCCGACTCCAGGGACGATTCGAGAAGTTGATCCATCATGAATGATTTCGAGAATCAGGTTCGGTTCGTCTCCGGGGCGGTGCCGCGAATCACCTCCCAAATAGACCTCGATCCTCTTTCCTCTTCTTACGGTTGCGCGCACCTGGCCTATTGGCGGGATAAGACCTCGGACGTGGCCGATATAAGAAGGCAGGAAGCCATGCTGCCGCTGTCCCTGTTTTATCACCGGTCTTACCCTGGTTCGACCTGGCCGGGTTCGGAAACCTTGCGTCAAGCCACCGCGGCTTTGCTCGAGTTTTGGTGCCGCCGCCAGTACCCGGACGGCAGCTTCGACGAATGGTACAGAGGCGAAAGGGCCTTTGCCGCGGCCGCCTTTTCCAGTCACGCCGCGGCTCGAACCATGGAGACTATGCGGGGACGCTTGCCCGCGGCCTTGGAAGAACAGGCCAGGCAAACGCTCGACCGAACCGCTACCTGGCTCTGCCGCCGGAACGACCTGTTCAAAACAAACCATCAAGCCGTCGGCGCCGCGGCCTTGGCCTTTTGCGGCCGCCTGTTGAATGAGCCCCGATTCACCACCGAGGCCCGACACAAATTGGACTCCATTCGGACGGTTCAAACCAGCGAAGGCTGGTTTCCCGAGATCGGTCATATGGATGTGGGTTACACGTTCCTTACCGTCGAATTCGCGGCCATGACCATGGAACTCCTGGACGACTGGTCCTGGCTGGATTGTTTCCGCCGCGCCTTTGACTTCGCCTGCCAATGGGTTCATCCGGACTTGACCATCGGCGAGGAGTACGGCGTCTGCCATAACCCTTACCTGTCGCGAATCGCCGTGGTGTTGATGTCGCCTTTTTCCGGCAAAGCCGCCTATCTCCGCCGCAGGCTGGAATCCGAATCTCCAGGGTTCAAAGGACTTCTGCCCACCCTGGCGGACGACCTGCGCCTGCCGCGTTGGGCCTTTCAACCGCTGCTGGCTTATGACTATGGCCGCCGCTTCCCCGGTCCGCCCGAGCTCGAGGAAGACCTCCTCCCCCTGGCCGACCCCGGGTCCGGAGATCGTGACTATCCCCAAGCCGGTCTGACCAGGATGGTCATCGCCGGCCGGCCGGCGATACTGGCTCCCGCCGCCGGCGGATTGGTTCGTATCTTCGGACCGAACGAGCACGTCTGGTCGGATTGGGGCTATGCCGTCCGCGGAGCCAGAGGTTACGCCGCCAGCCTCGCCTATAGGCCCGGTATGAAGAAGATCGGTCAGGGTGACGAGATACGGATGGAATGTCCGATCGCTCCGGTGAAAAAATTCATGCCGCCTTTCTGGGCCAGGGCGGCCCTGCGGCTGGCCTGCTCGACGGCTTTAAGTTCCAGGCTGACGCGAAAGATGATAGACATTTTTCGGAAAAAAAGAGGGACGGCCCTGAACCAGTCGTCGGCCAACTTGATGTCTTCATCGCCCTGGCGGCTTCAACGGACCCTGCGCCGTCAAAATGACGGCCTGACGATAATAGATGTGCTGAGCTTTGACCGTCCGGTTTTGACTCAAAACATATTCGCCATGTCAGGAGAAACCTTTGACGCCCCTAAGCTGATTCCCGTCCTGGACCTGGCCGCCGAACATCGGCTGCCGAGCCGGGTCCGGCGGTTGCGGCTGGAGCGGACCATGTCCTTAAAAGACCTTCCACCGACGGCGATAATCAAGGCCGCGGCGGAATAGACGGATTAATCAATGTGCGGGATAACCGCGATAATCGGTCCTTACCCCGACGACCACGAACGCTTGACCGAGATGACCCACCTGCTGGAACATCGAGGCCCGGACGGCTTCGGGTTCCACCAAAGCCCGGGGGCGAGCCTGGGGCACCGCAGGTTGGCCATACTTGACCTCTCGCCGGCCGGGGCCCAACCCATGCCCAGCGAAGACGGGCGGATTCATTTGGTCTGCAATGGGGAAATCTATAACTATCAGGACTTGACTGTCGCACTCAAAGAAAAAGGTCATATTTTTAATTCGGACAGCGACAGCGAAGTTCTGGTGCATCTATACGAGGAGGAAGGGGAAGGCCTGTTCGAGCGCGTCAACGGCATGTTCGCCCTGGCCATTTGGGATGAGAATCGCCGGCTCTTGGTGGCCGCGGTGGACAGGTTCGGCAAGAAACCGCTTTATTATGCCTTTCAGAACGACCGACTGGTAATGGCCTCCGAACTCAAATCGCTTCTTCTTTTTCCCTGGGTCAAGCGCGAAATAAATCATCGGGCCGTTGACCGCTATTTGCATTTTCGTTATATCCCGGCCCCGGATACGATCTATCGTCATATTTATAAACTGGAACCGGCGCAATTGCTGCTCTGGTCCGCGGACGGCCTGAAAATTCGGCGTTATTGGCGGCCGGAACGCCGGGGACCCCTTCCTTTCAATCGTCAGGCCGTGGAGGCTTTCACCGGACTATTGAACGATGCCGTCCGCATACGCCTCAGCAGCGATGTCCCCTTGGGCATATACTTGAGCGGCGGCGTGGACTCGGCCACGGTGGCGGGCGTCATGCGGCCGTTGGTCAATGGACCGAAAATATCTTATACCGCCAGCTTCGAGTATGAATACAACGAATATGAACGGGCCGGGAAATTAGCTTCTTATTTAGGCTATGATTTCAATCCGGTCTCGATCGCCGAAAATGACTTCCATCTGCTGCCCAGGATAGCTTTTCACCTGGATGAGCCCCTGGGCGACCTGATTGTCCTGCCCCAGTATATCTTGGCCCGTCAAGCCAAGAAGCAACTGACCGTGGTCCTGACCGGGGACGGCGCCGACGAGACCTTGGGCGGCTATTTTCACCAGAAAGTCATGACCAAATGGCTGTCCATCAGCGGGGGTCTAAAGCGGCCGGGCGTATCGTCCCTGTTGGGTAAAATGGTTTCGCTGATACCGCCTTCGCTCCTGGACCTGGCCTTCGATTATCCGGATCGCTTGGGGCCCAGGGAAAGGTCGAAACTGGTCGAAGCCTTGACCTCGAGCCGGAGATTCGGGACATTCTACCAGGCGTTCACCGCCTGTTTCACCGTCCGGGATAAGGATCGCCTTTTCACTCCCGAATTCAAGAAACTGGCCGCGGGAGAGCCCTTGGCCGATGAATTCGACCGGGAACTCTCGGCTCCCGAAGGATTCTCCTTCCTCGCCCGCCTCAGCCTGATGGACCTAAAGTACTGGCTCCCCTTTATCTTGATTTACCGTCTGGACAAACTCAACATGGCCCACGCCATCGAGAATCGCAGCCCGTATCTGGATTACCGCCTGGTCGAGATGGCCCTTAATCTGGACGACAGCGCCAAGCTCAATTCCAAACGAAGCAAGGAGATACTGCGGCAGGTCAATGAAAAAATCTATCCGCCGGATTTGAGGGTTAAAGGCAAGCAGGCCTTCTATATGCCTTTTCTGGCCAAGCACCGGGAGGGTTTCCGGACCTGGGCCGGAAAACTGATCAACCGGGAAACGGTCATTCAGCGAGGATATTTCCATTGGCCGCCCATATCCGATCTGTATCTCGCCTCGGCTCGAGGCAGTATGCTGGCCAACCGGCAACTGGTCGCCCTGGCCATGCTCGAGGAATGGCACCGGCAGTACCAGCCTTGATCGTTTGTCAGGTCTGATATTGGATGGGCCCGGCGGTCATGAATCATCAGGGGAAAAAAACAATAGTGAAATACGCGGTCAACCTGCTCGTCGTTGTTTTAAGCTTGGCGGCGGCCCTGACGCTGGCCGAAATTGCCTTCCGGTGGTATTTCGATGTCCCCGCCCTGCCCTGGTGTTACCGGATCAACTCCCTGGATTTCAGGGGAAGGGAGCCGGGCCTGGGGAAGCCGGCCGATTCGAAACGGATCATGCTGCTGGGCGACTCCTACACTTTCGGCTATGGTGTTCCTTCAGAGGATATTTACGCCTCGCTTTTGGAAAAGCGAAGCCGGGAGTATTCAAGGCCGCCGGTCGAGGTGTTGAATTTCAGCCGGCTGGGCTGGAACACGAAGGCCGAGACCGAGTTTTTTTTCAGCCGGGGAGTCCAATACGATTTTGACGTCCTGATTTTGTCTCATACCTTCAACGACATTGAACTGAAACCCATCGTGGTCAACAACCAGCAATTATTTTGTAGCCTGACCCAAATGACGATGCTACACTCCTTGTTGTATGTTTTTTATCAAGGGAAGGCGGCGTTTGAAAACGCCACCACTGATTACAGCCAAACTCTGACCAGTTTGTATAAAAACAAGGGGTCTCCCGAATGGAAGCAAATGGCCGACTGCATTTTGAGGCTCAATCGTTATTGTTCGGAAAAGAGGAAGCGATTTGTTTTGTTCTATTTTGAAATATACTGTGATAACAAATCAAACATGCGGCTCGATATCAAGAAGGAAATGATTCGTTTCGCCGACGAGAATAAAATCCCGTTCGTCGGTATCGAGCCGGTACCGGACTGCGACTTGAAGGAATATCATTTGTACAAGTATAACGCCCACCCTAATAATCTCGGCCACCGCCTGGCCGCCGAGGCGTTGATGAATTATTTCCAGGAGACGGAAAGGCAATGATTGACGCTTTGTTAATATATCCCCGTCTAGGCACCTTGGACACCATGGTGGTTGATCTGCCGCTGAGCATCATCTACGCCGCGGCCGATTCGGTCAAGCGCGGCCACCGAATCGAACTGCTGGACCTGCGCGTCTTGAGGGGGAACTGGAAAAGCGTCCTAAAAGAGCGCCTGGCCCAAGGCGTCAGGTTGGTCGGCGTATCGGTCATGACCGGTCAACCGCTGATCAGCGCCCGGGATATTTCCCGGCTTGTCCGGCAATGTTCCCCGGAGACGAAAATCGTCTGGGGCGGACCTCACGTGACCATATTACCGGAGACGGTCAAGGAGGATTTCATTGATTTTCTTATCCGAGGCTATGGCTCGTCCTCCTTGGCCGACCTGCTTGATCAGTTGAAATCCGACCGTCCGAATCCGGCTCTGGTCAAGGGCTTGTCCTATAAAAAAAACGGTCGGATCGTCCATAACGATCGTCCCCCCTTTCATGAGATACTGAGCTATAAGGAGTTGCCTTATCACCTGATCAACGTCCTCGATCCGGGCTACCAAAGAGCCTATTCCGGCAAATTGATGTTCACCATTTTCAGCAGCATAGGCTGCCCGTACAAGTGCACTTTCTGCGTTCATCCGACTGTCTACCAGGATATCAACCCGCCCAAATGGATACCGCTGCCCGTCGAGGAAGTGGTGGGCCATATTGAATACGCCTATAACCGGTTTGGCGCCCGGAATATCTGCTTCCTGGATGACACCAGCTTCCCGGATTTGAAGAGGATGAGACTGATCTTCGCGCTTATAATCGAGCAGGGTTTGAAGGTGACTTTGGAGTTTCGGGGGGCCAGGATCAACGAATTGGACAGAATGGATGACGATTTCATACGCTTGATGATCAAGGCCGGCGCCAGGGTTTTGAAAGTGGGGGCCGAATCGGGCAGCGACCGGCTGTTGAACATCTTTCAGAAAGGGATAAGCAAGGAACAGATCGTCCGGGTCAACCGCAAATTCGCTCGATATCCGGAACTGGTCGTTGACTACAACTTCTTCTGCGGCGCTCCAGGAGAAACTTACGATGATTTACGCGAAACCAAGGACATGGTAATTCAGCTCATCCGCGAGAACCCCCGGGCCTATTATTCCTGGGGCAGCGACTGGAAGCCCATTCCCGGCTCGAAGCTGTTGGAAAAAGCGGTTCAGGAGTACAATTTTCGCGTGCCGCGGACTATGGACGAATGGGCGGAAATGGACTCCTTTGACTCCAAACGGAAGATCGTCCATCCCTGGTACACACCTAAACACAACAACTTGATTAAAATTATGCAACTGTCCGGACTGGCCATAGACAACAAAATCCGACTTGAAACCGCGACCAATAAAGACCTGGCTTACCGCCTCTTGAGATTATTGTCGCGCCTGTACCGGCCTCTGGCCATGTTCCGCCTCAAACGAGACTTATACGATCTTCCTTTTGAATATGAACTCTACCGTTTAATGCTGGACGTTTTTCCCCGGCTGACCGCTTCGCCCGCCCGTAAAAATGACTAGCTCCAAATTAATAGAAAAAGTAAAAGTATGGCCTAATGTCTACAAGCGTATCCGTTATTTCCGGCGACTCTATCCCCTGTCGGCAATATTGAAGGACCTGTTTTTATTTCCCTTGGATTACAAACTCAATGACCGAAATATCCGGCAAGTGCGCAACGTTACTTTCGTCGTTACCCATAGATGCAATTTGCGCTGCGAGATGTGTTATTTCCACGAGGAACTGAAGAACATTCATGATCTGCCCTTGGAGTTGTTTAAAAAGGTGGTTGATTCGACGTTGGGATCACGACCTTCGATTCAGCTTACCGGCGGAGAGCCGTTCACTCATCCGCGGCTCCTGGACATGGTCAATTATGCCAAGGGTTCGGGCCTGGCCGTTCAAATATTCAGTAACGGCACCCTGCTGCGGCCCGGTCTCATCGAGGCCTTGGTCAAAAGCAATCTGGATTATATGAACATCACGTTATTGGGCGATCCGAACTCGCATCCACTCGTGGCCAACTCGCCCCAGGCCTATGAAAAATTGCTGCGCAACCTGGAATACTTCGCCGCCCATAGGGGTCGGACCAAGATTATTATCAATTATACTCTCACGCCAGCGGCCATTAAGGACGTGACTCATGCCTTCGAGTTGGCCAGCCGCCTGCGATTGGACGGCGTGAGGCTCCAGCATTACATGTTTCTGCGCCAGGGCGAATTCGCCGCCCAAGACAGAATTATGGCTGATTGTTTTGGTCGGACCTGCGTCACTCACGAGAAAGAGGAGCCCTTGGATGTATCCAACATGGCCGGAGAGATAATAAACCTGAAGAAGCGCCTGGAAGGCGATAGATCGAGCCTGATGGTTCAATGGGCGCCTACCTTGACCGAAGCTGAAATAAGAAACTGGTACTCGAATGAATCGTTCCAGACCAGCCGCCAGTGTTTTTTCCCCTGGCGAGGGATGCAGGTGGACGCCGACGGCAAGATATATCCGTGCAGCAAGATTTATTTGCAATTAGGCGACCTGGTGGAAGAAGATATTTTCGCGGCCTGGAACAAGGATGACATGAAAACCTTCCGCCGTCGCCTGAAAAAGTCTTTATTTCCAGCCTGCTCCCGTTGCTGCAAACTATGAAGACCGATTGAGCCATTTGATAGAGGATAAAAGATGAGCCCGCCCGGGTCTTTAAATCATGGCCATGGATTCAATCTCTCGGACGCGCAGATGGCCATCCTGAAATGCGTCCGGTGCTCCAGGCCCGGACTGGTTCGAGACGAGTCCGGTTTGGTTTTTTGCCCTGATTGCCGGCATTCATACCCAGCCAACGGAGGCATACCTGATTTCAGACCACCCGCCCCATGGCCTCTGCCCCGCCTTTATCAGGATGACGATTATCTGGCCTGGCTGGATTTCCAATCCAAATCCAAGGAGTATTTCTACAAGCCCGGCAGCCTGATGGCTTACGTCCAAAACGCCGGTCACAGAATAATAAGGAGGATGTGTCGGCGTCGGCGTTTGGGTCATCTTCTGGACCTGGGTTGCGGCGACGGCCATCATTATCCTTATCTCGATCAAACCGATGGATATTTAGGTCTGGACATGGATCAGAAATCGCTGGAGGCGGCCCGATCCCGGTTCCCGCGTCTGTCCTTGATCAGGGCCGACGCCTGTAACATACCCATAAATGACGGACAAGTGGATGCCGTAATAAGTATCTATGCCTTGGAGCATTTTATCTATCTAGATCGGGTCCTGGAAGAAATCGAACGGGTTCTGGCGCCGGACGGGGATTTATTCATCAGCGTCCCCACGGAAGGCAGCCTGGCTTGGTCCGCCGGCCGCCGCCTGACCACGGCGCGTAAGTTCACCTCGATCGCCATGAATTACACGCGGGCCCAGGAAATAGACCACATCAACTGCGTCTGGCAGTTGGACCGGGCCATCCGTCGCCATTTCCGCGTGGTCGAGCGGGTGATGTTCCCACTGGCCTTGCCGATCTTTCAACTTAACTTGGTGGTCGCCTATCATTGTCGGGCCCGATGAAAACAGGAGGGGGCCATAGCTTCCTTTGTCAGCAAACTAGGTTATCGCTGCTTGAGATTGCCCGAGTTGCGGGGAATATCGGAGAGCGACTTCGATTTGCCGGCGGTCACGGCCATTCAAAGACGGATCATAAGGTCCAAGCCGGGGTTGCGCCTTATCTATCGGGAATATTGCCGGCCTGGTCTGGAATCGGCCGCCCGCGCGCCCGTTGGAGCCAGGATGTTGGAGATAGGGTCCGGGGTCAGTCCGCTTAAGGATTATATTCCAGGATTGATCACCTCGGATGTGGTCTATCTCTCCTGGCTCGATCTGGTCTGTTCAGCCTATGACCTTCCCTTTCCCGACCTATCGCTGGACCGCATCTTCCTGGTTTTTGTCTGGCATCATTTGGGCCGGGTCGAAAAATTCCTGGAAGAAGTCCGTCGCTGCCTTAAACCAGGCGGGGAAATGGTCATTGTCGACCCGGCCGTGACCGCGTTTTCCAAATGGTACTATAGATACCTCCATATGGATGAGTTGGACCTCGAATCCGTCCAATGGAGCTTCGCCGGCGATCGGCGTCTGAGCGACAGCAATATTGCCCTGGCCTGGATCGTCTTTTTCCGGGACCGGAACCGTTTCGAGAGGCTATACCCTGAATTGACGGTGCGGGCCGTGGAGTTCAATACCTGCCTTTCCTTTCTGCTCTCCGGCGGACTCAGAATCAGGCAACTTCTACCGACGAGGCTTCTGAAGATCGTTTTCCGGCTGGAAAACCTGTTGATCAAGAAGGTGACCCGGCAGTTGGCGGCGACCATGGTTCTGACCATCCAGAAGAACCGGTCCTGACCGGTGATAGTGGCGTCGCTTCGAGCGAACCGACCGCCTTGCCCTCCACCGGGAAATGGTATTAATAGTATTGGCCAAGCCGGCGGCAGTTGTGGTACACAAAATCCCGTTGGCGCGGCCCGGCTGGAGAAGCCGGTCAAAGTCCCGGCGATTATACGGAAAAACATATAGATTCAAGGCAAACGATGAAAGCCAAACCCCGCTCACCCCATTGGGGCCAGATAAAATATACGGCCGTGCCCCACTCCAGCCGGTTCATTCTCAGTCATTTCCGGTTGCTGCTCCGGGCCACGCGCAATGAGCTGCGCAAACGTTATTCCGGGTCCATCTTCGGCCTGGGGCTGGCCGTGATCTATCCGCTGCTGATGCTGGCCTTGTACACCGCGGTCTATTTATACATTTTCCAGGTGCGGGTCTCCGGACTCACCCAGATTCAATACGTGCTCAATGTCTTCTGCGGCTTGATCCCTCTGATTATGACCATGGAGGCCGTATCCATCGGCGTGGCTTCGGTCTCCTCGAACCGTTCCGCCCTCAACAACACCGCCTTTCCCCTGGACCTGGCGCCGGTCATGGCGGTCATGATCAGCCAGACTTTCATGATCGTGGGCAGCCTGGTCCTGCTCCTGGGCGCCGTCCTGACCAAGACCCTTTCCTGGACCGTGGTCCTGTTTCCGGCCATCTGGCTCATGCAAGTCCTGGCCTTGATCGGGACCAACTGGATAATCTCCCTGGTCAACGTGGTCTTTCGCGACCTCCAGAGCCTGATCACCATTTTCCTGTTGATGATCATGATCGGGTCGCCCATAGCCTATACTCCGGACATGGTCCCGGCAAACCTGCGCCTGCTGATCTACTTGAACCCCTTCGCCTTTTTCGTCACGGCCTACCAGCAGGTGGTGGTCTTCGGCCGGCTGCCGGAATGGTGGAACAGCCTAGGCGTGCTGGTGATCTCCCTGGCCCTTTTCCTTATAGGCGGCTGGTTTTTTGCCCGGGTGAAATTGGCCCTGGTGGACTATGTCTGACAACCAAAAGAAACCGGCCATCGTCTTCAAGGGGGTGGGCAAGAAATACCCCCTCTTCCCCAACCGCGGCGACGTGTTGAGGCACGTCCTCGGCCTGGACCGCCTGCCCTTCTGGCGGAAGAACTATCACGCCTTCTGGGCTCTCCGGGACATCAACTTCGAACTGGCCGCCGGCAGCCGGCTGGGTATCGTGGGCCGCAACGGCGCCGGCAAAACGACCCTGCTGAAGCTGGTCACCGGCAACATCCAGCCCAGCGAGGGCGAAGCCCTGGTCAACGGTCAGATTCAAGCCCTGCTTTCCCCCGGCGCCTGGTTCCACCCGGAGTTTACGGGTGTCGAGAACATCAGGGCCTCCTTGACCTACCAGGGCCTGAGCCCGGACGAAATCGAGGCGGCCATCAGGGACATAGCCGCCTTCACCGAACTGGGGTCCTTTCTGGAGCAGCCGCTCAAGACCTATTCCGGCGGCATGGAGATGCGACTGATCTTCGCCACGGCCACGGCCATCAAGCCGGACATACTCATCATTGACGAGATGCTCAGCGCCGGCGACGCCTATTTTTCCATCAAATCCGGCGAACGGATGGCCAACCTGGTGGCGGGCGGCGCTTCGGTCCTGATCGTGTCCCATAACATGCAGGACGTGGTCAGGTACTGTGACGAAGCCATCTGGATGGAACGCGGCCGGATCATCCTGCGCGGCTCGAGCCTGGACGTGGTCAAGGCCTATATGGAATTCATTCATCAGCTCGAGGACCGCCGCCTGAAAGCCAAGAACCTCAAGCTGCGGACCGGCGGTTACGATGAAGCCCTGACCGACGGGTACGGAGACCGGTTCAACCTGGATTTCCAGCTCGAGGGGAATACCGGCACCGAAGCCCGGATCGCGGAACTCAGGCTGTTGAAAAACGGCCGCCCGGAAGAATCCCTGAACGTGGGCGGGCCCCAGGATTCGAATTCCAACCAGGCCGCCTGGATATCGCTGGACGGCGGCTGCTGGTCCGAACCGCGGATGGAGGACGGATCGAGCTGGCGGTCCTTGACCATCGAGACGGAAGGCCAGGGGGTGGCCGTCGGACGAGCGGCGTTCCTGCTCTTTATTTACGAACATGATTCTGAATATGAAGTGCAGGTCCGTTATCGGACGAGCCAGGCCGGCCGGCTGTTCCTGACGGTGATGCTGAGTCAGGAGATATTGAATTATCGGGTGGCCCTGCCCGAATCCGGGGACGACTGGACCGAATGGAGCCTCAGGCTGGCGGTTTCCGGAACGGTGAAAAAGCCCGTCGAGGAACTCCAAGCGGAGGAAAGCTCCTCGGACGAGAAAAAAATGGTGAACAACCAGGCCGCGATTCTGTCCCGGTGGCCGGGGCAGGGCCATCTGATGATAGATACGGTCAGAATCCTTGGTGAAGACGGCCGGGAACAGGCGGTTTTCAAAGCCGGCAGTCCGCTCAAGCTGCTGATAACGGTCAAGGCCCGCTACTCGGGGGATTATAATATCATACCCGGCGCCAGCCTGTTTCGGCGGGACGGCATCATGATCTGCCAGTTCGTGGGCGGGAAGTTCCCGGCCCGGCTGGAACAGGGCCAGAAGAAAATTTTCCTGCTGGACCTCGGCCACCTGACCCTGGGCGACGGGTACTTCCTTTTTTCCGTGGCCATATACAACAACGGGCTGGATTGGGAAAAAGACCGCCAGGACCTCATTGACCGGAGCTACGAATTTCAGGTGATAGAGAACGTAGATCACCAGGCTATCTGCGTCTGCCAACTCCCGGGTCAATGGCGCCTGATGAATCAAGGGCCGGCCGAGACGCGGGCAGGAACCGATTCCGCGGTTGGTTCATGATTGCAGCGGGATTTTTTAGGGAGACAGGGAAATTCGCCCGGCCTAAGGATCATGTCTGACCCCGGACTACGGCGCTTTTCAATCCTGGCGGCGGCTTTATTTATCATTGGGCTAGGATTGAATCTTTTCGGATTCAACCTGACCCTTCCTTTTAATCCGGCCCACATGTACAAACTGGAAGGCCACGCCTACGGTATCAATGTCCCCAACCCACTTCCCTTCATCATAAATTACCGGGCGGACACGGAAGACCGGCTTAACCGTTCCCGGGCCGGGCTGTATGAAAACGCCAGAGAACTTGGGCCTCCCCACGTCGTTCATCAGGAAATCGCGGTGGAAGGCCTCGGCCGCTTTTCCCACTGGAATCAGACCGTAATATTTTCCTCTTCCGACAACTCCAGCCCGATGAATAACGGCCGGGAATATCGCCTCAGCCTTCCGGCCTACCCGACCGGGCTTCTCAATCTTTTACTGCTGGCCATGATGGTTCTATCGGCCGCTTGGTTTCGCCTTTTCAAGCCCGTCCGGCGCTGGTTCAGCAAGCCTTTCGATAAAATAATGGCGGTCACTTTCAGGCAATTGATAGTGGTGACGGGCATCAATATAATCGTCCTGGCGCTCCTGTTGGCCGGCGTGGAACTGGCTCACCGTCTTTTCTGGACGGAACCGCCGCTGCACGGGAAACGCGCCCCGGGGCAATACTCGAAATTCGCGCCCTATTTGATGATCACCAATGACCCTGGTCTGGACACGGACGGCCTGTGGTGGGACATGATAAGAAAGCGTAAGATACCTTATCATGTTCAGACCAACAACCTGGGCTTCAGGATGAAAAGGGACCTGGACGTCACAACCAAATATGAAAAAGACCCCCAGGAAAAGGTGGTGCTCATTTTCGGCGGCTCGGCTGTTTTCGGCTTCGGCAACACCAGTAATGAAACCACCATAGCCGGTCACCTGGAAAAGGCGCTCAACGCCCGCCAAAAGGAATACATATACACGGTCTTCAACCTGGGCAACGGCGGCTGGGTGGTTTTTCAGGAGTTCATCGCTCTCATCCTCTATGGACTGAATCTGAACCCGGACTGGATCATCACCATGGACGGACGTAATGACATCTATGCGATTCCCATGGTTCAAAACGAGGACGTGGGCAATCATTTCACCGCCTCCACTTTCCGGAACTACTTTGACGGCTATCTCTATCGTCAGGAGCAACCCGATTTTTTTCGCGGCCGGCTGGAAAACTGGTTAATAAAGCACAGCTTCGCCTATCGCCGGCTGACCGGCAAGAAATACGTGCCGCCGTCCACGCCGGGTTTCATCGCCCGCGGACGTAATTGGAGCGACGTGGACCGGACCGTTACCTTCTACCTGAGCGTTCAGGAAGCTTTCCTCAACGCCTGCCCCGGTTGCCGGTACATTTTGAGCACTCAGCCCCTATACACACCCCGGCGGCGGCTCATGACCGATGAGGAACTCAAGCGGGCCGCGGAAGAATACAAAGACCTGTCCATTCACGGCCATATGATCACTTCACCCAAGTTTTATGATACTATTCTCATGTACGCCTATACCAATCTGATAAAAAAAACCAAGGCCCTTTGCGACCGCTATCCGGCCAGGTGCCGCTATCAAGCCATGGACCGGATTTTTCCGGCCGAGGACCGGGAAAAGAAAAAATACTTCGTGGACGAAGTTCACTTCACCGATCTGGGCAACGCCTTCATCGCCGACTTCTATGCCCGAACGATTCTCGAGGCCGACTTGAAAAGGCAGGATTAACGCTGAAAGGACTTGTGGCCGCTTAAATGATCAGTCAAATACGGGTTAGACCCAGGGTCGGTTTTTGGTTTTTTTCAACCTTGGCCGTAGTTGTATTGGGCGGCGGAATATGGTTCAACCTGTTCGGCGTCAAGCTTAGCCTCGGTTTGAACCCGGCCGGCATGTACCATATGGAAGGCCGCGCCTACGGGACAAATGTGCCCAACCCCAATCCCCGTTTATTGTATTACCGGCCGGACGAGGACCGGCATCTCGATCGTTCCCGAGCCGCTCTTTTTGAAGGGGAGAAAGAACTCGGTCCGGCCCATGTCGTCCACCGGGAAATCGCCGCCGAAGGGCGCGGCCGCTTTTCCCACTGGAACCAAACGATTGTTTTTTCCGCTTCGGATAATACCAGCCCGATGGATAACGGCCGGGGGTATCGAATCCTGATCCCGGCCTTTCCCACCCGGCTTTTTAACCTTATCCTCTTAGCCGCGATGTTGTCGGCGGCCGCCGGGGTGTTCCTCTTTCAGCCGGTCTGGTTGTGGTTCAAAGACGGCTGGCATCGGCTGATGGCCGTCAGCCTCGGGCGGGTCTTGACCCTGACCGCCGTCAATCTGATCGTCCTGGTTATCATGCTGATTGTAGTCGAGGCCGCCTGCCGGCTGCTCTTCCAGGAACCTCCGTTGCACGGCCAGGTCGCGCCGGGGCAGTATTCCAAGTTCGCCCAGTACGTCATGACCACCAACGACCCCAGGCTGGATATTGACGGCGTCTGGTTCGATCCCATTCATAAAGTGAAAATACCCTACCACATCCAGACCAACAATTTGGGGTTCCGGATGAAAAGGGACCTGGACGTCACCACCAAATATGAGAAAAGCCCCCGGGAAAAGGTGGTGCTCATTTTCGGCGGCTCGGCCGCTTTCGGCTTCGGCAACACCAGTAATGAAACCACCATCGCCGGGTATCTGGAAAAGGCCCTCAACGCCCGTCAAGGGGAATACAAATATACGGTCTTCAACATGGGCAACGGCGGCTGGGTGGTTTTTCAGGAGTTCATCGCCCTGGTCCTGTACGGGCTGAACCTGAACCCGGACTGGATCATAACCATGGACGGCCGCAACGATATCTGGACCATTCACCTCGTCCAGGGCGAAGACGTGGGCAGCCCTTTTCCCGCTTCCACTTTCAGGAACTACATGGACGGTTATCTTTATCGCCAGAGGCAACCCGATTTCTATCGCGGCCGGCTGGAAAACTGGCTGGTGGCCCACAGCTTGGCCTACCGGCTTCTGACCGGCAAGAAGCCGGTGCCGTCCGCCACGCCGGGTCCGGTGGCCCGGGGCCGCGATTGGCGCGACGTGGACCGGACCATATCTTTTTACCTCCAGGTCCAGGAGAACATGCTCAAGGTCTGCCCGACCTGCCGGTACATCTTGAGCACCCAAGCCATGTATATTCCCCAGCGGCGGCTCATGACCGACGACGAGCTTGGAGCCACGGCCGAAAAGCACAAGGACCTGGCCATTACCGCCGATTTCATGTCTTCCCCCAAGTTCAACGACATGCTGATGTACGCCCAGACCAGCCTGATCAAAAAGACCAAGGCCCTTTGCGATCGCTATCCGGAGAGATGCCGCTATCAAGCCATTGACCATCTTTTTCCAGTGGAGGATGAGTTAAAAAGCAAATATTTCGTGGACGACGTCCACTTCAACGATCAGGGCAACGCCCTCATCGCCGACTTCTACGCCAGGACGATTCTCGAAACCGACCTGAAAATAAAGAACTGAAGCGGAGGATATTGATGAAAGTCCCCTTCGTCGATCTGGTGGCCCAGTATCAGACCCTGGCCGTCGAGATAGACCAGGCCATTAAGCGCGTCATTGCCGACGCCGCCTTCATCGGCGGAAAATATGCGGGCGAATTTGAAAAGAACTTTGCCGCCTATTGCGGGGCCCGACATTGCGTGGCCGTGGGCAACGGCACCGATGCCTTGATGATCGTTCTCAAGGGACTCAAGATCGGGCCGGGCGACGAAGTCATCGTTCCGGCCAACACTTTCGTGGCCACGTCCGAAGCCGTCACCGCCAGCGGGGCCAGGGTGGTCTTCGCCGACGTGGACCCGGAGACCTACAACCTGGACGTCAGCCGGCTGGAAAAGCATATCACTTCCCGCACCAAAGCCGTGATCGCGGTTCATCTGTACGGCCACCCGGCCGACCTGGCCGGCCTGGGACGCCTGGCCGACCGGCGCGGCTTCAAGATCATCCAGGACAGCGCCCAGGCCCACGGCGCCGTCATAGCGGGCCGGAAGCTCATCGAGTGGGGCGGGCCGCTTTGCTTCAGTTTTTACCCCAGCAAGAACCTGGGGGCGTACGGCGACGCCGGCGCCATCGTGACCGACGATGAAGACCTGGCCGTCTGGTGCCGGATGTACGCCAATCACGGCCGTTTGGCCAAGTTCGATCACGACCTGGAAGGGGTCAACTCGAGGTTGGATGGACTCCAGGGCGCCATCTTGAACGTCAAGATCAAATACCTGGAGGAATGGATCGAAAAACGCCGCGGCCACGCCGCTCTTTATGATTCGCTTTTGAAAGGGGTGCCTGATCTGATCACGCCCAAAACCGATCCCGACCGCCGCCACGTCTACCATCTCTATGTCGTCCGGACGGCGAAAAGGGAACCGCTGCGCCGGTTTCTGCAAGACCGGGGCGTGGCCACGGGCATTCATTATCCCCTGGCCTTGCCTAACCTGACCGCGTACAAACATTTCGGACATCGCCCCGAAGACTTTCCGGTGGCCAGCCGCCTGCAGGATGAAATACTGTCCCTGCCCATGTACCCGGAATTGACCGGGGCAATGATCGAGTACGTCGCCGCGGCCATCAAGGAATTCCTGGCCGGATAACCGCCCTGAAAGGGCTCCCATGAACGAACCCACCCAAATCCATCATCTGATCGCGGACCGGGCGCAGAAATCCTCAGCGAAACGCGAAGTTGGAACGATTTTGGCCCGCAGGCGTATTCACCATACGTCGAGGAGCCAAAATCGTGAAACGAGCGTTGCAGCCAGGAGTTATGCGCCTGTTTCATCGAAAGTGGTGAATCCAGGGCTCACCATCGGCGTTGACGCCCGGCCGCTTAGCGCCGGCCTGGCCGGCATCCCGCGGTACGTGGGCGAAATGCTGGCCGGCCTGGTCCGGACCAGCCGCCACAGGTTCGTTCTCTTTTCCAATCGAGAGATCGCCTGTCCTTTTCCTGCCGCGGACAACGTGACCATCGTGGTGGACGGTGGGTTCGCCAAGGTCCCAGGCACCTTGTGGCTCATGTTCAGGCTGAACCGGCTGCTGGAGGAACATAAGGTTGATTTTTTCTGGGGCACCCAGCACCTGCTGCCCTTCTTTAAATCGCCGCTACGGAAATACGTGGTCACGGTCCATGACCTGACCCATTTAATCCTGCCGCAAAGCCTGCGCTTTCACAACCTGGTCTTCAGCCGGCTCTTTTTTAAAAGAGCGATGGGGAACGCCGACGGCGTCATTTGCATATCCCGCGCCACCAGCAAAGACTTGATCGAACACTATCCCTTTATGGCCGAGCGGCGGGTGGAAGTGATTTATCCAGGCCGGTCCCTGGTCTTTCCCCGTCAGGACTCGAACCCTCATCGCCAGGACTACCTCTTCACCCTGGGTTCCCTCGAGCCGCGCAAGAACCTGCTCTTTCTGGTCAAGACCTTCCGCCACTTGGCCGAACGCCGGCCGAATTTAAAGCTGCTCTGCGCCGGCGGGGAAGGCTGGAAGGCCCGGCCGCTCTTTCGTTACGTCCAGGACCACGGCCTGGCGGACCGGGTTTTGTTCCCGGGTCGAATCAGCGACCTCGAGGCGGCCGATTATATGGCCCGGGCCAGGCTGCTGGTCTTTCCCAGCCTGTATGAAGGCTTCGGCCTGCCCTTGCTCGAGGCGGTGGACAAATGCCCGGCGGCGGCTTCGGACATAGAAGTCTTCCGGGAACTGAAACCACATCTGGCCAACCTGTTCCTGTTGGATTTCCGGAAAGACCCTCATCTCAGCGCCCAACGGCTATTGGAGATTCTCGACCGGCCGGACTTGGAGCCTTTGCGCTTCCAGGGGCAATCCGGCGGCCTGTTCACCTGGACGGCGGCGGCGGAAAAGACGCTGGCCTTTTTCAACGAAATAATGGTTGCGGCAGGTCAGGGGGAAGGCGGCTCCTAAGGCCGGACGAAGATCACCACGCTCTCCCGTGACGGATTCCGACCGTACCGACCCATCTGCTGGGCGCTGTTGCCGCGATGGCGGGCCACAATCAGTTTCCGGCAATCGAGACCGACCCGTTCACCGAGTTCGGCCGTGAATTCATCCACGGGTATCGGCAGGCCGTTATATTGGGCGTTGCCTACCACCAGGGCCAGTCGGCCGCCGGGACGGCAAACTCGTCGCATTTCTTTCAGGCAGATATACATGTCCAGGAAATAACCTTCGATCATGCGGGCCAGCCGGACCCGGCCGTTGGCTTTCCTGATCCGCTCCATAATCCAAGCCAGATGATCCGGGGGTTGATATTCCCCGGCCGCGGGCCGATCCGGCCTGGCTTCGACGTGGGAGTGGAAGCTCTGATAACGAAGCCGTCGCGCGGCGTTCCAGTCCAAGAATTCGAACATCAACTGGACGCCGAAAACCCGGGTGTAATCGTGCCGGTTGGGATAAGGCGGAGATGTAATCACGGCCGTGTAAGTCGAATCCGGGTCCGGCAGCCGCCTGGCATCCGCGACCCGCGCCGTCCAATGGTCAACCGGTTGAGAAAGGCTGGTTTCGAGGTCGGTCAACATCATTTCGATCTGACGTTCCAGGGCGGCCGGCAGGCTTCTGATGTTTAAACGCCGTAGGGTCCACCTCAACCACCCACCGTTGGCTTCAGCCCGGCTGTAACGAGGGATCACGGCCAGAAGGGCAAGCCGGAAAAAATCCCGCTCTTTCTCCGAAAAAGGCAGGGACGCGATGTTCCGCCTTATCTTCTCAAAGGCCCCTAACAGCCGGCCGGGCAGGGCTCGCTTCACCAGCGGCGCATATTGCCCGGCCGCCCCGTTCCAGGCGGATGGCTCAAGGCTTGACCGCAGAACATGCCAAGCCTGGTGAAGCTTATTGGGATGATATGCGGCGGTCTTGACCCTGGCGGCCAGCACGGCGAACGGCGACAGGTCATAACCAGTGGCCGGTACTCCTTGCGCCTTGGCAGCCAACAAAGTTGTGCCCGCGCCCACAAAGGGGTCCAGAATCCTGTCGCCGGCGCCCAGGCGCCATTCCTTGATCAGGGCCTCGACCAGATCGTCGGTGAAGCTGTGAGGGAATACCTGCCAGCGGTGGATGGGCTTGCCTTCCAAAGGCTTGGAGGTGACCCACCAGCGCCAGTCCGGCTTTTCCTCGAAAGCATAAGGGGAAGGCATCAACTACCCTTGACGGCGCTCGTGGCCGATGGCCCGGTAGGCCGGTTTGGGGAATTCTATTTTCACCGGTTGCCTGTAGATAGGATGGGAAAGCAGCAGATCGCCTTTATCGAGCCGCGTCAAGTGGGCTTTGACGTCCTGGGCGATGAAGCGATAGGCTGAATCGGACAGTTCGGAGGAGTCGCTGCGTCCGATCACTTTGGTCGCGCAATTCCCCACTACTTGGCCGTGAACTTCACTCATGAACTGTTCGGCCGAAATCAGAATCACATGCAAGGACCGGCCCCGGGCGGCGATATCGAGCACGTACTGCAGGATGGAAGTTTCCCCTTCTCCCTTTCGACCCGGGGCGTATTTATTGAGTTCATCCACGAAAATAATCATGTTTCGCGGGATGTTTCTTCTCTCGTCAATGGTGGCTTCGGCGTAGAGGGAATAAACTTCCTGAATGATATGGCCGAAGACCAAGGCTCGTTCTTCATCCGTCAACTTGGCTATGTCCACGACCAGGGTCTGGCCGGGCCGAATATCCCTTATCTCCTGCCCCAGGTTCGCCGCCCTTCTTTCCGGTCTTTGTGGGACGAATATCCCGGACTGGCGGTTCCGGACCACGCGTCGCAGCACCCGCACGAAACGCCCCACGGAAGAAGCGCGGACCTCGCCCACTTGCTTGGGCACCCCCTGGTCCATTAAGGGCGGGCCGTTCAACAGGTCGTCCCAGGTTCTGACGTTGCGCCAGCGCGGTTCATTGTTGATCAAGCCCTGGTTGATCTCGCCGATCAAGGCGCCCAACGTGTCCCAGGGGTCGGGCACCCGGACCAGCAGATCGAGGCCGGGGCCGGGCTGGTAGCGGTCGCCGATGACGTCCTCCAGGGAATAGGCATAGGTCTGAAAAGCGTCCGGCAGGTCACCGTATATGTTCGGCAGGCCGGTGGTTTGGGTCCGATCTCCCCAGGGCAGCAGGTAGCGCACGTTTTCGAAGGGTCTGGGTTCCAGCCCCAGCGCTTCCCAAGTATCGTACTCCTCGGGTTTAAGCTGTCGTTTCTGGTCTATGACCAGCAGGTCGTTCTGCTTGACGTTCAGCAGTATCACGGCGATGTCTTCCATACCCACTTTCTGTAAAATGGATTGAATCAGGAACATGGCGTACGAGGTCTTGGTGGCCAGTCCGGAAATGCCCGCGATGTTGACGTGAGCTCCTTCCGGTCCCAGGACGAAGCGGCGGTCGAGATACACGGGAACCCTGGCGCCGTTGGACATGCGGATCATACCGGCCGGGATGGTGATCTTCTCGCCGGACTCGCGCTCGTATTCGAACATCTTGTCTATGCCCAGGGCCACATGGATGCCGGCCGCGTCGGCGAAGCGGACCGCGGCGTCGGACTGCACCGGCATGTAAATGCCCATGGGATATCGTTTGGGGTCGGCGGGGTCGTTATTGGCGAGGACGCTGACTTCGGCCACGTTGGCCCCCTGGCGCGGCGTCTGGGGATCGGCTTCGATGCTGCCGAAGTCGCTGGAGATATAGTTGGAAAGGTGGGAGGGAGCGTCCGTAATCTGCTTGATGTTGGTCACCAGACCGTAGGTGATAGTATTCTCCAGTTGTTCCGCCTCAACAATATCGAAGGGATTGACGATTTTGTCCGAGGACAGCCAAAAGGAGAATTTCTCCGAGGAATTTGGATCGCGTTCCGTGGCCGAGGCTTTCCCGATGACGTCCTGGTCGGGGCTCGGCAATGAAGTATTCTCCCTTTTTTCGGCCATGGATATTTCCTCCACTTTTACTATCTTGGTCACCTGGCCTCCAGGGGCCATTTCAATCCGGCTTTCAGGGCTTCGGTCGAGACAAAGCCGTTCTTGACCGCCTGTTCAGCCAGATAAACGGCGTAGAGGTGGGCGTGCCAGCGCAGGTCCTTACCATGCGGGCTGACGTGCCGCTCGGCGATCAGGGCCGAGGAAATCTCGTCAATCAAGTCCGAGGCCACGGCTTCTTCCTTGGGGTTGGGCAGTTCCACCTTGACGACGCCCATCAGTGGGTAATCCAGATGCCGCTGCTCCCGGATGCGCACGTACCAGACCGCCACCCGGCCGGACCGCGCGGAAAAGGCGCAAGACCGGCCGCCGAAAGGCAGCCCCGCCAGCAGTTCATATAAGGTGACGGTTGAAGCGCGACGATGGCCGGGGAGCTTGAACCGGGGTTCCCGGCTGAAGGATTTGGTCACGCCCAGGAAGTCGGCCACGTCGCGCCAGGAATGAAGGTCCTTGCCCAGGCTGCCGTCCAGGATCAGCCACTCGTCCGGCCCCCGCTCAAGTCCCCGGCCAAGTTTCTCTTCCAGGTTGGCCATCAAGTGGTGGGCCTTGTGGGCGGCTCTGGATCGCGGCTCCTTGCCGGACGTCTTTTCCGTTTCGCCGTCGTTCTCCATGGTGTCGTGAAAGGCGAATCGTGGTCCAGACTTTTCCACCAGTTCCTGGACCCGGTCGCCGAAGGAGACCGCGTTCCGATCCAGCATCAGGACGATCTGGTGCCTGGACCCGGCTACTTTGACCTGGCCGTTGTCTTTTCGGAACACGGCCGTGGCGCCGATCTGGGCCACGTGCACCGGCGCCCTTCTTTTTCCTTCGATCAAATCCCCCAGGAAAAAAGTCCTGGCCGAGCCATCGAGGAAATAACGAAAGAGGTGGTATTTGCGCCGATGCAGGGGTTTCAGCTCGAGGTAAGGTTTTTGATTGGGCGTCTCCAGCAGCACGTCGAAATGGTCTTCGCCACCCTGGCGTATCGTGTCCAGGACTTCCTCATGATCCGGCCGCATCAGGTCTTCCACGGCCTGACCCGTGGCCGGCAGCACCCTAGCCTCGGTGGCCATTAACTCGAAGGCCGGAATCAGGCCGGCAAAAGGGTTGCCCCGGCTCACATTTCCTCCAGCGAGTGTCGTATTTCCTTCAGTTCCTGATCGGTCAGCTCCCACAACCGGGCGGCCCAGAGGTCTATTTCCTCCTCGAGGGAACGGATCGAATCAACATCCTGGTTCAAAGCCGCTCGATGAGCCGCCTGGGACAACGCCGACAAGCGCTGATGGACCTGGTTTTTGGATGAATACATGGGCACATTTATATTTTTCAATATATGCGGGTCTGGGTGAAGGACAATATAGTTACGAATAGCCAGCCTGGCCGGATTGGAATTGATGACGGCGCATATGTAGTGGGCCTCTTTTTCAGAGTTACACTCAACCAGAATACAGGTGTGATCCGGCACTACAACTTTATTCTCGGGCCCAAGGTTTGCTCTTCCCACCACGGCCGCATCCAATTCATTCGCGACTTCCCGCCACACCACTTTCCAGTCAGCCATTGTGTACGGGCCGATATTGAACATCGTCCAATAGGGGTCGGTTTCCCGGAAAAAGCGGCGAAAAGCCGGGCGAGCCGCCAACAGCTTCTTGAACCTGGCCAGATAGGCGTGAGCCCTGGGGTACTTGGTTTCCATTATTTCCGGGGTGAGCCCGGTACGGGTCTCGGGGTCCTGGGCCAGCAAAATGAATATTTGCGGTTGGGCCGCCCAACGCCGGACATCACGTCCCCGCAGCAAAGGATATATCAAATCGTTTTCGACGGCCGCCTGAATGTCCGGTACTTTTTTCTTGGCCCCGGTGGTATAGTTGGCTACGACGGACAAGCCGCCGGGCCGCGCACCGGCGATTTCCAGCCAGTACACCCCGTTGGCTCCGCCGGTATTGGAACCTTCTCTGGCTTGGTAAGGCGAACTACCCAGCACCTTGGGTATGGCTTGAAGCGCGTTTTTCCGGGCGGCCAGCCAGGCTGAAGTGGGGTCATCTTTGTCCACGGGTTGAGCGTACCAGGAGCGGGATGTGATCTTTTCCTTCGAGACTTCCTCGTAAGGAGTATCGAACCCGATGGCGCTGCCCCGGCCGGTTCGGCGCTTCTTCCAGTATTGATAAGGGACGGGGTAAGCCACCGCGCGGCCTTTGGCTAATATGCCCACGGCCGTCCGGTTGGTGGCCCCTTCGAAGGGGTTGATCTCGACTAAATCGTCCACGGTCATGGGGCCGATGGCCGTGCCGTCGGGCAGAAGGAATCTCCTGAAGCCCTGACCCGCGCCCGAAGTCTTGAACAGGCTCTGGGACAGGACAAAGCCCAATTTGCCGCCCCGCCGCAGGTAACGGTCCATGGCCACATAGGTCATCAGCATGGAGATATCTTTCTTGCCCTTGCCCAAAATGGTGTCCATGCCGCCGTGGGGAAAGAGGCCGTAGTGTTCCCATAGAGGTTTGGTTTGCAGGCGGTAGTCTTCAGGCAGGCTTTCCCAGTTGACCCAGGGAGGATTGCCGACGATGTAATCGCAATGATCCATGAAGAGCGGGGCGAAAGAGTTCTTGATGATCCTGGCCCAGACCCCGTTGAGGCCCTGCCGGTGCAATTCCCGGAGCTGATGGTAAAGGACGCCGAGGTCTTCGGCGGCGGAGTCCAGTTCCTCTTCTTCGAGTCCGGCCGTCTTCATCAGCCGGGAAAGGAAAGCCTTTTGGCTGACATCGGTCTCGACCGCTTCATCCAGTTCGTTGGCCAGGGCGTCCATGCGGGTTCTGTCGGCGAAAAGAGAGGGCACCCGAAACAGCCCCACGGCCGTTTTCAAGGGAAAGACCTGGCCGTCGAACAGATCGTTCCCTCGCGAGGGGGTGAGGATGGAGTCGGCCTGATAAACCGGTATGTCCACCTCATCCCGCCGCGCCTGCAGCAGGTCGCCCAAAGCCAGCAGGTAGTTGGTCCGGGCCGCGATGACCGCCAGGGGATTCAGATCGAACCCCACTATGTTGTTCAAAATCAGATCGAGAGTCTCAGCCGGGTCCTGACCTTTGCGGCCCGCCCTTTCCCGGACGTGCTTGATCAGGATCACCAGGAAAGTGCCGGAGCCGCAAGCCGGGTCCAGAATGCGTTTCCTGGGGTTCCCCAAATCCGCCCGGCCCAAAGTTTGGACGATGAGACGTTCGGCCAACCAGTCCGGAGTGTAGTACTCGCCCAGGTCGTGGCGGATTTCCCGGGGCAGAAGGTAATGATATAGTTTTTTCAGCAAGTCCCGGGCGTTTTCCGGGGCCAGTTCGAGAGTGTCCGGATCGTATTCCGCCAGCCGGCCCAGCAAGGAACCGACGGCTTTCTCGACCTCTTCATCCCAAGCCGCCAGGTACCAACCGAAAAAATCGCCTTCTAAAAAGTTCCTGATGCCGTATTCCCGGAAAAGGCCTCCTCTTTCGAGGTTTAACAGGGCGCTTTTGAGTTCAGTTCCCCCCTGGGAGGCCAGTCTAGTCAAGGGTGCGGCGCCGTTCCCGGCGAAACGGGCCGCGGCCAGGGAGGCCACCAGCTTGATCAGCAAAGCATAATAAGTGTGCAGGACGAAAAAGACCCGGCCCGCGTCCAGGTGCCGGATTTCCTCCCGGGTCCAGAGGGCCTGGACAAAGGAGCGGAATTCCGGCTTGGATTCGATGCGTTCGGCCCATTCTTTATAATCCGTGGCTTCGCTGAAAAAAATCCGCCACTGTTCGAACAGCTTGTCCACCAGGGGGTGGTTGTTTCCAGCCAGGGCCCGGTAGAGCGCCCGGACGGCCGAACCGGCTCTGTAGTTTTTAGGCCCGAAGTCTTCCACCAGGTTTTCGGGGACCAGGGCCGCTCCGGTGGAAAGCGAATAGAGAAGCCGCAGGAGCCGTTCGGTCGAGGCTTGGTTGATTTCGAGCGGGTCGTCCACGGACCAGCCTTCGCCGACCTTGCGGACGAAAATGTAGAAACGGCCGTCGGTGGCCACACCGGCAAGACGATGGGCCTCGCGGCGCTCGCGTTCGGCCACGTCGAGTATGTAATCCTTGACCTGTTGAATTGCTTCCTGATTAGGATTGCTGTTATTAGATTTTCGAAGCTTGCCCGGGCGTTTGTATTCCAGAATAAGACGATTATAAACCGAGTCCACCCGGCCGCGGGCGACCGAGAACTCATCCCTGGGGATAATGGTCAACCCCGCGGCCGTTCCGGCTTCTTCGAATATCCGGGCCGCCTCCCGCCGGTAATCCGCTTCCGTGACGGCCGTGGCCGCCGCGTTCGTCAACCTGGCCGCCACCTCCGCCGCCTGCTCGCGCGCGGTTTTTTCCATTACCCCGGTCATCCAAGGCCGTCCTTAGTTAAACTAAGGCATTTTATTGATAGATTGCCTAAAAGGCAATACCGGCGCTCCCTATTGACAACTGCGTCCTGATTTAACAAGCTCAATTCTCAGCGAGGCCGTTAATGCATTTCCTGATCTTCAAACTGGGTGGTCTGGGCGACCTGGTGCTGGTCACGCCGGCCCTGCGCGGGCTGCGCAAATCCTTGCCCCAGGCCAGGATCAGCCTGGTCACCGGCTTTTCCAACCGCCTGGTCCTGGATGGCTGCCCCTATGTTGACCAAATTCTGATAGTGGATGACCGCCGTTTTTTCCAGGGCGGAACGATGGACCAGGCGAGGGCCGCCCTGGATTTGATCAGACTGGCAAAGGCGCAAAAGCCGGACGTGGTCTTCGTTCTGCACCGGGACTGGCGCTGGAACCTGATCTTTAGACTGAGTCGGACAAGAAACCGACTGGGCTTCCAACGCGATCTGGGCGGCGCTTTTCTGACCAGGGCCGCGGTCACTTCCCCGGAAGAGCACGAGATCAACAAGTACATAAAGGTCTTCGGCCTCTGGCCGGGCTTTCATCCGGACGGGATCAGGATGGAATTGTTTCCCCGGAGTGAAGACCAGGCTATTGTCGCCGGCAAAATTGCGCCCCTGACCGGCCGTCCCGTCCTGGCCCTGGCGCCGGGCGGGGCCGCCAACATCAAGGAGTCCCGGACTATCAGCCGCTGGCCCCTGGAACTCTATCGCGAACTGGTGCGCCGCGTCCTGGATGAGACGGAATTCGGCGTCCTGCTGGTGGGCGGACCGGGAGATCGCGACTTCACCCGGCCGCTCGTTTTGAACGATCGCGTCTTGGACCTGGCCGGCGGGTTGACGCCGGTCCAGACTTATCTGGCGCTGAAAGAATGCCGGCTCATGATAACCCATGACTGCGGACCCATGCATATCGCCGCCGCGGCCGGCCTGCCGGTCATAAGCTTGTTCGGCCCCACCGACCCCCGGGAAAAGGCGCCGATAACCAATTCCCGGAGCGTTAATATCTGGAAAGGCCCGGAACTCGGTTGCTCCCCGTGTTACCATGACGGCCGCTTTCCGGATTGTGCTCACCAGCAATGCCTGACCAGTATCGGCGTGGACGAAGTCATGGCTCGGGCCACGGAGATCATGGATTCAGACAAATGATTTGTTTCTATAAGTTCGACGCTGGCCAGGAAAAGACGGCCCTTGGACCTGGAACTTGCCCCGGCCAAGCCGGCCGAGGAATTCAAGTTTCTCAACGCCCCTCGAGCCCGCGATCTCCAGGCCGTGGTGGATCGTCTCGTCGGCGACAGCCCGAGAGTGGCCCTTCCGCTGGAGGGACCTTTTACCACGGTGCGGCTGAGCGGCCGCTAGCCCGGAACGATTACGCTGGACCTTCCGATCGCACCTAAAAAAACCACCTTTATCGCCCAGCCGATAAAACCTGACCGCCTTTCGTGTTACTCGGATGAATAGAATCGGAAATAAGAGCAAGGAAAGGAGTGACTCAATGGCGGCCGAAGCGGTCAAGGAAAGCGTTCTCGAATCGAGAATGAAGGCGGTGGACGAGGCCGAAGAGCAAGCCCAGGCTTACCGAAAAAAGATTATCGGCATCGTCATCGCTTTCGTCCTCCTGTTGGGTCTTCATTTTTCACCAACCCTGCCCGGTTTGAAACCCGAGGGACAGAGCGTCCTGGGCATATTCTGCTGGTTCATCGCCTGCATGGTCACCGACGCCCTGCCCAACGTCATCGTGGGCTTGGGCGCGCCCCTGCTGGTGGTCCTGTTGACCAAGGCCAAGATTCCCGCGGCCTTCAGCGCCTTCGCCTCGGACGTGTTCTTCCTGGGCGTGGGCGCCTTCATCTTCGCCGCCATCATGATGGGAACGCCCCTGGGCAAGAGGGTGGCCCTGACCATCGTCTCGGCCATGAAAACCAGCCGGGTAAAAAGAATCCTGATGGGACTGGGCCTGGCCGACCTGGCCGTGGGCGGCGTGATCCCCACGGTCAGCGAAACCGCGCTCTTTCTACCCATCGCCAAAGGCGTGGGTTCGCTCATGGCCGGCAAGGAACACCTGCCCGAGGTGAAAAGAATCAACGTTTCCCTGATCATCCTGATCTGCGGCCTGGTGCCGCTCTATTCCGGGCTCCTGATCCTGACCAGCCACTTCCCCAACCTCATTCTGGTCGAACTCTTGCACAAGGCCGAAGGGGTCAAGATTTCCTGGGGCCAATGGTTCTGGCTCAACCTGCCGTTGTGGGGCCTGTTGCCCATCATGTTCTACTTTGTGGTCTGGTGGTTCAAGGTGGGCGACCTGGAGATACCCGGCGCCGAAACCGAACTACCGAAAATGAAGGCCGAACTGGGCCGGATAACCTTTCCCGAAATTTGGGCCCTGATCTGCCTGGGCCTGGGTCTGATCCTGTGGATTTTCGAACCGTACAAAATCCAAGCCGGCATGACCGCCCTGGTGGTGGCCATGCTCATGTTCCTGCCCTGGTCCAGGATCGAAATGAAGGCCGTGGGCAAGTATGTCCTCTGGGACACCCTGATACTTCTGGCCGGCGCCATCTCCCTGGGCACGTCCCTTCATTCCGCCGGGGCGGTGCAATGGCTGGCCCAATTCGTGGTCAACCCTCTCAAGTCCACGGGTTGGCCGGCCATCCCGGTCCTGTTGATTCTGGTGGCCGGGCTGCACGTGGCCCGGGCCGGCATCGTCAGCGCCGTGGCCATGGGCGCCATGTTCGTACCAATGGCCCTGGGTCTGGCCAAGGCCCTGGGCTACAGCACGCTGCCTTTCACCCTGATCGTGATCAATTGCCTGAGCTATGCCTTTTTCCTGCCCATGTCCATAACCGCCTTCTTCATCGCCTGGGGCATAAGCGAAGAGTCCTTCTGGGGCATAGTCAAGTTCGGCACGATCCTTTCGATCATTTCCAACATATACGTCATCCTGGTTCAGACGGCCTGGCTGAGCTTGATCGGGTATCCCATGACCAAGGCCGCCGGAATGTAGGCGCTGATCCGTCAAATAAATTTTGAACCCAACCCCTAGGGAGGAAAGATATGACCAAGGAACTGCCCGGGAGCCGGCGGGAAATCGCTGACGAGATAATCGAGTCCGACCTTTTGATCATCGGCGGCGGCAACGCGGGCTGCTTTGCCGCCGTCGAGGCCAAGAAAATAAAACCCGAGTTGAAAGTGGTCATAATGGAAAAGGCCCATATCAGCCGCAGCGGCGCTTGTTCGGCCGGCATGGACGCCATCAACACCTATATTCCGGAAGGCCGGACGCCGGAGGACCTGGTGCGCTGGAGCCGGTCCCAGGTGGGCGGCGGGCCGATACGGGAAGACCTGTGCCTGAGCAACGCCCGGGAACTCAATGAAGCCGTCGAGGACTTGGAGCGCTGGGGCCTGCCCATCGTCCGGGACGAAAACGGCCGGATCAAGTTCCGCGGCGGCTGGGATATTTCCATCCGCGGCGAGTCGCTCAAGCCCATCATGGCCGAAAAGGCCCTGGCCTCGGGGGCGGAAGTCTACAACCGGGTCGTGGCCACCGGGTTGCTCCTGGACGGGGAACGCTGCGTGGGGGCCATGGGTTTCGGCGTGCGGGACGGCAAGTTTTACGTGTTCCGGGCCAAGGCCGTGATCGTCTCGACCGGCGGGGCCTGCGGCCTCTACAAGTCGTATACGGCCGACGCCACCGCGGCCCATCATCAGACCTGGATGTGTCCTTTCAACGTGGGCACGGGCTACGCCCTGGGGGTCCGGCGGGGCGCGGAGATGACCTCGATGGAGCAGCGCTGGGTGGCCACCCGGACCAAGGATTTCTGCGGACCGGTGGACACCATCTCCGTAGGCTACCGGTCCATGATGAGGAACGGCCGCGGGGAGTTCATCCTGAAGGAGCGATACGCCCATCTGGGCGGCGACAAGGCCCCCCGCTACATCCGGGCCAACGCGCCCATGGAGGAATGGCTGGCCGGACGGGGCCCCACCTACGTGGACACGACCCATCTGAGCGACGACGAGGCCAGGGAACTCAAGATTGACTATCTCAACGAACGGCCGTCCTTCGTGCTTTTTCTGGCCAGCCGCGGTCAGGACGTCACCCGCGAACCCATCGAGATTTATGGTTCGGACCCTTACATCGTCGGCGGGCACACCCAGAGCGGTTACTGGGTGGACCTGGACCGCATGACCACCATCCCCGGGCTCTTTGCCGCGGGCGAGACCGCGGGAGGGAATCCCAACAAATTCGTGGGCGGTTGCGCGGCCGAAGGTAAACTGGCCGTCCGGGGGGCGGTTAAATATCTGGACGCGATAAGCCTGCCGGACCTGGACCGGCGGCAGGTGGAAGAGGAAAAAGAAAGGGTCTTCGCCCCGTTGCTGCGAGGGGCCGGGTTCGACGGCGTCTCCCCCCTGGAAATGGAAGAACGGATGCAGCGGCTCATGGACGAATACGCCGGCGGCACTTCCCAGTTCTACCGCACCAACGAAGAACGACTCGACTATGCCCTCAAACATTTGAAGATGCTGCGGGGTCAGACCAAGTACCTTTACGCCCGGGACCTGCACGATTTGATGAGCGCGCATGAGGTCATGGACAGGCTGGAGGTGGCCGAGGTCCTGGTTCATCATCTCAAGTTCCGGCGCGAAACCCGCTGGGCCGGCTGGCAGACCAGGTCCGACTATCCCAACCCGGACCCCAACCTGGATTGTTTCGTGGAAACCAAGAAAAACCTCGAGACCGGTGAAATCGAAGTCTTCACCCGGCCCTATGAACAGATCGTGCCGGGCGACCGGATGAAACCGTGAAGCGGAGGAAAAACCATGCCCCCCAAGGTTGATATCGAGAAATGTGACGGGTGCAAGGCTCAGGCCGAGCCCCTGTGCGAACAAATCTGTCCCGGCGACTTGATGACCCTGGGTCCGGACCGGAAAGCTTTCTGCCGTTCCTTGCGGGACTGCTGGGACTGCATGTCCTGCACCAAGGTCTGCCCGGTGGGCGCCATCGAGACGCGCATCCCCTATCAACTGGGCTATTTCGGCGCGAAACTGACGCCCATGGTCGGCGCCAACAGCATCACCTGGACCGCGGTGGACATAAACGGCAAGGTGGAAAGATTCAGATATAAGACCAGAACGACCTGATGACCCAAGCAGTTCCCAAGATCGGCTTACTTGTCTTCGATCCGGGCCGGCGGTTGGCCGGGCACTTGGACCTGGATGCGCTTCTGACCAAACTGACCAAGGCCCGGGGCGTAAGCCTGGTCGCAAGAGTGGATGCGCCCTGGTCCCGGGCCGGGCGGGCCGATATCGAGAAAGCCCTGGCCGGAGGCCTCATCGACCGCTGTCTCTGGGTGGGCCGCTATACCACGGAACAAAAAAGAAAGGCCGTCGAGGGGCTGGCCGGAGCCGGCCTGAATCCGTTTATGCACGAATGGTGCGACCTGGAGGAGCAGGGAGTCCTGGGGCCGGATTTGAGCGCCTCGGTGCGCCGGAGCAAGGCCGAGGCTTTGCTCAAGATGTCCCTGGCCCGGACCCGACTGCTCGAACCTCTCTCGCCGGTCGAGGTCCCGGCCGTGGACGCGGCCTTGATCGTCGGCGCCGGATTCGGCGGCCTGAAGGCCGCGGCCACCTTGGGCGGTCTGGGCAAAAAGGTTTACTTGATAGAAAGGTGCAGCGGGGTCGGCGGCAAGACGGCCCTGCTATCGAGGTTCTATCCTTTGGGCTGCGATCCGCGCTGCGGCCTGGTCTTCACTCTCGACCGCCTGAGCCGTGCGGGTTCGGTCGAAGTCCACTGCCTGAGCCAGGTGAAATCGGTGACCGGCCAACCCGGCGCCTTCACGGTCACCGTGGAGAAGAAACCCAGGTTCGTGAGTCTCGAATTGTGTAACGCCTGCGGCGAATGCCTGAAGGTCTGCCCGAAGGATCAGCCTATACGGCCGGAAAACCTGCAGGACGTTCCGCCGGTATCTCCCGAGATGGGGCTGCCGGCCCTGCTTGGTTCCACGGCCAAGGCCATTCATCCGGCCTGGCCCGCCCCCTGGCCGGAGGCCTTGGTCATTGACCGGGATTTATGCCCGCCTGGCTGCCGCGCCTGCGCCGAAGCCTGCCCGGCCGGCGCGATCGACCTGGATGAGTCCGCCGGCGAAATGACTGTTCAAGCCGGCTTCATCCTGGCGGCCACGGGCTGGGACCCCTATCCCCTGTCCCGCCTGGCGGAATACGGGTACGGCCGTCTGCCCCGGGTGATCGGCAACCTGGAAATGGAACAACTCTTGGCCGCCGGCTTTGAAGGTCCGGCCCCGGCGACCGGGTTCAACCTGTCAGACTTGAAGGCGATAGGCTTCATCCAGTGCGCCGGCAGCCGGGACGAAAGGCATCTGCGTTACTGTTCGTCGGTTTGTTGTTCCGCCACCTTGAAGCAGGTCAAACGGCTCAGGGAGATATCGCCGGCGGTCAAGGCTTATGTGTTCTATCAGGACATCAGAACCCCCGGCTTCGAAGAGGACCTGTACCGGGAAGTGGCCGGTATGGAAGGCGTGATCTTCATCCGCGGCAATCCTTCGGCCGTGGCCGCGGCCGAGGACGGCCAAGGGGTTCGGATTAGGGCCGAAGACACGTTTCTTCAAAGGGAAGTGAATCTCGACCTGGACTTGCTCGTCTTGGCCGGCGGGATGGTGCCGGCCCAAGGCAGTGAGGACCTGGCCCGGCGGCTGGGGCTGCCTCTTAACCGCTACAAGTTTTTCGAATCTCATCTCCAGTGCCATCCCGAGGAGAGCCAACGCACGGGTTTGTACGTGGGCGGCTGCGCCCGGGAGCCCATGAACGTGGCCCGGGCCATCGAGTCCTGCCACCGGGCGGCCATGGAAGGCTTGTCTTTCCTGAAAGAAATGGTGGTCGTGCCGCCGACGCACCCCGTGGTGGACCTGACCAAATGCGACCAGTGCAAGCGGTGCGTCGAGGAATGTCCTTTTCAGGCCTATTCCCTGGACGAAAAGGGATTCCCGAGGTTGAACCTGACCAAGTGCCGTCACTGCGGCAACTGCATGGGCGCCTGCCCCCTGGCCGCCATTTCTCTGCGGCACCTGACCATAAAGCAGACCTCGGCCCAGATCGAGTCCTTGGGGGAATCTTTGAGTTTCATTGGCCGCGAGCCGGTCGTCCTGGCCTTCTTATGCGAAAATGACGCCTATCCGGCGGCCAGGTCCGCCGTGGAACAAGGGTTGCCCTGGCCGGCCAACGTGGTTCATTTGAAGGTGCCTTGCGCCGGCGCGGTCAACAACGCCCTGATCGCCGACGCCCTTTCCCTAGGCGTGGACGGCGTGCTGATCGCCGGCTGCGAAGACGGCCAGTGTCATTACCTAAAGGGCAGCCAGCTTATCCGCAAGCGCAGCGGCGATCTGGCCGACAAACTCAAACAGATGGTCATGGAGCCGGAACGGGTGCGTTTCGAAAGCCTGGGAGTGCGCCAGGCCGGCCGGTACGTTCGGTTGATCGACGAGTACGTGAACCAGTTGAAGGAACTAGGCCCGAATCCTTTCAAGGTTTAAAGACCGGAGGACATGAACAAGACCAGTCCATTGGACCGGCTCCGGCCGCGAATTTCGGGCTGCCTTCAGTGCGGCCGCTGCTCGGCCGGCTGCCCGCGGGCCTTTGTCTCCCCTCATACGCCCCGGCAAGTCATCCGGCTGCTCCAATGGGGCTTGGTGGAAGAGGCGGCCCGAAGCCCCTTTCTCCAGCAGTGCCGTCTTTGCGGCACCTGCGCCGTTCGGTGTCCCCAAGGTCTCGACGTGGCCGGAACCATGCTCAGACTGGTCTGGGAGAGGTTTTTCCTGTATAATACCAGTCAAAGTCATGGGCACGAACTGGCATCTTAAGGAAAAGGACTTCTTCGAAGGACTGTCCGAGGAGAAGAAGCACTTTCTGCTGCTCTCCCAGAAGAGGCAGTACCGTAGGAATGAGTTCATTTTCTTTGAAGGCGATGTCGGCCACAGCGCCTTTTACTTGGAAAAAGGCGCGGTGCAGATATTCAAATCCAGCCAGGTGGGCAAGGACCTTATCGTCTGGGTGCGCAAGTCCGGAGAGCTTTTCGGCCTGGCCGAGATCATGGGCGAGCAGGAAAGGAAGTGCAACGCCCGGGCCATAACCGACTGCCTGATTCACCGCATCGAACGACGCGACTTCGAACACCTCCTTTCCCGCCATTACCCCATGGTGCAGCGCGTCATCCAGATCATGGGCCGCCGGGTCAGATACTTGTGCGAGCAGGTGGAAAACCTGATGGTCTGCGACGTGACCACGCGCCTGCTGAAGCTGTTCGTCTATTTGTGCTACCAGCAATTGGCTGAATCGGGCGCCTGGGACCAACCGGCGACCCTGCCTCTGTCTTTGACCCAGGAACAGATGGCGGCCATGACCGGCACCTGCCAGCAGACGGTCAGCGAAGTCTTGAAACGCTTGCAGGAAGACGGCGTGATCAGCGTGGCCAACCGTTGTATCACCCTGGTCAGCCCGACCGAAGTCCTGGACCGGCTCTCCTGATCGTAGATCGCGCCTTCCCCTTTCAAAACTCTTCTAAAATAATGCGCGTGGCCAACTCGGCCGCGGTCCCCACCACCTGGGCGCAATGATGGTGCAGCCCGGCGGCCAGGGCCGCCTCGAGTTCCTCCGGCCGGCGCAGGTTGAAGGATCGGCCGGCCAAGGCGGTCTGAATGTCCAGGCACCGGAGCGACCCGAAGCGGGCTTCGAACTTTTCCACCAGGTCCAGGACCAGGTCGTAGGAATCCATGGCCGCGAAGGGATCATGAAAATTTTCGCGCCGGCGGCCGAAAAAAAGGCCGATGGCCAGGGCGCCGGCCACCAGGGCCCCGCAGTTCCCCCTGGTGGAAAGCCCCAGTCCATCGGCCAGACCGCTGGCGGCCCGGAAGACTTCGTCTTGTCTTTTATCCAGGGCGTCCAGGATGCCGGCCAGGGCCGACTGGGCGCAGCCGGAACATTCCAGCTCGTTCTTTTCCGCCAGTTGATAGGCCAACCGGCAGACTTCCTCGATGTTTCTTTCCATTACGTCATCTTTCCTTGGGCCGGATTTAATCCCGCCGGCAGTTAATACCGCCACTTTTCCGGCGGAGAAAAGACTAGCCGATCGTCCACGGACCGGCGGATATAGCCGTTTTCGTCCAGGATACGCGCGACCAGAACCTCGGGCCGGGAAGGGAAAGGCAGAGCCAGCTTGAACTTGACGAAACGGCTGGGCGATTTGGCCAGTTCGGCCAGGATTTCCGGCAGGCTGGCCTGGCCCAGGCGCTCCCAGGCGGCCAGGGTCTCGTCTCTCATTTCCCGGTAGTAATCCTCGAAAATGCGGAAAAAGGCCGCGCATTCCTCCCGGCCCCGGCAAACGTCCGACAGCTCGGTCGGGTGCAGAGGGTCTATTCCCAGGAAGCCGACCAACTCCTGGAAGGCCGTCGGGTTGCGGTGGGCGTCAGCCGCGATTTCGATGAATCCCTGCTCGGCCATCCTTCTCAGATTACCAGAGGCCTGAGTCAATCTTTCCATGGAAGTGTCAAAAAAGGCCGGGTTGATTTCGATGGTCACGTCGCCGGAGATAATCAGCTTGTTCTTCGGATCATAGAGGCAGAGGTGACCCGGGCTGTGGGAGGCGTCGTGAATGATGAAGAACCGGCCCACGGACCAGCCCAGGACTTCCACGTCGCCGAACCGTCTTCGTTCGCGGCCGCTCAGGGGTAAAATTTCCGCCTGCTCGGCCAGGCTGCGGAAACGGCGGAAAAGTATCCGTTCGCCCAGCAGTTTTATGGCCGAGCGAAAGGCCTTTCGGTCCGGCCGTTCGGCCATTCCTTTTATGGCGGTCCAGACTTCGGCGTACTCGGGCTCGGTATAGCCTGCCCTGGTCCGGGCGTATTGTTCGAACTGGGTGAGCAGTTCGGTCCACTGGGGGTAGGGATCGAAAAAGGTTTCCAGTTTGGTTAAGTCGGCCAGCCAGTGGTGCATGGATTCGATGACCGGCACTTCGGGTTCGGGCAGCAGGAACCTGACCTGATCATAACCGGCGGCCAGGACGACTTCGTTGTTCAGGGCGTGATCCCAATGGCCTTGACTGACCAGCAGGACCAGGGTTCGGGCGCCGTCCCGGCGCCAGCGCTCCAGCACGTTCAAGATTTTCGGCCGGTAATAAGGATGCAGGCCCGTGTCCAGCAGCACTACCAGGTCCCGGTCCCGCAGGAGGTAGATGTTCGAGGAAGGCGGGGCCAGGAAAAAGGACAGTCCCAAGTTGCCTTCGAGCAGCCAGACGTCCGGCAGGATTTCTTTCTCCCGGGTCCGCTCCAGCGCGGCCTTCAGTTCGGGAAAACAGAAAGGGTGGGCGAAAGATGGGTCTGATTTCATGGAACACCTCCCGTGCCATGGGTTTGGCTCTTTATAAGGGCAAAGCTCGGGCCATCAGGAGGATGAGTATAAATATCTGAGTTAATGGTATATTATGTCCCGACCTCCCGCCGGTTTCAACTATATGACCATATATGGACAAAATTACGATCTTATTTAGTCAGTGGGGTTGAAACAGAAGGCCGGAAGGAATTATCATGACCAAGACGTCGTCCGACCGGCGGCCGTATCTTGAGACCCTGGAGCAAGCCAGATCATGACCCGGCCTGATTTCACTCCGGAACAATGGCTCTTCCTGGCCACGTTGGAGGCCCTGGGCGGCTCGGCCTCGATGAACGTGGCCGGCGCCCTGGCGCCCCTGGCCCCCGGCCCTTTATTCGATCTTATCGTCCGGGCCAGGCGCGGCCGCCTCATGAAGCAGACCGGGCCGGACACCTTCCGCCTGGCGGCCAGGTTGAACCCGGAGACGGCTGCCAGGATTAATCGTCTCAACCAGCCGGCGAGACTGGCGGCCATTCTGGAGGAACTGGAAAAAAAGAACCTGTTGGAAACCCTGGCGCCGCCGGCCGTCTCCAGACTGCTGCGGGCCGCCGGCAGGACCTATGAGGCCGCGGTGTTGGCGGAGAGCGCCGCCGGACGGGCCTTGTCCGCGGGAGATTTAAAAGCGGCTCTGGAGAATTTCGGCCAGGTCCTGACTCTTCTGGAATCCGCCGCCGAAGACGAGCGGACCAGGACGCTCTATGTTTCCTCGGCCGTGACCGTTTCCCGCCTCAGGTTCCGGCTGGGACAAGGGATGGAGCGGGTGCCGGAACTGCTGAAGAAGGCCAGGGACAAGGCCGCGGCCCTGGGCGACCGCAGATCGAAGGCGCTTATCGGTCTTCACCTGGGCCTGTTTTATTACCTGAACGAAGCCCTGCCCGACGCCCTGGCGGTAATGTCCGCGGGACTCGAGGAGGTCAGGAGCCTGGGCGACGAGGATATTCTGGCCCGGTCCTCCGAGTTCTTCGGACTCTATTATTACCTCCAGGGCCGGTACCGGGAGGCGGCCGAGTACTTCGAACGGGCCGTGCGGGAGGCGGAGGAACGCGGGGATGCCTTGGCCGTCTGGCCGGTGCCGGCTTACCTGGGATACTCGACCGCCGTCCTGGGGCAGTTACATCGGGCCATAGGACTTCTGGACGCCTATTGGCGCCGGGCCCGGCAACGGGAAGAACCGGCCCTGGCCGTGCATTTTCGCGCTCTGCTCGGCCTGGTCCTGCTGATGATGGATAAGCGACGGGAGGCTTCTTTTCATCTCCAGGGGGCTCGCCGGGAGAACCTGGCCGACGCCGGCCTTTTCGCCCGGCTGATGTGCGATTTAGGTCTGGCTTACCTGGATTTCAAAGAAGGACGGATCGAGCCGGCCCACCAGCGGCTGATGGAAATATTCGACCTGATGACCCGAAGCGGTCTGGCTTTACGGCAGTATCCGACGCCGGTGGTTCTGGAGCTTCTTTCCGAATTCAAACGTCGAGGTTTGAAGTCTCTGCCGTACTTCGATTTCGATAAGGAGATGGAGCGGCTTCTGGCCGGAGAGAACGTGCATCTCAAAGGCGTGGCCTTGCGCTTACGCGCGTTGGCCCTGGGAACGCCGACCGAGAGCGTTCAGGCTGACCTGGAGGCCAGTGAATCCTGCCTGGAGGAGTCCGGCGATCCGATCGAACTGGCCCGGACCCGGGTGGCCCTGGCCCGACAGGCGCTCGGCCGGAACCTTCTCGACCAGGCCCGGCGCCTGGCCCTCAAGGCCTGGGAAGGTCTTTCCGGGGCGGGACCCGATAATTTTCCGGACGATCTAAGATTTCTGGTCGAGCATCGGCTGAACGGCGAGAGACCAAGACCGATCGCGGAAGACTTGCTGGAAAGGCTTTTCGCCTTGATTCACCAGATGGCGCCTTCCCCGGACCAGGACGAACTGCTGGGACGCCTGGTCGAGGCCCTCTGCCGATTCTTTCGCGCCGAGCGCGGAGGGCTGTTCTGGTTTTCAAGTGGGAAAAAGGGCGGACCCCTGCTGCGCGCCGGACGGAACATGAGTCGGGGCGACGTGGAAAGCCATGACTTTCGCGACAGCCTGGCCCACGTCTTCAGAGCCGCCCGGGCGAATCGGCCCCTTTGGATCACCTCCGGACGTAACCAGCGGGTTCAGACCGGCCGTCGCTCCCGGTCCATCCTCTGTCTGCCTCTCAAGATCGAGGGCCGGACCGCCGCGGTGTTGTACCTCGACAATTCCTATCTGGACCTCGATCTGGAGACCGGCGAAGACAGCCTGTTGATTCGGTTGACCGATCATGTCGCCGCCTACTTCGAACGGGTGCTGAAGCTGGGCCGTTTGATGGAGGAGCACGCCAGCCTTTCTTCCTCGAGGGAGCTGATGACCGCAACGGTCGAGGGCGCGGAGATAATGACCCAAAGCCCGGTGATGATGCGTCTCTTGGCCCTGGCCGACCGCGCCGCGGCTTCCGAATCGTCGGTCCTCATCACCGGCGAGACGGGCGTGGGCAAGGAGCTGCTGGCCCGCCGCCTCCACCTTAAAAGCCCGCGCCGATCCGCCCCCTTCATCGTGGCCGATCTGGCCAGTACGCCGGAAGGTCTGGTCGAGAGCGAGCTTTTCGGCCACGAAAAAGGCGCCTTCACCGGGGCGGATCAGCGCCGGCCGGGCCGATTGGAACTGGCCCACCGGGGCACCCTTTTTCTGGACGAATTGGGCGAGGTCCCCCGGACTGTGCAGGTCAAGCTGTTGCGGGTGCTGCAGGAGAAGAGCTTTATGCGCCTGGGCGGCGCCAGGTCGATCAGTTCCGACTTCCGCCTGGTGGCGGCCACCAACCGGGTCCTGGAAGAGGAAGTGTCTTCGGGGCGTTTCCGGCCAGACCTTTACTATAGGCTCAACGTGGTTTCCCTGTCCGTGCCGCCTCTGCGGGACCGCGGGGCCGACGTCATTCTGCTGGCCGAAAATTTCACCCGGCGTTTTGCCGGGGAATTCAACCGACCCCTGGTGAAACTGACCACGGAGGATGAAAAAACGCTCTTATCTTATCACTGGCCGGGTAACGTGCGGGAGTTGAGGAACATCATCGAACGGGCCGTTCTTCTGGGCGACGGCCCGCGCCTGGCTCTGAGGCTGCCGGAAACAACCACCTCCCCGGCGGCCGACCATCCCTTTGCCGACTGGCCCTCTTTGGATGAGGTCCAGCGGCGTTATATCCTTCACGTCCTGGGCCGGACCAAGGGTAAAGTCAGCGGGCCGGACGGGGCGGCCGAGATTCTAGAGGTAAAGCGCACCACTTTGAACGCCCGGCTGAAGAAATTGGGTCTCATCCCTGGCCGTCAACGCGGCTTTCCGGCCGACCCGGTTTGATCGAGGGCCTGGACGAAGTTTTCTCCCAGACCCTCGATTTTCCCGGGCCGCGATCGGTTTCGGTTCAAAAATCGTTGAAATCCTCATCCATGGGAATCACGTCTCCGGATTTGGCCACCTTGGCCACGGCCTTGGTCGCCGGTTGTTTCTTGGCCGGCGGTTGAGGTAAAGCCGGTTTTCTTTCCGGCTTTTGCGGCTTTCGGGTCGTGGTCCTTTTCCGGTCGGCCGCCGCGCCGGCCCCATCAACCAGGTTGATCAGATCGCCCACCAGGTCGAGCATGCTTTCCGCCTGGGCGTTGAGCTGCTCGGAAGCGCTGGCGGATTCCTCGGCGCCGGCGGCGTTCTGTTGCGTGACCTTATCCATCTGGGTGACGGCCTGGTTTATCTGTTGGATGCCCTGGGATTGTTCGTTGGAAGCCGCGGCTATTTCACCGACCAATTCGGCCACCTTGTTGGCGTTGCCCACCACTTCCTCGAAGGCCGTGTCCGTGCTCTTGACCAGTTCGGTGCCCTGGTTGATCTTGCTTATGGTGCCTTCGATCAGGTTGGCCGTGTTCTTGGCCGCTTCGGCCGCCCGCTGGGCCAGGTTTCTGACTTCGTCGGCCACCACCGCGAAACCGGCCCCGGCTTCGCCCGCCCTGGCCGCCTCCACGGCCGCGTTGAGGGCCAGCAGGTTGGTCTGGAAGGCGATCTCGTCAATGGTTTTGATGATCTTGCTTATCTCCTGTCCCGAGGCCGAAATTTCACCCATGGCCTTGGTCACCTGCTTCATGGATTCTCCGGCCCGGGTTACCGTATTCTTGGTCTGGACCATCAGGGAATTGGCCTGGGTGGAATTGTCCGCGTTCTGTTTGGTCATCGAGGACATTTCCTCGAGGGAAGACGACGTCTCTTCCACGGCCGCGGCCTGTTCGGAGGCCCCTTCGGCCAGGGACTGACTGGCCGACGAAACCTCATTGGAGGCCGAGGCCACCTGGTCCGCTCCTGAACCTAGAGAGTCAATGATGCGGTGAACCGGCCGGGTGATGGAGAGGCTTAGCAGGATGCCCAGGACAATGGCCAGGACGAAACCGACCGTCATGCCCGCCAGGGTGAATATCGTGGAATAGGCCGCATCCGAAGAAGCCTGTTTCTGGGCTTGGGCCGCCAAGTCCTCATTGATTTTTCTTATCTTCTCCAGAAGACCAAAAGCAATAACTTGTTTTTCCCGCGTCTTAACCATGGCCAAGTCGTTCATCTGATTGTATAGTACCTCGACCCGTTCGGCCTCCTCCCGCATTTTCCGGAAACCGTCGAAGGTGGCCAGAGCCGCGGGAGCTACTTCATTTTGAAATAGGGACTTGGCTTTTTCGATCTCGTCCTTGGCCGCGTGTTCCTTGATCAGGCCGACGTTCTTGTGAAATTTGACGTGGTGCTGGGTTATTTCCGCCAGGGTCGCCTGCAGGACCGGATTTTTGGTTTTAAAACCAGCCAGCCATTTGCCGAAATTGCATTTGGTCGGGTCCTCTCCGCCTTCAAATTTCTTATGGCTGAGCAATAACTCCATGGCCTGGGCTTCGAGCCGATAATGATCGCCTCGGAACAGTTCCAGGTCCCGCCTGAGGGCCACCGGATTGGTGATATCAATCTCTTCTATCTTTTTGGCCTGGGTCAGAAATTCGTTATTGAGTGTTTTCCAGGCGTCCAGCGCCGGCACGAACTCCTTCCAAAGCCTGGCTTCTTCGGGCGAACGGGGTAAAGCTTCATAGGCGTCCGAGGCGGCTTGGTAATGTTTTCTGACCTCGGCGATGTTGTCATGCTGCCGTTTTCTGGATTCAGCGTCCAGGTTCGGGTTGAGCAGGGTTCGGAGGGCCACGCGCAGGGATTCCTGGCTTTCGCTGATGGTAAGCATATTCTTTATACTGGGCATCCTGACCGAGCCAATTTCTTTAACGTGCCCGGCCAGGCTGGACACACCTCTCCAACCCACCAGACCAACGATAAGGCAGATCAAGGCCACCAGAATGAACCCGCCGATCAGTTTCATTTTCAGACTGATGTTCTTCATTTGAAACCTCCCTGCTTTTTTGAAAGCCCAAGGGCTCCGATTTTAATGCGTATCCAGGCTTGCGAGACGACGGCCGGATAAAAATTCCGGCCGAAAAGAGCTTAATTTCGAAGTTCTTATAAGGGTGCTGGCCTTTCGACGCTTGAAACCACATCCAGCCCTGGAGGTTACCGGCATCTGAGGGTTGGTTTCGGTCAAAATAAGGCGCCCGGAGTATTTCCAGTCCGCTGAATATTTTGAAAAGATAAATTACAAAATAGATATAGCCAAAAAATCCAAAGTGTCAAGATAAACTCACGCCGGCCGGTGTTCCGGCGGCGGCTGTCTCATACCTGTTTCAATCCAGGGGATAGCGGTGGAACAATTGTCCCCATTCGCTGGTCTCGATCCCTTTCATCCTTCTTTTCCCTTCAACGGGCCACCACAAATAATCGTGATAAAGGAAGGAAGCCAGAATGAAGACATGGACCAAAGGGGTCCGGAAAAAGAGGCGTTGAAAGGCCTTTAAGGGGCTGAACCAGAGGAGATCGCCCACGCGGCTGGCCAGGTTGTCCCCGACTTGGAAACCGAAGTTCAGCGAAGATATGTCATCGCCCACGATTTCTATCTCGTCCAATCGTCCGGACCCCAGACCGTCTTCATGCGCCAACCTTATGAAATCCAGGCTCAGGGGATCGAAGCCCATTATCTTGGCCGCCACGGCGTCCACGGCCACGCTGTCGGCGCCGGCCAGCATCAGATTTTTAATAACCGGGATCATGGTGCGCGGTCCGGGGCCGTCCCCGCAGATCGTGCCGTCCGTGACCGTGAATATCCCGGTATGAATCTCCTTTTGAATGGCCAGCAAATCCACCAGGGTTTCGTGGATATGGCTGTGGGTCCAGTGGCGGCGGGTATTGAGCAGGCCGCCGAAGGCGTTCTTCATGGAACCGGTCATGGTGGTGTAAATATGGCATTTGACCGTGGGTAGGTGAACAATGTTCTTGCCGAAAAAATAGTCCGGCAACTTTATGCCTTCGGGATATATTTTGTGGAGCACCCGCATCCTGGCCCGAGGTTTATAGACCTGCCACTTCATGTCGGTCGCCTGGAAGTTGTATAGTTCGGGGACGTCATATCTCTTGTAGATCGGGGTGAGCCGATTGAGCCGGCCGCCTTTGAACGGATCGGTCACTACCGTCTTGTTGTGAACGGCGGCCAAACACTCGAAACCTAGTCTCTTGAGCCCCAGGATGACGCCTTCCAACTGCCAGGGCGTGGTGTTGGCCGAAAGCATGGGCAGGTGCCAGGAGATGTTGTCCTTGAGTATGGTGGGCCGCGCCGGGTCTAGATGCTTTTCCAGGCCGGCCATCTCCAGCAGCCGGCCGATGTCTTCCAAAACCGTGTGGGCGTTGGTTTTGACTACCGCGACTTTGGATTTGGACATTTCGACTTACCTATTTCAGATAGATTATGACCAGCCAGCTCAGCCCCCAGCCCAGGCAGGAGATTTGGAGGGCCCGGTCCTTGAACAGCAACTCGGTCGGGTCTCCGCCCAGGGCCTGGGTTTGCAGGAGGTTGAGATAATGCAGGATGCCGTACAAAACGAAGAACACGGTTATTATCGGCGCCCTGGTGCCGAAGAATTTGACGGTTTGGGGATCGGAGACGTAGAGCAGGTAACAAACAATGGTCAAGGTGGATACTATAGTGATGGTGTGGTTGAGAAAGGACAGGGAATATTTTCTGAGCACCGGCCTATGACGGGCGGATTCCTCGCCCAGGTTGACCAACTCCTGTCTCCGCTTGCCGAAAGTCAGGAACAAGGACAGGCTCAGAGTGCAGACCAGCAGCCAGTGGCTGACCGTCACCCCGGCCACGGCTCCTCCGGCCAGCACCCTGAGGATGAAGCCGGAACTGACGCAGAAGACATCCAGGATAGGGACCTGTTTGAAGAATAAAGAATAAGCCCCGTTAAGAGTCAAATAGGCCATCATGATCAAGACCAGATCGCCGCTGAGACGCAGGGCGGCGATGAGGGAGAAGACGGCCAGAAAAAAGGACAGCGCCAGGGCCGGAAGAACGGGGACCTGGCCCGCGGCTATGGGCCGTTTGGCTTTCCGCGGATGAGAGCGGTCGTATTCGACGTCCTTGACGTCGTTGAAAATATAGACCGAGGAAGAGATCAGGCTGAATAAAATAAAAGCCAGGGAGGTATGGAAAAAAAGTTTCCGGTCGGCCGCGGCGCCGGCGAAGAACAAGGGTGCGAACAGGAACAGGTTCTTGGCCCATTGCGCCGGTCTCAACAGCCTGATCAAAGCGGCGGCCGAGGTGGCGGTCATCGGCGGTCAGCGGTTCCGACCGGCGTATTTGTTGGACTAGAGGTCATGGCCCGCCGCGCTGTCTCTATTTTAGGCCCCGCCCGGTTGAAGCGGTCCAGCCCGGCGCTCCACAACTTTAAGGATTTCCGGGCGGGCCTATTATACCTCAGCCCTTTCCAGCCTGGCCAACAAAGATTTGGTCCCGGTCAGGGTGAATTCCTCCGATTAACGATTAGTTTTTCCTGACCGGTGGTGCTTTGCTCAATCTTTTATTGACATCACGGTTCCAGGCCTGTATTATCATTTTGAATCTAAATCAAGGTTATTGCAGGAAATACCGTTCGCCAGGCTGAACGGGGGCTTCATTCTGGAAAATGAAACAGGCCATTCAGGGGTGAGGTTGTTCCAGGGAGGGGTTTAGAAATTCATTCAACTTGGAGAGGAGGAGGTTTATCCATGACCAGGAGAAACACGACCGGATTATTGGTTTGGATGCTGTCTTTGATGTTGATTATGGCCTTGAGTGTTCCCGCCGCGTCGGCGGCGGACAAGGCCGTGGAACTGCGTTATTCCACTTTCTTCCCGCCCACCCACGGCCACGCCATCCTGTCCGACCAATGGGCCAAAGAGGTGGAAAAACGAACCAACGGCGCGGTCAAAGTGGTCATGTTTCCCGGCGCCACGCTGACCCCGGCCGACCAGACTTATGACGGCGTGGTCAAGGGCATCGCCGACGTCGGCATGTCGGTGGTCAGTTACGTCAAGGGCCGTTTTCCCTTTACCGAAGTGATTGATCTGCCCCTGGGCTATTCCAGGGGTTATCAGGCCACCCGACTGGCCAATGCCTGTCTCCAGAAATTCAAGCCCAAGGAGTACGATGACGTCAAGATCATGTACTTTCACGCCCACGGTCCGGGCGTCTTCCATAGCAAGAAGCCTTTGGCCAAGCTGGACGACCTCAAAGGCCTGAAAATCCGTTGTTCGGGCACCAGCGCCAAGGTGGTCAGCGCCCTGGGCGCCACGCCCGTGGCCATGCCCCAGACCGAAACTTACGACGCCCTGTCCAAAGGCGTGGTGGATGGGGTGGTTTCGCCCGTGGAAGTCCTCAAGGGCTGGAAATTCGCCGAAGTGGTCAAGAACACCACCCTGAATTTCGGTTCATCCTATTCCTTGTCTTTCTTCGTGGTCATGAACAAGAAGAAATGGGAATCCTTGTCCAAGGAGGCCCAGGCCACCATCGAGCAGATAAACAAGGAATGGATCGAGAAGACCGGCAAATCCTGGGACGAGTTTGACAAGGTGGGAACCGAATTCGCCAAGGGCCAGGGCGTGGTTTTCGCCAATCTGACCAAGGACGAGGATGCCAAGTGGGCCGAAAAGGTCAAACCGGTGATGGACGAGTACGTGAAGGCCATGAAGGAAAAGAACTTGCCCGGCGAGGAGGCCTTGAAGTTCTGTCGGGAGTGGCTTAAGAGCAATCCTTGATCGTCCGCTCCAAGTCTTGGGCCCGGCCCGCCGCCCTGTCGCGGTCCGGGCCGGACTTCGGTCCGGCCCATCAGGTCGGTTTTCGTTAATCCAGGCTAATAAAACCGAGCCGCCTTGGCTTCTCCAAAGGCGGCCTTCGATTGAAGCGACCCGGGGAGGCGACCGGTGAAGGTGAAAGCGCTGGTGAACCTGGTTACTCGTCTTTCGCAAATCATGTATTGGCTGGCCGGCCTGTCCCTGGTCAGCATCGTGGCCTTGACCGTGGCCGACGTAATCCTGCGGTTATTCAAAATGCCTATCCTCGGCACTTATGAACTGGTGGGCTTTCTGGGCGCCTGGGCCATAGGCTTCGCCATCCCGCAGACTTCCCTGGACCGGGGCCACGTGTACATGGACTTTGTCTTCGGCTACTTCAACCGGCCGATAAAGATGATTCTTTCGACTCTGACCAGGCTGATGGGCATCTTCCTGTTCGCCCTGATGGGCTACAACCTGTTCCTTATGGGCAGCGACCTCTGGTCCCACGGCGAGGTCTCGATTACGCTCCACGTCCCCCAGTTCCCCATCGCCTACGGTCTGGCCTTCGCCTGCCTGGTGGAGTGCCTGGTCCTAATGCTTGACCTTCTTACCCGGAGCAAAACCCAATCATGAGCGTGACCATTATCGGCTTTCTGGTCATCGTCCTTCTTTTTGTCCTGTTCGCCTTGGGCTTGGAGATCGGCTTCGCCATGGGTCTGGCCGGCTTCATCGGTTTCGGCCTGATCGTCAGTTGGGACGCCGCCTTCAACCTGGTGGCCAAGGACATTTTCAGCGTGCTTTCTTCTTATGGCCTGACGGTCATCCCCCTGTTCGTGCTCATGGGCCAGATCGGCGCCAGCGGCGGAGTGGCCCGCAGCTTGTACGACGCCGGTTACAAGTTCATCGGCCATATTCCGGGCGGGCTGGCCATCGGCACGGTGGTGGCGGCCACCGCCTTCAAGGCCATCTGCGGCTCGTCCCCGGCCACGGCCGCCACCTTCGCCACCATCGCCGTGCCGGAGATGGACCATTACGGCTACGACAAGCGCCTCTCCTGCGGCACCGTGGCCACGGTCGGAACCCTGGGCATTCTCATCCCGCCCAGCGTGGTGCTGATCGTTTACGGCATCCTGACCGAGACTTCCATCGGCAAGCTTTTCCTGGCCGGCATAGTTCCGGGGCTGATCATCGCCCTTTCCTTTGTCCTCACTCTCTTGGGCTGGTGTACCCTCAATCCCCAACTGGGACCCAAGGGCGAAAAATCGTCCTGGTCCGTGCGCCTCCAATCCCTGCCGTCCGTGCTTTCGGTCCTGGTCATCTTCGTCCTGGTGGTGGGGGGGTTGATGATGGGCTTTTTCACCCCCACCGAGGCCGGCAGCGTGGGCTCCTTTGCCGTGTTGATACTCACCCTGGTCAAGAAAGACATGAACCGGGTGAAGTTCGTCAAGGCCGTGATGGACACCCTGCGCATCGGCTGCATGGTTATCACCATGATCGCCGGCGCCACAATTCTGGGACATTTTTTCCTGGTCACCAGGACGCCCTATTACGTGGCCGAATGGCTGGGCGCGCTGGCCGTGCCCAGGCTGGTTATCATGCTGATCATCATCCTGGTGTATCTCATCGGCGGCTCGTTCATCGAGGACCTGGCCTTCCTGATCCTGGCCACGCCCATCTTCCTGCCCGTGGTCCTGAAGCTGGGTTATGATCCCATCTGGTTCGGCGTGATCATCAGCGTGATCACCATGATCGGCATCATCCTGCCGCCGGTGGCCATCAACGCCTTTGTCGTCTCCGGCGTGACCGGCACTCCCGTGGGCACGATCTATCGCGGCATTTATCCTTTCATCCTGGGCATGGCCATCTGCCTTTCACTCTTCCTGCTGGTGCCCGACCTTGCCTTGTGGCTCCCTGGCAAGCTGATGAGGTGAACATAAAATTAAGGACGCCGCCCTATTTCACTGGTAACAGGGCGGCGTCCCCTATGGGCCGATCGTCGAGCCGTCTTCACTGGCGCACGCTGAACTTTTCCTCCAGTTTTTTCATCTTCTCCACTATGCCGCCATATTCCAGTTCGCTGTAAGGCAGCATGGCCGCGCCGAAGAAGCCTTGCCGCCTTATCTCCAGGGACTTCTGGGCCACCTGGCCGCGGATGTAATCCCAGAAGGGATGATCGAAGCAGTCCACGGGTTCGGTCAACCGACCTTCGTGGACGCAATACCCGGTGCAGCTTACCACGGGCGGGCCGTCAAAGTAGGAAACGTTGGAATTGACCTTGACCGGCATCAAGGGGCCGGTATGGCTGCCGCGCATGAAGCCGGCCACCAGGGGGCCGATGGTGTAGGGGGAAAGAATTTCGCCCGTGGCCGGAAAGTTGCCCTGGACCCTCACTATGGCGATGGGGTCGTCCTTGCCCACGTATTTGCCGGCGATGTTTTGCAGCCGGGTGGTGCTGACCGAAGTGGATATCTCGCCGTCGGTCCTCGAGTGGATGCTCTCGACCACGAAGCGTTCCGGGTCCCGGAGCAGCGCGGCGACGTCGTAAATATCCTCCGGGGCGTTCAACTCGATGACCCGTTCGGCTTCGGTGTAGGAGACATCCATGAGGGTGAACTTGAAGCCCGGGGCCATCTTGGGTGACAGGATCAGGCCGGAACAATGCATGGGGTCGGCGAAGGCCAGGTACAGGGGCAGGTTATAAGCCCCGGGGTCGGTCTTGTCCGCGGCGAACATCAGAAAAGGCTCGTTGGGTCTTTCCTCGAATTCCATCTCGGCCACGGCCGGCCCCATGCCTTTGACGTTACCGCTGAAGGCGTCTTTCAAGAGGTCTTGTCCGGCGCCGTAAAGGCCTTGTTCCTTGGCCACGTGGGTGCCGGCGGCAAAGGCATCCCAGACCAGTTTGTGCACCTGGGGATTGTCCACCCCCTGCTCGTGGGTGGTCAAAACCAGAATGTCGTCTCCAGTATGGCTGATCTTGTAGTCAATCAACAGTCCTTTGGCGTGCTGATGAATGAAGTCATGGACACTCTTCAGGAGAGCCTGGCTGGGACAGATGTGGCCTCCCACGCTGCCGATATCGGCTTTGATGGCGGTAAGAGTGGTTCGCATTGAGGCACCTCCTCCGCTGGATTTGGAAGCATCGCTTGGGATATTCCCAATATCCACTATTTCCCCTGACCTGGCAAGAGAAGAATGATAGAATAGATCATGGAGTTTCTTTTGCGCTTGTCGATCGGGAAATGGTATCGTTTATTAAACTAATGATGATTATAGCATGACGACTCCCCTGACTCGGCGTCACCTTCTAAAACAGGCGGCCTGGGGCTTGTCGGCCGGGCTGGGAGCGTGGACTTGGCCAGGAGGCCGGGGTCTGGCGGAAAGCGATGGTCAAGCCGGACCAAAGGAGGAGAGGATGAAACTGCCTCCACCTAAAACGAGCTCCAATTTTTCCTTGGAGCAAGCGGTCAAGACCCGGCGATCCAGCCGGTCTTACCGGCCGGACCCGATCAGCCTGGAACAACTCGGCCAACTGCTCTGGGCGGCCCAGGGCGTAACCGAGGATCGAGGCTTCAAACGGGCCGCTCCTTCAGCCGGCGCGCTGTACCCGATGGACGTATACGCCGTGGTCGGCGAGGGTGGAACGACCGGCCTGTCCGCCGGCAACTACCACTATGAACCGGGCGGTCACTCCTTGAAGCTGATCGCGCCGGGCGATCTCAGACCGGAAGTGGCGGCCGCGGCCTTATCTCAGAACTGGATGGCCAGGGCGCCGGTGAATCTGGTGATCACCGCCGAGTACAACCGGGTGGGTGGCAAGTATGGTCAGAGGGGCGTGCGCTACGCCATGATCGAGGCCGGGCATATCGGCCAGAATATTTTTCTTCAGGCCGAAAGCCTGGGTTTGGGGGCCGGAATCGTGGGCGCCTTCCACGATGAGGAATTGGCCAGAATCATGAAAATCCCCCGGCCCCATGAGCCGCTGCTGATCATGCCCGTGGGTTATAAGAAGTAACCTTTCCCAGGGCGGCAGGTCTGGACGACACGACGCCGGTCGTCAGCTTTTCTTGCGCGTGATGGACTGAAAGGCGGAAACCTGCTGTTTGACTTTAGTGCTGTTGCACTTGGGGCACTTGAACTTTTTCTTCTCGTATTCGGAAATGGAGACGGTGAGCGTAAAGGGCTTTTCGCACTTTTGGCAAATGAATTCATAAGTGGGCATGGTCAACCTCCCGTCAAACATGGAATATGTCGGAGCCTGTTAAAAATGATACGCAAAACCACGGGACTGTCAAGGCCGGAGGCGTTGATTCATTACGTTTCAAGCTTCCGTCTTTGATTGATTGTCCTCATCCTGGATATTAATATGAACCGTATAGAAAATGACGGTAATCGGACAGCCGGATCAGCCCCGGAAAAAAAAGCCGGCGGTTTCACCCTGATCGAGCTTTCCATCGTCCTGGTCATCATCGGCATTGTCATCTCGGTGATGGCCTCGGTTCTGCCTTCCCTGCTGCAATCCTCGAAAATAAAGCAGGCCCGGGCCATCCTGGAAAAATTCGATTACACCCTGGAAGGCTATATCGCCGCCAACGGCAGGTGTCCCTGTCCGGACGTGAACGCCGACGGCCTGGAAGACCGCAACGATAACGGCACGCCCAACGACGCCAGCGACGACACTTGTTCGGCTTACGCCGGAACCCTACCTTATCTCACCCTGGGCTTGTCCGCCGGCGACGACGCCTGGCGCAATCCCGTGCGGTACGGCGTTTACGAAGACTTTATCCGGACCTCCCTTTCCAACCTCTGCCTCAGCCTGACCACCTTCAGTACCGCGCCTTACAGCGGCGCCAAGGTCCACACCAAGTCCGGCGGCGTGACCACCAACGTGGCCTATGTCCTGGCCAGCGGCGGCCCCAAGGACCTGGACGGGTCGGACTCCTACTTCGACGGTAATAACGCCGGCAGCCTGAGCAGCCTCGAATTTGAAATCCCGGACAAGATAGTGACCGCGGGTTACGACGATCTGGTCAGCGCGGCCTCCTTTACTTATCTCAAGGGCAAGCTCTGCTCCGGCGGCGGAGGGAGCGGCGGCGGCTCGGACCAGCGCGAAAACCAGTTCACCGACGGCTGCACCAACGGCAAGGACGATGACGGCGACGGCTTCACCGACTGTCTGGACCAGGACTGCTTCGGTGTTCCGCCCTGCGGAACAGGCGGCGCCGACGTGGTTATCGCCACCGGCAGCGTCCCCTCCGGCGTGGTGGCCAACGATTATTCCGTCACCTTCCAGGCCACGGGCGGCACCACGCCCTACGAATGGGCCCTGACCAGCGGCGGCGGCCTGACCGGCCTGTATCTCCACCCCTACACCGCCAAGCTGTCCGGTCCGTTGAACGCCTGTCCCGGTTCGTACACCATTGGCGTTCGAGTCACCGATTCGACCTCCGGGACGCCCAAGACCAACGAGAAGAGCTTCAGTCTGCAGATCACCTCGAGCCTGTCCGTGTCCGGACCGGTCAACGTGACCTGGTCCAGCCCCAGCCAAACCGAGAACTATACGGTCAGCAGCAGCCACCTGGGCGGCATAACCTGCGCCACGGTTCCGACCGACTATTTTGAAACCTACGCCGCCGATGAATCCACCTGCGTGATGAAGAAGAAATCCACGACCCAGGCCGGCACCTATCTCGTGGCCATGAAGGCCACGGACCAGTCCTGCGCCGCCAATACGGCCACGCTGAACAATATCACCGTGACCGTGACCGGAGCCGGCGCCGGTCCGACCTATTCCGCGGACCTGGCCGCCGAATGGCACCTGGACGAATGCACGGCCTGGAGCGGCGCCAGCTACGACGTGGTTGATTCGATAGATATAAACAACGACCAGGCCCATTACGGCAAGACTTTCGGCGACGTCAAAGGCGTCCACTCGGGCAAGATGTGCCGGGCCGCCTATTTCGACGGCAGCGGCGACTATATCAGCGTGGCCAACAGTCCGACCCTGCAGCAGACCAGTTCGCTGACCCTGGCCCTCTGGCTCAAGACCACCGGGTCTCATAGCGACTGGGTCCGCCTGGCCGGTAAAGGCAACAGCACCTACCGCAACTACGGCCTCTGGCTGGCCACCAACGGCACCATCCTCTTCCAGATTTACAGCGACGGCGGTTACGGCAACGCCCAGACCACCGTGACGGTCAACGACGGCCTCTGGCACCACGTGGCCGCCGTATATGACCGGACCGCCGGCAAGATGACGGTGTACATCGACAACCAGCAGCGCGCCCAGATCAACTACAACCAGAACCCCAGGACCAGCACCGATCCGTTCACCATCGGGTACGCCGGCTTCCATACCTATTTCAAGGGCTGGCTGGACGAGGTCACCCTTCTGCATACGGCCCTGACCGCGGCCCAGGTGGACGAGATGTTCAAGAACGTCCGGCCTTCCTGTTCCGGGACCTGCTACACCGGTCCGGTGGCGGAATACAAGATGGAGGATCAGACCTGGAGCGGAACGACCCGTGACGTCACGGACAACGGCACGGGCAACAACCCCGGACTGGCGGCCCAGCGGGGGACCGGCGTCCTGCCGGCCCCCTCGGCGGAAGACCAGGGTAAAATCTGCCGGGCCGGGGTCTTCACCCGCGTGGACACCAACAACGGCGGCTATATAGACATCGGCGATCCGGCCGACGGCGATCTCGACCCGAACACCGCCAATTGGACGGTGGCCGCCTGGATAAAATGGAGCGGCGCCTCGGGAGATAACATCATTTACAACAAGGAGAACTTGTACGAGGCCCGGGTCAACGGCGGGTACGTCCAGTACGCCTGGCAGCCCTACTGGTTCTGGGTGGGCGATACTTCCTTCCCGGTGACGGCCAACACCTGGTACCATGTCACCACCGTGTTTGACGGCGCGCGGCAGATGCTGTTCAAGGACGGCGGACAGGTCTATTCCCGCGAGCAGACCGGCGTGATCGGCACCAACGGCAACAAGCTGCTTATCGGCGCCCGCGGCAGCGGCACGCCGGTCTACTTTTTCGGCGGCCTGATAGACGAGTTCAAAATCTATAACCGGGCCCTGGCCGAAAACGAGATACTCAACCTGGCCGCCGCGACCAACCCCTGCGAATGAGAGAGCGGCCTCTCCCAACAGCGGTCGAAATGGTGACCTAGGATTCGATCCGATTTATATTTGCTATTTACGCGATTCATTTATTTTATCTCAAAAAGGTGGGAGAACAATGAAAGTTGTCAGACTGAACGAAGTGGCCAAGATACCCGTAACCAGCCCGCTTTTCACCGGTAAAGAAGTGACGCGCCAGATTCTTGTTTCGGATAGTCCGGAATTCGACGTGACCGTGGTGAACTTCGGCCGGGGCGTCAGGAACAAGTTTCATGCCCATGACTCCGACCAGGTCCTGATCGTCACCGCCGGGAAGGGAATCATAGCCACGGCAGACGAGGAAATCCCCATCACGGTGGGCGACGTGGTCCTCATACCCGCCCAGGAAAAGCACTGGCACGGAGCCACCGAGACTTCGGAGTTCTCTCACATATATCTGACCAGGAAATCGAGCAAGCTGACCCAGCTCGAAGATTGAATCGGGTGAATCAGCATACCACGACTTCTCTGAAAGGATTCTTTCGCTTTTTAAAATTTATCGTGATTTTTTATCTTTATTGAAACCATAGCTTGATACAAATTACTGACACATGTTAGCATTTGCAGGTATTATGTCTCAAGTTATGGCGCCTGACGATATCCTTATTTTTCAGGGCAGATGAAAATAAGTGACGGGAGTATTCTACTCAGAGCTTAAGCCCTCCGCCCCGTCTGATTACTCTTGCCAGGAGAGATCCGCCTAGCGGCTGATCCGACCCACCAGGTCGTAGATGGGCAGCATCAGGCCGCCGATGATGACGGCGAAGATGGTTCCGGCCACCACCAGCACTATGGGCTCGATCATCTTGCTGATGGTGGCCACCAGGTTGGATAGGGTCCGGCGGTAGTTGTCGGCGATGTAAGACAACTGCTCGGGCAGGGTGCCGCTCAGCTCGCCCGTGTTGATCATCCGGATGACAAAGGTGGGGAAGATCACGGCCGCGGTGAAGGATTCGGCCACCCCCCGGCCCTGGGTCATGCTTTCTTTGACCACTTCCAGCCTTTCCGCGTAGACCTGATTGTTGACGGATTCCCGGAGAATGGTCATGGACTGCAGGAGGTCCAGGCCCGCGTTCAGCAGAATATAGAAGTACTCGGAAATAAAGGCCAGGCTCGAGGCCGAAACTATGGTCCCCACCAACGGCAGTTTGAGCAGCAGGGCGTCGATGAACTTTCGGAAGGCCGGGCTGCCCTTGCGTAAAAAGGCGAAAGCGAACGCGGCCAGGACCAGGCTCAGGATCAGGTGGACGATATAGGCCTGGACCAAGTTGGAGACCTGGAGCAGCAGGACGGTGATGGCCGGCAGGGTAACGTCCATTTCCTTGAAAAGGCCGGTGATCTTCGGGACCACGTAGTAGAACCAGAAGATCAGGGCGCCCAAAAGGGCCAGGAAGACCATGCTGGGATAGAGGAGGGCCTGCTTGGTGTCGGTGATGATATTGTTGACCCTGGTCAGGTGTTCGCTGGCGTCTTCGAGCATGGCGTCCAGCCGGCCGGTTTCTTCGCCGATCCGGATCAGGTGGATGACCGTTCGGGGGAAAATGTGCGAGTATTGGGCCGCCGCTTCGGAAAGCGATACTCCGCCCTGAATATTCTTGATGATCTCGGCGATATCGTACTCGAACTCGGGCACTTCGCTGCTCAGGGCCGCTTCCTGCAAGGCCGTGGTCAGGATCAGGCCGCTTCTGAGCATCATGGCCACCATTCTCAGGAACTCGGCCTGGAGCGTCCGGGGTATCCGGCGCCGCGGCCGGTACGTGGCCAGCCCCAGCAGGAACGTGGCCGCCCGGCCTAGTTTCTTGACGTAGATGGCCGCGCCGCCGTCCCGTTCCAGATGGGCGACGGCGGAGGAGACCTCCCGGTAGGGCAGGTTGATGATCCCGCCGGTTATCCGGCCGGTCTGTTCGAGCAACCTGAAGCGGAAAAAGCTCATCGCTCAGGTCTGCCTCACGTAACCCATGACCCGGGCCGCTTCTTCCACCGTGATGACGCCCTGCTTCACCTTCTTCACGGCCACCTGAAAGACGTTCATGAATCCGCGTTCCTCGACCCGGTCGGTGACTATGTTCAGGTCGGCCTCCTGATCTATAAGCTGGCTGATCTCCTTGTCCACCTTGAGTACCTCGTAAACCAGGGTCCGGCCGAAGTAGCCGGTGAAGTTGCAGATTTCGCAGCCTTTGCCCCGGTGCAGCACCTGGATGTCCGGGTCCTTGAGGTATCTTTTCTCCCAGGACGAAGGCGCGTATGTTTCCCGGCAGTTATTGCAGATTTTGCGCACCAGGCGCTGGCTGACCACGCCGATCAGGGAATCGGAGATCAGAAACGACCGCACATTGAGGTCCCTGAGGCGGGGAATGGCACCGATGGCGCTGTTGGCGTGCAGGGTGGACAGGACCAGGTGGCCGGTGGTGGCGGCGCTGATGGCCGTGGCCGCGGTCTCCGTATCCCGGATTTCGCCCACCAGGATAATGTCCGGGTCGTGCCTCAGGAAATAACGGATGGCGTTGGCGAAGGTATAGCCGGCCTTCTCGTTGACTTGGGTCTGCCGGATCAGCGGCACGTGATACTCGATGGGGTCTTCCACGGTGATCAAGTTCTTTTCCAGCAGGTTCAGGCTCCTGATGCCGGCGTAAAGGGTGGTTGACTTGCCCGAGCCGGTCGGGCCGGTGAGCAGAATGATGCCGAAAGGCTCGTTGAGCATCTCCTCGAGCATCTTGATGTGCTCCTCGAAGAAGCCCAACTGGCTCATGCTCATGATGGCGCTTTCCATGGGCAGTATTCTCAGGACCATGTTTTCGCCTTGAGGCGAGACGATGGTGGAAACGCGGAAATCATAATCGTTGTTGAGTATGGTGGTGGAAAACCGGCCGTCCTGAGGCAGCCGCTGTTCGGCGATGTCCATATCGGCCTTCATCTTGAGAGCCGGAATAAGTCGGTTCAGCGAACGAGGGAAGGACTGGACCGAAGTCATCACGCCGTCTATCCGGAAAGATACGTTGACGGAACGGTCCATGGGCCGGATGTGGATGTCCGTGGCGCGCATCTTCACCGCCAGGTGGAGGAGGTGCTTGACCAGGTTGTCCATGCTCCTGGCCATCTCCGTGTCGGCGGCCAGGAGGTTGACCTCGTTCTCGATCAGGGTCTCGATGGGATTTTCCAGGAAGTAGTAATATTTGTTTATCGAATTAATGATCTTCTTCTTTTCGGCGATGAAGAAGGAAGGAGTCAAGCCGGTCTGCCGGGTCAGTATCTGGCCCAGCTTGGGGTCGGATACGGCCGCGGCGGCCACTTCGAGGGTCTTGTCCACGGCCCGGCAGGGCAGGAAGATATTGTTGAGGCAGAGGTTCTTGTTGAACATCTTCAAGACGCTTTGCTGGGGCAGCATTTCGTCCACGTCCAGATAGGGCACGCCGGCCTGTTCCGCCAAAGTCGCGGCCACGTCGTACTCGGTCACGAACCCGAGTCTTTCCAGTATGGCGCCCAGGAGTTCCTTGGTTATCTTCTGTTCCTGTAGGGAAAACCGAACATGCTGCTCGGTGATGAGGCCTTTTTCCTTCAAGAGGTCGCCTAAACGCTTGGTCGGTTTAGTCTCGTTCATCTCAAGCTCTTAACCTCGTGGCATAAGAGAAAGACGGTGCGTTCATCCGGAAAGCCCGTGACCGGCAGACCCATGCGGGCCTGAAAATCATTGACCGCGGTCATGACGTTCTTGCCCACGATGTCATCCAGGCCGTAGTTATACAGCCCCAGTCCGGCCAGAAGTTCCTGCAATCGACGGATTTCGGGACCCTGGTATCGATAATAGAACTTGTTCACGGTCAGCTCGGGCTTCCAGAACAGAAAGAGCCGTTCCTTGCCCCCGGCGGGCGCGGGATAAGCCAGCAGGCCGTACCGACCTTGGAGATGCTCGGGCAACCTTTCCAATTGTATAAGCCGGTAACCTGTCTCCTGGTGGATGGTTTCGGCCAGGTCCTGGAAACGCCAAGTCCTCAGCGCGGACCAGAAAGGCTTCTCGTAGGCCGCCAGTTGATAGGAACGCAAGAACTCGCTGACCGCCGCCGGCGGCAATTCCGGTTCAGGCCTGGCGCGGGGGGCGACCGGGTCCGAAGCCGGCGCTGGCTTGGCGGTCTTTGGGGGCGAAACCGCCGGCGGCTCTGGTTCGGGCTCGGCCCGGGTGCCTGAGGCGGCGGTCTGGACCGGCGTCAGGTCGGCGGCCGCGGTCGGCGCCGGCGCCGGCATGGCGGTCTTTGAAGGGGGGGCCGCCGGCGGCGGGGACGGCTTGACCGCTTGGGCGGGTAGAGCCGCCGGAGTCGGGGACGGAGCAATGGCCTGGGCCGCCGGCGTTGGTCCGCTCCATCGCGGCCATCTGATCGACTCGCTTTGGGTCAAGATCAAGGCCGCCAGGATCAGCCAGAGCAGACCGGCCAAGGCCAGGGCCGGACCTTTCCGGCCTCGCCTGGGTTCGGCCATATCCAGGTCCTGGTAAGCCTCCTTGACGATACGGGGGGTTATCTTGAGGGAGCCGTGGACATAAGCCACGCAGAGACATCGGTCCATCAAGACGTTGACCCGACGGAAGTTGCCTTGGCAGTAGCGATGAATCCTCTTGAGGGCCTTGGCTTCAATGGTCGTCTGGCCTCGGTTGCCGGCGGAGCCGAGTTTGAAGGCCAGGTAGTCGCCCAGCTCGGCCAGGGTCAGGGGCTTGGCTTCGGCCTTGATCATCACCCGGCTTCTTACCTGCCTGAGTTCGGGCGTGTTCAGCCTATCCATCAACTCGGGCTGACCGACCAGGAGCACTTGGACCAGTTTTTTCCGGTCGGTCTCCAGGTTGGAGATCATGCGCACCAGTTCCAGACTCCGGTGGTCCAGGTTCTGGGCGTCGTCGATGATGATGGCGCAGTTACGACCCAGCCGGTTCTGTTCGAGCAGGTAGTCGTTGAGGGTCCTCATTTGGTCGCCGCAGACCAGTTGATCGTTCTTCAGGCCGAAATCCCGATTGATCTCCCGGAGCAGTTCCACGTCCTGATACGTGGTGTGAAAGACCAGGGACGTTTCCACGCCCCTTTTCTCCAACACCGACATGAGGCGGCGACTGAGCGTGGTTTTTCCCAGGCCCACGTCCCCGGTCAAAACCAGGAAGCCTTTGCGGGTCAGCAGGCCGTGGATTATCTCGGTCAGGACTTGGTTGATATGGGGGGAGATATAGAAATGTTCCGCGTCAGGGGCCACGGGGAACGGATTGTGCTCCAGGCCGAAAAAGGACAGGTACCCCAGCTCATCCTCGCCGGCCCAGGCCCCGGCTCCGGAATCGACCGCCTGTTCCCGCCTCTCCGGTTCTTCCACCCTCGCGGTCAAAGCCGCCACACTCCCACCATTGTCCCGTCCGGTTGAATCCGGCCGGTGAACCAGCCCGCGCCGGCGTCCGATTGATCGTCAATAAAGCCGTCCACGGTGGCATAGGTTTCCGGGGCCAGGCCGTAAACGACCAGACGATCGGGCAGACCCAACACCAGCACTACTTCGTCCGGGCGGCCGATTTTCTTGAGGTTGTAAACGTAAGGCCGGGCGGTGTTCGACTCCGGCGGCGTCACGCCGCGGCCGCGCATTCTCTTTATCAGGTCTTCCATGAATTCGCCATGCCGGCCTTCGATAAAGTCCGGAAAGGAACCTTTCTCCTGGCGGTAGGCCTTGAGCGCCACTTCCCATTTCAGCAGAAAATCCCGGTGGAACCTGGAGCAGAGGGCATAATTGATCAGCCGCATCCCGCCCCAGGCGGTCAGGATAACGACTCCGGCGTATAAAGCGGCGAAAACCAGCTTGTTGGCCGCCTGTCCGGAGAAGGCCATGGCTATCTCAGTTTGTCCAGAAGCTCTGGTATCCGGGCGTTGTCCGGGTACATTTCCTTCAACCGGGACAGTCTCTTATGCGCCTCCTCATAACGCTCGGTCTTGATTTCCAGGATGGCCATGTTCAGCCCGGCTTCCAGGTCGTTTCTGTTTCTGGCCAGGACCTGATTCAAGCGCTTGGCCGCCGAATCGTAGTCCCCCCGGCGCAGATCGCTGAAGGCCTTGAGCTTGATCACGTAGTCGTTTTCTTCACCCAAGGCCGAAGCGAACTGGTTGATTAACTTTTCCGCTTGCCCGAAGTCATTCCGGGACACGGCCGACTGAATCAAGGCCGCCAGTTCGAAAGGCGCTTGGCCGTCCTTCAGTCCGGCCGGCCGGGAGGCTTTCCGGCCCTCGGCCGAAGTCTGTGCCTGGATAAAAAAGGAAGCGTCGGCCGGCGTCGGTGGGGCCGGGGAGTTCGTCGAGGCTGGGGCCGCCTCGGTTCGAGATCGGGCGCCCTGGATATTGCCGGCCGGATTCGGACCGGTGGAGTCTCCAGGCAGGAAGGCGGTCCGGCCGGCCCGAGATGAGGCGGCGGCCGCGGCCGGTTTCGGAGGCGGAAGAGTCCCGGCCGGTTCGGTTCCGGCGGGCGGCAGGTATCTGGGCGAAGACGCCCCATGCGCGGCCCGGGGTTCAACCGAGGCTCGCGCTGGAGCGGTCGTGTCTGAAGGTGGGGGGCTGCCCGGTTCCAGGGCCAGTGCTTCCCGCCAGTCCGGCAGGGGCTGTCCGGCGGCGGACGGTTTTTCTTCCACCGGCACGCTGGCGGGCGGCGCCGGCGCCGCGGCCGTTCCACGAACCTTTGGCTTCGCCTCCGACCAGGAGGCCAGGCCGTACATGAAGCCCAGGTAGGCCAGGGCCAGGATCAAGGCCAGGCCGATGAGCACCACCGGCGAAAAGAAGACGCGCTTGAAGGTGTAGATTTCGCGGCGGGTTCTGAGCTGGCCGGGTTTTTCCGGACCGGATTCCGGCCTGGCCTTGAGTTTCTTAAGCGCTCTGAATATGACGCTCATACCAGGGACACGAACAGGATCAGGACCAACTCCCGCGACTCCTCACGCTTGTATTCGTTCTTGAAGAGATAGCCCAGCACGGGAATGGCCGACAGGATGGGGATGCCTCGATTGTCCACCACGGTCCGCCGGTCTATCAGACCTCCCAGTACGACTGCGTCGCCGTTGTCGAGGGAGATGGTGGTGTTCATTTCCTTGATCTGCAGCTTAGGCAGGGAGATGCTTTCCGTGGCTTCGGTCCCGATGGGCTGCGGAATCAGGCTGGCCTGATCCACTTCACTCTTGATCGGGTTGATGAGCAGGGTGATCTTTTTGTTGGGTTCGATGAAAGGCAGCACGCCCAGGATCAATCCGTCAAAGACCGTGGAGACCTCGACTTCAGTGCTCTGCCTTTCGGTCGTGGCCGTGGTGCCCACGGTGGTGGTGGTCTTGACGCTCTTTTTGTAAGTGAAGGAAGTGCCGACGCTGATAATGGCCGGCTTCCCGTGTTTGCACCGGAGGATCGGATTGGAGACGACCTTGGTGTCTCCGAATCGGTTGAGGGCGTTGATGACGGCGCCCAAGGTATAATTGCCGTGGGTGCCGCTCAGAACCAGGCCGGTGCCCACTGACCAGGCCGCGCTGCTCACGTCATCCAGAACCGGGTTGTTCTTCAAGGCGTTCCAGTCTATGCCGTAGCTGTTCTCATCGGACAGGGTGACCTCGATGATCTGCGCTTCTATGCGAATCTGCCGGGAGATAACATCCTTGCAGTTGGCGATCATCTTTTCCACGGCCTGGACCGAAGCCGGCGTGTCCTTGACGAACAGCGTGCCGGCCATCCGGTTGAACGCGTACTTGCCCTGGCCGGAAATCAAGGGCTTGATCATCTTCTCCAGGCCGTCGTACGGGCTGATCTCCTTGCTGCTCTCTCCGGTAAGCTTGAAGCTGCCGCTCAGTCCGGTAATGGATTCGCGGTTCTGGCCGCCGCCCGCGCCGAAAACGTCGCCGCCCAGGTCGAAAGTGGATTTGACGTTGGCGTCCATGAAGTTGAGGGCGAAGAGCCGCTCCTCGAAAGGCTTGACCGCGATCACGGTGCCTTCGATCTCATAGGACAGATCGAAGGTTTTCAATATGTGTTTCAGGACGATCGAGGCCGGTACTTTCTCAAAGTGGAGCGTGATCTGGCGGCCTTCGGCGGTGATGGAAGGGTCAATGATAAGATTCATGCCCACGGCCTGGGCCAGGACGAAGAGCACGGTGCGCATGTCTTCGTCCACCATGGAGAAGGAGACGATCTTGTTCTTCAAGGGATCATAGGCCGGCAGGATGGGCTCGACCTCGACCCTTCGCGGCGGGGTCTGCTCCACGTTTTCGCGCACCTCGCGCTGGGTTTTGGATAAAGCCGAGGACTCCTGCTTGATCTTGCCGGGCACCGCGTCGACTTTGGGCCGTTTCGGATCCAGAACCGAAGCCGGGCCCAGGGCGCAGCCGCCCAGCCAGATCAAAACCAGGACCGGCGCCAGAATCCCGCTGGTCCAGGCGGCCTTGGTCCATGCCTTGTTATTCATGCTGTTCTCCGCCGCGTCGTCTTATTCCCCGGCCCCGGCGGCCTCTTCGGCGAGCCGGGCCGATCGGTTCGAGCCGGACTATCGGCCTTTCTCCTTGGCCTTCGGTTTGGCCGTGCCCTTTCCCGCGCTGGTTTTGACCGAACCCACATGCCAGGAAACCACCGGCGCCCAGGCGCCTACGCCTTTTCTATCTATATAGACGCGCTTCGATTCTATATGCAGTATTCGGCCGCCGTCGGGCAACGTGGCCCCCTGGGCATACAGCACTCCGTTGACTACGCAGAAACTCTTCCTGGGCGAAGCAAAAGCCAGGGTCACGGCGTAATCCATTTCCGTTTTCACCGGGCCGGTATCGGCGGGGGCGCGAACCGCCGCGCCGTCTTGAGGGCCGAACAAGCCCAGGTTGACCACGGTGGACTGAGACTCCTCGGGCGCGGCCAGCGCGGCCAGGACCGGTTCGAGCTTTTCCATTTCCGCCATCAAGATCGGACCGGGCCCGGCCGGCGCGGACGGCAGCCTGAACCTCTGATCGCGCGTCGCCTCGTTCGAGGACCAGATCATAACGCTCGATACGACGGCCACGGCCAAGGCGGCCGTCAACAGTCCGGCGGCGGCAAGTCCTTGGCGCTTCCTTTTCATTTTATGCCTCTGGTCAATTTAAGCAGGAATCTCGAGGAGGTGATTTCAGTGGTCAGTCTGTTCTCCTTGATGGCGTAGCCTTTGCTCTTCAGGGCGTCCAAGAGGCTCTGGTAGCCCTGGTAGGCCGTATCGAAAGGCGTTTCGATCCGGCCGAAAAGCTCGAGGCCGACCTCCCGGGCTCCGAAATCCGCCTTGATCACGTCCAGGCGCATGTCCACAGGCAGGGCTCCGGACATGTCCTCCACGACCTGGCGGAAAGAGGGCGCCCGGCGGCAGTAATCCAGTTCCTTGATGAAGGCCGCCGTGGCCTGAAAATCCTGAGCGTCGGTTTCCGCGGCCGGCTGCCGCACCCGGGCCAGCCGTTGTTCAAAGGCGTTTAAATCCTTCTGGATCAGGTCGGCCTGCCGGCCGTAATGGACGTAGCCGCCGAAGAGGGCCAGGGCCGCCAGAAGAAAGAACACGTTGGCGGCGGCCGCGTAGCGGCGGGCGTAATAAGACAGCTTTTCCCGGAAGGAAGAAATCGACCACCTCCCGGACTGCATCTTAAGGGCGGTGACCAAGGAGGTGAAATGAGTCTGGCCGTCCAGGACCACCGGGGATTCCTCGAGGGTCAATATCCGGCGCTCGGGGCTATCCGGCCATTCCGGCGGCGCTCCGCTGTCCACCCAGTTAAGCAGGTAAACCCGCGCCACCGTTATTTGGTGATCGGCCTCGACGGAGTTTATCTCGTTCTTGACCGTCTCCCATAGGAAAGTTATCTGCTCCGGGCTGGCGTCGAAGGCCACGCATCGGTTGGCGTAATAGACCCTCTCCCGGCTGCCGATGAGTAAATCCACGTATCGGCCGTGCTGGAAGGCCACGGCCACCGGATCGGCGGGCCGGAGACGTCGGAGCAGGCCGTGCAACACGGCGAACAAGGGAAAGACCAGAACGTTGTTTTCGTCCTGGCCGGCCTGATCCTGAACGCGGTTATACAGCCGGGCCGGCGCGGCGGTGAAGAATATCTCCGATGTATTCCCCCCTTTGGCCTTCTTCCAATGGGTGACCACCGTGACCGGTTCGTTGAATTCGCCGGTGTCCTGAAGCTGTTTGCGCACCATCAGGTCGGCGTATTTGACCGGACTTTCGATGGTCATAACCCGGGCCAGGCCTTCCTGAAGGTCGGTGACGTAATACTTGTCTCCCTTTATCTCGTCCAGGCCGCGGACGTAGGCCAGCTTGTCCCCGGACAGCCCGTAGGCGACTCCATCCAGATCAATGACGCCTTTCCGTGGTCCGGCCGGCATCACCTGGTCCTCACCAGAAAGGCGCCCTTGAGGGTCAGGAGCAGATCGCCCTGGTCGGGTTTATCGGCCGAAGCGGAAGCGGAAGCCGGTGGAGAAGGCGGGCCGGCCGAAGCCGGCTTGGCCGTACTTTCATTCCGGTCGTCGAGCTTGGCCGCGGCCTTGGACTTGATCTGCAGGGTGATCGGTTTGAAATAATAAGCCCGGGCGTTAACGGTCTGCTTGAGTATCAGTTCCAACTCGGCAAAGGTAACGCTTTCCTGGATGTTCACGCCGTATACGGCCCACTTGTCCTGGCTCAGGCCGACGGTCTTGGCCTTGGCAACAAATCTCCTGGCCCGGGCGGACGCTTGCTTCCGCCGCGTCATCTCCTCTTCGTGGAGCGTTAGCAATCTCATCTGGACGGCCGCCGCCGCCGCTCGTTGCTGGTTCGAGGCGTGACGCTGGTAGGCCGTGGTGAAGAGGTAAGCGGTTATGATAAAGAGAACGGCGACAACAATCGAGAAATAATGCGGTTTGCTAATGATGTCCACCCTCGATTCCAGGCCTGAATCAGAACTGCATCTTCCAGCGGGCGGTCACGCCCGTTTCCGGGGTCGTTCCCCAGGCCAGCCCTCCGGAAGCGTCGCCGATGAACTCGCCCTTCAAGCCGTCCACGTCGCCGTCCACCAGCTTGTCCATGGCCATGGCCAGTTCATTGGGGATGTCCTGAATCATCATGTAATTGTATTTCCCGGCGGCGTCGTAGGCATAGGAGATGGTGACTTCGTGGTTGGCGCCCGTGCTGTCCGAATACCGATATTTCCAACTTTTATCGGTGTTGGTGCTGGGCGCGGTCAAACCGAGTTGGCTCAAGCCGTAGTAGGCCGGCGAGGCGCCGCCTTGCCCGGTTATCAAGGCGTCGCGGCCGGCATCGGTGGGCGTGGCCGATGCACCGGCGCCGGTGTCGGCCTTGCCGTCCTGGCCCGGACCGGCGCCGTTGAAGGTGTCGCCCAGCAGCTTGCCCGTCCGGTCGTAAAAGTTGAGATAACAGGTCTGCCATTCATTCAGAAACTTGGCGTAGACTTTCTTCTGTTCCGCGCCGCGAATGATGTCCTTGCCCTTCACCACCGCGCCGATGATAATACCGATGATTATCAGGACAATGGCTATTTCTATAAGGGTAAAACCGGGCCGGTTGAAGGCGGATTCTTTCAAGCCCGGGTCCAATGATTTCATGACCTTCTCTCCGTTTAACGCTTTTATATGTTACCGCAGTAAAATTAATATGATATTATGACTAAAAAGGGTCGATGTTGTCAAGAATTAAACAAGTTTTTCACCATGGTCAACCGGCCGAATCAGTATTATAATACTCGCTCGAGTATTGAATTGAACCATGAACGCCGGAAGGAGAAAGCCCATGGACGCTGGAACCAGACCCCGGCCGGAGGCCGAAGGGCAGCGCCTCAGCCTCGAGATCGGCGCCCGGGTGAGTTTGAGGTTCGAAGGTCAGGAAAAGGTGATGAAGGCCCTCTTCGTCGGCATGGACCCGGGTTCCTTTATTGTTCTCCGCTTGTCCGGCCTGGACGGATGGCACGACCACGTTTTCGAAGGCAATCGGGTCAATATCCGTTATGTTTCTTCCGGCATGGTTTACGGATTTCAATCCATCTGCCAGGGATTCATATTTCGGCAAAACCTCGTCCTGGGGTTGTTGTCCTACCCGGAGACGGTCAAAGCCTACGACCTGAGGCAAGACCAGCGTCTGGACAGTTGCCTGCCCGCCGCCTTGACCATGGGGATCGAACTATATCACGGCTACGTTCTGGACCTTTCGCCCAGCGGCTGCGGCTTTGTCCTAACCAGGCTGGCGGACAAGGCGGCTTTCCAGGGCGCGGTCGGAGAGGAAGTGAAGCTGGCCTTCAGTCTGCCGGGCCAGGATGAACCCCAGATCATCGCCTGCCGGATCAAGAACATCCGCTTCGAGGAGGAGTCGCTGATGATCGGTTTGCAGCTCGATTTGAAAACCGAGGCCACCTATTCCCTGGACCTCTTCCGCCACTTTGTCCAGGAGCACATGGAGGCGGATTGAATCCCCCGGGGGAGCCTGAGGTGAAGTGGCTGACCTTTGAAATCCAACGCGCTCCTGGATTCAGATTCAACCTCATTGACCTGGGTTTGATCACCGGCTTGGCCGGCCTCTCCCTGCTGCTTTACCGGTTGTTACCGGAGGAGACCTTTTTCCTAATACCCTTGTACGTGGGGTTCTCCTTTTTCCTCTTCTGTAACGTGTTCAGAATCGGCAATGCCCTCGAGCGGGTCTGGTACGTGGTTTTTATCCTCCTGGCCGCCTATGGACTACACCGTCCGGACCGGCTCTGGCCCCTGGTGCTTCTGGTTTGCGAACCTCTAAAGGCGTCCCTGATCTTATATCGGATCATCCGCGGGCCTTACGTGGGCGTTTTTTCGCCACACCGCCAGGGAAACATCCCCAATTGCCAGGGCGAGAGGTGATGATGGAATACAAGCCCAAGCCCATTGATACCACCCGGGTCAAACTTCCCCGGCGCCTCAAGGACCTGACCGAGATGCTGGCCAACAGCATCCATGACGTCTGGGCTTCCCAACGGCTGGCGGAAGGCTGGACCTGGGGGCTGGAGCGCGACGATCCAGGGCGAAAGCATCCCTGCCTGATCCCTTATCATCTGCTTCCGGAATCGGAGAAGGAATATGACCGCGGCACGGCCTTGGAAGCCATCAAATCCATCCTGGCCCTGGGGTACCGGTTAGAGGCGCCGCCCACCGGGACCGACCGGGCGGAGGAAGATGACTCACCCCTGGAGGCCTGCCGGAAGCGGTGCCGGACCTTGCGCCAGGCCGGAGAAGCCCTGCAGGCTTATGACGAACTGTCCCGGGCCTTGCTGCTCTGGCCCCAGGACGCGCGGCTGCGTCAGCTCCAGGCCCTGGTCCTGGCCGACCTGGGCGCGGCGAGGCGGGCCAACGAAATCATGACCCGCCTGGCCAACGAGGGCCATCAGGACGTGGAGACGCTGGGCATCCTGGCCAGGACCTGGAAAGACCTCTGGCGCCACTCTCCGGACCCGGAAGCCCGAAAACAATACCTCGAACAAGCCTACCGGACTTATGAAGCCTGTTATCGAACCTCGCCGGAGGAGGAAAGATACTACCCCGGCGTCAACGCCGCCACTTTGGCCGTTTTGCTCGATGATCGACCGAAAGCCCGTGAGATCGCCGGAGAAGTGGCGGCCCTATGCCGGAGACTGCTGGCCGGCCCAGGCGAAAACAAAGCCGGCGCTTATTACCTGACCGCCACCCTGGCCGAAGCGTGCCTGGTTCTGGGCCGCCAGGCCGAGGCCGCCGATCTCTACCGCCGGGCCGCCGCCCTCGGCCGATCTTCGTACCGGGACCTGGTTTCGACCAGGATCAACGCCCGCCTCTTGATCCAGCATAACGGCTGGGACGGCCTCGAGGTGGAAACGGCCCTGACCGTGCCGGCCGTGGCCGTCTTCACCGGCCATATCGTTGATCGCCCGGACCGGACCGTGCCGCGGTTCCCCGCGGAGGCCGCCGGGCTGGAGTCGGCCGTGGCCGCGGCCATCAGAGATCGGCTGACCGCCAACCGGGTTGGTTTCGGCTTCTCCTCGGCCGCGGCCGGCTCGGACATCATTTTCCTCGAGACGCTCGGGCGAATGGGCCTCGAAGCCCACGCGGTCCTGCCTTACAACCAGGAACGCTTCGTCCTGGACAGCGTGGACGTGGCCGGGGCCGGCGACTGGCGCCGCCGCTTCGATGAATGTATTTCCCTCCTGGAAGAAGAGGGCCGGATGACCCTGGCTTCGGATTGGCCCGCGGGCCGGTCCGGCGATTCCTACGATTACGGTAACCGCGTTCTTCTTGGTCTGGCCAGGCTCAAAGCCAGACAACTCGAGACCGATTTGGTGGCCCTGGCCGTTTGGGACGGCCGGCCGGGCGATGGGCCGGGCGGCACGGCTTCGGCCATCGAGTCTTGGCGGTCCCTGGGCTGCCGGGTGGAAATCATAGACCTGGAAGGCCTGCGCCGGAGCGTGGGGTTGACGGTCCAGGCCGGCCCGGTCAGGGAGGCCGGACCGGAAGAAACGGCCCGCGGCGCGCCGGCGGGACCCGAAGTCCGCCTGATGGCCATGCTCTTCGCCGACGTGGTGGGGTACAGTCAGCTCCGGGAGGACCAGGTGCCTCTTTTTCTGGAACACTTCATGGCCGGGGCGGCCCGCCTGCTGGATGACTCGCCCTTCACCCCCGCGGCCAAGAACACCTGGGGCGACGCTTTTTATCTCGTCTTCCCCAGCGTGCGGGCCGCCGGCCTGGTGGCCCTCAGCCTGGCCGAATTCGTCAGTCGGGTTTCCTGGCGGGAAAAAGGTCTACCGGCCGGCTTGAACCTGCGCGTGGCCCTGCACGCCGGCCCGGTTTACGCCGGCCTGGACCCGGTGACCGGCCGGGAAACCTTTAACGGCACCCACGTCTGCCGGGCCGCCCGGATCGAGCCCATCACCCCGCCCGGACAGGTCTTCGCCAGCCAGGCCTTCGCCGCCCTGGCCGCGGCCGAACAAGTCGAGGATTTCGTCTGCGAATACGTGGGCCGGCTGCCCCTGGCCAAGGACTACGGCAGCCAGGCCACCTACCACGTCCGCCGCCACGCCGGCCGGTCCTGATTCGAAAAGAAAAGGTCGCTCTTTTCGGGGGGGCAATAAAAGAAGCCCATCCGGGCCAGTGAGAGAACCGGTGGGGCTCAAACCTGGACGTGTCGGACGGGCAGCAGGTAATTTAATTGTAACAGTTCGTTCTTGTTTGTCCAGGCGAGGTTCGAACCTTGACCAAAGGACCGGATAAACCGGGGCTTCCTCGCCTCTCCTGATTTTTTCAGGAGAGTATGAAAAGTTTCGCCGGGCCTTCAGCCCGGCGAATGGAGCGGAGCGTTTGAGGTTAAGGAGGGAAGGTCTTAAAAGGCTAGGGTCTGTTTTTGTATCCGCGGTTCCTGCCGCTGGTTCCTCTGGCGCCGTGATGAACTGCCGGCTATACGCTTGGTCCGGTGGACCATCTAAAACTAGGCCCTGCGCCGGGCAGCCGGGCACGAACACCCAAGAACCTCTGATGACGGCTTTATTAAAGCAAATATATTATTCAATGTCAAGAAATTATTTTAATTAATAATAATTTATCATAATATAACTACTTGTAGTAGCAAAATAGGTAAATACCCAATATATTGGGGAGGTTTTTGTAGGGGCGTCCCGCGTCCCGCGGGATCGTGCGCCCAAATTTGAGGGTTCGGGTGGTCAGGTTGGTGGAATCAGCCTCTTTGGAGTTCAGAGGCCACGGCCCGGGCCATGATTTTCTCGTACAGGCCCGGACACAGTCTGGTCAGCCAGTAGGTCAAGCGGCCCACGGTCGAGAGGACCAGCAGTCTTTTCTCTCGACTGGCAGCCGCAAGAATGGCATGGGCCACGCTTTCCGGTGAAGCCACCCGGCCGACCGTGGATTGGGGATGGCTGGTAGGCCGGCCGTCTCCATCCAGGGCGTTCTTGTCTATGTTGGTCCTGGTGAAGCCTGGGCAGACGATCATGACCGCCACGCCGGCGCCAGTCAGTTCGGTTCGAAGCGATTCGAACAGTCCGTGCAGGGCGTGTTTGCTGGCCGAGTAACCGGTCCGGCCCAGGAGTGGAGCCAGGCCGGCTATGGAACTGATGACGATGATGAGACCACGGCTGGGGATAAGGTGCCCCAGGGCGGCCTGGGTGCAGTACAGGGAACCGAAGAAGTTCACGGCCATGACCCGGTGAAAGACCCGCGCTTCGGTTTGCACGAAGGGACTGCGGTGGGTCAGGCCGGCGTTGTTGATCAGGACATCCAGGCGGCCGAAATGTTCGACCGCCTTATTGACGGCCGCGCGACATTCTTCCTCGCTGGTCACGTCCAAGGGGAGACCCAGGCAGTCATGGCCTTCGGACTTCAGTTCCTCGGCCAGGGCGGCCGCGGCCGGGCCGTCCAGGTCGGTCAGACAGATTCTAGCCCCGGCCCGGCCGAAGACGCGGGCCATGGCCCGGCCCAGGCCGCCGGCGGCTCCGGTGAGGAAGACCACCTTGTCTTGAAAATTACGTTTCGAGCCCATCTGCTTTCTCCGGCCGGATCGGGGCGCCCGGCTTCGATTGGCCGGTTTCGCGATAGTGCCACCCCGGCCCGGTTACTGTTCCACTCGCAGTTCGATCTTCTCGACCTTGGCCAGGTCCCGGTCATAGTAGAAGGAGCCGAGGAAATAAAGGACGGCGGACACAAGCGTGAACAGGGGGACCAGGGTCAGGGCCAAGGATAAACCGTACCGATCCGAGACCAGCCCCACGAAGAGCGGCCCCAGGGAACTGCCCAGGATGTTCTGGGTGATGGCGCAAAAACTGTAGGAAATGGCCCGCAGGCCCGGATGGACCACGTCCTGGGTCACGGCGATGGCCGCCGGGGAAAAGGCCGCCGCGGACATGCCGCCCAAAAGCAGGACGATGTACCTCCCCTGGCCGGAGAAAAGGGTGAAGGCCGCCAGAAAGGTCAGGGCCGTGACCAGGGAGGCCAGCGAGCTGAAGAGCATCCGGGCGTTGGTTCTTTTCTTCAGCCAGAGATCGGTCAAGAGACCACCCACTGGGGCGCCCACTATGGCCAGGAGCATGATCACGCTGCCTTTCAGCCCGGCCTGGCTCATGGACAGGCCTTCGGCCCGGTGGAAATAGGTCGGCAGCCAGGTCAGCAGGCTGGTGGTCAGGAAAGTGTTGCCGGCAAAGGCGAGATAAGTAAAGATCAGACTTTTGGTGCCCAGGAACTCCCGGATTATATCCCCGGTCCCCATCCTGGTCCGGCCGCCGGCGCCCTGGTCGGCCTGGACCGTCTTGACCAGTTCCACGGTCTGGTAGTCTTTGATCCAGAAGAAGAGCAGGGCCACGGCCAGACCCGGCAGGGCCACCAGGCCGAAGGCGTGACGCCAGCCGAAATGTTCGGCCACGATTCCGCCCAGGGCCACGCCCAGGGCGCTGCCCAGGGGAATCGAGGCGTTCCAGACCCCCACCATCAGGGAGCGTTTTTCCTGGGGGAAGAGCGCCGAAATCATGGCCGTGCCGCCGGGAGCGTATCCGGCTTCGCCCACGCCGATGGCCGTCCGGGCGATGAAGAGCTGGGTGAAGTTTTTGGTCAGGGCGCAGGCCGCCGTGGCCAGGCTCCAGAACACGGCCATCAGGCCGATGACCTTTTTCCGGCTCCAGCGGTCAATGAGCAGGGAGACCGGGAAGGTGAAGAGGATGATGGACCAGTAGACCGCCGAGACCAGGGCCCCGCACTGGGCGTCGGTCAGGCCCCAGTCTTTGATCAGAAAGGGGAAGAGGGACACGACCACCAGCCGGTCGATGTAGTCGAAGGCGTACAACATGAACAAGAGGGAAAAGACGTAATAGGAATACTTCTTGGAGATGAAGTAACCGTTGGCTTCGCCGGCGGGGTTCATGCGCCACCTCTCTGGCTGATGTTGGAGATTTCGGGGTCAGTCGGCTTTGTACGCTCCCAGATTGGCCAGGGCGATGCTGCCCGGGCTGATCGTAGTCGGATCGGTCATGACGTTGACGCAGGCGGTCCGGCCGGAAGCGAAGGCCGCCTCGAGGGCGGGCCGGATGTCTTCCGGACGCTCGACCAAAAGGCCCAGACCGCCCATGGCCTCGACCAGCCGGTGATAATCCACCCGGCCGAGCCAGGTGCCGTCATTGATGGCGTGGCCGATCCTGATTTCCTGGCTGTGGCGGATCATGCCCCAGCCCAAATCGTTGCTGATGACCACCACCACGGGCATCTTCTTGCGCAGGGCGGTTTCGAACTCCATGAAATTGAAACCTATCGAGCCGTCGCCGGTGACCACGCAGACCCGTTGGCCGGGGTACAGGAGTTGAGCGGCCAGGGCGTTGGGCAGCCCCGCGCCCAGGCAGCCGAAAAGGCCGGAGTCCAGATAGCGTCCGGGCCGGCGCACGGTGCGGGTCATGCCCATCCAGACGCTGGTGTCGCCGCCGTCGGCCACGACTACATCGTCTTCCCGGCTCATGAAGTCGTTCACTTCCCTGGCCAGGCGCAGGGGATGTATGGGTATGGCGGCGCTTTCCCAATTGGCCTTGGCCTCGGCCCGGCCCGACCGGTCGGCCTGCCTCAAGGCCGCCACCCAGTCCGCGAACCTGGCGGTCAGTTTCGACCCCAGGGCCTTCTCGTCCACCAGGCGGACCAGCTCCCGGGCCATCGCGCCGGCGTCGCTGAAAACGGGCAGGTCAATCGTTCTGTTACGTCCGATCTCTTCCGGCTCGAGGTCCACCTGGATCAGTTTGGCCTGGGGATTGAACAGGTCTCCGAAGATATAGAAAAGACCGAGCCGATTGCCCAGCAGCAAAACCAGGTCGGCGCCGGCAATGGCGAAAAAGGCCGCTCCGGGTCGGATAGCCAGGGAGCCGCCGAAACAGAGGGGGTGATCGTCGCCGATCGCGCCCCGGCCCAGGGCGCTGGTGAAGACCGGCAAGCCGGCTTTTTCGGCCAACAGGGTCAAATCCCGGCCGGCGTCGCCGTACCAGGCCCCGCTGCCGGCGATGACCACCGGCCTTTCCGCCCGCTCCAGCCTCTCGATTATGAGCCGGGCTTTCTCGAAGTCCACGGGTTTGGATTCGAGGCGGGTGCGCGGCCGCTTGACCGTTTGCCCGTCCAGTCTGGCGTTGAGCACGTCCACGGGCAGCTCGAGGTAAACCGGTCCGGGCCGGCCGTGGGCCGCGGTCCTGAAGGCCAGGTCCACGAACTCCTCGATCCTTTCCGGACGGTGGCAGACCAGGGCTTTCTTGACCAGGGGGGCGATCACCGGCGCCTGGGGCATGTCCTGGAGGTCCAGCTTTTCCATCATTTCCAGGCCGACGCAGCCGGAAATGAGCACCAGCGGCGTGTTGGCCAGCCGGGCGCTGGCTATCGGCGTCAGGGCGTTGGTGAAGCCCGGCCCGGCCGTGACCAGGGCCACGCCCGGACGGCGGGTCAGGCGGCCCCAGGCTTCGGCCATGAAGACCGCGGCCTGTTCATGCCGCGTGTCGAAGAGCCGGATTTTCGAGTTTTCCAGGTATTGATAAATGGGCGTGATATGGCCGCCGCTCAAGGTGAAAATATGGTCCACGCCTTGATTTTCCAAGGCCTGGGCGGCCAGTTGGCCGCCGGTCTTCAAGTCCATGATCGCCTCCCGAGGATTGACGCTTCAAGCTGAACGGGCCCTGCCGGGCCGGTTAAAGTTCCATGAGCTGGCCGCCGGTCAGGTTGACGGCCTGGCCGGTCATGTAGGACGAGGCGCTGGAAGCCAGAAAAGCGACCAGTTCCGCCACTTCGGCCGGCCGGCCGATTCGTCCCAGGGGAATGGTTTTGCACATCTCCTTGATTCTTTCTTCCACCGTGGTCTGGAAGAAGGCGGCCTCGCGTTCGAATCTCCACTTTTCCAGGTCGGTCATGATCTGTCCGGGACAGATGGCGTTGACCCGGAGGCCCTGCCCGGCCAGTTCCTTGGCCATGACCTTGGTCAGCATTATGACCGCGGCCTTGGCCGTGGCGTAGGCGCCGTTGAAGAGCGGCGGGAACTTGCCCGCCCTCGAGGACGTGTTGATGATGCTCCCGCCTCCGGTCATGAGCGGCACCAGGGCCTGGGAGACCCGGAAGACGCCGTGGAGATTGACGTCTATGGTCTTGAGCCAGGCCTCTTCGTCGTACTGGTGAATGGTGCTGGGAACTCCGAAAAAGGCTCCGGCGTTGTTGACCAGCACGTCCAGGCGGCCGAACCGTTCCTTGACCCGGCCGGCCAGGTCGGCCACCGAGCCGCGGTCGGTCACGTCCAGGGGCAGGGCCAGGGCGGTCACCGCATGGCGTTCGGCCAGGGCCGCGGCGATTTCGTCCATTTCCGTCCCGGTGGCCAGGCGCACGCCGCCGGCCTCGGCCGGGCCTCCGCCCAGGTCAGCGATGACGACGTCCGAGCCGCAGGCGGCCAGCTTTTCGGCGATGGCATAGCCTATGCCCGTGCGCTTGCCCGCGCCGGTGATCAGAGCTATCTTCCCTTTCAGGTCTTCGTACGGCATAAAACCTCCCCGGCCCGGCCGCGGCGGCGGGCCTCAGCAGTTGTTCCAGGAAAGCGATCACCCGGTCCTGGTCGTGGACCAGGGCGTCAACGGAGATCGACTCTCCGGTCTTGAGATACTCCTTCATCCTCAAGGCATAAGGCCTCGAGACCAGGGAAAACATGTAAATGGTGTAAAGGCTGTTGATCAGCCAGGCGGCCAGGTTGACGTCCAGGTCGGGCCGGACCCGGCCCCGGCGCGAGCCCTCTTCGACCAACCGGGCGAAGCGCCGGGCGAAGAAGCTTTCTATTTCCGGGCTGAGTTCGTCGGCGAACCGTTCCAGGCCCGCCGCGGAGACGCTCATGTAAAGGCGTATGTATTCCGGACGGTCGAGGGCGAAGGCGGCGCCTTGGCTGAAGACGTGCCTGATCTGGGCGAAGAGGTCTTGGTCCGGCTCCAGGCCGCCGTACACGGCCTGGCGGAAGCGGACCAGGCCGTCCCGGCAGACGTGGAGGAAGAGGTCGTCCTTGCTGTCGAAGTAATTGTAGAGGGAGCCTTTGGCCACGCCGGCCCGACGGGCTATTTCGGCCACGTCGGCGCGGTCCAGGCCGTGTCGGGCAAAGAGGGCGGCCGCGGCGGAGATGATTCGTTCGCGCTTGTCCGGGGCCAGTTGGTTGAACGTGGTTTTGGGCACGGGCCGCCTCTGACTGACTGGTCAGTCATAAGCATGCACCAAAAGAAAATCCTGGTCAAGTCTTTTCCGGACGGCCCGGCCGCCGCCCTCCCTTTTGCCGCGGACCGGGGATCGTGCTATGCTTGTTTCGCCTGGTTCATCGCTTATGGTTCTCGACACACGAGCAGGAGCGGAAAATGAAAGTCCTGTTGCTGGGAGCAGGGGCCGTGGGAGAAGCCTACGCGGTCTTGACCGCCCGGGCCGACCCCGGCCGATTGTGGCTGGAGAAGCTGGTGATCGCCGATCAAAACCTGGAACGGGCCGAGGAAGTGGCCGGGCGGCTGGGACCCTCGGAGCGTTATCCCGTGGACCGGGTGGAGGCCGGCCGCCGGGACGAGGTCGCCGCCGTCGTCGCCAGACACGGCGTGGACCTGGTCCTGAACGCCTGTCCCCAGCACTTTAACCAATCCGTTTTCGACGCCTGCTTGGCCGCGGGCCGCCATTACATGGACATGGCCATGACCCTGTCCCGCCCGCACTCGACCGAGCCTCACCGAAAAGTGGGCGTCCTGCTGGGCGACTACCAGTTCGCCCGGCACCGGGACTGGGAGGCCCGGGACCGGCTGGCCCTTCTAGGCATGGGCGCCGACCCCGGCCTCAGCGAGGTCTTCGCCAAGTACGCCGAGATCGAATTTTTCGACGAGATAGACGAGATCCACGTCCGGGACGGGTCTGATCTGACGGTGGAAGGTTACAAATACGCCACCGCCTTTTCGGCCTGGAGCGTGATGGAGGAATGTCTCAACCCGCCGGTCTTCTGGGAAGCGGGCCCGGGTTACTATACCTCGGAACCCATGAGCGCGGCCGAGATATTCGATTTTCCCGAGTTGGGTCCGCTGGAGACCGTGGCCATCGAGCACGAGGAGGTAATCAACCTGCCCCGCTGGATCAACAAGGGGCTGCGGAGGGTGTCGTTTAAAATCTCGCTGGGCCGGAACATGATGCGGGCCCTGAGGTTGCTTTACGAACTGGGCCTGACTTCCTCCGAACCCGTCGAGGTCAAGGGCTGGCGGGTGGCCCCGCGGGACGTGGTCGAGGCCTGCCTGCCTTCTCCGGCCCGGATCGGGCCGCGGATGGAGGGCCGGGTCTGCGTCTGCACCCTGGTCAGGGGTAGGAAGGACGGTCGGCCGCGGGAAGTCCACCTCTATCAGCTCGCCGACAACCAGGAGTGCATGCGGCGTTTGGGCTGCCAGGCCGTGGCGGCCCAAACGGCGGTGGGACCGGCCGTGGCCACGGAACTCCTGGCCACGGGCCTCTGGACGGGCCGGGGGGTCCTGCCGCCCGAGGCCTTCGATCCGCGGCCCTGCCTGGACCGCCTGGACGCGCACGGCTTCCCGTACCGGATAAAGGACAGTTGGTCGGAGGAAACCTAACCGCGGATCAGTTGGATTTGGCCCTGGTCCAGGCCTCGTCAATCAACCGCATGTCCTTGCCCGGGTCCTTGGTGAAGTGCAGGGTCTTCATCATTTCCTGGGTGGGGTAGATGCCGGGATTCTTCAAGTCCCCGGCCTTGATGAACTTCATGGCCGCCTCGTTGGGTGTGGCGTACTGGTTGAAGTTGGACAGTTCGGCGCCGTTCCTGGCGTCCAGTACGAAGTTGATCCACTTGTGGGCCGCCTCCGGATTAGGGGCTTTGACCGGGAGGCACATCGAGTCGAACCAAATTTCGCTGCCCTCCCGGGGCACGGTGAAGGCCAGCTTGCCGGTCTTGTCCTCGTTGATGGCCCTCAAGGCGTCGCCGTTGTAAACGATGGCCGCCGCGGCCGTGCCGGCCACCACGTCGTTCTTGCCGCCCACGCCCGGCTTGAAGCCCAGGCAGGCCTTGTTCTTCTTGGTCGCGATTAAAAGGTCGCTGGCGGCCTTGAGGTCGGCCGGATCGGTGCTGTTGAAATCCTTCTTCAGGAAGAGCAGGGCGATGCCCAGCATCTCGCGGACGGAATCGATCAGCCAGAAAGGCCCCGGGTCCCGGGTGGGGTCGAAGAGCAGGGCCCAGGAGTTGTCGAGTTTCTTGATCTTGTCCTTGCGGTACATGAGTCCCACCGTCCCCCACTGCCAGGCGGCCGAGTACTTGTTGCCCGGATCATAGGTGGTCTTTTTGAACATGTCCTTCAAGTTCTTGAGGTTGGGAACCTTGGCCTGGTCCAGGGGCTGGATCAGCTTGAGGTTGATCAGGCTGGGCATGATGTAGTCGGAGGGCACGATGATGTCGTACTGACTGACGCCGCCGGCCTGCAGCTTGGCCAGCATCTCCTCGTTGTTCTCGTACAAGTCTATCCGGACCTTGAGGCCGGTCTGCTTCTGGAAGTTTTTCCACAGAGTGTCCGGCATGTACTCGGACCAGATGAAAATCCTGAGTTCCTTGTCGGCCGCTCCGGCCAGGGTCGCCGGAAGCAGCAGCAAAACCATCGCCAACCACAGTAGTTTTTTCATCTCGACTCTCCTTCTTGATCGGGCGCGGCCGCGTTGCTCAAGCCGGCCTCTGATTCGGGTTTCGCTTCAACCCTTCTTCCTGGTCAGGCGCTCGACGGCCATCACCAGAACCACGGTGACCAGGACCACCAAAGTGGACAGGGCGTGTATCTCCGGAGTTACCCCCCGCCGGACGGCGGCGTAAATGAACAGGGGCAGGGTGATTGACTCGGGGCCGGCGGTGAAAAAGCTGATGACGAAGTCATCCAGGGACAAGGTGAAGGCCAGCATGGCCCCGGCGACTATGCCGGGCGTCAGCAGCGGCAGGGTTATCCGCCAGAGCAGATGCCAGGTCGAGGCGAACAAGTCCCGGGCCGCCTCCTCGATCTCCCGGCCGATGGCCGCCAGGCGGCCGCGGACCACCAGGGCCACAAAGGCGATCTGGAAGGTGACATGTCCCAGGATCATGTTGAAGAGACCCGGTTCGAAGATCGAGGACAGCATCCGAAACAGGCCGAAGGCCACCACCAGGGCGGCGGCCAGCACTATGTCGGGTATGACCACCGGCAGGAGCAGAATGACGTCCAAAATGGTGTTGACGCCTCGGGACCAGGGAAAGCGGCCCAGGCCGATGGCCAGAATGGTTCCCAGAATCGTGGCGGCCAGGGTGGAGCAGACGGCCAGGACCAGAGTATTCCAGGCCGCTTCCAGGATGAAATCGTTGCGCAGGAGTTGGGTGTACCAGGTCAGGGTGAAGCTTTCCCAGACCAGGCCGTAGCGGGTGGAGTTGACCGAGAAGAAGGCCACCGCGGCCAGGGGCAGGTAGAGAAAGCCCAGGGTCAGCAGGGCCAGGGCCGTGATCATGGGGTGGCTCCGGGTCATACTATTTCAATGCCCCGGCCGCGGCGGCGGTAGATCTGGAGGCTGATCATGGTCAGGATCAGGAGGCCCAGGCTGACGGCGGCGCCGAAAGGCCAGTCCCGGCTGGCGCCGAACTGCTGCTGAATGAGATTGCCGACCAGCATGTATTTGGCGCCGCCGAGCAGGTCCGGAACCACGAACATACCCATGGCCGGGACAAAAGTCAGGATGACGCCCACGGACAGGCCGGGCAGGGTCTGGGGCAGAATGGCCTGCAGGAAGACGCGGACCTTGGAGGCGTATAGGTCCTGGGCCGCCTCGACCAGGGACCAGTCCAGGCGTTCGACGCTGGCGTACAGGGGCAGGGCCACGAAGGGCAGGAAGTCGGCGGCCATGCCCAGGTACACGGCCAGGGCGCCGGGGTAAAGGGGTGAGCCTTCCGGGATTAGTCCCAACCAAGCCGCCAGCCTGGCCGGCGGCAGTTCCGGGGCCAGAAGGAGGAACCAGGCGTAGGTCCGTATGACCAGGTTGGTCCAGAAAGGAATGATGACCAGGATCAGCCACAGGTACCGGCTCCGGGGCGGCCGGCCGGCTATGAAGAAACAGAGCGGATAGGAAAGGATCACGCAGCAGACGGTGGTCACCAGGGCCACCCAGGCCGAGCGCAGAACGATGACCAGATAATCCGGGGTCCAGCCGAAAAGGCTGAAACCGGCCAGACGCCTGTAATTCTCCAGTTGGAGGTCCCATTCTATCTGGCCGTAGGTCCCCCGCGTGGCGAAGCTCACCAGGATCAGGGTCAGGCCGGGCAGTATGAGGAAGGTCAGTAGCCAGATCAGGCCCGGTGTCAGAAAAGCCGCGCCCCGCCTGGCCAGGCTTCGAGTGGTGGTCAATTCGCCGTACCAAACCAGCAGTCTAGTCATCCAGTATCACCAACTCTTCCGGGGCCAACTCCAGCCAGACCTGGTCGCCCGGCTTGAAATTCCTGTAGGCGCTGGTCCGGAGGCGCAGGGGGCCCGGTTCCAGCCAGTAATCGAAATTGGTGCCCCGATAGATGGCTTCCCGCACCACGGCCCGCAGGCCGTTGACTTCGGGCCGCCGATCCCGGATGCGTATCCACTCGGGTCGTATGGCCAAAGTGCCTTGGGGCCGCGGAACGTCGGCCTCGAGACAAAGAAAGCCGATGGGGGTCTCGACCCCGCCGGGAGCCAAACGGTATTCGAGCAGGTTGGCCGCGCCCAGAAACTCGGCCACGAACCTGGTCCGCGGCGTGTCGTAAACCTCTTCCGGCGTGCCGTACTGGATCACCCGGCCGGCTTTCATCACGGCCAGCCGGTCGCTGCAGACCAGAGCTTCGGCCTGGTCATGGGTGACCAGGATGAAAGTCTGGCCCAACCGCCGCTGCAGTCGCCTGAGTTCGACCTGGACCTGGGCCCTCAACCGGGCGTCCAGGGCGCTCATGGGTTCATCCAGAAGCAGCACCTTGGGTTCATTGACCAAGGCCCGGGCCAGGGCGGTCCGCTGCTTCTCGCCGCCCGAAAGCTGGTGGGGATGCCGACGGGCCAAGCCCTGCAGACCCAGCATCTCCAGGTTCCGGTGCACCCGCCTTATTATCTCGTTCTTGGGGAACCGGCGCGACCTGAGGCCGAAAGCAACGTTGTCGGCCACGGTCAGGTGGGGGAATAGGGCATAACTCTGAAAGACCGTATTGACCTGGCGTCTGGCCGCGGGCCAGAGGGTGATGTCGTCGGCGTCCAGGATAACCTGGCCCGAATCCGGAGTCTCCAGCCCGGCGATCATTCTCAATAACGTGGTCTTGCCGCAGCCGGATGGACCCACCAAAGTAAAAAACTCCCCCTGGCGGATTCCCAGGTTGACCTCCCTGACCGCTTCCACCTGGCCGAAGCTTTTATTCAGGTTTCGCAGAGTCAAACCACGGTCGGTATCAGGCTCCACCTTATTCGCCGTTTCTCTTGGATTGATCCATCTTCCGGGCGTCCGGCCGCGGGTCCGCCGGTTCTCTCAAGGGCTGGCCGGCTCACCCATCGGTTGCTGCAGGGTTACGCAGTGAATGCCGCCGCCGCCGTGAACAATGTCCAGGGCCGGAACCTGTATCACTCGTCGTCGCGGAAAGACCGCCTCGATGATCCGTCGCGCTTCCTGGTCTTTCGGGTCGTCAAAGGCCGGTATTATCGCGCCGCCATTGGCCAAATAGAAGTTGATATAACTCAGGCACAGACGGCCGTTCCGGCCTTCGCGCCGCGCCGGTTGTTCGATCGGAATCACTTCCAGGCGCCGGCCCCGGGCGTCGGTCGCGGACTGGAGGCGGGCCAGGTTCTCTCGCGCCCGGTGATGATTGCCGTCGTCTGGATCCGCGGCGGCGTGGACCAGGACCAGTCCCGGCCGGGCGAAACAGGCCACGTTGTCCACATGGCCGGCGGTCTCGTCGTCTTCCAGGCCGTGTTCCAGCCAGATGAAACGAGTTACATTCAGGTAGCGGGCCAGTATCTCTTCAAGATCGGTTCGGGTCAGCCCTGGGTTGCGGGCCGGGTCCAGCAGGCAGGGCAGGACCGCCAAGAGCGTGCCTTCTCCGTCAACGTGAACAGCCCCGCCTTCCAGAACCAACTCGGCCTCGAAGGCTCTCATGGGCCAGGACGCCAGAATCCGGCGGGCCATCCGGGCATCCTGTCGATGCTCCGTCCAGACCCCGCCCCAGCCGTTGAACCGCCAGACCACACCGGCCACCCGTCCGAACCGGTTCCGGACGAAGGTGGGTCCGGTGTCCCGGGTCCAGGAATCGTCCATCTCCAAGGTTCGGACTTCGATGCCTGGTCCGCAGCGCCGGGTCGCGTCGGCCAGATGTTCCGGATTGGCCAGCATGATCACGGGCTCGCAGGCGGCCACGGCCCGGGCCACGGAGGCGAAAGCCGAACGGGCCGCTTCGAAATGAGCCCCGAAGGCGGCCGACCGGCACGGCCAGGCCATCCAACAACGGGCGTGGGGCTCGAATTCAGCCGGCAGGCGGAAGCCTTGCTCCGCCGGTCGGGCCGAGGCGGCCGGATTTCCACTTATGTCTGTTTGACCATTCATCGGCCGAACAAGCCCTGACCTATCCGGGCGAGGAAGAACCGGACACGCCGGCGCGCCTGGTGATGACTTCTGGTTCAAGCATGCTTTATCCGGCCCATTCCTCCGCGTCAATCGACCATCCGCTGACAACCTCTCCGTCATCCGGATGAAACGGTTTTTTACGATGGTGATCGGCCTTCCAGCCTGTCGGGATGCAGGTAACGAGACGCCGACTTCCGTATATTACGGGGCCGGTGTATTGTCAATCGGGAACGGATTTCAGGGCCGGTTATCGCCGCCGGCCTCCTGGTATTTGCTTTGCCGGCCGCTCAAGTATAATGAAAGAGTAGACGCGGCTTAACGCCGACGATCGGGACGGGAGCCCTGGCGCGTCTCCCGGCCGCCGGGCGGCCCTGGTCGGTCCGGCCCTTGGCTTGTTCCTCTGCTAGGGGTGGTGTTTGGGGTCATCGGAAAAAACCTCTTGACAATCCGGGGCGGCCGGATATACTGATATTGAGACTCAGCCGCAATAAGGCCGGGTCCGAAAATCCAACCCGCCGGAGAAGCCGGATCATGCCCATCATCACCTTGCGACGCATGAAAGCGCACCAGAAAGGGACCATAACCAAAATCAGGGGCGCCGGTGAAATCAACCGCCGCCTCAGGGACATGGGCCTGGTGCCGGGCACCGAGATCGAAGTGCAGGGCCGGGCGCCGCTTTATGATCCGGTCAACCTCAAGATCCGGGGCAACAACCTGACCCTGCGGAACAACGAAGCCGATCAGATAGAAGTCGAGGTCGAAGCCTGACGACCTGAACCGAGGCGGACAGCATGCCGAAGACAATCACCATAGCCCTGGCCGGCAATCCCAACGCCGGCAAGACCAGCCTATTCAACCAACTGACCGGCGCCCACGCCCACGTGGGGAATTATCCCGGCGTCACGGTCGAGAAGAGGGAAGGTGTGTTCCATCAAGGTGGTCGGGAAGTCCGAGTGGTGGACCTGCCGGGAACCTATTCGCTCACCGCCTATTCCCTGGAAGAGCGGGTGGCCCGCAACTACATCCTGGAGGAACGACCGGACCTGGTGGTGGACGTGGTGGACGCCGCCAATCTGGATCGAAACCTTTATCTTACCCTTCAGTTCATGGAAATAGGCGTGCCCGTGGTCATAGCCCTGAACATGATGGACGTGGCCGAGGCCCGGGGATTGAAGATTGACGTGGCCAAACTGGAGGTCCTGCTAGGCGCGCCCGTGGTCCCGACCGTGGCCCGCGGTCGCAAGGGCCTGGAGGCACTGAAAAACGTAGTGGTCCGGACGGCCGGCCGCGTCGGCTGGAAGCAAACCATTCTCCGTTACGGTCCGGACCTGGACTTGAAGATTTCCGAAATAGCCGAGATCATTTCCCAAACCGATCTTAAGGCCGACAATCTGCCGCCGCGCTGGCTGGCCTTGAAGGCGCTCGAGAACGACTCCCAGATCAAGGACCTGCTGGCCCAGGACGAAAAGACCTTGGGTCGGATAATGGATCTGGTGGAAGAAGTGACGCGGCATATCCGGGCCACCCTGGAAGATGAACCGGAAGGCGTCATCGCCGATCACCGTTACGGGTACATTACCTCGGTGACCAAGCAGGTCGTGGCCGCCGCCGGAGACTTCCGGCGCACGATCTCGGACCTGGTGGACTTGGCGGCCCTCAACCGGCTGGTGGGGCCCTTGATACTGATCGCCGTGCTCTACGGCCTGTATCAGATGATCTTCTGGCTGAGCCAGGCGCCGGTGGCCTGGAGCGAGGCTTTTTTCGCCTGGATGAGCGCCCTGGTGCGAGGAGCTTTAAACGAAGGTCCGCTCCGCTCTCTCCTGACCTCGGGCGTCATCGACGGCGTGGGCGGCGTGCTTTCGTTCGTGCCTTTGATCGCCCTCATGTTTTTCGGCATCGCCGTTCTGGAGGACTCCGGCTATCTGGCCCGGATCGCCTTCATCATGGATCGCGTCCTGCGGACCTTCGGCCTGCATGGCAATTCCGTCCTGGCCCTGATGGTGGGGGGAGGCATTTCCGGGGGCTGCGCCGTGCCCGGCGTGCTGGCCGCGCGCACCCTCCGGGACCGGAAGGAACGTCTGGCCACGATCCTGGTGACGCCCTTCATGAACTGCGGGGCCAAGCTGCCGATCTTCTCGGTGCTGATCGCCGCCTTCTTCGCCCGTCATCAGGCCCGGCTCATGTTCCTGCTGACTTTGTTGGCCTGGGCTTTCGCCCTGGTTTCAGCCCGGGTGCTGCGTTGGACCATGCTCCGGGGCCGGCATACCCCTTTTGTCATGGAACTGCCTCCTTACCGCCTGCCGACCCTTAAGGGACTTTTGATCCACACCTGGGAACGGGTCTGGCAGTACCTCAAGAAGGCCGGCACGGTGATCCTGGCCATCTCCATACTCATGTGGGCCCTGATGACCTTTCCCGGTCCGCCGCGGGAGCTGACGGTCGTTTTTCAACATCAGCGCGGTCAGGTCCTGACCGAACTCTTCTCCGGTCCGGCGGGCCGGATTCTGCCCGACGAACAAGTTTATTCGGCTTTCGCGCGGTATCTGGCCGGCCGGTCGGAGCAAGGTCCAGGCCAGGTTAAAGCCGGCGAGGAGGGTTTTGAGGCTTTGAGCCGGGCCATCGCGGCCTTGAGGGCCGGCGCGGTTTTGCCGGAAAACCTGGCCGGCTTCGAAACGCCGGCCCGAGCCTACCTGGCCGCGGCGGATAAGATCAGGACCCTGGACTCGGCCGAAGCCAACGCGGCCCTACGCCACTCCCTGGCCGGCCGGCTGGGTACGGCCTTGGAGCCATTGACCCGGCCGCTTGGTTTCGATTGGCGGACCAACATCGCCCTGGTCGGCGGCCTGGCGGCCAAGGAAGTAGTGGTCTCCTCGCTGGGCACGGCTTATTCCCTGGGCCAGACCGATCCCCAGGGCGGCGATTCGCTGGCGGCCAGACTGTCGGCTGAACCGGGCTGGAACAAGCTGGCGGCCTTCACCCTCATGCTCTTTGTGATGCTCTATTCTCCCTGTGGCATCACCCTGGTGACCATCGGACGGGAGGCGGGCTGGCGCTGGTCCTTGTTCGCCATGATTTACACCACTATTCTGGCGTACCTGGTCAGCCTGATGGTGGCCTCGGCGGGACGGGCCTTGGGCCTGGGTTTGTGAAGAAACTCAGGCCCGGAGGACCGCGGCGGTCCCGGGCTGGGGCGAGATCGGCCAGCCGCCACAACCCGGTCCCAGACTATTGCAATAGTCCGCCCCTGGCACTGGCGTAGGTCCAGGACCGGTTCGAGCCTTTGTGAATGGCCGTGGCGGTCCAGGACAGGTTCGAGGAGGCCAGGATGTTGATCGTGATCGTGGATTCCACGGTCCAGCCGCTGTTGGTAAACAGGCCGATCCGATTGGCCGTGTAGGTATTGTTCTGGACGTAGTAGTCTTCCTGGGCCTTGGCCAACTGGTGGAGAGCGGTTTTGGCCGCGTTGTCCTGGGCCGTCCGCCGATAGGACGCCAGTTGGGATACGGCCACGGCCGCCAGGATGCCGATAACGGCTATCACGATCATTACTTCAATCAGAGTGAACCCCTTGAAGCTTCTTTGTCTCCGCATCTTTCCTCTCCCGGAAAAAGGCCGCGATACGGCCCGTAATGGCCAAGCTCCAACCTTCGGCCCGTCAGTCGGCCCGGACGCCTTGGCTCGGGTTGGTCATCCTTGTCTTTGGAGAAGTCCCTTTGATCGAGTCAGCCTGTTGAAATTATAACCCAACCGGGAGGTCCACGCAAGACCTGACGCCTGAAACCGAAACCGCCTCAGGCTCGAGGCCGGCCGGGCTCGGGCCGGACCGGTCGGGTCATGGTCGCCGGTCAGCGGCGGGCGTCCTCGGTCCAACGGTCCAATGCGCCGGTCTGGCGCAGGGCTTCGTACAGGATCACGCCGGCGGCGGTGGACAGGTTCAAGCTTCTTACCTGGCCGGGGATGGGTATGTTCACCACCAGGTCCGGAGACTGTTCCAACAGTTCCCGCGGCAGGCCCCGGGTCTCGGGGCCGAAGACCAGGCCGTCGCCGGGCCGGAAGCGGAAATGGTGGAAAGGCTTGCCTTGCCGGGCCGAGGTCAAAACCAGGCGCCGGTCCGGCCATTCGCGGCGGAAGGCGTTCCAGTCCGGCCAGAGGACCAGGTCCACCCAGGGCCAGTAATCGAGGCCGGCCCTCTTGAGATATTTGTCCTCCAGGGAGAAGCCCAGCGGCTCGATCAGGTGGAGTCTGGTCCGGGTGGCCACGCAAAGCCGTCCCACGTTGCCGGTGTTGGGCGGTATCTCCGGCTGATAGAGAACGATATCCATTTTATTCGGCCGGCCAGAGGTCGGTCCAGCCCAGGTGGCGGCCGATAGCCTGGATCAAGGGCGGGAAGGTGGCGGGTTCAAGGGCGGAGATGGTGACGGCGTCATAACGGCGGGCCAGGGCCAGGGCCGTGGCCGCGGGGATGAGATCGATCTTGTTCAGGACGTTGAGCCGGGGCAGGCGGCCCAGTTCCAGGCGGTTTAAAAGTCCGGTCACGGTTTCGGCCTGCCGAGCCAACCTGGGGCTGGAGGCGTCCAGGACATGGAGCAGCAGGTCCGCGCCGGCCAGTTCCTCGAGGGTGGCGGAAAAAGCGTCCAGGAGGTCCGGGGGCAGGTCCCGAATAAACCCCACGGTGTCGGTGATGATGATGGCCCGGTCCCGCGGAAACTTGAGGCGTCTGCTGGTCGGGTCCAGGGTGGCGAAGAGACGATCCTCGGCCAGGACCTCGCTTCTGGTCAGGTTGTTGAGCAGGGTGGATTTTCCGGCATTGGTGTAACCCACGATGGAGACGATGGGCAGGCCGGCCTTGGCGCGGCGTGCGCGGTGCAGACCCCGCTGGGACTTGACCGCCTCCAGTTGTCTTTTCAGATTGGCCAGCCGTTCCCTGACCCGCCGGCGGTCTATCTCGAGTTTGGTTTCACCCGGACCGCGGGCGCCTATGCCGCCGGTCAGCCGGGAAAGGCCGGTGTCTTTCTTGGTCAGGCGGGGCAGCAGGTAGCTGAGCTGGGCCATCTCCACCTGGAGCTTGCCTTCCCGGGTTCTGGCCCGCTGGGCGAAAATATCCAGGATCAATTGGGTCCGGTCTATGACCCTGAGTTCGGTCTGCTCGGCCAGCCGGGCCACTTGGGCCGGGGTCAAGTCCTGGTCGAAGACCAGCAGGTCGACTCCGGCCTGAAGGGCCTGGACGTTGATCTGCCGCACGCGGTCCGGACTCAGGGCGCCGCCGACCCGGCCGTCTCGGGGACGGAAGAAGAATCGATCCAGGACGGTGAGGCCGGCCGTCCCGGCCAGGTCTTCCAATTCCAGCAATCTTTCCTCGGCTTCGGTCCGGGGCAGGGCCGCCAGGCTGACGAGGAAGGCGCGGTCCCGGCCGGTGACGGGCGTGACCGCTTTCTGCCGTCTGATCAGCTCTTCTTCCAGGGCATGGATGAATTGGGTGAAGTCCAGTTCCAGGGCGGCCGGGTGGGGGGCGAACATCCGCTCCACGCCGTGGCCGGTTTGACCCTGGGGCAGCAAGTAGGCCAAGTCGATGGCCGGCGGCGAGTTGTCCGGGCGAAGGGTCAGGGCCGCCACCAGGTCCAGGCGCAGGTTGGCCAGGTCATTGATATCCTCTTGGTCCAATCCGCCGGGTCCGAGATGGGTGTGGACCAGACGCAGGCCGTTCAGACGGGTCAAGGCGCCCCGGTGACGACCTAGTTCCGGCAGCAGCAGCCCCCTATTATCCCCCACCACCACCGCGGCCACGCCTCCGGACCGGTCGAGGAGCAGCCCTATCTGCCGGCCCATCTCGACCGATAATTGGGCCAGGTCCCGGGCCAACTCCGGTCCGATGACCTTGTCCGGGGGGACGCGGCGGCGGAAGAGCCGGCGCAGCCTGTTCAAGTGCCCGGCTTTAAGTCCCTGGGTCTGACCCTCGATGCGGCTGATCGGCTGCCTCCTGATGCGGGTACGGTCAGGAAAAGACTTCTTCGCGGGGCGAACTGCTCCGAAAGCGGCCGCTGTGGTGAATGAAAGTCAGCGGCACCGTGCCTATCGGACCGTTTCTCTGTTTGCCGATTATGAGTTCGGCTCGACCCCGCAGCTCCTCGTTGTCTGGTTTGTAGACTTCCTCCCGGAAAACGAAAGCGATCACGTCCGCGTCCTGCTCGATGGCCCCGGATTCCCTCAGGTCGGCCAGAACGGGCCGCTTGTTGGGCCGGGTCTCGACCTGGCGATTGAGTTGGGACATGGCCACCACGGGCACGCCCAGTTCCTTGGCCAGGGCCTTGAGCGAGCGGCTGATTTCGGATATCTCCTGCTCGCGGGAATCCGCGCCGCCCGTGCCTTTCATGAGTTGCAGATAGTCCACGGCTATCAGGCCCACCTCCTGGCCCTGGCTGGTCATCTGGCTCTTGAAACGCCGGGCCTTGGCCCGCATCTCCAGGACGCTCAAGGCCGGGGTGTCGTCCACGTAGATCAGGGCCTCGCTGAGCTTGGAGGCGGCCATGGTCAGCAGGACAAAGTCCTGTTGTCTGATCCGGCCGGTGCGGACGTCCCTCAGGTCCAGGCCGCCCAGGGCGCAGAGCAGGCGCAGCATGATCTGATCCCGGGACATTTCCAGGCTGAAAAAGGCCACGGCGAAAGACTGGCCGCCGCGCAGGTCGCGCTCCTCGGGCACGGCCGTCTGGATGGCCAGGTTGAGGGCCAGGGCCGTCTTGCCCATCGAGGGCCGTCCGGCCAGGACGATGAGATCGGACTTCTGCAGGCCGCCGGTCAGGTCGTCCAGGTCCTTGAAGCCGGTGGGGACGCCGGTGACTCCGCCGGAGCGGGTCATCAACGTCTCCAGATGGCCGATGGTCTCCTTGAGCAGGCCTTTGACCGGCTGGAGAGAAGTGTGGTCCCGGCCCTCGCGGATGCCGAAGATGGAGGCCTCGGCCGAGTCCAGGACTTCGGCCACCTCGGAGGCGGGAGTTAAGCACTGTTCCGAGATGCGGGAGGAGGTCTCGATCAGGCGGCGCAGGGTGGCCTTGTCCCGGATGATCCGGGCGTAGTGTTCGACGTTGGCCGCCGTGGCCACGGCGTCGGCCAGTTCGGCTAGATAGGCCGGTCCGCCGATCTTCTCCAAGGCCCCCGACTTCTTCAGGGCTTCGTTGACCGTGATCAGGTCCAGGGGTTCGCCCCGGTCAAACAGGCTCCGCATGGCCTCGAAGATCAGATGGTGGGCTTCCCGGTAGAAGTCCTCGGGCCTGAGGCGCGCCTCGAGGACCCGGGTGATGACGGAGCCTTCCAAAAGCAGGGCGCCCAAGAGGGCCTGTTCGGTTTCCAGGCTCTGGGGCGGCAGTCTGAGGCTGTCTGTATGGTCCTCCGGCCGCCGGCTTCTCTTGCGCGTTTCGGCCACAGGGTCGGATTACTCGGCTTTGATCACGGAAACCTTCAAGACGGCGGTTACTTCCGGGTGGAGTTTAATAGGAATTTCATGTTCTCCGAGCATCTTGATCGGCTCGGCCATTTTTATACGGCGTTTGTCCACGTTCACGTTGCGTTCGGCCATGGCCGCGGCCAGGTCCATGCTGGTGACCGAACCGTACAGCTTGTCCTTTTCACCCGCCTTCTGGGCGATGGTCAGACGCAGGGCCTGTATCTGCCTGGCCAGGTCCTTGGCTCTTTCTTTTTCCTTCTGCGCGCGCTGGGCGAATTCGGCCCGCTGTTTTTCCAAGCGCTTCAGGTTGCCGGTCGTCGCCTCCAACGCTAATCGGGCCGGAATGAGTTTGTTGCGGGCGAAACCGTCGGCCACCCGGACCACCTGCCCGGTCAGGCCGAGGTTGTCAACGTCTTTGATTAGAACGATTTCCATGGGTTACTCCTTATTATGAAGCGCCACCGGGGCGGCTCAGGTTTCATGGTTCCCGCCAGCGGCTTTCAGCTTGCGGAAATCGGTCCACAAATCGAAGAGGCCCAGGGCGGCGATGGCTAGAGCCAGATATTGCTGCAAGCCGATTACCGCATAGACCAGCACTCGAATGAATAAGGGCGCCGCCTTTTTATCCAGCCAGAAGGCGACTATGGCCAGGCCGTGGAAGAAATAGACCAGGCCCAGGACCAAGAGGCAGTTCAGGGACAAGGTTTTGATCCAGCCCGCGCCGAGGAAGGCGCCGAAACCACAGATAATGAGCGCCCAGACCAGTTGCTCCGGCGTGCGCCAAGTCTTGAGGTCGGCCAGCTCGATCGGCAGATCGTCCGTCTTGGCCAGAAGGGACCTTCCCACCATGAAGTTGGCCCAGGCCACCAGCAGCGTCCCCATTACCAGAAGGCCGGGAAAGATACTGACCAGGGCCTGGACCAGCCGATTAATTTCCTGGTCCGGGGCCGGGTTCTGGTCCGGGTGCGGCCTGGGCCCGGCTTCGCCGCGATCTCCCTCACCGGGAGATTTTCTATCCAGACCCGAGACCGGTGCGGTCGGGATGCTCAGTAAACCCTGATAGGCCCGGAAAGATTCCTTGATCTGCCGGGTCACCGCTTCCCGGCCGTAAGACCAAGCGCTCCGTCCCTGACCCAAGCTGGTTATAAACAGCAGGCTCAAAGCCAGTAACAGAACCGCGGCCGTGGTCAGGCCCAGCAGCTTTCCGGCCGAATATCGCCGGCATAAACCTTCACCCATGATCCCGGCCAGGACGGCGTATTCCAGGAAAACCAGGCCGCCCAAAGGGTTGCCTCCGACCAGATGGATCAGAGTCACGGAAAGCGTGGCCAGGAAGATCATGGTCAGGCCGAAGGTCCGGCCGCGACGGCGATAGTAGTAAATAAAAGGCACCGGGGTGAACGAGCCGAAAACGAGTCCCATAACCGGAATCAGGTCCACGGTCAGAAAAAGTCCGGCGCCCAGGCCGGCTCCCAGGAGCAGGCTGGGTTCACGCAGCAGAATCGCCACCGTCTCGCGATGGGGAGGGGGGGTCTGGTTTTCGCTCATAATACACGCTTATGCAAGCCGCGGACCGGTGGCCGGCCGGGGCCGTTCCCTGACCCCCGAGAATCGCCTCACATACTGCTGGGGGTCAAGGCCGTATAGGGCATCAAGGCCATGTACCTGGCCCTTTTAATGGCCGTGGTCATCAGGCGTTGATGCTTGGCGCAGTTGCCGGAAATACGCCGGGGAATTATCTTGCCGCGCTCGGTGACGAAGTTACGGATGATCTTTATGTCCTTGTAATCCACATGTTCCGCGTGCTCGGCGCAGAATCGGCAGACTTTGCGCCGGTGGAAGGGCTTCCTTTTCTTATTGTTCCGGCGGGAAGCGGCGGATTTTTCTCCGGCTCCGCCCTGATCGCCATTGGCGGCTCTATTCTTCATCTGTCTCACCTTCTATATCTTCGGAATGTGCGTCGTCAAAGTCCTGTGCCGACTCGCCGTCCTCTTCCGCCAAGCCGTAGCGAGTTGGTTTCGTGGGGCGATCATCCCGGATACCTGTGTCGTCCGCCGAACCTTCTTCCTCCAGACTGGCCTCGCGCTGGCTTCTCTCCGCCTCGCGTTGAGCCCGCTCCGCCTCGCGTTTGGCGTTCTCGGCCTGGATGCGCTCGAGTTCCTTTTCGCACTTTTCTTCCGAAAAGTTCTTGTCCAGAACCAGGGTCAGATACTTATAGACCCGTTCTTCAATATACAGGTTTCTTTCGAATTCGGCCAGGAGTTCCGGCGAGCCCATGTAATCGTAAAGAAGGTAAAGACCGTACATCTGCCTGCTGACCGGATAGGCCAGACGACGGCGGCCCCAATCCTCGCCGCGGATGATACGGCCCTGCATCCGGGCGATGATATCGGTTTGTTTTTGCTTGATTTGCTCCAGCTCCTCGGGGGCCAGGTCGGGGCTTAAGAGCAGAAGTGTCTCATAACGCCTGATTTTCATTAGCTATAACCTCCTCACGGTCTGACGGCCCTGAACTCTGTCCGTTTCAGGGCGAGGAAGCCGGGGGTGAACCCTTTTTCGGCATCCAAAAAATTTCTATAAATCATTATCGGGCCGGTCTGTCAAGGTATTTTGAAAAATTCCACCTGACCATTATTTCGGTTTCTTTTTGATTCTCCCGGTCATGACGGTTTTACCGTCACCGTGCCCCGGGCTCGATAACACCCCCTTGCTTCACCCGTTTCGATGAAACGGACGCATGACCCCTGGCGGCAAGGCTCATTTTACCATTTTCTCTCCTGGAAGCATGTTTAATACGCCCGCGGACCAACCCGTCACGGGCGGATCAGTAATCGTTCCGAGCTTCCCTTTGGCCAAGAATCTCCGGGGTTGGTCCGCGGTTGGACGGTGGACTGGGGACGACTCCGGAGGTTGACAGGCCGGAGGTGTCAATGGTACGAGTTGGGCCATGGAATCGTTCGCGGGGCGGATTGATCTGGAAGCATTGGGGCTGGACCACCAACCTCTGGCCTGGGCCGGCGAACTGGAATTGGATCAACCCAGCCTGCGGGACAACACCGGCTTGGCCGACCGTTTGGCCAGGGCCGCGGCCGGGCGATGGGGTTTGAGTCGAGTGGTCGTGCCGCTCTCTTTAGCCAGCCGGATCGCCGAGATGCCTCCTTTCCCCGGCCGAAGGCTCTGGGTCTCCCTTCAGGTCGAGAACGACCAAGGCCGGCTGATCGCTCTCGACTGGTCGTCGACCGCCCCGGAGTCGCGCCGGGGGCCTTTCGGCCTGGCCGTGGACGTGGGCTCCACCACCCTGGTTTTGGCCCTGGTGGATTTGGGTCGGGCCGTGGTGGAGGAAGAACTGACTCTGACCAACCCACAGGTAAGGCATGGCGCGGACATACTCAGTCGAGCCCATATCGCGGAGAAGGCCGAAGGTCTGGCCGAAATGACGGCCGGTCTGCTTCAGGCCATCAATAACGGCCTGGCCGCCATGTGCCGCCGGCTGGACTTGTCGGTCGGGCGTGTTTCGGCCGCGGCCCTGGCCGGCAACACGGTCATGACCCATTTTCTGCTGGGGCTGCCGGTCAGAACGGTGATTCGTGAACCATACGTCCCGGTTCTGAACAGGCCGGCGGAACTGACCGCCTCGGCCGTCGGACTGGAGATGGCTCCGGAAGCCCCGGTTCTGGTCATGCCCAACCGGGGCGCTTATTTCGGCGGCGACCTGGTCGCCGGCCTGGTGGTGGCTGGTCTGGCCCGGGCCGAGGAACCCTGCCTGATGGTTGACGTGGGTACCAACGCCGAAGTCGTGCTGGGGCAGAAGGACTGGTTGGTGGGTGCGGCCGGAGCGGCCGGGCCGGCCTTGGAAAGCGGCGTGACCGCTCGCGGGATGACCGCCGGGCCCGGGGCCATTGACCGGGTCCGGGTGGACCGCCGGACCGGAGAGATTTCCTGGCGCACCATGGCCGGCGCTCGGCCTAGAGGTCTCTGCGGATCGGGCTTGATCGATCTTCTGGCCGAATCCTTTCTGTCGGGCTTGATTGATTTTAAAGGACGATTGACCTTGCCCCCCGGACACCCCCGGCGGACCGATACGGACGAGGGACCGGCCTTGATCGTCGTTCCGGCCGATCAGACCGAAAACGGGCGGCCGATCCTGTTAACGGAAGTGGAGATAGACATACTGATCAGGTCCAAGGCGGCCATGTATACCATTCTGAACACGGTCACCCAGAGCGTGGGTTTGTCCTTCGACCAGATAGACCGGTTCTTCGTGGCCGGGACCTTCGGCCAGCACATCGATCCGCGCCAGGCCGTGGCCATCGGTCTGGTGCCGGACCTGCCCCTGGAAAAGTTCGTTCCCCTGGGCAATTCGTCGCTCAAGGGGACGATATTGGCTTTGCTCTCGAATCGGGCCAGGGTCGAGGCTCTTGATCTCTGGAGGAGGCTCACTTATCTGGAAATGAACGTCAACCAGGACCTGATGAACCGGTTCTCGGCGGCCCGGTTTCTGCCCCACACCGACCGGCGGCTATTTCCCTCCGTGGGAACGACCATTATTTGAGATGAAAGCGGCGGGACGGACAAAAGAAGGGTCGAGGCCGCCGGGAGGACCGACCCTCTCCGGGAGGACTGAGCGCTGATGTTCGCCGAACTGCTGTCCAACCCCGGCCTGGCTCGGGAAATAGTCTTGGCCCTGGCCGCGGGGGTATTGTCCTTTGTTTCCGCCTGTTCGTTGCCGCTGTTGGCGGGGGTAACCGCCTATATTACTTCCACCGCCTGGGAAGCGGACCGCGGACCTGGCGTGATCCGGAAGGCTGTACCGGGTCAAATCATCGTGTTGATATTGAGCTTTGCCACTATGTTCGTGCTGTTGGGGCTGCCGGCTTCGCACGCCGGCCGCTGGGTCTCGGTCGAACAGGGTTTAGTCCGCCGTTTAGGCGGAGTGGCCGCGGTTCTGGTCGGAGGGCAGATGGCCGGGGTGGAAACGATACGGCGTCTGGCCGCCCGGATCAATCTGGCCCGGACCGACGGCCGTCCCGGGCTTGTTCTGGCCGGCCTGATCGGATTGGGCATGGCCGGGGCTTGGAACCCTTGCCCTGGTCGGGTGCTGACTTCCATCTTGATTCTGGGTGGAGCCGAAGGCCAGATGGAGTTCGCCGCCGCCCTCCTGGCCGCCCATGCCGTGGGTTTCGGCCTGATACTTTTACTGTCCGCTCTGGCCTGGCACCATCTGGTGTCTCTGCTGCACGGTCCTTCGACTCCGGCCAGGGTCTTGCGGCTGGCCGGCGCGGTGACCCTGATCATCTGGGGGGTGACGGTCTTTTTCGACTGGCTCGGCCCCCTGACGCCCCGCGGGCCGGGGGTGTTTGCGGTCTGATCGGGATATTCCTCGATATTTCATGGGACTAACTCGATTTTTCTTTTTTCTTGACATTTAGTATCAAGTAAAATATAAACCAAAAGTTGACCTTTGAGGCAGGGGCCTTTTAAAGAGGTTCCTGCCCCTTGGTCCAAGCTGGCGTAGCTCAACTGGCAGAGCACCTGATTTGTAATCAGGCGGTTGCGGGTTCAAGTCCCATCGCCAGCTCCATGAGGCCAGGTGATCTTTGAAGCATAAGTGGCCGAGGCGGGGGACCGTCCGGTCGGAAAGGCATATATCCGGAGAGGTTCCCGAGCGGCCAAAGGGAACAGACTGTAAATCTGTCGGCGAACGCCTTCGGAGGTTCGAATCCTCCCCTCTCCACCATTCACGGAAGACGGGCTGTAGGAGATGATTACGGTTAATCGGTTTGACTACAACCGTGCTTGTCTCAGACCCCATCTTTTAATCCGGATTTGATGGGCGGGAATAGCTCAGTTGGCTAGAGCGTCAGCCTTCCAAGCTGAGGGTCGCGGGTTCAAATCCCGTTTCCCGCTCCAGAGAAAGAAAAGGGCCGCCGGACAATAACAGCGGATGTCCCCATCGAGCCCACGTAGCTCAGTTGGTAGAGCACTTCCTTGGTAAGGAAGAGGTTCACCGGTTCAAGGCCGGTCGTGGGCTCCATAAAAACCAAAGGCCGGTCGGGCGGCCTAGGTCCGTCCGGCTCCCAAAATGAATAATCAGGCCAAAGGGAGGATATAGGATGGCCAAGAAGAAGTTCGAACGGACGAAGCCGCACATCAACGTGGGCACGATCGGTCATATAGATCATGGCAAGACGACATTGACGGCGGCGATCACGCTGTGCCTGT
>JBFMAW010000010.1:0-204819 GCA_040755515.1 Thermodesulfobacteriota bacterium | reverse complement strand
CGAGGGCGAATAAGCCCCGGCCTGGGGTGAGGGTGGAACCACTTGAATTTACTTCAAGTGGCGGGAGAGGGGCAGCCCTCTCCCGCCGAGTAAAAAGTCGGTTTTCGACTTTTTACGAGGTTATCAAGAATAAGGGTCTCAATCAGCGTTTAAACAGCCGGAGGTCAACCGCCAACCTGATGGCTGGGCGGCCTTGGCTTTTCCACCAGGAAAAAACCTTAAATGAAACCAGGCCAATATCGCCTTCGCGCCGTCGTCCTGAGTAGAACCAACTACGGCGAAGCCGACCTCATTGCCAATCTCCTGACCCGGGAGTTGGGCAAAATAAGCGGTCTGGCCAGGCACGGCCGCAAAAGCCTCCGGCGCTTCGGCAACATCCTGGCGCCTGGCACGCTGGCCGAATGGTCCTTCACCGTTCGGGCGGGACATGAACTGGTCCGTCTCGAATCAGGCGACCTCCTCCGGTCTCACGATGGCCTGGGCCGATCGGCCCGGCTTCTGGCCTGGGCCGCCCTGGCTCTGGAATTGGCCGAAGCCTTCAGCCCGCCTCTGGATCCGGTCCCGGAAGTATTCGATCTCCTGCTCTGGACTCTGGATAAGCATGATCGGGACGTGCGTCCGGATGAGACCGATTTTATCTTTAAAGTCAAATTGCTTTCTTCGGTTGGTTTCAGCCCGAATCTGGTCGGTTGCACGATCTGCGGGCGACCGCCGGCCGGAAAAGGCGGCGTAAAGTTATCGGCCGAAGCGGCCGGGCTGGTGTGCGCATCCTGCACGAGCGGTGGTTTCGCCGTCAGTCCGGGCACACTCAAGACCTTGGTTCTGGTTCGAAACCTGAATCCGGATAAATTGAACCGGCTGAGAATCAGTGAAACGGTCAGAAGAGAGGCCGGACCTTTCCTGCTGGCCTACCTGCGCCACATCCTGGGGCGCGAATTGAAAAGCGCCCGAGTCCTGGAGCAACTGGGAAAAGGTTGCCCGATCACGCCCGGGCCGGCCGTATCGGTTTCAGCCACGGCTTGAGTCTTATTATTCCGAAAATGGGTAATTCAACGGATTTATCTAAAGTTGCGTCCAGGGAGCTAGTGGCCTCCGGACAGATGGTCGTCAGTCGAAAACGGCGCCATATACTGGAAGCTATCCTGGGTTCCTGCGTGGGAGTAACCCTGGTTGACCGGCAGGCCGGGGTAGGCGGCCTGATTCACCTGCTGCTGCCCGAACCATCCGGAGAATCCGCCGCCTTCAGGCCGGAACTCTACGCCTCCACCGGAATGCCCTTGTTCATCCAGGCCTTGATCCAGGAAGGCGCTCAAAAGGATCGTCTTCAAGCCTGTCTGGCCGGCGGAGCTTTAGTGGGCCGGGTCTCGCCCCTGGACCTCAGCCTCGATCTGGGCGGCCGGACCACGGACGTGGCTCGATCAATATTGAACCAGGAAAAAATAAAGGTCAACCTCTCGGAAACCGGAGGCTACCTGGGCTGCAACCTGAGACTCAACTTGACGAATCTCGAAAGCCAGATCGAATCCGTGGCCCCCCGGATTCCAATCCGGACCGCCGATCTGCCCAAACCCGGACCCGAGGACATCGAGGCGGCCATCGAGCGCGTGCGACCCATACCTCAGATAGCCCTCAAGATAATAAGAGTGGTCAACCAGGGCCAATACAACTGGGGGGAGATCGGCCAGGAAGTGCGTCAGGACCAAGTGATAGGCGCCAGGGTGCTGCACCTATGCAATTCGGCGGCCCTGGGTCTCATGGTCAACGTGGACTCGATAGACCGCGCCCTGGTTATACTCGGAGAAGAGTCGCTTCTGCAAGTCGTGGTCTCGGCCGCCTGCCACGATTTCTTCTGGCAAAGCGATGAAGGCTACTCCCTTTGCCGGGGCGGCCTTTATCGTCACGCCGTGGGAACGGCCATACTCGCCGAAAAAATCGCCCGACGGATCAAGGCCGTCCCGCCGGATTTGGCCTACACGGCCGGGCTTCTCCATGATTTGGGCAAAGTGACCCTGGACCGGTTCGTGCGGGCCACCAGCCCACACTTCTACAGAAGAACCGACGTCGAGGGCGACGACCTGATCGAACTGGAGAAGGAAATCCTATCGGTCAGCCATACCGAAGTCGGACTTAAAATGGCTAAAAAATGGCGGCTTTCCGACGCACTGGCCGAGGCCATCGGTTTTCATCATCACCCGGAAATGGCCGTGTTCAACCCACCCCTCTGCTACCTGGTCTTTCTGGCCGATCTGCTCACCACGAGGTATCAGGCCGGCCAGGAACTCGAGCATTTCGGCTCCGAAAAACTGGCTCCGGCTCTGTCAAGGCTCGGCCTTAAATCCGCCGCCCTGCCTGAATTGGTGGAGTTGATTCCACCGACCTTGGTTTGAATTGGCCGCCGGTATTAATCCCGGCCCTGGTCAGAGGCGATAAGCATGCCGGACGGACCGGTCGAGAGTAAGCCCTCGGGTCCCGCTCTCGGCGAACCAAACCCGGCTGAGGCGGCCCGGAGGCGGACCAACAGCGCCCGTCTTTATGGCCATAACCGACTTCCTCCGAGGTCATCACGATGGAGCGCCTGCAGAAAATTTTAGCCCGGGCCGGAGTGACCTCTCGGCGCGGGGCCGAAAAACTGATCCTGTCGGGCCGGGTCCGTCTCAACGGCCTTTTGATAACTACGCTGGGCGTTAAAGCCGATCCGGTTGAAGATATGATCGAAGTGGACGGCCTGCCTCTGACCGCGGCCGAGGAGTCGGTCTATTTCATCTTCAATAAACCATCCGGCTTTATAACCTCTTTAAGAGATCCGCGACACCGGCCGACCATCGTTCAATTCATCGACCATCTGAAAGCAAGGGTTTATCCGGTGGGCCGGCTGGATCGGGACGCCGAAGGCCTCCTGATCCTAACCAACGACGGCGAACTCGCCCGCCGGCTGATGCATCCCCGCTTCCACGTGTCCAAGACCTATCGGGTCAAGGTCCAGGGCCGACCCTCGGAAGAAAGCCTAAACCTGTTTTGTTCCGGCGCCCTGATATTGGGCCATCGGCCGGCCAAACCGGCCGAAGCCGAAGTGATCAAGGTCGGTCAGGATCGGACTTGGCTGAAGCTTACCCTGACCGAAGGCCGGCATCATCAGATTAAGCGCATGTGCGCCTTGATAGGACATCCCGTGCTTAAGCTCAAGCGTATTGGTTTCGGTCCGTTGAAACTGGGACGGCTGGAGCCGGGCGGGGTCAGACCCTTGAGCGTTCAGGAAATAAAAGCCTTGAAAAAATCGGCCGGCGGGGAAGAGGACGATTAAAAACCCGGCCCGTGGCAATCTTCCGCGGGTCGGGTCTGAAGTTGTCTCGCTCCAGGAGCATTATCCTGGCCGGGGCCTGGTCCGGCCGGTTTCAACCCTCTCAGTTGGCCTGGATATTGGGGCGGGGCTTGGGTTTGTTCACCCGTCCGGACTTGAGGCATTGGGTGCAGACCTTGATCCTGCGGACGCGGCCGTTCTCTTCATGCCGCACCGGCTGCAGGTTCGGTTGCCAGCGCCGTTTGGTCTTGTTATTGGCGTGGGAAACATTATGGCCCACGTGAGGGCGTTTCCCACAAATATCGCAAACACGGGCCATGATCAATCCCTCCCTGGGGTTGGCGAATCAGAAGGTGCTATATCTCAAAAAATAATCCGGAAAGCAAGCTTTTTTTCAGGCTCGGAAAGAGTCGCCGCCAGGATCACCAATCCGTTCCCCGAGCTTTGACCTCGACCACCTTAAAGCCTGACCTGATCAGCAGAGCGGCCAGCACCCCCGGTCCCTTGACCGGACCACTTTCGCCCGAACTCACGGTCAATCCGCAGGAGGGGCTGCGATCCTTCAAATAACAAATTTCAACCTTTAGCCGGACGGCCAGGTCTAACACCGCTTCCGCGCCATGGATGAAGGCGCCGGTCACGTCTTGCCCAGCCGTGTCCACTACCCGGGCCCGGCCGGATAGAACCTCTTCCCCATCGCCTCCTTTCAGCCTGGCCGGCGTCCGGGGAGTGGCCAGGCCGCCGAGTTGCTCGGGGCAGACCGCCAGCCAAGGTCTTCCCGCCAGGTCGGAGACCAGTTCCGGACTCAGCGCGCCACGGCCGTCATAACGGCACGGCCGGCCCACCAGACAGGCGCTGACCAGGATCATGCTTCACCGCGGCTCTCGGGAACATAGGTCGGGATTGGATTGCCCCCGCTGGTTCGGCTTTTCAAGCCAGCGGCGGATTGATAAGCGCGGCTTCCTCCAGGGCATGGTCCAGGGGCAGGACCTTGACCCGCCGGCCTTCTATCCTGAGTCTTTCTTCGGCCAGGAGTTGAATGGCCTGGGGATAGATACGATGTTCCTGTCTCAGGATGCGGGCGGCCAGGGAGGCCGCGTCATCGTCGTCCAGAACCGGCACCACGGCTTGAATGATTATCGGTCCCGAATCAACACCCTCGTCCACGAAGTGAACCGTGCAGCCGGCGAATTTGACGCCGTATTCCACTTCCTGCTGCCAGACGTGGCTGCCTGGAAAAGAGGGCAGGAGCGCCGGGTGAATGTTTATCACCCGCTCGGGAAAGGCTCTGAGAAAGACCTTGGTCAGCACCCGCATGAAGCCGGCCAGGACCACCAGTTCGACTCCATGGACCTTCAGGACTTCCGTCAGTCGGGCTTCAAAACCGGCCCGGTCCGCGAAATCGCGATGGCTGACCACGACTTGGTTCAGCCCGTGATTACGTGCTCTGGCCAGTCCGTAAGCATCAGGTTCGTTGGAAATCACCACGGCTATTTCGGCCGACAACCGGCCGGACTCGATGCCGTCAATGATGGCCTGCAGGTTGGAGCCTCCGCCGGAAATCAACACTCCGAGTTTGATCGGCTTCACCGCCGCCTCCGCCGGTCTCTCCGGTCAAACCAGGAGCAGCGGGGCTTCCCCCGGCGGTCTTTCCTGAATTTCTCCGACCAGACTGGCTCTTTGCCCCATGCCCCGCAGGCGATCGAACACCTCCTCCGATTGTTCAGACGGCACCACCAGCACCAGTCCCAAGCCCATGTTAAACGTCCGGAACATCTCCGCCTCGGCCACCTGTCCGGCCTGCTGCAGGAAGTGGAAGATTTCCGGTCTGGGCCAGGAGTCCTTGCGTATCACGGCCTGACAGCCGTGGGGCAGAATCCGCGGTACATTGTCCACCAGGCCGCCGCCGGTGATATGGGCGACTCCCAGCACCTTGAAATCCCGGCGGAGGACTTGCAGGGTGTTGACATAAATGATGGTCGGCTTGAGGAGTTCGTCGGCTACGGTGCCCGACAGCAGCTTGTCGGTGATTCCCAGGCCCAGGTGGTCGAAGATCAGTTTTCTGACCAGGGAAAAGCCGTTGCTGTGCAGTCCCGAGGAAGGCAGGCCAATCAGGTGATCGCCCACGGATATCTCGCTGCCGTCTATAATCTCATCACGCTCGACCACGCCCACGACAAAGCCGGCCAGGTCGTAATCGCCCGGCGCATAGAAGTCCGGCAGTTCGGCCGTTTCCCCGCCAATAAGTGAACAGCCCGCTTCCCGGCACCCGGCGGCCACGCCCAGGATGATCTGTTCGGCCAAGCCGGGCTCGACCTTGGACATGGCCAGATAGTCGAGAAAGAAGAGCGGTCGGGCGCCTTGAGCCAATATGTCGTTGACGCACATGGCCACCAGGTCTATACCGATGGTGTCATGCCTGCCGGCCAGGGCCGCCACCTTGAGCTTGCTGCCCACGCCGTCGCAGGAAGTCACCAACACGGGATTCTCGTATTTGGTCAGATTAAGGCTGTACAGAGCGGAAAACCCGCCGATATCGGTTATCACCCGGGAATCGAAGGTGGTCTTGGCCACGGACTTGATCCGGCGCACCACTTCGGCGCCGGCTTCTATGTCCACGCCGGCGTCCTTGTACGTCCAGACTTTTTTTGAAGCGGCCTTCTTTTTCCTCGCTCTCGGTTTGGCCTTTGGTTTAACTTGGCCTTCTATCTGATCATCGGCCATGTTCTGTATGCCCCTCGGTGTGAAAACGATGCCTGTCGGCTGGTCGGCGAAACAGGTTAGATGTATTTTATTTTTATCGTTCCACGGTCATGATGTCAATTGATTTTCTCACCCCGGCCCTAGGACTTTGACCATGATGCCCCTGCCGAATCACCCGGCGTTCAGCCGGAGCCTGCGCTCGATCAAAGGCGTGGGACCGCAGTTGGAAAAAGTCCTCTTCCGCCGCGGATACAGGACCCTCGGCGACCTGCTGGAGATCATGCCCGCCAGGTATCAAGACCGGCGCGCCGTGACTCCCCTGATGGACCTGAAGCCGGATATGGAGGTCTTGACTTTCGGTCGGGTCGAATCAGTTCGCCAGGGCCGCTTTCCCAAGAACGGACGGCGGTACTTCGAGATCGTCCTGGCCGAGGGTCGGGACAGGCTGGCGGCCTTATGGTTCAGAATGCCCGCGCACATGCGCCACGGCATAAAGCCGGGAATGAGTTTTCTCCTCTTCGGACGGGTTCAGGAATATCAAGGCCGGCGGCAGATGATTCATCCGGAGATGACGGTCTGGTCCGAGGGAGCCCGCCCCAGACCGGAAGTAAGGCCGGTCTATCCCGAATTCGACGATATCAAGCCCGGCCAGCTCAGGCGGATAATGGCCGAAGTGATCAAGGAATTAGCCGGCCTGCCGGCCGTTTTTCCGCTCAAATGGCTCGAGGCCAAGAATCTGACCGACCCCATGGCCTGCCTGAGGACCTTGCATCAACCTCCGGCCGACCGGGCCGGTCCGTTGCCCCTCCCACGGAATTCGAAAGCCTGGCGCACCCTGGCCTTGTTTGAACTGCTGTTCCTGCAGTTGACCCTGGCCCGATCGAAGGCCAGGCAGGTCGGACAGCCGGCCCGACCCTGTCCGCCGGATTCGGAATTGGCCCGGAGGTTTCTCTCCGGGCTGCCATTTCAATTGACCGGCGGCCAACAACGGGCCTGGGAAGAAATCAGCCGGGACCTGTCCCTGCCCAGGCCGATGAACCGCCTGCTCCAGGGCGACGTGGGTTCGGGCAAGACCGTGGTGGCCCTGGCCGCGGCTCTAACCGTGGTGGACTCGGGACGCCAGGCGGCCGTCATGGCGCCCACTGAAATCCTGGCCCGCCAGCATTATCAGACCCTGCGGCCCTACGTCCAGGCCCTGGGCGTGCCCCTCGGCCTTTTAACCGGCGGACTACCCGAGGCGGAAAAAGCCCGACGGCGGGAAGAACTGGCCGCCGGCGACATCAGGCTGGTAGTGGGCACCCATGCTTTGATCTCAGCCGGACTGGCCTTCCAAGACTTGGGTCTGGCCATAATTGACGAGCAGCACCGTTTCGGCGTGGCCCAGCGCCTGGCCTTGCGGACCAAAGCCGAGCGGCCCCATATCCTGGTCATGACGGCCACGCCCATCCCCCGTTCGCTGGCCATGACTCTTTATGGGGACCTGGACCTGACCGTCATCCCTGATCTGCCCTCCGGTCGCGGACGGATAACGACCGAAGTCCTGCCGCCGGAAGAGCGGGAGCGGGCCTACCGGACCCTGATCCGGTCGGTCATGAGCGGCGGACAGGCCTTTGTGGTGGCCCCGCGCATCAACGCCGGGGAGCAGGAAAATAATTCGGACGAGGACCTGACCGCCGTGCATACGCTGTCCGAGCACCTCCGGGACAAGATACCGTCCCGCTTCCCGGTCGGATTGGTCCACGGCCGGATGAAAGCCGAGGAACGCGAGGCCGTCATGGACGACTTCCGGGCCGGCCGAGTCCGAGTCTTGGCCGCCACCACCGTCATCGAGGTGGGTCTGGACGTGCCTGAGGCCACCTTGATCCTGATAGAAGGCGCCGAACGCTTTGGACTGGCCCAACTGCACCAGCTCAGAGGCCGGATCGGACGAGGCCGGCGGCCGGGTCGGTGCCTTCTGATTGCCGGACAGGCCGGCCCGGAAGCCATGGAACGTCTCACGATCATGGCCCGTCACCGGGATGGTTTCGTCCTGGCGGAAGAGGATCTGAAAAGGCGGGGAGGAGGCGACCTGACCGGCTTCAAACAGTCCGGTCTGCCTCCGCTGGCCTGGGCCAGACTGCCGGAAGACCTGCCTCTGCTGTTACGGGCCAGGGATCTGGCCCGGGAAATAATGGAACCAGACCCCCAGTTGTCCGATCCGGCCTTCCGGCTGGTCCGCGAAGCCCTGGACCAGATGGATGGCCGCCTGCAAACGCATCTGGCCGACGTGGGATAACGGTCGCCGGCCTGAAGTGGACGTTCGACCGAGGATAAACCGCGCCTCGACGCGTTGACGTAAACCTCATGAAGATGCTCTTGGGCGGAGATTTAATCCCGCTCTGCCGGGATGAGCAATACGAAATTGACATCGCGGCTCCGATCGTATAGCAATGACCAAATCAACCGGGTCGAGGCCCGGCCCATGACACGGAGGAAATTCAACATGTCCCTGTTCGAGTTCAGACGGATGTTAAGGTTGCCGCCCTATGTCTTCGCCACCGTCAACGAACTCAAGACTTCGGCCCGCCGGGCTGGTGAAGATATCATTGACCTGGGCATGGGCAACCCGGACCTGCCCACGCCGCAACATATAGTTGACAAGCTGGTTGAAGCGGCCCAGAAACCGATCAACCACCGCTATTCCGCCTCGCGGGGCATCACCAAACTGAGGCACGCCATGGCCGCTTGGTACAGGCGCCGCTACAACGTGGACCTGGACCCGGACTCGGAAGTAGTGGTGACCATGGGCGCCAAGGAAGGCCTGAGCCACCTGGTGCTGGCCGTCATCAGCCCGGGCGATGTGGTCTTTGCCCCGAACCCCACCTACCCTATTCATCCTTATTCGGCCATCATCGCCGGCGGCGACCTGCGTTCCATACCCGTGGCCCGGGACCGGGATTTCTTCGAAGACCTCCAGATAGCGGTCAAACAGACCTGGCCCGCGCCCAAGATGCTTATCATCTCCTTTCCCCACAACCCGACCGGTGAAGTGGTGGAACTGAGCTTCTTCGAAAAGCTCGTGGATTACTGCCAGGAAAACCAGATGCTGCTCATCCATGACCTGGCCTACGCCGACCTTTGCTTCGATGGCTACAAAGCACCCAGTCTGCTGCAGGCCAAAAGGGCCAAGGATGTCGGCGTGGAAATCTTCTCCATGTCCAAGAGCTACAGCATGGCCGGCTGGCGGGTGGGTTTCGTTTGCGGCAACAGGCAGATGGTCCAGGCCCTGACCCGGATCAAGAGCTACCTGGACTACGGCATGTTTCAGCCCATCCAGATCGCGGCCATAATCGCCTTGAACGAGGAGCAGACCTGCGTGCAGGAGATAGTGAACATTTATCGCGAACGCCGGGACGCCTTGATCGCCGGGTTGAATCGTATCGGCTGGGAGGTGCCGGCCCCCAGGGGCACGATGTTCGTCTGGGCCAAGATACCGGCCAGGTTCAAGCACCTGGGCTCCGTCGATTTCGCCAAGATGCTCATTCATGAAGCCAAGGTGGCGGTGAGCCCGGGCCTGGGCTTCGGACAGTATGGCGACGACCACGTCCGATTCGCCCTGGTGGAAAACACCCAGCGCATCAACCAGGCCGTCCGCGGACTTAGAAAGGTGATGCAGGAATGAAACCCCTCAAGGTCGGCCTCATCGGCTGGGGCACGATCGGCACAGGCGTGGCCAAGATACTGCTCGAAGACCAAGAGCTTGTCAAAAGACGGCTGGGTTGGCCTCTCCGGCTGGCCAGGATAGCCGACCTTGACCTCGACCGGCCCAGACCGATCCAAGTGGACCGCGGCCTTCTGACCACGGAGGCCGGTCAGGTCCTAAACGATCCGGAAATCGAAATCGTGATCGAACTGGTCGGGGGATACGAGCCGGCCAGAACGTTCATTCTCGAGGCGATCCAAGCCGGGAAGCACGTGGTCACGGCCAACAAGGCCCTGCTGGCCACGCATGGCCGGGAAATTTTCGAGGCCGCGGCCGCGGCCGGCTTGGACGTGCTTTTCGAAGCCAGCGTGGGCGGCGGCATTCCGGTCATCCGCGGTTTCAAGGAAGGCCTGGCCGCCAACCGCATCAACGGCTTTTTCGGCATCCTCAACGGCACCTCCAACTACATCCTGACCAAGATGACCAAGGAAGGCATGGATTTCCACCAGGCCCTGGCCGAGGCCCAGGACAAGGGTTTCGCCGAGGCCGACCCCACTTTTGACGTGGAAGGCGTGGACGCGGCCCACAAACTGGTCATCCTGACGGCCTTGGCCTACGGCCTGATGGTGAGTCTGGACCAAATTCACGTGGAAGGCATCAGCCGACTCGATCCACTGGATATCAGGTTCGCCGATGAATTCGGGTACGTGGTCAAACTCCTGGCCATCTCTCACCGGGAAGGCGACCTGGTGGAAGCCCGTCTTCATCCGGCCATGCTGCCCAAGGATCATCTGCTGAGCGAAGTCAACGGCCCCTTCAACGCCGTCCACGTCAACGGAGACGCCGTGGGTGACATACTGTTTTACGGCGCGGGCGCCGGCATGATGCCCACGGCCAGCGCCGTGGTCAGTGACGTCATGGAACTGGCCCGAAATATCCGCTGCGGCGCGGCCAACCGGGTTCCCGCCCTGGGCTGGAGCGAGCCCCTCGACCAAAGGTTCACTCTCCGGCCCATGGAGGACATCAGGACCTGCTATTATTTCCGCTTTTCAGCCTTGGACAGGCCCGGGGTGCTTTCCAAAATCTCCGGCATACTGGGCCGCCACGGCATCAGCATCAAGGCCGTCATACAAAAGGGCCGGGAAATGGCCGGCGCCGTACCCATCGTCATGCTGACCCACGAAGCGCGGGAGGCCGACGTCCGGGCCGCCCTGACGGAAATGGACCGTCTGGACGTGCTGCGTGACCGGACCGTGGTCATCCGGGTCGAGGACAAGCTGTGAAGTACGCCGTGCTGATAGGCGATGGCATGGGCGATTACCCTCTAGCCGAACTCAAAGGTCGCACCATCCTGGAAGCCGCCGCCACGCCCAACCTGGACGCCCTGGCCCAGGGCGGGCTGCTGGGCCTGGTCCAGACCATACCCGAAACCAAGGAGTCGGGCTCGGACGTGGCCAACATGGCCATCATGGGTTACGATCCGGCGATATATCATACCGGCCGGGGTCCGCTCGAGGCGGCCAGCCTGGGGGTCAGACTCGAGCAGACCGATCTGGCCTTCCGCCTCAATCTGGTCACCCTCGAATTCGCCGGGTCCAAGACCTTCATGCGCGACCACAGCGCCGGCCATATCGGCACCGATGAAGCCCATATCCTCCTGGAACACCTGGCGGCCACCCTGCCCCTGAACGCCGGACAAAAGCTCTACCCGGGGGTAAGCTACCGCCACCTGCTGGTCTGGCCCCGTCTGCCGGCCGATCTGCCCACCATTCCGCCCCATGACTGGCGGGATAAGGAGGTGAGTTGGCACCTGGCCAACGGCGACCGGAACCTGGCGCCGGTGCTGGACCTGGTCAAAGCTTCCTGGCCGATCCTGGCCGATCACCCGGTCAATCAAAAGCGGCGGCGGTCGGGGTTAAAACCGGCCAACTCGATCTGGCCCTGGGGCCAGGGACGGCCGCCGGCCATGTCCGCCTATAAAGAGCGCTTTGGGCTGACCGGCGCCGTAGTCTCGGCCGTGGACCTGATCAAGGGCCTGGGGGTGTACGCGGGTCTCAAGCCCCTGGACGTACCCGGCGCCACAGGCTATCTGGACACCAACTGCGAGGGCAAGGTCCAGGCCGCGCTGACGGCCCTGCAGGACGACGACTTCGTCCTCCTTCACCTCGAGGCTCCGGACGAAGCCGGTCATCAGGGCGACTGGAAGGCCAAGCTGGCCGCGATCGAGATGTTCGATCACCGGGTGGTGGGGCCGATCTGGGCCGGGCTCAAGGAGATGGGCGAATTCCGGCTTTTGGTTTTATGCGACCATTACACGCCGGTGACCGTCAAAACCCATACCCGGGAACCGGTCCCGTTTCTGGTTTACCCAGGCCCCCGGCCCTCCGGCCGGCCTTTCACGGAAAAGGAAGCCTCCTGCTCCGGCCTGTATCTGCCGCACGGCCATCTCCTGGTCGGCCTTCTGTTCGGATCTCGGGGATGAGCGTCCGGGAAGCGAACCGGAAACCGGCCGACGTCTCCACCCGAGTCGGCCGCACCACCTATCGGGTCTTGTACGGCGACGTGGACTCCATGGAAGTGGTTTATTACGGCAACTACTTCCGGCTCTTCGAACGCGGCCGGGCCGAGTTCATCCGGGACCTGGGGCTGCCTTACAAGGAGATCGAGACTCGAGGCGTGATGCTGCCCGTGATCGAGGCCCACGGCCATTATAACGGTTCGGCCCGGTACGACGACCTGGTGCTCATAGAAACCCGGGTAGGCTTTATCAGACGGGCCAGCGTGCGCTTCGATTATGAAATTTTCCGCGGCCAGGACCGGCTCGAACGCCTGGTGGACGGGTACACGGTTCACGCCTGCGTGGACCGGGACAGGAAGATCGTCCGCCTGCCGGAATTCCTGGTTCGACTGCTGCTGAACACCTGATCCTGCTCAAAACCTCCCCCGATCCCACGCGACGACGAAATCAGTTACAGACTTTATGTGTTGCTATCATCCGGTTGGTAGTTTATTTTGATTTTAGTAAAGTGAGTTGGAAACTTGCACCATATCCAGTGTATTACCTGATGAATAGGAATCAAATCAACTTGGGAGCCGATTATCTGGGCGAGGATCAAACAAGTTTCCGCGTTTGGGCCCCCCAGGTTAAAGCCCTGGCCGTGCATTTAGTTTCACCCCGCGACCGAATAGTTAATCTAGTAAAAGACGAACGCGGTTATTATCAGGGAAGGATAAAGGACGTCGCACCCGGTACAGAATATCTGTACCGGCTGGAGGACCGCGTGGATTATCCGGACCCGGCTTCCAGATTTCAACCTCATGGAGTTCACGGCCCTTCGGCCGTGGTCAACCTCGATTTCCCCTGGGAAGATCGAGGCTGGGGCGGTCTTCCTTTGGATGACTACATCATCTATGAACTTCACGCGGGCGCTTTCACCGAGGCTGGAACTCTAGAGGACATAATCCCTTATTTGGACATTCTTAAGAACCTGGGCGTCACGGCCTTGGAACTGATGCCGGTGGCCCAGTTCCCTGGCGGCCGCAACTGGGGCTACGACGGGGTCTATCCCTTCGCCGTTCAGAACTCATACGGCGGCCCCGCCGCTTTACAGCGGCTGGTCAACGAAAGCCATAAGCGCGGCTTGGCGGTCATCCTGGACGTAGTCTACAACCATTTAGGTCCGGAGGGAAATTATCTGGCCAAGTTTGGTCCTTATTTTACCGATCGTTATAAAACGCCGTGGGGGCCCGCCATGAACTTGGACGGCCCTCACAGCGATGAGGTCCGCAACTTTTTCATACAGAACGCCCTGGACTGGATCAGTGTGTTCCGGCTGGACGCGCTGAGGATTGACGCGGTCCACGGCCTGTTCGATTTCTCGGCCCGGACCTTTCTCGAGGAACTGGCCGAGACGATACATCGTGAGGCGGAGCGGCTCGGCCGCCGGATATATCTGATCGCCGAGAGCGACCTTAACGACTCGCGACTTGTTCGACCCTCGGCAACAGGCGGCTACGGTTTGGACGGACAATGGAACGATGATTTCCATCATGCCCTCCACGCTCTTCTCACAGAAGAAAAGGTCGGCTATTATCAAGATTTCGGTCGATTTGACCACCTGGTACAAGCATGCCGTGAAGGGTACGTGTACTCGGGCCAATACTCCCTCTATCGGCGACGCCGCCACGGCAACTCTTCAGTGGACGTTCGGCGTCGATGTTTCGTGGTGTTCAGCCAGAATCACGACCAAATAGGCAACCGTCCGTGGGGTGACCGGTTGAGCCGATTGGTGGACTTCGAGCGGCTCAAACTGGCCGCCGGCTTGGTCCTGCTTTCGCCTTTCATACCGTTGTTGTTCATGGGCGAAGAATATGGTGAAGAGGCGCCTTTTCTTTATTTCGTAAGCCATTCCGACCCTGGGTTGATCGAAGCGGTCCGCCGTGGGCGCCGGGAGGAGTTTTCGGCCTTTGATTGGCCGGAGCTACCTCCCGACCCGCGGGCTGAATCAACTTTCCATAGAGCCAAACTTAATCAGCACGCCCGCGGGGAAGGAAGGCATCAAGTATTGAGCGCTTATTATAAAGAGATCATCAAATGGCGGAAGAGACTGCGCTCCGCCTCGGCCGGCCCGGAGGCTTGGACCCTGCTTGATCTCGATCAGCCCAAAGTCCTTGCTTGGCTGGTCGAGGATGGAGGATACAAGGCCGCGATCATGTTTTGCCTGAATGAACAACCCGTATCGATTGCTTTTCCTTTAGAGGTCGGCCTATGGCAAAAACAGTTCGGGTCCTCCGATCGAGACTGGCAGGGACCGGGCAGTCTGACGCCAGAGTTGATTGATTCCGATGGTACAGCCAAAGTTACCTTCAATGGCTATTCGGTAACAATCATCCTGCCATACCCAAAGAAAGATTGACCCAATGAACCGTCATGTCTGCATCCATGCCCATTTCTACCAGCCGCCCCGGGAAAACCCGTGGCTGGAGGCCATCGAGCTTCAAGACTCGTCCTATCCTTACCACGACTGGAATGAAAGAATAACGGCCGAGTGTTATGCACCTAACGCCATTTCGCGGATTCTGGACGAAGATGGACGTGTGGCTGAACTGGTCAACAACTATGCCAGGATAAGCTTCAATTTTGGCCCGACTTTGTTGTCTTGGCTGGAAAAGAACGCACTCGACGTATACCAGTCTATCCTGGACGCGGACCTGGAGAGCCAGCGGAACTTTTCCGGACATGGCTCGGCGCTGGCTCAAGCCTACAACCACATCATCATGCCCCTGGCCGTAAGCCGGGACAAATATACACAGGCCTGGTGGGGAGTCCGGGATTTTCAGCACCGCTTCCAGAGGAAACCGGAAGGTATGTGGCTGCCGGAAACGGCTGTTGATATGGAAACGTTGGATATCATGGCCGGACTAGGTATAAAGTTCACCATCCTGGCCCCGAGGCAAGCCCATCGGGTGCGGGTCCTGGGCAGCCGGAACTGGCTGGAAGTGCGCGACCAAGGCCTCGATGCCACCATACCCTACATCCTCTTTCTGCCTTCAGGCAGGTATATCAATCTATTCTTCTATGACGGCTCCATATCCCAGGCCATAGCTTTTGAGGGTCTCCTCCACAACGGTGAAGCTTTGGCCCAGAGGATCATAGGCGCCTTTACTCCGGGCGAAACCAAGAGTCGGCTGGTCAACATCGCCACTGACGGCGAAACATACGGCCATCACCACCGGCACGGTGACATGGCCTTGGCTTACGCCCTGCACTGTCTCAAGTCAAAAGGGCTGGCTGAAATAACCAACTACGGCGATTATCTTTCCCGGCATCCACCGAACCACGAAGTCCAGATAGTGGAAAACAGTTCCTGGAGTTGCCTCCATGGGGTGGAGCGGTGGCGCAGCCACTGCGGATGCAATTCAGGAGGATATCCCCAGTGGAACCAATCCTGGCGAACACCACTTAGATCGGCGCTGGACTGGCTGAGGGATACGGCCAATCCGCTTTACTATACCTTATCCCGAAAGCTGCTCCGAGACCCGTGGGCGGCCAGGAACGATTATTGCGAAATCATTCTGGACCGGAATGAAAAACGGGTGAACCAATTTTTCAAAAAGCACGCCGTCGGCCGGCTGAAAGAAAGCGATAAGATAGTTGTATTAAAGCTTATGGAGCTTCAACGCCATTTGATGCTCATGTATACCAGTTGTGGATGGTTTTTCGACGAACTTTCCGGGCCGGAGACAGTCCAGATCATACAGTACTCCGGCCGGGCCATCCAACTGGCCGGTGCACTTTTCGAACAGGACCTGGAAACCGAATTCCTAAACCGTCTGGAGTTGGCTAAGAGCAATATACCCGAACATCAAAACGGTAAGGTCATATATGGTAAATGGGTCAAACCGACCATCCTTGATCTCACCCGGGTGGGAGCCCATTATGCCGTCAGCTCTTTATTCAAGGAATATGAAGAAAGCATCTCGATTTTTTCCTTTAACACGACAAAAGAAAACTATCTCTGCATTACCGCCGGACGGGCCAAACTGGCTGTGGGCCGGGCCCGCTTCACTTCCAGAATAACTCACGAATCGTCGAGGCTGGCCTTCGGAGTGCTGCATCTGGGCGATCATAACATCAACTGCGGCGTGCGGGAGTATCAAGGGGAAGCAAAATATAAAGTACTGGTAAAAGAACTCAAAGAGGCCTTCGATCGCGCCGATTTTGCTGAAACCATCCGACTTCTGGACAAACACTTCGGCACGGCGACTTATGCCGTGGCCTCCCTTTTTCGGGATGAACAGCGAAAAGTCATCGCCGAGATTCTGGCCCCGGCGGTCAGGGAGGCCGAAACAACGTACGGACATCTTTACGACCATCATGCTCCCCTGATCCTGTTCTTGAAAGACATTGGCCTGTCCATCCCCACGCCTTTGTCCATGGCGGCGGAATTCATCTTGAACGCCAAGCTGCGCCGGGCTTTCGAGCAAGGACAGATCGATGATAGAGCCATCCAACCTATTATGGAAGAGATGCGTCAGGCCGGTGTAGCCTGGGATGAGACCACGCTTGAGTTCGCCTTAAGGCGCAGTCTGGAAAAAACAGCCGGAGAACTTCTCGATCAGCCGGACGATATGGCCTTGTTGGAACGTCTGGCCAGAGGAGTGGCCCTGGCCAGATCAATGCCTTTTGAAGTTAATTTGCGGAAAGTGCAGAATATCGGCTATCGAGTCCTCAATCACCTCTGGCCAGGCCTGAAGGACGGCACGGACCAGGAGGAAGAAATCGAACAGACTTATCGAACGATAAGGACAAGACTGGGCGAGTTGTTGTGGCTGAGATTGAACTGATCCCGGCGAGGCCGGCCGACTCCAAGGCCCGTTTATTCAAAGGCGGAAAGCTACGCGTGCCGACCGCCACCTACCGGATTCAGTTCAGTCCCTCATTTGGTTTCCAGGAAGCTCTTGGACTGGTGGCTTATCTGAATACCCTGGGGATATCCGACCTCTATGCCTCGCCTATATTCAGGGCCAAGCGAGGCAGCCGTCACGGTTATGACATCGTGGACCCGACCGAACTCAACCCCGACCTGGGCACGACCGATGATTTTGAATCCCTGAGTCGGGAATTGAAGAAAAACAAAATGGGCTGGCTGCAGGACATCGTTCCCAACCACATGGCTTTCGATTCAGAGAACTGTCTGTTGATGGATGTCCTGGAAAACGGCGCTCACTCCAAGTATTTCTCCTTTTTCGACGTTGATTGGGATTACGCTTATGAAAGCATAAAAGACAGAATACTCGCTCCCTTCCTGGGCCGGTTTTACGGTGATTCACTGGAAAATGGGGAGATAAAGCTTGGTTACAATGAAACCGGTTTGACCGTTCATTATTACAACTTAATCCTTCCTTGTCGTCTCGAATCTTATTACGGCTTCTTTTCCCACAACCTGAACTCATTAAGGCAGGACTTGGGCTCGGATCATCCCGACTACATAAAGTACTTGGGAATTCTATATATACTCAAGATTTTAGCCGCGGATGAACCGATGGTCAACCGGGATGACCAGGTCAAATCCATCAAAAGAATGCTCTGGGACCTTTATCAAAGAAATGACGGGGTCAAGAAGTTTCTAAACGATAATATCCTACTGTATAATGGCTCAAGGGAATCACCGGAAAGCTATAATCTTTTGGATTTATTTCTGGCTACTCAACTTTTCAGGTTGTCTTTCTGGAAAATAGCTACACGCGAAATTAATTACCGACGTTTTTTCAACATCAATCAACTCATATCCGTGAAAGTTGAAGAAGAAGTTGTTTTCAACCACACCCATGAGCTAATATTTAGTTTGCTCAGGCGAGGACTGATTTCCGGGTTGCGAGTTGATCACATTGATGGTTTAATGGACCCGATTAATTATCTCGGCCGTATAAAACGATTCGCTCCGGATTCCTACCTTATTGTTGAAAAAATATTGGGTTTGAGTGAAACCTTGCCCCGGATTATGCCTGTCCAAGGCACGACCGGTTATGATTTCTTGAATTACCTGAACGGTCTTTTTTGTCAAAGAGCTAGACGAAAATCGTTGTCCAATCTCTATTCGAGCTTTATCGGTCTGAAAATGGATTTCCAAAAGCTTGTTCAGGAAAAAAAGAAACTGATCATATGGGAGCACATGTCTGGTGACGTCACCAATCTGGCCCAAATGATAAAGACCGTTTCCAGTCGTTATCGCCACGGTCTGGACTTGACCCTGGACGGCCTCCGGCGGGCGCTCACTGAGGTTTTGGCCTGTTTTCCCGTATACAGGACTTATGTCAACGAGGACCGGGTGAGCGGGGTGGACCGAAAACACATTCTAAAGGCCGTCAGCCTGGCGGGGGAAATTAATCCGGCCTTGACTCACGAGCTGCAGTTTCTAAGGCGGTTTTTGCTACTGGAATTCCCGCCATATTTCAATAAAGACCAGCGCGGAGAATGGCGGCAGTGCGTGATGAGATTTCAGCAAGTCACCGGTCCTCTAATGGCCAAGGGTTATGAAGATACCGCTCTTTACATTTACAACCGTCTCATTTCGCTCAATGAAGTCGGCGGCGAGCCTGACCGGTGCGGCGTTTCCTTGGCCGGGTTCCATCAATTTTGCCGGAAAAGGCAAAAATCATGGCCGCATTCTCTGAACGCGACCTCGACCCATGATACCAAACGTGGTGAAGACGTAAGAGCCAGGATTAACGTCTTGTCGGAAATACCTTCAGAATGGGCCGCCCACTTAAAGAAATGGCAGAGGCTGAACAGCCACAAGAAAAAAAAACTCAGAGGCCGATATATCCCGGATAACAACGATGAGTATTTTCTTTACCAAACCCTGATCGGAGCCCTCCCCTTCGACCACTACGATCATGCCGCCTTTATTGACCGGATAAAGCAGTACGCCATAAAAGCCGTTCGAGAAGCCAAGGAACATACGGCCTGGATAAGACCAGACCACGACTATGAGGCGGGCTATATCAACTTTATCGAGGAGATACTGAAACCGGACAACGCCTTTTGGAAAGAATTTACCTCCTTTCAGAAGAGAATAGCCCACTACGGCCTACTCAATTCGCTCTCCCAGGCCTTGATAAAAATGACCGCTCCCGGCGTCCCGGATTTTTATCAGGGAACGGAATTTTGGGACTTCAATTTAGTTGACCCGGACAACAGGCGAACGGTGGCTTTCGAATCAAGAAAAGCCTGTTTGGAAGAAATCAGTAAGAAGATGGAGATCGATCGGCCGCTTTTTCTCGAGGAGTTGCTGGCGACTCCCCATGAACCCGGAATCAAGCTTTTTCTGATCTATCAAACCCTGCAAATCCGAAGAAGGTACAATCAACTTTTTCAAAAAGGTGAATACCTACCGCTCAAAGTGCCGGGCGCTTTGGGCGGGCACATTGTTGCTTTCACCAGACGTCTGGGCCAGGATTGGGCCATTATCGTGGCTCCCAGGTTCTTGACCAGCCTGGTGGGGACGGATGAAATGCCCTTAGGCCCTGAGATTTGGGGAGACACGGCCATTCCCCTGCCCCTGGATGCCCCTTCCACCTGGAAAAACGTGATGACCAATCAAGTGAAGACCTTTGACCGCAAACTGATGGTCCATGCGGTCTTGGAGCTTTTTCCCGTGGCCCTGCTGCTGCCGGTGGCCCGAACCCCTCGATCACGGCGTCTTCCGACTTATTGAAAGGCAAACATCCGACCGTCCTTGGCCCCCCACCGAGGCCGAATCCAGACCACCCGCTTCCCGAGATGGGCTAGACCCGCCGTCATCATCCGTGTTCCCGATCAGTGGGTTGAATTTTTTTCTCAATGATGGTTAATGAGATCACAAACCACCTGATCGACAGACACGGAGGAGCCGATGGAAAAGCTGCTGGCCCAGATATTACCTGTCTTCCGATATATAGGGGTGATAGCCGCGGGCGTTTTAATTGGATACGCGGCTTACGGCCTCTTGCGCCGGCCGATCAACCGGCTTGTCATCCGATCCAGTAACGAATTCTGGCTAAAGGCCTTCAACGAGGCTGACTCGCCGCTGCGGTTGATGGCCGTCCTTTTCTTTGTCTATTTGACGCTGCCGCTGATTGGTCAGGTCCAGGGCGAATCGATTCTCATCTGGCAAGTCCTGAGCATCGCTCTCATCGGCTCGATAGCCTGGATGATGATTCGCGGAACGGTGATAGCCGAAATCTGGCTCAAGCTCAAACGCAGTCCGGTTGTAACCGATGATTTGGTCGGCCGTCGTCTGCTCACTCAGATGACCATCATAAGACGTGTATTGGCGGTGGTAATCGCCGTGGTGGCCTTTGCCAGCGCCTTAATGGTCTTTGACCGGGTCCGGCAGTTGGGAACGAGCATCCTGGCCTCCGCCGGCATCGCCGGCATTATCGTGGGCTTGGCGGCCCAAAAAACCATCGCCAACCTGCTGGCCGGACTGCAACTGGCCATTACCCAGCCCATACGGCTGGACGACGTTGTGGTCATCGAAGGCGAATTCGGGCGGGTGGAAGAAATCACCATGACCTACGTGGTGATAAGGCTTTGGAACCTCCGGCGGTTGATTGTTCCCCTGGCCCAGTTCATAGAGAAGCCTTTTCAGAATTGGACCAGGATATCCCCGGAAGTGATCGGTTCGGTGTTTTTATGCGCCGATTACTCGATCAACGTGGAGACGCTTCGAGGGAAGTTGCGTTCTTTCCTGGCAGAGACGCCTTTGTGGGATGGCAAGGTCTGGGGGCTGCAGGTGACCAACGCCACGGATAAGGGGCTCGAAATCAGGGCCTTGATGAGCGCCAAGGACGCCGGCAGCTTATGGGACCTGCGCTGCCATATCCGGGAGCGGATGATCGTATATCTCCAGTAGGAATCTCCCGGCAGTTTCCCGAGACTCAGACATGAAAGCTAATGAATCAGCCCTACGATCGCTCAGGCCGATTTCTATTTTCCCTCTTCGATTCGGGCCGAAGGGTTTGCTGACTGACTTCCCCCTCCTCCCCTCGAGTCAAAGTTCCACTCGATCCTCGGCCCTGTACACCAAGGCCAGGATCACCGTGAGGTATTCCCTCAGTTGGCGAGTGATAAGGAAGTTCTGACGGACAAACTCCTTGGCCTGGTGACCCATCTCCTTTATCAGGTTCCCGTGGGTCAGCAAGTAGCGAAGACGCAACGCGGCGCCTTCCGGCGTGTTGACCAGAAAACCGGTGTGACCGTCCACCACTTGCAGACGGATGCCGCCGGTGTCACCGCCGATGACTGGTTTCCCTTTCCACATGGCCTCGGTCACGGTCAGCCCGAACCCCTCCTTGATGGACTTCTGGATGACAATGTCCGAGGCCCGCTGCAAGGCGTTGATGGTAAGGTGGGCGTCAGCCGGCAGTTCCAAAATGTGAATGTCGGGGTCGCCTTTGGCAAAAGCTTCGGTTTCAAGTCTGACCGCTTCGCCTTCCGGGTCGTCGCTGGCTCCGCCGCCGGCCAGGACCAACTGCAAATCGGGGACGTAATTCTTGGCCAGGTGGTAGGCCTGGATCACTCCGACGGGGTCCTTGAAACGATCAAAACGCGAGACCTGAAGCACGAGGGGACGACCTGCATCCAGCTCAAAACGCCTGAAAACATCCTGCACCTGATCATCAGCCAGATCAATATTCTTGTCGCTCAACGGGTCGATGCTTGGCGGTATCAGGTATTGGGGATGGGGCAGGCGGCGGGCAAAGGCCGACAAGGAGAAAATACTGGCGTCGAATCCTTCAAGAAACGGTTGGAGGTATTTCCAGATTGGACGGTAAGGATGGCTGGAATCAATATGGCAACGCCAGATCCATTTTCCTTTTCGATTCGGGCAAAACCTCAATAACGGCGCTGGCTGCGGGTCGTGGATAAAGACAATGTCCGCCGACTCCAATATCTCTCTCAGCTCTTCGGCGCAACGACGATTAGTCTCCTCGTAGACTTCCAGCAGAGGCGGTGGTATTTCCACGCGGTTCCCCTGAAGGGCATTGTGAAAACTCTTGGTGCACTTATAGAAATCTTCTTGGCCGGTGATGACCTCCCACCTGGTCTCCAGGCCGAGTTCCGCCTGGAGTGGCACCATTTTAGTCAATATTTCCGCCACACCGCCGCCGGTCTTGGTCGAGTTGACGTGAACCACTTTCAGTCCGGTAATCTTGGAGGTCAGTTCACGCAACTGGCTGATGACGTCCCGTCCCACTATGTCGGTGTAAGTATCCAGCCATCCATCCATGATCACCGTCTCCCGAGGTGAATCTTGAAAATATGGGTCAACTCCTGACGCAACTCGACCAAGGTGGAGAAAAAGGGGTCCACTTTCGCCAGAACCTGACAGACATCTTCATAGCCGACAAAGGATCGGCTCAACCAGGCTTGAAAATCATCCAGGTTCTCAGGGCTGCGCCTGAGGGCGTCGATGAAATGGTAGAACACACTCCCAACCGACATATCGGGCACGGCCTCGACCAGTTCCTCGGGCTTCTCCAAGCGCAGGTTGGTGTCAAAGACGATTATCTGCGATCGGACAAAGTAAAATTGTTTATCCGCTTTGGCCCAGGGCACCCAGCCGGCCTCATCAAGACGCTCCTCGATGGTCTCGATAATCTCCTGACGCAAATATTCGAGATTCGAAAAGTCATTTGGATTTATTATGCCCAGTCTCTCGGCCAGAACAGGATCTTGAAGGGCGTACCGACTCCAGATGGCGAAGTCGTTATGATACTCGGGGTCGGTGAAGCGAGGCCGCAGGCGGCCGCCCCAGAAGTGATAATAGATGCAGCCCGGGTGGCAGGTGCGTAAATTATCCCTCAACTCCCTGAGGTTCTGGGCCCATTGTCCCGTGGCGATGGCGGACAGGGCGCAGTCCTTGACGGCAAAAGGGGCGCTGTCTCTCTTGACTCGATTATTCATATTAATTTTCACCTCGTGTAATTATCGTATAACCGAGCCATAAGCATTAATCAACCTTCGATTAAGCTTATCTTACGTTCGAGAAATGAAACGCTCCGGCCGGCACTCTAATGCTTGAAAGCCCGCTGGCCGGTAAAGACCATGGCCACCGGCGGATCGGCCTCGTTGCAGGCCTGTATTGATTCGAAGTCCCGCATCGAACCGCCGGGATGGGCAATGGCCGATATTCCTTCCTTTATGGCTACGTCCACCGCGTCCCGAAAAGGGAAGAAGGCGTCCGAGATCATGCTCGAACCCGGCAGGCCGGCCCGGGCCGCTTTGGTCTCGGCGTTTACTTCCTCCAGGCCGGCTCTATCGGCCCGGCCTTTTTCCACGTCCAGGGCCAATTCCTGATACGGCCGGCCGTAGCGACGGAAGCAGAGGGCGTCCCTGTATTTGGCATAAGCCTTGAAAATGGCTATTTCGGCCACACCCACCCGGTCCTGCTCGCCGGTGCCGATACCGACCGTGGCCTGGTCCTTGACGTATAAAACCGAGTTGGAAGTGACGCCCTGTTCGACCGACCAACCGAAGAGCAGGTCCTCGAGTTCGGCCTCGGTGGGCGGCCTGACCGGACGATAGACCCGGCCTTCATGCCTGGCCTCGGCCGGCTGGAAATCCTCTTCCTTCAACACCGCGTTCAAGGCCGACTGCTGTACGATCAGGCCGCCGTCAATCAGGCTCTTGAAGTCCAGAAACCGCAGGAACGCGAAATCCTTGAGCCGGTCCATGTTCTTGATTCGAACCAGGCGCAAATCCTTCTTCCGCGTAAGCAGGGGCAATACGTCCTCCTCATACTCGGGTGCGGCCACTACTTCCAGGTAGTTGGCGGCGATCAGTTCCGCGGTCGGCTTGTCCACGGCCCGGTTGAAGACCGCGGCCCCGCCGAAGGCGGCGATCCGGTCGGCCAGGTTGGCCCGGTCATAAGCCTGGGCCAGACTGGCGGCCGAGGCCGCCCCGCAGGGGTTGTTGTGTTTGATTATGATCGCGGTGGGACGATCGGTCAGGAATCTTAGAATTCCCAGGCCGGCGTCCACGTCGGTCAGGTTGATCTTGCCGGGGTGTTTGCCAAAGGCCACCATGGCTTCCTCATCCAGACCGCTGACCAATTCCCGTCCCGGCCCGATGAACTCGACCCCGCCCAGGACCAGATTACCATTGACCAACCGGTACAGAGCCGCCTCCTGGCCGGGGTTCTCGCCGTAACGCAGGCCCTTCTCTATCACCGTTCCGTCGGATTCCTCGATCTTCCAGGTCTGTTTACGGTAAACCAAAGTCACTTCTCCCAAGGTGATCTTCATCTCCTCGGGAAAATGATCGTCCATGACCCGGCGATACATTTGTTTGATGTCGCTCACTTCACCCTCCCCATGATTCCTCTTCTATCCTGAACGTTTTTATTTATCAAAAACAGATGCAAAAGGCAGGATAAATCAGCCGGCCGTAAAAGACCGGACCGACGCGCCCGAATCCAGGGTTTGCTTTTAAACCCGCGAAAGGCGCCTGACAAGTCAGCTCGATTGATATATTTTAGTCTCGAATCGAGCGATGGGGCCTGACGGACTTCATCCCCTGCCGTAAGGCCAAGCCTGGCTTGTTACCCTTTAGACAGGCCCGAGGTCGGATACCCGGCGTTTGATTCATCTTAAGAACCTATCCGGAGATAGAGCGAAGTGGGACAGAGAGTCGTATTAACCATCGAACGCCTGGTGGCCGGAGGGTTGGGGCTCAGCCGGTATGAGGGCCGCATTGTCTTTCTGCCCGGCGTTCTGCCCGGCGAGGAAGTCGAGGTGGCCATTCTGGCCTCCCGGTCCGACTATCTACGAGCCAAGCCTGTCTACATCCTCAAGCCGCATGCCGAACGCCGGACCCCTCCCTGCCCTTTGTTCCTGGTTTGCGGTGGCTGCCAGCTCATGCACGCGGCCTACCCCATCCAACCTGACCTCAAGCTGAAGGCCGGCCTGGAGAGACTGGCGGGCGTTTTTAAGAGGGAGATCATTATCAAGCCGTCGCCTTTCAGTCTCTTTTACCGGGACCGGGTGAGGCTGCACCTGGCCCGGGTCGGCGACCGCCTGGCCCTGGGTTTTTTCGCCGCCGGCTCAAAACGCCTGGTGCCCATCGATTTCTGTCATCAACTCCATCCCCGACTGAACCTGCTTCTACCGGCCCTGACCGAGTGGATGACTGGTTTGGCCGGCCGAAACGATTCAAGCCTGGGCCTTTCCGTGCAAATGGGAACTCCGGCGGAAGGCGTGCTGGCCGTAATGGAATTCGGCGCCAGGCCGGTGGCAGGAACGATCAAGGCGGCTCTGGCCGGTCCGGAGACCGGTGAACAGGTCAAGGTATTCCTGAAAATAAACGGCCAGGTCCGGCCCAAACCCAGGCCCGAAGACGCGGTGACCGTCCTGAGCTTGTCTGATCGTGGCTTGAGGCTTTCGGCCCTGCCAGGGGCTTTCACCCAGGTCAACCCGGCGGTGAACCGCCTCCTGGTGATGGACGTCCTCAATTTGGCCCAAGAGATGAAACCCAAGCGGGCGCTCGATCTTTATGCCGGGATAGGCAACTTCACCCTGCCTCTGGCCGTGGCGGCCGATAATGTCTGCGCTGTGGAAGTGGAACCGGCGGCCCTGGCCTCCGCTCGTTTGAATATCCGGCAGGGTGGTCTCGACCAAGTCACCTTGCTTCGGGCCGAGGCGGTCGCGGCCGCGGAAGGCCTGGCCGATCACGGTGAAAGGTTCGAGCTGGTGGTCCTGGACCCGCCCCGGGCCGGGGCCAAAGGTTTGGCCACTCAGGTGGCCAGGTTGAAAGCGGTCCAGGTTCTGTACATATCCTGTCACCCCGCGGCCATGACCAGGGATCTGGCTGAATTTCAGTCCCTGGGATATTACCCTTCAGAAATCACCGCGTACGACATGTTTCCCCAAACAGCCCATCTCGAGGTCCTGGCCCATCTGATCAGGTGCTGATCCACTGTTCAACAAAGGATGATTACGATAAAATTAATGTTGAACCAGAAAGGAGGCTTAAGATGGAAACTCGTCCCCGCGCTTTGCCCTCGGGCTGGTACCCTGACTCGGCCTCGGCCGTCGGCCGGGAAATCGAGACTTTCGGCGATTATATCAAACGGTTCAAAGCAGACCTGCCGGAGGTGCGGGGCGGAGTTGTTCCGCACGCCGGCTGGTATTTCTCGGGTCGTCTGGCGGCCTTGATCTTTCATCTGGCCGCTCAAAGGGACAAACCCGACGTGGTGACTGTCTTCGGCGGGCACTTGGGCTCCGGGCCAGGACTGATTTATACCGACCAGGCCTGGGAAACGCCCTTGGGGCCGATAGAGATTGATCAGGAACTGACCCAGGGTCTTAGGGACAGGCTCAGGCTCAAGGCTGAAGGTCCCTATACCGGCGATAACACGGTCGAGATTCAGTTGACCCTGATAAAGCATTATTTCCCGGGCTGCCGCCTCCTGGCCTTGCGGGCCCCGCATTCGGCGCCAGCCGTGGAAATAGGCCGGACCGCGGCGGCCCTGGCCCGGGAACAAGGGAAATCGGCCTTGTTCTTCGGCTCGACGGACCTGACCCATTACGGCCCCAACTACGGTTTCAGTCCGGCTGGATCAGGAGCCAAAGCCCTGGCCTGGGTCAAGGAAAAGAACGACCGGGAATTTATCGAACTGGCCCTGGCCCTTGACCTGAGCGGGCTGTTGGACCACGCCGGTAGAAACCACAGCGCTTGCAGCGCCGGCGCCGTGGCCGCCGCGGCGGCCGCCTGCCAGACCTCGGGCGCGGAGCGAGGCGTCCTGGTTGATTACTATACCAGTCATGACGTCATGCCTGGCGACAGCTTCGTGGGCTACTCGGGAATTCTGTACTGAGGCCCTGTTTCAGGCTGGATAATCTGACGGTCAGGCCGTGGCGGCCAGGGCGGACTTTTATGCTTCCTCCCCCAGGAAATCGGCCACCTGGTGGACGTAACTCTTGATGCCATCCGTAAACGACTCGTCCACCTGATCGAACTTGAGGCCCAGTGTGGTCTTGCTTCCTTCATGTCCCACGTTCATAACCTGGCAGTTGAAATTCAGGGCGCCCTCCCGGCCGAGCACTTGAAAGGTCAGGGCGATTTTCTGCAGCATATTCAAATTCAAGTCGGACACATCCAGAGAGGGCTTATAGGCGAACCGGCAGCCACCGGGCGAGAGGTCCACCACGAAGCCGGACAATTGCCGACTGGCGGCCTCGAGTCTAGCGGGAACAAGAACTTCGACCCGCTGTTCCTTGCGCAGTTGATACGTCTCCAAGTCCTGGGGATAAGCCACCACCACCAGAATAATACCTTTTTTATACATATAGCCGATGACCGACGATCTGAAACCGTAGACTTTCCCTTTGGCGACGTACTTGATCACCAGCTCATTTCCCTCGAACAGGTGATCGTGCACGTTGGACCCGGGCGGGCAACGGAGGATGAGATAAGCCCCCGGCTCCAGGCCTACATACACGGCTTTTATGGGTTTCGGCGCTTGCTCGAAAGTAACCATCATTATGGTGCCGATCTGGAAAGTCAGGCGAGGACTGGGATGAAGAATATTACCGCTTTCCAATTATCCGACTCCGGCGAGTAAGACGAAACCTGGTCGGAATGAAGCCGATCTCGGCTTTTTCCGCCATGATCGTGCTGCTGACTTTTTTTCATTACACCGGATCACCGACTTTGTCCCAGCCTCATTTTTTCCGGAAAAGCGGGATAATGTTCAGATACCGCCGACACGACTCCGCCCCCTGACCCATGACCGGCCTGAATTTACTTTAAATCTAACTTATTTTTGGTCTCGGGTCAATATCCGGGCTAAGGAAATTTTTATCAAACCCGAGCCACGAACGACCATCAGTAGATTTCGGTCTTTAGCTTGACGTCCGGAGGCAAGACCTTTACATTTCCAGATCAGGCGCTCCAGCGAGAGTAAAATTTTTCCGCAAGGCCAGAATCCATGTCCCATGAAGTCTTCATCAGCTATTCGGCTCAGGACCGGGAAACGGCCGAGGCAATTCTGTCCGCCCTGGAGGCGCGAGACATTCCTTGCTGGATGGCTCCACGAGATATTCTGCCCGGCATGGAATATGCCTCGGGCATCATCGAAGCCATAGAAACTTCCCGGCTCCTCCTGCTCGTCCTGACCAACCATTCCAACGATTCTCCCCAGGTGCTGCGGGAAGTGGAAAGGGCCGTGGCCAAACGCGTACCGATCCTGGCTTTCCGCCGGCAAGAGGTTATCCTATCCAAGGCCCTGGAGTACTTTGTTTCCACCCACCATTGGTACGACGCCGCCCAAGGATCTCTGGCCGATCATCTCCCGGTCCTGGCGGAAACGGTCCGACGCTTTTTACGCTCTGATTCCAAGCCCCGGCCGATTCATTCGGAACCTCGGCGCCCCGGGCTCGAAGTGACTCCTCCGCCGGCCGGCCGCAAGTCGGACGTCGAACCGCTGCTTTCCAGTTACGCCGCCGATGACCTAGGCAGCGGGACCGAGGTTACGGCCACCGCCTATCTGATATTCGGCCTGCTCACCTTGTGGATCTATACGGTGTTGGCTTACTGGCGGCTGCTGTCCGGGCATTTCGAACAACGGCTCAAGGCTTTTCACCGGCGGCTGGCCGATCGCTCCTTGAGCCCCCAGGCCAAGGAAATGTTGTCCACCTTGACCCGGACAGGCTTCCACTTAGGCTCGAGGTGGAAATGGATTTTGGCCGCCCTATATTTCATGTCCCTGACCCTGGTCTGCGCCATAACTGTGGAGACTCATCTTTTTGCGATGCTGATCATCTCCGAATCATTCTTCAATGAGGCTTCCCTGATTCAAATAGCCGCGGCCGCCACACTGTTCTGCCTCGGCACCTTGTTCTTTATGGCCTATGTCTGCCGCAAGCTGAGGGACCATGAGTATCAGGAGATGCTTCTGGTTCATTTCTGCGAGGACCCGGAGCGGTTCCAGATGCTCCTGCCCAGCGACGGCTTCGTGAAACGATGGGCCGTCAACTATAACCGCATCGCCTTGTTTCTCATCCTGGCCGTGCCCATGATCTTTTCGCCCTTCCTGGCCGTCTGGCACATCCATGCCCTGATCCAGGAAGGAAAGGACACTGTTCATCCGATAATAATATGGGCCTTAGTCACCTTCGGCCTGGGTGCGGTATTCCATTTTTTCGGGGTCATGTCCTTACTGGGCATGTATAACGGACACCTCCACCTGGAAAGAAGCCAGCTTTTACCCCAGGACCATCAAGCCAGGTCATAATTACGGACTCAGGAGCACTGAATGTTGGAAAACCAATCGTCGCCCCGGGATATCTACCTTCAGATCACTCATAACATCGAGAAAGTCATGCGGGGGCAGAGCGCTTCCATCAGGTGGCTTCTGGCCGGCCTGGCCGGCGGAGGGCACGTGCTTCTGGAAGACTACCCCGGCACGGGCAAGACGACCCTGGCCAAAGCCCTGGCCTTGTCCATCGAAGCCAGGTTCAAGAGAGTGCAATTCACGCCCGACCTGCTGCCTTCAGACATCCTGGGCGTTTCGATCTTCGATCAGAAGGACAAGGCCTTTCACTTCCACGAAGGCCCGATTTTTACCAACATCCTGCTGGCCGACGAAATCAACCGCGCCTCGCCCCGCACCCAGTCGGCCTTGCTCGAGGCCATGGCCGAAGGTCAGGTCAGCATTGACGGCCGCCTCTATACACTGGAAAATCCTTTTTTCGTCATCGCCACCCAGAATCCGGTCGAGTCGAAGGGAACCTATCCCTTGCCCGAGGCCCAAATGGACAGGTTCGCCCTTAAATTCAGCCTGGGCTACGTGGCCCCGGAAGATGAAATAGCCATTTTGTCGGACCAGACAGGCGGCCACCCCATTGACCAATTAGGCCCGGTGGTGAAACAAAACGACGTGGCGGCCTTGAAGAAGCATGTGGCCGAAGTGAGGATCAGCGAAGAAATAAAGCGTTACATTGTTGACTTGGTGCGGGCCACCAGGACATTTCCGGAAGTTTCCCTGGGCGCCAGCCCTCGGGCTTCCCTGGCCTTGATGAAGACGGCCAAGGCCCTGGCCCTGTTTGACGGACAGGAGTTCGTAGGCCCGGAACAAGTCCAGGAAGTAGCCCCGTACGTGATCACTCATCGCCTGGCCGTGGACCCTCAAGCCTATTTTGCCGGACGGACCGCGCGGGCCATGGTCGAGGATATACTCAAGAACGTCCCCGTGCCGGCTTGAGGGCCGTCCATGTTCAGAAGAATATTATACCGAAGCTTTCTGCTGGCCGGCCGGATTAAGGTCTGGGGTCTTCGAAGGCTGACGCCGGCCGGATTGATGCTTCTGGCCTGCCTGGTCTTGGCCGGCGTCTTCGGCTTGAACACAAACCTGACCCTGGCCTACCAAGCCTTCACCTTTCTCCTGGCCGTGCTCATCCTGGCTTTGGCTTCCAACCTGGTCTTCCGTCCCCGCCTGACCATCCAGCGCCGCCTGCCCCGGTTCGGATCCGTGGGCCGGCCATTAAACCATGGGCTGCTGATCCATAATGAGTCGCGGCGATCTCTGACCGGGATATCCATATCGGAAGAACCCGTTCACCAGCCGCCCTCCCAGGAGGAGTTCTTAAGAAACCCGGAACTGGAAGAACGCAAGCGCAATTTTTTCGACCGGACTATCGGGTATCACCGCTGGCTCAGTCTGGTGCAACGTCACCGCCACCAGATCGGACCGGAACAAACCTTGCCCGATCTCAAACCCGGGAACTCGTCGCGGATAAACCTCGAATTGACGCCCGGTCGCCGGGGGCGGTTGAGACTGGCCGGCCCAACCCTGGCCCGCCTGGATACCTTCGGGTTGACCCGGACACTGGCCTTCGTCCCGGCGCCGGCCTCGATCCTGATCCTGCCCAAGAGATACAACGTCCCGCCCACGGCTTTGCCCGGCCTCCGCAAGTACCAGCCCGGCGGGGTGGCCCTGGCTTCTTCCGTGGGCGATTCCGAGGAATTCGTTTCCCTGCGGGACTATAGGCCCGGCGATCCCCTGCGCCGCATCCATTGGAAAAGCTGGGCCAAGACCGAAAAACCCATCGTGAAGGAGTATCAAGACGAGTACTTTATCCGTCACGCCCTGATCCTGGACACCTTCGTGATCCAAGAGCCGGATGACGCCTTCGAGGAAGCCGTCTCCGTGGCCGCCTCCTTTGCCTTGAACGTCATGACCCAGGATTCCCTGCTGGACCTGATGTTCGTCGGTCCGACCGCGTACAGCTTCACCACCGGCCGCGGCCTGATCCAGGCCGACCGCCTGCTGGAAATTCTGGCTTCGGTAAACCCCTGCCGGGATAAACCTTTCAGCGCCCTTCCGCCGCTGATCTTGTCCAAGGCCGCCCAGCTTTCGGCTTGCATACTAGTCCTTTTGGCCTGGGACCTGGAGCGCCAGGCCCTGGTCAGACGCCTAAAAGGCCTGAAGCTGCCCTTGAAGGTCCTGGTGGTCACCGCGGCCAGCGAGACCGGTAATCTCGACCCGGGTCCCATGTCCGAAGCCCCGGCCGATTTTCATCATCTTATCGCTGGCCGTGTCGAAGAGGGGTTGGCCAGATCATGAAAACTCCTCCCCTGCTCCTGGCCGCGGCCCTGGTTTTCTGGGGCTGGCAGACCGGCCTCTTGGCCTTCGGCCTGATCATGGCCCTGATCGTCGAAGGTTCGCGGCTGATAGGGAGGCGTTTTGAATTCACCCTGGCCGAGTATAGCCGCATCGCCGATCTATGCGGCTTGATCTTTCTGGCCATGCTTGTGTACCGGTACGCCGCCGACGCCGAGTCCGCGGCCCGCTGGCTGCCGCTGGCCCTCTTCCTTCTCGTGGCCGCCCAGGCTTACGGGTCTTCACCCGGTATCCCCTTGGGCGCGGTTTTCTGGACTTACCGCCGCAAGGCCAAAGCCGAAACGGTGGTCAAGACCTTCGACGCCTCCTATCCCTACCTGGCCCTCTGCCTTTTGGCCGCGGCCGCGGCCAATGTGCGCACTGTTCATTTCTACCTGGGGCTTTTTGTCATCGCGGCCTGGGCCTTGTGGCCCTTTCGGTCCAAAAGGCGCCTGGTGGTGACCTGGATGATGCTGCTGGCCGTAGCCGGAATCCTGGGCTACGTCGGCCAGATATGGCTCCACCAACTGCACCTGTGGGTGGAAGGCAAGGCCTTGGATTGGATCGAATCGGGCATGAGGGACCCGTACCAGAACGCCACGGCCATAGGCGAAATCGGCGACCTCAAATTATCGGATCGGATAGAATTCCGGGTCGAGCCCGAACCTGGACAGGTCCAGCCGCTTTTATTACACGAGGCCAGTTACGACACCTACCGCGCCGGCCGCTGGCTCGTTTCCGCACCCGGCTTCAAGCTGGTGGATATGAAGCCGGATGGAACGACCTGGACCCTGGAGCCGGGCCGCGCAAAACGAAATATCAGGGTTCTGGCCCCCCTGTCGAGAGGCCAGGGGCTGCTCAAACTACCCGCCGGCGCCTGGCAGATCGAGAACCTGCCGGCCCAAAGGCTGACCCGCAATCTGTTCGGAGCGGTCAAGGTGGAAGAAGGACCGGGGCTGGCCATGTACCTGGTCAGATATGAGCCCGGAACCTCCTCCGACAGCCCCCCTTCAGCCAAAGACCTGCTGTTGCCGCAAAGTGAACGTTCCGCCGTGACCGAGACCGCCGGCCGGTTGAAGCTGAGCGAACGTCCACCGGACGAAGCGCTCAAAGCCGTGACCGAATATTTCGATCGTAACTTCAAATATTCTTTGATTCTGAGCGATTCGGACCGTTCCGGCGGCACCCTGGCCGATTTCTTGCTCCGGACCAAGACCGGACACTGCGAATATTTTGCCACGGCCGCGGTGCTGTTACTGCGTTCCGCCGGCATCCCGGCCCGGTACGCCACCGGTTACCTGGCCACGGAATACAGCCCGCGCGAAGGCCGGTTCCTGGTCCGGGCCAGACACGCTCACGCCTGGGCCCTGGCTTACGTGGACGGCGTCTGGCGGGACCTGGACGCCACGCCGCCGTCCTGGGTCAGACTGGAAAACCAGGCCGCGCCATTGTGGACTCCCCTGGCCGACGCCTGGTCCTGGATCGGTTTCAAATTATCCCAATGGCGTTGGGGAGAAAGGCCGGAATGGCTCAAGTACGCTTGGTTGCTTTTGATCCCGGCTATCTTAATCCTGGCCCGAGGGCTCTGGTCCAAGCGGCCCACCGCCCGCCCGCGGGAAGACCTTACCGCCCGATCGGAAACACCGGCCTGGCCTGGACTGGATTCAGCCTTCTTTTTAATCGAGAAAAGGATAAGTGAAGCCGGCTGGCCCCGACAACCGGAAGAGACGCTCTCCCAATGGCTGGCCAGGCTGGAAAAGACATTGGATACAAAGGCTTCCCTGGAGCCGCTCCGCGATTTGCTGATTCTCCACAACCGCCTCCGTTTCGACCCTCAAGGCCTGGATCCAGAGCAAAAAATGATTTTGTCGGTCCAGGTTCAAAACTGGCTCGGGCAATACGATTCCTCATTCATCTAGCTTGCCTGAAGAGCGTCAAAATATTATCATTGGGGGTATTATGAGTCTCTGCCCGAAAACGGGCCCTTGAACCCGGAGTATCCCGCTTCCGGGGTCAGGGAGGTTCAATGCCGATAAAATCCGTCTTGATTGCCCATAGCGACTCGGACACCGCTAGAGTGATCGAATCAGCCCTGATTGAGCGGGGCGTGGGCGCGGCCCATATCAGCGATGGAGCCAACGCATTGGAATATCTTCAAAAAAGACCCACAACCCGTATAATAACCGAATGGGACCTGCCCCAGGTCAGCGGACTGGAGGTGCTCAATCACGTCAGCGTCAAGTACCCCGGCGCCCGCGTCATAGTCACCTCGCCGGATCAATTGGCCAGGACGGCGGCCCGGCTGATGCGGGCCGGCGCCTTTGATTACTTGACCGAACCAATCGAGCCCGGCGAGCTGGCCGTATGTCTGGACCGATTTCTCACGGATGACCTGCCTGGCGAAAACAATGGCCAGTTCGTAAGAATACCTGGGCGTTATGACCACATCGTTGGTCAGAGCCCGGCCATCCGTGACGTTTTCCGCCTGGTGGACAAGGTGGCGACGACAGACAGCACCATCATGATTTACGGCGAATCGGGAACGGGCAAGGAGCTTATAGCCCGGGCCATTCACAAGTCCAGTCGCCGCCGGGACAAGCCCCTGATACCGGTCAATTGCGGCGCCATCCCCGAGGAACTTCTGGAGAGTGAACTGTTCGGACACGAGAAAGGAGCCTTCACCAGCGCCATCCGCACCAGGATCGGCAGGTTCGAACTGGCCGACGGCGGGACTATTTTCCTCGATGAAATAGCCGACATGAGCCCCAAACTGCAGGTCAAGCTGCTGCGGGTGTTGCAGGAACACGAGTTCGAACGCATCGGCGGCGGCAAAACCATCAACGTAGACATCAGGGTCATCACCGCCACCAACAAGGACCTGTCCCAGGCCGTCGAGCATGGGCGCTTCCGCGAAGACCTTTATTATCGGCTCAACGTCATTCCCATTACCGTGCCGCCCCTGCGCGAGCGAAAAACAGACATACCTCTGCTGGTCCAACACTTCCTGTCGCGCTTTCGGGAGACCAGGGATTCAATAGTGGTAGAAATACACCCAGAAGCGATGGAATATATTATAAAATATTCCTGGCCCGGCAACATCCGCGAACTGGAAAACATCATCGAGAGGATGGTCATACTGGCCGAAGGACCGCTGCTGTCCAAGATGGACCTGCCCCCCAAAATAGCCGCCACGGCAGCCTTCCGGTCAAGTTCAGTCGGACCCGAAATTAAAATCACCGAAGAGGGCATTGATTTCAACCAGGTGGTCTCGGACTTTGAAGACCGCCTCATTCACCAGGCTTTGACCATGGCCGGCGGAGTGAAGAACAAGGCCGCCCAACTCCTCAGGCTCAACCGGACGACCTTGGTGGAAAAGATGAAGAAAAAAGGCATGATTTAGACTACGCCTGCCGACCAAGCCAAACATGGATACGTGCCGTCTTGACTAACCGAAAACCAAGTCTATTCAGGAATGGGTTGAAAGAGGACTCACCAAACGCGCCGGGCCTTATTTGACATTATTTTGACGACCGCATTATTCACAAACCGGCTTTTTCTCCGAACACCTGCTGCTTCTAGCGCGGATAACCTCGTTAAGACGTTTAAACTATTAATATATATACCTTGGAGCTGGTTTGGTGGCATGGTAATTGCCTCACCTCCACCCAGGAGTAGCAGGGAGAAGAGTCTGTTGTTGACCAGGACGTTTCGTACGCCCTCAAGAATAGCCAGGTCTGTCCTGCTGCTGTTTCTGGCGGCCTTCACCCTGACCCTGATTCCGGCGGGCGCAGGTCAGTCCGCGCCGGTTCAGGCTAAACCCAGACCCGGACCGCCGGCGGCGCCCGGACCGACCAAGGCAGCCGGGCCTCCAAGCCTTATCGGAGTCCGACTGGGCACGATGGCCGATTACTCACGTCTGGTGTTTACGTTGAGTCAGCCTGTGGACAACTACACGCTCCGGCGGACCGACGCCGACGAAGTCTGGCTCGATTTCGGTCAGGTCCTCAGCCAGAACCAGGGACGGCTCCAACTCAAGGACGCGCTGGTGGACGGCGTGGCCCTGGCTGAAGAAGCGGGCCGTTTGATCGCCAAGATAAAGCTCGCGCCGACGCGGTTCAATTTCCGCCATTTCAGCAGCGTCCAGCCACCAGCCATAATCGTCGATTTTCAACCTCTGACCGGCGGCGACGAAAAAGCCCAAGATCAGATCCTGAAAATACCCACTCCTCAGGAAGCGGCCCAGGCCGCCAGGGCCGGCCTGCCGGCCCAACCCAGGCCAGGCACGGACGAAGCGCTTTTGGCTGAAGCCGCGGATCAGATCGTGGCGGGAAATTATCCGGCCGCGGTCAAAGCCCTCCAGACTTTGCGCACGACCCAGCCCAACAGCCCTCTCCTGGACCCAGGGCTTTTTATGTTGGGCGACGCCTATTATCACTTGAACCCGGACAATCCGTCCCCGGAGTTCCAGAATATCGCCTCGATATATCAGGAAGCGACCAACCTTTTCCCCAAATCTCCTCAAGTTCCGAGGGCTTACCTGATGTTGGGCCTGGCTCATTATAGAATGAACTTCCTGGCCGAAGCCCTCGGTTTCTTCAAACTCCTGCAAAAGAACTTTCCCCAAAGCCCTCTGAGTCTGATCGGCCAGATATATCAGGGAGAAATCTACACCCTTCTCGGTAAAAGAGACTTGGCCAAGGAGGCTCTGAACGCGGTGCTGGCCAAGCATCCGAAAGGGGACCTGGTCATCGAGGCCCTGTTCCGACTCGGCCAGGCCTATTTTCAAGACGGCCTCTTCAGCCAGGCCAATGAAGTCTTCAAGGAGGCCCTCAACCGGGACAACGAGTTCTATGTCCGCCACCCGGAAATACTTAATTTAATGGGCGAGGGCTACTCTCACCTCGGACGCCAGGACCTGGCCCGGGCCTATCTGTTCCATTCGCTGAATCTCAATCCCAACGCCCCCAACGCGGACCTGCTGATGGCCCGCATCGGCGACGCCTACAAGGAGTCGGGCCAGGACGAGCAGGCCATCGGCATCTTCACCCTGACTCGGCAAATCTATCCCGGCACCAGCGGCGACCTGATCAGCCATATGCGTCTGGCCGAATACGGGGCCTTGCGCAGCCTTTTCAAGCCCGAAGGAATCTTCCGGGCCGTGGAAAACGGGACCCAGGAAACCATCCTGAAAATGTATAAGGACATAGCCGAGACCAAACAGGATTCTCCCCTGATCCAATTGGCTTTATTCCGGATGGGCCAGGCCCATTTCAAGCAGGAGAACTGGCCGGCGGCCCTGGAGGCCTTTAAAACGCTCCTGACCAAATACCCCAAGAGCTCGCTGGCGGCCGAGGCCCGGCAATATATTAACAAAGCCCTGGTGGCTCTGACGGGCGACCTTTACGCCTTGAAGAAATACAACGAGTTGACCGCCCTATACAACGAGAACAAGAAACTGATCAGCGAAGACAACCTGCCGGAGGTAAGACATTTCCTGGCCCTGACTAACGCGGCCCAGAATCTACCGTCCGAGGCCGCGGCTTTGTGGGAGTCCAACAAAGACTATGCCGAACACGGCGACGAAAGGTTGTTCGGTCTGGCTCAAGCCTATATCCAGCTCGGCCGTTACGAGGAGGCCATTCGGACCCTGGCCGAATTCAGGAAACAATTCCCCAACCACAAACTGGCCAACCAGGCATTAGTTGATCAAGCCAGAGCCGAGTTGGCCCTGGGCCGGGAGGATCAAGCCCTGGTCCATCTCGAGGCGGCCATGGCCGTGGATAGCAGCCTGGCCAAAGACGGTCAAGCGCAACAGCTTTTGAGTCAGCTTTACCTGAAGCGGAAAGACTGGGACAAAGCCTTGCCCGCCCTGGAGAAGGCTCTGGCCGCGTACAAGGGACAACCAGGCCGCGAACAGGACGTCTTCTGGCTGTATGCTCGAATGGGTCAGGTTCTCATCCAGCAGGGACGCGTCGAGGAAGCCTTGACCGCCTATGATTCGGCGATCCGACTAAGTCCCCAAAACCCGTTCCCGGAAACGCTTTATTTGATCGCCAACGCTTACAAGCAACACGGCCTGCCGGACAAGCATAAAAACGTTATTGAAACCCTCAAGCAGACCCAAGACCCGTTCTGGAGGAAAGTGGCCGAGCAGGAACTGCGGGCCCTGACGCCTGATCGTGAGGTCCAGCGCATCCTGGGCTCGTCCACTCCATCCCCGGCCGTGAACGCGGCCGCATACAGCGCCGGCGGCCGGACGACCGGCCCGGAAGCCGCCCGTAAACCGGGGCCGTGAAAACCGGATTCACTCGCAGGAGTGGCTGATAATGCCCGCCCGACCGATACTGGTAGTTGATGACGAACCCCACCCCAGGCAGGTTTTGTTCGAGGCCCTGACCCGTCTGGGCCATGCCGTTGACTTGGCGGAAGACGGTCTGGCGGCCTTGGATAAGTTAAGGGAGAACAATTTCGACCTGATCATCAGCGACGTCCGCATGCCGCGTCTGGACGGCCTCGAACTGCTGAGGATGGTCAAGAAGACCTGGCCTCACCTGCCGGTGGTGCTGGTCACTGGTTACGGTTCGATCGAGGGAGCTGTCCAGGCCATGCGGGAAGGCGCTTTCGACTATTTCCTCAAACCTTTCTCGATGGACTTGATCGAAGAGACCGTGCGACGGGCCTTCCACGGCCTGGACCGCCGGCAAAACCCGGGATACGAAACCGATCCTCCGGGTGAACGCGCCATCATCACCGAAGACCCGGTTATGAAACGGCTGCTGAATATGTCGGCCGGCGTGGCTGGATCAAAAGCCACCGTGTTGCTTCAGGGTGAATCCGGCACCGGGAAGGAGCTTTTCGCCCGCTTCATCCATTCCTGCTCGGACCGGGCTCAAGGTCCGTTCGTGGCCGTCAATTGCGCCAGTCTGCCGGAAGGCCTTTTGGAAAGCGAACTGTTCGGCCACGAGAAAGGCTCTTTCACCGGCGCGGTGTCCCGTAAGATCGGCAAGTTCGAACTGGCCGACCAGGGCACCATCCTCCTGGATGAAGTCAGCGAGATGGACCTGTCCCTGCAAGCCAAGCTCTTGAGAGTGCTTCAGGAAGGCGAAGTGGACCGGGTGGGCGGCAAGGCGCCCACCAGGATTGACGTCCGGGTTATTGCCACCACCAATCGCCACCTTAAATCCTGGGTGATCGAAGGCCGATTCAGACAGGACCTTTACTACCGTCTCAACGTGATACCCCTGACCATTCCGCCCCTGCGTTCCCGGCGCGGCGATATACCCCTGCTGGCCGACTATTTCCTGAAGAAATATTCGGACCAAGGCCGACTGGAGAAAAAAACCCTCACCCAGGGCGCCTTGAACCGGCTGCTGGACCACGACTGGCCGGGCAACGTCCGGGAACTGGAAAACATAATGGCCCGGGGCGTGCTGCTCTCCTCCGGATCAAAGGTGGATTCGTCCGATCTGTTCCTGGAAGACCTGCCTGGCGAAGCGCCCCTGGAAACGATCGAGACCCAATCCGTGGCCGCGTCTTCAAACAATGGCCGGCCTGCTACTCTGATGACCATCCGGGAGATGGAAAAAGGGCTTATCCAGCAGGCTCTGATCAAGACTGACGGCAACCGGACGCACGCCGCCAGGATTCTGGGAATCAGCGTCAGAACCTTGAGAAACAAGTTGGCCGAGTATAACGGTTTGGGACTTGAGACGGCCGGAGAAGCGGCCTGACCAAGATGTTCGACCGGGTCCGTCCTTAACGGGCATTGGCATATAAGTTGCTACCTTTTTTGCTGATACAGTTTTCAAGGAGATATCCATGACCGAACATAACCTGTTCAGTCGGCCGATCAAGATTATGACCCAGTCTCTTGATCTACGCCTGGCCAGGCATTCTCTGACCACCGCCAACCTGGCCAACATGGACACCCCCGGCTATCGGGTCCGGGACCTCAGGTTCGAAAAGACGCTGCAGCAGGCCTTGGACTCGGACGAAGGCCGCCTCGAGGTCCGCCAGACCAACCGCCGCCACCTGCCGGTCAAGGACGCGGAGAAGGCCTACCTGGCGGCCCAGAAGGAAGTGAAAGTATCACCTTACGGCCAGGATGAAAACGGCCGGGACGTGATGGATATTGACCAGGAAATGACCAAGCTGGCCAAGAACCATCTGGTTTACAACGCCACGGTCCAGATGCTGGCCAAGGAGTTCGAAAACCTCAAGTACGCCATCTCCGAAGGAGGCCGTTAACCATGAACTTCCTTAACGCCATGGATATCAGCAGTTCCGGGCTGACCGCCCAGCGCAGCCGCATGAACCTCATCGCCATGAACCTCTCCCACATGCATACCACCCGGACTCCGGAAGGAGGACCGTACCGCCGCAAGCTGCCCATTTTTTCGGCCGAGCCGCTGTTTCAAGGCTTCCGCGGCCGTTTGAGTTCCGGCCTGGACCGGGAGCTGCAGGACGTGCAGGTCAACGAGATCGTCGAGGACAAGAGGGATTTCAAGATGGTCTTCGATCCCTCCCATCCGGACGCCGACGAGTTCGGTTACGTGCTCATGCCCAACATCAACGTGATCGAAGAGATGGTGGACATGATTTCGGCCAAACGCGGGTACGAGGCCAACGTGACCGCGGTAACGGCCAGCTCTAACATGGCTTTGAAATCTTTGGATATATTGAGATAGGAGGGTTGAGCCATGAGGATATCATCCGCCACCGGTCTCCGGTCCTCCACCCTTAAACCTCAACCCCCGGCGGACGATCGTCCGGGTTTCCTGGAAACCCTGAAAGAAACGATCAAGAACACCAATGAGGCCCAAGTGAAAGCCCATACGGCCATGGAAGAATTGGCGGCCGGCAAGTCGGCCAACATCCATGAAACCATGATCGCCATCCAGAAAGCGGACATCTCCTTTAAGATGCTGATGCAGGTCCGCAACAAGATCATCAACGCCTATCAGGAAATAATGCGCATGCCCGTGTAACCGTCCCGCCGGCCGCGGCCGGGGCGTGATATCCCCTTCAGGTGGCCTTGCCCATGATGCTGGATAAAGTAAAAGAAAGGTCTCTCCGACTCTGGGAGCTTTATGCGGCCCTGAATCCGGTGCGCAAGGTCCTGGCCTTGTCCGTCCTGGCCGCGGCCATCGCCTTGTTCGTGGTGGTCTTGTTATGGGCCAACAAAACCGAGTACGACACCCTTTATTCCGGTCTTTCCCAGGACGACGCCGGGGCCATGGTCGCCAAGCTCAAGGAGAGGAAGACACCCTATGAGTTGGAGGCCAATGGCACGACCATTAAAATCCCCAGGGACTTGATCCAGGAGACCAGGCTGTTCCTGGCCACCGAAGGACTGCCGGCCGGCGGAGCCATCGGCTTGGAGCTGTTCAATAAATCCCGGCTGGGCGAAACCGATTTCGTCCAGAAACTCAATTTTCAGCGGGCCTTGCAGGGGGAACTGGAACGCACGATCATGAAGTTTCCCGAAGTGCAGCAGGTTCGCGTCCATCTCAATATCCCGAAAGAGACCCTCTTCATCGAAACCGCCCGTGAACCATCGGCCTCGATCGTGCTGAAGTTCCATTCCGGACGAAGCCTGTCCAAGAATCAACTGTCCGGCATAGTGCACCTGGTGGCCAGCAGCGTGGAAGGATTAAAGCCCGAGCGGATTTCGATAGTTGACACTCGAGGGGGGCTGCTGTACAGTAAAGAAGAGACGGATGGTTCGCTCCTGACCGCCAGCCAGATTCAGCATCAGCGCAATTTGGAGCAGAACCTAGCCGACCGGGTCACCACCATGCTGGAGCGGGTGGTTGGTCCGGGTAAAGCCATCGCCCGGGTCACCGCGGAACTCAACCACCAGCAAATCAACGCCAACGAAGAGATTTTCGACCCGGACCGGACGACCATCCGCAGCGAGCAGCGGCTGTCCGAAAGGAACCAGGGGCCGGGTCGAGGCGCGGCCGGAACGCCCACCGCCGCCTATGAATTAGGTACAGGCACGAGGCAGCAGACCGGAGCCGCCGGCCAGAACGAGGTGTACGAGAAGAGCGAGGAGACCACCAACTACGAAATAACCCGGATCAACCGCCAAGTCCTGACTCCGGCCGGCGAGATCAGAAGGCTGTCCGTGGCCGTCATTCTGGACGGCACGTACCAGGAGGTTGAGCAGGCCGGCAAGAAGGTCAAGACTTTCGTGCCCCTGCCCCAGGATCAACTGGCCAAGATGGAAGACCTGGTGAAGAAGGCGGTGGGCTTCGACGAGGCCCGGGGGGACAGCGTGGTGGTCACCAGTGTCCCGATTTATCTGGCCGAAGAGGCCGAAGCCAAGTGGTATCGCGTGCCCTATGATCTTCTGAGCCAGTTCGGACGGCCCCTTTTCAACATCATTCTGATCGTCCTGTTCTTCCTCTTCGTGGTCCGTCCGGTCTTGAACTGGCTGCGTAAGGAGACCGAACCAATTCCGGCGCCCCCGCCCGAAGCCGTGGCTTTGCCCGCGGCCGAGGCGGCCGAAGGTCCCGCCTTGCCCGAACCGCCCAAGCCGGAAAAAGGTCGTCTGAACAGGGAAGCCGTACTGCAACTGGCCAAGCAGAATCCGGACCGGACCATCAACCTCATCCGGAGCTGGATTGACGAAAGATAACCTCCAGAATCGAGAGCCAAGGCCATGCCGGATGACAAAAAAATGACCGGACCGCAGAAGGCGGCCATCCTGTTGCTGACCTTGGGCGAAGACTTCACCGCCGACGTCTTTCGCCAACTGGACGACGCCGAGATCAAGTACCTGGGCCGGGCCATGAGCCGCATCCAGAACGTGAACCCGGACTTGGTCCAGAACGTGCTGGGCGAGTTCGTGGACGAGATCACTTCGCCCACGGACCTGAGAATAAAAGGGGAAAACTTCTTCAAGAGCACCATCTCCCGGGCCCTGACCGGCGAACGGGCGGAAAACCTGCTGGAAGACATCAATTCCGACGTGGGGCCGGTGCCCTTCGCCAGCCTGCGCGACGTGGACGCCAAGGTCCTGGCCAATTTCATCCGCAATGAGCATCCTCAGACCATCGCCCTGATCATGGCCCACCTGGACCCCAACAAGGCGGCCGAGATAATATCGGAATTTCCGGAACAGCTTCAGATTGACGTGGTCCTGCGCATATCCGATCTGGACCGCGTCCCCCATCAGGTCGTCGAAGAGATCGAGCAGGTCCTGCGGGAGGAGATAACCGCCCTGGGCTCGGTGGGCAGCAAGAAGCTGGGCGGCGCCAATACCGTGGCCGAAATACTGAACCAGGTGGATCAGACCACGGAAAACGCCATCCTGTCCAAGATCGAAGAGGACCGGATGGAACTGGCCAACGAGATCAGGAAATTGATGTTCGTCTTCGACGATCTGATCAATCTTGACGATCGCGGCATCAGGGCCATTCTCAAGGAAGTGAACAACGACGAACTGACCCTGGCCTTGAAGACGGCCTCGGAAGCCATGAGGACCAAGATACTGTCCAACCTGTCCGAACGGGCGGCGGACATGATCAAGGAAGACCTCGAAGTCATGGGTCCGGTCCGGCTGGCGGACGTGGAAAAAGCCCAGCAGTCCATCCTGCGCGTGGCCAAGAAACTCGAGGGCGAGGGCAAGATCGTGATCGGCAAGAGCGGCGGTGAAGACGTCTTTGTTTGAACCAGGCTTTGTCCGGAAAGCCCCTGACCCTGAACCCCGGGACTTTGACCTGCCCCATTTCAACGGCGAACAGGTCCAGCCCCGGGTAGGCGATTACGTATTCGTGCCTTTCGACGTGGGCGACCGGAAGGTCGTCCAGACCATCGAGGAAGCGGAACGGGAAGCCGGCGAGATTCGAGCCCGGGCCAGGGCGGAAGCCGAAACGATCAAGCAGGAGGCGGAAAAAATAAAGGCCGAGGCCGAGGCGTTGCGGGCTCGGGCCGCGGAAGAAGGCCGAACCCAGGGTTTTCAAAAGGGCCTGGCCCAGGGCCGGGAAGAAGGCCGGAAGAAGTTTGAAACGGACGCCGCCCCCACCCTGGCCGCGCTCGAGCGCTTGGAAGACCTGTACCAGGACCTCTGGAAGATTAACGAAGCGCCTCTAGTGAAACTGGCCGCCTCGATCGCCGAACGGATCGTCTTCCAGGAAGTCTCGACCTCGCCGGCGACAATAGCCTCGGCATTCAAGGCCGCCCTGGACCAGCTTCACCAACAGCATCAGGTGGTCTTCCGCCTCAACCCCGCCGACCTGGCCAATCTGGAATTGGTCAGCGACGAGATGAAAGGCCGGCTAAAAGGCCTGGTCAAGATAACCTTCGAGCCCGACCCCAACCTGTCCCGAGGCGACCTGATCATGGAAACCGAAGCGGGCCGGCTCGACGCCACCGTCAGGAGGAGAATCGAGGCGGTGCTGCCGGCGGTGGAAGAGGTCCTGGTCCAAAGCTTCGACCTGAACTGGTGACTGGCGCGAGTCAATCCGGACAATCGCCTCCGAGGAAACATGGTGCCGTCCCCCATCAACCTGGCCCCGTACCTCCAAGCCCTGACCGACAGCCGCCCCTTGGCCATGGAAGGCCGGGTGACGAAGGTCGTGGGCCTGGTCATTGAAGGCGACGGACCGGCGACTTCGGTGGGCGAGCTATGTCATATTTATCCCAGGGAACAGGACCGGCCCCTCGAGGCCGAAGTAGTGGGGTTCAAGGAAGGCCGGCTGCTGCTCATGCCCATCGGCCCCATGCAAGGCCTGACTCCCGGCAGCCGCATCGTCTCCCTGGGGACCACGGCCACGGTCAAGGTCGGCCACGGACTCCTGGGCCGGGTATTGGACGGCCTGGGCAACCCCATTGACCAAACCGGCCCGATTCAGGCCGAAGCGGCCTATCCCCTCATGGCCAAACCCGGCAATCCGCTCAACCGCAAACGCATACTCAAACCCATGGACGTGGGCGTCCGGGCCATCAACTCCCTGCTGACCGTGGGCCTGGGTCAAAGGATAGGCATCTTCGCCGGTTCGGGCGTGGGCAAGAGCACCCTGTTAGGCATGATCGCCCGGCACACCCGGGCCGACGTCAACGTCATCGCCCTGATCGGCGAACGTGGTCGCGAGGTGCGGGAGTTCATCGAGAAAGACCTCGGTCCAGAAGGCATGAAGCACAGCGTGGTCGTGGCCGCCACTTCGGAACAGCCGCCCCTGGTCAGGATGCGCGGCGCGTACGTGGCCACGGCCGTGGCCGAATATTTCCGCGACCAGGGCCTGGACGTGATCTTGATGATGGATTCCGCCACCAGGTTCGCCTACGCTTCCCGGGAAGTCGGGCTCTCGATCGGCGAACCGGCCACCACCCGCGGCTATACACCCTCGGTCTTCGCCCAACTGCCTCTGCTGCTGGAACGGGCCGGGACCTGGGCCGACTCGGGCAGTATCACCGGCCTGTACACGGTCCTGGTCGAAGGCGACGACATGAATGAGCCCGTGGCCGACGCCATGCGGGCCATTCTGGACGGCCATCTGGTGCTGCGCCGCGAACTGGCTTCCCGCAACCACTATCCCGCCCTGGACGTTCTGTCCAGCGTCAGCCGGCTCATGATTGACGTGGTTGACCCGGAACACTTGCGCCTGTCGGGCCGGCTGAAGGACATCATGGCCGTGTACGCCCGTTCCGAGGACATGATCAACATCGGCGCGTACGTCAAGGGCACCAGCAAAGACATCGATAAGGCCATCGAAATGCATCCCCGGATCGAAGCTTTTCTCAAACAACCGATCGAACAGAGCGTCAACATGGCCCAGGCCCGCGAAGCCCTGGCCAGGCTGGTGAGTTGAACGTGTTCCGTTTCCGCCTGGAATTCCTCCTCAGATATCGGCGGCAGAAGGAAGAACTGGCCATGTACGAACTGGCCCAGAGGGTGCGGGAAGCCAACCAGATCGAAGGCGAACTGGAAGATGTCCGTCGGCGCGGCCGTGAACTGACCGAAGAACTACGGGAACGGACCGCCCAGGACCTGCCGGCGCCGGTCTTCACTCTATACAAAGATTACCAGGAGCACTTACGGCGGCGGGAACTAGTCACGGAAAGGCGGCTGACCCACGCCGAATCCAGGATCGAACAGCAACGCCAGGTTTTGGTGGCCGCCAGCGTCGAGCGTAAGACCATCGAACGCTTCAAGGAGCGGCGGCAAAAGGAAAACCAGGCCCTGGAAGGTCGGAGGGAGCAGAACACCTTGGACGAACTGGCCTCCCTGGCCAGGTTGAGGATCGATCATGCGCGAAAAGAATGAAGCCGGCCCCGGCCGGAACCGATTGAACCTCGAGACGGTCATCATCACCGGCTTGAGCCTCAAGATAATTCTGGCCCTGGTCTTGCTCCTTTCGCATACGCCCTTCGAGTTTCCGCTCCCGGCTACTCCGGCCCTGGCCCAGGAAAAGACCCCGGCCGCCGCCCCACCGTCCGCGGCTCCGGCCTCCCCGAAGGCCGCCTCGAATCAAGCCGGCGCCGCCCCGGTAACCACCGAGGCGCTCAAGGCCCGGGAAGACGACCTGAACCGGCGCGAAGCCCGCCTCAAGGAACGCGAAACGGCCTTGGACCTTCTGGAAAAAGAACTAGCCAAAAGGATGTCGGAAATTGAAGCCACCAGGAAACAACTGGCCGACCTGGTCAAGAAACATCAGGAACTGGTGGATGAGCAGAAAAAGCTGAAGGACGCCCGCATCGAACACCTGGTCACGGCCTACAAGGGCATGAGGCCGGAAAAGGCCGGGGCTCTGATGAACAGCCTGGACGACGACGTGGCGGTCGAGATACTTTCGGCCATGCCCGGCCGGTCGGCCGGCCAGATTCTGGCCTACATCGAACCGGCCAAGGCCGCCCGGCTGACCAAGGCCATCTCCGAGCGCAAGGGCCAGCAGCCGGAAGGCGCCCCCGCGCCGGCGGCCAAACAACCCGGCACCCAGCCCGCCCAACCAGCCGCGCGGCCCGGCCCGGCCCAGCCCCCGGCCCCCAAACCTCCGGCCAAGTCGAGCAAGTAGCGCGGAACCCGCTTGACGGAACTTGAGGCTATCTTCGGAACTGTCATGCCGATCCGCATTGGATGCCCTGACTGGTCGGCGCCGAAGGCCCAACCAACGTAAGGCTGAGGTGTCAGATCGCTTCCGGCAGATGATCCAAGGAAAGGCTAGGTGGAACATGGAAGTTGACCTCGGTAAAATCCCCAGCCGCGAGGCGCACGACTTGCTGACAAGCGCCATAATACCTCGGCCTATTGCCTGGGTGTCTTCGATCAACGCGCAGGGTCAAATTAATCTGGCCCCGTTCAGTTTCTTTACCGGCATAACCTGGTCGCCACCTACGTTAGGTTTTTCGGTTGTAAACCGTTCGGACGGAAGTCGTAAGGATACAATACGCAACATCGAGGCAACCAGTAACTTCGTGGTGAACATGGTATCACAAGACCTGGCCTCTCGGATGGTGGAAACATCGGCGACCTTCCCATACGGTACCAATGAGGCGGATGAGGCCGGGATTCCACTTATCCAATCGACTTTTATTGCTGCTCCACGTGTAAAAGAATCAAGGGTCGCCTTTGAATGTGCCCTGGAAAGGATCGTTGTTATTGGGCAGGGGGCTAACGCGGGGAATCTGGTCCTGGGCGCCATCCTTCTGGTGCATATCCAGGACGAGGTCCTGGTGGCGGGAAAAACCGTCGACCCCATGAAATTCGATGTCATCGGCAGACTGAGCGGCGGGGCCAGTTTTTGTACGGTTAAATCAACCTTCGAACTAGGCGCGGACGAAATAAAGAGAAGATAACCGATCGCTCCGCCAGACGCGGTTGATCTACGCCTTATAATTTATGAACGTCCCCTTTCCAGATCCAGGAACAGGGCGCTGGCCAGGCCCCGGTACCGCTCCGGGTGGCAGGTCAAAATCAAAATCTGAAGATGCTGGGCCGCTTCCTCCAGGACGTTCATGACCCGAGCCAGCCGGCCGGCGTCCGTGGCCGTGAGCACGTCATCCAGCACCACGAGTTGGCGTTCCTTCCGGGCCAGAACCAGGGCCAGGGCCAGACGGGTGGCCAGGTACAACTGTTCCGACTCGCCTCCGGACAGATTGGCGATACTAACCGGCTCGTCCACGAACTCGGGACCGACGGTGATAGGCTGAAAGGTCTCGTCCACCCGCAGCCCCCCCAGGCGTCCCCCGGCGATCCGGCTGAACAGGCGGGACGCGGCCGTCTCGACGGGCTTCGAGACCGCGGCCACGGCTTCGGTTCGACAGGAGATCATGGTTTCATAGAGCAATTGGACGGCCTGAGTTCTGAGACGCTCGGTCTCGACGGCGGCTTCGAGCCAAGCTGCTTCCTCCTCGGCCTGAACCAGCCTCGAGTACGGCCCCTGGCCCGCCAGATGCTCCAACCGGCCTTGCTCCACGCTTTCACTCTCGATGGCCCTGGTCACTTCCTGCCTGGCCGCCTCGAGTTGGCGCTCCAGCGTGGTCGCCGTCCTGCCGGGGTCTTCGGCAAATCCGGCCAGCTTGCTTTCCAGATCTTTGAGTTTCTCTTCCGCCGCGGCGTAATCCAGGGCCAACCGCCTAAGCTCCTGCTCGCGTTCTTCGGGCCGCCGGCCGTCCTTGGTCAGTTCCGCCAGTTCCGCCTCGAGAGCGACGTTCCTTTTGCGGCCCGCTTCCAGGTTCTGTTCGAGCCCGCTTCTTTTCAGATCGGCCTCGGAAAAGGCCGTTTGAGCCTTGGACCATTCCGCCTCGGCCGCCTCCACCTGAAAAATGAAGGAGGTCTTCAATCGCTCGGCCTCGCTCTTGAGCCGGACCGGCTCGGGCGGGTCTGGAGTCCATTCCGGATAATCCGACAGAATCCGACCCGCCTCGGCCTCGGCCGCGGCTTGTTCCTGGAGCAGTTCTTCCCTCCTTTTGTCCCCCAGCATGGTCTTCAGCCTGGTTTCCGCCTCGGAGGTCAAGGCCTCCAGAGCCCGGGCCTTGTCCATCATTTGCTCCAGGCGGTCCGGATCGTCGGTGCCGTACGGCCCGGTTTTTTCCGCCAGCCGGGCCTCGGCCCGGGCCAGTTCAGCCCGATGCTGCTCGATCGAGCCGGCCGGTCCCCAGGCCCGGAGCCGGGCCAGACCTTCAATATCGGCCACTACTTCCGGTGAGCCTTTCAACCGGACCGGGCTGCCGGTCACCAGCTTCCTTTCACCCGTTTCTTCGGCCGCCACTATCTGCAAGGAAAAGTCCCGTTGCGGGACTATCTCGAGGGTGATCAAGGCGGCCTCGATCTTCAGTCTGGCCGCGGCTTTTTCTTCGATCAACTTACGGATGACCTTCATTTCCCTGGAGTCCGGGACTATCACGCCGCCGCGTTCGGCCCGCCTTTGGGCCAGAGACTCTTCCGCGTCCTGGACCTTGGCCAGAAGACCGGCCAGTTCGCTCGCTTTTTTCATCAGGCCTTGATAACGGCCGGCCGCCTCGGCTTTTCTCTCCGCCTGATCAATTATCGTCCTGGTCCGGCGGACGTCTTCCAGGGCCGCCTTGGCCTGGACCATCTCCTTTTCCCGCGCCTGATGTTCCCTGGCGCAGGCGGATAACCGTTCCCCCAATGAGTCCAGTTCGGATTGAATCCGCCTTTTTTCTTCCTCGCGTTTTCGGATCAGGTCGGTGCGCTGTTTGAGTTCGTGGTAGCGGGCCTCGGCGCTCTTCAACTGTTCCTCGCGCTGTTTATTTTCCGACTTCAAGGCCTGGTAGCCGGCGGCTTCGATCCGGACCTGTTCCAGCTTGCGGGTCAGTTCCTCGATATTGCGGCTGATATGCTCGCGCCTGGCCCGGCAATCCTCGACCAAGCGCGAAGCCTGCTCCCAGGCCTGGTGAAGCTCACGGGCGCTTTTCACTTTTTCCCGGGCTTCCTTGAGCCTCTCTTCCAGTCCTATCAGGGCCGGCGCCTCGCGTCCGGAACGCAATCTGCCGCCGGGGGTGAAAAAAGACAGGTATTTCTGCTCGATCCTGGCCTCGAGGCGGCCGAGCTTCGGACCGGAGACCTGGGCGCCCAGCATGGTCCTGATATCGGCCAAGAGATCGCCGGAAAGAGATTCAAAGGTCAGGCTGCCTTGAGGGGCCCACAGGACCTGGGCCAAACCCCAGTGCTTACGCTGGGCCAGGCCGCGGCCGGGCTGGCTCTGGGTGAGCATGGCGCGGACTTGCTCATCGGCCCGATCGCTTTCAGCCACCGGCAGGAACCGATCGCCTTCCTTCCTTTCCAGTCTGGCTAGGGGCCGGTCCAGGAACTGCTTGCTGACTCTGTATTCCACGCCGGCCTGTTGGAACTCGATGGTTACCCGCGGGGCCAGGCTCCGGCCCCAGGGCCTCAGCGCTTCAACGTCCCGCCCCGTCACCCGGTGGCCGTCCAGCAGGCCGCGGCAGAGGGCCTCGAACAGCGTCGATTTGCCCGTGCCGTTGGGCGCGAAGATAACGTTGAGTCCTTCCTGGAAGGGGCCGGCCAGAACAGGCTCGACGAAGCAACGCCACTGCCCCGCCGTCAGGGAACGAAGGATCATCACGCCGTCTCCGCGGCCAGGGCATAGAGTTCCAGCAAGGCCTGAGCCGCGATTTGAGGGGTTAAGTCAGAGGCAGTTTCCCGGCCGGCGGCGATCCGCCTCAAGCGCTCGGCGGTCTCGCGGACGATTCCCACCGGCAGGCCCGCCACCCAACCTTCATCTTCGGGCGAAGGCGTCAGATGGGTTGCGTCCAGTCGGCTGAACAAAAACTTGGATTGAAGCATCTGGTCAATCAGCTCCGGTTCTTCCCGGTGGGAAGCCTCCAAAAGGCCTTGCAGCCTTATTTCCAGCAGGGACGATTCCGGGTCAGACCAGGAGGCCAGTTCCTTCTTGATCGCCGGCCAGGATTCCCCGCCGGCGATCTCTATTTCTCTTGTTTCCCATTTCAGGCGGCCGGTCGGGACCTTTTTGATTTCAGGCCTGGCGCCGGTCTGGGCTATTTCCACGAGAAGAACATGGCCGCTGTCGCGTTCGGCGAACCCGGTGGGCTCCGGCGTGCCTGAATAGGCCAGGCGAACGGCCCCGTCATCTTCGGGAAAAAACGCGGTGCTGTGCCAGTGGCCCAAGGCCAGGTAATCCAGACCGAGTTTCGAAGCGGCCCGGCGGCTGATGGGATGATCCTGTTCCTCCACCGGCGCACTCTCGACGGTTCCGTGGGCCAGCCCGATTCTCACGGCGTCCCCTTTTTCGGCCTTTATCCAGGCCGTGGGGTCCAGGCCTGATGATTTTTCCTTCAACGGGCAGGGATAAAGCCGGCCGCCCGGTATGTTCACCGCCGCTTTTTCCATCAATACCTGGAGCCGGCGCGACGATCGCCAGACCGGGTGGTCCCAGACCGAACCAGGGACGGCCGGATCGTGATTGCCGGGAATTATATAAACCGGTCCGGCGGCCCGGGCCAGAACGTCGCCCACCTGCTGGACCAGGTACCGATCCACGCCGTTGTCCTCGAAGACGTCGCCGGCCAGCAGAAGGAAATCCACCTTTTCCTTGTTGGCCAGGGTCACCACGCGCCGGGCCGCGGCCAGGCGTTCTTCCCTGACCCTGCTCCCGGCCTGGCCCACGGCCTTGGCTTTCAACCCTATCTGCCAGTCGGCGGTATGCAGGAACTTCATAACAACTGACCCCCTCGATGGGACAGGAACGGTGAACGCTCCCTCTCGAGGATATGTGGATATATGATATCATGGAAGTCAACAATTTGATTTTGACTAACCTCAATATTTTCTAATAAAATACGATATAGCCGTCATCGCCCTCCAGTTGAGAACCTTGGGTCGCCATCGGCCGCCGGAACGGACCGAAGAACTTTTTGTGAGCCAGGCCCAGAGCCGTAGGGCCTCCGGGAAATCCGCTCCTTGGGACTAGGTCAGGCCACGCAGTTTTGATAACCTCGTAAAAAGTCGGGTTTCGACTATCCACGAAGCAACCGGATATGAAGGAATAAAATATGAAACGACGCCCCTTAGGCCTCATCATCGGGGTGGGCCTCACGATTGGATTACTACAGTTCGTCTTCAGCGACTGTGCGAAAAAGGAACCTGTCCTCCTCGGTTTTGCGGCCGAACTGACCGGCCGGCAGGCTGAATTGGGAGTCCAAGAGCGCAACGGAGCCCAGTTGGCGGTCGAGACGATAAACGCATCAGGTGGCGTGGCCGGCCGGCCGCTCGAACTGATGGTGCATGATGACCTGGGCAAACCTGAAGGAGCCCGGGCCGCTGTTCGGGCCCTGATTGACGCCGGGGCCTTGGCCATCATCGGTCACGCCACCAGCTCACAAACACTGGCCGGCCTCCCCGTGGCCAATGCCGCCCGGATAGTGTTGCTCAGCCCAACCACCTCGACGCCGGAACTGAACGATTTGGACGACTGGTTTTTCCGGGTCATCAGCACTTCTGTGGACGGAGCCCACAAGCTGGCTCAAAACAGTTATCGGCGCCGCGGCGTGAAACGGATCGCCGTGGTCTACGATACCGACAATGCCGCCTATACCAAACCTTACCTGGACGCCTTTAAAAAAAGTTATCGGTCTCAGGGCGGCGAGGTAGTGGGTGAAGTCGGCTTTGCCTCATCGGCCCAGGTGGATTTTGCCCCGTTGTTGTCGAACCTGCGCGTAAGCGATGCGGATGGGCTGCTGATAATAGCCGCGGGCTTCGATACCGCCCTCATTGCTCAACGAGCCCGCATGATCGGCTGGTCAATCCCGCTCTTCACTTCGGCTTGGGCCCAGTCGGAAAAGCTGATCACCCACGGCGGCCAGGCGGTTGAAGGCATGGACTTCGATCAAGCCTATGACCTGAACAGCCGATCGCCGGCCTTTCTGGAATTCAAGGCCCGCTATCAATCCAGATTCGGTCATGCGCCCTCGTTTGGCGCGGCGTACGGCTACGAAGCCGTCCTGGTTTTGGCCGCGGCCCTGCGACAAACCGGCGGTCGGGCCGAGGGTTTGCGGCCGGCCTTGTTGGCCATCAGGAATTTCCAAGGGTTGATAGATACCTTTTCCTTCAATAATTACGGCGATGTTATGCGTCCCTTCTATTTGGGCACCATTCGTGACGGCGGATTTGTAACCCTCGAGACCGATAAAAGTAAGGAACCATGAGGCCAATGGCGTTGAGCCGTAATAAGTCGTCCGCCCTGGATCGCGGACTGTTGCGTCTGGTGCTTCTCCGCTTATTTCTGCCTTTGCTGGTCCTGAGTTTCCTGGCCATCGCCGGCTTGGGTTATTACACGGAGCAGACCCTGGAAGTTCAGCAACGTCAAATGGCGCAGTCCGTGGCCCAGATGGTGGACCGGTACCTGGACCAGGCTGGTCGGATGCTGGATGCCATAGCCCGAATAGCCGAGGTTTCAAAACCCGAGGATTTGGCCGCCTTCATACAAGGCGCCTGGGAGGCCTACGGGTATTACGACACCTTGTACTATTTGGACGATGACCACCGGATCGAACTGCTGGCGCCTCCAGACCCGCGTTATCTGGGTTTGGACGTGTCCAACCTCCCTTACCTTCAAAAGTCCAAGGGAAAAAAGATTCTGATAATTTCCCGCCCCTTTATGTCCCTTCGGACCGGCGATCCAACGGTTTACCTGATCCGGCCGCTTTCTCGAAAAGGCGCCGTCGTGGGTGAGCTGAGCCTGGGGGCGCTTCAGTACGAGATCACCAGGAGAAGAGACCGGTCTAGCCAGGACTATATCTTCATCCTGGATCAATTCGGAACGCTGCTGGCCCATCCCTCTTCAAACTTGGTCAAGCAGCAAACCAACCTGGGTAACTTGGAGATTTTTAAACGTAGTTGGGAGCGCGAAGCCACTCTTGTTTACGAATATGCCGGAACCAGGGTTCTGGGCAGCGCCGTCCTGGTGGAGCGGGCGGGATGGGTGGTGGTTGACCAGGTCCCGCTGACCGTTGCTTTCGGTCCTTACGCCTCGACTTTGCTATTGACTCTGCTTGCCTCACTGATCATCTGGCTGGCTTTGGTGATTAACCTTCGTAAACAACTCCAGCGGCATATCGTCACCCCCCTGGTGCAACTCAGCCGGGAGACCACCAAGTTGGCCATGGGGGATTTCAGCCCAGACCGAATGTTGGCTGCGCTCCCCGCCACTTTTATCGAATTGAACGGGCTGGTCGCTGACTTTCAGAACATGAGCCAGGCGCTTCAGACCCGTCAAACAGCCTTGCGGGAGAGTGAAGAACGATATCGCGGTTTGTTTGACCGGGTGCCCGCCGGGCTTTACAGGACTACGCCGGCCGGGCAGATATTGGAAGCCAATGCCGCCCTGGTGCACATGCTGGGGTACCCGAGCCTAGAAACGCTGTCGGCGGTTAACACGGCCCGAATATATGTCCGGACCGAGGATCGGATCCAATTGCTGATCAAATTGGAGCAGGATGGGGTAGTCCACGATTTTGAGACCCAGATGCGACGCCACGACGGAACGATAATTTGGGTGCGGGACAACAGCCGGGTCGTTTTGGACCCGGGAGGCCGGCTCCAATATTACGAGGGCATTCTGGAGGACATCACTGGACGCAAGCTGGCCGAGGAAGAACAAGTGCGCCTGACGACGGCCATTGAACAATGCGCCGAGGGTATTTTTCTAACCGATACGAATTGGATCATCCAATATGTGAACCCGGCTTTTGAGCGTATTACCGGCTATGCCGGCCAGGAGATAACCAACCAACATTCCCGTATTCTCCAGAGCGGTAAGCATGACCGGGCCTTTTATCGGAACATACGCGACACACTTAAACGAGGCGAAGTGTGGTCGGGACGGGTGATCGGCCGGAAGAAAGACGGCACCTTTTATGACGCCGAGGTCGCCGCCTCACCCGTGCGGAACAAGTCGGGCGAAATCATCAATTTCGTGGGCATCCATCGGGATATCACCCATGAAGTCAAGCTGGAAAACAGTCTCCGCCAGGCGCAGAAAATGGAAGCCATCGGGAGGCTGGCCGGCGGCATAGCCCATGATTTCAACAATATTCTTCTGGCCATCACCGGCTATACGGAACTGGCCTTGCGCAAAGCCTCGGAAGGCAGCCCAATAAGTCGAGAACTGGAGCAGGTGCTCCTGGCCGGCCATCGTGCCGCCGACCTGGTGAAACAGATACTCGCCTTCAGTCGCCAGGCCGACCAGATACGAAAACCTACACCCCTTGCCCCCATTGTCTGGGATGCGCTGAAGCTTTTGCGGTCCACCCTGCCTTCCACCATAGAAATCCGCCAGGATTCCACCATCCCCCCAGGCCGAGGCATAGTGCTGGCAGACCCGATCCAGATTCACCAGGTGCTGATGAATCTGTGCGGCAATGCGGCCCAGGCGATGCGCGCCACGGGGGGCGTCTTGAGCGTGAGCTTGTCAGAAGTCGAGGCCGATGCCTCCCTGATCCACAGATATCCTGATCTGCGTTCTGGACGCTACGCGAGGTTGACCGTAAGCGATACCGGTCACGGCATGGATGCGGCCGTCATGGAAAGGATATTCGAACCGTACTTCACCACCAAGGAGCCTGGTGAAGGAACCGGATTGGGATTGGCGGTGGTTCTGGGCATCGTCAAAAGTCATGGCGGAGCCATTGTCGTATACAGCGAACCGGGAAAGGGAACCACTTTTCACGTGTTTCTTCCCGAAACCGAGGACCGGATTGCCCCGGAAACCGTCCCGGAGGAAGCGCTTCCAACCGGCAGTGAGCGTCTGCTTTTCGTGGACGATGAAACGGCCCTGGTTCATTTGGGGAAAGAAATGCTCGAATCCCTCGGTTATGATGTCGTGGCTAGAACCAGCAGTCTTGAAGCCCTGGAGACCTTTCGTCTCCAGGCCGGCGCCTTCAACCTGGTTATCACCGACATGACCATGCCCGGCTTGACCGGCATGGAACTGGCTAAAGAACTCATGGCCCTCCGGCCGGATATCCCGATTATTTTATGCACCGGCTTCAGCGAACTGATCAACGGTAAAGCGGCTAAGGAAGCGGGAATCCGCGAATTTATCATGAAGCCTTATTCTGCCACTAAACTCGCCCAAAACATACGCAAAGTTCTGGATGAGAGCTGATGGACCGATGATTGATGTCTCCGTCCCGGCCGCGTCTCAAAGCCTTGCTTAACGGCCGGAATCAACCCGGATTGACGATGGTATATTTGACCACTTTCAGGTTGGGACGGCTGAGGAGGGGGGAAAGCGCGGCCGGAACATTGGAATTGGTCAGCAGCATTTCCTGGCCGCCGCTTTGGAAAACCACGCCGGGCATGGTGATCTCGATGTTGCGGCTGGAACCTCGCCGCGAAGCCATGATGGTCAGGCCGGATTCGACTTTCAAACCCATGGCGGCCAGAAGTCTCTGGGCGAAGACTTGACTGCTTTCGCCCGGCATACGGGCTATGACCTTGAAGCGATGGCTTTCCAGAAGCTGGCGGACTTCTCCGGCCGTATAATTGAAAGTCACCACGTAGTTGACCCCGGCTCGGCTGAAAAATAGCGGCGCCGTGACGGTGAAGGTGAACTCCTGGCTCGAACCGCCGCCCTGCAGCAGAGGGATCGAAAGGTCGGTTTCGTACCTCTGGCCCACCATTTCCAAGAGGGCCTTCACGAACTCCGAAAAGTCGGTTGAACGCAGTTCCTGGACCTCGATACCTCCGGCCGGTGCCCCGGGCCTGGGCTCAGGTCCGATCAGGTTGCCCCGCGGGTGAAAGTCAATGATCTTGACGCCCAGGTCCGCCAGATAGGCGGCCAACTCCGGCGAAGTTCCCAGACCGGGCGAATCAGGCAGGGTGATGACCACGGCCCTCCCGGAATTATAGTCTTCCTGGGTGGGCCAAATTATCCAGTCGGCTTCGATCTTGATCTTCACCCCCCGATCGAAAACCCAGGGGTTTCCGGGCCCCCTGATCTGGTAATAATGGCATCCGGATAACAGCCGGCCCAGCATTTGAGTCGTGGATTCGCCCTTGTTGGGCCGGAACACGGTGTAGTGGGACCAGTTGGCCCGGATCAGTTCAATCATCTCCTGGGGCAGCCGCTGATCCAGATCGAGCAGAATCCGCTGGCCGCTGGAAAGATCGAGAATGGGAAAGCTCTGGGTGTTAATAACGATCTGACCGCCGGAAGGCAGAGGCAGAAACTGCTGGCCACCCGAGATCACTCTTTCGCCGATCCGGGTGAAGATAAGGCTCAAAGCGGTCCGCGCGGCCACGGTGGTGGACGGCGGCAAAGCCGGCGGCGGCATCAGAGGTTGAGGCGGCTCCACCTTGGCCGTAATCCTGGTCTCCGGTGCGGCCCGTGTGCCGGCCGGCGGCGCCGGAACCTGATCCGTTCCTGAACCCTCGGGCCGGCCGATCACGGCGGCCTCGATCCAGGCCGATCCCAGCGGCACCCTTATCTGCTGGCCGGCCTGTATCCTGTTGGGATCGGTCATTTCAGGGTTCATGGCCTGGGTGAGGCTTATGAATTCATTGAAAATCAGATGTTCGGGTATGCCTTGCTGACGTAATATGTTGGCCAGCCGTTCACCCCTGGCCACCGTCACGGTCTTATGTTTGGTTGCGTCCCCCAGGGCCAGTTTGGCCAGTTCGCCGAACCCGCCGGCCGGTAAGGCCTCATCCCTGACCTTGGGCCTGGCTTCGGGTCGAGGCTTTTCCTCGATCGGCTTGTCCGGCGCCTTGGCCGGCTCCTTGACGGGGACCTTGGCGACGGACTGGTCGGCGGCCGGAGCCGGCAGGCCTTCAATGACCTCGGCCGGCAACGTGAGCCTCTGACCGGGCAGGATCAAGTCCGGATTCTTGAGGTCGGGATTGAGCGCCTTGACCAGGCGATAGGCCTTGTCCGGCAGAGGTCCAGGTCCAAAGACCCGCTGACGGTTGAGTATTTTACTAATAGAATCGCCTACTTCAACTTTATATTCCTTGACGGTGAACTTGAGCCCTTCATACTCCTTGATCTCGATGGTCTTGACCAGATCAATAGTCTGTTCTTCCTCCGGTCGGACCTGGACCGGCCAGATAACCACCAGGACCAGGATCACCACCGCCGCAAGTGAGATTTTAAGTTTCAAACCTTTTTTTCACTCCATCCTCTTCCACCAAGTCAGAGGACCGCGCGGCGGCCGCGCGGCGGGTTTACAGGCTTATTTTATTGAATTTTATTACTTTTGTCGAGACCATTTCCATGCCTCCCTTGCTTATCCCATGATATCACAATATATAGTGGCTTGTAAAGATATGGATACACCAGATAGTATTTTTTCTCTTTACAAAAAGTGCTTTTTCTGGCAAAGTGGAAAGACCGGTCAGCCCGGCTGGCTGGGACGGCGGGGGAAATCCATAATATTTTCACCCTATATCAACAGGTAAGGTGAAGATGCGTATCAAACGGCTCGACATCATGGGTTTCAAATCTTTCCCGGAACGGGTCCAGGTGCAGTTTTCACCCGGCATCAGCGCCGTGGTCGGTCCCAATGGGTGCGGCAAGAGCAACATCGTGGACGCGATCCGCTGGGTCATGGGGGAACAGAGCCCCAGGCAACTCCGCGGCCGCCAGATGGAGGATGTTCTTTTCAACGGCGCCAAGACCCACCAGCCCGCTGGCCTGGCCGAAGTGAATCTGGTGCTGTCCAACGAGAACGGACATGGTCCAGGGACTTCTCTGGGACCCAGTGAAATATCCATCACCCGGCGATTGTATCGTTCCGGAGACAGTGAATATCTTATCAACAAGGTCCCCTGTCGTCTTAAGGATATAGCTCAGTTTTTCATGGACACCGGCATGGGCACCAAGGCCTATGCCGTCATCGAACAAGGCCGGATCGGCTCCCTGGTGGACGCCCGCCCCGAAGAACGACGGGCGCTCATCGATGAAGCCGCGGGCATTACCAGGTACAAGGCCCAGAAAAAGGAGGCCGAGCGTAAGATCGAGGCCACCGAGCAGAACCTGCTGCACATTGCCACCATGATGTCCGAGACCAAGCGCCAGATAAACTCTTTGACCAGGGCCGCCGGCCGGGCCGCCAAGTACAAGGAACTGCTGGCCCAGCTCAAGGAAGTGGACGTGGGTCTGGCGCTGAACGATTTGTCGGCCCTGGACGCCCGGAAACAGGAACTGGCCGCCGGCCAGGCTCGGGAAGAAACCCGGCTGTCCGGTCTGCTGACCGATTTGGAACGACTGGAACTTGAACTGGAAAAGACCCGGCTGGAAATAGTGGACCGGGAAAAGGCGGCCGAGGCCAAGAGTGCGGTCTGGTATGAGTTGCAGAAGGAATACGCTTCGTTGCAACAGGAAGACCAGTTCAACAAAAGCCGGCTGGGGGAGAGCCAAAACCGGCAGGCGCGGCTCGAAGCCGACCTGGAACGCCTGACCGAGCAAAAACGGAAACTAGGGCAGGACCTGACCCGGTTGAAAGAAGAGAGTCAGGTCCAGAAAGCCGAAGCGGAAAAGAAGAAAGAGGTTTTATACGAACTTCGCGCCGCCTACACCGAACTCAAACGTGAGTACGACCTGGCCGCCGGCCGTCAGGCCGAACTGGGACGGGAACTGTCCCAGACCAAGTCCCGGATTACCCGCCTGGACGAGAATCTGGCCGGCCAGGACCGCCTGGCCAGGAGCCTGGCCGCCCGGCGGGAGGAGATCGAAGCTGACCTGGAAAGGATACGCCAGGAGTTCGGTCTCATCGACGAACAGACTGCGACCCTTTTGCGGGAAAAAAAGGCCCTGGATCAAAGCGCCGCCGAGGCCCGCGATGGCGTGGCCGGACGCCGGGAAGAATTGACCGTGCGGCGATCGGAAGCGAATCGCGCGGCCGCGGAGGAACGCAAGGCCGACGCCGACCTGGCGGCCCTGGCCGCCCGTCTGGCCACGCTCAAGGACCTCCAAGCCAAGTTCAGTTGGTACTCGGCAGGCGTCCGGGCTCTGATGGCCTCGCCGGTTATGAGAGAGGCCGGCGTGCTCGGTCCGGTGGCCGAACGGCTGGCCGTACCTCGAGGCTTTGAAGCCGCGGTCGAAGCCGCACTGGGCGAGCGTCTGGGTTTCCTGTTGGTTCGGGATCGCCGGGCCGCGGCCAAGGCCCTGACCCTTCTCAAGGACGGAAACCTGGGGCGGTGCGGCTTTCTGGTTTTGGATGATCTTGGAGCCGTCGGAGAAACGGACCTGCTCAAATCCCTTTTGGGCGACTTCACCCTGGCCGATTCCCTTGACCAGGCCTTATCCCATCCGCCGTCCGCGGCGGTCCTGACCAAAGATGGCGGATACTTCGGCCCGAACGGCCTGATCATAGGCGGCCGGGCCTCGGACCACGACCAGGGCCTGCTGGCCAGGCTCCGCGAAATCGAACTTCTCACCGCTCAGGTCCAGACCCTGACCGGGAACAGGGACCGTCTGGCCAGCCTGAGCCGGGAGCTTCAGGACCGGATAGAAGAAGCCCAGGAGAACCTGGCCCAGGCCGAGGAATCCGCCCGCGTCGTGGCCGCGGGCCTGGTGGACGTGGACAAGCAACTCTCGGTCCTGAACGGCCGGCGGGGAGAGATGGACAACCGGTTGGCGTCTCTCAACCGGGCTCTCCAGGAGCAGGAAGTCCAGGCGGATAAGATGGCCGCGGAAAAGGAAGCGGCCCTCGAGGAAAAACAATCCCTCGAGGCGGACGAATACGATCTGGCTTTGGAGGTGGAAAAAGCCGGTGAGACGGTGGCCGCCTTGGCCGAACAACTCGAACAGGCCAATGAGACCGGCCAACAAGCAAGACTGGAAGCAAATGCCCTGGACGAAAGACTGGCCGCGGCCGAGCGGGAAGTGTCCCAGACCGAAGCCTGGTTGAAAGACGTCGAAAGCCAGTTCGCGGCCAAGGAAGAAGACCTGCTGGCGGCCAGGGTTGAAGAGACCAGGATGGCCGAAAGACGTCAGGCCGTGACCGGGTTGCTGCAAGACTTCCAGGACAAGCTGGTGCGGGCCGAAGAGGAGGCCGCGGTCGGGAAAAGCCTTCTGGACGAGGCCAGGTCCGGGCTGAATATTCAAGAAAACGAAGCCAAGACCGTCAGACGCCGGCGTGAAGAAATAAACGACCTCATCCACAAAATCGAGATGGACATGAATGAGGTCGGCTTCAAGAGACAGCAACTCATCAAACGCCTCGAGAACGATTATCGTCTCAACCTGGAAAGCCTGGCCGAAGAAGAACGTCCGGCGGCCGATGTCACGGCCGACCTGGATCAGGCCAGAGGCCGCCGGGACGATCTCAAGACCAGGATCGAGGCCATGGGCGAAGTCAACCTGACCGCCATCGGCGAATACGATGCCCTGATGGAAAGGTACAAGTTCCTCAAGGGCCAACATGACGACTTGACCGAGGCCGTCAAGAACCTGCGTGAATCCATCACCAAGATAAACCGCACCTGCAAGATAAGATTCAGCAGCACCTATCAGGCCGTGGACCAGAAGCTGCGCGAAATCTTTCCCCTGCTCTTTGACGGCGGCGAAGCCTGGCTGTCTTTGACCGACGAAAGCGACCCCCTCGAGTCCGGCGTCGAGATTCATGTGCATCCGCCGGGCAAGAAGCTCACGGTCATGAGCCTGCTCTCGGGAGGCGAAAAGGCCCTGGTGGCCCTGGCCTTGATCTTCGCCCTGTATCTGATCAAACCCAGCCCCTTCTGCCTGTTGGATGAGACCGACGCGCCGCTGGACGAAGCCAACATTGACCGTTTCAACCGCCTCTTGACCAAACTGGGACAATCATCCCAGATCATCATGGTCACCCATAATAAAAGGACCATGCAAATTTCCCAGACCTTGTATGGCGTGACCATGGAAGTGCCGGGCATATCCAAGATGGTGACCGTGAGCCTGGCCGAGTTGCAAAGACAGGAGACCAGCGCCGAAAATGCTCAAATGGTTCAAGCGGGATAAAAAAAAGGAATCGACTAAAAAGACGGCTTCCGGCCAGGAACAACCCGGGCTCGAAACCGAAGAGGAAGACCTGCCGCCTATTGTAGCGAGCGGGGAAGAGCCGAGTCAGGCTTTTCAGGATCGGCCGGCGGCGGTCGAACCGGAGCCGGCGCCGGAAAATAAAAAGTCGGGGTTTCTAGCCAGGCTCAAGGAGCGTCTGGCCGGCACCCGGGCCATCCTCAACACCAGGATAGACCACCTCCTTTTGGGCGTGAAACAAATTGACGCCGGCGTCCTGGAAGAACTGGAGGAGATACTCATAACTTCGGACCTGGGCGTACCCACCACTCAGGCCCTGATGAAGACCGTCGGCCAGATGGTGGCCCGCCAGGAACTGTCCTCCGTGGATAAGCTGAAGGAGACCCTGCGCCGGGAGATGGTGCGCCTGCTCTCGCTTCCGCCGGCCGTCTTCGCCTCCGGCGTCCGGCCGCACGTGATCATGGTGATCGGGGTCAACGGCGTGGGCAAAACCACCACCATCGCCAAGCTGGCCAATCGGTACGTGAATGAAGGCCATAAGGTTCTGCTCGTGGCCGGGGACACCTTCCGGGCCGCGGCCATCGAGCAACTGGACGTCTGGAGCCAGAGGATCGGAGTCGAAATGGTGAAGCAGAAGACCGGCGCCGATCCTTCAGCCGTGGTCTTCGACGCCCTCAAAGCGGCCCGGGCCCGGGACGCGGACGTGGTGATAATTGACACCGCCGGCCGGCTCCATACCAAGGTCAACCTAATGGAGGAACTCAAAAAGATAAAACGGGTGGCCGAAAAGGAAATGCCGGGCGCCCCCCATGAAGTCCTGCTGGTGCTGGACGCCACCACCGGTCAGAACGCGGTCAACCAGGCCAGACTGTTTGACGAGGCGGTCAAGGTCACCCACCTGGCCATGACCAAGCTGGACGGCACGGCCAAGGGAGGCGTCCTGGTGGCCATCTGTCATGAACTGGGCCTGCCGGTCAGATACATCGGTATCGGCGAAGGCATGGACGATCTGCGGGACTTTGACCCCCAAGCCTTTGTTGACGCCATTTTTTAATGAGCCTCACCCGCGGGAAAGCCTGATTGCAACTACCTTGGCACCCCTCGCCTGCCGGCCGTCATCCCTGCTTCATAGCCGGACCGAAGGCCAAAAAAATATTTTGCCTTGGCCTGGAATTTATGTTAGTCTGGTAAAAAAATTGGATGAAACGAGGAGGCGCCGCCATGAAAATGTGCCTGATTCGCCCCGCTCACCTCCATGGACCTCCGCGAATCAAAACCGTTTTTGCCTTTCTTTCCTTGGTTCTCATCTTTATCGCCGCCGGCTGCTCGACCACGGGCCCGGCCAGAAAATCGGAAACAGCACTGGAAAGCTTGAAATTGGGCGCCGGCTCAAGCCTGGAGACCGTGGGCGAAGCCATACAGCCCAAGAAAAGCGACGACTACAACCTGCCCAAAGGATCGACCGCCGGTATACTGGCCACGGCCTATTCCCAGTATGGCAAGCCTTACCGTTTCGGCGGAGCCTCGCCCGAAACCGGCTTTGACTGCGCCGGCTTCACCCAGTGGGTCTTCGGCCAGCACGGCGTCAAACTGCCCCGCACCAGCCCGGCACAGATGAAAATGGGCGTGCCGGTGAAAAAGGAAGACCTGCGTCCCGGCGACTTGGTCTTTTATAATGAATACCGCAACGTCCACGTGGGCATGTACGTGGGCGACGGCCGCTTCATCGACAGCCCCCGCACCGGCTATCGTATCGGCGAACTGGCAGCCTTTGACCAATACCACAGCCGTTGTTATATGGGTGCTCGCCGGCTGATCCACGATCCTGAAAACAAGCCCCTGCCCGAGGAAACCAAACAGGCCATCATTCAGAAGGCTCTGGCCGCCAATGGTCTGACTCAGATGACGGCGGACAGAAGAGTTTACGGTGGAACCCGAACCGCGGCTTTGACCACACCCACGACCAAGCCCGGCGGCGCCGCGCCAGCCGGACGCGCGGACCTGGCCAAGACCACGAATCGAACCTTTCCCTCCACCACCGCCGCCAAACCGGCGACGGCCGTGAAAACGGTCAATCCAAACCCGGCGACAACCGCGTCTCGGAACAAACCGGCCGCCGAGGCCCAGACCGCCCAGGTTTCCGGAACCATCAACCAGAAAAAGAAGCCCGGCCGGGGCACCTACGAAATCAAGAGCGGCGACACCATCGTCACCGTGGCCCAGCGGCTGGGCGTCTCCTCCCAGAGCCTGCTGGAGGCCAACGGTCTCAATCGGAACCAACTGCTGCGCGTGGGCCAGGTCCTGACCATACCCGGACATGTCCACTGATAGCGTTTCGGGCGGGGATAGCCCCGCCCGAACGTTCATATTAGGCTAGGTTCGGGCATAAAGGAAAATCTCGCGCACCTTGGCCTGGACCTCCTCTTCGGTCCAATCGGGATACTGCCGGCGCAGACCCGCGGTCTTGAGTTCCCGGGCCGCCCGATAAAGGTCCATGACCAGTTCCAGCTTCCGCTCGGGGGTCATGGCCTGGAAAAGGCGTTCCTGTTCAGGGTGCATGATATTGAAGGGACAGGGGGCGTCGTCGCCCCCTGTTTTCCTATTTCACCGGCTTGAAGTACTTGACGTCGGTGATGGCCCCTTCGCGTTCCTTCAAGGGTTTGAGCACGGCCTCGACCGGCAGACCGATGCAAACCTCCTCGGGCTTGATTTCGCCCAGGCAGTGAACCACGCCTCCGTAAACGCCGTCCAGGGCCACCATGGCCATGATCAAGGGGGTCTCTTTTTCCGAACCGTCCAGGTTGCGGTACAAAACCGTGAAAGTGTGGACCGTGCCCCGGAAGCTGACCTCCAGGTAACGGTCTTCCAGCCGGTCGAAGCATTTCTCGCAGTATATCCGGGGCGGGACGTAGGTGATCCCGCAACGATCGCAGCGGGCGCCGGTAAAGACGCCTTTTTCCTTCAGGCTCCGGAAATAGGCTTCGCCGGCCCGGCCATAGGTGTAGATGTACTCGAGAGGAATCTCGCCGGTCCAGTAACCGACTTCGGTCGTATTTTGCAGTCGCTCGGTTAAAGCCATTTCTCCCACCTCCCTCCGTCAGCCGATGACCTTGAAGTATCTGATGTCGGTTATGGCTCCGGTTCTTTCTTCCGGTTTCTTCCAGACCGCCTTGACCTTCATGCCGATTTTGAGGCTGTATGGTTCTATTTCGTCTATCAAGTGGAGCAGACCCTGGTCCTGCCCCGCGCCGTTCAACTCGATGACCGCCGGGGTATGGTAGCGCTGGCCTTCCTTGACCCGGCTGGCGTCCCAATTGACGTGGCTGACGACGCAGGTGAGTATGGTGCCGGCGTCCTCGACGAAAACCCATTCGTCCGTCGGCCGCCAGCACTTCTCGCAGAAGAGTCGAGGCGGCACCAGCACCCGCTTGCAGGAATGGCATCTCCGGCCGATGATCCGGCCGTTCTTGAGTTCGGCCAGATAACGGCCGATGGCCACGCCGTTGTCCCAGGCGTATTTCAGGTTGGGTTTGTCCTTGACGGACAATACTTTCCCGGCCTGAATATCCTTCAGGCTGATCTTGGTCACGGTCTTGTCAATAGCCTTGGCGTCCAGCATGATCGTCCTCCTTGGCCTTTAGGAACGCATGACTACCACGGTGCCGACCTGCATCAGGTCGCCCCAGGCCTGGGCCACGCCGCAGGTGGGTTTGCCCGGCACCTGTCGCGGACCGGCTTCCTCCCTGAGTTGGAGGAAGATTTCGATGATCTTCATCAAGCCGGTGGCGGCGATGGGATTACCCACGCCCAGGGCCCCGCCCGAGGGGCAGCAGGGCAGGTTTCCGTTGCGCTGGGTGACTCCGTCCAGGAGCATCTTGACCGACTCGCCCCGCTGGCAGAGCATCAGGCCCTCGATATGGTGCAGCTCCTTGTAGGTGAAGGGATCATAGGGCTCGGCCACGTGGATTTCCTTGCTCGGCTCCTTGATCCCGGCCATGTCGTAGGCCTGGCGGGCGGCGACTTCCACGTAGTCCGGATAGTACAGGTCCCGGTTGCACCAGTAGGCCGAATCCAGGCAGTATCCGATCCCGTCTATCCAGATCGGCTTTTCCGTGACCCGACGGGCAACTTCCTCGGAGGCCAGCACTATGGCCGCCGCGCCGTCGCTGGTGGGGCTTATGTCCAGGCGGTTGACCGGATAGGCCATCATTTCCGAGTTGAGCACGTCGTCCACGGTTATACGGGCCCCTAACTGGGCCGAAGGATGCAGCAGGGCGTTGCCCTTGTTCTTGACCGCCACCTGGGCGATGTCCTTCTTGCTGTATCCGTGCCGGTGCATGAACCGGTGCATCTCGATGGCGAATATCCAGATCAAGGTCGGGTAAAGCGGCTGTTCGGTGGTGTGGTCGAAGATGGTCAGAAAGGCCCCGGCCGGATGGGGAAAGGCCGAAGACATCTTTTCTTCCGCCACCACCAGGCAGGTGTCGAACATGCCCGAAGCGACATGGAACCAGCCGTGAATGGGCGACATGACGCCGGTGCCGCCGCCGACGTAGTGTCGCATGTACGGTTTGCGGTACGCGCCCGCGCCGTCGCTTAAATACTCGCCGTTCAGATGCACGCCGTCAAAGGCGTCCGGGGCCGTCCCCAGACAGACGGAGTTTATGTCCTTCAAGGTCAGGCCGCAGGAGTCCAGAGCCATCCGGCTGGCTTCGTAGGCCAGCTCCTTGGGCGTCTCCTGGGCGTAGCGATGGAACTTGGTCAGCCCCGCGCCGACTATGGCCACTCTTCTCAGACCCATGGTCATCACCTCCTCTAGTTGCTCAACACGGCCACGGCGCCGGTGGTGGTGGGCAGGCCGCGCCAGCTCATGGCCAGACCAGTGGTCACGCCGGAGAGTTGATTGCGGCCGGCTTCACCCCGCAGTTGGCGGACCACTTCCACGACCTTCTGCCCGCCGTTGCAATCCAGCAGGTTGCCGGAGCCCAGGCAGCCGCCCGAGGCATTGACCGGCAGCGAACCTTCGATCTCGGTCTCACCGTCCAGGGTCATCGGGCCGGACCGGCCCGGATCGCACAAGCCCAGGGCTTCCAGGTGCTGCAGTTCCTTGTAGGAAAACTCGTCGCTCAACTCGACGAACCCGATTTCCCGCCGGGGTGATTTGATCTCGGCCATTTTGTAAGCCATCTGCCCGGCCAGACGGGCGTACGGGGCCTGCCCCCATGCCCGCGTCTCCAGACCGGGCGTGTCCGAACACCAGCCCACTCCCCGCACGCGGATCGGTTTCCTCCCCAGGGTCCGGGCTTTTTCACCCGCGGCCAGGACCACGACCACGGCGCCGTCGGAAAAAGGACTGACGTCCAATTCGGTCAGGGGGTAAGCGACCATTTTGGATTCCAGTACATAATCCCGGGTCAGGTCGCAACCATGACCGGCCAGGGGGTTGAACATGGCGTTGCGCTTGTTCTTGACCACCACTTGGGCGCAGGCCTCGCGGGCGTTGCCGGTCTCGTACAGAAACCGATTCATCTCCAGGCCGGCGATGTAGTCCGAGTGCTGTTTTAACGGCCGATTGTAAACGGGGTCCAACGCGAAATCATAAAGATACGGCTTGGTGATCATGTTGGAGGCCTTGCTCAGACCCTGGACGGCCACCACATCGTAGAGGCCGCTCGAGAGCATCATCACCCCCGAGGCCAGACTTTGCAGGAAGTCGCCGGAGACCGTATAGATCGGCCGCAAGGCCGCTCCCAGTTGGTCAGGCGAATATTCATCCGCGATGCTGTAACCTTCGACAAAATCCTCGGAAGTGGCCACCCAGGCCCCGATCTCCTTGGGCTCGACGCCGGCGTCCAGGTACGCCTTTTTGGCCGCCTCATAGGTCAATTCCCGGAAAGACAAATCCGGGGTGGTGGCCCTGAAGCCGGTTGTGCCAACGCCGACTATGGCTATCTGTCTGTTCATCCGCTCCTTCCTCCTTTCCTCCTGAGTCCGCGACCGTCGCTCATGTAAGGCTGTCCTTTCCGAAAAGAAATTCAGAGTCAGAGAGTCCCCACCCACAGGGCGATGACTGTTTCATCACCCGTGTTGGTTATGCGCTGGTTTTCCAGGTCTGACCAGAAATGGGCCGTGTCCCCTTCGTGCAGGACGGCCGTACGGTCGCCCTGCACCAGTTCCAATGTCCCTTTAAGCAGGCACAGCACTTCCTGGCCGTTCTTGATATTCTTCCGCACCGGAATAGTCTTGGTCGGTTCCAGAAATAATATGGCGCTGTCAATCACCGTCCGATCCTCGGGGGTGCAGAAGCGTCGAGTAGCAAAACCGGTGTGCGGCAGGTCCACCTCCTCCCATTCGCTTTTCCGGATGAGATGAAGCCGTTCCTTGTTCTGGAGTTGGTTGAAGAGATCGCCCACGCCGACTTCCAGGGCCGCGCAAATATTCATCAGGGTCTCCAGGGAAGGCGACTTCACGTTGTTCTCCACCTGGCTCATGAACCCTTCCGAGACGCCGGCCTTTTCCGCCACGATCCTGAGTGTAAGCTTCTTCTCTTTCCGGCGCTGCCGGAGCAGTGAACCCAGATTCATGGGAGTTACATCCTGGTAACCGATCGGGCTCGGTTGACTTGTCCTCTTGGTTAATATTTTCTATAAGTTAATATTTGAGGCTTGTCAACGTTTTTCTGCCTTCTCCAGACGGTTCCACCCAACCCGGAAGCCAGGCTCAGGGCTTCGTCATGGCCAACGACCGGACGCCAGCCTCGGCGCGGACGGAAAAATGTGGCCCTTAAACAATAAGGGCGCGCAACCAGGCGCCCCCGCGCCTTCGCGCCCCGTGACTCCAAAGGGGATTACTGTGGGGATGTCCGGCCGGGCGCCCCCGCTCAGCCGGTTTCTTCTTCCTTCATTATCTTGGCCCAGGTGTCGCGCAGGGTGACGATCCGATTGAAGACCGGACGGCCGGGTCGGCCATCCCGCCTGTCCGCGCAGAAATAGCCCAGCCGCTCGAATTGATACCGGGCCTCCGGTTGGGTTTCGGCCAGGCTGGGCTCGACCAGGCTGTCGGCCAAGGTGACCAGGGACTGGGGATTCAATTCACTCGGGTCGCCGGCGGGTCGGGGCGTCAGGAAAAGCCGGTCATACAGGCGGACTTCGGCCGGGACTCCCTGACTGGCCGAAACCCAGTGGATGGTGCCTTTGATCTTGCGTCCGTCCTGGGCCCAGCCGCCTCGCGTGGCCGGGTCATAGGTGCAGTGCAGTTCGATTATTTCTCCGGTCTTTTCGTCCCTGACCACGCTTTCGCACTTGATGATGTAGGCCCAACGCAGTCTGACTTCGCGACCGGGCGCCAGCCGGAAGAACTTCTTGGGCGGCTTCTCCATGAAGTCGTCCCGTTCGATGTATATCTCCCGGGAGAAAGGCACTTTCCGGTAGCCCATCCGGGGCGGGTCATCCGGATAGTAAGGCGCGTCCAACTCTTCCACCAGGTCGGCCGGGTAATTGTCTATGATCACCTTCAAGGGCCGCAGCACGCACATGACTCGGCGGGCCTTGGTGTTGAGGTCGTCCCTGACCGCCTTTTCCAGGACTTCCAATTCTATCCAGCTTTCCTTCTTGCCGACGCCTATGCGTTCGCAGAAGAGCCGGATGGACTCCGGCGTGTAGCCGCGTCGGCGCAAGCCGGCGATGGTGGGCATGCGCGGATCGTCCCAGCCGCTGACCACGCCCTCCTCGACCAGTTGCAGCAGCTTGCGCTTGCTCATCAACGTGTACTCCAGGTTGAGCCGGGCGAACTCGATCTGTTGGGGATGATAGACCTTGAGTTCATCCAATACCCAGTCGTACAGGGGCCGGTGATCTTCAAACTCGAGGGTGCAGATGGAGTGGGTTATCCCTTCCAGGGAATCGGACAGGCAATGGGTGTAATCGTACATGGGGTAGATGCACCATTTATCGCCCGTCCGGTGATGGGGCACCCGCCGGATGCGGAAAACGGCCGGATCGCGCAGGTTCACGTTCGGCGAGGTCATGTCAATCTTGGCCCGCAGCACGCGCGAGCCGTCCTCGAACTCTCCCGCCCTCATCCGGGCGAAGAGGTCCAGATTTTCCTCGATCGAACGGTTACGGTACGGGCTCTCCTGGCCAGGCTCGGTCAAGGTGCCCCGGAAATCCCTGATCTCGTCCGCGCTGAGGTCGCAAACGTAGGCCTTGCCCATCTTTATGAGTTCGACCGCGAAATCGTAAAGCTTTTCGAAGTAGTCCGAGGCGTAGTAAAGGTGTTCGCCCCAGTCGAATCCCAGCCAGCGCACGTCGGCCAGAATGGACTCGATGTACTCCACCTCCTCCTTGGTCGGATTGGTGTCGTCGAAGCGCATGTGGCAGCGGCCCTGGTAGTCCGCGGCCAGCCCGAAGTTCAAGCAGATGGATTTGGCGTGGCCGATGTGGAGATAACCGTTAGGCTCGGGCGGAAACCGGGTAACCACCCGTCCGTTCCATTTATTGGTCTTGAGGTCTTCCTCGATGATGCTGCGAATGAAATTCTGAACCGGCCTCACTTCGTTATTGGCCATTACCTAAATCCTTTTCGTCCTGATATCCGTCCCCCGGGCGGTTTAGTGGCTAATTATGACCAACCGCGGCGGTTTGTCAATCTCGGCCGTCGCCGTCACCCCCGTTCGATCAGCCTCATCGCCTGTTCCCGGTGGTAAATCGGATCGCCCAGGGCCGACTCATTGCCCAAGGTTCGTTTCAAATACAAGTGCAGATCATGCTCCCAGGTGAAGCCGATGCCGCCCAGCACCTGGATGGCCGAGGAACAGACCTGCCGGGCCATCTCGCCGACGTAGGATTTGGCCGCGGCCGCGGCCAACTCGGCTTCTTCGGACGAAGCTTGATCCTGGGCCCAGGCCGACCAATAGAGCAGAGAGCGGGAGCTTTCCATCTGAAGATACATCTGGGCGCATTGATGTTTGACGGCTTGAAAGGCGCCGATGGGCTGATCGAACTGAACCCGGACCTTGGCGTACTCCGTGGCGGTTTCCATGGCCTTTTGGGCCGCGCCCAGGCTTTCCGCGGCCAGACCGATCCCGGCCCTTTGCCGGACCCGCTTCAGCGGCGCCCAGCCCCGGTTCACCTCGCCCAGAACGTCATCGGCGCTGAGTCTGACGTTCCGTAATTCGACCGCGCTCAGTTTGCGCGAACCGTCCAGGGTGGGCAGGACCGAGATCGAGACGCCTTCGGTTTTGGAATCAACCAGGAACAAGGTCACGGATGACTCCAGGTCCGGAACCGAAGCGGTTCTGGCCGCCAGAACCAGGAAATCGGCGACTTGGGCGTCCGGAACGAAAAGCTTGGCGCCGGAGACAAGATAGTCCCGGCCGGTGGGTCTGGCTTCCATCCGGATGTATTCCGGATCGGGGCCGCCTTCGGGTTCATGAAGGGCCAGCGTTCCCATCATCTCGCCGGCGGCCAGTCTCGGTAAATAGCTTTCTTTCTGCTTCAGGCTGCCGGCCTCCAGAATGGCGGCCCCGGCCAGCAGCACAGTCGAAAAAAACGGTCCCGGCAGAACGGCCCGGCCCATCTCTTCGAGCACCAAGGTCAAGTCCAGCAGGCCCAGCCCCAGTCCGCCGAAAACTTCCGGCGCCAGCATGGCCGGCCAACCCATCTCCACCATTTTCTTCCAGACCTGGTCCTTGTAGCCGCGTTCGTCGTCGAACATGGCCCGGACGTAGGACGGCGGCGCCTCGTTTTCGCAGAACCGCCGCGCCTGCCTGGCCATCTCGACCTGTTCCTCGGTGAGTCTTATATCCATCCGGCCACCCCTTATTGCCTGGCTGAGCGGACGCTTTCCTTGGGCAGACCCAGGACCCGTTCCGCGATGATGTTTCTTTGGATTTCCGAAGTCCCGCCGGCGATGACCGAACCCTTGGCCAGCAGGAAGACGAAAGGCCAGGTCCCGGACTGGACGGTCCAGGGCGAACCATCGAGCAACTGACCGTACTGGCCCAGCATGCGCATGGCCGCCTCGCCGGCCCGCACCTGGTGTTCGCTCCACAGGAGCTTGCCGATGGACCCTTCCGGCCCGGGCACGCCGCCGCTCAGCAGTTGGCTCAGGCCGCGATAACCGTGATATTTGAGCACCAGGGCCTCGACGTGCAGTCGGGCCAGGTCCTGCCGAAAGACCGGGTCCTCGATGATCGGCCGACCCGAACGCCTGGTGGTCCTGGCCATTTCGATCATGACCCGGTTCAGCCGCAAAAATTCCTGGGCCAGAATGGCGTCGCCGACGGCCCTTTCGAACATCAGCGTGGTTAGGGCCACCCGCCAGCCCTGACCTTCCGGCTCGACCCGGAGTCGTTCAGGCACCTTGACGTCCTGGAGGAAGACCTCGTTGAAGTCCGCGCCGCCGGTGATCTGCCTGATGGGCCTGACCTCGACGCCGGGCGTTTTCATGTCCAGGAGGAAGTAACTGAGCCCTTTATGCTTGGCGGCCCGAAGATCGGTCCGGGCCAGGAGCAGGCAGTAGTCGGCCATATGTGCGTAGCTGGTCCAGGTTTTCTGGCCGTTGATCAGATAGTGGTCGCCCTCCTTGACCGCCCTGGTGGAAACGTTGACCACGTCCGAACCGGCGTTGGGTTCGCTGAAACCCTGGCACCAGACGTGCGTGCCGTCCAGGAGCCTGGGCAGGAAATCGCGTTTCTGCTCTTCGCTGCCGCAAAATAGCAGCGTCGGACCGGCCATCCCAAAGGAGATCAACCCCGGCAGCCGGAGTTCCAGGCAATTCGCGGCCAGGGTCTCCAGGACGATGATCTCCTCGGCCAGATTCCGACCCTGGCCGCCGTATTCTTTCGGGTAATGCATGCCCGCGTAGCCGGCGGCCTGAAGCCGTTTCTGCAAGTCACGATGCAGGCTGTTCAGTTCTTCCGGAGGCAGATGGAAGTAGTATCGGCCGGCGTCCCAGCCGTCCGGCAGGTTCCGGGCCAGCCAGGCGGTGAATTCCCGCCTGAAATCCTCCTGCTCGGGCGTGAATCGGAAGTCCATGACACCTCCTTTGCCAAGGCTAACGTGAGAAATCTCTTTTCACTTTTTCCAGCAGTCAGTCTGGTCACGAACAGGGCCGCCTTCGCGCCGTTCCCGCCTGGCCTCTCCCGATCTTTCGCCGTTGGTCCAACCTCCCCCTCGGGCGACCAACCCCTTTATGCTTCCATCAGCGTCTTCAGCAGGCAATGCAAGAGGACGTTGGCCCCGGCCGTGCAGTCCGCCCAGGACGTGTTCTCCACTTCCACGTGGCTGCGGCCGCCGACGCTGGGGACGAAGATCATGGCCGTGGGCGACACCAGGCCCATGTAACTGGCGTCATGACCGGCCCCGCTGACCATCCGCTTGTAGCTGAAACCCAACTCTTGCGCCGTTTCCTCGACCCGCTCGACCAGATTCGGATCGAAAGGCACGTGGCCGACCCGCCAGGTCACTTCCTGGCGCAGGCCGCAACCGCGCTTCTCGGCGACGGCTCGAAAATCCTTCTCCAGTTCTTCCCAGGCTTTCAGGGCCAAGTCGTCGTTCCAGGAGCGGATGTCGACGGTGAAGTGGACGCCGCCGGGAATGATGTTGCGCGAATTGGGGTGGTTGTGTATCTCCCCCACGGTGGCCACCAGATTTCCACCCAGCCTCGAGGGGACCTCGTTTACCTTCAGAATCATCTCGGCCGCGGCGCAGAGGGCGTCGTTGCGTCCTTCCATGGGCGTGGGCCCCACCTGATTGGCCGTTCCTTGAACAAATACATCGTACCAGTGCAGACAGATTATGCCCTCGGGCGCGCCGATGGTTTTTCCTTCCCTTTCCAACTGGGGTCCTTGTTCGATATGGTATTCGAAATAGGCCCGCACCGGCCATCTGGCCGCGGGCGCGGCGCCCTTATACCCGATCCTTTCCAACTCCTCGCCGAACTTCTTCCCGCCGACGTCCGTCCGGCTGTAAACCCAATCGAGGTCCAGCTTCCCGGCCCAGACGCCGGAGCCCACCATGGCCGGTGAAAAGCGGGAGCCCTCTTCATTGGTCCAATCGACGATCACCAAGGGCCGCGGGGTTTCCACCCTGTTTTCGATCAAGGTTCTCATCACCTCCAGGGCGCCCATGACCCCGAGAATGCCGTCGAAACGGCCGCCCTGGGGCTGCGTATCCAAATGCGAGCCGCACATGACCGGCGGCAGATCGTTCCTGAGACCCGCCCGGCGGCCGAAGATGTTGCCCATCCGGTCAACGGTGATTTCCAGATCGAGTTCCCTCAGCCAGCGGATGAACAGATCCCTGGCCTGCTTGTCTTCATCGGTCAAGGTCAAACGGTGCATGCCGCCGCCCGGCGTGCCGCCGATCCGGGCCATTTGCTCCAGGGAATCCCTCAGTCGATCGCCCCGGACGCGTAAATTGCTCCATTCCATGGCCAGACTCCTGCTCAATTTTTTTCCACGGTCAGACGGTCTTTCTCCTGTTGTTGGCGGCGGCCAGAAGCTTGCCGCCCAAACCCCAGATACCGCCCCGGGCAAACAGGACAAAGAAAATGAATAGCATACCCATGATCAGCATCCAACGGTCCCATAAGGCGCTGGCCACGTCAGAGGCCAGGACGATGATGAAAGCGCCCAGCATCGGGCCGAAAAGGGTGCCCATGCCTCCGGTCAGGACCATCATGACTATATTGCCCGAGGTTTCGAAATGGACGTTGTGGATGTGGGCGAAGCAGATATAAGTGCTGTACAACGCCCCGGCCAGGCCCATGAACAGGCCGCCGATAATGAAAACGGCCATTTTATAAAGACGGGTGTTGTAGCCGATGGCCTGGGCCCGCTGTTCGTTCTCGCGTATGGCCAGAAGGACCTTGCCGAAGGGCGAGAAGGTGATCCGGCGGATGATATAGATGGAAACGAGGAAGAAAAAGTAGACGAAATAGTAATAAGCCTGCGAGGACTGGAGGTCTATGCTCCAGAGGCCGAAGAAGTCCAGGTTGGGGCGTTTTATGCCGGTCAGCCCGTTATCGCCGCCGGTAAGGCTGCTCCATTGATAGGCGATAAAGTAGATCATTTCGGCAAAGGCCAGGGTCAATAGCACCGAGTAGCTGCCGCTCCTGGCCGTGGCCAGGTAACCCACCAGAAAGGCCAGGACGGCCGCGGCCAGTGCGCCCATAAAGAGCGAGGCCACCAGGCTGGGGGCGAGGTGCAGCAGGGTCAAGGCGGCCGCGTAAACGCCCAGGCCGAAGAAAGAGGCCTGGCAGAACATCATCACGCCGGCATAGCCCAGGCAGAGGTCGAAAGCCGCGGCGGCCAGGGAAAAGAGCATGATCTCACAGGCCAGGGCCTTGTAAGGCAGGACAAAAGGCAGGACGGCATAGACGGCCGCCAGAACCAACATGGCCCAGTGGGAACGCCACCAACTATACCCCGCGGTCGAATGAGCCAAAACCGGCATATCCCAGCCTCCGCTAATCCCTTATTCCCATCAGTCCACGCGGCTTGATGAGAATGATAGTCGCCATGACCACGAAGATTATTATGATCGAGGCGCTGGGCATGATCAGGGCAAACAGGCTCTGGCTCAAGCCCACTATCAAGCCGCCCAAGACGGCCCCGAGGAAACTGCCCATTCCGCCGATGATCACCGTGGCGAAACAGATGCCCAGGATCAGGTCGCCCATGAAAGGTTCGATGCCCCTCATGGGCGAAGCCAGGACGCCACTCAGGCCGGCGATGGCCATGGCCAGGCCGAAAGTCAGGGTGAAGACCAGGCTGATGTTGATGCCCAGGCAGTTGACCATCTTCAAGTTCTCCGTGCCGGCCCTGATGATGGAGCCCCACCTGGTTTTTTCGATAAGCAGCCACATGGCCGCCGTCAAAAACAGGGCCAGGACAAAGACGAAGACCCGATATATGGGGAAAAAAAAGCCGGCGATGGAAATCACGCCGGTCAGCAGGGCCGGCTGATCGAAACTTTTCCCCACCGGGCCGTAAATCAGAATGATCAACTCCCGGCCGGCCAGGGCGATGCCGTAGGTCATGAGAATCTGATATAGAATATTCTGCCCGTACAGGCGGCGCAGGAGGACCGTTTCCAGCATCACGCCGATCAGGGCCGTGATCAGGGGAACGATGATCAGGCAGAGCCAGAAAGATCCGGTGGCCGCGGCCACCGTGTAAGCCAGATAGGCTCCCAGTCCGAAAAAGAGACCGTGGGCGAAGTTGATGATGTCCATCATGCCCCAGACAATGGACAGCCCCATGGCCAGCAGGACGTAGATCATCCCCAGGACCAGTCCGTTGAAAGTTTGCGCTAGGATCAGATTGGTCATGACCACCCGCTCTGAAAAATTTCCGGTGTCTTAAACGGGAGGGCCGCGGACAGCCGGAGGAAAAAAAGGGAAGGCGCCGGGAGTATCATCAATATCTCTTTTTACGCCCCTGCGCGCCTTCCCGCTGTTCTCTACAATTTGCAGCCCGTGTCGGCGCAGGGCTGGATGTTGGTGGACTGGCCGATGATGTCGCCGAAATCCTCCGGGGTTTTCATGTCCTTTTCCGGTTTGCACTTGACCGTGTAATAAGGCTTGACCGCCTGATGATCGCAGGCCCGGTATTTCTCCTTGCCGGTAACGCCCTCGTATTCGAAGTCCTCGATGGCCTGGACCACTTTCAGCGGGTCGTCGGTCTTGGCTTTATCCATGCCCATCAGCATGGACATGATGTTGAGGTAGGCGTTGACCGCCAGGTAATTGCCGGTTTCGTTGAATTTCTTCCTATAGGCTTCGATGAATTTCTTGTTGCCCGGAGTATCGATCTTGAAGAAATACTGCTGGCCCCAGATCACGCCTTCCATGACTTTGGGTCCCAGAGCCTTCATCTGCGGCAGTTCGGAGCCCCAGACACAGCCGATCCTGGAGACTTTCTGCAGGCCGAAGCTGTTGGCCTGCTTCAAAGCGTTGACCGTGTCGTTGCCGAAGTTGAGAAAGAGCACGCAATCGGCCTTGGCGCCCATGGCCTGGGTTAAATGGGAGCTGAAATCGGATTCGCCCATGGGGTGGTCAAGGTTGCCCAGCAGCTTCAACCCCTGGGCCTGCAGGACGTCCTTGGTGTTGCGTAGCAAATCCTCGCCGAAGACGTATTTGGGGGTGATGGTGAAAAAGGTCTTGGCGTTGAACTCCTTGATAATGCGGGGAACCACTTCCCTGATGGCGCTCCAGGTGGCCACCGGCCAGCGGAAGGTGAACTTGTTGCAGCTCTTGCCGGTGATCTCGTCCGCGCCGGCCGCGCCGAAGAGAACCACCTTCTGTTTGGCTACGTACTCCATCACGGCCAGGACGGTCGAACTGGTAGGGGAGACGAATAGGTACTTGACCCCCAGTTTTTCCACGGCTTCCTGGGCCTTCTTGACTCCTTCCGCCGGGTTGGGCACGTCGCGTTCGATCAGTTCGATCGGCCGGCCTAAGACCTTGCCGCCGAACATTTCCACGGCCAACTGGGCTCCTTTGCGGACAAAGTCACCGGTTTCGGCGTAAGCCCCAGAGAAAGTGGTCCCCAGCATGATCTTGACCGGTTCCGCGCCCCAGGCCGTGAAAGGAACGAATCCGTTGGCGGCCAGGCCCAAACCGGCCCCGGCCAGGGCGGACTTCTTCAAGAAACTCCTGCGGGTAATTGCTTTAGCCATGCGTCTTCCTCCTTCATTAATGGCGAGTTGTTAGAAAACAAGCCCCCTTGGGTCCGGGCGGGCCCCCTCTCTGCGTCCCAGGACAGCCACGCTACATTATTCGTTTATCAAACTCCCAAGAAACTCTCCTTGATTTCCGGGTGAGACCAGAAGTCGTCGTTACCACCGCAATAGACCACCCGGCCTTGTTGCAAGACGTAATACCGGTCCGCCACGTCCCGGGTGGCCTCGATGTCCTGTTCCACCAGCACGATGGTCAGGCCTTCCTCCTTGAGAGATTTGATGATCCGCAGGAGCGTTTCCACGATCAAGGGGGCCAGACCCTCCGTCGGCTCGTCCAGCAGCAGCAGGTCGGGATTGGACATGAGCGCGCGGGCGATGGACAGCATCTGCTGTTCCCCGCCGCTGAGCTGGTTGCCGCGATTGTTCTTCCTTGCCGCCAGCGAAGGGAAAACATCGAGAATCCTCTTGACGTCCCAGGGGCCCTGGTTCCGATGCTTCTGCCGGCTGATATTCAGGTTTTCGAGGACGGTCAAGGTGGCGAATATCTGGCGGTCCTCCGGCACGTAGCCGATGCCCAGGCGGGAAATCTCAAAAGGTTTCAAGCCATGTATCGGCCGGTCTTTGAAAACGATCCGGCCCTGGCGCGGCGGAACCAGGCCGATAAGGCTCCTCAAGGTCGTCGTCTTGCCGGCGCCGTTGCGGCCAAGCAGGGCCACGCACTCCCGGGCCAGCACCTCGAGGGAAACATCCTGTATGATGTGGCTCTTGCCGTAATAAGTATGGATGCCCTCCACTTTCAGCATTTCCCGGTCATGGCCTTTCAAATCTTGCCCCCACCAAAATAGGCCCGCTTGACCTCATTATTGCCTTTGATCTCCTCCGGCGGACCTTCGGCGATCACCTGACCCTGGCTGAGAACGGTGATGACATCGGAGATGGACATGACCACGTTCATGTGATGTTCGATCACCACGATGGTGTATCTCCGGGAGATGCGCTTGATCAGGGCGATCATTTTTATGGTGTCATCCGGAGACATGCCGCTGGTCGGTTCATCCAAAAGAAGAATTTTGGGTTCGGTGGCCAGGGCGATGGCCACGTCCAAGGAACGCTGGATGCCGTAGGGGATGGTGTTGGCCGTCTGGGCGCCGAAGCCGGACAGCCCCATTTCGTCCAAGACGGCCTCGGTCTTGTCCCTGATCTCGGTCAGCCCGGCCGCCGGCCTAAAAAGAGAGAAGCCGTAGCGGCTCTTGGCCTGAACGGCCAGGCGGACGTTTTCATGGACGGTCAGTTCCGGGAAAATACTGGTGACCTGATAAGAACGGCCTATGCCTATTCGAGCCCTTTGATGCAGTTTGAGAGGAGATATGTCCCGGTTTTCGAAGATAACCTGTCCGAAGGTGGGGGGAAAGACCCCGGCCAGCAGATTGAAAAGGGTGGTCTTGCCGGCGCCATTGGGCCCGATGATGGCGTGAACCCTCCCGGCCTCGACTTTAAGATCGGTTCGATTAACGGCCAGAAGGGCCCCAAAGGCCTTGGTCACGCTTTTGGCTTCCAGGAGCGGCATGAAGGTTTCAATACTGCCGGTGGACTATCCGGCCGCCGACCACGGTCATGACCACGGGGATATGAGGAGCTTCTTCCGCGGGCCGAAGCTGGGGGTCTTCGGCCAAAACGGCGAAATCCGCCCTCTTGCCCGGCTCGATGGTCCCGGCCAGATGGTCTTCATGGTTCAAATACGCCGAGCCGGAGGTAAACAGCTTGAGGACCTGGTTCATGGTTAAAGTCTGATCGGGGCCGATTATCTCGCCGGCAACGGTCCGGCGAAGCACGGCGTCCCGGAAAGACAGCCTGGGATCGTGTTCGGAAACCGGGCAGTCCGAACCGCCGCCCAGGGCCAGACCAGCGGCCAGCATGTCTCTGAAGGGGTAAAGCCTGCCGGCGCCGTCCCGGCCAAAGGCCTCGATGAAGCCGTCGCCCAGGAAGGACAGAAAGACGGGCTGGACGCCGACACCCAGCTTCATGGCGGCCGCCCTCTCGAGCAAGCGAGGGTACAGGCAGCCGGCATGTTCAATCCTGTGACGACGAGGGTTGTCGGATACAGGCCCCAACACGCCCTCGAAGGCGTCCAAAAGGTCGGTCAGGGCGTCGTCTCCCTGACAATGCACCGAAATCTGAAAACCAAGATCGTCGACGCGTTTGATCGTGGCCATCAGGTCCGTCCGGGACATCATCTTCATGCCCCGGCCGTGTGGCGGGGTCAGGTAGGGGGTGGAAACCGCCGCGCTGCGATTGCTCATGCCGCCGTCGATAAAAATCTTGATCGGCCCGATTTTCAGCCAATCATGGCCGAAGCCGGTCTTCAAGCCCGAAGCCATCAGGCCCTCCGACACCAGCAGTTCGGGCATCAGGTAAACTCGTAGCCTGGCCAGGCCGGCGTTGTAAGTTTCCTGATAGACGGCCAGGGCCGTGGGCGTGACCAGGCAGTCCGCCACGGCCGTCACTCCGACCTGGTTGAATTTTTCCATGCCTCTCACGACCATGGCCATTCGGTCAGCCGGGGTCATGGCTTCCAGGTCCTGGGGGTAAAGAACGCGGAAGGCCATGTTCATCATGGCCGCTTCCTGCAGAACGCCGTTAGGTTCACCCGTACTCGGGTCTTTTTCGATCAAACCGCCGTCGGGAGATCGGGAGGACCGAGTGATGCCCAAAGCGGCCAGGCCTTTGGAATTAAGAACGCAGGCATGAAAAGAGGTGTGCCATAGAATGACCGGGTGATCGGGGGAGACCTGGTCCAAATCCCAACGGGTGGGGTAGCGGTTTTCCGCCAACCAGTACTCGGTGAAGCGGGAGCCCCTGATCCATTCACCGGGCCTGGTCTTTTCCGCCGCGTCCTTGATCAACCTCAAAACGTCATCCAGTCTCTTGACGCCAGGATCGGCCAGGTTCAAGCCGGTCTGTAAATAGGCAAACACCAGGAAATGGGTGTGCGAGTCAATGAAGCCGGGAAACATGACCGCGCCTTGGAGATCAATAAGTTCGGTCTTGGAATCGGCCGACTTCCGTAATTCGGCTTCCTCTCCCAGCGCGGTTATTTTTTCCCCGGTCACTCCCACGGCTCGATAGACACGGTCGTGCCGGTCCAAGGAATTAACGCGGCCGTTAAAGAACAGTTTATCCATGTCGCCGCCCTCTTATCTCGATTTCTTCTTTATCCGAGGTTATTTCCACCGGGAAGATATCAATTTTTATACCTATTTATTATCAGGTGCATAGCAGGCAGGGCCTGGCATGTCAAGCAAATATTATAATATTTGCATTATTTGATCGGATATGATTCAGCCCTCCTGGAGGCGCGATAGTGGTTTTTATTATAATTATTGAATATTAATTAATAATTTGTAAAAAAACCCCCTCTCCGTTCTCACCCTTGATCATGTATCAGTCCGGCAGGCTCTTTCGTCATGATGTTCTGCTTCCACACCAGCGAAGGCTTGACCGCCCAGCTTATTGAAGTCGGATTCGAGAAAAAAGGACGGTGCTCCTGAGCGGCGAGGGTCAAAAATCAAGCCCTCGGCTCCGGAGAGGTCAGAATAAGGCGGACAGACCCGGGGAAAACGTCAAGGGTTCTCAGAGAAAGGAACTTACCGGCGCGATCTGGACGCCCACGGATTGAAGCGCCTGCCGGATTCTTTGGGTCAGGCTCACCGCGGCGGGGTTGTCGTCGTGGACGCAGATGGTCTGGGCCTTCACCTCCAGTTCCTTACCGTCCCGACAGATGACCTTGTTTTCGGTGACCATCCTCACCACTCTTTCGGCGGCCGATTCGTGATCATGAATGACCGCGCCCGGCAAGCGGCGGGAAACCAGGGAGCCATCCGGGTTGTAGGCCCGGTCGGCGAAAAATTCGACGGCGATCTTGAGGCCCAACCGGGCGCTGATGTTTTCCATCTCTTTCTGCCTCGATCCGGCCAAGGTGAAAAGGACAAGGCTGGGATCGAACCTGGCCACGGCCCGGGCCACGGCCTCCCACAGGTTGATATCCTCGGAGGCCATATTATACAAGGCCCCGTGAAGCTTGACGTGCTGGAGCCTTAGGCCTTCTTCCTTGGTAAAAGCATGGAGGGCGCCTATCTGATAGGTAACGTAGTCCTCCACTTCCCCAGGGCTGGCTTCCAGACGCCTTCGCCCCAAACCCATCAGGTCGGGGAATCCGGGATGAGCGCCCACGGCCACGCCGTGCTGGCGGGCCAGGGCCACGGTCCGTCTCATGAGGGAAGGATCGCCGCCGTGGAAGCCGCAAGCCACGTTGGCCGAACTGATCAAGGGTAGTACTTGTTCGTCCAGGCCGAGCTTGTAGGCGCCAAAGCCCTCCCCCACGTCTGAATTGAGATCGACCCGCTTGACGTTCATTCGATCCTTTCTCCTTCGTCCTGCCCATTCCCGAGTCAGAGGCGGCCGGCGGCCGGCCGGACCGGGCCGGCCCCACCGGACTCTTTAATATTCATGAAACTCGATCCGCCTGAAACTCTCCGTTCCTCCGGACCAGGCGCCGTGCTTGGTCCGCCCGAACAACACCTCCCTGGCCAGACGGACTTTTTCCCTGGAACCGTCCCGGAAGACTACCTCGGCCCAGCGCAGGTAATCGTAATTCCGGTCCAGTTCCTTTAAAAACTCGATGGTCTTGATCTCGCTGAAGTTGATCCGACCCCGGCCGCCGCCATATTCCACGCTGAAGCTATGACGGTCGGAAGAGTAAAGCGCCTGTATTTCAGTTATTAAATAGGCTTCCCCATCCTCGGGATAGACCTTGGCCGCCATTCTTTCCGCCCGCGCCGGACCTCCGGAACACCAAAGCATGGCCGCAATGACAGCCGCTATCAACGCCGCCTTAGGGATGATCTTCATGTTCACCTCGCCTGCCCCAATCTGGATACAAGCCACGATTCGGCCGGCTTCATCTCGAGCCGGTCAAAGGCACGAACCGCACCGCCATCAGGGACTGCCTCTTCAACGATCCATCCGCCTCGAGCTCGGCCAAAATCAGGTTCTGGACCTGCCAGGCCGGTCCGACCGGAATCACCATGCGGCCGCCGGGTTTGAGTTGTTTGATCAGCGGCGGAGGGATATGGTCGGCGGCGCAGGTGACGATTATGCCGTCGAAGGGCGCCTTGTCGGGCCAGCCATAATAGCCGTCGCCGGTTTTCAGGTTCACCCGGCCGTAGCCCAGACGGGTCAGCCTTTCGCCGGCTTGCTCGCATAACTCCCGAATGATCTCCATGGAATATACTTCCCGGGCCGTCTCGGCCAGCACGGCGGCCTGATACCCGGAACCGGTCCCTATTTCCAACACCCTCTCCCGGCCCGTCAACTTCAGAATCTCGGTCATAAAGGCGACTATATAGGGTTGGGAAATGGTCTGGCCGTAGCCTATGGGCAGAGGACGGTCATCGTAAGCCGAATCCTGGTAGCCCTGACCGACGAATTGATGGCGGGGTATTTTGCGCAGGGCGGCCAAAACCGCTTTGTCCTTCACCCCCCTGGACTCGATCTGACGGACCACCATGTTTTCCCGGGCCAAGGTCAACGACGGGGGTTCGCCGGCCGAGGCCGCGGAGACCGCCAGGACCAGGAATACCAGAGCGACGCCAAGGCAGGCCCTTCTCGCCCTCGGCCTTAAACCGCCGGCAGAGTTTTCCCGTCCGGTCTTCCGTCCCTTCATCTGTGCCGACCCCACAATCCTGGCCGGGGCGTCCGGGGATTGATCGTCGCCGAGGGGGCCCGCGGCCTCGGCATGCTCAAGGAACTCTCCCATTCACCCCGAACGCGCCGGTAATAATAGTCCCGCTCGATGTCCATCCAGGCCACCGGCCGAGCCCGGTCCCAATGTTCATATCGGCCGCGCCAGTACCTGACCGCCATTTTAATGGACTTGTTCTGGGCCTCATTGAGGCCGGTCACGCCATCATAACATTGGGCAATGCTCAAGGCCAGTTCGCGTGACGGTCTGTTTTCATAATACAAGACAAAACCCAGGTTCCACAACGTCTGAGGAGTCGCCCCGTCCTGGGCCAGCCGGTTAATCAGTTCCGAAGCCCGCCCGGAATTGAATTCGGCCCTGACCGTCGACTCCGCCGGTCCGGCCAGAACCATAATCCAAGCCGCCGCGGCCATGAACCAGCGAGAACAGCTTGAATTCGCTTTGGGCATTTTCATTGGCATCAAACCAAGTTAATGAGGCGCTGACCCCGAACCGAGGCGGCCCTAATTCCGGGCGGGATAACGTTCCATCCTCTCTTACCAGGCTCTCCCGCGGGTGTCGAGCCGGCTATTGAATCCGCGGCGCCTTTGGCCGCGGCGGGCCGGAAGGGTTCGAAGCCTCTTCCCTATCCTCCAACTGTTCCTTGAGTCTTGCTTTTTCTTCCCGCAGTTTTTCCACCTGGCCGATCTCCCGCAGATATTCTTTTTCCGGCTCGAGCTGGTACGCCCGTCTTAAATGGAGAACGGCCAGATCAAAACGGCCGGTATACTCATAGGCCAGTCCCAGGTCCCAATGGGCGCGGGCCGTGGTCTTGGGCTTGATCCTGGGATCGGCGACGGCCGCGTCCACGGCGTTCTTGAACTGGGATATGGCCTGGTCCCACAGGCCGGCCCGGGCCAGTTCAATGCCTTTCTCCAACATCGGCAGGTCGCCGTCTTTATAAAAAGAGGCCTGAACGGTTTCCGTCCAGGGGGAGATGGTCTTGTGGAACTCGAAGGCCGTCTGGCGGGAGCATTTGGCCAGCATGGCTCGATCGTCAATATAATCGGGCGTGGCGTCAGTGGCCTCGGTTTCCTCTGCCTCCACGCAGCCGGCGGTCTTAGACGCGATCACCAGACCGGTGGATTGGTCCACCACTTCAAAAGAAGCCCTGACCCTGGCCTGCCCCCGGCGCCGGTAATGCAGGCAGGTGTATTCTTCATCCACGTACTTGCCTTCCCGCTTTATTCTTCTGGTGCAGGTGTCGCTGGATTGGGACAGGTGTTCTTTATAGCCATATTCCAGAACCTGGCCCTGGATGAGGATCGAGCCTTCCGGTTGGGGCCCGGTCCGGACCTCGGTCTGGTAACGGCCCGGTCTTGACCGCGGACCGGTCCTCAAACGGACGGTGGGTGAATCGGCCAGTAACTGACGAAGGTAACCCTCGATCTCCTCCCCGCCCCGCCCGTCTATCCGATCCAGAACCGCGTCGTCCTTCCCTCTCAAGTCCACCTCGGCCGGATGCATTACCGGGATGGCCACCTGCATGCGGGAGCAGGCGGTCCCAAGCATAAGGAAACCCAGAATCAGACCGATGATTATTTTCCGGTCCAACGGATCATACCTCTGCCCAAGAAGGCAACTTGGTCATCCGGCTTCAGCCTCGGACTGAAACATGAAGGCTTTTCTAGACATGATAGGAAGGCCGGCCGGGGTGTCAACTCAAATCGTCGGCTTCGGTCGGCGGAGACGATATCTCCACCAGAGACGGAAAAGGCGGTGATATCGGTAAACGGCCTCGTGCATAAGGTTGAACTTGCTGGCCCGATAATCCTGGCAGTAGACCGGTATTTCCACGGCCCGTCCGCCGTCGGCCAAGGCATGATAGATTATGTCCAGGACGTAGGAAGTGCCGCCGTCAATCCGGTCCAGGTAACTCGAGGCCACGGCCCGGCGATAGGCCTTGGCGGCTATGGAGTAATCCTCGAAGGAAAGCCCCAGGAGCAGCCTCGCGGCCAGGATGAAAGCCGAGGAGCCGGCTTTGCGGATGAAGTTCCTGTCCTGGGCGCCCATCTTTTTCGAACCCACCACGATGTGATAATCCCGCAGCAGATCAAAGGACAGGTGGATGAAAGCCAGGTCGATGGACAAATCCATATCCACGGAAACGATCCGGTCGAAACCGGCCATACGGACGCCCAGGGAAAAGGCCAGGCCGACTCCCTTGGTCGGAACGGATAAAAACCTGACCCGGCTGATCTCCTCGGCCAGGCGCCGGCCTATTTCCTCGGTCCGGTCGGTCGAGCCGTTGCTGATAACGATCACTTCCCAGGTAAAGTCCAGACCGTCAAGGTAGTTCACGAGCCGCCGGGTGTTGGTTTCGATTATGTCGGCCTCGTTCAAGACCGGCACTATGACCGAGAGCCCGCGGGTCACTTCAGGAACTCCCACAGCATTTTCAAGCCGCCGAGGTTCCGCCGGAGATTGTTGCCGCGCCACCTGTCCCTCAAATAAATGGGGCGAAGGTAAAAGGAACACATGGCCCGTCGGGCCGATCGGGCCAGGAGCTTCAGGTTATGGCCAGGCAGACAGGCCGGAAAGGGATCGTCCCTGCTGCCCGCCCGCGGCCCGCCGGCCGGCCGGTTCAGAAGGGTGCCGGGATAAGGCGCGGCCACATGGAAGGAAACATAAGTTGGGTTCAGGCGGCGGGCCAACGCCGCGGCTGCTCGCCGGTCGGCCGGACTTTCACCCGGCAGCCCGAAGAGAAAGAAGCCGGCCGTCTCGATCCCTAGACTCCGGCACCAGGTCATCGCCCGCTCGACCCGGGTCAGGTCCAGTTTCTTGCCGATCTTTTCCATGAGCCACGGTGAAGCCGTTTCCACGCCGAAATGAATCAGGCGGCAACCGGCGGCCCGCATATCGGCCAGAAGCGGGCGATCGACCGTATCCGCCCTGGTTTGGCAGCACCAGTCGAATTTCAAACCCGACCTCTTGATTTCCCGGCAGAGTTCATACGTCCGCTCGGGACGCAGGGTGAACTCCAGATCGATGAAGTAGACCTGGCGGGCTCCCCACTTCCCCACCACCGTTTCCACTTCGGACATGACCCGAGGCGGCGATTTGACCCGGTAGGCCGGCCCGTACATGGCCTTGAGACAGAAAGCGCAGGCAAAAGGACAGCCCCGTGACGTCTCCAGCAAAGCCAGGCGCGGGCCCAGCGGTTCATAGGCGTACCAGTCCGGCGATACGAGATCATAGGCCGGAGCCGGCAGGTCGTCAAGGCGGCCCGGGGTCCGATCCTCTTCATGCCTGATGCCCCCCTCGGACCGGTAGGTCATTCCGGGCAGCCCCCGAGGTTGCCCTCCGGCGGCGGCCAGGTCGGCCAGGGCTCTTTCCGGTTCACCCCGGATAAGTATGGCGGCCTCCGTTTCTTCCATGATCAGTTCCGGTTGTACCGTCCCGTGGACGCCGGCCACGACCAGGCGCTCCTTGGGCAGGCCGGACACCAGGCTTTTCATCATGCGCCAGTCCAATTCAGGGCACTGCCAGCGATCCAGGGAGGAGGTCTGAAGAACTACCAAATCAGCCCCGTGGGCGGCCGAAATTGTTTCCCTGGCCGATACGGCGACGGCCCGGGCGTCGATCAACCTCGGGACGTGGCCGCCTTCCCGCAACAGTTCCGCGGCGATCAGCAGGTCCAGGGGCGGCCAGGCCCGTTGATATCGCCTGGCTCCGCGCCGGCCGGACGGCCACCTGGGGTTTATCAGCAGCACGTTCATCAGTGGCTCGGCCTCGGCTCGGTCAGGAGCATCCTGCGCGCTTCCCGGCCCCACACGGTTTCGGGAAATTCCTCTGACAGGGCTTGGAAACCGGTCCTGGCGCCGGCGTGATCTCCCAGCTTCAACCGCGCCAAAGACAAATGAAAGCGTACTTCCAAAGCGACCTGGCCGTCCGGGTATTCTCGCAGAAGATCGCCCAGCGCGGTTTCCGCTTCCGACCATCTTGCCTCTTTGACCAGGCAGAGGGCCGCCTGGTAGCCGGCCCGTTCAGCCAGGGATATTCTGGTCGCCTGATCCCGAAGCATGGTCAGGAGCAGACGGGCCTCGACCGTACGTCCTTGACCCAACAGGCTGACGGCTTGTTCGTATTCCCGCCGCCAGGAAAGCTCATCCAATTCCAGCAGGCGCCGTCCCGCTTCATCGGCCCAGGAGCTTTCCGGAAAGCGGGCGGTCAAGACGGTGAAGGCCAGCGCGGCTTCTTCGTATCTTTCCTGATCAAGAAAAGTCAAACCGATGTGGTATTGGGCTTCGGGCCAGAGCCTGGTTTCGGGATATTCCGACTCGAAGCGTTTCCAGGTCCCCCTGGCTTTTTCCAGGTCACCCTGCTTGAAGTAGGTCAAAGCCAGATAGTGAAAGGTCTGGTCCACTACCGGGGACAAGGGGAATTTGTCCAGGGCCGCCTGGAAAACCAAACGGGCCCGCGCGTAATCCCCGGCCCGGAATATTTTGATCCCGCGGTTGAAATAAACGGTCGGGTCCTGGAAATCCACGGCCAGTATAAGATAAAGGACCGTTCCGGCCGCCGCGGCTGAAGCCAGGAGCAAAAGCCCACGGCCGCGACGCCTCGTCCCTCCGCTGGTCATCGGCTCGCGCCCGTTCCAGGCCCCGGTCAAATCCTTCGATCCGCGCCCGAGGACCTGGGCAACCAAGAGTCCCACAGCCCAAAGGATACCTCCCCAGGTCAGGGCCAAACCCAAAAGGTCCGGCCAGCCGCGTTCGTAGTAAAGCCGGACCCTCCGCTCAGTGGGGAAGACCAGCAGGAAGGACGGCGCCGTCCTCCAGACCTTGGGCGCCCCTTCGACTTTCCAGTTGGGATGGCTGGAGACCTTTATCCAGAGGGGGACTCCCGGTCTGGCGCCGTCGATGATTATTTCTTCCTCCCGCATCAGGACTTCGAACCGGCCCTGGGCCGGCAGGGGCTGACGAGGCAGGTTCCGAATCTGCCCCGGTAGTTCTCCCGAGCGTATAATTCCGGCGAAGAGCTGCTCTTCTTCCGGGTTCACTTGGGAAGCCAAAACCAGCGGGACTTCGGCGTCGGTCTGGCGCAGCCAGGTAAAGCCGTCCCGCCGGGGATCAATGGTCAAGGCCAGGACGGGACGGAAAGCCGGCTGCACCGCGTATCCGCCGCCGCCGTCTTCCAGTCGGAAGATCGCGTAAGGAGGATATCGTTTTTCCAACACGTAACCGGGCGTATTCAGCGCCGCCCTCATGGTCTCCTGGCTGGCCGAGACGTAGTGACCCACGTTGAACAGACGGAAGTGCCGGCGGGCCCGGTCCAGGTCCAGGCGGCTGTAATTGTACTGGCTCAGGGGAGCGGACGTTTCCGCCGATATTTCCGACTGGAGGTAGAAAACGGCCGGCGAGGACGGACTGGCCTGGATGTAGGCCCCTTCCAGGGTGGCCCGGCGGGCGAAAAAGGGCAAGGACTCGAAAGCCCGGACGGTGCCGGTCCCGGCCGTCAAGGCCGCGTGCTCACAGGCCACCCTCGGACTCGACCAATCGCCTTTCAGGTGCCCGACCACTTTTTCATAGGCCGGCCAGAGCGGCTTGTCCGGCCAGCCGCTGAAGTTCCAGGCCGCCCACCGGCTTATGTAGCTTTCCTGCTGGGCCGTCCAAAGCACGACCGCCAGGGCCAGGGCCAGAGCCGCCAGCCGCCGGGCCCGCGGCCGGGACAGGACCCGCCCGGCCGAAACCGCGCCCATAAGCACAAGCAGGAGTTGAACATAGGGGAGAAACCGGACGTCCACCACCCCGATCTTGAAAGCGATCAGATAGAAGACCGCCGAGACCAAGGCCAGGTACAAGAGATAAAAAATCGGTCTTTCGTCGTGAACGGTCCGATAAATCAAGCTGAAGCCCAAGCCGACCGCGGCCAGGATCAAGGCCGGCCAAAGAATTACCGGAAAGACCTCCCGCCAATCGTTGATCACCCAGACAAAGTTGAACGGCGTGGTATAAGGCAGAAAAATCAATAAAGGCGTGAGCCAGAAGCCCAGTAAACAGAAAGCCAGCAGGTTCACTTTTAGGAGATGAATAAAACGGGCGGTCCAGTTTCTGGTGGTCAGCAGAAAGAACGACGCCCCCAGGACGCAGACCAGAAGATTATAGCCGTGGGACAGGCCGACCAGGGCCAGGAGCAGGGCGTTACCCGTTACTCGCCGGCCCGTATCAATATCCCGGTACAAACGGCCCAGGTAGATCAGGCTTAAGGACAGACCGAGGCTGTAGGTGAATTCTCCGGCCAGGGTCGAGGGTATATTGCCGCCCCAGGCCGAATTGGACTCCAGGAAAAGAAAGCACAAAGAGAAAACCGCGGCCAAATCGGGCGCGGGCTCCTTGAAGCCAAGATGTTTGACCAGGCGGCCGGCGGCCGGCGGCAGAAGCAGGAGGCCGGCCACGCTCACTATTTTAAAGGCCACGGCCAGGGGCATGACCAGGCTCAAGGCGGCCATGATCAGAAACGGCAGGGGGAAATAGAGTTGGAACTGCGGAAAACCCGCGTAATTGCCCGGCTGCCAGCCTACGATCTTACCCTGGGGTAGGAGATAATCCCGGAGATATACGGCGCTGGGATAATGGCTGGCCATGTCTCCGCCGGTGGCCGGCCGGTCGAGAACGATCAGTTCGGGATGAAGGTAGCTGAGAAGGAAAGCGTAGAGCAGAAGCCACAAGGCGGCCCGGCCTAGGGTGGAAAAACCGATTCTTCCCCCGAGAGTCAACTGCCGCGACTTCCGCCCGGCTTGAGGATTTCGATCAGGATTACGGCCAGGGCCAGGACCGTGATCAGGATCAGTCCCAAGGTCCGGTGCGTTTTGAAGAATTTTTTCTCTTCCAAGACCCGGATGCGGGTTTCCGCCACCGAAACGCAGTGGAGGCCGGCGGAATCGTATTCGACTAAGACCAGGACCGTGTATTCCGCGCCGGGATTCGCCGCCGATGAGCTGATTTCGAAACCCGTTTCACCGGCCTCCCCGGCTTTCAAGAACACTTGCTTCTGACTCAGGAACGGCCCTAATTCCCTGGGGCTGACCAGCGTGATTTTGACCTGATGAGCCTTGCGCTCCGGATTGGTCAACCCGAGTTTCAGGCGCCCTTCCCCTTCCAATTCCAAACGCTCCAGGCGGGCTTGGATCAGGGAGCCGCAGGGCCGCTGATTATGCACCAATCCGTAGGACCAGGCCGAATAAGGATGGCCGTGGGCGTCATGAAAATCCGCCAGTATCAACACCGCGTGGTCGCCCGGCGCGCCGTTTTCCAGCCTTAGCGGCGCCTGGGTCGAGTAACTCGATCCCGGCGGCAGACGGCTCCAGGACCCCAGGGAGGCCGCCTCTCCCCGGAAATAAAGGGTGAGGTTCACTTCCCGAGCGGCTTCGTCGCCGTTATTGGCGGCCGTGACCTCGACCCAGGCCTCCTGACCGCTCTGTCGGCAGACGGCGCGCAGGTCGAGCGATATCGTTCCCGCCCAGGCTTGGTCCGGCCGGAAGAAAATCAGAAAGAGAATCACTGGAATCAAACGCGTTTTCATCGAGCCAAGTTCGACGGAGCGGTAAGAAGTCCGTCATTGCTTTTTAAGCAGGTTTTTAAAAAGCGCCCACGAACCTGATCGCCCCACCAGGGCATAGCCCTGGCACTGGTTAAATTCCTTGAACGGTTTCGTTCCGAAGGTCAACAAAAAATCGAAATAGCGGTATTGGTTCATGAAGCTGGAACAAATGGTCCGGCCGTCAACCCATTCCGAATAAGACGGCAGCACCTTCCCTTTCTTGGCGCGGCGTATGATCCCGAAGCGGTATTCGATTATTCTGGTCAAGGCCACGCCCTTGTCCCATAGCAAATGGTAGTTCTGAAAATGGCGGAAAGCCGGGTGTCCGCGGAAATCGGGATGATCGAACAGAGAGACCAGCGATTTTCCGCGCAGTAAATCGGACTGGTTCAGCAGGGAACGGAAAGACGCGGCCTGATTCTTGAACTCGTTGAAATAGTCGAGCCACAGGCCTGAATGCAGGGACACCAGGGCGATCACCAGGGCTAGGGTCAAGAATCTCCGGGTTCTAGGGATCAGGGAACTGAGAAGCCAGACCAGGCCCAGGCAGGTGAAAACAACATACCGATCGTAAATCATCAATTGGCCGGGCAGGCCGGCCGGGAGCAGGAAATAACATCCCGCGGCCATCAAGGTAAAAAGAACCGCGGTTATTCTGGCGTTGCAAGTCCGCGTCTCCGGTTTGAACAAGCCTGGAACCAGAAGCGCCACGGCGATCAGGACCGGCAGAGTGAAAATGATCGCAATTGGACTATCCGAGGACAACCACGAATTGGTCTGATACAGAAGCTGATACAACCTGGACGGCAGAGTGGCCAGATACTCCCACCGATAATAATTGATCAGTGCGTTCAAAATCGAACCGTGACCGCGGAATTCCTCGGAAGACATGACCCAGACGGTAAAAACCACCACGGCGGGCAGAAGTGAAAGCAGTCCCATTATTCTCTGAGCCGGCGTCAACCGGCGGCCTAAGATAAGGGCGGCGAAGATGATGGGCGCCATGAATTGCAACACCAGGACATGCGCGTAGAACAAGCTGAAGGTCAGGCCGGCCAACATGGCCAGCCGGACGAAGCTGGGCTTTTCCAGGTACAAGTCCAGCAGGACCGTGTCGGCCAGGGCCAGGGCCACGCCCAGGGTGAAGCCGGTATAACCCCACATCATATTGAAGTTATAAATATACAAGGAAGCCAATAGAGATAGCCAGACATTTCCTTTGGCCAGAATTACCAGCGCCAGCATCGAAATCATCAAAATGAAGATATACAAAGTGTAATAGACTTTGTTGCCTGTTTCCACGTCGTCAAAGAACGAACAGAAGATACTGTGCAGGGAAGTCGGCCGGAAAAAGCTTATTTCCACCCGGAAATAATCGGACCAGGGGCCGCTCTTATCCGGATAATTCTTATAGATATAAGCTTCGGCCAGGTGATTGGGCAGGTCAACAAAAGGGTGCGTATCCAGCCGCCAGATGTTGGACGCATGCACCAGGCAGACGGTGAGGAAAAGGGCGATAAAGATTATGACGCCGGCTCTGGAGCCTCGAGTCCGCTGGACGGCCTGACCTTCGCCGGCCGGGAGAGGCGGCTCGACGCCGGCCTCGAACCGGGCCGAGCCGGATGAACCTGGTGAGATTTGCTTCGAGACGGTGGACATTTCCTCCAGCGTCAAAGAAAAAAAGACCTGCCCTGGACCGGCTGGATCGCCGGTCGAATCTTACTTCAGAGGCACGGCCTTGATTTCACCGCCCTCATCCGCCGTGGACGGACCCGGTTTCATCTTGAACAAATCCTGCCAGGATTTGATCTTGAATTCCTTGGCTGCCTTCGGGGCCGGCTCGGTCCCGGCTTCCGGTTTCTTTTGGGGCTCGGCCTTGGGCTTTTCCGGTTGAGGAGCACTGGTCTGAGGCGAAGCCGGTCCGACCGGTTTGGTTTCGATCTTGATCGGAGCCAGGTCGTTGACCGTCAAGGACAAGTTTAGATCGGCCACCAGTCTATCCGGAGCATGCTTCACCTGACCGGCCATCATCATGAATGGTAGAGGGGCCTTGGGTTCAGCCACCAGGGTTAAAGACCGGGGGTTCTGGAGAAAGGCGATCAAGCTTTCCGTAACCTTGGGCGAGCTTATTCCACCCAGGGAAACATCCTGGCTCTTGACCTGCTGGATCAACATCTCGCGGAATTCTTCCGGGGCCAGACCATTGGCCTGGGCGGCCAGTTTCAGAGCCCGATTCAACAGCGAGGCGTCGGTATAGCGGAGTTCGACCTTTTTCAACAGCATACCGCCCAGCAGCGACAAGGCGTCAGCCGGAGCGGCGACCCCGGCCAAATCCACGCCGTCCAGGCTGAAAGATAAGATCAGGTCGGCCGCGTCCTTGACGCCCACGGAGAACTTGCGCAGGTCGAACCTCTTGTCCTGGGCGACCCAGTTGAAATCCAGGATCACGTTGATGAACAACTGTTCGTAGCCCAGCATTTTCAGGCCTTCCCGGGCCTTTTCATCGTCGAGTTTACCAACCTCCAGGGCCAGGCCCTTGAGATCGAAAAGCAGCGACGCCGGCACGAGTCCTATCTTCTTGTAATTGGAGAGGGACACTTCCTGGACTTTCACGTTTTCCGCCTGGGGCGAACTGATTTCCAGGCCGCTCAAGGTCACCCGATCAAAGTTTATCAGGTTGCCCGTGCCCTGTTCCGGCGTCTTGCCTTGAGCCAGCAGTCCCAGCAGTTCGGAATGATCCAATTTATCGGCGCGGAGGGATTTTAGAAACACCCGTTGCCGTTCCCCGCCCTGGGCTTCCAGGTTCTCCATGACCAGTTGGCCGATCCGTCCACCGTCAATGTCTTTAATCGTCAATCGGGCCAGCGAACCGATCATTTTTTTATTGGCCGGCTCGGTCGCTTCGAGCTTCACCATTTCAAACTGGGCCGCCGCCACGGCGGTCATTACCTTGGGCAGGTTCTTTTCGGAAAAAACGTCTTTGATCGACGTCGAGGACGGAAAGGGAAACGGGCCGGCCGAGGGTTCGGTCAAGGTCAACTGACTGACGACCGCGGCGGCGCTCTTATCGTAGGTCCGGTAATTGGTGAAAATCACGGATTTGGCCAGCTTCTGTCTGGACCCGCCGCCGCTCGAATCCGAAAACATCTTGTCCCAGGCTCCCAGGTTCGGGTCCTGTATCTCGATCTTGGCTATTTCCAGATTCTTCGCATCCTCTTTCTTGAACTGAAGCTTCAGATTAGGGATCGAGAGTTTCCTGTCCAGAAGAGAATAACTGACCCGGTCGTACGAACCGGTGATCAGTTCAGGCAGGCCTTTGATGAAACGGTCAACTTCCTGACTCATCTTCATCTGCAAGTAATAGTTGGCCCCCAAGGCCGCGGCGGCGATAATGACCACCAGAACCGCCAGAACGATCAAGACCTTCTTCATGTCCGTTTCTCCTTATTGATCTCGCTCCGGCGGGATTCACGACCGGGCTGAGAAAATCTACTATAAACGCGGTGAGGATGTCCAATCGGCCGGCGGGAAGGCGGTCACGAGGTGATCAGGCGGCCTCTGATTTCGGACAGGGAAGGCAGGTTGTAGTCTTTAAGATAGGCTTTGATTCCGTCTATGATTCCCAGGGCGGCTTTTGGGTTGATGAAGCTGGCCGTCCCGACCTGGACGGCCGCGGCGCCCACCAGGATGAACTCGAGGGCGTCGCGCCAGGAAACGATGCCGCCCAGGCCGACCACCGGCACGTCCACGGCCTGGGCGACCTGCCAGACCAGGCGCAGGGCCACTGGTTTTATGGCCGGTCCGGAAAGGCCGCCGACTATGTTGCCGAGTTTCGGCCGTCTGGTCTCGAGGTCCACGGCCAGGGCCGGTATGGTATTTATCAGCGATATGGCTTTGGCGCCGGCCTGGACCGCGGCTTGGGCCATGACGGTAATATCCGAGGTCTGGGGCGACAGTTTGACCATGACCGGCATCCGCGTGGCTTTGACCACGGCCCGAACCACTTCGGCCGTGGCTTCGGGGTTGGCGCCGAAGGCCAGCCCGCCGGCCTTGACGTTGGGGCAGGAAACGTTGATTTCGAGCATGGCCACGCCTTCGGCCCGATCCAGTCTTTCAGCCACGGCCGCGTATTCATCCGCCGTCGCGCCCAGGATGTTGGCGATCACCACGGCCCCGCGTTCCCTCAACCAAGGCAGCTTGTCGCGGATAAAAGCCTCGACGCCCACGTTTTCCAGACCGATGGCGTTGATCAGGCCGGCCGGCGTTTCCACCAGCCTAGGCGGCGGGTTGCCCGGCCTGGGGTGCCGGGAGAGCCCCTTGGTCACCATCGCGCCCAGACTTTCCGGCGGGGTGAACTCGGCCAGTTCCTGCCCGTATCCGCAGGCGCCCGAAGCGGTCAGGACCGGATTCTTCAACTTCAGTCCGGCCAGTTCGACGCTCAAATCCGGCTCGATCACCATTTGATTTCCTCGGCCGAAAAAACCGGCCCTTCCTTACAGACCCGGCCGTAAACCGGCCCGCCGCCACTGGAAGCCAACTCCACCACGCAGCCCTGGCAGGCGCCCAGGCCGCAGGCCATGTGGGCCTCCAGCGACACCTGGCAGGGCACGGCGGCGGCCCGGGCCAGCCGGACCGTCTCGGCCAGCATGGCCCTGGGACCGCAGGCAAAGACGGGCGCCGGGCTTTTTGTCAACTCTCGGGCCAGAACAGCAGTGACCAGCCCTTTTTCGCCCGCCGAGCCGTCTTCGGTGGTCACCCATTGCCGGCCGCGATAGTAATCGACCTCATGGCCGGCGTTCAAGAGGCTGGTGGAACTGAACGACCCGTGGAAGAGCGTAAGTTCGGTTCTTAGGTGAAGAGCTTCGGCCAGGGCCTGCAGCGGCGCCAGTCCCATTCCGCCGGCCACCAGGTAGGCCCGAGCCAGGTCAGCCGGCGGGAAAAAGCCTCGACCCAGCGGTCCCAATACTTCCAGATGCTCCCCCGGGCTGACCCGGGCCAGAAGTTCGGTCCCGGCGCCGACCACCTGGTAAAGCAGCAGGATATCTTCCTCCGGTCCTATCCTAAAAAGAGAAAAAGGCCGCTTGAGCAACGGACCCAGGCCCTTTTCCGGGGCTCCTCCGGCGCGGACCATCACGAACTGGCCCGGCGAAGCCGCGGCGGCGATGGCCGGAGACTCGAGCCGCAGCAGGAATACGCCGGCTTCGAGTCTGCTGTTCTCCAGGACCGGACTCAGGCCCAGAAAGGCGGCCCCCATTTTCAATCCCCCAAGCGGCCGGCGATCAAACCGAAGCGGCCGGTCTCTTTTTCCCGGCGATAGGAATAGAATTCGCCGTCGGCCCCGCATTTGGTGCATAGGCCAGCGATTTCGATGTTCTCCGGTTTGAGGCCGCTGGCGACGAGCTGGTCCCGACTGATGCTCCAAAAGTCGAAATGATCCCCCGAGCGGTACGACCAAAAGTCCGGCGGCAGTTCCCGCCGGTAGTTGACGAATTCGGCGCAACACGGCCCCAGCGACGGTCCTATGCCGGCCGCGAGGTCCGCCGGCCGACACCCGAATTCCGTTTCCAGCCGGGTCACGGTCCGGCCCAGCACGTTCTTTACGCTTCCCCGCCAGCCGGCGTGGACCACGGCCACCACGCCGTTGCGGGTATCGAAAAGGATCACCCCTTGGCAGTCGGCCAGCTTTACCAGCAGGCCGATCCCTGGGTCAGGCGTGATCAAGGCATCGTAACCGGGGACTACTTCCTCGGCCCGGCGGGGCCGGTACCCGTCGCCGGCCCGAACCACCAGGGCCTGATCGCCGTGGACCTGACGGGCGAAGGCCAGGTGTTGGAGACCCAGGGCTTGGGCGGCCAAGTCCAGGTTGAACCGCACGCTTTCTTCCGAATCGCCGGGCAGAAAGGCCAAGTTCAAGCCATCCAGAGGCGGAAGGCTGACCCCGCCGCGTCTGGTGAAAACACCGTGGGCCAACCTCTGAAGGGGTTCGAGTTCGAAACGATAGTAAGTCAGTCCGTTGTCATTAACCCTGATCATGACCAATGATGCATCCTGTCTCCCGCCGAATCGAAGTCATTTCCGGTTCAACCGGGCCTGAACGGCCGGACCGGTCAATTCGCGTAAAGCATCCGCCGCGATCCAGCGCGCGGTCTTCGAGTCGAGCGCCTGGATTCGTCGGGCCGTCGCGACGGCGGCCGCGTTCAATTTCTTATTCCTTTTCCCGATCTGGCGCAAGGCCCAATTGACCGCTTTCTTGACCATGTTCCGTTCATCGGCGGCGCCTTGGACTATGTTCATCCGCCATTTTAAGGTATTTTCGGCCTTCTTCCAGGCGGCCTCGTTTCAGGCAGCCCTGGCCGAATATCCTGGCCTTGTAGGCCAGCTCGGCCCCGGCCGCCCGGCCTTGTTCCGAGGTCAGCCGGCCGGAAGCGATGATCTTGCGCAGGGCCTGGATACGGTATCGGTCCAGAGCGGGCACGGTCCGGGAAAGTTGGTCCGGATGCCCGCCGGTCTTGATTACCAGGGCTTCGGACAGAAGATGGACCGGGTATCGGGCCGACACCCTCAGCCAGAGGTCGTAGTCTTCGCAGGCCGGCAGGTCTTCATCGAAAACGCCCACCCGGTCGAACAAACTCCGCCTCATCATGACCGCCGAGGGGCTTACCAGGCAGAGTCGAAGCGAAGGCAGGAACACGTCGCCCGAAGGTTTGCGGTGCCTTTGGCCTGGATTGACCCGCCGGCCCTGACGATACCAGACTTCCTCGGTCTGGCAGATTAAAGCTTCGGGATGGTCGGTGAAGAACCGAACCTGCCGGGCCAGTTTTTCCGGCTGCCAATAATCGTCCGAATCGAGAAAAGCGATCAAGGAGCCCGTGGCTTCAGCCAGACCTCGGTTTCGGGCCGCGCTCACCCCGGCGTGTTCCTGGAACAGATAGACGATGCGGCCGGCGAATCGTTCCAGGGCTCGATCCGTCCCGTCCGTCGAGCCGTCATCCACCACGATGAGTTCGAAATCGGAAAAAGTCTGTCCCAGGACCGAAGCCACGGCCCTGACCACCAGTTTGGCCCGGTTGAAGGTGGGTATTATCACGCTGACCAGGGGCATGGACCGCGGTTCCGGCCGGGCTCAACCTTTGAACAGCCAGGCCCAAAGCCAGGCCAGGAGGCCGGCCAAAAGAAAGTTGGCGTCAATGAAAGCTTCGAAGAAGACCGAACTGTAGAATTGCCGGCGTTGGAACAGATGGAGATAGAGAAAGGAATAGGCGGCGCAGGCCAGCAGGAACAGGGCCAGGCTGGTGAAGAGGCCGGCGATATGACCGGCCGCCAGCAGAGCCGCCTCCAGACCCGTGGTGACGGTCAACATCCAGAGGGTCTTTTCTTCGCCGATGATAATGGGAATGGTCTCCCGGCCGACGATGCGGTCGCCCTGGATGGCCATTATGTCCTCGAGGGCGGCGCGGATAAAAACCAGGAGAAAAACGATCAACGCCACCAGGACCGTGGCTGATGTCAGCCGGCCTTCCGGCGATAAGGCCGGCAAAAGGCTCAGGGTCACCGACCAGCCGCCGGCCAGAGAGAGGGTCTTGGAACTGGGGATGTCTTTCAGGCGCTTTATCCTGGTCGGCCAGGCCCGAGGGACCAGGGGTACGGCGTACAGCAGGCCCAGGGTGGTCATGACCAGCAACAACAGAAGAACCTTCCAGCCCAGGCTCAGACCCAGGATCAGGCTCACGGCCGCGGAAAAAAGGCCGGAAGACAGGAGCAGCGTTTTATGCTTATCCAGGAAAAGGGCCCGATCCGGATCGTTGAACTGGCTGGCCTCCTTGTCCAGGAAGTTGTTGAGCATGTGCATGGCGTGGACGTAGAAGAAAGTCACGGCCAAGTATTCCGGCTTCGGTTCGAGGCCCTGGAGCATGGCCCCGGCCAGGCACAAGGCGCCCGCGCCCAACGCGCCGTAAACGTTGCTCAGTATCGAGGCCCGCAGCAACCGGTGAATCCGACCGCGCCAGGATGTGTCGCTTCGTCGGGCCAGCCGCTCGAGGCCGCGGATGACCCTTTTAATCATCCAGTTGGGGGTCGAGGCGCCGGCGGTCACGCCCACCGACTCGACTCCGGCCAGGAATTCCGGGTCCAGTTCGGCCTCGGTTTCGATGTGTATGGTCCGGACGCCCTCGGCCCGGGCCACGGCGGCCAGGCGCTGGGTGTTGCCGCTGGCGTGTCCGCCCACGACCACTAGGGCTTGCACTTCCCGGGCCAGGCCACGCGCGTCTTCCTGCCGGCTCTCGGTGGCCTCGCAGATGGTGTCGAACACCAGGGCCCCGGGCCAGCGGGCCCGGACCGCTCCGGCGACCTGATCGAACCGGCTCTTGTTCTGCGTGGTCTGGGCCACCAGAATGACCCGGTCCAGTTCAGGCAGCCCGGCCACGTCTTCCGCGTCGCGGACCACGTAGCCCCGGCCGGCGGCGTGCCCCAGCAGGCCCACTACTTCCGGGTGATCGGGGCTGCCCCAGATGATGGCCGCGTAACCTTCCTCCGTGTGCCGGCGGATGATGGTCTGGACCCGGACGACCCGGGGACAAGTGGCGTCAATGATCTGAAAGCCCCTGGTCTCGAGATACCGCCTCTCGGCCGGAGGTACGCCGTGGGCCCTGATGATCACCGTTCCCTCGGCGATCCGGTCGTATTCGCCGGTCCGAGCCTCGGTGGCCTTCAGGCCCTTGGCGGCCAGAAGGTCCATGGCCTGGGGATTATGGATCAGAGGACCGTACGAGTAGATCGGCCCGAGGCGGCGATGAACGGCGTCCAGGGCCATTTCCATGGCCCGGCGGACGCCCATGCAGAAGCCGCTGCTCTGGGCCATCTTGATCTTCATCAGGCCGCCTTGTCCTTGGGCTGTTCTTCATCCAGCCAATGAAAATAATCCGTCAATCCTTCGATCATCCGCTGGAAGTCGGTCTCATGGTTGATGAACTGGCGGAAAGAAGCCGCCTCGGGCAGCCCCTTGGTGTACCAGGCCAGAATGGAACGCAGCCTCAGGACGGCCTTCTTAGGCCCGACCTGGCGGCCCAGTCTCAGGGCATGATCCTGGGCCACGGCCAGCCGTTGGGCCAATGTCGGCGTCTCGACCGTTCCGCCGGCCAGCAAGGTCAATGATTGGCTGAACAGCCATGGGTTGCCCAAAGCGCCGCGGCCGATCATCAGTCCGGCGCAGCCCGCGGCTCGGAGATGGGTCAAGACCTGCTCGGGCCTGGTCACGTCGCCGTTGCCTATGACCGGCCCGGGAAAACGCTCGACCAGCCTGGCCACCAGGTCCCAGTCGGCCCGGCCGGAGAACCGTTGGACCGCGTAGCGCGGGTGCAGGGTCACCGCGTCCACGCCGCCCTGGGCCAGGATGGGCGCCAAGTCCAGCACTTCACCTTCCCCAGGTTTCCAGCCGGCCCGGGTCTTCACCGTCAGGGGGACCTTGACGGCCCGCCGGACCGCGGTCAAAATATCTTCGATTAGTTTGAAATCCCTGAGCAGCGCGGCCCCGCCGCCGTGACGCACCACCTTCCTGGCCGGACAGCCCAGGTTCAGATCAATGATGTCCGCGCCCAGTTCCTCGGCCATGACCGCGGCCCTGGCCAGCCAGTCCGGCCTGGTACCGAAAAGCTGCACGCAGAAGGGCTTTTCCTCGGGCCCCCGTTCGAGCAGGGCCAGGGTTTTAACGCCCTTGAGGCCTAACCCGGCCGCGCTGATCATCTCGGTCACGGTCAAGGCCGCGCCGTGTTCCTTGACTATCTGGCGGAAAGGCGGATCGGTTATCCCGGCCAAGGGGGCCAGTATCAAGGGATTGTTCAGGCGCACCGCGCCGATATTGAAGCCAAGATCCTTCATTCCCGTTGATTTTAGATCATCGGGGCGGGTCTTTCAATAGATCGAGACGGCGGGGTTGCTCAAGGTCGAGGATATTGACAAGATCGGCCCGGCCATGGATACTGCTTCCTGGAAGTGCGCAGCTACCTGGTGGGGCTCCTGGACTTCAAATCCAGTGGCCGGCGCTGGAAACGTCGGTGGTGGGTTCGATTCCCATGCACTTCCGCCAGAATGATTTCAATAAGTTATCTCTATTTAGACCTCCCTCGGCTTCCCATTTTCTTTTACTCTTTAAGGTTAATTTCTCGGCAAGCTTTGGCAAATCACGACCCTCAACTAGTGCCGATCCAGTGCACCCGTTTTTCAGAGGAGACTATTTCTATGGCCCATTACGCCGACGGGACCGATGTCTCGGTCGAGACGAAGAGGCCTCACCCCAATCAACTGAGATTGCGGGTAAGTGATCTCTGAGGTATGATTTTTCTCCGCCCCCTGGACGGCCAACGGCCGGACTGGTACGCAAATTGCTAATTGTATAAGGGGATTGGGGCGTAATTGGTTGATATATCGGTGAGTTGACTGCTACCTCGCCTGCTCGCCTGTAACGAAACGTTACACTTCGGCTAATATTTTACGTTTCCGCTGATACCTTTTGACGCACCCCGGCACGCCGCCATAATCCGGACTACCCGCTCTAAAAGGATCGGTTTGGTCGGATGTCTTACACAAAATTATGGTTAAAAATTCTCATTGAATAGCGTGGCAAGACATTCTTAAGGAAGCGACATGAGTAATAGGCTGCAACTACTGGTGGGTTTTTTTTCTTTATTGCTTGGGAGCGTTCTGTATTTAGCCGGTGGCCGGGCCTCATTTACCTACTTGGGACATAAGCTTTCCTTTTTTCTTCATCCCCTGCCCTGGAATTTTTCTAACCTGTTAGGACCAGTTTATGGATTTTTGCCTTGCTTCCTGCACCCCTTCGGCTTTTCTTTGATCGGTATATCTCTTTTAACCCGGAACCGGACATCAAGGTTAGCCCTCTGCTGCGTGTTCGCTCTTATGAACGTCACCTTTGAACTGGGACAGAAGTACAGAGCTTTTGCCTCTCAACTTATACCGACTTGGTTCGCTGGATTTTCTTTCCTGGATAGCTTTAAGAATTTTTTCATGAAAGGAACCTTTTCCGTATTTGATCTAGTTGCAAGTATATTGGGGGCGGGTGCCGCCTTTGCTTTGTGTGAAATACCTAAAAAGGGGGTTGAGACATGAATCATTTTCTTCGCTTTATTAAGGGACTTGGCCTAGCAGCTCTTTTGATTACCGCCATGTTGTCCATTGTCGCCACTGGCGGCGAAGAAAAAACCAAAATCTGGGCCTGGGGCTTGAATAGCGTGGGCCAATGCGACGTTCCACCCGACTTGTCCGGAGTGACGGCCGTGGCGGCGGGCGGGAATCACAGCCTGGTGCTCAAAGACGACGGCACGCTCGTGGCCTGGGGCTATAATGTGTATGGCCAAGGCAGCGTTCCACCCGGCCTCTCCGGAGTGACGGCCGTGTCGGTGGGCGGGAATCACAACCTGGCGCTCAAAGACGACGGCACGGTCGTGGCCTGGGGCTATAACGCGTATGGCCAATGCAACGTTCCACCAGGTCTGTCCGGAGTGACGGCCGTGGCGGGGGGCGGGCATCACAGCCTGGCGCTCAAGGGCGACGGCACGGTCGTGGCCTGGGGCTATAATTTGTATGGCCAATGCAACGTTCCACCAGACCTGTCCGGAGTGACGGCCGTGGCGGCGGGTGGGGATCACAGCCTGGCGCTCAAAGGCGACGGCACGGTCGTGGCCTGGGGCTATAATTCGTATGGCCAATCCAACGTTCCACCCGGCCTGTCCAAAGCGACGGCCGTGGCGGCGGGTTGGGAACATAGTCTGGCGCTCAAACGCAACGGCACGGTCGTGGCCTGGGGCTATAACGAATACGGCCAATGCAACGTTCCACCCGACCTGTCTGGAGTGAAGGCCGTGGCGGGGGGTTGGGAACATAGTCTGGCGCTCAAACACGACGGCACGGTCGTGGCCTGGGGCTATAACGAATTCGGCCAATGCAACGTTCCGCCCGACCTGTCCGGAGTGACGGCCGTGGCGGCGGGCGGATGGCACAACCTGGCCATTAGTAAACACTAGAAGACAACTCAAAATAGGCTCTTACTTTATTGATACATTCATAATGTATGAGGGATGGATTCAACGATTGATCACCATGCGGTTGGTTAAGTCTCTCCAGTTCAAGTACCGTCGACACCCGGTTCATGGAGATGCCTAGAACAACTGGATTCCAGCCCGTTGAGTCTGTCGCCTAGAGCCCCCCTTGGGCGGGATCGAACGGCGTCCGCCGGAATGAAGTCCAATGGCGGCCGCGTCAGGTCGAAGCGGATTAATCCAATGGTCTTGAGATATTTTTGGCCTCTTCGCTGTTTCAAGTGGGTAAATAATTGCGAATATACTAATATTTCAAGATAATGCAAGAATGGTTGAATGCCTCACCCTCTGGCGCTCCTTCACCACACACCTGCTGGAGGCGGGTTACGACATTCGAACGGTACAGGAGTTCTTGGGCCACAAGGATGTCAAGACGACAATGATCTATACTCATGTCCTCAACCGGGGTCCATCAGGGGTGAGAAGCCCTGTTGATGGGCTTTTAAAATGAGTGTATTATGCCGACCCGCATAACACGACATACGAAAACGCTAATACGGAGATAAGCCACTATAATTCTTTGAGTTAACGAGATAATGGAACGATTTACAGAGGCGTCTTATACGGACAGAAATAAAAAACTCCGCATTTTATGCGGATACATCTAATTATTGTTATGCTTTTGAAATCAAGCCCACAACAAGAGGTGTACATTAAATGACTGGCAAACCAAAAAATCCCCTAGGAATGATACGGGATCCCTATGCGGGCGATAGCTTTATTCTCCCTGATACACCATGCACCGATCAAAGAAGAGCTTTCCTTCGGCGAGCAAAAGATATTTTCAAGTTCCTTACAATTTCCGAACTTTCACTGAAGGAATGTAAAACCAAATACGAGCAACTTCTCTTAAAAAAACAGCTAAGACCAGATACCCCGTTAAGATTGGGGTTCTCAGATGGTCGATCCACCATTATGCCAGTTAGTAGTTTTCTAAATGGGTGCAATGAGGGAGTTGAATTTCTATTTCGGCAAGTATTTGTTATGATTTATGGCATTTGGGAGACTTTCCTGTTCGAAATTCTTGAGAAATCCTTTCCCCAGATCGGGATATCTGAAAATATCGTAGAACAGTCACTCAAAATATTGATGAAGGGAAATTGGGACGGAAAGTTCTGTAAAATGCAAAGTACACTTGGCATTGAATACAAGGCGACCGATTTAGTCAATCACTTCAAGGACTTTGAAATGATTTTCGGAGGTACAATATTCAATAATCCTTTCAATTTCTTGGATGAATTAGCTCAATTTCGGCATAGAATTGTTCATGCCTCGAGTATGTTAGATAACGGCAAGCCAATTTTCATAAACGCTCAGGTATTACCAGGTTTCCTTTCATTTTTTGCTCTTTTAACGGAATACGTCGATAGACTGTTTTCGGAAAGGTTTGGATATACGCAGACAAGAATCAACCCGGCAGAAGCATAACACTTGGGTCAAGCCGACGGGAATTCCGCTGGCGCTTCATTCCCGCTGCTTACCCACACCGTTCGGCAGCACGTGAATGCATCGATTCGCTTTGTACGCCGAAGCATGTCGATGGCAACCTAGAAAGCGGTAGTGTATGAGATGGAAGGAAAAGATCCCCGAGATAGTGATCGGCTTGGTGTTAATTGGCGGTGGTGGCTGGCTGATAAATCAGACATATGCAATCAACCGTGCTGTTGGGAGCCTTGAGGCGAAGGTCGACGCGAAGCTAAGTGAACATTGGGGACGGATAGAAAGAATTGCGTCGGTCTTGCCAGATGTCCGAATCCGGATCGCCAAAGAAGAACTTTCGAAGCCAGTGGCAACCGCTGTTGTTGTCGTGGATCCTGTGAAGACATCCAAAGGCAATTGGATCGCTGGCCTTCATGTTATCGACACGATGGCGATGACTAAAAGCACCTACTTGGTTCCGGTTAAGGGGCCCGAGGACAAAGAGGTAGCTTGGCTTGCGAGTGGAGCGGCTGTCGAGACCGATCCGGACGCAGTATCGTTTAAGTCACTCGCGGCATTTTCGTCTGACGTTGGCACTCCTACGGCAGCGCCAGGATACGTAATTCCGCATAATAGCTACGTTCTTCGTAAGCCATCCGCGGCCTATATCAAATCGTTGAACGGGATCCTCCGGGGTAAATCTGCGATGCCCGAAACCGCGTCCCTTCCAATAAATCTCAATTCCTGGGAGAAGCTCACTGCTGAGCTTAAGCAGAACCACGAAAAATATATGATTAAACCGAAATAATGAGGTCGGTATTGGAGCTATGCCGAACCACCCGTTCAACGCCGATTGGCAGCAAACAGCCCGCAGGTTAACGGCACGTTCAACAATAATTATCCTACGCTTCACCGGTTTCTCGTTTGAAAGCAGCATCTCCGCTCCGCCACCACTACTAGGCTTTGTATAAAAATGGCTGAATTGGTGATTTGGCTTGACCTGATGCACGTCGATGGATTACTATGACCGTGAGTCGGGAAAATACAGATTTTCAGTAATTTATGCGAAAAGTGTCCTGCGGTTGATCCACAAGCCTTTCGGCTCGGCTCAAGGACTGTTTAAAAGGTTAAAATCGGTGCCAGAAGGCTTGAAACACAGAATCGCGGCCTATTCCGCATAATTCGGGTTAAAAGCTATCGGATCGTTATAATGGAGCCGAGGTCAGGGTCTGTTCAACGTTGAATAGATCCTCGGGAGCAAAATAAGCGGACTAACGCGGTTATGGCTGAGGCCAAAATCCTACAGGTAATCCTTTGTTCAAAAGATGTAGTTATGATCACGTTTCGTATCCATGTCTAAACAAGGGAGCCCCAGGAAGGCAAAGTCCGCGTAAGTAGTTTTGAGCTGACTTAGGCACGTTGTATGATTGTAAGTATAAAATAAGTAAATGAACGTAATGAATCAGAAAACAAGTTAATTTCTTAGATATAAAGAAACAGTCTGTGTTTATTGCTATTTACAAACATTATAATTATTGCAAGTCGGGTTTCATAAATGACTTATTATTGCTTTTTATGTAACGAATTTCACGAGGATTTATTTACGAAAGAACATTTTATTCCCAAATCTATAGATGGCCCTAATAACCAATGGCTGCCAGTTTGTGAAGCAAGCAATATGAGATCTAATTGGGTGTTTGATAATAATGTTAGAGATATTTTATACATGGCAAGATACCAAAATACTAAGATTTTGAAGCGATTTGGAGAAGCTCTGATGTCCGATGGTACGTTGAAACGATATACATTCTCTTATGATGAACGTAAGGCTTTGAATAATAGCACTGCGTTTCATTATTTTTTTGAAATAGAGTCTGACAAAAAAATACCAAGTGAGGATGTGTACGCAATTTGTTTTTCAGTTGGTTTAAACGAAATAGAAAGAGAAAAGTACTGTAAAGGATTGGCTAAAATCTCAATTGGCAGTTTGGCCTATCTTTTAAGAAAAGAAGGATTTAAAGACCAAGCAATCAAATATATATTTTCACAAACATCAATAGATTCTTTACGAACTTTTGCGCTCGATTTGCCTTGGTCTGGAAGACCCATTTATCAACGCTTTTCTTTAGGATGTACTAATTTGATATCAGAACTTCAACGTTCTTGTAAGGATCAGATGATAAGTAATCATGTAATCCAAATTTACCACCAAGAGAATAGTGTAATTCATATAGATGGGATGCTATATAGCAAATATGGTTGGCAAATAAATCTTTCTAATACCATTCCAATAATCATTGGCAAATGGCGTCTTGAAAATTCTATTTCTTATATGCCTGCTTTAAAAGATCAACGGGACACAACTTTATCACCAGATTTCGTTTGTATAATTAACCCAAAATACAAGGGTAAAAAACCGATCATACCTGAACATTGGAAGAATAGATCATAATAATAAGCCTAACATTTGTTTTGAAAAGGAAATTTGTATCAAATGGGTTCTACACGTGCTCATCATAATGAGAGTTGGGTCAAAAAGATACGTCATAATATGCTATTAAGCCTATTGTGCTCGACTACGACCAAAAGAATCGTTGTTTGAATGTGATTGATCATGGATTCTTAATATGGCTTAGCCTGGACGCCTATCGTGAATCCCAAGCCGGCCAACCGGTCATCCAAGCCGCCTTGATTGACTTGAGACGAGGAGGTGGACTATGATCTAATCAATGGGCGTATATAAAAGGGGAAACCGTTGGTATATCCGTTGGTGGGAAAACAGGCGGTTAATCCAGAAGTCTCTCGGACCATCAATCGTCACCAAGACCCAAGCCGAAGCCGTCTCTCGAGGGCTGGCCAGGTTAAAACACCAGGGTAAAGTTGGGGTATTGGACGCCAGTCGAATAACCCTGGGACATTTTCGACAGCAGTTTCTTCATGAACGATGGGGGCCATTTATCTCACACGTCTCTTGAACGCCATGAGATATCATTGCGGGTTTTGGCTCGGGATTTAGGGGCTTGATCTGTTGACCCTTAGGTAAACCGCCCGATCATTCAATCGAACTGCAGGCCGCCGTTCTGATCAATGATTTCGCCGGTGATGAATCCGGCCAGGGGATGCACCAGAAAACGGACCGTGTGGGCCACTTCTTCGGCCTCGCAGAAACGCTTTACCGGAATTTTTTCCAGTATGGCCTGCCGCTGCTCTTCCGTGAGTTGGACGGTGATCATCGGGGTCCTGACGTACGCCGGGGCGAGGCCGTTGACGGTCACCCCATAAGGGGCCAGTTCGGCGGCGAGGCTGTAAGTCAGGGATATCAGGGCGCCCTTGGAAACCGAATAGGCCGTGCCCGCCGTGATACCGCCGGTCTTGGCCGCCAGGGAGGTGATGTTCACGATCCGGCCCCAGCGCTTTCTCTTCATGTCTTCCATGAAAGACCGGGACAGGTAGAAAGCGCCGTCGAGGTTCACGGCCAGCACCCGCTTCCATTCCTCGGGAGAAGTCTGGACGGCCTTGTTATTGGAGAGTATCCCCGCGTTGTTCACCAGGACGTCCACGCCGCCCCAGGTCTCCTTGATCTTTTTCACCGCCTCTTCCACCGCGGCGGGTTGGCTGATGTCGCAGGCCATCGGCAGGGTCATGCCTCGAGGAAGGGCGAGGGCATAAGCCTCGAGTTTTTTCTGGTCCAGGTCCACGAGCACGGTGCGAAAGCCGTCTTCCACCAGGGCCGCCACTATGGCCCGGCCCAGAGTACCCAACGCCCCGGTAACCAGGGCGATCTTTCCATTGTCCATTCTTGATAACCTCGTAAAAAGTCGTAAAACGACTTTTCACTCGGCGGGAGAGGGCTGTCCCTCTCCCGCCACTTGAAGTAAATTCAAGTGGTCCCACCCTCACCCCAGGCCGGAGCTTACTCGCCCTCGGCCTGATGACGGACTTTTTACAAGTCCGTCATTCCTATGACCTCGCAAAAAGCCTGAAGCGGACTCTTGACCGGCCCGTGCTTCCGGTCATTTCGACAAGACCTGATGCAATTTCGCTCCCAACTCCCGCGCTTCACCGGAAGTCGCCGTCGACGTCTGGATGAAAAGGCCCTGGCGGCCGAAGAACTCAACGAGCTTTTTCGAATATTCGGCCAAATCCACCCGGGCGTCCGAGCCGTGGTCCCAGTAGTAGTGGCGCAGGCAGAGCGCGGTTTTGCCCGCGGCGGCCTTTCTGACCGCTTCCCAGTTGGCCTGGGGGATGGTGAAGTCGAGACCGCGGAGCCCTTCTATCTCCATCATGGATTCGACCACGTTCTTGACTTCTCCGCAGGAGTGGATCACGACGCCTCCCAGGGCTTTCGAGATCAGGCCGTTATACTTCACCCCGAATTCCCGGTACAGTTTGGGCGACAGCACCACCGCCGTGTCATCGCTGAGGCGCACGCCGAGGTCACGGGGGATATGCCACATTTCATGCCCCATGGTGTATAGGTTCCGGATGCGTTCGAGTTGCTCTTGCAAATAGGCAATGGTCGCTTCGGTGATCTTTTCCAAAAGGACGTGCACTTCTTTAGGGTGGGTCAAGGTGGCCATTATGAAGGAGCTATAATCCCAGATCAGGGAGGCGGTCACCAAAGGCGAGGGCACGTTGACCAGGCGGAGCGGCAGGGCCGAGTGGGCCTGGAGATATTCGACCCGCTGCCAGGCGAGCTGGAAGACGGGATTTGTCTTCGGATCGGGCGCCTGCAGGGCGTACACGTCTTTAACGTTTTCTTCCCTGATCAGCGGCTTGACCCAAGGGTCGGCCTGGTCGTTCACGCTGTATTCGCAGCCAAAGGCCGAGGCGACGATGTTGATGCCCTGGTTGGGTTTTATATTCGGCATCCCGTAGTCGTAGACCCCTTCCCGCCGTTGGTGAAAATCCACGTTCCAGGCCAGTTCCGCCGCGTGGTCGTGGAAATACTTCGAGGTGGCCACATGAACGGGGCCGATTTCAATCAAGAACGGGACTTCGTCCACGTCCTGAAGCAGCCAGTTCTTCCTGATCAGGTCCATCTTCTCCCGGTTCGACGGGATGGTGTCTTTCATGGCCTTCTCCTCTATTTCATCAGCAGGCTCGGCGCCCAGGTTACCAGGGACGGAAAGAAAGTCATGAGCAGGAGGACCACGACCAGCGGGACCAGGGTCGGCAGACAGGCCTTCACCACCGCCTCGAAACTCAGCCCCGAAACTTGCTGCATCACGAACAAGATCATGCCGAAGGGCGGGGTCAGGAGCCCGATCATGAGGTTCAATACCATGACCACGCCGAAGTGAACCGGATCAATGCCCACGGCCGTGATGACCGGCATGAACACCGGACCCAGGATGAGGATGGCCACGGTCGAGTCCAGAAAACAGCCCACCACCAGCAGGAAGAAGTTAATCAAAACTAGAATTACCAGGGGATTCTTGCTGATTCCGATCAGCCACTCGGCCAGCTTCAGGGTGAGTCCGGTGCGCATGAGCACCCAGCCGTAAAAAGCGGAAGCCGCCACGAGAAAGGCGATCATCGCGGTCTCCCGGGCGGTCTCGATGAAAACCCGCACCAAATCCTTCAGACTGAGTTCCCGCATCACCCAGACCCCGACCAGGAGGGCATACAAGGCCGCCACGGCCGCGGCCTCGGTGGGAGTGAAGAATCCCAGCCAGATGCCGCCGAGCAGGATGACCGGCGCCAGAAGCGGAATAACCGCCGCGAGGAAGCTCCTCAGCGCGATGGCCCAGGTGGGAAAAGGCTGGCGAGGATAGCTGTGCTTCTTGGCTTGGATGGCCACCCAGATCATGAGGGCGGCCGTCATGATCAACCCGGGCACGACGCCGCCGAGGAAAAGCCGGCCAACGGAGACCCCGGACACGAAGGAAAACACGACCATGGGAATGCTGGGCGGAAAAATAGGGCCGATGATGGCGGAGGAGGCGGTGCAGGCCACGGCGAAATCCTTGGGATAGCCGCTTTTGGTCATGGCCTCGTGTTCGATCTGTCCCAGTCCGGCCGCGTCCACCACCGCCGCGCCGGACATCCCCGAAAAAATCAGGCTGCCCACGATATTGGCGTGCCCCAGTCCGCCGGGCAGGAAACCGACCAGGGTATCGGCAAAACGGAAGATGCGCTGGGAAATGCCGCCGGTGTTCATGAGCTTGGCCGCCAGGATGAAAAGGGGAATGGCCAGGAGTATATAGTTCTGCAAGGCGAACTGCATTTTCTGCGACAGAATGGTGAGGTGAAAGCCAGAGCCGCTGATGAGAGAAGCGCCCAAAGCCGAGAGGGCCAGGGCCATGGCCACGGGAAGACCCATCATCAGCAAAATAACCAGTCCGCAAGTAAGCATGAAAATCAATGGAGGCCTCCCGGTTCGGTTCCAGCAGTTTTCTTGTCGAGGAGGTCGTGGCCGAGGTTCAACAGAATATAGAAAGTCATAGTTAGTCCGGAAAGAAAAACAACCAGATACATGTAGCCTATTCTCATCCAAGGCACGGTGGGCAGCTCGACGCTCCAGTTCATCCTGGTGTTGTCGAACGCGCCCAGGACAAACATGGTCATAAAAAGCAGCATGAGCATCTTGGAGATGATTTTGAATACCTTCCGGGGGCCATGTCCCAGGCGATCCACCAGAACGGTGATGGCAATATGCCCTTCATCCCTCATGACGGTGGCGGCCCCGATAAAGGCCAGAAAGATGAGGGTATACTGGGCCAGTTCTTCGGTCCACGAAGCCGGAATCTTCAGGATGACCCGGAAGATCACGCTGAGCGTGGTGATTACAAACATACCCAGCAATACGAGCGCATTGAGGGCTTCAAGAGCTTTTTTCACCGGCGGCTCTCCTTATCCGTCAAGATGCCCCGCCGCCCCAGGGAGAAAGGCGCCCGCGATTGTAAGTGTTGCCGGGGCGCCTTTTCCCTTTCCAGGTTCACGCGGCGCGATTATTTCAAAGCGGCCTTGACTTTTTCGTAGAAGGCCGGGTCCCACTCGTCCTTGGTCATTTGGTCAATGATCGGCTGAGCGACCTTTTTGAAGGCGCTCTTGTCAACCTTGATCAGGGTCATGCCGAGTTCCTGCAGTTTCTTGACGAACTGGGCGTCGCCGTCCTTGGTGATGCCGTTGGCAAAGGCAATGCCTTCTTCCAAGGCCTGGGCGAGTATGGCCTGGTCTTCTTTCTTCAAGGAGTTCCACCACTTCGCCGAGGACATGATCCGGGCCGCCGAATAAACGTGCTCGGTGGCGATCAGGTACTTCTGGGCTTCATAGAACTTATAGTTGAGAATGGTCTCGGGCGGGTTTTCCTGGGCCTCGACCACGCCGGTCTTCAGGGCCATGTACACTTCGCCGAAAGCGATGGTGGACGGGAGGGCCCCGAGGCTTTCCCACACTTTGAACCAGGACTTTACCGAAGGCAGCCTCATTTTGAGACCCTTCACGTCGGCCGCGGAATTGATCGGCCGGCTGGCCGTAAGATACCGGGCCCCGCGAAAGATGACGCCGTCGGTCCGGACTCCCCGTTGCTTCTCGATGACGGCGGACAGTTCCTTACCCGGGCCGTTCCAGAATTTCCAGAAATCATCCTGACCGCTGAACACGTAGGGTACTTCCGGGATGAAGTACTTGGGGAAGAAGGTGGAAATGTCGTTGGTTCCGACGGCTCCGTATTCCGCTGAACCCGCCGACAGCATTTCGAAGGTCTGACGCTCGTCACCCATGGCGCTCGAAGCATGAATCAGAACCTCGATGCGGCCGCCGGACCGTTCGGCCACCAGTTGCTTGAACTTGTTCAGGCCTTTGTCTTGGGGAGAGTCAGGTGGAAAGGTGGAAGCGATGTTGGCGGTGATTTTCTGGGCTGACGCGATCGCCGGCCCGAGAATGACCAGTCCACACAGCAAGGCGATCAATAATCCGTACCTTCTCTTTTTCATAGACAATCCTCCTTCTAAAAATGTTTTTTCTCCTTGACGATGGCGCTATCCGCCTGACTTCCTGTAACTTTATTAAATAACTCCAATTTTCGCCGGTATTCGTCCCAATCGCCTCAATCGCTGTAATAGCTCTCGGGCGTGCACTTACGAAGTTCGATCAGATGCCCGGCCACGGCTTCGATATGGAGTTGCATGGCCGAACCGAGACCGGCCGCGTCTTTAACGGCCAAATGGTTAAATATCTTGGTATGCTCATTGAACACCCGCTCGGCATGTTCCGGAATAAGGTCCAGGAGCAACCAGCGCACCCGGTCGAGGTGCAGTTTGGTTTCTTGGATGAACGCCCAAATGCGGGACCGCCCGGTGAACTCGAACATTCGGCCGTGAATGGCGTCATCGGAATGGAAAAAGGCGTCGGGTTGGCCGCCGCTCAAAGCTTCCTGCTGGCGGGCGAGCAAGAAACGGATAGCGTCTAGCTGCGCCTCGGTGACGGTGTTCACCAAGTCCATGAGGTTGGCGCATTCCAGGGTGCTGCGCACGAAACACCCTTCCTTGATGAGAGCGGCCTGCAAGGGCGCCACGAGGGTCCCGACCTGGGGATAGACGTGGACCAGCTTTTCCTGGACCAGGTGCAGCAAGGCTTCGCGCACCGGCGTCCGGCTGATTCCCATGGCGGCGGCGATGGCTGCTTCGGACAAGGCCATGCCGGGCAGAAGACGGCCACGGACGATGAAATCCCGAAGTCTGGTGTGAATCTGCGCGGTATAGGATTGGTGGGGGTCCAGGGGCTGGCCATCGAGGAGGGCGGCGATTTGATCCCGGGCCTGTTCGAAATCCCCTCGGATAGCAGATCGTTTATAGGTTGAGGGCACCGCGGTGTCCGCCCGTCTTTAAATAATAGTTATTATTAGCTAATTTAAACTTGGTTCCTAATCTACCATACTTGTATGGTAGTATGCAAGTAAAAAATGTTACCCAGGGACCACGCCGCCGAATCCGGGGGCACCGAAATCAACCATGAGGGCGAGGATGAACCTCGCCCCTACGTTTCCATGCCAACGCGCCTGACAGTCGCCGGCGGTGGAGTTCACCCTTACCCGAAGACGGGGCGGACTGATCCCCACCCGGCAAACCAGACGCGATTTTCAGGCTGGGTTTCTTTTGCCGGAGGCACGGGCCTCAAGAAGATTGAAGGCCGAGCGACATTCATTGAAGCGGGCAGACTGTTTAGAAGCAAATGCTAGAGACCGGCCGGGAAATTCACCCCGTACTTCCGGCCCATCATCCGCGTTTCTTCGACCAATCGGGCCTCCAACGGGATGCCCCGCTCGCGCCGCTCCCTTTCGATGAAATGCTCCCGGTAGCCGGGGTATATGACTTCCTTGATGCCCTCGACGGGCTTGAGCTCCCTCACCCGCTCCAGTTCTTCGTCCAAACGGGCCTTGAATACCTCGACCGGCAGGAAGGCGGCGATCTTGAAGGCCAGCATGAAATGGCCGTTGCCGGATTCCCTTTCCTGGTTGGTAAACACGCTGAGCACCCGACCGCCGAATTCGGCGCCCGACAATACGCCCGACAATATGTCCAAAAGCAGGGTGACGGCCGAGCCTTTCATCCCGCCGAAGGGCAGCATCACGCCCTCCAAGGCTTGCCTGGGGTCCGTGGTCGGACGGCCCTCCTGGTCCAGGGCCCAACCCGGAGGAAGGGGCTTCCCTTCAACCAGGGCCTGGCGCACTTTCTTGCGCGAGCCTTCGCTGGTGGCCATGTCCAGGACAAAGGGGGGCATCTTGAGAGCCGGCAGGGCCACGGATAAGGGGTTGGTGCCCAGAAACGGCTCGACGGCGCCATAAGGAGCGGCGGCCGCGGCGGCGTTGGAGGTCACCAGGCCCAGACAGTCCCTTGGCAAAGCCGACAAGGAATAGCAACTGGCGGCCCCGAAATGGTTGGAACGCCGCACCGCCACGGCCCCGATCCCGAACTCGTCCGCGGCCTCCAAGGCCAGTTCCATGGCCCGATAGGCCGCCACCTGGCCCAGGCCGTTGTCGGCGTCCAGACGGAAGGCCCAGGGCTTGGACTTCTCGATTCTTATCTCCGGCCTGGCCTTGATGCGTTTTTGCTCGAGACAGTCAACGTACCCGGCCAGGCAGGGCAGCCCGTGGGTGTCAAAGCCTCTGAGGTGGGCGGTCACCAGACAATGGGCCGTCACCGCCGCGTCGCCGGCCGGCACGTCCAGGCGCTCGAGCAGCGCGGATATGAAAGAGGCCAACTCGCGGTGAGAGACCAGGAACCGATCGGGCATCTGTCGTCCTCCCTTCAGATCACCGGACCAATGACGTAGATATCCATGGCCTGTACGTAACCCGAGACTTCGGCCTTGGTCTCCCGCCCGGAGGTCACCTGGATCACCTGGTCATAAATCCTCCGTCCGGCCTGCTGGAGGGATTCTTCGCCGCTCATGACCTCGTGCACCGACAGGTCCATGTGGTCGGCCAGGCGTCGCCAGGTATTTTCATTGCCGGTGACCTTGATCACCGGCACGAACGGGAAGCCCTGGGGGGCCCCTCGGCCGGTGGTGAAAACAATGACGTTGGCGCCGGCCGCGGCCAATCCGGTCAGGATTTCCGGCTCCCGGCCGGGGGAGTCCATCACCACCAGGCCTTTGACCTTCGGCTGTTGACCGTATTCATACACCGCCTGTATCACCGCGCCGCCCGCCTTGGCGATGGCGCCCAAAGACTTCTCCTCGATGGTGGTCAGGCCGCCCTTGATGTTGCCCGGCGTGGGCTGGCCTCCCCGCATGTCCACGCCCAGGGCCTTGACCCGGTTCTCCATCCTTTCCACCAGATCGAGAATCCGGCGGCCGGTTTCCTCGTTCCTGGCCCGTTGGGCCAGAAGATGCTCCGCGCCGATGAACTCGGTCACCTCACCCATGATGACCGCGGCCTCCTCGGCTACCAGGCGCTCCACCGCCACCCCCAGGGCCGGATTGGCCGCCAAACCGGAGGTGGTGTCCGAGCTGCCGCATTTCAGCCCCAGGACAAGCTCGCCGGTCGAGCATTCCTCGCGACGGGCCTGGGAGGCTTCGATGGCCATCTGCTGGGCCGCCAGCACTCCTTGGGCTATGGTCCTGGCCGCGCCGCCTTCCTCCTGAATGACTATAACTTCGACCTTTTTCCCGACTCCGGCGATGGCTTCCTTCACCTGGGCGACGTCGGTGCCCTCGCAGCCCAGGCTGACCAGAATCACCGAGGCCAGATTAGGGTTCCGGCCCAACCCGGAGAGGGTCTCGGTGACCCGTTTCAGGTCCGGGGGCGTCTGGCAGCAGCCCTGCTGGTGGGTGAAGGCCACCGCGCCCTTGACTTGGCCGGCCACGGCCCTGGCCACTTCGTTGGCGCAGACCACCGTGGATAACACACCGACGTAATTGCGGCTGCCCACGCGGCCATCCGGCCTGCGGTATCCTAGAAATTTCATGGCTTCACCTTTAGTCCACGGGCATGATCCGCGCCGGCCCAACCTGAAAAATGCGGCCTCGGCCCGGCCATCGCCCCGTGTTCGGAGTTGGAAATCGTCATTAGTCCCTGTCGCCGCGGCCCCGCAGACTCTCGACGTTGTGCACGTGAACGTGCTCGCCCTCCTGGATGTCCCGGGTGGCCCGGCCGATGACCGCACCGTACTTGATGACTTCTTCCCCCTGGCCTATGAACTTGACGGCCACTTTGTGGCCAAAGGGGATGTCCTGGCCGATCGTCAGCCCAAGAATCTCATTTCCCAAACCCACGGCGGCCTCGCGGCCGGCGGCCATGTCCTTGATGGCCGTGGCCACGTTGTCCCGCTTCTGAATGATTATGGCCTCTCGACCCATGACGACCTCGCTTGGAATCCAGTTATGTTTAGTTGTTCAAGGTCCGGCCGGCCGGATTCTCGGGCCAGCCGGACCCAAGGTCAATGACTCGAACCAGCCGCGCTCATCTCCGGCCCAGCAACTCCCGGCAACGCTCGCCCCAGGCGGCCACGTTGTCGGTTTGGGGCAGGTCGCCAATGGCGTCGTAAAGACGAGCGGCGGCCTCCCGGCCCCAGACGCCTCCGGCCAGGGCCAGGAATTTTTCCTTCTTGTCGGCCCTGGTCAATGGCTTTTCCGGGTCCCCCCGGCGCACCTCGGCCAAAGAAGAGATGGTCCGGCCGTTGGCCAGGCGCACGGTGACCCTGGCCGGCCGCCGGTCTGGTCTGTCGCTCAATTCTTCGTCCGGCACCAGGATGATCCTGCTCAAGAGATCGATCACCCGGGGACTCTCCCTCACCCTAGGGGCGAATTCTTCCTGGCCCACCCTGCCCTCGAGCAGGGCCACGGCCACGCAATAGGGTATGGAGAATTTGGCCTGATATTCATCTTCGGGCTTGGCCTGACCGGCCACCCGGATGGACACGGGATGGGCCCGGACCTCGATCTCTTCGATCTCCGACGCCTCCACCCTTCCGGACAAGGACAGCGCCGCCTCGAGGGGGGTCATGGCGTGTCCGCAGACGGGGTAGGCCTTGATGGTGGTTTTGAGGGTCCACCATTCCCGGCCCAAACCGGTCAGGCATTGTTCCGGAGAAACTTCGGCTGGAACCGTGGCGGAGAAAAAACCGCGCGGTCCCTCGAGAATGGTCGCCGGACCCTTGATCCCTTTTTCCGCTAACAGGGCCGCCAGCAGACCCGACTGGGCCGCTTTGGCCGGATGCAGGTTCTTGGCCAGGGGCGTTCGAGGCAGAACCTCCCAAAGGCCGCCGGCTTGGGTCCCGGCCAGGCCCAAGGCCCCGGCGGTCAGTTCCGGATTCAGGCCCAGGACCCGGGCGGCGGCCGCCGCCGCGCCGAAGACGCCCACGGTGCCGGTGGTGTGCCAGACTTGGTAGTGCGCCGGATTGACGGCTTCGGCCAGACGCAGCGAAACTTCATACCCGGCCACCATCGCCGTCAGCAGCAGGCGTCCCGGCGCTTCCGCCCGGCCGGCCGCGGCGAAGGCCGCGGAAATGATGGGCGCGCCGGGATGAAAGAGCCCGGTGCGGTAACTGTCATCGAACTCCAGAGAATGAGCGGCGGCGGCGTTTATCAGGGCCGCGGCCAAAGGTTCGGCGGGTTGAAGCGTTCCCACCACCAGGGCCGGGCGAGGTCCCGGGGCGGCCGCGGTAAGTTCGAGCAGCGCCCGTCCCATGGGAAAATCCAACCCCGCCGCGGCGTTGGCGAACCAGTCGGCGAAAAGCTCCAGGGCCAGGTCCCGCGGAGCGGCGGGCAGGTCCGACCATTCCAGGCGGGCCGTGAAGCGCGCGTATTCCTCGGTCAGGGTCATGTCACCAGTCCGCGCCCGCGGGGAAGGATCAGATCGCCAGGGCAGCCAACTGGGCCTCGACCCGGGTCTTCACCGCCAGGGCTGTTTGAACGGCCAGACCCAGGTACCCGGCCGGGTCCAGAATTTTTTCGATTTCTTCCCGCCGGCAGAGGGCCGCCACTTCGGCGTCGGCCATCAACTCATCCACCAGGTGGGTATCTTTTTCAAAGGCCCGCACCGAAGCCCGGTAGACCTTCTCGTGGGCCAGCGGCAGGGGCAGGAATTTTTCCAGCAGGAACATCATCTGTTCGGACAGCAGCATGCCTTTGAGCAGGTCGGCGTTGCTCTTCATGCGCCCGACCTCCACCTTGAGGCCGCCCAACAGGACCTCGAGGTGGTTCAACAGCCCGGACAGGAAGACGAAGAGTTCCGGGATGGCGAGCCACTCGTTCTTCCACCTCGAGGCGTCCCGTTCGTTTTCCTGGCCCATGACTTCGACGACCACGGCGGCATTCTGCCTGACGGCCCGCTCCAGCACCATGATCCATTCGCTGTGAATGGGGTTGCGTTTGTGGGGCATGGTGCTGCTGCCGATCTTGCCTTCCGAGGGCTCCTGGAGTTCCCTCAACTCGGTCTTGCTGAGGTTGTAAACTTCGCGGCCGATCCGGGCGGCGGTGCCAGCCAGGAGAGCGCCTAGCGCGGCCGTTTCGGCCAGGCGGTCACGGGAGCTGTGCCAGACTATTTCCGGAACCCCCAGCCCCAGCCGGGACAAGGCTCCCGCCTGCACGGCCGGACCTTTGTCGCCCCAGGCGGCGAAAGTGCCCACCGCGCCGGTGAGGTTGCCCACCAGGACCCTTTCGCGCGCGGCGGTCCACCTCTCGAGCTGCCGGGAAAGTTCCGACAGCCAACCGGCGGCCTTGAAGCCGAAGGTTATGGGCAGGGCGTGACCGCCGTGGGTCCGGCCCACCATCAAGGTCCGGCTATGGTTCTCCACCAAGGCCGAGACCAGGCGCATGGCCCGGCCGAGGTGGCCCGTCACGAGGTCCCAGGCGTCCTTGATCATCAGCATGAGGCCGGTGTCGATGATGTCCTGGGTGGTGGCGCCGAAATGGAGGTAGCGCGCGTGATCATGGGCGATGACGCGCCTGAATTCAGCCAGCAGGCCCAATAGGCTGTGCCCGGTGCGTTTTCCGTGCGCCCTGACTGCCTCGAGGCTTATGGCCGACACGTCCGCCTTGGCGGCGATGATATCGGCCGCCTCCGCGGGAATCAGGCCCAGCGAGGCCTGGGTTTGGGCCAAGGCCGTTTCCACGTCCAACCAACGCTGGAGCATGGTGGTTTCGTCAAAGACCCGGCGCATGGCCGCGGTCCCGACCGAGTCGCCGAAAACGATGCTGTCTATGAAATGAACTGACATCTTACCACTCGCTGGGAAGGTTAAATTTAAAAACCGCTGGCCGGCTTATTTCAGTCGCCCGCGGGCGTCCTCGAGGCGTTCGCAGGCCTGGCGGATGACTTCCTGGGAGGCGGCGAAAGACAGTCTGAAGTAGGGCGACAGTCCGAAGGCCGCGCCGTGAATGGCGGCCACGCCGACCTCGTCCAGAAAATAGCTGACCAGGTCCTCGTCCTTGCCGATGACCCGGCCCTCCCTGGTTTTACGTTCCAAGAGCGCCCGGCAGGAGACGTAGCAATAGAAAGCCCCCTGGGGCGGCCGGCAGGCCAGGCCCTCGACCCGGTTGACCAGGGCCACCATCAAATCCCGGCGCTCCCGGAAGGCTTCGTTGCGCGCGCGGATGAAGGATTGATCGCCCAGGAGGGCTTCCACCGCGGCCCATTGAACAAAGGTGGCGGCGCCGCTGGTGGATTGGGATTGGACCTTGAACATGGCCTGGATCAAGCTTTCCGGTCCCACGCCGTATCCCAGCCGCCAGCCGGGCATGGAATAGGTCTTGGACAAGCCGTTGACCAAGAGAACTCGGTCCCTCAAGTCCGGCGCGGCGTTCAACAGGGTGGCGAACCGGAGGCCGTCAAAGACCAGATGCTCGTATATGTCGTCGCACATGGTCCAGACTTGAGGATGCCGGCGCAGCACCTCGCCCAACCCGGCCAAATCCTCCCGGCTGTACACCGCGCCGGTGGGGTTGCCGGGCGTATTGAGGATGAGCCATTTGGTCCTGGGGGTGATGGCCCGTTCCAAGTCCTCGGCTCCGAGCTTGAAGCCGCTTTCCGGCGTGGTCGGCGCCAAGACGGGCGACCCGCGATGCAGTCTGACTATGGCCGGGTAACTCATCCAGTAGGGCGACGGAATGATCACTTCGTCTCCGGAATTCAGGCTGGCGGCCAGGGCGTTATAGAGCACTTGTTTGGCCCCGGAGCTGACGATCACCTGTTCCGGTGAATAATCCAGATCGTTGTCCCTATTCAGCTTGACGCATACGGCCTGGCGCAGCTCGGGCAGGCCGATGACCGGCGGATATTTGGTCTTGTTCTCGCAAAGGGCCTTGATACACGCGACCTTGATATGGTCGGGCGTGGGAAAGTCGGGTTCGCCGGCCGAAAGACGCAGGATGTCCCGTCCCCGGCGCTCCATCTCCAGGGCCCGGGCCGACATCAGGGAAACGGCGGACGGTTTTACCTGTAAAATATGTTCGGCTAAAAACGACATTTACCTCTCCTGAATATCCTTTTTGGCCTCGAACCGATTCGAATCCTCGAGCAGCGGCGCGGCCTCCCGGGCTGTACTCTCCCCTACCCGTCCTGGTCGGAAAGTTCGAGGCCCTTCCGGCGCAGGATCAGGGTGGGCAGGATGAGGGAGACCACGGTCAGGCCGAGGAAGACGGCGGAAACAGGCCGGCTGACCAGTACGGACAGACTACCGTCCGATAAGACCAGGGCCTGGCGCAGACTGGATTCGGCGGGACCGCCCAAAAGAAGACCCAATATGGCGGGGGTTTCGGGGAAATCCAATTTACGCATGCCGTAGCCGATCACGGCGAAGAGGAGCATGACCGTCACGTCCAGAATGTTGTTGCGATAACCGTAAACGCCCAGCACCGAGAGAAGCAGAATCACCAGGGGCAGGTAACCGCGGACCCGGTCCATGATCATGACGATCAAGGGGATGCCGGCCAGGTTGATAATCACCAGCATGATGTTCCCGATGTACATGCTGGCCATCAATCCCCAGACCACGTCGGGCGCGTCCTGGAAAAGCGTGGGGCCGGGCCGCAGGCCGAACATGATCAGGGAAGCCAGAAGGATGGCCATGGTGGGCGAACTGGGCAGGCCCAGGCTGAGCATGGGCACCATTTGCCCTCCGGTCGCCGCGTTGTTGGCCGTCTCGGGCGCGGCCACCCCGGCCAGGGCCCCTTGGCCGAACTCCTCCGGCTTCTTGGATATCCGCTGCTCGACGCCATAAGCCAAGAAGGAGGATACCGTCGGTCCGGCCCCGGGAAAGATACCCACCAGAAAACCGATGGCCGAGCCCCTGAGCATCGCCCCCAGGGTTTCGCGGATATGTTTGAGCGAGGGCAGGACCTTGAAGAACCCGAGGTCCGTCTTGACCAGTTCGAACTCCACCTTTTTTTCGAAGCTCTCGATGATTTCGCACAGGCCGAACATCCCCACTCCGACCGGCAGGAAATCGAGGCCGTCCAGGAGTCCCTGGACGCCGAAGGTCAACCGCGGATTGCCGGTCATGACGTCCTGACCCACCAGGGCCAGCAGCAGTCCGAAGACCAGGGACATGAGGGCGCGGATCAACGATCGCCCGGCGAAGGCGCTCACCAGGCTCAAGGCCAGGATCATCAGGGAAAAGTAGTCGGCCGGACCCAGCGCCAGGGCCAGACCGGCCAGGGGGGGTCCGAAAACCATCAGGCCGATGATGCTCAAAGTGCCGCCCACGAAGGAGCCGATGGCCGCCAGGCCCAGGGCCAGGCCGGCTTTGCCTTGCCTGGCCAGCGGATGGCCGTCGAACATGGTGGCCACCGAGGATGATTCGCCGGGTATCCTCATGAGAACGGAGGTGATGGTTCCCCCGTATTGGGTGCCGTAATATATGCCGGCCAGCATGATCAGTGCCCCGGCCGGACCTAACTTGAAGGTGGCGGGCAGCAGGATGGCCGTGGCCCCGGCCGGCCCTATGCCTGGAAGAGCCCCCACCAAGGTGCCGGCGATGACCCCGAGGGCGCATAAAAACAGGTTTTCCGGAGTCAAGGCCACGGAAAACCCTTGGGCCAGCAAATGCACGGTGTCCACGTTCATTACCCTCTTTAAGGGCTAAAAAAGAGAGGCCACGCCCCGTACCTCCCAGGCCGCGACCCCGTTTGCCCTGACGGGATCACTGTATTGGCCTCGAAGGAGCGGCCCGGTCAAAGCCTCAGGTAAGACAGGCTTTCCAGAATCCCTCCCGGCAGCGCCACGCCGAGGATAATCTGAAACAGAACTATGGTCAGCCCGCCCATGACCAGACTTACCAGAAGGGTCCTGGTCCAGGAGTATCGCTCCAGAAATCTGAGTTCCAAAACGGCGCAAAGAATAACGGTCAGCAGGGCGCCCAATCTCTCCCACAAAAGGATCAGCAGAATGACGACGGCCACGAAGCAGACCGGCCGGTACAATTCCTCCAGCTTGGGCAGGCGGTCGTTGGCCGGCGGCCGGACCGCGGACTCCACCCAATAGAGCAGGTTCAAAAGGCTCAGAATGACGGCCAGGACCAGGGGCATGAACCTGGGGCCCGGACTTCCTTCCGCCCAAAAGGCCAGGTCGCTGGTGCTGTGGAGGATCAGCCCCACCAGGCCCCAGACGACCAGCCCTCCGGCCAACTGGGGGCGAGGCAGGCTGAAACCCGAACGCTTGGTCTCTTGCATCGGCCTAAGTTCCCGTTCAGTCCGCGCGGCGGCCCCCCTCAGGTCCAGGGGATCGTCCGGGGGCCGGTTTGTCGGTTTTGAGTCATGGTTCGGCTTCGGCTCACTTGAGCAGTTCGACGATACTCTTGTTGTTCTCGAAGTCCTTCTTGAGATAGGCGCCGAATTCAGCCGGGCCCTTGACCATGATAGTATAATCGGCCTTGGCGAATTTATCCTTCACTTCGGGAGATTCCAGGGCCTTCTTGAAGGCTTGGGACAGCTTTTCCAGGATTTCCTTGGGCGTTCCGCTGGGCGCCGTAATGCCGCGCCAGGCGCCGTAGTTGATGTCCCAACCTTTTTCCTTAAAGGTCGGCACGCTCGGGAAACGGGAATCGCGTGCGCTGGACATGACCGCCAGGGGGATCAACTTTTTCTGCTCGACCATGCCGCGGGATTCCCCCCAGACCCCGAGCATACACTCCGCATGTCCGCCGGCCACCAGGGGCACCTGTTCCGCGCCGCCCTTGGTGTGAACGAACTTGAACTTGGCCCCGGTCATTTTTTCCAGGATGAGCGCGGCCAGGTGATGAGAGGTGGAGTGACCGGGCGTGGCATGGCTGACCGGTTCTTTCTTGGCCCGGTTGATCAACTCTTCGATGGTCTTGGCCGACGAGCTGGCGGACACGAACATAACCTCGGGGTCGAAATTGTACAGAATGACGGGCGCAAAGGAATCAACGGTAAAGTCCACTTTCTTGGTCAGGGTGTTGGTCACCAGGGAGGAACTCGCCGCCAACAGCGTATAACCGTCGGCTTTGGCCCTGGCGACGAATCCTTGTCCCTCGGCGGCCCCGGCTCCCGGTTTGTTGACCACCAGTATCTTCTGCCCCAGGCTTTTTTCCGCCACTTCGGAAATGATGCGGATGGTGACGTCCACCGCCCCGCCGGCATTGAAGGGGACGACTATGCTGATTGGTTTGGTCGGATAGGCTTCCGCCGCGCCGACGGTTCCGGAGAACGAAAAAACCGAAAGCACCGTCACCGTCAACGCCACCGTCAAAACACGCCACATGGTAAGTCTCATGGGTCAACCTCCCTTTCTCGGATAAAAATGAGAAGTAACCGTTTTTCCGGCCGACGCCGCCGCCTCATGCTCGGACGATCATAATTCGACGCCGCCGGAAATCTGTTTTTTAGTTATACATAAATCAGTTTCTATCATAAGTAAAGCGATATTATTTTGACTTGAATATTAATTTTTCTTATGATAGTCCCGAGTAGGCGGAGGCGGAAAACCGAAAAAGAGGGCCTTCGTATTATGATGAGGGTAGAGAAGAAAGGCCCGAACGATATCTTGAACGCTTGATCCGACCCGCCGGCGTTTGGTTTCCGGAAAGAAACCGGACGAAACGAGGTCGTCTTCATCGAGCCGCTCAGTGGCGGCTGTATCGCCGGGCGGCCGGCGGAGGCCGCCCCGGGCCTAGGGGAGGAAAAAGATGAATTTACGCAAACTGGAGTCCTTGGTGTCGCTGGCGGAGTTCGGGAGCCTGACCGCCGCTTCCCTGGCGGTCAATCTCACCCAATCGGCGGTCAGCCAGCAAATAAAGGACCTGGAGGAAGAATTGGGCTTGCTGCTGCTCGACCGGTCGCGCCGCCCCATCTCCTTCACCAAGGAAGGCGAAGAACTGGTCGAAGTGTCCCAGCAATTGTTTAAACTATGGAACGACTACAAGGACCGCACCCGCAAGGCCAAGTTCGAAGGGAAGCTGGTTCTCGGCTATGTCCGCAGCGCCCTGACCGGCCTACTGGCCAACGCTTTGATCCTCCTGAGGGAAAAGCATCCCCACCTGACCATCAAGCTGGTCAACGCCGGCGGCGTCACCAAGGAACTGGCCAAGGAGGTGGAAAGGAAAAAGATAGACGCCAGTTTCGGGGTGGGGCCGTTTCAGGTTCCCCGAGACGTTCAATGGCGGCCTTACGCCATGGAAAGGTATTTCGTCATCGCTCCCAAGACGGACGGGGCCATGACTGACGAAGAGCTGCTGACCCAGGGTCCGTACCTGAGATTTAAGCCGCACCTGCTGGTCGAAACCATAATAGACCGCGAAGTCAAAAGGCGGGGGATACGAGCGGAGGCGGTCATGGAACTGGATTCCTACGAAAGCATTATTCTGATGGTCGAGCACGATATCGGCGTGGGGATAGTACCCGAATCTTACCTGACCGCTCAGTGGGTGGCCAAATTGAAATGTCTGCCCTTCAGCAGCCCTCCCCTGACCAGGGAAATGGGCATCATGGTTCGCAACGACAATCCGAGAATGCCTCTAGTGGACCTGCTCTGGGAAGCGCTCCGGAAGTTTTCGAACTTCAAAAAGAGAAACGCACCGACCAACCGGCTCCTTAAAGCGAGTCCATAGCCTCATCTTGGTCCGCTGAATTTCCGCTTTATCTGATGGCCCAAAGTGAAGGAATCAGGGTATGAATGTTTCGGCTCAAGATTATTGGAACAGGGCCTTGGCGGTCTTGGCGACCGCCCGAAGGAACGTCGCCGAAGACCCTGACGCCGCGGCCTCCCGCGCCTATTATGCGGCCTTTTATGCCGCTTCCGCTTGACCGCTTCAACGGACAATAAAAAAGGACTCAACCGCAATGGTCAAGTCCTGGTAATCTCGTTTTGGTGGGCGATGCGCGACTCGAACGCGCGGCCTTTGGTTCCGGAGACCAACGCTCTATCCAACTGAGCTAATCGCCCTCTGGTTTTTGATCCTATTCAACCCCGTCCGGGTTGTCAATATCAAACGGCGGAACCCCGATCATACCCAGGCCCATCAAACCCTAGCGATTCAATTTGACAGCCACGGGCGATTGCGTTACCTAACCCCTGGACCAAAGGCCGGACGGTGTCACTTGAACGCGATCAACCCGGAAAAAGAAGAAGTTCCTCCAGTAGAATCTCGCACCGGGGATTTCGAGCCGACCGATAAAAGGCAGACCTTCCCCTTGGCCGCCCTGGTGGGCCAGGAACAAATCAAGCTGGCGCTGCTGCTCCTGGCCGTCGATCCCGACCTGGGCGGAGTGCTCATCTCCGGACAGAAGGGTACGGCCAAATCCACCGCCGTCCGCGCCCTGGCCGAACTATTACCCCCCATGGAAGCCGTCGTGGATTGTCCCTACAACTGCCCGCCGGCCCAAACCAAGGATCAGTGCCCTGACTGTCGGCGTAAATCGGCTGGGGGTCGATTTCCACCCAGCCGTCTTCGGGCCACGCCCTTTCTGACCCTGCCTCTGGGCGCCACCGAAGACCGGGTGGTGGGAGGTCTGGATATCGAACCATCGGCCAGAACCGGCCGGCCGCATCTGACGCCCGGCCTCCTGGGCCAGGCCAACCGCGGCTATCTGTACGTGGACGAAGTCAACCTGCTGGAACCATATCTGGCCCATCTCCTCCTGGATGCCGTGGCTTCGCGGCGTCTCCTGGTGGAGCGGGAAGGGCTGTCCCTGTGGCACCCGTCCGCCGTGGCCTTGATCGGGACCATGAACCCGGAAGAAGGCCCCCTGGGACCGCAACTGGGCGACCGCTTCGCCTTGAGGGTCGAGGTGGCCGCCGAAACCGACTTGACCGCCCGCAAGGAGATTATCAGGAGACGCCTGGCCTTCGAAGCCGATCCGGATGCTTTTCGCCGTCAATGGGCCGGTCAAAGCCTAGCCCTGGCCGGACGTATCGCGGCGGCCCGGCGGGTTCTACCTCAAGTCAAGCTGAACCCGTCCGCCGATGACCTGATCGCCTCACTGGTCAGGGAAGCCCGACCTCAAGGTCACCGGGCCGATCTGGCCCTGGCCAGGGCCGCCAGAGCCCTGGCCGCCTGGGAGGGATATCCCGCGGCCGAGGAAGCCCAGGTTCTGGCCGTGGCCGGTCTGGTCATGACCGGCCGCGTCCGCCGAAAAAAGGAAAACACCAGGGCCGTCAAGCCGGAGATTATCGTCCCGGCCGCCGGCGATCGGCACTTCGAAGCGCCTTTTCTAGGTCCGGCCCGAGGGCAAAAGCATCCTTCCGCCGCTTCGGCCGGAAGGACCGAACCACCACCCGTGGAAAAGCTTTTCGCTCCCAATCCCACCTACGACCTGACCACGCCGACCCATCTTCAGGAAAAAGGCCCCCGCGGCCGGTCCGGCCGCCGGACGAACCGCCAGACCGACCAGGCCCGCGGCCGCTATTACCGCTCGTCCTGCGAACGTCTCGGCCGGCCGGTGGCCCTGGACGCCACCCTGCGCGCCGCGGCGCCCCACCAGACCTCCCGCCGGGCGGACGAAGCCAAAGCGTTTATCATTCGCGAGCCTGATCTAAGGGAAAAGGCCTTCCGCCAAAAAACGGGCCGTCTGATTCTGTTCGTGGTGGACGCCAGCGGTTCGGTGGGCAGCCTGCGGCGCATGCCCGAGGCCAAGGCCGCGGCCCTTTCTCTGCTGAACGAAGCCTATCAAAAACGGGACAAGGTGGGGTTGGTCGCCTTTAACGGCCTCGAGGCGGAAGTCATCCTGCCGCCGACCAACAGCGTGGAAATGGCCAACCGCCGCTTGTCCGATCTGCCCACGGGCGGCAAGACCCCCCTGGCCTCGGCCCTGGTCCTGACCCATCGCCTGGTCCGGACCGCCCTGAGCCGGGATCCGGCCCTCACCCCCTGGATAATCATCATGACCGACGGCCGGCCTAATATCCCTCTCGAACCCGGCGCGAACCCCTGGCGCGAAGCCTTGCGCCTGGCCGGGCGTTTGGCCCAGGACCACCGCCTGCGCTTTCTGCTGGTGGATACCGACCACGGGCATTACAATGATTATAAAATGACCAAGGATCTGGCCGAGGCCTTGCGCGCCCCGCGGCTGACCCTGGAAGAACTCCGCCGCAACGGTCTCGACGCCTGGTTTTGAAACGGCTATTGAAGATGGAACCCGTCAGAGTCTATCCTTTCACCGCCATCGTGGGCCAGGACGACATGAAACTGGCCCTCATCCTGAACGTGATCAATCCCACGCTGGGCGGAGTGCTGATCCGGGGAGAAAAAGGCACCGCCAAATCCACGGCCGTCCGCGGCCTGGCCGAACTGCTGCCCAGGATAAACGTGGTGGCCGGTTGCCGCTTCTCCTGCGATCCGGACCGACTGGACAGATTCTGCCCGGACTGCCTGTCCCGTCTTGATCAAGGCCAGAGCCTGGCCGTGGAGAAACGCCGCGTGCGCGTGATCGAGCTGCCGGTGGGCGCGACCGAAGACCGGGTTCTGGGTTCGCTGGACCTGGAAGGAGCCCTGACCGAAGGCGCCCGACGTTTCGAACCAGGTTTGCTGGCCGCGGCGAATCGAGGCTTTCTGTACGTGGACGAAGTAAACCTGCTGGACGATCACCTGGTGGACGTCCTGCTGGACGCGGCCGCCATGGGGCTCAACATCGTCGAGCGGGAAGGAATTTCCTTCGACCACCCGGCCATGTTCACCTTAGTGGGGACCATGAATCCCGAGGAAGGCGAATTGCGGCCCCAACTCTTGGACCGCTTCGGCCTTTGCGTCAAGGTGGAAGGTCTCTCGGATCCGGCACTGCGGAGGGAAGTGATTGTCCGCCGGCTGGCGTTTGACGCCGAACCGGAAGATTTCATTCTTCGCTGGCGGCGAGAGGGCGAGCGGCTGGCCGGCCGCATTGAAGCGGCCCGGAGCCTCCTGCCTCGGGTCAGGGTGAGCGATCGGGTCCTGGAAAGAGCGGTTGGCCTCTGCCTGGCTCTGGGCGTCGACGGCCATCGCGGCGACCTGACCATCATCAAGACGGCCCTGACCCTGGCCGCCTTTGAAGGCCGGGATGAAGTCCGACTCGAGGAAGTGGATCGGGCCGCGGAGTTGGCCCTGCCTCATCGGTCGAGGCGGCGGCCTTTCCATGAAGTGGAGTTCGGCGTGCTGGCCAGACTCAAGGAGAAGGATAACTCCCCGATATGAATCCTGGGGGAAGCATCACCGGCCCAGGGCTATTAACGCTGGACATTCCAAGGCAATTATGTTATTAATATCTTGATACTGGCCAGGGGCGCAATCGTAGAGGCCAAGGGCAACCGTATTTGGTCCATAATAGGGGGACGGTCATGAAACCAGGCCTTTTGATCATTATGCTGGCGGCGTCTTTGACGATATTGACCAACGCGGGGGCCCAGGCCTTTCAAAACGAACCGCCGGCCTTCCGGGAACTGGCCTGGGGGTCCAGCATTGACGACGCCAAGGCCCAGGGTTTGACTTTCCTGCGGGACAACGGCGATTTTCAGGATTACCTCCGCAAGGACGACAAACTCGAATACGGCGACGCCCAAGTCGAGTCCATCGTCTACAGCTTTTACAAAGACAAGCTTTTCCGCGTCCTGATCACGTACAAGGACATGCATAATTACGAAGAGCTGAAATCCCGGCTGTTCTTTGTCTATGGACCCGGCCAGGCCCGGGCTGATGAATACAAAACTTGGTGGTGGTTCGGCCGGGACGTAACTATCGGCTTGTTTTACGGCATCTATGAAAGAGGCGGAACCTTGAGCTACATCTATGTCCCCATCCAGAGGGAGAGGGAAAAGGACCATCTCAAGATGGCCAAGGAAGGAGCCAAGGAGTTTTAGCCGCGGCCTTGGACCAGCGGTCCTGACGGCCGGCCCGATATTCTAATTTTCTGAACCGGCTTTCGGGGTCGAGAGAAATGTTCTGACCCGCTCTTCGAGATACTCTCGGGTGGCGGGTCATGATTTTTTGAGGTCCGCCGAAGGCACCGAGGCCATGGTGGCCAGGGCTTTGGCGGACATGATTTCGCCGCTCGGCCGTTGGTCATAAACTTCGGACTCGCAGATAAGGATTTTACGGCCGGGTTTGATCACCCTGGCCCGGCAGATAAGGGCCGGCCCCACGGCCGGCCGTAAAAAATTGATCTTGAACTCGATGGTGAGGATGCGATGGTTCTCGGGAACCAGGGTGAAAGCCGCGTAGCCGGCGGTGTGATCGGCCATGGTGGCCATGACGCCGGCGTGGATAAAACCGTCCTGTTGCCGGTGATCCTCCCTAATGATCAGTCGCGAGGACAAAAGGCCGGACCCGACCTGCAGGGCTTCGTAGCCGCAGTAGGCGATGAATCCTTGACGGAAATCTTCCTGGATGAATCTCTTTCGCTCGTCCGTAAGTCCGGTCGTCATTTTTTCCACCCGACTTGTCTTTATGCCTGATTAAACGATGTGTTAATAACACATTTCGAGCGTCTCTGGTGAGATGCTCCGGGCGAACCATTCATCTGGTCGAGGAGAAGTAAAGATATGGGCTTGAAACGCTGGGTGGGATTTTCGGTCTGCTCCGGCCTCTTTTTAATGTCGATGCTCTTCCGGTCCTCGAGCGCCGTGATAGCGCCGGACCTGGCCCGGGACCTGGCCATCGGTCCGGAAAGCCTGGGCTTGCTGGGCGCCGCTTTTTTCTACGCTTCGGGCTTGGCCCAGTTGCCGTTGGGAGTGACCTTGGATCGAATCGGCTCCCGCCGCACCATGATCTGGCTCAACCTGGTCGGCGGGCTGGGCGCGGTGATCTTTTCCCAGGCCTCGAGCCTGGCCTGGAGCCTGACCGGCCGGGCCCTCCTGGGTCTGGGCATGTCTTCCAACCTCATGGGGCCGTTCAACCTGTTCACCAAATGGTTCAAACCGCATGAGTTCGCCACGGTGTCCGGTTTGATGGTGTCCATCGGCGCGCTGGGAGCCATCCTGGCCACGACGCCGCTGGTATTGCTGGTCCAGGAACTCAACTGGCGCGGCGCGTACCTGCTGCTGGCCTTCGTCAACCTGAGCCTTACTATCGGCCTGGCCCTGTTGGTCCAGGATGAACCGCCGGAAAAGACCGGCGCCCCGGCCCCGGCGCGGCCCGCTTCCGCGCTTGAATCCCTGGGCACCCTCATGAAGGAGCCAAGCTACTGGGCCATTGCTTTTTCGGCCGGCTTGCGTTACGGCGCCTTCGCCGCCATCCAGACCTTGTGGGCCGGTCCGTTTTTGATTCTTTACCTGGGCCTGCCTCCGGTCACCGCCGGCAACCTGCTGCTGTTGATAAGCATCGGCGTCATCGTCGGCGCGCCGGCCGGCGGTTTCTTTTCCGATCGCATTATCAGGTCCAGGAAAAAAGCCATCCTGCTCAGCCTGACCGCGATGGCCGCCTGCGTGCTGATCCTGGCCCTCTGGCCCGGCCCGACGCACCTGGTTCTCCTGGCCGCGATAATGTTCACCTTCGGCCTGATGGGATTTTCCGGCCAGTTGGCCTATGCCCATATCAAGGAACTGATGCCGGGCCGGATGGCCGGCACGGCCATGACCGGGGTAAATTTTTTCGTTTTCATCGGCGCGGGGTTCTTTGTCCAAGGATTGGGCTACGTGCTGCAGCGAAGCGCCGGCACGGGCCTGGAATCGGGCCGGGATTATCGGACCGCCTTTTTGCTTTGCTTCGCCGCTCTGGCCTTGTCGGCCCTGGCCGAAGCCTTTAGCCGTGACGCGGCGGTCAGGGGCTGATAATCAGGCCCCCTCGAATTGGGGAGAAAATATCGGATCAGGGCCCTCGTTTGCCTCTTCGCCTGGGCGGCCTCTGAATGCCCAGTTTTTTCATCCGGAAGGCTAAGGTGGAAGGATGGACCTCCAGGATTTCAGCCGCGCCGCCTTCACCCCGCACCTTCCAGCCCGTCTTCTGTAAAGCCCAAATGATATGCCGCCGCTCGTTTTCCTTTAAGGTCACGCCGTTGGAGCCGTCGGACTCGCGGGAACCGGGCGGGATCAAATCCGGTAACCGGAAAGAATGAGGCGGGCTGAGGATGGCGGCTCGTTCCATGACGTTCTCCAACTCCCGCACATTGCCCGGCCAACGATAGGCCAGCAGCTTCTTCATCTCTTCGTCCGGTATCCTTTTGAAATTTTTCCCGGTCCTTTGACCATAGATCATCAGGAAATGATGGGCCAAAAGGGCTATATCCTCCCGGCGTTCCCGTAGCGGAGGCACTAGGATGGGGAAGACGTTCAGCCGGTAAAATAAGTCGGCCCTGAATCTCTGCTCCCTGACGGCCTGTTCGAGGTCTAAATTGGTGGCGGCGATAAGGCGGAAATCGGAATAAAGGGTCTCGGTCCCGCCCACCCTTTCAAATTCTCCGCTTTGCAGCACCCGCAACAACCTGACCTGGGCTTCCATGGGCAGATCGCCTATCTCATCCAGAAAGATCGTTCCGCCGTGAGCCAGTTCAAAGCGGCCTATCCGCCGGCCGGCCGCTCCGGTGAAGGCCCCTTTTTCATGACCAAAGAGTTCGGAGGTGAGCAAAGTGTCGGTGAGGGCGCTGCAATTGGTCTTGATGAAGGGTTTCTGGTTTCTGGGGCTCAAACGGTGAATGGCCGTGGCCACCAGTTCTTTACCCACGCCGGTTTCACCCAGGACCAACACCGTGGTGTCGGTGGTCGCCACCTGTTCGACCTGGGCCAGCAACCGAATCATGACGGCGCTTTCACCTATTATGTTTTCGAAACGACTGGATTGGTATTGCTGTTCCTCGTAATATCTGTTTTCCTCCTGTAATTTCTCGTTCAGACGCTGGATTTCCTCGTAGGCCGTGGCGTTGTCCAGGGCCAGGGCCGCCTGCCCGGCCACGTAGGCCAGCAGTTCGAGGTCTGATTCGCGGAAGGCGCTGCTGAGCAATCGGTTATCATGATAGAGTACGCCGACCACCTGATCCCGAAGTATCATGGGCACGCCCAAGCGTGATCGAATCACCTGACGATCCGAGTGGGCCGAGACATCCGCGGCTGGGCCGCAGGCGATGAAAGGCTGGCCGGTCCGGGCCGCTCTTTCTATCATTTCCATCGAGGAACGGAAGCCGGGATGATTGACCTGATCAAAGGTCAGGTTCTTCGAGGCGCGAAGACGCAGGCTGGACGGGCCGCTGCTTTCGGACAAGAGAAAGATGGCCCCTCTTTCCGCTCCGGTGATGCGGTTGACCGTGGAGATGATATGCTGGACCAGGTCTTTATTGTCGCGAATGGTGACCATCTCCTGGCCGAGTTTCAGTATCTCTTTCAACTGCTGTTCGCGGGAGGGCGGCTCGGTCATCAGCGCGCGCAAATCAGCCGGCGCCATTTCCCGGTTCAGGATCAGAAACAGGTTCGAGGCCGAATTAGTCATTTCCCGGGCCCGTTCCGTAAGGCCATGGTCCAGAAACACGCGGCCCATTTCCAGGCGGCTGCGCGCCAACTCTATCTGATGCCCTGATTCCTCCAGCCATTTGACCGATTGCCCCAGGGAATCCAGGACCGTCTCCATTGGCCGGCCGGCGCGCTCTTCCATCAAGGCGCGATATCGGCTGGCCACGCCCTTCATGAAAATATTGTGGCCCGCCAGCGTCCGCTTGATCTCCTTTTCCAGGGAGAAGCCGGCTACGGCCGGGAGCCTGCCCGTCTCCACGGCCCATAGGACGTCCATAAGATAGGACAGGTGCCTGATGGACACGTTCGACCTCCGGCTGAGCCGGAGGTATTTGCGCAAAGAGGAGATGGCTTTCCGGGGTTCATCGTTCAGGTAATAGGCGAAAGCCAGCGTGGCCAACCCCAGGATTTCCAGCCAGGTATTTCTGACCTCCCGGGCGACTTTAGTCGAAACATGGAAGCAGTCCAGGGCTTCGTTCATTCGGCGGGCATCCAGCATTATGAGGGCCATGGTGCCGCCGGCGAAGGCGGCCAGGGATTTGTCCCCCTTTTCCAGGCAATGGGACCGAATGGCGTCCACCATACCCAGCCCCTGGCTGACCTGGGCCGTCATCCCGTAACAATGGCTGACCGTGATATGGGCCAGTAGAGGGAAACTTCCCTGGGGATGACGGTCCACGTCCGGAACCGATTTTTCGTAATGACTGATGACTTCCCGAAAACGGCCCTGCCAATAGAGAAAGAAAGTGCTGAAGATCATGGCCGACCGAAGCAGCTTGGGATCGCCCGCTTCATTGGCCAGCGACCAGCCGGCTTGAAAATGCATGAACGCCTGGCCGTAGCGGTTGCGCAGCCATTCATTCTTGGCCAAATGCATCTCTAAGAGAGCCAGGGCCGCGACTTTTTTCCCCTGGCGGGCCCTGGTCAAGGCCTCGGTGAGCATCTGGTCCACCCGATTTACGTCCAAACTGGTGGCCGACGCCTTGGAATAGTTAAGGGCGGCCCGGATGAACAAGTCGTCCGCGATGCCGCTTGAAGTCCGGCCCAGGTCCTGAATCACCTTCAAATAACAACCCTGGGCCAGGTCCGTCCTGAAATCCTTGACGTAGTCGTCTCCGGCCTTAAGCAACCACCGGCAGCGTTCCTCGTCGTTGGTGACATGCAACAGGTGATGGGCTACGGCCTTGGCCTTTTCCGCTCCCTCGGGGTATTCCTTGAGAATCAATTCGGCGATGCGCCGGTGCAGACTAGACGATTCTTCCTCGGACAATTCGTCTTTAAAGCCCCGCTTCTTCTCCAGGCTTGGAAAAACATAGCGACCATGTCCCCGACCCTCCAACCAGCCCTGCTCCACGCCTTCTTCCAAATGACCCAAGAGAGCGGTCGGCCTCAGACCGGTCAATTCCATGAGCCAGTCCAAAGTGAACTCACCCTCGAAAAACGCGGCCGCCGTCAATGGCGCCGGTCCGTCGGCCGCTCCGTCGCGATAGAGATTTGCTTCCATGGTCCTGGTCGCTTCCTCTTTCCCGGTGGAATCTTCCGGCAAGTACAGGTTGAAGCCGCCGCCCGCGACCCGCGGGCAATGGCCGGGGCTTGTTCAGTTCAACTTGTTAATTAGAGCCGGCCCTGGTTTTTGTCAAGCGTTTGCACAGCATTTAGTTCACTATGATCAACATATTGAGCAATATCCAGTCTCTTTATAGATAACTTATGGTTATTTAATGATATATCAGGTGGCACCCAAAATGCACTCCTGGAAATAAAAACAAGAGAAGGGCCGACCGACGTTTCAGACCAATCCGGACCGACCATAACCGGGCCAAGGAGACCTGGCCGGGGCGCGGTCTAACCGAAAATGACATGGCCGGCGGGAGTTTGGGCCGAAAGGCAGGCCGTCCGGCCGTAGGAAATAAACAGGGAGGTGAAGACATGAACGACCGGGAATACAACTGGAAAGCCCTGCAAAAGCACCTGGGTTATTCGGATCAGGAGATGGAGACTTTCAAGTCCGATCCCAAAAGAAACGCGGCCGCCAGAAAGCTTTTTCATCCGGATATCTTGAAAAAAGACCTGGTGGTCGAGGTGGTGGAGGCGCACGGCTGTGGGGCCGGGTTGAAGCCGGGCGACAAATTGGTCTTTCACGGCCTGGCCCTTTTGGACATGGGCCAGAGCAGCCAGAAATGGTGCGCCCATGCCTTGGGCCAGATACCCGGGCTGGCCACTTTGGTGCAAGACCGATACGTCTCCGGTTTGGACCCCAACGGCATGATTTACGACCATTTCAGTTGCGGCGACGTGGGACCGATGCGGCACGGCTGGGGCCAAGTGGTCATGAAGGCCTACGTCCAGGAGGCGGCCGGGCTTTAGGAGGCATTAAGCCAGGGCCGGTCCTTTCGGCCGGCCGCGGCGTCGGCACAAGATGGGTTAATGATCTTGCGTCGCCCCTGGACTCGGCGCGGAGTGGGGCGGCCGAGAAGTCAAGGAGGAGTTCATGGCCAAAGGCGTGGGGCTGCATAACCAGGACCCGCCGGCCCCGGTGGCCCTGGTCGAGTGGAAAGACGACGGAACGGCGGTGGCCGAGGCTCTGGCCGCCGCCGAAGCCTTCAAGCATTTCGATCCGCACATGTCGGTCTTGGTCAAACCCAACCTGGTGGAGTGGCTCACCAAGTTCGAGTTCGCGCCATACGGCATCGTGACCACGGCCGCGGTGATCGAAGCCCTGATCCGGTGTCTCAAGGACGCCGGGGCCAGGGACGTCACCATCGCCGAAGCCGCCGTGGACAACGAGGAGTTCGGTTGTTCCACCACGAAGACCTACCAGGCCATGGGTCTGGACAAGCTGAGCGCCCGTTACGGCGTCAAGCTGGTGGACCTGAACGACGAGGAATTCGTTAAAACCGGACTGGGCGGATTTTCCTTGAGCGTCGCCAGAAGGGTTTTGGAAGCGGATTTCGTGATCAATCTGCCTGTTCTCAAGACCCATGAACAGACCCGAGTCACGCTGGGTTTCAAGAACTCCAAGGGCTGCCTGAACGGCAGGTCGAAATCCATCTGCCACCACCGCCAAAGGCCACTGGATGATTTCGTGGCCCGCCTGGGCGCCAGGCTCTATCCTCACCTCACCTTGATAGACGGGATTTATTCCCTCGAATACGGCCCCATGCACATGGGGACCGCGCACCGGGAAAACCTCATCCTCGCCGGCCGGGACATGTTCAACTGCGACGTGGTGGGGGCCGGTTTGATGGGCTTTGACCCGGCCGAAGTCGGCCACCTGGCCGCCTTCGCCGCCGGACAGAACCGTAGTCTGAAGATCGAGGACATCGAGGTCCGGGGTTTGAATCCGGCCGGGCGCGTCCATAAGCTCAAGCACTTCGACGACCAGGACCCGTGGTACACGGGCAGCGACCAGCCCGGCTTCTTTACCCGTGCCGGCGTCAAGGGCTTCCGCCTGCCCCATCCCGGCCAGACCCTGTGCACCGGCTGCAGCATGCTTTTCCCTGTCTCGGTGCTGCTGATTATCGCCGGGGCCATTATTTCAGGGGGCCAGCCCTATGACGATTATGAACTGCTCGGCGGAAAAAACACCAAACCTTCCGGCACGGCCAAGAAGACCTTTCTCCTCGGCGACTGCATCATCGCCGCCAATCGCCGGGGCGAAGGCATCAGGGAGGCCGTGGCCATTCCCGGCTGCCCGGCCAGTCTCGAGGAATTGGTCGGCATCTTCCAGGCCCACGGCATCAATGGGGACCTCAACGTCCTGACCTATTACTTCCACAAGAAAGTCAAGAGTTACGTCAAAAAAGGCGAGGCTTTTCAGCCTCGGCATTTCACCGTCCCATGAATCCAACCAGCAAGAGAGAAAGGAGGGGAGCATGATCAGGAAACCGGCTTTGTTGATGGACATTCTCAGCCACGGGGCGGCCAGGACCCCGGATAAAACGGTCCTGGTCCACGGAGACAGGAACTATTCCTGGGCCGAATTGGACCGCCTGACCGACGTGATCGCGGTCAACCTGCTCAAAATGGGCCTGACCCACGGCGACAAGGTCGCCCTTAACGCGCCGAACATACCGGAATGGCTGCTGGCCTTTTTCGGTCTGGCCAAGATAGGCGCGGTGGCCGTGACCTTGAACGTCCGCTTCCGCCAGGCCGAACTCGAGTACATGCTGAACCAGTCCGAAGCCAGGGGAATGATCTCCATCGGCCCGCTCAAGTCGGTCTTCGGCGAATTCGACTTCGTGGACTATTTGGGCGGACTCAGATCCAAATTCCCCGGGGTAACCGACTATTTCTTCATCGGCGGCCTGGGGGAAAAGGGTTTTCCCGGGGCCCGGTCTTTTGAATCGCTATTAGCCGAACCATCGGCCGAGGATTCAGCCGCCCTGCCTCGGGCTAAAAGCAAGATCAAGCCCGATGATCCCGCGCTCATCATCTACACCTCCGGAACCACGGGCAAACCCAAGGGCGCGGTCATCACCCAGAAGAGCTTGATCGCCTCGGCCTACGGTCAGGTCATTCAGACCGGGATGAACGAAAACGACAGCATGGTTATGGCCCTGCCGCTGAACCACGTGGCCGGTTTGACCTGCGCCGTGAACGCTCTTTTAATCTGCGGCGGCAAGATCATCTTGCAGCCTTTCTTCATTCCTTCGGAACACCTTCAACTCTGCTACCGTCATAATCCCACCATCCTGGGCGGCGTGACCACCATGATCGTATTCTGTTTCAAGGACCCCTCCTTCAAACCCGAACTGCTCCAGTCGGCCAGGCTGGCCATGACCGGCGGCTCGAACGTGGAACCGTGGCTGATGGAAGAAATGATCAAGCATTTCCCCCGCTGCAAGACCATCAACCTGTACGGGTTGTCCGAGTGTTCGGGCGGAGTGATCATGAGCACCCTCGAGGACGATCGCGAAACCCTTTTGAGTTCCATCGGTCGCCCCCTCGCCGGCCACTCGGTAAAAACAGTGGATCAGAACCTGAAGGAGCTTCCTACCGGCGAAATAGGCGAACTCATGGTCGCCGGCGACGCCGTGACGGCCGGATACTACAACTCGCCCCAGGCCACTTCCGAAACCTTCCGGCCCGAAGGACTGCTGACCGGCGACATGGGCTACCTGGACGCGCGGGGTTACGTATATCTGAAGGGTCGGAAAAAGGAGATGTATATTCAGGGTGGCTATAATATTTATCCGGTGGAAATCGAAAACCTGCTGACCCAGCATCCCAAGGTTCGCCTGGCGGCGGGTTTCGGAGTGCCGGACCGGGACCTGGGCGAGATCGGCCGGTTCTATATCGTCAAGAATCCGGGTGTCGAGCTGACCAAGGAAGAGCTGGCGGATTTTCTCAAGAAACACGTGGCCAACTACAAAATTCCCCGGCAGTTCGTTTTTGTGGATGAACTCCCGCTTACCCCTTCGGGCAAGGTGGCCAAGTCGCTCCTGAGAGAACAGTATCTGAAGCAATCAACGGCCGAGGTCTAGGGCCGCCCGTCCCGCGGTGGGACCATTCGGCTATAAAACGTCGGGCGGAGGGCCGTCAGGCCGCTCCGCCCGCTTCTCCCGGCCGCCGGCGGCTTACCTTCGTTTCCAGACCGGCGGCCGTTTCTCGACAAAGGCGGCCAAGGCCTCGCTGGTGTCTTCGGCGTTGACTACCGGCTCGATCAGGCGGCCGGTGAAGGCCATCAGGCTGTGGCGGCCGGCATCATGGCTCCAGTCCAACAACCGCTTCATGGCCTCGACGGCCAAGGGCCCGGAGAGGCGGACTATTTCGGCCAGGCCCGCGGCTTCATCCAAAAGTTTTTCCCTGGCCGTGAGGCGGTTGACCACGCCCAGATCATATAGTCTCTGGGCGGGCAGCGGCAGGCCGGTATAGATCATTTCGCCGATGATGGCCCGGGGGAGGTAACGCGGCAGCAGAGCGACGAACTCGATGGGGAAGTTGATCCTGGCTTCCCCCAGGCCGAATCTGGTTTCGGGCGTGGCGATCCGTATATCGCTCTGTAAAAAGAGCCAGAAGCCGGCGCCGTTGACGTTGCCGTCAAAGGCGCCGATGACCGGTTTGGTCACGCCCCGAACATCGGGGCTCATCGGCCGGCGGCCGAATATGGCCGAATCCGTCCAGCTATACTTTACGCCCTGCATCATCAAGCCGGCCATTTCCTTAATGTCGAATCCGACGCAAAAGTTCTTCCGAGTCGTACCCAGGATACCCACCAGCAAATCGGGATCGCCCTGGAAATCCTCCCATATCTCTCCCAGTTCCACGGTCATCTCCCGATTGATGGGGTTGGCCTCGGAACGATCGAGCAGAATATAGGCCACGCCGCCTTTCTTTTCATATCTGACCAGACCCATTACCGCCTCCTCTCCTCCACCCGGGTCCTCTTCGGCCGTCTCCAGATCGCCACCGGGCCGTTTCCCTTCCGGGAAATCGATCAACCTTGATTCAGTGCCAGGTTTCTAAGCACGATCTCCGCCAGGTCCAAGACTTCCAGGGCTTCCTCCAATCCTTCGGCCTTGACCGCGTCCTCGAGCATACGGGCGCAGTTGGGGCAGGCCGTGACCAGGGTTTCGGCGCCGGTCTCCATTGCCTGCCTCACCCGCGCCCGGGCCGGACTCCGGCTGCCGCCTCCCAGGACGTCGGTGAAGAAATTGCCGCCTCCCCCGCCGCAGCACAAAGCACTCTCCCGGTTGTTTTCCATCTCCCTCAGCTCCAGGCCCAACAGGTCGGAGAGAATCCAGCGGGGCGATTCATATTCACCCAGGCGACGTCCCAGGAAACAAGGGTCATGGTAGGTAACCAAACCGCACTTCAGGTCAGGAGAGCCCCGCCCTTCTTTTTTCGCTTGCCGGACGCAGCGGACGGCCAGGTTGACTTCAAAAGCCAAATCGGCATTGACGGCCGGCCTGAGCTTGAAACCGTCCGCCTGGGACCGCCGGGCCAGAATCCGGCCGGCGTGTTCCGCCTCGAACACACCGCCCAGGGCCGGATACTCTTTCTCGAAGGCGTAAAGGGCGTGGGGGGTGAAAGTAATTATCTTCTTGACTCCCCTGGCCTGAAACTTCTCGATGTTTGCCCGGGCCAGCTTTTCGAAGAGACCTCTTTCGCCCACGCGCAGCACTTCGTGTCCGTCGCAGCCTTCCTCCCGGCCGAGCACGCCGAAGGAAATTCCCAGGGCCTTCAGCAATACGGCCCAGGCCCGGGCGATTCTCCTTCCCCGGTCATCGTACGAGCCCACGCAACCCACGTAAAAGAGATAATCCTGGCCCTGGTAGGGTTCCAGTTCCAGACCCTCGCTCCATCGCCCCCTTTCGCTTTGGGGTTGACGATAGGGATTGCCGTGGACCAGCATGCCCTTGAGATAGTCGCGTATGGCCGGCGGTATCAGCCCGCTCTCGACCCCTTCGATCTTGAGGGCCTCGATGATCTTCAGCGGCCCCACTCCCACCGCCGGCAGGCATAAACTGTCGCAGGCGCCGCAAGCGGTGCAGGTATACACTCGGTCGAGCACTTCCGCGTTCAAGGCCAGAGAACCTTCCAGCACGTGGCGCGCGATCTCCACCCGACCCAGGGCGTAGTGGGAGTCGAAGCCGAACTTGAGCCCGGAAGGACAGATAGGCTCGCCGCTCGGCCAGGCGATCCGGCAGGCCCCGCATTTGAGACAGTGATGGATGTCCTCGCGAAATTCCTCCAGCATGACTTCTTTCCTCCAGCCCGCCTGTCAGAAGGAATAGGGGCCGCCGGCCAGGAACAGGCCGTTCGGATCAACCAGGTTTTTAAGACCGCGGAGCAAAGCCACGTACTCCGGGGCCATCAGCTTGAACAGGCTGCGATTGGGCATGGTGTGCACCGCGCCGTGCTTCATCACGATTTCCTGATAACATTCCCGCAGGCAGACCTGGACCTTCTTGACGGCGGCCTCATCCAGGGGATCGAAGAGGACCTCGTGCTCCACGTAGGCCGTGGAGGCCCGGTCATATGGAACAACGATCAGTTCAGGGGTCAGAGGATCGTTGGTCAGGGCGTCCTTCAGATCATGGCTCAGGACTAGGCGCTTGACGCTGGCGTGGACTTCGGATATCCGACCGTAGGGCACGCAGCCGATGACGGCGGCGAAACCACTGAAGGGAGCGTACATGCGCAGGACCTTCTGGCTGCAGCCTTCGGTGAATTCGTCGTAGTCGGCCTTCACATCGGGCGGCAGTTCGAGCCGCCGTCCACCCAGGCCGGCGGCTTCCTCGTCGGTCATCTCTTCATAAAGCGCCACCTGGCGGGGTTTCCCCCCCAAGCCGACCGTCATGACGATCGGCGTAAACAATCCGCTCACCCGCTCCCGCTCTGACTTCTTCTTCAGGTCGGCCGGCCTGGTCAGGAGGTGAGTGAGCAGGAATCGGTTGCTCAGAAGGCTGTAACGGCTTATTTCCAACCTTTCTATCTTTTTCAGGGCCTGGAGGGCCGGATCGAGTCGGTCGAAACCATAGATCAAGTTTTCTTCCAACTCGGCCAGGGGCCGTAGTCTTATGACCATTTTGGTCACCACGCCCAGGTTGCCCAGGCTGCCTCTGAACAGGCCGGTCAAATCCGGGCCATAGGCGTACCGGAAATACGGGTTGAGCTTATGGCCGAACGGCGCCGCCTGCGAGCCCGTCCGCAAGAAGCGGCCGTCCGGCAGGACCACTTCCAGGGTCACGGCCCGGTCGGCGGGATATTTGGTCGAGTAAGGGGTGATGTTGGTCAACAGGAAATTACCCACCGGGCTGGTCTGGTACGGACCGCCGATGGGGATGATGTCCAGGTGTTTCTTGCGGGCCTCCCTTCTTAACTTGGCCCAGGTGACCCCCGGCTCGATGGTGGCGGTCATGGTGTCTTCATTGATTTCCAGAATCCGGTTCATCCTCTTGAGGTCCAGGATCAGGCCGCCCCGATAGGGCAAGGCCGATCCGGCGATGTTGACCCCGAAACTGCGGGGATATACCGGCATAGTGTGATCATTGGCCAATTTGACCAGGACCTGGACCTGCTCGGCCGTCTCCGGCAGAACCACGAAATCCGGCAGAGGGATATTCCGTCCCATCAGGATGGCGTAAGAGTCCCTCAGGTAGGGGATCAGGTCCACCGGCTCGTTGGACACATTCTCCCGCCCCACCAGGTCGATCAGGGCCTCCAGCAGTCTCGCTTGGTCCGGCATGTCTTCTCCCCTTCCACTATCGACCGGCTCGCCGGCCGCGCGAAAAGAATCAGAGAACGGACTGGACGATTTCCGCCAGGTCCATGATCCTGATCCGGCCGTCCAGGTTCTCCAGCTTGGACGCGTCTTCCAGCATCTTGGCGCATTTCGGACAGGCGACCGCCAGAACGTCGGCCCGGACGTCCCTGGCTTCCCGCAGGCGCCTTCGCGCCGGTGAATCAATACCCCGCGACATGTCGGTGAAAAAGTTGCCCCCACCGCCGCCGCAGCAGAGCGCGTTCTCCCTGGCGCGGGGCATTTCCACCAGTTCCACGCCGGGCAAGGCCCTCAGCGTCTGGCGGGGGGCTTCGTATTCCTCGTTCTGCCGGCCCAGCAGGCAGGGATCGTGGAAGGCGACCCGGGCCTCGATCTTGCGGCTGAATTTCAGCTTCTTTTGCCCCAGAAGTTCGGCCAGCACCTGGGAATGATGCCGGACGGACAAATCCGCCCCGAGGGCGGGATATTCGTTCTTGAAAGCGTTGAAGGCGTGGGGGCTGAAGGCGATCAACCTCTTCACTCCCCGTTGCCTGAAAGCGGCGATACTCTCTTGGGCCAGCTTTTCAAAAAGCCATTTCTCGCCCGACTTGAGGACTTCATTCCCGTCGGCCGACTCCTCATCGCCCAGCACGCCAAAAGACAGGCCGGCTTCCTGGAACACCAGGGCGCAGGCCTGGGCGATCCGGCGGCCCCGCTCGTCAAAGGCTCCGGCGTCCCCGGCGTAAAGCAGATATTCGTGGCCGGAGAAAGCGGCCAGGTCGAGGTCCCGGGCCCACTGCCCGCGCCGGTTCTCCACGTCCAGGTAGGGGCGCCCGCGAACCTGCATGCCTTTCAGATAGTCCCGCACCCGGGGCGGCACCAGGCCTCGCTCCACCAAATCGGTGCGCATGGCCAGGACCACTTCACCGGGATCGAAAAGAGTCCGCCAGGTGTCGAGGTCCACCGCGCCGCATAAGACCCGGCAGTTGCCGCACTGGGTGCAGCGATAGACGACCTCGGCCAACTCGGTGGAATAATCCAACTCGCCTTCCAGTATCCCCCGGGCCGTGGTCATGATGCCGCGAGGAGTTTCGGCCTCGAAACCGGCTGGAGAACCCATCTGCATGGGGCACGGAGAAACCTTGGAGTTATAACCTCCGCGGCATATGCCGAAACCGGTGCAGCGGTATATCCGATAGCGAATCGCCTCGAGGTGGGGTGCTTCCACGATCACAGCCTCCAGAGTCCGGGGTTCATGATATTCTTGGGATCAAGAGCTTTCTTGAGGGTCTTCATCAGTCCGGTGTAAGACGGCGACCAGACCGAGGCGCTCAAATTGGCCAGCGAACCCTGGTTGGCCTCCATGAAACCGCCGTGTTCCAGAACCCGCGTGGATTCCTCGACGGAAATGTTTCTCACCGCTTCCATTTTTTCCGGGTCCAGCTTGTTTTCATCGAAGAAATAGACCTGGCCCAGGACATAGGTGTGACGCTCCTTGGGAATGAGATAGGTGACGTGGTCCACCACCAGGTCGGACAGGCCGGCTTCCTTGAGTCTTTCTTGAACGAAGGCCACCTGGGATTCCAGGTAGGCCGGGGCTTCGGACTTGCCGAAAAGATATTCGAAATAAAGAAACTTGCCGCGCGAAGCGTACCACTTGCCGAGTTGGCGGCCGGAGAAGCGCATCAGGGTTTCCAGGGCCATCTGAGTTACGGCCGGCAAGGCGCCGTGCTGAAGGCAGGTATCGTGGAGAACGGCCTGCTTATGGGCCACTTCCTCCTCCGAGCCTCGAATACCGTAAAAGATGGACCAAGTCTCTTTGCCTCGGGCGGTGAGAGAGACTATCCTGGAGTATGGATAAGGTGAAAGGGCCATCAGGTGAGCCAGGATTTTATGCACCTGTTCGTAGGACCGGCACTCATACCCGCCGTAGATCATCTGGCGCGGTTGGGGCGAGATGAGGAAATAGGCCCTGGTTTTGATGCCGAAGACCCCGGCGTCGCCGATGAAGAGACCGGTGACAAAGGGCGAGCCCGGATAGCGGTCCACCTGGCGGGAGACGTGAATGTTCGTGCCTGGTCCGGCGCCGGTCTGAACCACGTCGCCGGTGGGTAAAACCACTTCCAGGCCTAACAGGTATTGCCCTATCTCGCCGGCGGTGGCCAGGTCCGAAGGCTCGCCGCCCCCGTTGAAGCCGCTCAGGGCGCCGCCCAGCGTGTCCATGTACTGGGGCATGTCCACGGTGTGAATATGATATCCGCGCCGATGAACATAATCCGCCAGATCGCTAAGAATAATGCCGCATTCCGCGCCCACGGTCATGTTCTCTTCATCCAGGTACAAGACCCGGTTCAGGCGCGTCATATCCACCAGGATGCTCCGGTCGGCCCGGTCGCTTAAGGGAAACCCGGCCACGCTGGCCCCGCCGCCGCGGGGAATGACCGGCGTCCCGGTTTCGTTGGCGATTTGCACGATCTTCGAGACTTCTTCCGTCGAGCCGGGCTTGACCACGATGGCCGGAGGCCGGCCCTGGACCCAGGAAGGAGTGCGCGTGTAGCTGCGCCGGACGAATTCGGCTTCACTGACGTAGGCTTCTTCCACCGCCGATCGCAGCCGGCTGGCCAGGTCTGATCCGGACTTGCCCATGAACTTGCTCCTTAGCCTTTAAATACTCGGTTCAGCCTGGCCAAGATCGCGCCCTGACCTTGGACCAGGCGTTGGATGAGTTCCTGGCAGGAGAGGACCTCGCGGATCAAGCCCGCCACTTGCCCCGCGCTGACCGGGTTCTCCTCGATCTGCCCTTCCAGGAAACAGGCCACGGTTCGATTGCTGCCGGATTGCGGGTCCGGGCTTCTGAGCAGACCCAGCAACTCGTCAAAGGAGAGTTCGCCGCCCTTGCGGGCCAGAGCCTCCTGAATGAAGGAATTCAAGATCAACCTGAGGGAACCGCGTCTTTCTTCGACAAACCCCCTATCCCCCGTCCCGGGTGAACTTATTGGCACGGGCGAACCGTGACGCAAGGCGATGGTGCTGATGTCATCCGCGGCCAAAAGGACGCGCTTGACCTTTTCGTGGGCCGGACATTCATGGGTGGCGATGAAACGGGTGCCCATGTACACCCCTTCCGCGCCCAGAGCCAAGGCGGCCATCAGCCCCCGCTCGTCGCCTATCCCACCTCCGGCCACGACCGGCAGACTGACCGCGTCCACCACCTGGGGTATAAGACAGAGCGTGGAACTCTGGTGGAAGCCGCTATGTCCGCCGCCTTCGGTGCCGGAGGCGATGACCGCGTCCACGCCGTTTTCTTCGGCCTTGCGGGCGTGGCGCACCGTCGAACAGACGTGAATCACTTTCAAGCCGGCTTCTTTCAGCCTTTTGGTGTACACGGCCGGGCTGCCCTGGGAGACCACCGCCACTGGAACCCCCTCTTGCACGGCCACCTCGATCGAGACGTCGCTGAACTGCCGGTCGAAGCCGGGGATGCCGACCACGAAATTCACTCCGAACGAATTGTCCGTGTTCTTCTTGACCAACCGGATCTGTTCCCTGAGTCGCCGCCCCACTTCGGCCGGGTCCGTGGCCACGGCCCTGGCCCCGGCGTTAGGGCCGAGCAGACCCAAGCCTCCGGCCTGGGAGACGGCCGCGGCCAGGGCGGCGTCGGCGATCCAGGCCATCGAGGCCTGGATGATGGGATATTGTATACCTAAGAGCCTGGTGATCCTGGTTTCCATGGTTCAAACCTCTGACGGGAGAATAACTCGCCTTGAAGCTGCTTATGGGAGGGAGCAAGAAGCGTGCCCGCGAATCCCGGTCATTTTTATTATTTAAAACAGGCCGTTAAATCATCAAGCCAATATTTGGTCAATAACGTGCTCAATATTTTGATCAATGCAATCAATATGTCGTTTTCACGAACGAAAGCCCGCCCGACCGCCTGCGGTCCAATCGCCCTTTGCCTCGAGGTCCAGTTTTCCAGCCATAACCCAACCGATAAGACCTGACCTGAAATGAAGCCTCTTCTTGATTTTGTCCGGGAAAGCCGCCCGGCACCGCCGGCCCACCGCCCTGGCTGGGTTAAGAAATGAATTGTCTAGACGGGGGTAAGGCCTTGGAGAATTATTTTCTTGACAGGCCATTTTGCATAGTATATGCTAACTATTTATTAGTATTCACTAAATGGTTGGTCGAAAGATGAACTAGGCGGTATGACTCGCAATATCGTGGAAAAAACCAAAGAACGCTACCTCGACTCCGAGCGCAGGCATCAGGAAATCCTGGAGGTCGCCATACGCCTCTTCAACGACAAGGGTTACACGGGCGCCACCACGGCGGAAATAGCCAGAAACGCCGGCATATCCGAGCCCATTCTGTACAAGCACTTTGAAAACAAAAAAGCTTTGTTCCAGGAATGTTATCAATCGATAACTCGAGAACTATTCGCCGCCTATCGCCTGGTGTACAAAGCCAATCCCGGCGACGAAATCGCCTATCTTAAAGGAGTCACCGACGTATATATTGATTTCGTCCGTAATAATCCGGATAAGTCCATGTTTCTGGCTCACCTGCTGAGCTACAAAAACGACCCGGATTTCAAGGATGATTTCCGGAAGCTGATGGCGGACAGCATAAGAACGGTCGAGAAGGTCATCAGGTCGGCGCAACAAAAGGGACTGTTAAAAACCAAAATCAAGGCCAGGTTTATGGCCGCATTTTTTGTGGGCAACTATTTCCTGGCCCTGGCGATAAAAGATTTCGTCCCGGATGAAGAATTCAATGGCGACGATTTTTTCGAACTTATAAGAATGTCAACCGACATATAATTCTTAACCGAACGTAAGTTATGGTGTCTTTGTTGGTCCTTGGTGTTAGTGTTTACTAACATTATATTAACAGGTGCTTATACCCGAGGAAAGGAGGCAAGAATGGATCTCTGGAATCTGGTCAAAAGAGGCTTCATGTACTACCCCGATAACGTGGCCGTGATTCATGGCGACCAGCGCGTGACCTATCGCCAACTCGAACAGCGCATCAACAGGCTGTCCAACGCCCTGTCGCACTTGGGACTGAAAAAGGGTGATAGCGTCTCCGTACTGGGCGAAAATTCCCTCACCGTCCTCGAAGCCCAATACGCCATAATAAAAAACGGCCTGGTCTGGGTCCCCCTCAACATGCGTAACCACCCCAAGGAACATGCCCATTGCCTGAACAACGCCGAATCCAAGGCCTTGATCATGTTGCCGACGTACGCCGAGGGCATAGCTTCGGTCCAAGGCGAACTGGAGACCTGCCGGCATTTTATCGTCGACGGCCCGGGCTTCGGCGACATGATGCGCTACGACGACCTGATGGCCGCCGCTGACGACACTCCGACCAAACATGATATTGATGAAAACGACAATCTCTGCATCATGCACACTTCAGGGACGACCGGCCAGGCCAAGGGCGTGGTGCATACCCATAAAACCTGGGTGCTCATGTCCTTTATGACCTCCTGTCTTCTGGACATCAAGGAATCGGACGTGGCCATTTATGTGGCGCCGATCAATCACGGCTCGGGTATATTGATCGGCCCGCATTTTATGATGGGGGTTCCCAATATTCTCGTCAGTCATCTCGACGTGGACTATATTCTGCAAACGATCCAAAAAGAAAAAGTCACCACCATGTGGTTGGCGCCGACCATTATCTACTTTCTGCTGGCTTATCCGAACACCAAACGATACGACTTCTCCAGCCTGCGTAACCTTTGCTATTCCTCCGCGCCTATCGCCGTCGAAAAATTGAAGGAGGCTTTATCGGTTTTCGGCCGCAAATTCAACCAGACCTACGGTCTGGTCGAATGCCCCATGATCACCAATCTGACCGCGGAAGAACACGTCGTGGACGGCACACCCGCCCAGACGCACCGGCTCGGTTCGGCCGGCCGGGAACTTATCCTGACCGAGGTCCGGGTGGTTGATGACCAGGGCCGCGCTCTCCCCCCCGGCGAGAAGGGGGAGGTCATCACCAAAAGCCCTCTGGTCATGAAGGAGTACTGGAAAAATCCCGAGGCCACCGCCGAAGCCTTGCGCGGCGGTTGGTTGTACTCCGGGGACATGGGTTACCTGGACGAGGAAGGCTATTTGTACATCGCCGATCGGAAAAAAGACATGATCATCACCGGCGGATATAACGTCTATCCCAAGGAAGTAGAAGACGTCATCTATACCCATCCCTCCGTTTTTGAAGCCGCCGTGATCGGCATACCCGATGACCTATGGGGCGAATCGGTCCTGGCCTGCGTGACTCTCAAGCCGGGCCAACCGGCCACCGAGGAAGAGATCATCGCTTTATGCAAGAACAACCTGGCCTCCTACAAGAAACCCAAATCGGTCAAGTTCGTTTACTCGCTGCCTAAGAGCCTGACCGGGAAAATATTGAAAACCGAACTGCGTCAAGCGTATTGGGCCGGCAAAGAACGTCAAGTGGTCTGATAACAACAGGGGTAAGAAAAAATGGTCAAGAAAGAAATGAGCGGCGCCCGGCTGCTCGAGTTCGAGTTTCCGGTCGAGCGGGGAAAAATAAAGGAATTCGCCAAAGCCATCGGCGATCCCAACCCGGTCTACACCGATCCTGAATACGCCCGGAGTCAGGGATTTCCGGACGTGCTCATGCCGGTGACTTTTCCGGTCACGTTCGCCCATCATATGCCTTCGGACAATTTCGTTCTCGAAATGACCGAGAAGCTGGGCATGAACGTGGCTTCCAGCGTCCATGGAGAAACGGAGCTGGTCTTTTTCCGCAACGTCTTCGCCGGCGAAACCCTGAAAGGAGAGGTCCGCCTGGGCGACATCTACGAAAAGGAAGGCAAACGCGGCGGCGTGATGACCTTCGTGGAAATGGAAATCAGGTATTTCGGCCAAGACGGAGAGCCGGCGGTCCTGTGCCGGAATACCTTCATAGACCGGGGCGGTCGCTGAAACCGGACGACGGAGAAAAGGAGCCTGGCCCATGGACTTCGGCCTTACCGAAGAACAGCGGATGCTCCGCGAAGCTTCCCGCAAGTTCTGCGAAAAAGAGCTGACCAGGGATTACGTCCGATATTTGGACGAGAACGAGGACTATCCTCCCCCTGATCTCTGGCGGAAGATCGCCGATTTCGGTTTGTTCCGGGCCAATATACCGGTGGAATACGGCGGTCAGGGTCTGGGGCTCCTGGACCTTATTGTTCTTCTGGAGCCTCTGAGCCAGGCCGCTTCCTCGGTGGCCCTGGCCGCCGGCACGACTCTGGCCTTCGGCAACCGCTTTCTCACCGAACTCGGCACCCGGGCACAGAAGTCGGAGTTCCTGCCTAAACTGGGCGCCGGCGAATTAAAGACCAGCATGGCCTTGACCGAACCGGCCGGAGGCACGGACATTTTGGGAGCGCTATCCACCTTGGCCGAGGATAAGGGTGACTCCTGGATCATCAACGGCCAAAAGGTATTCATCACCGGCGCCCACGTCGCGGACTACCTCATCACCGTCTGCAAGACCGAACGAGACCAAAAGCCGTCCCGTTCGCTCAGCCTCATACTCGTGCCCGCGAGGTCCAAAGGAATAACCATCAGAAAGATTTCCAAGATCAGTTGCCGGGCCTGCGCCGCGGCCGAAATCTTTTACGACGACGTGGAAGTTCCCAAGGAAAATATCCTGGGTGCGCGGGGCAACGGCTGGTATGACCTGCTCAACGTGCTCAATCCGGAACGCGTGGCCGTCGCGGTCATGGGGGTGGGTCTCATGGAGGCGGTCTATGAAGACGCCTGCGCCTACGCGCTCAAGCGGGAAGCTTTCGGCGGCCCCATCGCCAGATTCCAGATTCTGCAACATTATCTGGCCGACATTCGGATCAACCTGGAAAACGCCCGCAACCTGACCTACAAAGCCGCTTGGCTTTGCGATCAGGGACTGCCCTACCACCTGGAAGCAACCATGGCCAAGGTGGTCTCGGCCCAAGGCGCCTGGCACGCCGTTACCTACGGCGCCGAGATTCTGGGCGGTTACGGCATCTGCGCCGAATTTCCCATGCAGCGCTACCTGCGGGACGCGGCCCAGGGCGCCTTTTCGCCCATTTCCAACGAAATGAGCAAGAACATGATCATGCAGTTCCAGGGCTTTCCCAAATCCTGGTCTTGAAGGAGAAACAGTCCATGACCGGCAAGACTCTTCGTTTCCAAGATGTAAATGAAAACGACGAACTTCCTTCTTTTGACCTCACCATCACCCGCACTCACATCATTAAATACGCGGGAGCCGGGGGCGATTTTCAGCCCATTCATCATGACGAGGAATTCGCCAAAGCCGTCGGTCTGCCCTCGATCTTCGCCATGGGCTTGATGCACGGCGGCATGCTGGTTCGAATCGTCAATGACTGGGCCGGGCCTGGCCGGATTAAGCGATACAAGCTCCGGTTCACCGGCATCGTCTGGCCCAAGGACCACTTGACTTTCCAGGGCCGGGTAGCCCGGAAATACCTGGAGAACAACGACCACCTGGTCGAATGCAACCTGGCCGTGGTCAATCAACACGGGGCGGACGTGATCGCGGGACAGGCGATCGTTTCCCTGCCCTCTTAACCTTGATCAGCGAGGTGATCGGCTAATGGATTTCAGCATCAGCGAAGAACAAACAATTTTCATGGACGCGGTGGAAAAATTCGCCCGCCAGGAGATTGCCCCCTCCTTGGCCAAGCGAGAGGAGGCCGGTGAGTTTTCTCCGGAGATGTGGAAAAAACTCTCGGACTATGGCCTGGCCGGCCTTTCCATTCCCGAGGAATACGGCGGTGGCGGCGCCAATGCCCTGACCACTATCCTGGCCATGCAGGCCTTTTCGCGGGCCTGCCGTGACGGCAGCCTGGTTGGGGTCTGGGGCACCCATCTGCTTTTGGGCGCCATGCCCATCGCCGAGCTCGGCACGGTCGAACAAAAAACAAAATACCTGCCGAAGATGGCCGCCGGGGAGTTGATCGGCGCCTTGGCCCTGACCGAGCCGGAGGCGGGTTCCGACGCCACCGGTCTTAGAACCACGGCCAAGAGAGACGGCGACCACTACCTGCTCAATGGCAGTAAAACCTTCATCTCCAACGCCCCCATCGCCGACGTCTTCATCGTTTTTGCCTCGGTGGACCTCTCCCTTCGGGCCGGAGGCCTGACCATCTTCATCGTGGATAAAGACTGTCCGGGACTCACCAGGGGCAAGCCTTTGAAAAAGTATGAAGGCGACGCCTGGCCCACGGGTGAACTGTTTTTCGATGATTGCCGCGTGCCGGCGATGAACCGCGTCGGCGAGGAAGGCTCGGGCTTCAAGCACATGCTGACCTCCCTCGGCTGGGAACGCATTGCTTTTGCCCCTTTCATCGGCTTCATGGAGGCGGACCTCCAGGATTGCATCGAATACGCCAAGCAGCGACATCAGTTCGGCAAGCCCATCGCCAAGTTCCAGCTCGTCCAGGCCATGTTGGCCGAGATGAAGATGGATTTGGAGGCTTCGCGGTTCCTCACCTATCACCTGGCCTGGAAGAAAGACCGGGGAGAATTCATCGGCCTGGACGCGGCGGTGGCTAAAACTTTCATTACCGAGGCGTACGAAAGGTTATCCCGAAAAGCCGTCCAGATTTTCGGCGGCTATGGCTGTATGCGGGAATACCTGATCGGCCGGGGCTTTTGGTCGGCCAAAATGGCCGTCATCGGCGGCGGCACCTCCCAGATACAAAGAACCATAATCGGCCGGATGTTGACCGGCCTGTAGATTCAATCAAGGAGCAGATCATGGAGACTATCAGAGGCAAGACCGCCATAGTGGGAATCGGCGAGGTCCCGACCGGCCACTTCCCCGACCGGTCCTTCATCGAAGCGGCGGTGACCGTCGCGGAAATGGCCATCAAGAACGCGGGCCTGCCCAAAGGGGAAATAGATACGGTTATACCTATCGGCGTGGTCGGCAACCCGTTGGACAACGCCAACATGGTATGTTCCTGGCTGGTCGAGGAACTCGGTTTGGGCCGGACGGCCAAGAGTAACTTCCAGATCATGTCCGGCGGCTCGAGTTCGGCCAATTCCCTCAAAACGGCGGCCGCGCTGGTCATGACCGGACTGTCGAAAGCGGTCCTGGTCGTTCACTGCGACCGTTTGGGCACCAGCCTGGACCTGAACTCCGCCATCAATATGTTCGCCAAGGCTTCGGTCAGCCAGGAATACGAAATGCCGTACGGCTGGAGTCAACTGGGGTTGGCCGGCCTGCTTCAACAAAGGTACATGTACGAGACGGGCACCACGGAAAGGCAGATAGCCGCGGTGGTCGAGTCCTTGCGCAAATGGGCCGCCCTCAACCCCAACGCCATGATGCGCAAACCGAGAACCGTGGACGAGATTCTGGATTCGCCGGTAATCTCCAGCCCGGTGAGAAAAAGAACCATGAACGTCTTGGCCGACGGGGCCGCGGCCTTCATCGTGACCTCGGCCGCAAGGGCGCGGGACTTGGTTGAACAACCGGCTTATCTGCTGGGAGTGGGCTCCCGCTGCACCAATTTCACTTCCACGCAGCAGCCCCTGGACGTGATGGTCTCCTGGAAGCCCGCCGCCGACGAGGCTTACCAAATGGCCGGCATCGGCCCGGCGGACGTGGACGTGGCCGAGATTTACGACGCTTTTCCCACCTTCATTCTGATCAGCCTGGAACTGCTGGGTCTGTGCGAAAGGGGACAGGCCGGCCGGTTTGTCGAGGAAGGACATACCTCGCCGGGGGGAAAGCTGCCCGTGTCCACCAACGGCGCCATGATGGCCCAAGGACACACCGGCGCCGGCGGCGGAATAGCCATCCTGGTGGAAGCGGCGAGACAGGTCATGGGCCAGGCCGGCGCGCGCCAGGTCCCGAATGTACGTTACGTGGTGGAAACCGCTTCCGGAGGAGTGGGCATGGATTTCCATGTGGGCGTGTTGGGAAGGGAGGTCTGAGAAATGGGCGAATACAAGAAACCGCTGCCGCTGATCACCGCGCTGAGCAAAGTGTTCTATGACGCCTGCCGGGAGAACAAGCTGCTCTATCAGCGTTGCGCGGATTGCGGTGAAATCGTCTTCTACCCGAAAGCCCTGTGCTCGAACTGCCTGGGCCGAAACCTGACCTGGCGGGAATCAAAGGGCCGGGGGCGCATCCACACCTTCACCGTCACCTATGATTTCGCTCCCCCGGAGTTCGCGGGCAGCACGCCCTACGCCCTGGCCATCGTCAAGATGGAGGAAGGGTTCCGCTTGATGAGCAATATCGTGGACTGCGATTTTGACCGAATAGTCTGTGAAATGCCGGTGGAAGTCGTCTTCGATCCGGTCACGCCGGAAATCACCCTGCCCAAGTTCCGGCCGGTCAAGGAGACCTGATCCATGAAGATAGACCTTACCGGGAAGGCGGCCTTGGTCACCGGCGCGGCCCGGGGAATCGGGCGGGCCGTGGCCCTGGCCTTGGCCCGGGCCGGCGCGGACGTGGCGCTTACGGATGTCAGGGACGATATCGCCGCAAGTGAAATCGGCCAGGCCGGCGCCCGAGTTCTGGCCAGGAAGATGGACGTGACTCGTTTCGACGAGGTTCTCAAGGTGGTCAAGGAAGTGCGGGCAAGTTGGGGCGGCCTGGATATCCTGGTGAACAACGCGGCCGTCCTGGACAACTTCGCCTTAATCGACCGGCAGGACCCGGAAAGATTCGAAAGAGACCTGAGGATCAACCTGACCGGCGCCTTCCACTGCGCCAAGGCGGTCTGGCCGGGCATGGTCGAGAAAGGTTGGGGCCGGATCGTCAACGTCTCTTCCATAACCGCCCTGGGCGGCGCCTTCGCCCACCCCTCCTATGGGGCCTCGAAAGCCGGTCTGCTGGGCTTGACGACCAGCCTGGCCCTCGAAGGCGCGCGCCTGGGGATAACCGTCAACGCGGTCATGCCCGGCCTGATCGACACGGAGGCGGTCCGGTCCCACGGCCCCGAGGTCATCAACAAGGCAAAAAAAAGGATTCCGCTGGAGCGCCTGGGCGCACCCGAAGAGGTAGCCTCGACGATCGTGTTTCTGGCCTCCGAGGCGGCCGGGTACATCACCGGGGCCGCCGTTCCCGTCACCGGCGGCCTCGAGCTGTTTAAAATCTAGTCGGACAGGAGAAACCATGGGCCAATACGACGCTATTTTCGAACCGATCAAAATCGGCCGCGTGGAAATAAAGAACCGCGTGGTCATGGCGCCGATGAACATGAATTACACGGACCCAAACCATTATGTCAGTCGTCAACAGATGGCCTATTATGCGGCCCGGGCCAAAGGCGGAACCGGCTTGATCATCATGGAGGCCGTCGGAGGTTCGGATCACCCGACCGCGGACACCTATCGCAAATACAACAACGCTTCGCTCAACAACGAATTATACGTACCGTTGATGGCTGACTTGGTCGAGCACGTCCATTCCTTTGGCGCCAAGTTTTTCGTCCAGATTTCCCCAGGCGCCGGCCGCCAGGGCACCAGCGAAGCCGGGGCCGTTCAGCCGGTGGCCCCGTCGCCTATTCCCTATCGGACCTTTCCCGAAAACGCGATCAACGCCCTGGACCTGATGCCCTTGCTGCGGGCCATGGGTTATCAGGGAGAACTGCCCGTTACCGACGACATCGAGGAACTGATTTCCTTCGCTAATAAAATCCCCGGAACCCACATGAACGGCGAATTGCCCCGGGAGATCACGGCGGAAGAGATAGAGATACTTGTCCGGGACATGGGCCGTTCCGCCAAGCTGGCCAAGAGATGCGGTTTCGACGGCCTGGAGGTTCACGCCCCCCACGGTTATCTGCTCCACCAGTTCCTATCGCCCAGGTCCAACCGCCGAACGGACGAATACGGCGGTTCCTTCGAAAACCGGTTCCGGTTCCTTAAGGAGATAATCCATTCCTGCCGCAAATATGTGGGGCCCGATTACAACGTGGGCGTTCGCCTCAGCGCCTCGGACGAAGTTCCCGAAGGTTTCGGGCCGGAATACGCCAGGAAGGTGGCCAAGCGTTGTGAAGAGGAAGGCGCGAACTTCGTGCACCTCTCCGACGGTTCCTATGAAAAGATGAACGACTTCCTCCCCAACCAGGACGGTCAGGTGATTCCGAAAGCGGCGGTCATCAAGGCGGGACTGGGGATACCGTTGATCTGCCCTTCCGTCCACGATCCTGATCGAGTGGTCGAGGTGCTGGAAAAAGGTTACGCTGACATGGTTTCCCAGGGCCGACAGCAGATAGCCGATCCCGATTGGGTCAACAAGGTGAAGGAAGGCCGGCTCGACGAAATCATCAAGTGCATACGCTGCAATCAGGGATGTATCGGCCGCTTTGTGCTTGGGCTGCGCTGCCGCTGCATCAAGAATCCGATCGTCGGCCAGGAGGAATTCATGGAAGAGTATATGCGGCGGCCGATCCTTCCGATTAAAAACAGGGTCTGGCAGACCCTGGTCCAAGTCGGCGCCGAGCCGAGTGTACCGATAAAGGGGGTCAGGCCGGAAGAATTGTAGGGCAGGCCCGGTAAGGGACGCCTTCGGCGCCCGTGGCGGCCTTCAACTTAGCCCCATAAGAGGACTATCCGTCAGGAGGTGCAAAAATGAGGATCATTGACTCGCACGTCCATTTATTCATGGCCGGAGGCATTCCCGACGCGTACGAAATCGGAATGGCCCGCACCATGAAAATGGTGCTGAAGAACAAGATGGGACTGGACCTGTCCGTGGCTGAAGCCAGAACCCAGATCGTCCAGGGCATGTACGATCCGGACGGTTCCAGGTTCCTCAACGACATGGACAAGGCCGGCCTCGAAAAGGCCGTTATTTTCGGCTCCGACTTCGGCGCGGAACTAGGCGATCCGCCTATCCACGTTTTTAAGGCCAACAAAATATATTCAGACTTGGCCCAAAGGCATCCCGACCGATTCGTGGCCCTCTGTTCCATAGACCCGAGAAGGCCGGGCGCCTTGAAGCATTGCGAACAGGCCGTCGAGGACTGGGGCATGAAAGGGTTCAAGCTCCACCCCGCCGCCGGGTTCAAGGCCACCGACGAGATACTCTATCCCTTGTACGAAAAATGCGCGGATTGGAACGTGCCGCTGGTCTTTCACGCCGGCGCCCAGCCGGCCGCGCCGGTCCATCTCGATACCCAACGTCCGGTCTTTATCGCCGAAGCGGCCACCCGGTTTCCGGATACCAAAATGATTATCGCCCACGTGGCCATGGAACTCTACAACGAAGCGGTCATGTACGGTAAATTGATCCCCAACGTCTACTTCGACCTCTCCTATCATCAATTCTCTTACGTGTCCTGGGGACCTAAAAAGTTCTTCGAATGGCTGCGTTTCCTCATTGACGAGTGCGGAGCGTCCAAATTGATGTGGGCCACCGACCACCCCCTGCCCAGCGCCCTTTTGCCCCCCGATCAATGGGTCAAGGCCTTCCTGGAACGCCAGACTGAAATTATATTTTCCAACGAGGAAATGGAACGGATCATGTCCGGGACCGCGGCGGAAGTCTTCGGCTTGTAGCGAAAACCTCTGGGACAGGGGAGGTCAAGGCATGTCATTGAAAAGGCGGATCGCCTTTATTCTGAATTCCATCATCGCCTTGGTGGGGTTCGTGATTGGCGCTTCTTATCTGGCCAAGTCCGAAATCACTTCGTATCATAAACAGGTCATCGGGGTGGACTGGGCCGGCTTGGTTCCCGGAGTCCAAAAGCTCCTGATCATCTTGATGAAGGGCACCGGCGACGCGGCGGTGGTCACCGCCTTGGCCCTAGCCTTCTTCCTGATCGTTCCGTTCAGGCGAGGCGAGAATTGGTCTCGCTGGGCCATTCTGACCGTAGGCCTGGCCTTCCTGCTACCGATGTTGTTTGGCAGCATCTACCTGGCTTCCACCACCGGGGCTTCGTCACCCTGGTGGCTCAACGCCACCTTGCTGACCTTTCTGCTGGTCGGGTTTTTCCTGCCTGATGACCTTAGATAACATTCTTCGACTGGCCGGAAATGACCAAACGGAAAAACAGATCTTATAATCAGGCTGACGGGTTTTGACCGGCCGGTCGAATCTCGAGTGACGATACATCGAGACCTCTGCAAAAGCCCGGGAAGGTAAAATTTGTATTCGATGAGTTCAAGTTTTGACGTTTTCTAGAGAAAAGGCTAGGGGAAGGGGCTTTTTCCACTCGCCTCACTAGGCCTGTCCAGGCCCAGTGAGGCGCCGCTCACCCTCAGGTGAGCATGGCCACCGCCTGGCGGAGGTTAAAGACCACGGCGTTGAGGTAGAATTCCATCTCTGTCTTAACCTGACCCCAATACCGGGCCCGGTCAAATTGGTATCGTCACTTGAGCGTCCCGAAGCCCTGCTCCACCGCCTAGCGAAGACGACCGATCAGACGGTTGCGCCACTTGGACTCCTGGCTAAGAGAATGATTCCGTGACGACCGTCCCATAATCCCATCACGAAGCCCGCGCCTCTTTAGCATTTCCCGGTTCTTATGGCTGCAATATCCCTTGTCGGTCAGGACCACCGTTTCCGGAGGCAGGTCGGCTTCCTTCACCACCTGCTCCAACTCGACCGTGTCCGCCCGATGGGCCGGAGTGACACGCCTCCCAGGATGAAGCCCTCCCCGGCGTCCGTGGTCATATGCACTCGGAAAAGTCCTGGCTCAACTAATCATTTCAGAGCTGGATCATCCGACCTGACCCGAACTCACGCATGACAGATCCCCAAAACCCTCATCCAATCCTACCTTAGGCGCAGGGAAGGCAGAAGATGAACAATTAAGAACCATTCTGAAAATTCTCTATCGATATTAATGATTAATCCAGCCCCAACCTTTACCGCTTGATCTCTGGACATCCCGGCTATAGTTGCCTTTTTTAACTTATCTATATGATAACATTAAAACTTAAAAAAATTCAAATTAAAAAAATTCTTGACAATTTCCATAAATGGTCATATTATTCCAATTAAGTTCATTTTTGTTCATATTAATTCATTGAAAATAAACGATATAAACCGAATTGAATGCTAGAAGCGACCAACACTAATTGAGATCAACATCGCTCAGACTAATTCTGGGCGTCTAACGCTGCCTGATCAGGCAGAAAGCGCGAACATAAACAAGCACGAAGAGGAGGGTTCAATGAAAAAAATTAATTTAGTCCTGTCTGTGGTTTTGGCCCTATTATTGTCTTTCAGTGGAAATGGCTGGTGTAAGGTGACTTTAAACTTGTCGACGCCGGACCCCGACAGCTCCTCGATCACCGTGGCTGCCAAAGAGTTCGCCAAGGTCATCGGAGAGAAAAGCAAGGGGGAAATCGAGGTGAAGGTTTACCCCAACGGATCGTTGTACGGAGCCGACCCGTCGGCAGCGGTCAAACAGCTCAGCGCCGGCACGATCGACATGCTTCTGCTGTCGACTTCTCTGTACGCCAATTTTCAGCCCAAGTTCACGGTCATGAGCATTCCTTACCTGTTTGCTGATACTGACCAGTTCCTCAAGTATTTGAACGGTCCTCAGGGCAAAGAGCTCTTGAAGGGTATTGAGAAAATGAACATTCAAGGGCTGGGTCTTTGGACGCGGAGTTTCCGACAGATCACCAACTCTAAAAAACCCATCACCGGGCCGGATGACTTGAAGGGATTGAAGCTGCGGGTTCCCAACAATCCCCTGTGGGTTGAGTTTTTCAAGGCCGCTGGAGCAACCCCTACACCCATGGCATTCGGGGAAGTTTATAATGCACTCCAATTGAAAACCATTGATGGCCAGGAAAACCCAGTGGATGTGCCCATGAGCGCCAAGTTCTATGAAGTGCAGAAATACATCACGATCTCTAACCACATGGCGGATGCTTGGGTAGCGGGGATGAACAAGGACAAATTCGAAAAATTGCCAGCGGATCAGCAAAAGATGCTCCTCAAGGCAACAACGGAGCTTCAGGCCTGGAAGGTTAAATACGACCAGAATTCTGACAATGCAGCTTTGGAAACTCTCAAGGCTAAAGGAATGGCTGCCAATCAACTCACTCCCGAACAGATGGCCAAATTTGTTGACATATCCAAGAAACTCTATCCGACGTTCTCCGGGCTTGTTAAAGATGACGAGTTCTTCAAGAACACGTTGAAATTCGTAGGAAAAGATAAATAAATCGCGTTTAAGGGGTTGGAGCACCATTGGCTTCAACCCCTTGCGCCAAACCCGGAGATATTATGCAGAAAAGCGGATTTACGACAACGGTTGCGCAACCTTTATTCAGAACCGTCAATACCATCTTCGATGCGTTGGCAGCACTCTCGACTGCATTGATATTTGTGATTGTCATATTGCAGGTACTGGGACGCGTCTTGGGACATCCGGCACCGTGGACCGAGGAGGGCACCCGGTTCGTCTTTATATGGATGATCTACCTAGGTATAGGCATCGGGTTTCGCAAGGGCGAATCGGCGCGAGTAACCCAATTCATTCGATGGGTACCTAAAGCTGGGCGGCGGATGTCAAAGTGGATTTACCTGGTGACATCCGCCGGGTTTTTTCTTTTTATGTTCATCTCCGGGATTCAGTTGACCGGGCAGCAGATCGCGCTGAACGAATTAGGATCGGCGTTAATGATACCCATGTGGATAGTGGGGATCTGCGTACCGGTATCTGCATGTCTTGGCATCTTGGGGTTGACTGAAAATTTAATATCTTATCCTGATCGGCTTGAATAAGACGAGCAAAACTATGAGCTTAACGTTGCTTGCCGTTTTCATGGGCTTGATGGCCGCGGGAGTCCCGTTGGCCATAGGCTTAGGGATCGCATCGGTTGCCTCGCTGGTCATCTTCACGGACATACCTGTCAGCCTCATCATCCAGTCCATGTATAGCTCCATGAACAGCTTCGTCATGGTCGCTGTGCCGTTGTTTATCCTGACCGGCATACTGATGGATGAAGGCGGGGTCGCGGAAAAAATTTTCAACTTTGCGAATGCGCTGGTCGGTTGGTCCCACGGGGGACTGGGTAATGTGACGGTATTGTCGAGCGTCATTTTCGCCGGCATGTCCGGATCCTCTGTCGCCGATGTGGCCAGTGTCGGCAGAATCAGCATCAGCGCCATGAGCAAGAATGGCTATCCGCTCGGATATGCCTCTGCCTTGGCTGTGATTACATCGGTGCTGGCTACGATTATCCCTCCCAGCATCCTGATGGTGATCGCCGGTTCGGTCGCCAATATCTCCATCGGTCAGGCGCTGTTTGCAGGTGTTGTCCCGGGTGTTATCGTCTCCGCGGTATTCATGCTTTACAACTACTACTACTGCAGGAAAAACCGGACAGGAGTCAAAGTAAGATTCGACTTGAAGAATTTAGGGAAACAATTTGTCGTCGCCATACCGGCGCTCTTGGTACCGGTTATACTGTTGGGAGGGATGCTCTCCGGCTGGTTCACCCCTACCGAGGCCGCCGCTATTGCCGTCCTCTACACCTTGATAATATCGCTCTTTGTTTACAGGAGCATCAAATTCCGCCAGCTCCCCAAAATTTTCTTTCAAACCGCGAAAATGACCGGAACGATCCTTTTCATCGCCGTGACGGCAAAACCTGCCGGATGGATATTTGAGTACGACGGGCTTCCGGCGAAAGTAGCAGCCGCGATCGGTGGACTTACCCAGGATCCGCTGACGATCATGTTGATCCTCTATGCTTTCCTGGTCCTGGTCGGGATGTTCATGGATGCCACCGCAGCGATTTATATTCTGGTGCCGATTTTGCTTCCGACAGTGGTCTCGGTTCATATAGATCCGGTCTTTTTCGTTGTGTTTCTCGTGATTACGCTGGCTCTTGGGCTTGTGACGCCACCGGTCGGCGTTTGCCTCTATGCCGCTACCAGCGTCTCGGGACTAAGGCTCGAAACCCTGATCATGAACACCGTGCCATGGCTGATCATCATGGCCATAACACTCTTGCTTTTAATCATTTTCCCTTGGATAATAACTGGTCCAATTGCCTGGTTTTTCTAATTTGTCATGAAACGATTAATCTGGTTGCGGCCCAATAAAGCCAATTTCATTTATATGAGGTGGGTGTTTTGATTCAAGCGGAGCGTCATAAAAAAATCCAATCCGAGCTGGAGAAGAACGGGTTCGTATCGGTGAGTGAGCTCTCCGAACGGCTGGGGATTTCTGTATCCACGGTTCGAAGAGATTTAATCGATTTAGAGAAAATGGGAATAGCAGTCCGTTCGCGTGGAGGGGCCGGCCAACCCGGTCATGAACTGACTATCGTGGCGGAAGAGAGTTCAAGGGCTGCCCGTCACGCTGAACAAAAGCAGAAAATAGGGGCAAAGGCGGCCGAACTTGTCGAGAATAGCGGCTGTATCGTGCTAGACGCAGGGACTACGACCTTAGAGGTTGCCAAACGTTTGAACCCCCAAAAGCCCTTGCGTGTCATCACGGATGGGCTGAAAATTGCTTATGAATTGCGCGATAGGGAAAACGTGATCGTGCTGCTCACGGGAGGTATTCTGAAAAAAGATTCTAACAATCTCTATGGTGAATTCGCGGAAAACATGTTGAGCACCATGCACGCCCAGATCTGTGTGATGGGAGCAACCGGGCTATCGCGGCGCGAAGGTCTGACCAAGCACGATATTGATGCGCTGCCGGTCAGGCGCAAGATGATCGAGATCAGCCACCGGCTGATTTGTGTGGCAGACAGTAGTAAATTCGACGTCACAGGGCTTGTAACCATCTGTCCTATTGAACGGATCAACACTCTCATAACCGATAGTCGCATCAGTTCCGAGTATAAGACTGCTTTAGAAGATGTCGGGATCGAAGTCCTCATCGCCGACAGCCGATATCCGTAACATCATGGTTTTACGAATATAAGAAAGGAGAGTTCACAACAATGTTCCTAGGAAAAGAAGTCCGATTAAATCGGCTGACAAATGCGAAATCCGGAAGGTTCGTGGCCATCACCGTTGATCATGCCATCGCACGGGGAGTTCTCCCCGGCTTGGTCAATATACACGAAACTGTCAGGAAAGTGGCCGAAGGTCAACCCGATGCCATGACCATGCAAAAAGGAATTGCGGAAAGAGTCTTCAGGCCGTATGCGGGCAAAATTTCTCTTTTGCTGAAATCGACATCGTTCTCCCCCTACCACATGAATATCGATGTTCCAACGGCCGACGTGGAAGAGGCTGTCCGCTTAGGGGCCGATGCGATCTCCATCGGCGTCATTGTTGGAGGTCCGGAGCAAAAAGATCAGATCACCCACCTGGCCAAAATCAGCAAAGAAGCAGCCTCTTACGGCATGCCGCTTGTTTCCCACATCTACCCACGAGGTTCCGAGGTCAAAGACTCCAAGGACCCGGATGCCGTTGCCTATGCGGTCAGGCTCGCTGCCGAACTCGGAGTCGATATCATCAAGACGAACTGGAACGGGTCGGCTGCAGCCTTTAAGAAGGCCGTGCAGTCATGCCCTTCAAAAGTGGTTCTTGCCGGCGGTTCGCCTGGAAAGAGTCTGGAATCCTATCTGCAGGTAACCAGCGAAGCGATGGAAATTGGTGTGTTCGGTGTGACCTACGGGAGATTCGTTTTTGATGATCCGAACCCCGCCGCGGTAATCAACGCAATAAAAGCCATCGTTCATGAAGGAAAATCTGCCCAAGAAGCCCTGAAAATTTATGAGAGCTTCAAGCAGTAAAGATCCGCAAGGTAAAATACTACCATGAAGGCACTGTTGTTCGAAAGCCCCAACCGAATGGAGGTTAAAGAGGTACCGACTCCAACCGTTCCTCAAGACGGCCTTCTTGTCAAAGTGGCTGCCTGTCTTATCTGTGGCACCGACATCCGGATATTCAGAGGCAAGAAAACAAAGGACGTAAGGATTCCCGCCATTTTAGGGCACGAGTTTTCCGGAATCATAACGGAAATAGGCGCAAAGGTTGGCGGCTTTCAAATCGGAGAAGCGGTGAGCATCGCGCCGGTGGTGCCGTGCCTTACCTGCTACAATTGCAAGCACGGACAGGAAAACGTCTGCCTCAATCGGACCGCGTTCGGGTATGAATACGATGGGGCTTTTTCGGAATTCGTGAAAATACCGGCTGCTGCGATCAAATCCGGTAATGTGTACCCCGCTCCGCAAGGGGTAGACATACAAGGCATAGCTCTAGCGGAGCCGCTGGCCTGCTGCATCAATGGCCACGGGAACTCGCCGGTCCATCTTGGGGACACGGTGGTGGTGATGGGCGCCGGTCCAATCGGCCTCATGCATCTGTTGCTCGCCAAACAATCGGGGGCGAAGGTGATTGTGAGCGAGCCGAGCGAACATCGCAGAAACACGGCTCTCAGCTTGGGTGCGGACGTAGCGGTGGACCCTGCTTCACAGAGTTTAAAGGATATTGTATTAGAGCACACTCATTCAGTTGGGGCGGATGTAGTCTTTATGGCCATAGGGGTCCCTGCTTTGGTAAATCAGGCAATTGATCTTAGCCGAAAAAGGGGATGGGTCAACCTGTTCGCAGGTTTTTCCGTCGGCGACATGCCGCCGATCGATGTCAATAAGATACACTACAAAGAGGTCAAGCTTACCGGTACCAGCGCATCCTCAAGAAAAGACCACGAGGTGGCACTGAAACTTATAGCCAATCGGGTCATCGATCCCTCTAAAATTATCACCCACCAATACCCTCTTTCACAGGCAGTTGAGGCATTCAGGACAGCAGAGACAGGGCTGGGAATAAAGGTGGCGGTTATTCCATGAAAGCCGAGCCTCTCCTTGCCGGAATCGACATCGGAACTAGCACGCTCAAAGTCTGTGTTTATTCCACATCGGGAAAGCTGGTGTGGCAGGATTACGACCACATAATCCTGAGGACTCCGTGTCCGAATTGTGTGGAGATGGACTTAATAGACCTATCCGCAAAATTGAAATCGCTGTTACAGAAAATGGCTGCAGGACATGCAGCCGAAATCGAAGCAATAGGCTTCAGTGTCACCAATCCTACTCTCGTGGTACTCGACAAGGACTTGAATGCGATCCGACCCGGCATCCCTTTCCTGGATACCAGATGTACCGAAGAGGTGACGCACATAGTCGATTCTATGGGAGGACCGGAGCAATACTTTAAAAAGGCCGGCAACCAGCCCAGCCCCTCTACCTGTACGACGGGGCTGCTCAAACACATCAAACGGTGTGAGCCCGAAATCTGGTCTCGGTCGCATAAGATCGGTTTCCTGAATACGTATTTGGCGGCTCAATTTACTGGTGCGGTCATTTGTGATCCCACGACGGCATCCTATTCGGGATTGCTGGATGTGAGGAAACCATTCGCTTGGGATGAAGAGCTCATAAAAATTGCAAATATAGCGAAGGAGTTATTGCCGGATTTAAAACCCTCATGCCACAAGGCGGGAGGGCTACGTCCATCATGGGCGCGTAGCACTGGTTTGAAGGCAGGCATTCCTGTGGCGATCGGGAGTGGAGACACGGCTGCCGCCGCATTTGCACTAGGAATGACCCAACACGGGGAGGTCTTCGAGAGCATGGGTACCTCCGAGGTTCTTTCCTTCTGCCTCCACCATCCGGATCTAGACATGGCGTTCATGAACCGAAGCCACGTCATACCTGGTCTTTGGCTTTCTCATGGCGCGATTTCGACTTCGGGGGCAGCGATCGCCTGGCTGAAAAAAAACGTGTTTCCTGAAATTCCCAATCTTAGCCTTCTCGAAGAGAAGGCGCTAAAAGCGCCTCCGGGTGCCAACGGCCTTATGTTTTTGCCTTATCTTGCCGGGGAAAGAAGTCCCATTTTCGACCCCAAGGCTTGCGGCGCCTTCCTTGGACTCACTTTGAACTCAAACCGCGCTGACATGATCAGGGCTGTTTATGAAGGCGCCGGTTACGCCATCAAACAAATTTATATCTTGGGAAGCTCCAAATGGAAAACCCGCCCACAGACAATCAAGTGCGTGGGAGGGGCTGCCACGAGTTTGCTTGCCCTGCAAATCCGGGCCGACATGTTGGGGACGGAGTTGGCCTGCATTGAGACCGAAAACGCGGCCGCCTACGGGGCCGCTATGATGGGTGGGCTTGCGGGGGGGATTTATCCGGACTTTGAGGCCGTGCCATTCCTCAATGCCATATCAAGGCAGATTACTCCACATCCGAACCGTATGAGGATATACGATCAATATTTTGCCGTTTACAATGATTTGTACCCGCGATTGAAACCTTCGATGCATAAGCTGAGAAATCTTATGCAATGAGCCGTCCTTGATCAGATTCAATACCTGGGCATCAACCGGAGGGACACCCGAACACGCTCTGCCGATCCAGCCTCATTTTACCGTCGGGACCAGGCAGGCGGTCGTATCCATGTTGATGTGTATAAGTCAAGATTTAATCTGACAGTGGATGAATATGTTCCTGGTGTCCGGTTCATCTCAGATGTTGTTAACCTCATGACGCTAACGCGGCCGCCGCCTCCGACGAGCTAGTTACACGCACATTCTGCCGGTGGCAGACAAGTCTCGACGCACCGCCGATCCATCCGATGCGCCCAAGTGAAACTATGACTCTTTACCTATTATGTGATACCTGGTCAGTTTCCGGATGACCCAGTTATAACTTGTTTTCCATGCAGAAGTCTCACCTCAACTAAGCCGGATAAAGCCTTCTCTCAGCCAAAAATAAAGACCGGCCCGGCCGGAACATCCGGCGCGGACCGGTCCGAGGCCTAATTAGGCCGGTTTCCGGTCAGAACTTCTCGCCGCCGGACATCCCCGCCAGTCGGCGGACAAGTTTCTTGCGCTTCTCGATGTCGTACTGGCTGGTGATGGCGATCTGCTCCATGACCGGCGAACCGCCGCCGTGATAGTTGCCCACGTTGACTATGCCGCCCGTGGCCGAACAGAGGATATCGCCTAAGTATCGCCAGAACTGGGCCTGATCCTCGACGGGTATCTTGGGGTTGCGTTTGGTGTATTTGAGCAGCAGGTCCTTGGTCTCGGGGTTTAGGAACTCCTCCTCGTGGGGGAAGGTGGCCACCACGCCGCCCGAGATGTCGCAGAGTATCTCCTGCTCGCGGAAGACCGCTTCACCGGTCAGGCAGCGGCCGACGTTGGCGTAGATGGAATTGGGAATGTAGGACCCCGGCCCATAGGGCACGAAGCCCAGGCCCGGGATGTACACCTCGGGTTTGCCCAGGTCCGAAGCCGTATATCCGGCGGCATAACCCAGTTCCGTGGTCATGATGATCTCGGCCAGCTTTTCCCGGACGTGGCCGGTCTTGTGGATGTTGTTAACTTCCGCGGCCAGGGCGGCCGTGCCCAGGAGCAGGTCGCCGATGGCCGGCTTGCAGCCGGAGTAGGAATGGCGATGGAACAGGGCGAACAGGAGCGCCAGGATGCCGCCGTGCTGATATTCGCCGCACAGGAAGACCCGCTCCCAGGGTATGAAGCATTTATCGAAGATCAGGTACGAGTCCGTGGCCCCCGGCACGAAACCCCGCTTGAAGAACTTGCGGGGCCGCAGGTTGTGGACGGTCACCACCTGCTTCAGACCCTCCCAGTCGCCGGGCACGGCAAAAGCCACGGCGTAGTCCGCGTCCTCGGGTCGCAGGGCCCGGGTCGGGACCACCAGTATCTCGTCGGCCACCGAGGCCTCGGATATGTGCAGCTTGCAGCCCGTAACCACGATACCGTCCGACTTTTTCTCCACCACGTGGAGATAGGCGTCCGGGTCCGGTTGTTCGGCCGGCCGCAACAGCCGGTCGCCCTTGACGTCGGTCTGGCCGCAACACCCCACCAGGTCCTCGTCCTGGAACCGGATAAGCCATTTCTTGAAGTTTTCGTGATATTGGGTGGCGCCGTTATTGACTTTATCCGCCTCGTAGGACACGTTGTAAATGGCATTGGTGGCGTCTATGCCCATGCAGCGCTGGATGCAACCGCCCACCTGCCGGCAGAGGTACCGGGTCATGTCCTGTTTCTTGTGCAGGTCTTCGCTGTTCTGATGGATGTGGGTGAAGCGGTTGATGGTCTTGCCCGTGAGATGGGATTGGGCCGTACATAGACCCGCGTTTTCAGGCTTGGCCGCCTCTTCATAGGTGAGGCCCATGGTATTGAGGCAGTCCATCTGCGGTTCATCGGTCCGGTCTATCAAGCCGCCGTTAAAGTAGACGTTGCGGCGCATCTTCTTCAGACCCTCGATGTATTGTTCCTTAGTCCTCATCGGATTTCCTCCTAGTAAATTTATGGTCTCCTGGTAAAATTGCTTGCCTGTCGATTAAGGATCAAATTATTTGATGGCTATTATATACCAGGACTAAATATTTCGCCACAAGCATAGGGTGGTTAAAACAAGCCCCTGCCCCCCTAAAATCCGGTCGGCCAGTTGGCCAGAAGTCTCTGGCTTTTAACGCCCCGGCGGCAGGAATAATCGAGAGCCTGACAAAGGAACTTGCGCGTGTCCCGCGGGTCAATGACGTCGTCCAGGAGGTGTTTGCCCGCGGCCCGGTAAGGCGAGCTATTATGGGCCCATTGTTTCAAGAGTTCCTGTCGTTCCTCGGCCGGATGGGCCGATTCGGCCAACTGTCGGCCGTAAACCACGTTCACTCCCACTTCATCGCCGGTGAAGCTGATCTGGGCGATGGGCCAGGCCACCACGAAATCCGAGCCCATACTCGGTCCGCACATGTTGCTGTAGGCCGCTCCGATGCTCTTCCGCACCACCACGGACAGCTTGGGCACCGTGGACCAAGCCACGGCCTGGTTCCAGACCATGATCTTGGTGGCGATCTTCCCCCGTTCGGCCTGGCTGCCCACCAGGAAGCCCGGCGTATCGTGGAGAAAGACGAGCGGAATATTGTAGGAGTCGCAGAGGCAGATGAACTCAATCGCTTTTTCGCACTCCTGAGGACCGGAAGCGCCGGCGTTATGCAGCGGCTGGTTGGCGATCAGGCCGACCACCCGGCCGGCCAACCGGCCCAGTCCGGTGACCAGGGCCCGGCCGTACGTTTCCCTGAGTTCGAAAAAGCTGCCTTTATCCACGATGAGCCGGACCAGCCGGCGCATGTCGTAGGCCCGCTTGAGGTTGTCCGGCACGATTCTGATCACTTCATCGAGGCGGCGGCAAGGGTCGTCGCCACTCTCCAGGTGAGGCGTTTCTTCGTCGGCGTTCAAGGGCATATAGCTGAAGAAGCGGCGCATCAGGTCCAGGCACTCTTCATCGTTTTCGGCTAAGGCATCCACCTGGCCGGTCACTTCGGCCTGGATCTTCCAGCCACCCAGTTCTTCTTCGGTGATGATTTCAGACGTGGCGATTTCCAGCATGCGTGGCCCGGAGACGGCCATGCAGGCGCCCTTGACCATGACGGCGAAATCGGCCGTAACCGCGGACCAGGTCGGACCGCCGAAGCTGTCGCCCATGATCGCGGCGAGAACGGGCGTCCGCCGGCCGTGACGAAGCATCTCCCAGGGCATCATGCGCTCGCTGATGCCGTCCGCGCCCATGCCTTCGGGCATGCGCAGACCGCCGCCCTCGCCCGGCAGGAAAATAGGCAGTCCCCTTTTCTGGGCGAAATCGTGCAGGGCTTTGCCCTTTCTCATGTGGGACAGGCCTTCGGTGCCGGCCAGGACGGTCTTGTCCAGGGTCATCACCGCCATGGGCCGGCCATCCACCTTGGCCAGGCCGGCGATCAGGCCGTCCGCCGGCGTCTTGTCGGCCAATTCCGGGTCAATGGAATGATCGAGCAGGCCTAGTTCGATGAAACTGCCCGGGTCAATAAGCTTCTCGACCCGCTCCCGGGCCGTCAGGTGGCCCAGGGCGTGCTGCCGATCAATATAAACCCGGTCGCCCATCAAGCGGGCCTTGGCTTTCCTGGCCTCCAAATCCTTGATGGCTTCTTCCATGAATCCGTCTCCCCGCCCTCGAGCCCAATCGCCTCGGGTTAAAGCCCGTATTTGTTGAAAACGTAGTCGTTGTCTTCGCCCAGGCCGGCCTTGATCCATTTGACCCGCAAGGGCGTTTCCGACATCTTGCCCGCTACCGGCACGGTGATCAGGCCATAATTGGCGGCTTCCACCTGGGCAAAAGTTTTTCTCTTTTTCCAGTGTTCGACCGCCATCACGTCCTTGGTCGTGAGCATCTTGGTCGTCACCGGCAGACCGCCGCCCCGGAATTTCGACCCGGCGGTCTTGACGCTGTAGCGCGTGAACCGGTTGAATATCTCTTCATAGGTGTAGTCCTTGACCGCCGCTTCGATCTCTTCGTTGAGGACCTTGACCTTGTCCACGTTGTCGGTGATGCGGTCCACCAGGAAACGCCATTCCTCCTCCAGGTCCCATCGGTTCAATATCTTCAGGGCCGCGCGGAAGTCCTGATCCCGGAAACAGGCTATGGCCACGAAACCGTCCCGGCATTTGAAAAAGCCGTACGGGCAGAGTCCGTAATCCAGGGTCCCGTAGCGCGGCCGGGGCTTCTTCCAGATATAGCCTATGGTGGGCGGAAAGCCCACGCAGGAAGCGTACGCCCCGGCCGTGGCCACGTCTATCATCTGGCCTTGACCGGTGGTGCGCTGAAAATAGAGGGCCGCCAGAGTCCCGGCCGCCGTCTCCACGGCCGAGGCATAGCCCGCGGCGTAAAAACCGGCCCGGGTGGGCCAGTTTTGAGGCTCGGGAGCATCGGGCAGATCGCCCAGCACCGCGGCCAGGCCGGACTCGGCCTGGCTGGTCAGGTCCGACCAGGGCAGGCGGCCCATTTGACGGGCTTTGGTTCCATGATGACCGTAAGGCGTGACGGCCACGTAGATCAGCTTCGGGTTTATTTCCTTGAGCTGCCGATATCCCAAGCCCAGGCCGTCCAGTTCGCCCGGGGCGTAGGTTTCGATGAGCACGTCGGCCCGGGCCGCCAATTTCCTGATCCTTGCCCTATCCATCTCCGTGGCGAGGTCCAGGGTCACGTGAAGCCGGTTGCGGGCTTCCATGAGATAGGTCAGCCCGGTGCCTTTCAGGTTCATCCCAAAGGGAGTCACGACCCGGGCCGGGTCTCCTTCCGGCGGTTCGATCTTGATGACTTCGGCCCCGGCTTCGGCCAGGAAGCCAGCGGCCATCAAGCCGGCGAAGTTGGCGTAGCTCAAATCCAGGACCAGGACGTCGGACAAGGCTTCGGGCTTGCCTTCCACGTCCATCATTCCGGCCAGAAGGTCGCCCCAGCGGGTAACCCGTTCGGCCGTGCCTTTCCGGCGCACGTAGCGCGAATAAATCTGTTCCTTATTGGCCATGACCTTCCGCCTGATAATTGAAGAGGGGATCGTTTTCGATATCGTAATAGACCGGCGGCCTTTGGCCGACCCGATAATCCCAGTACCCCACCACCCGTTCCTTCTCCAAGGCCTGTATCTCCTCTTCCTTGAGCCCTAGCAGCGTCTTGAACACGTAGCGGTTATGATACCCCAGGGGCCGGGTCAGCCATTTGATCCGGGCCGGCGTGGCGCTCAACTGCACCGCGGTCTTCTCCAGGAGCAGCCGGCCGTACATCGGATCGTCGTATTCGACCACTTCGCCCCGTTCCCGCCGCCAGGCTTCCTGGGATATTTCCAGGTCGTCGAGGACCGGAGCGGCCGGGAATCCGTGTTCGGCGGCCAGTTCCAGCAGCCGGTCCATTTTTTGCCCGGCCGCCCATTCAGCCACCAGGCGGCGTATTTCCTCGGCGTGGGCCGGCCTGAGTCTATCCAGGGCCCGGGCGAATCGGCCGTCCTCCGACAAATCCGGCCGCCCCATGGCCCGGCCAAGGGCTTGGAACTGGCGGTCGGAAGCCACGGCCAGAGCCACGAACCGCCCTTCTTCGGTTTTGAAGATGCCGGAGGGCGCCATCGAGGGGTCCTGGTTGCCGGTGCGCTCGAGTTCTTCGCCCGTGGCCTGGAAATAGGTGAAGTGAGGCAGCGCGCGCATAAGTATCTCGGCCTGGCAGATGTCGAGGTACTGGCCCCGGCCGGTGCGCTGGCGATGGTTCAGGGCGATCAAGATCAGCATGGCCGCGTACAGGCCCGGACAGAAATCGCCGTAAAAATCGGGAATCTTGAAGTACTTATCGGTGCCGGCATGGCCGGTGGCGCTGAGCATGCCGCTGGCCCCCTGGGCCAGGAGGTCCCAACCCGGAAAAAATCGGTACGGACCGTACTGGCCGAAGGTGCTCAAACTCGAATAGATTATGCCGGGATTCTTTTGGCTGAGCTGGCTGTAGCCGATGCCCCAGGCTTCGACCGTGCCCGGGGAAAAGTTCTCGATCACCACGTCGCTCTTCTCGGCCAACCGCAGGATAAGTTCCCGGCCTTTCGTCTCCTTCACGTCAATGGCCACAAAGTATTTGCTGTGGTTGATGAAGTGCCAGAGCGGGTTGGAGTGCTTCCAGTACTTGCCCCAATAGGTGGAAGACCGCCAGTAATCGCCCGTGTAGGGCAATTCGACCTTGATGACTTCGGCGCCGTATTGGGCCAGAAACCTGGCCGCGGTCGGTCCAAAGATCATATGGGAGAGGTCCAGGACACGCAAGCCCGCCAGCGCCGCCGGCTTGTCTTCCACGACCTGGGGCTCGAAAAGCCGCTCGGTATAGTCGAAGTACTCTTCGGTCATGCCTGACTCCTAGGCTCCGATATAAGCCTTTTTCACCAACTCGCTGGACAGGAGGTCGCAACCGGCCCCCTCGAGGACGATATGTCCGTCCTGGAGCACGTAACCGCGGTCGGCGATATCCAGGGCGGCCTGGGCGTTCTGTTCGGACAGCAGGACCGTTATCCCGGCCTGGGGAAAAGTCTTGATGATGGCGTAAATCTGGGCCATGATCACCGGGCTCAGGCCCAGGGACGGCTCGTCAATCAACAGTAGTTTGGGCTGGGACATCAACCCCCGGGCTATGACCAGCATCTGCTGCTCGCCGCCGCTCATCAGGCTGGCCCGCTGGTTGGTCCGCTCGCCTAATATGGGAAACAATTCGGCCGCCTTCCGCAGCATCTCCCGCCGGCCAGCCCAGGCCTGGCGCTGGCAAGCGCCCATGAGCAGGTTCTCGCGCACCGACAGATAGGGGAATATCTTCCGGCCTTCGGGTATGTGGGAGACTCCCGAGGCCACTATCTGATGGGGGGCCAGACGATCTATCCGGTGACCGTCCAGATGAATCTCGCCGCCGGCGGCCGGATGCAGTCCGGAGATGGCGTTCAACAGGGTGGTCTTGCCCGCGCCGTTCGAACCCAGCAGGGCTACGATCTCGCCCGAGTTGACCCGAAGCGAGACCTCCCGCAGGACCGGGATGACGCCGTAGGAAACGGACAGGCTATCAACAGACAGCATGGCCGCCTCCCAGATAAGCCTGGATCACCCGCTCGTCCTTGACCACCTCCCCCGGCCGGCCTTCCATTAGCTTCTGGCCGTACTGCAGCACTACTATCCGTTTGGCCGCGCTCATGATCACCTTCATCACGTGTTCGATCCAGAGAATGGTTATGCCGAATTGTTCCTGGGCCGACCAGATCATTTCCAGGGCGCGCGAGGCCTCGGCCGGATTGAGGCCGGCCATGGCTTCGTCCAGGAGGAGCAGTTTCGGGGTGGTGGCCAGGGCCCGGGCCAGTTCGAGCATTCTCAGTTCATAAAGATTCAGGTCCTTGGCCAGGGTGTCGCGCTTGGCGAACAGGCCGACGAATTCAAGATAGTACGACGCCTCGAAGGCGGCGTCGAACAGGCTCATGTTCTTCCGCTTCTTGCCGTTGATGACGCTGACCGTGACCGAGGCCAACGCGGTCAGGGCGTAAAAAGGTTGGGGTATCTGATAGGTCCGGGATAGGCCCAGATGGCAGATTTTGTTGGGCGCCAACCCGGCGATCTCGCGGCCTTGAAACCGGATCGAGCCTCGATCCGGCTTGAACGTACCCGAAATAAGGTTCATCACCGTGGTCTTGCCCGCGCCATTGGGACCGATCAAGCCGACTATCTCGCCTGTATTCACCGTGAAACCGACCTCGTTGACCGCCACCAGGCCGCCGAAGGATTTGACCAGGTTCTTGACCTCCAGCATGACTCAGTCTCTCCTGACTTTGAGTTGAGGGAAATAATCCCGGTGATGACGGCGGTGATACAGGCCGAACAAGCCTTCCCCCCGGGGCAGGACCAGGATGGCCAAGATCAAGCCCAGGGGAAAGAGGACGTAGTTGATCGGCCCCAGGGCACGCAGGGCATCCTCCAAAATGCTCACGAAATAGGCCCCCCAGACCGCCCCGTACACGTAGGCCCGTCCGCCCACCAGAATAATGATCAGGACCTTGAGCATGAAGTCCAGGGGCAGGTAGGTCACTCCGGCGAAGGTCCGGAAGGTGTGGACGATGAACCAGCCCACGACGCCGATGAGTATGGAAGGGAAAACATAGTAGAAGACTTTGTTCTTGTTGACGTCCACGCCCATCATCCGGGCCACGTCTTCGTTTTCGTTGATGGCCGCCAGGTTGACGCCGTAGCGTGACCAGCCGATTTTGTCCGCCACCAGCAGGTAAAGAAGCATCAGGATCAGGGAGAGATAGTAGTAGGAGACGTAATTCCAGGTGACCCGGCCCAGGTTGATCAGCGGACTCATGCCGGACAGACCCACTTCCCCCCGGAAGAGGTCTCCGTAAATGAAGGTCAGGTCCAGAAAAGCCAGGGGCAGAATCAGGGTGATGAGAGAAAAATACAGGCCCCGGGCGATCCAGGTGATGGGGCTTAGGGCCAGGGCCACCACGGCGCAGGCGATGACAGCGGCCACGAGGGTGAAAAAGGGATTCCAGCCCAGGTGCAGGTTGAGCAAAGCCGCGGTGTAACCGCCTATGCCCAGGTAGAGTTGCGGTCCGAAGTTGACGCGGGCCGTGCCGAGCATCTGCAGGCCCAAGGGAATGGTGATGGCCGCCAGCAGATTGGCCGTGGTGAACATGGTCAGGAGAGCCGGATATTTGAAGACGAAGAGCGGCAGAATAGCCAGCAGCCCCACGCCGATCGCCGGGTTGCGCCAGTACCTCGGTTCGATGACGTACTCGTACTTGAGATCGCCCCAGCGGAATAGAATCCGGTCCCTTTTGAATTCGAAGTTCACCATATGGTTTCTCCCGGATAAAGACCGCCCCGCTTGAAGATCATGACCAGAAGGGTGACGACCAGGGCGGCGAACCCCATGAAGCGCGAGATGTACAAGAAGCTGACCGAGGCGTGGATGAAGCCGATCAGGTAGGAAGCCACGATGCTGCCCTTGAGGTTGCCCAGACCGCCCAGGATGGAGACCATCATGGCCGTCATGAACAGTGAACTGCCCATGAACGGGTCCAGGCTCCAGAACGGCGCGATCAGGAGCACGCAGATCGTGGGCGGAATCACGGCCAGGATCATGGCCAGGTAGTACATCTTGTCCACGTCGGCGCCCATGAGCCGGGAGGCGCGCAGGTCCTGGCTCATGGCCCGGATGATCAAGCCGACCCTGGTCTTGAGGAAAAGGATCACGAAGACCGCGGTCACGCCCAGGCCGGCCAGGGCGGAGATGAGCATCTGATAAGATATCCGGACCAGGCCCAGCTTGAACGTGCCCGACACGATGGTGGTGGGCAGGGCCACGCCCGCGGTGACGGGGTAACGATAGTTGGCCAGGTGGGTCACGGCCAGGAAGATGAGCATGGCCATGGTCAGGAGTATCTCTTCCTGCTCCAGGTATCTCTGGAAAACGCCTTTGTGGAAGACCAGAAGAGACACGGCGATTTGCAGGAGGAACATCAGCATCAAGGCCGGCCAGAACCCCAATCCGAATTCGGCCATGAACATCCAGGTGGCGTAGGCGGCCAGGACGAAGGTGACGCCGTACCCCAGATGGAAGATGCGCAGCACGCCGCAGATCAGGGAGAATCCCAGGGAGATAAGCAGGTAGATGGAACCCCAGAGAAAAGTGTAGACCAGAATTGACTGAAGCTTCATCATGATCATCAGTCTAGACCCTCGACCGGCCCGGACCGCCTAGGCAGCGGCTCGGGCCCGGCTTAGCTCTCAATGTCCTTCGATCCTATCTTGGTCAAAGCCGGGTCATAAATCCTACCCGGTCTTTTGCGCTTGAGCCGGTCCTCGCCCCCACCGCCTTCGGCGCGGCGCCTGGATCGAGGCGAAGACCAGCCTGGGCGGCTACTTTCTCAGATTGGCCGGAGAGGTATACTTGGCTTTGGCGTATTCCTTGGGATAGATGACCTTCAGGACGCCTTCGGCGCCTTCCTTCTGCCACTGGCAGACGGGGGTGACGTACTTGGGATGAGGCAGGTTGAAATGGAGTTTGGGGTCCCAACCTATGGTGCCCAGCACCGCCACCTCCTCGACCTTTTCCAGTTGGCCGATGATGGCGTCCACCTTGCCCGGGCCGCCGGCGGCCTCGACGGCCTTCTTGAAGCCGAACAGGGTGTCATAGGTGGTGTGAGAACCAAAGATGGGGCCGACTTTGTACTTGGTGGTCAGGTTGTCCACGAACGGAATGGTTTTGGGCGAGATGGGCACGCGGATCATCGAGGAGCCGATCATGCCACCCAGGCATTTGCCCTCGGTGACTTTCCAGGCCGCGGGCATGCCGGCCAGGCCGCCCCAGATGAACCACGGTATATCCCGGGCGCTGGACTGTTCCCACTGCTTGATGAAAGCCCCCTCGTCGATATAGCCGACGGTGCAATCTATGACCTGAGCCCCGGCCGCGGCGATCTCCTCGAAGACCGAAGTGAACATCTTCTGGTCCGTGGACAGGGTGGTCTCGTAGACCACTTCCAAACCCAGCGATTTGTATACCTCGGCCAGACGCGGCGAAACACCTTCCAGGCCCTTGCGCAGGGGCTTGGTCCACTCCATGTCTTCATAAACGATGGCCACCTTCTTGGCGCCGGCCAGGCTCTTGAAGATGTCGGCGTTGAGAGGCCCCCAGATTTTCAAATAGTTGGTGGAGACGGAATAATAGGTCTGAAAGCCGAACTTGTATTTATTGTAGTTGTCCCGGACGTGATGCCAGATGGCGTCGCCCGAGCCAATGGTCGAGAAAAAGATGTGGGGGTATTCCTTGAACAACTCGGCGCCGATCTCCATGCCGGCCACGCCCATCTCCACCTTCTCGGCGATGACCACGGCCAGGACCTTGTCGGTCATGACCAGCTTCTTGTAAATCTCGACGCACTTGGGAATCTCGCCCTTGGTGTCCTCGATGATCAGCTCCACTTTATGCCCGGCGATCCCGCCGGCCTGATTCATCTCCTCCACGGCCAACTGAGCCGCCGCCTTGGAACTCAAACTTGAAGGCGCGGAGAGGTTGCCCATGAACCCGATCTTGAGCGGGGGCTTGCCCTGGCCAAACGCCGGAAAAGCCAGACCGCAGATCAAAACAGCCGCCAACGCCACCAGGAGAAAAAACCTTGACTTGCCCATGTTACGCCTCCTTCTTTGTTCGGTTAGGCTTCCGCCAAAGATTTAGCTGCTCTTCAGGCCGGACGGGCCGGTCGAAGTCGAAACCTTCTTTACCTTTTTACGGTCCCGGGCGGCCGCTTTCCCCACCGCGTCCGTAACGGGCGGTTTTGCCCCGATCTCGAGGGAATTGACGTCCCTTTCTATCGTGATTCGGAAACTGTATCGCTCGTCTTCATTCGGCCGACTGATCCCCCTTATAACCAGGTCCAGGAGAGGGTCCACGTAATCCAGCAGGTTGTCGTCCGTGCCCATCAATAATTTACGAATGATCAGGTGTTCGAGGGCGCCCAGGATCACCGACCGGACGAAGAAGGGCGTGAACCGGTCGGTAAATTCTCCGGAGGCGATGCCTTCCTCGATGACTTGGAGCAACGGGCGGAGATTCCGCCGCATTATGTCGTATTCCTCGGTCTCGATGAACTTCCGGTTCTGCTTGAGGATCAAATAGCTGACCGCGGCGTAATCCTGGTCGGTCTGGAATATCCGGCACAAGGTGTAGATGAGCCCCCGCAGCCTGTTGGCCGCCCCTTTGACCATTTCCAGGTGTCGGCCCATCATGCGGCCCGACTCCAGGGAAGTCTCCACGGGAATGCTGAACAGCATCTCTTCCTTGGAGGAAAAATACTCGTACAGAGTGGGTTCGGACAGGCCGGCCCGGCGGGCGATTTCGGAGATGGTGGCCTCCTGATAGCCTTTCTCGGCAAAGACCGCCTTGGCGGCCTTGACTATCTGGCCGCGGCGGACCTCGGTCCTTTTGGTGCTGCTCAAAACCCCATCTCCCGGATCCGACGGCGCCGGTTCGAGCCCCCTCGTTAGGTCTCCCTGGGTCGGGCCACCGGGCCGTCGGGGTCCCTCTTCCTTCGAGGGGGCTCAAACTTAGTGCGCTTAAAGAGATGGTGTTATTATAGTGGCCTCCCTCCTCATGTCAATAGAAAAAATTAATAATGGTTAGATATTTCATAATTCATTTAAGGTGCATTAAAATAAAAGTGCATATTACATATCGTCACTAAAGGATTACGGCTTCCTCAGCCGGTCAGACCCGACAGTTCGCGAATGGCCCGGGCCAGGGCGGAATTGTCTTCATCCCCGTAACCGCGGGCGATCAGGCCGTTCTCCAGTTGTTCGGCCAGGGCGGCCACGGGCAGGGTCAGGCCGAGTTGCCGGGCCGTTTCCAGGACGATGATCAGGTCTTTCCGGTGGAGCCTCAGGCGGAAGCCCAAAGGGTATTCGTTGCGGATCATGTTCCCGGAACGGTTGGCCAGAATCCAGGACGAAGCCACTCCGCCCCCGAGGGCCTGGATGACTTTTTCCATGTCCAGGCCAGCTTTGAGACCCAGGCTGACGCCTTCGGCCACGCTCAGGTACACGCCGGCGATGATGACCTGATTGATGGCCTTGGTGATCTGTCCGGAGCCGATCGGCCCCATGTGGGTGATGGTCCGGCCCATGGCCGCCAGGACCGGCCGGGCGAATTCCACGTCCGCATCTTCCCCGCCGACCATGATGGTCAGCGTCCCCTTGGCCGCTCCTTCCGACCCGCCGGAGACCGGGGCGTCAATCATCCTGACGCCTCGTCCGGCCAAGGCCCGGGCCATCTCCCGGGTGGCCTCGGGGCTGATGGTGGACATGTCCACCACCAGGGAGCCGGATTTGGCGCCGGCCATTATGCCGTTGTCCCCCATGATCACCTGCCGCACGTCCGGCGTATCGCTCACGCAGGTGACGATGATCTCGGCGGCGGCGGCCGCTTCCGCGGGTGAAGCCGCCCGGGCCGCCCCCATCTCCGCCAATTTGAGTTCCCGGTCCCGGGTCCGGTTGTGGACGGTAAGCCGATAGCCGGCTTTCAGGATATTGCCGGCCATGGATTGGCCCATGGTTCCCAGTCCGATAAAGGCAACGCGCATGGATGATCTCCTTGATGATTGATTTTTTGCCGGTCACCCAGACGTGGCCGGCTGGCACGGCTTCGTTTCGACGACCCTGATGGAATTCAGATCACTCTTCGAGGCAACTCTTGATCAGCATGGTCAACTGGACCAGCTTCCTCCTGCGGCCGGCTTCGGTCTCCTCACCGATGGCTTTCTGCAGGTGTTCGATCACTCCGGCGCAGTGCTCGACCGACCCGTCACCCAGCAATCGCTGCTGGATCTCGCTGGACTTTCTCCTGGCTTCATCCAAAAGGACGGTGTAATGATCGCATTCCCCCTGGGCCGACCAGTACCTGGCCAACAGCCTTTTGATTTCACTTTCTTCCAGCGGCATATCTCGTCACCCCCGGCCGGCTGTTACGGTGAAAGCAACCTAGATCGACCCACCGGAATCAAATATAGCAGAGAAGCGGCCGGGCGGGCAGGAAAATCATCTCCGCTCCGCCGGCCCGCTATTCCCGTAGACGGACTAGGTTTGACCTGTCTTCAAATTCATGCCATATTGAAAAAAATCAACGGCGATAAAACCAATCCGGAGAGGACTCATGGAAAGATTCGATATGAACGCCGATACCGACGATCTGGTCAGGCTCTCCTATTTCGTGGAAATGGCCAAAGGTATCATGCAGGCCAGGACCATCGACGAGACCCTCCAGAAGATAATGCACCATATCGGCGAGATATTCACGCCGCTGAACTGGTCCATCCTGCTTAAGAACCCCAAGAGCGGCAACCTGAACTTCTCCCTGGTGGTCGGCCAGAACGCCTCCAAGCTGCGCGGACTTCAATTGCCGGCCGGTGAAGGCATCGCCGGCTGGATCGCCGACACCGGCGAACCGCTGATCGTCGAGGACGTAACCAAGGACCCCCGGTTTTCCACCCGGGTGGATCAGTTTACCGGTTTCACCACCCATTCCATCATCGGCGTGCCCCTCAAGTCCAACGAAAAGGTCTTTGGAGTCATCGAGCTCATAAACAAACTCAACGGCGAGCCTTTCACCTCTTATGAACTGAAGGTCCTGACCACGATCGCCGACGTGGCCGCCATCGCCATAGAAAAAGCTTATTATTATCGGGTCCTCAAACGCCTGGCCACCATTGACGCGCTCACCGGGGCTCACAACCGCGGGGCCTTTGAACGCGCCTATGCCCGGGAAGTGGAAATGTGCAAACGGTACGGCACGCCGCTCTCGCTGATCATGGTGGACGTGGACGACTTCAAGAGCATCAATGACCTGCACGGCCACCCGGCCGGCGACGATGTCCTCAAGAACCTGGTGGAAATGCTTGGTGACTGCGTGCGCAAGGTTGACGCCGTCTTCAGATACGGCGGCGATGAATTCGTCATTCTGTTGCCCAGCACTACCCGCGACCAGGCCCTGGAAGTCAAGAGACGGGTGCAACAGCGGGTCGATTATCAGAACAGTCTGAATCCGGCCATCCCCTGGCGCGTCAGCGTGGGCGTGCACGCGGTGGATACCAACGGCCACTCGGACGTGTTGGAACTTCTGGACGCGGACCTGTACCGGGAAAAAGAGAAGAAGTACTCCCGCAACATCGAAAGCATGGAAGAACATCTGGAGGACATGCTCCAGGAGGAGCGAAGCAAATTGCGGCCCAAGGGACGAAACCGGCGCGGCTGATCCGGACCGATCGGCCGCCCCGGTCCCCGCGGCTTGAATTGTTCAGCCCTAGGTCGAGGCCCCACCGGGCCCGGCCACGACCAGACTGATGAACTCCTTCTCCATCTCCATCCGCAAACGCTGAGCTTCCTTCAGCCTGGCGCTCATCGTTCTCTGGAGCCGAGGCGGCTGCTGGCGGTAGAGTTCGAGCATGGGCGCGCAGTAGTACCAGGTGCAGATGAAAGGCCTCCGGGGTCGTTCCAGGAGACAGCCCACCGGCCCGAGATAGCGGCAGGGCTCTTGATCGGAACGTCTGAGTTGATGAGGCGGCCAGGCCAGGGACAGAGCGTGCAGGAATAACAGGTCGGTGAATTCAAAGGCGCAACTGGCCGCCTGGCAGCAGACCGCGGCGCAAGCGGGACAGACCTGGGCGCTGAACTCGTCCATAAGATCGAAAACGGGCAGGAGGCTGTCTTCGGCCCGGCGGGCCAGACGCCTTACCTTTTCCAGCCCCGACCCGTGAATATCGAACAACCTGGCCAGGGTTCGGTTGGCTTCGTTCCATTCTTCCTGGTCGGCCCAGAAAAGATCGAAAACGACTTGGCCGTCGGGCATTGGTTCTCCTGAAAAGAACGTTCTTATACCATTATCCGATCCGTTCGAGCCGGACTCAAGCACAAATGTCGTTGCCGCGGCGCCGGCGGTTTGGTAAAAACAGTCGACCGGATTTTATCGAGCGGCCGCCATGATCGAGGAGGCAGAAGTGAACCCGACCGCCACCAAGGACGCGCGCCAGGAAGCCTGGCGCCAGAGTTTTCTGGACGAGAACCATTTGAATTACCGCACTTCCCCGGATTTGATCGCTTCGCCGGCCCAGATGAGGTTCATGGTCTATCTGGAGCCGGAACAGCCCTTTTATCCGTGTTCCCAACGGGTCTATGAGGAGATCATGGCCCGGGTCAAGAGCCCCATTCTGGGCGAGATGTACAGCGAGGGCTGGGGGCGGATCGCCCACCTGGTCAGGTCCAAGATAGAAGACCAGGGTCGGGCCGATTTTCTCCTGGACCTGCTGAATATCAAGTATCAACACGAGACCGCCAATTACAACGTCATACCTTCCCGGGTGGAAAAGCGCCTGTTCAAGCTCTTCCTGGACACGACCCAGATCGAGGACCCGTTGCGGGACGAGAAGGCGGCCCGTAATCGGCGGGCCGCGGAGATAACCACCGGCCCGGACTTCCTGGAGGCCGTCAACCGGGTCGTGCCTCCCGGACCGGGCTGTCCGCCGGCCGAAGCGGGATTGGAGGCCTCCAGACGCTGGATAGACGCCGCCAAGCTCAAGCGTCTTTTCCAAGCTTCCGTCCAGCCAGACATTGGGACGAGGGACCCCGCGGCGTCACCATCCGACTGGGATGAGGTTTTCGGCCGTCCGGTCGCCGGCGACGGCTGGGCGGTCCTGGAGAACTTCCTCTTGACGCCGGAAAACAGGCTGATGGGTCACTGGGTGCCTCGCCGGATTCTTTATTTGTCGGATCGGGCCGGCGAAATCGTCTTTGACCTGGCCGTGATCAACTTCCTGGTCCGCCTGGGTCACACCGTGATTCTGGCGGTCAAGCACGCGGCTTTTTACGACTTGGTGCATTTCGGCGACGTGGTCAACGATCCAACCCTTAAATTCCTGACCGGGCAGGCCGAGTTAATAACCCACCGGCGCTTGACCAAGAACCAACTGGCCGCTCTCTTGCGGAACGACCAGCGCTTCAAGATCATTTCCGACGGAACCATGGAGAAGCTGAACCTGGCCATGACCTCGGTGACCTTCGCCCGGTGTTTCAAGGAAGTGGACGGAATCATCGCCAAGGGCGCGGAGCAGAGGATGCGGTTGTTCGAGACCATGTTCGAATACACCCAGGACGTTTACAGCCTGGCGCCGGAGAAGGACGGATCGCTCGGCGTGCTGTTCAGGTCCAGGAGCGCGAAAGTCGTCCGTTTCTCCACTTCGGACCTCGAGGCCCGGGCCGCCGAAATAATCGCCCGGATGCGTCAATCCAGGGAACAGGGCATGACGGTGATGTTTTACAGCGGCATAGTGGGTTCGATTCCGGGCGAGACCGATACCGCCATCCAGGTCATGACCGTCTTTGTCGAGGATTTGAAGAAGCAACAGGCCGGAACTTTCATCATTAATCCATCCAGCTATTTCTCCCCCGGCATGGACGCGGACGATTTGATGTACATGTGGGAAATCGTGCAGAGGAGCGGATTGATAGACATCTGGCGCTTCCAGACCTATCAAGATATAGAAAAGAGCTTCACCCTTCTGGGCCGGAAAGCGCCCCCGCAATGGGTGGGCAAAGACGCCACGTTTTCCACCGGCTGCACCAAGGAGATGGCCATCGCCACCGATGTGCAGAAGAAGTATCCGGAAATGCAGATCATCGGGCCGGACCCGGAAAGGTTCATGCGTCGGGGCGAATACGGTATCGGGCTGCTGCACGATGCGCGGCTGAGCGAGATTTACTCGCATTAGCCGCGACGTTTTTTTATAGGGTTCGGCCCGGGGGCTGTTTCAGATCGGAGCCCAATAGCAGCGCTTGGGCGAAGTGACGGCGCCTTCCTTCTTCAGCTCGTTGATGATCTTGGATACTTCCTGGCTTTCCAGACCCACGGCGACGGCTATTTCACCCGGTTTCATCGGCTTGCCCGCCTTTTTCATGGCGCTTAGAACTTTCTTGGCTTTTTGATCCACGTTCCTTCCTCCTTAATTACCCGGCCGCGCCCCCATTAAGGACCTGATCGGGTCATGGCCGCGAAAATGGCTCCCGGCGAGTCACCCGGGCTGAAGGATATCAGCTCTGATCGGCCTTGATGGTCAAGACCAGACCCGGATGGATGTGGTCGTTTTTCATATTGTTCCAAAGTCGAATCTGGGCCGGGTTGACCTTGAAGCGCTGGGATATCTTCCACAGGGTGTCGCCGTTCTGGACTTTATAGCTTACCACCGGCAAAACCTTCTTTTCCGTCCTCGCGGATTGTTCGCTTCTGGCCTGTTCCGGGGGTTTGGCCTCAGTCCGGGCGGCCTTGATCGTTTCGGGCCGGCTGGACGCACCCTCGCTTTCCTTGCCCGCGGCCGCCGGTAGTTTCAACACTTGGCCTGGTTGAAGGTTGTTGTCCTTCATATGATTGGCCGCCCTGATATCTTCGGGTTTGACCTTGAAACGCTGGGATATCTTCCACAAGGTATCGTTGGATTGGACCGTGTAGGAATCGGGGGTTGAACCGATCGAGACCTGGGCCGGCCTGTATTCCACCCTGGCCGGCGACGCCTCCTCCTTTCTCTCTGACTTGCCTGAAGAGACGGCCGCTCGATGGCCGCCGGGAATATTGAGCACCTGGCCGGGATTGATCCTGGAGGTCTTGAGTTCGTTGGCGGCCATCAACGTCTCCGGCCTCTGATCGAATTTTTGGGCCAGCGTGTATATCGTGTCTCCGCTCTGAACCTTATAGGTGGTCGGCGTTGTTTGTTCATCTCGCCTGGCCGGATGGTCGGTCCGCTTTTCTTCCTTGGGCTTGTCCGGCTGGGTCCTGGGCTCAGCCGGCTTGGATTCGATCGTCCTGGCCTCGGCCACTCTGTATTCCGAAGCCTTCTTGGTCCCGCCGGTCGGTAGCGGCCCTAGATACAACACCAATTCATCGCCCGGTTGAAGTTTTCTGACGTCCTTGATGTTGTTCCAGGTGGTCAGGTCCTGCCAGGAGACATCATAGCGTCTGGCTATCTGGTAGGCGTTGTCGCCCGGCTTGACTTTGTAAACCAACCGGCTGGCGGTCTTCTCCAGCTTCTGGCGCTCCGCCGTGGCCCGAGCCTCGTACTCCTTCTGCCTGACCACATACACGGCCGCGTCCACCGGCAGGCGGATTTTCTGGCCGCGGTACACTCTAGGGGAGCCCAGGCCGTTATACTTTTGGAGCGTCAAGGCCGAAAGCTGGTACATGGCGGCTATGCTTTGCAGGGATTCTCCGGGTTTGACCACGTGAAAAGAGACCTTGAAGCGTTGTTGTGGATCCAGGGCGGCGTATTTTTCGGCGAAGCCTTCGCCGGCGCCTTTCGGCACCTTGACCGTGTATTTGGCTTCGTCCAGGGGCGTGCACCAGAGTTTCAGATGGGGGTTCAGGCGTTGCAGGATTGACGGATCGGAGCCGACCAGGCGGGCTATGACGTCCAGGTCCGTAGGTTGGTTGACTTCCACTTCGTCGTATTCCTCGGGCTTTTCCTCCGCCAGGTCAGTCAGACCGAAACGGGCCGGGTCCTTGGCAATGATCACCGCCGCCAGGAAAAGCGGCACGTACCTTCTGGTCTCCTCCGGTAAAAAACCGGGAATGGCCGACAGTTCCCAGTAAGTGGTCACGCCGTGCTTCTTCAAGCCGGCCTGTATTTTGCCCTCGCCGCAGTTGTAAGCCGCGGCCGCCAGCGGCCAGGAGCCGAACATTTCATGGAGGTCGGCCAGATAATCGGCGGCGGCTAGAGTGGCCTTCTCCGGGTGCATCCGTTCGTCCACCCAGTCATTGATCTTGAGGCCGTAGCGTCGGCCCGTGGTGGGGATGAACTGCCAGAGCCCTCCAGCCGAAGCCGGAGAAACGGCGTCCACTCGAAAGCCGCTTTCAATGAGCACCAGATAGGCCAAGTCCGGCGGCAGGCCTTTCTTACGCAGGTTGTGCTGGAGCATGGGCATATAACGGCCGGACCGGCTCAGGGCGTTGATCATGAATCGCCGGGCGTCGGTCAGAAAATATTCGATGCCGGCCTTGACGTCTTCGTTGAGGGTAAGGGGCAGCTTCTGGTCTTTGCCCTCGAGGGCCCTGAACTCGGCGGCCACTTTTTCCCGCAGTTCCTCTTCAAACTGGGGTCCGGGGCGAAAGACGGAGTCGGAGCCTTCGACGCGGCTGCCCTTGACAATATCCGAAGCTTGCTTGCCCATGGCCCCGCGGCCACCCATGGTGGAGCAGGAGCACAAAATCAGGAGGCATAATAAGATGGGGACCAGACGGAGCATCAATCGTTTTACATCCACGCGGGCCATGACTGGTCCGGTAATAATAGCAGAGCCCGCCGGTCGAGGCAAGCATTAAATCCAACTCGGATGGGCTTGTGGCTGAATGAACCGCGGTTTGACTCCTCCCGCGGAGTAGCCTATGATTCGATCATGAGCCGCCGTCGGCCTTATCACGGTTTTATCGGCCTGGCCATGCTGGCCGTCTCGGAAATATTGATGCTGGCCGGCGTGCCGCCTTTCACCACCTGGTTCTATTCCCTGGCCTGGTGGTCGTACATCTTCCTGGTGGACCAGGCCGTTTACCAGATCCAGGGCCAATCGCTTTGGGTCAACCGCCGCCGGGAATTCTTGCTGCTCATCCCCACGTCCGTCTGCTTTTGGATGATATTCGAGGGCCTGAACGTCTATCTGCGGAACTGGCACTACGTGGGCATCACCTACCGGGCCTGGGAACGCTGGCCCGGTTATTTCATCGCCTACGCCACCGTGCTGCCTGGAATTTTCGAAACGACCGAACTCCTCGGGGCCCTGGGACTATTCCACCACCGCCGGATCAAGCCCATCCCCCGCACTACCAGATGGCATCTCCCCTTCGCCTTGATCGGCTTTTTTTCGCTTTTCGCCCCGATCTTCCGGCCTGACTACTTTTTCCCCCTCGTCTGGGGCGGCTTTGCCTTTCTCCTCGAGCCGCTCCTGCATCTCCGGGGCGGCCGATCGCTGATGCGCGATTTCGAAGAAGGCGACCCGCGCCGACTGTACCTACTACTGACCGCCGGCCTGATCTGCGGCGGTCTCTGGGAATTCTGGAACTATTGGGCCGTCTCCAAGTGGGTCTACGACGTGCCCCACGTGGGTTGGTTGAAGGTCTTCGAGATGCCCCTGCTCGGCTTCGGCGGCTTTCCACCTTTCGCCGTCGAGCTTTACGTCATGACCAATTTCTTGTCCCTCTTTCGCCACGGACGCGGCTGGCTGAAGGAGGACCATCTCCGTCCCGGCCAGACCTCACCCGCGTTGATCTTTCTGGCCTTCATCTTTCTTTGCCTGGTGTTTCTGATGGCCGGCCGCTCCATCGAAACATACACCGTCAAGGAATTCATTTAACCGGCATGAGTTCACTCCTCGATCCGCCTCGCCTGCACCTGGTCAGCCTGGGTTGCCCCAAGAACCTGGTGGACAGCGAGTTCCTGCTCGGCCTCATGACCGAAAAAGGGTTCAAGGTCGTGGAGGACCCAGGGCGGGCCGACATCATCATCATCAACACCTGCGCCTTCATCAAGCCGGCGGTGGAGGAAGCCATCGCCACCATACTGGAGCTGGCGGAATACAAGAAAAACGACGCGGCCAGCCGTCTGGTCGTGCTGGGCTGCCTGCCCCAGCGCTATCCTCGGGAACTCGAGGCGCTCCTGCCGGAAGTGGACCTGTTTTGGGGGGCGGGAGGTTTGGATCGCCTTCCGGCGGTAATAAAAAACCTGATGGAGAACGAAACGATCGGCCCAGTCCGCCGGGGCCAAGCCGCCTCGAAAGACTGGTTGGCCCTGCCGCCGGGTTTTGTCCCGACTGGAGCCGGACCAAGGCTCAGGACCGCGCCCGGTCACCGCGCTTATCTGAAAATCGCCGAAGGTTGCTCCAACGCCTGCTCCTACTGTCTCATCCCCAAATTGCGCGGGCCTTTCCGCAGCCGGCCCATGCCGGTATTACTGGAGGAAGCGGCCCGGCTGGCCGAGGACGGCGTCAAGGAACTCATCCTGGTGGCCCAGGACACCACCGCCTACGGCCGCGACCTCAAGAACATCAACCTGGCCCTTCTATTAAAAAAGCTCACCGGCCTCGAGGGACTGTCCTGGCTGCGGATCATGTACGCCTATCCTTCGGGGCTGACCGACGAATTGTTGGAGGTCATGGCCGGCGAGCCCAGAATCTGTCCCTATCTGGACCTCCCCCTGCAGCACGCCAGCCGGGCGATACTTGGAAAGATGAGGCGCGGCGGCCCCAGGAACCTTTTAAGACTCGTAGCCCGTCTGCGCCGGCGGGTTCCGGGTCTGACCCTGCGCACCGCTTTCATAGTCGGCTTTCCCGGGGAGACCGACGACCATTTCAACCTGCTGATGGATTTCGTCGCCGCCGCCCGTTTCGATCACCTGGGAGTCTTCAAGTACTGCCCGGAGGAAGGCACGGCCGCGGCCGGATTGCCCGGCCAGGTTCCCCAACGCGTCAAGGAAACCAGACGCCGGCGACTCCTGGCCCGGCAGAGGCGCATTTCCAGACAGATCAACAAGACCCTGGTGGGGCGAACCCAATCGGTCATGATCGAAGGTCTTTCGCCGGAGACGGACCTTCTCCTGACCGGACGAACCCAGGGCCAGGCGCCGGAAATAGATGGGCAGGTCCTGATAACCAAAGGCACGGCCAGGCCCGGCCAGATAAAGACCGTTCTGATCACCAAGGCGTACGACTATGATTTGATCGGCGAGATTCAGGACCAACGCTTGACATAGTCCTTTCCTTTAAATAATAGAAGATAGCTTTGGCGGCATTTGATTTAGAGCGAGGCATCATGAGTCGTAGCGGAGTATTAACCAGGCTGGAACCGATCTTCAGCCGCATAGACGGTCAAATCCGGGATCAGTTGTCTTCCGACGTGCCTTTTGTATCGCGAGTCTGCCAATACATACTCCTGGCCGGGGGCAAGCGTCTGAGGCCATCCCTGTTCATTCTGGCGGCCCATATCTGCGATTATCCTGGTGACCAAGAATATCGCTATTCCGCGGCCTTTGAATACGTCCACGCCGCCACGCTCTTGCATGACGACGTAGTTGACCAGTCTGACACCAGAAGAGGCCAGAAGGCGGCGCATCTGGTTTACGGCAACCAGGGCGTCATCCTGGTCGGCGATTACCTGATGGCCAAAGCGTTGGCCATAGCCGCGGAAACGGGCCGGATGGTGTTCATCGAGGTCATGGCCGACACCATGGCCCATATGGCCGAAGGCGAGGTGCTGCAGCTTCTTCACGCCCACGATCCCCGAATCACCGAAGCCGAGTATGAAGAGGTCATCCTCCGCAAGACCGGCGTATTGATCCAGTCGGCTTCCCACCTGGGCGCTGTATTGGCCGAAGCTCCGGAAACATACACCGAGGCCTTGAAGCATTATGGCCGTCACCTCGGCCTGGCCTTCCAGATAATTGACGACACATTGGATTTCACCACCACCCAGGCCGAATTCGGCAAGCCCGTGGGACACGACCTGGACGAGGGCAAAATCACCCTGCCGGTCATAAGGGCCTTGGCCCAGGCCGAGGGGACCGATAAGGACGAACTCACGGCCCTGGTGAGCCGGGAACGGCGGTCGCCCCAGGAGTTCAACCGGGTCAAGACCTTGATCGACAAATATCAGGGGATTGAACAGTCGCTCCAGCGCGCCGCCGCCGAGATCGAACTGGCCAAGAACGCCTTGTCCAGTCTGCCGGAACGTCCCGAGAAGGCCGACCTGAGCGATCTGGCCGATTACATCGTCACCCGGCGTAAATAGATAAGGGGTAATCGTCAGGATAACCAGGGGCAAGATCAACACTGAATGCGTTGTCCTAATTTCGGATGGAACCGAATTGTGCGCCGTTGTTTCCACAGCGGGCAGCCGATCCCTTAATCTAAGCGAAGGGGATGAAATTTGGGTGCTATTCAACTGTTTTTCCGTGGTGCTGCATGTCGATTGACGTTTGTGACTTGATCCCTTGTCTCAATCGGTGAAATGCCCTCAATGCCGGTTCCTCCACGTCCGGACCGGCTTTCTCTTTGATAACTCGTTAAATAGTAAGCGAATTATTATTGATAAGTGAATGGGGCAAGCTTACCGATGAGACATGATGCCCTAAAAATAGTATCTAACCAAAAATTCGGTTCTGTAATCGTCCGCCTTTTCACCGTACTCCGTTCCTTTGGGTCCGAATGAGATCAAAACCTTGAAGCCCAATTCCAAGTTGGGCCGGGGAGAATAGATGACGCCGGGCGTCAAACCGAAGCTCCGGTCCGCCAAATTGAAAATGCCGGTTATATACGGCGTGAAGTTCAGGATATCGAAAGGCTCCTTCTGCGATACCTTCACATAAAGGTAATCCTGGCTAAAATTACGCTGGCGATAATAAATATTCGATTTTTGCACCGCCTCCGAAAGGACGGATATTTGCCTCTTCGCCAGAAACCGCCGATAAACATTTTCCTGAAACAGGAAAAAATCGTCTATTTCGTCCGGACTGTATCCCGCGCCGTTATGATATAACTCAACAATGGAAGTCGTTTCATATGCATTCAGATAACGCAGCCCTAAAAGCCAACTTAATTGATTTTCGCTTGTCGTTCTCACTCTTCCGTCGGAATCCATGATTTTCTTATCCGCGTCCAGTCGAAGCCCCATCTCGCCGTGAACTTCGAAATTTTCATTGACATTGAAGGAAAAATCCGCGCCCAAGCTGACGGGCTGGTTGGGGCCGCCGAAATAAATCAGGTCAATATCCACATCCTTGATCAGGAGATACAGCTTGAGGGCGTAGTTGATGTCGCCGGATTCGCCCATTTCCTTATTGTCCCAGTCGAATACGGGAATGATAACCGGAGTCAGGGCCACGGTCTGAACGGCGCCGCCGGAAAAACTCTTGATCAAGTCGAAGCCAAGGGAGGTATATCCTTCCAGGTTCAGTTCCGGGTCATCGGGATCCTTGGGACGGTTGATGAACCCGGCCGGATTCCAGGCGTAACCCTTGCCCCACAGGTACGATCTTTTCCCGACATCCAAGGTGAAACCAGGATTGGGTTTATAGGAGAGATAACCTTCGTAAATCTCATTGCTCCATTCCTCGCCCTGATAGGTCTTGAGATACTCGTGGCGGGTCAACAGCTTGAAATAGAGATCTTTAAAGTGATATCCGCCCGAAAGCTCGACCAAGGGACGGTATTCGTCCGTGTTTGTTTTATCGTTCCCCGGGAACCTCAATTTGTTGAGGGCGGAATCCGTATTGAGCCCGTGATTGACATACCTGAATTCAAGTCTTCCGCCAAGTTCCCAATCCTTCTTTTCGGCCTCAGGAATATTTAAGGTGTATTCACTTGCCAGCGTCGGAAGCGCGGAACATATGGCCGCGATAAAGACTAGTCCATAAATGGCCGCGCGCATGTCGTTACCTGAGCTCCTTGATCCGCGGCAGGTAATTTAAAGTAAAAACCTCATCCGCGAATTGCCTTTTCTTCAATTTGGCGGATATCATGATGGATTTATAGCCTTTTTGCAGAGGACTGTCCGTTTCCATAACGGCCGGCCGGGGCGCTCCGTCGCCGATATCCTGGATATCCTTGAAATGGATGGTCTTGATCAGCATTCCCGTGGCGGCATAACACTCGATCGTGAGAGGTTGATAGCTGTCCTTTTGGACCCACATCTTCAGCTTGTCGTACGCGACCTGCCCGGTCTTGGCCTTCAGGAGGAGCAAGAGCAAATTGTTATCTTCTTGAATCTGGGTCACGTCATACTCCACGCTGTAGTCCAGGCGCATGATGTCCGCGTTGTTAAACACGCCGCCCACCACCGATTGCATGCTGGTGATCCGGACCGGTTTGCCGACATTGGGTATGTACAGCCACATGTTGTCGCCCAGCCTCAGGGTGGCCCGCCCCTTGTCGCTCGCCGGTTCAAGAAAGAGCGTGACCACCTTGTCCTTGTCTTTTCTCAGGAACCAGTATGTATATTCGGTCTTCTTGCCGCTCGGTTCGATGTTGATCAACTTGCGGTACATTTCCAGGTCGCCCGGTTGAAGGTTTTGATCGACTTTTTCCAGGATTTCCCGGCCGTCCAACGCGAAGCAGGTCGAAATTAGGAAGATTCCGGACAAAAGGAAGGAAATGGCGCCGAAAAGATATTTTTTCATGAGTCTTCTCCATATATTATTTTCGAAATCAGACATGGCGGAGGGCTTCCACCGGTTCAAGACGCGAGGCTTTCGCGGCCGGTTGAAGGCTGGCCAAGGCCGATATGACTAAGACAATCAGGCCGGCCAGGCCGATTTGCCCGAATTGTACCGCCGGCGCGAGATGCACCACGCCTCGGCCAAAGGTGACTTCCAGGCCGCTCAAAGATAACATCCAGATGACGACGCTCCCGATCGCCGCTCCGGTCATCGAGCCGATCAGGCCCAAGGCCAGGCCTTCCGTCAGAAACAGGTAGAGAATCTTGGCCGGAGGCGTTCCTATCGCCGCGATCGTGCCTATTTCCCGAACCCTTTCATAGACGCTCATCATCATAATGTTGAGGATGCTGATCAGGACCACGGCGACGAGGATCGCTTTTATGAACAGCGACATCAGGTCGATCAGGTTGGCAATATTGGCAAAAGGAGATAACTGATCCCAGGTATGGATTTCGAACATCGCTTGTCCCTGTTGGCTTTTCAGGGCTTGAAGTTGTTCCTCCAACCGGCCGGCGGCTTCCTTCAGGCGGTCGAAGCCCTTGAGCCGGAGGGCAACTTCGCTTATTTCCGGGACGGTCATCCGAAGCAAATCCGCCGCGTCTTGAAGGTGCATGTAGCCGTCTCTTCCGCCCGGACCGGTCACGCCGGCGACAACGCCCGCGACCTTGACGTTTATACCGTTGACGGAGCCGTCCTTGTTGTTGGCTATTAATACCACGGTATCGCCGGTCTTGATTTGCATCCCCTTGGCCAAAAGCTCTGGAATGAGAATTTCGCCCCGCTGGAGAAACACTCCGTCGGGCTTGCCGTCCAGAATGCGGTTGACGAGAGCCGGTACGACTACGGCTTCCTTTTCAGGTTCCACGCCGTTCAACCGAATGCTGGTGCTCGTTTCATAGTTGCTCAACATAGCCCCCAGCTTCAAACGCGGAGAATACGCCGCAATATCCATGTTCTTATCCAGAATGCCGGTCAGCCTTTCGTACGCCCGGGGCGGCATGTTGCGATCCAGGGGGAGGTTTTCGATGCTGGCCACGTATCCCTTGCGATGAACCTGGACGTGGCCGAGCATGGAATCGGTGATTTCCCCGATCATCAACTGCTTGAACGATCCGCTGAGGCTGCCGAAAATCATCACGGCCGCAACTCCCAGCGCGATCAGAAGACCGGTCAGAAAGCTTCTCCGTTTATATCTGGCGAGATTCCTGAGGGCGATTTGAAGTATCTTAAACATGATATTCACCCGTTTCAGAGCCGTTATTCGTCAGTCTCCCGTCCAGAAGCGTGAATTTTGCGTCAACCTGATCAATGATCCGAGGGTCGTGGGTAGAGAAAATGAAAGTAGTGCCGAATTCGTTTCTCAGCCTCTTCATCAGATTCATGACCACGCCGGCGGTCGCGTGATCCAAATTCGCGGTCGGTTCGTCGGCCAGGACCAACTCAGGTTTGGTGACCAGTGCTCGCGCGACCGCGACCCGCTGCTTCTGCCCTCCCGAGATAGCGTCCGGATACTTTCCGGCCTGGTCGGCTAGGCCCACCACCTCCAGCATCTGCTTCACGAGGCGTTTTCTTTCCGCCGCGGCGATTTTCTTGACCATGACCAGGGGATATTCCACGTTTTCCGCCACGGTCAGGACCGGAAGCAGGTTGAAACTCTGAAAAACAAAGCCTATGTTTTCCCCGCGGAATTCGGCGGCCCGGCGGCGGCTGAAGCCGCTTATTTCCTGTCCCGCCACCTCCGCGCGCCCCCGGCTCGGTTTGTCCAGGCAGCCAATGATGTTCAACAGGGTCGTCTTGCCGCTGCCCGATGGGCCGATAAAGGAAACAAAGGCCCCTTTACCGATCTCGACGCTCACTTCCCGGAGCGCTTCGACCTCGACCTCTCCCACGCGATAATTCTTATCGATATTTTCCAGTCGTACTAGTCCCATTTAGTTAATCACTCCCGCGATATTGACTAATTTAAAAGCAGTTCGCCCGTCCAATAAAAAGCATCAAGCGGCGATCCATTCGATCTTTCAACGGGTCGGAGGCATAACCGTATGGTCGCGATGTCTTTTATTTCGTTTTAAATATGCCTCCGGCTCACGGCGGAATTGAGACCAACACGCCGCCGAGCAAAACCGATACAATATTCCTTCGTGCTCATGGCAATAATAGTAGTCGCCGCGATCCAGCCTTTTCCCGCACACCGGATCAATGATTTTTCTCCATGGTATTAACAAAACCGCATCTCATTCCGTTTAGAATAAAGTTGGGTTATCCAGGTTGTCATTTCACTAAGGCGCGATTGATGACTTCAACCTTAGTAAACCGTGTCGGGGTCAAAACCGAAAGGGCGGTACCGAAAAATTCTTTTCCCCTAACCGGCGGCATTCTCAAACCAGGATGCGCTCCCCGATCGGGGCCTGGCCCTGACCCTGGCAGCCTGGGCCTGGTAAGGCCACCGTCACGACAGCCAACACCAAGACCACCAGAATTCCCACCATCAGTCCATCCATGGCCATCTCCCGTTAAGAAAGCTGCGCTTATTCCAGTGCAGAATTGATGCCAAGGGTGATAATTACGTTAATTAGCTGATATACCATTTAATTTATGGTAAACGTATTTTGAGGGCGGCTGTTTTGGCTGAATGGTTGTCTAATTTTTTTACGGTTCATGGTCTGCTGTAAACAAATTATACAATTTAACTTATATAAAAAAATCAGTTGGGTAATAATGACTTTTCCCCCGCTGGCCTGAATGGATCAAGCTTTGGATCAGGGGATTCACCTCCGGCCGCGGGAGGCTGAAGGGCGGCCGGGATAATGCGCAAGGCTCTCCACTTCAGCCTTAGGAGTATGGTATGAATCGAAGAAAGCCACGGCTGTCGGTGACAGGTCCCCAAATCCGGAAAGGGGGGCAGGGCATATGTCAGGTCCAAGGTTACGGGCGTCGCCCCGCTTCAACACCTCGCGGTTCGACGATATCCCAGCGGGCGTGCTGTTGATCGCGCCGGATGGTCTGGTGGTTTACGCCAATCGGGCCGCGGCCCGCCTTTTTTCCATGGCGCCGGCCGAATTCACCGGATGTCACCTGGAAGCTTTGGCGCCCCTGGCCTGGCCCGGTGTCCAGGCCGTCTTCCGGGACGGCGCGCCACTGTTGGGCTCGCGCTTCTCCATTCCCGACGGCGAAATAATCGCTCATCATTTTCCCCTGTTGACTGACGGGAAAGTCCCCCTGGTGATCAGCTACCTGCTTGAAGTTTACCTGGCGGACCCTCAAACCCTTTTCCCGACCCCGTACAAGGAAGTGGTGGCCCAACTTGAAGCCATCATGGAGTCCTCCTTTGACGGTCTGTGGATCTGCGATCATCGTGGGATCGTGGTGAAAGTCAACCAGGCGGCCCTGAAGCTGATAGGATTGCCCCGTGAGGAAGTGGAAAAGCGCCATGTCCTGGATTTGTTGAAGGAAGGGAACTTCGAGGAGTCGGTCACCCTCGAGGTGCTGCAGCGCCAGACCACGGTGACCATGTTGCAGCACCTCAAAACCGGCAAAGTCTTGCTGGTCACCGGGGTGCCCATCTTCAACTCGGCCAATGAGGTGGCCTTCGTGGTCATCAACGACCGGGACATCACCCTGCTCGATCGTCTGCGCCGCGAGATCGAGAAAAGCCAGGCCCGCCTGGAACATTTCCGGAGTCAGCTTTCGCTGAAACAGATAAAAGAGCTGGAAGGCGAACAATTCATCTGTCAGAGCCGGCCCATGAAGGAGGTATATGAACAGGCCCTGCGCGTGGCGCCCACCAACTCCACGGTGCTGATAACCGGCGAAACCGGCGTGGGTAAGGGATTCTTGGCCAAGCTGATACACAAGGAATCGGCCCGGGCCTCGGGGGCGTTTATTCGGGTGGACTGCGCGGCCATTCCCGGTTCCCTTTTCGAGTCGGAGATGTTCGGCTACGCCAGGGGGGCCTTCACCGGCGCGGACCTCAAAGGCAAGCCGGGCCTGGTCGAGTTAGCCAAAGGCGGGACCCTGTTCCTGGATGAGATATCGGAGATAAACCCGGAAGCCCAGGTAAAACTATTACGCTTCCTGGACGAACGCCGTTTCATACCCGTGGGTGGTTCGTCCGAGAAGGAGTTGGATACCCGGGTCCTGGCCGCGACCAACAAGGACTTGCCGGCCGAGGTGGGGGCCAAGCGCTTCCGCCATGATCTGTTCTATCGTTTCAACGTGGTGCCCATCCACATTCCGCCCCTGCGGGAAAGGCCGCTCGACATCATGCACCTGACCCGCCATTTTCTGCAGCGGATCGGGGATGAGAACCGTATTTACAAGGAGATCAGTCCCCAGGCCATGGCCAGGCTGCTGAAGTACCCTTTTCCCGGCAACATTCGGGAGCTGGAAAACATAGTGGAGAGAATGTTGATCATGAGCACGGGACAGGAAATCGAAGTGGAGGACCTGCCGTTCGAGTTGCGATCGGGCCGGACCGGGACGCTGGAGGTGGATTTGGTCCAAGGGTTGGACCTGCGCCGGCGGCTTAGGAGTTTGGAAATAGAGATCATCCAGGAGGCGCTGCAACGCTATGGGAGTCAACGTCGGGCCGCGAGTCATCTGGGGTTGAGCCAATCGTCCTTAGCGCGGAAGTTGCAGAAGGCCGGTCATTGAACCGATAAAGCATCATTGATGCATATCAACATCAACCCGGACTCTTCCAGGCTTTCTGTATCGTTGTAACCGAGACCAAAGTAATCTCTTCCTTCTTGATGCAATAGTGCATAAGGCCGGGTCGCGTCCAGGGCCGCCCCCGGCCCCGCCCCTGGGGCTGGACCAAAGACGTTTATTCAATAAATTGAAGCGATTGTCCAAGTCAGCCGCCGCGCCCCCCAGAGCCGGCCCCTTGGCATGGTTTTAGCTCATGCATCACCCATGAAACCCATCGTGCCCAGCGAGTTAGAGCAATTCCTTTTCGGGGAGTTCTCCCATCTGATTCTGAAATCGAATTCCCCGGAGACAATTGACCGGCTGCGCGAACATTTCCGGCACCAGGGCCTCATCATTCTCAGGGAGCTTGTTTTTCGAGATCAAGAACAACAAACCTGGCTCCTTTTTTCCTTTGACCAGCCCGGCCTGAACACTTTGGTGCTCGAATTGATCGAACTGGGCTTGGCCGAAGAGATCGCCGGGATTGAGGCCAAGTCCACCTGACCGGCCGGCGCCGAATCGGGCGATTTGTCCTATCCCCGGACCAGGCCGGCCGGGGGAGGAAGGGATCCCGGGAGCGCCTGGCTGCTCCTGGAATGGAAATGGCCGCTTCCGCGTCGAAGGCGGGTCCGGACTGTTGGCCGCGATGAGTATTGTCCCGCCATTACTTGGAGGAGAAGCATGGTTCCGTCAAACACAAATGAAAATCTACTTGCCCAACGCGCGGGCCAAGTGCCGTCAGGGCCCTTCAACGTCACTCCCCTCTTTGCCAACCGGGCCAAAGGGGCGGAAATCTGGGACGTCCAAGGCCGGCGGTACATAGATTTCGCCGGCGGTATCGGCGTGGCCAACGTGGGTCACTGCAACGATAAGGTGGTGGCGGCCATAAAGGAGCAGGCGGAGCGTTACCTGCATACCTGCTTTCATGTCGTCATGTATGAACCCTACGTCGAACTATGCCAGCGCCTCAACCGGATCACCCCAGGCAGCTTTGCCAAAAAGACACTGCTGGTCAACTCAGGGGCCGAGGCGGTGGAAAACGCCGTCAAGATCGCGCGTTATTACACCAAACGGCCGGCGGTGATCGTGGCCGAAGGCGGGTTTCACGGCCGAACCCTTCTGGCCATGTCCATGACCAGCAAGGTCAAACCTTACAAATTGGGCTACGGCCCCTTCGCGCCGGAAATATATCGCCTGCCCTATGCCTACTGCTACCGTTGCGCTTTCCACCTGACTTACCCTTCCTGCGACCTGGCCTGCGCCCATTACCTCGAGGACTTCTTCTTGGAACACGTGGCGGCCGAACAGACGGCGGCGGTCGTGCTGGAGCCGGTTCTAGGCGAAGGGGGATTCGTGGCGCCGCCCCTCGAGTACTTCGGTATTGTGGCGGACATCTGCCATCGGAACGGCATTCTCTTCGTGGCCGATGAGATCCAGACCGGCATCTGCCGCACCGGCAAGCTCTTCGCTCAGGAGCATTATGGCGTGGCCGCGGACCTGATGACCGTGGCCAAGTCTCTGGCCGGCGGCCTACCCCTGGCCGGGGTGGTGGGCCGCGCGGAAATAATGGATGCGTCTCACGTGGGCGGCCTGGGCGGCACCTATGGAGGCAACCCGGTCTCCTGCCGCGCCGCCCTGGCGGTCTTGGATTTCATCGAAGAGAGCGATCTGTCCCAACGGGCGGCCCAGATAGGTGAAACCGTCCGCCAGCGTTTTCTGCTTCTGCGGGAGCGCTTTGAACTCATCGGCGATGTCCGCGGCTTGGGCGCCATGATGGCTCTCGAACTGGTGATGGATCGCCGGAAGAAAACGCCGGCCGCGGACCAGGCCAAGGCCCTGGTCCAATTTGGTTATGAACATGGTTTGATTCTTTTGAGCTGCGGCAAATTCGGCAACGTGATCAGGACCCTGATGCCGCTGGTCATCACCGATCAGCAGTTGGAGGAAGGGCTGAAGATAATCGAAGACGGGTTGGAGGCGATAAGCCGGCGCTGAAGACCCGTCAACAGGTCCCCTGGCTTTTTCCTGAGGACTAAAACCGGGATTGAACATCGGACCCGACGCCTGGGGCCGTCGCCGGCCGGCCGGGAATCAAACCGGTCAAGAAAGGAGTGATGCGGGAAGAGAAGTCTATATCATTGTTCAGGAATACCTTGGCTTTCTCGGTGGAAATTGACAAGGTCGCGGCCATCAGGCATTATGGATTAAATAAAAAATCGAGAGGGGGATACTATGAGAAAAAGTCTCTTGGTAAAGTTGGGCCTTTGCGGGTTTCTTCCGCTACTGATCATCACGGCCGGGACTTCCCTGGTTATGGCCCAGCAAAAGGTGGTCAAGGTCGGCAACATCCTGCCGCTCTCAGGACCTTCGGCCGCGGTGGGACTGCAGAACAAGAACTCCCAGGACATGGCCATCGAGGAGATCAACGCCGCCGGTGGCATCAAGAGTTTGGGTGGGGCTAAAATCCAGATGCTTTACGCCGACTCCGAGTCCAAGCCGGAAAAAGGCGTGGCCGAGGCGGAGCGCTTTATCAACACGGAGAAGGTCAACGTTCTGACCGGCTGTTGGAACTCCAGCGTGACCTATCCCGTAACCGCGGTGGCGGAACGCTACGGCGTACCCTTCCTGGTTCCGGTTTCAGTGGCTGACAAGATAACCGAGCAAGGCTTTAAGAACGTTTTCCGTATCGCGGCCAAGGACTCCTGGTGGACCCGCGACCAGTTCGCTTTCCTCAAAGACATCCTGGCCGAAACGGGCGAGAAGGTCGCGACCGTGGCCTTTGTGTACGAGAACGGCGATTGGGGCAAGGGCATGGCCGCCGGGTGGAAGAAACTCGCCGAGGCCGGCGGATATAAAGTCGTTCTGGATGAACCCTACCCTTCCGCCGCCACGGACCTGACGCCGGTGGTCACCAAGATCAAACGGGCCAACCCGGACGTGTTATTGTTGACCTCCAACGCCGCGGACGCCATCCTGTTGACCAACACCCTGGCGGAAAACAAGGTCAGGCCTAAAGCCATCATCGCCAGCGGCGGCGGCCACGCCGACCCATCTTACCTCAAGGCCGCGGGCAAGAACGCCAAATACCTTTTCGACATCGTCGAATGGGAAACCGACGTCAACAAACCCGGAGCCAAGGAAGCCAACGCCAAATTCAAGGCCAAATACGGCTACAACCTGGCCGGTGAATCGGTGGACGGCTACATTGCCATGTATGTCCTGGCCGACGCCTTGGAAAGGGCCGCCTCGACCGAACCGGCCAAGATTCGGGAAGCCCTGTCCAAGACCAAGTACGCTTCCGGTGCCGGCATGATCGTAGGCTATGAATCGGTCGAGTTCGACGCTTCCGGCCAGAACAAGAACGCGGCCCTGGTGATGGTCCAGATAAATGACCTGGGTCAAGGCCTGGATCGCATCACCGTCTGGCCCAAGGGCGCCCGTCGGGCCGGTTACAAACCCGTTTTCCCCACTCCGAAAGACTGAACAATCCAACGGAGGCGCGGCCCGGCCGCGCCTCCGTTTCCGACTGAACGCCGATGATCTACCTCCTGCAAGACATCATTAACGGCATCCTCATGGGCTCAATCTACGGCCTGACCGCCCTGGGTCTGACCGTTATCTTCGGGGTGCTCAAGGTCATCAACTTCGCCCACGGGTCCATGCTCATGGTCGGCCTCTACGCGGCCTACTGGGCCGTGGCCTTGACCGGTCTGCACCCCTATCTGACCTTGGTGATCGTTCTGCCCGTGATGTTCTTTTTCGGCTACTTTCTGCAGGACTTGATCATCAAGCCGATTTTCAAGGCCGAACGTGACGTGCGGGAGCCCATAACCGTCATAATCGTCACCACCGGCGTCTGGTACATCCTGGACAACGTGGCCCTCTTGATCTTCGGGCCGCAATACCGGACGCTCCTGGAGAACCCGTTGAGAGGCCGGATGCTGGAGATGGGCGAGTTTCTGCTTTCCGTGCCCAAGCTTTATGGCTTCGTCGCGGCCATGATCGCCTCCGGAGCCCTTTACCTGTTTTTTCAGAAAACTCGATTGGGCCGGGCCATACGCGCCACCAGTCTGGACCGCGACGCGGCCAGCCTCATGGGCATCAACCAGTATAAGATTTACAACGTGGCCATGGGCCTGGGCACGGCCTGCGCCGGACTGGCCGCGGTGACCCTCGTGCCTTTCTACAACGTCTTTCCCAGCGTCGGGGTCCTATTCGACATCAAAGGCTTCATCATCGTGGTGCTGGGCGGACTGGGCAGCATCGGCGGCGCCATGCTAGGCGGCATCATCATCGGCTTGATCGAGTCCGTGGGGCCCCAGTACATGACCGCCACCTGGACCGAGGCCATCGTCTACGGCATTTTTTTGGTCTTTCTATTCGTCAAGCCGGCGGGGCTCTTTGGACTGAGACAGGACTGGTGACCGGGGCTATTATGAGTGAACTTTTCGATCTTCGAGCGAAGAAGTCTCCAGGAGGCACGTCGTTTTCCAAATCAGAAACGCTTCCATCGGGGTCTGACCATGACTAGGCGGTCAGTGGGCGGTCTATCTTTGGCGGTGGTGACGGCCATTGCTTTCGGCCTGCCTCTGGTCCTGCGCAGCCCCACTTATTTACATATCTTGATTCTGCTTTATTTCTACGCCTACTTGACCACGAGTTGGAACCTGGTGGGCGGTTTCGCCGGCGTGCTGCCGCTCGGCCACTCGACCTTTGTGGGCATCGGCGCATACACGTCCACGGTCTTGTACCTGCAATATGGCCTCAGCCCCTGGGCGGGCATGATCCTGGGGGCCGTCCTGGCCACTCTAGCCGGCGTGATCATAGGCCTGCCCACCTTTAAAATGCGCGGCGCCTACTTCGCCCTGGCCACCATAGCCTTTGCCGAAGGTTTCCGGGTCATGATCGAGAACCTCGACTATATCGGCCCCTTCAGGTTGGAAGGACCGCGGGGCCTGCAGATACCGCCGCTGGCCCTGGGCTGGGCCAAGTTCCAGTTCGCGGAAAAAGAGCCCTATTATTACATCATCCTGGTGATGCTGATCCTGGTGCTGGCCTTGACCTATTTCATTTCCCGCTCAAAGCTGGGCTATTACCTGAGCGCCGGCGGGGAGGAACCCGAAGCCGCTTCGTCCTTAGGCGTCAACGTGGCCCGGGCCAAGCTGATCGCCATGGCCATGAGTTCCTTCCTCACCGCTCTGGCCGGAACCTTTTACGCCCAGCTTTGCCTGTTCATCCACCCCAAAAGCATAATTTCGCTGGACCTGTCTTTTGAAATAGCCTTCATCGCCCTTATCGGCGGCCGAGGCTCCATCTCCGGACCGGTCCTGGGCGCTCTCCTGCTCCGGCCGGTGAGCGACTTCTCCCGCATCTATTTCGGTGACAAACTGCCTGGACTGCACCTGGTGATCTTCGGCCTGATCCTGATCCTGGTGATGTTGTTCCAGCCTCGGGGGCTCCAGGAGCCACTGTCCAGGCTCTATAACCGGCTGGTGGACCGGGTCTTCGGCGACGCGGGGAGGGCCCGGTCGTGAACATCCTGGAAGTCAAAAGCCTGACCAAACATTTCGGCGGGCTCACGGCCGTAAATGAACTGGACCTGACTTTAGAGAAAGGACAGATACTGGGTTTGATCGGCCCCAATGGCGCGGGCAAGTCCACGGCCTTCAACTGCATTGCCGGCGTTTATCCGCCCTCCGCGGGCGAAATGTTCTTCAACGGCGAACTGATAAACGGCCAGAAGCCTTATAGCTTGTGCCAGAAAGGTTTGGCCCGCACTTTCCAGATAGTCAAACCCTTTGCTTCCAAAACGGTTCTTTATAACGTGACCGTGGGCGCTTTCGCCCATATAGACAAAAGGACCGAGGCCGAAGCCAAAGCGATCGAGGTGCTCAAGTTCCTTAAACTGGACGGCAAGAAGGATGTCCGCGCCGGCAATCTGACCATTGCCGATCGCAAACGACTGGAGATAGCCCGGGCCTTGGCTACCGATCCCGGGTTGTTGCTTTTGGATGAAGTCATGGCCGGTCTGCGACCGACGGAAGTGGACCATATGGTGGAGTTGATCCGGGAGCTGCGGCGAAAAGGCATGACCATTTTCCTGATCGAGCACATCATGCGCGCCATAATGGCCTTGTCCGACCGTATAATAGTCATACACTTCGGGAAGAAGATCGCGGAGGGTACACCGGTTGAAGTGGCCGCGGACGAAAAAGTGATCAAGGCCTATCTGGGGGAGGAATATGGCCTGGCTTGAGGTGCGGAATATAGATGTTTTCTATGGAGACGTGCAGGTTATCTTCGATCTTTCCCTCAAGGTCGAGGAAGGTGAAGTGGTTAGCATCATCGGCGCCAACGGCGCCGGCAAAACCACCTTGTTGCGGACTATCTCCGGTCTCATGCATCCAGCCAGAGGCGAGATATTATTCGCCGGTCGGCCCATCCAGGCCGCTCCACCGGAACAAATTGTGGAACAAGGCATCGTTCACGTGCCGGAAGGCCGGCGACTGTTCACCCTCATGACGGTGAAAGACAACCTCATCGTCGGCGCTTTCAACAGTCGGGCCGACCGGATCAAAGAAGCCACCCTGGCCGAAGTCCATCAGCTCCTGCCCAGGCTCAAGGAGCGGGAATATCAGTTAGCCGTATCCCTTAGCGGCGGCGAACAGCAGATGGTGGCCATCGGCCGGGGTTTAATGGCCACACCCAAGCTGTTGATGATGGACGAACCCTCCCTCGGCCTGGCGCCGATCCTGGTCAAGAGCATCTTCGAAACCGTCCGCCAGATCAAGAATAAAGGCACCACCGTTCTCCTGGTCGAACAGGACGTGAAGCATTCACTTAGCTTGAGCGATCGCGCCTATGTACTGGAGCACGGCCGCATCGCCTTGGAAGGCCCCGCGTCCGAAGTCCTCGACAACCCCCACGTCAAGACGGCTTATCTAGGATTATAAAACAGGCCTCCCGGTTCGCTTCAAGACTCACCGGTCAGGCGGGGCTATTAGTCGCCAGGGCCGTTAAGGCGCAAGCGACAGAGATCATGGGCCAGCGTCACCGGTCCACTGAATTCACGGCGGACGGCGGCCAAAAGGTCATGACCTTGGGTTTCGGGGTAAAAATGGGTCAGAGCCAAGGACTTGACGCCGGCCTCGCGGGCGGCCTGACCAGCCAAGCTGGGCGTGAGGTGACCTTCTCTTTTCTGGCCTTCGGGAAAAGAACATTCCGTGATCAATAAATCAACCCCGCGGGCCAGTTCTATCAATTCAGGGCTGAAGTCCGTATCGCCGGATACAGCCGTGACCAGGCCCTCAGAGCTGATCAGACGGTAACCCAAGCTTGTAGCCGTATGGTTTATCGGCCAGGATTCAACCTGAAGCGATCCGCATTTGAACCTATACCCCGGTTCCAAAGGCAGTTCGCGGATCATGACCCGGTCCTGGGGAGGTTCGATCCAGTGACCGTAGGCCTGGCGCAAATGACCATACAAGTCCAGCAAACCTTCCGGACCGTAAATCACGGCCGGACCGGTCCGGGTGAAGCCGGGCCAATATCGTGTGGCAAAGAGGTATGGCGCCAAGTCGGCGGTGTGGTCGGGATGAAAATGCGTGTAGATTATAAAGTCCAAGTCGTTGTACGACAGGCCGGCCGCGGCCAACTGCCTGAGCGTGCCGGAGCCTCCGTCCAGCAGGATGGTACAGCCCTCGCTCAGGATCGCCAGGCCCGGCGAACCGCGCTGCGCCCAGGGAACTCCCGTACCCGTGCCCAGGAAGATAATCTCCATTATTCCGTGCCGACTTACGGAACCCGGCTGAGGCTTTACCGCCCGCCTGTCCGGTCCTCCAGTTTCTTCAGATACCAGGAGGCGCAATCCAAGAGGGTTCGGACGGTCATCTCCACGTCTTTTTCCCGCTCGTCGGCCTTCCAATCGGCCTGCTCCAAGGCCCCGGGCGGATACAAGCCTTTGAAACGATCGGGCCGGCAGGCGCTCTTGGTCTGGCTAAGACGTTGGGAATAGTCAGCCGGCCAAGGCAGTTTTTCCAGTTCATTAAGCAAGGGACAGTAAACGCCCAAGGCGGCGTTCAGTTTCACTTCATCGCGCCAGTGTTGCGCCGACCATATTTCCCTGGCCATATAATATAGGTTAAAGGCCAGGTCGAAATCCGCTTTATCCTTGGTGTCTCCGGTTACGGCCTTAAGCTTCAACCTGGTTTTATCCACGGCCGCGCTGAATTCAGGGTATTCCTGGCCCTGCTTGACCACGGCTTCAAGGTCATTCAGGTATTCCAACCTCTGGCGGTTGGCCTTGGCCGCCATCTGATCCAGGAGACGGGGGATGAAGAAATATAGACCACCACCGACTAAAGCCACCAGGGCCAGCACCAGACCGACAGCCATCAGGCGGCGGCCGACGACCGGCTCCTTGGTAACCGCCTGGAATGACGGTGGGGCCGGTTTTACCTTCTCTTCTGCTTTTTCGACCCGCGGCCGAGCCTTTTCCTCCACCTTTTCCAGAGTAATCGCGGTTGGGGCCAGGACTTCAGGTTCGAGCTCGGCCACCAACCGGGATTCGGTGATTTCTATTGGCCGGCTCGGCGGTATTTCCGGTTCCTGCATCCTGAGGGCCGGTGGGGGAAGTTCAGCTTCCAAGATAACCGGTGTTTCGGAGGGCCAGGGTTTTTCCAGGTCTGAGGGGGCAGCCGCTTCCTTCTCCAAGGCCACCGTTGGCGGCATAAGTTCAGAGACAGGCTGTTCCCGCTCAAACGACAGCAAATCAACAGTAACCGGTCGAACCTCTTTCATGGGTTCGGCTGGTTCAATCTCTACTGGAATAGTCGGCTCAATCTCCAAAGCAGGGGGCTTTGCTTCCTCTATAGACAACGGTTCGAACGAAATCTCCGGCTCTGGTTCAGGAGGCGAAACCACTGCTTCAAAAGGTGGCTCCAGCGTTAATTCCGGTTTCTTTTCTTCTTCAGGACCGGCTTCCAAAGCCACCGGTTGTGCTGGCTCTAAGACGACTTCTCGTTCTGGAGCAGGGACGGTGATAATGAATTCAGCCAAGACTACCTGACTCGACGCCCAGCCGGGCTTGAAGGCCCGGGCCTTGACCGCGGCCGAGGCGGTAACCGCTATCGGTTCCGAATAAAGCGGCGAAGCTTCACCCGGCTCGCCGCCGTCCAGGGTGTAGCGGATATCCGCGCCAGCGGTGGCGCAGG
>JBFMAW010000009.1:0-209825 GCA_040755515.1 Thermodesulfobacteriota bacterium | reverse complement strand
CCTTGAAACGATAGAAGCTGTCCCGGCTGTAGCCCATGATCCGGCAAGCCTTGGATACATTGCCTAACTGCTTAGCCAGTTCCAGCAGTCCCACCTTCGTCTTGATGACCTTCTGATCTTTCGTCATAGTTCTTGGCTCCTTTCTTGGCCTTATCGGCTAGTCCGGAACCAGGCTTTACATCTTTCTGTCAGATTTCATCTTAGCACTTGCAGATAATCCGACCAGGTGGGGCGGGCTCTGGGCTAGTTGGGCATCGAGTTGATCCCGGCCTTTTCTCCAAAGGCCCGGGGATGTTCGGAGCGGATGTTCGGAACGTTGCAGAATCCCGCTGAAGCGGGATCCCAAGAACTGCGTCTGCGTGGGATCACCGACCTGGAAAAGGCCAATTGCTTTCTCCGAACCGAATACCTGCACGAGCATAACCGGCGTTTTACCGTGCCGGCCGAGGAAAAAGGCAGCGCCTTCGTTCCTTTTGTCGGCCCCGGACTCAAGGAAATCCTCTGCCTCAAGGAGGAGCGCACGGTCGGCAACGACAATTCCGTGCGCTATAAAGGCCTGAGCCTGCAGATTCCCCAGGACCAACACCGATATCATTACGTCAGGGACCAGGTCCGGGTCCATGAATACCACGATGGTTCCTTGGCCGTCTTTCATGGACCGCGGAAGTTGGCTGATTATTCTCCTAGTGGCGAGCTGATCCTTCAGAAAATCAAAGAATGTGCGGCATGAAATGAGGCCCCGCCCTTGTCACGGGACTTGCAGCGCGGTACTTACCCAAGGGTGCCGCGCGCAAGTCTCTCGCCAAAGGCTCCATGACAACATCGGTCAGTTTAATTTGTCATTGACAAGCCGGATCGGCCCGGCCGTCAAAAAGGTTATTGACGTGGTCCATTTTCAGTCAGGGGACCAGCTAGTACGAAAGGGACATTCTCAATCACCAAGTCAGGCAGCTTGCCTGCGCCCAGGACTTCCTTCGCATCCAGGATTTCTATCCCAACGAGCATCTCGCCTTTGCCGATGTTCAAGGCGATCTCATCGGTCAGCCTCAATGTCCTGCACTCCTGTGGGCCTTCCACAAGGCGTATGTACAGGGCATCTATCTCGGAATCATAGCTGATCTTCACAACTTTATCTCCCCTCTCATTCGCCCTGGGTTTGCCCTTCTTATACGTCTTATACGGATTGTGTAAGTCAAATTCTATCATGACTCGCTTCCCGTTGGAAGTGAAATGCTGAAATGCTGAAGCCGAATAATTTAACCGTTAGAACCGCTTCCGATAATACTCCAGAATTATCGGCTCGAAGAATTCGGCCAGCAGTTCGTGGGCCGGCGCGCTGAAATGATAGTCGCCGGGCAGGTAATACATCCGGCCGGTCTTGCGGGCCGTCTCGGCCAGGAAACGGGAAAAAGGAAGGTAGCGTATACCCTCCTGCCGGGCGAACTCCTCGAGGATGCGCTGCGGTCCGAACCTGTCCCAACCGCTCGTGTCCACGCCCGGATTACGGCTCAGCAGCAGGTTCCAGTACCGGTCATAGACCTGGGTGATCATGGGGAAGTCGGCCAGGGCCAGGACGGCGCCGTCGGCCGCCGCCTCATTCTTTAGCTTTTCCATGACCTTGAGGGTGACCTGCCAGGCGGAATCCAATTCCCGGAATTCCATGGCCCTGCGGGTCGGCTCGAGGTCCGCGCTTTGTTCGAACTGAAGACGGTGCTCCTCCAGCCGCCGGGCTTTTTCCTCACCGGACACCCATTCGGACAAATTTCCGGCCGCGGCCCGGAAAAGATCGGGCAGATAATTGTAGAGGCGCACGTGTTTGCGCAGAAAGTCCTTGACCGGGCCCCGCCGCCGGCCCTTGACCTCGAAGGGCACGTATTCTAGCCGGCCGTCCTTCAGCTTGAACCCGGGCCGGTTTTCCTGGGGCGGATAGTTTTCCTGGAGATCGTTGCCCACGTAGAAAAACAGGATCACCAGGTCGGGACGGTACCGGCGGGCCTGGTGGCGATAGACCAGGTATTCCTGGGCCGTGCCGTACCCCTCCACGCCCATGTTGATCACTTCGATGGGCCGGCCTTGTTTCTTAAAACGCTCGTTCAGGATGGAATAAAAGACCTGTTCGTAGGGCAGGACCCGGGCCTGGAGGAAGCTGTCGCCCAGAAGCACGACCCGATATACGCCGGCTGGCTTGTCCGGGGCCGGCGTGGGGCCGCGATACCCGTGTCCGCCGATTTCGATTTCAACCCCGTATTCGTTGATGGCCGTCTGGCCGGCGATATAGGACGTGCCGAAGACCGGGTCCTGCTGCCCCAACCGGGGTTGGGCCAGGTTGAAGACCCGGACTACGATCTCGAGAACGGCCAGAAAGGCCAGCACCGAGATGAACACGGCCGCGGCTTTGAATATTAATGGCTTCATGGGTTCCCGCTTTTAAACAAGCGGCTTTCTAGTAGGCGATATTGAGGGGGCTTGTCAATGACCGGGGCATTTATCAAGGGGAGCATAAAGGAAGCTGAAGACCGTTCTTGACCAACCATCACCGCTTGTGTACAATGTACTATCTAAATGACAAGAGGTGTATTGTGAGTACAGCAATATCCGTAAGGCTGCCCAGAGAACTCGTTGAGCAACTGGACAGTATAGCCAGAGAGACGGAAAGACCTCGATCCTTCATCATTCAGAAAGCATTGGAGTCTTATATTGTGGATTTCGTGGATCTTCAGGTGGCCCTCGACCGGCTCCATGATAAAACCGATCCTATTGTTTCCGGCAAAGAGATGAGGAAGTCTCTTGGCCTATAAGGTTGTTTACAAGAAATCGGTACATCGCGATCTTAAGAAGTTATCCAAAGCTGAGGCTCGGCGCATCCTTGATCAAATTGACCAGGAACTTTCAGAGAACCCTGATTCCAACCCCGTCCTCAAAGGGCCATTTACAGGGCTCCGTAAATTCCGGATAGGTGACTATAGGGTGATTTACGCTTTGTTGCGCACGGAGGTTATTATCCTCAGAATAGGTCATCGTAAAGACGTTTACAAAAGCGAAATCTAACAATCACAGGCAGCCAGACTCTATGCCAACGCCGTTCCCGCCGGCGGGGATCATCCCGGGCCAAACCGCCGGACCAGGTTGTCCAGCAGGCTGGCCATGAGCCGGAAAGTGTCCGGCAGGGTTGCCGTCCGGGCGATAGTTTCTTCCCCGCCGGTAACGTACCTGGCCGGGGTCCATTCCCGGCCGTGGACCCGGGCGTAATAGGCGATCATGGCCCGGGTGTATTCAGGGTGGAACTGCACGCCGACCATGGGCCGGTCCGGCAGGATGAAGGCTTGGTGAGGCGTGGCCGGGCTCGAGGCCAGGGTCAGGGCGCCTTCAGGCAGCGAGAAATGGTCGCCGTGCCAGTGAAAGGTGGTGAAACGGTCGGGCAGCCCTTGGAAAAGAAAGGATTCGCGGCCCGCTTCCGTAAGCTCGACTTCGTGCCAGCCGATCTCCGGCTCGGAGTTGGGAAAGACCCGCCCGCCCAGGACCTGGGCCAACAGTTGCGCGCCGAAGCAGAGCCCGAGAACGATACGGCCCGCCTCGACCGTCCGGGCGATGAAGCATTTTTCCCGGGCCAGCCAGGGGAACTTGTCTTCCTCCCAGGCGTGCATCGAGCCGCCCAGGACCACCAGCCAGTCGAAGTCGTCCGGACAAGGCAGACCGGCGCCGGCGTGGACGTCGGTCTGCTCGAGCTCATGACCTCGAGACCGGGCCCAGGTCGTGACGTTGTCGGGTCCGGTCTCGGCCGGTTCGTGTTCCAGCAGGTGCAGTCTCACAACGGCCGCCAGCGTCAATCCCGGCCGACCAGGTACGACCCGATTACGGCTTCGGCCTCGATTTCGACCAGGTGGGCCGGCCGGGCCAGGGCCTTGACTTCGGCCAGGGTGGTGACCGGCTTGATCTCCTTGAAGAACTCGGAAAAGGCCCGCATGTATTCCGCGGCGCGCTTGATGTCCGTGACGTAAAGACGCACCCGGTACACTTCCGCCAGCCTGGCCCCGGCCTTGTTCAAGGCCTGTTCGATCTTTTGCAGGATGATCTTGGTCTGCAGGTAGGCGTCGCCTTCGGCCTCGACCACGCCTTCGGGATTGGTGGTGGTCGTTCCGCCCACGAAGACGAAACTGCCGATCCTGACCGCCCGGCTGTACCCGATCTTTTCCTCCAGCGGCGCGCCGGAGGAATAGTTGCGCCGCGCTAAATCCATGCCCTTATCTTCTCCAGACTTTGTGATTATTGAAGTCGGCCCGGCCCAAGACCGGGGCCGGGCCGAACCGGTTCAGGGGTCAATCGAAAGCGCCGCCGCTTTCGTCAAAGACCACTTTTCCTCCGGCGATGGTCATCAAGACCGGTATTTGGCCGATCCGCCGCGGGTCAACCGAGAGGATGTCCTCGCCGATTATGCAAAAGTCGGCCAGCTTGCCCGGCTCGATGGACCCCTTGATGTTTTCCATGTGGTCCTGCCAGGCGCCGTTGATGGTGTACATCCGGATGGCTTCCGCCACCGAAACCCTCTGTTCCGGACCGCTGACCTGGCCCGAAACCTTGGACTCGCGCAGCACCGCGCACTGCACCCCTTCCCGCCAGTTGGGGTAGGTGACCGGCGCGTCAGAATTGGCGGTGAGGTTGATCCCTTCGTCGAGGCAGAGGCGCATGGGCCATTCATAGGCGGCCCGCTCCGGCCCCACCACGTGGACCTCGAAGTCGGCGATCATGGCCTGGATGACGGGCTGCATGGCCACGCCGATCCGGTACTGGGCCGCCCGGCGGGCGCAGGCCGGCGTGATGAAATCGCCGTGAATGACGTAATGCCGGGGGTCCGACCTGGGGCTGCCCTGCATGGCCTTGATGAAACCGTCCACGGCCGCGTCAATGGCCCGATCGCCGGTGGCGTGGACGCCCACCTGCAGCCCGCGGCCGTGAGCATAGGCGATTATCTTCAGCAACTCGTTATATTTCTTTTCATCGGTTTCGCCCGGAATGGCCAGGGTTCCGCGTCCGCCGCCGACGTATTCCTCGTGCATCCAGGAAGTCTTGGTCAGGGGTATGCCGTCGGCGAAGACCTTGAGCCCGGGCATCCTGAGCCATTCGGGGTCGAGGCCGGAGGGCAGGACGTAGGCCTCGAGCCCTTTCTTGACGTCTTCATAGCAAACGGCGCCGTATTCGCCCATAAGCAGCAGAATATTGACCCGGGCCGTGAGCGCTCCTTCGTCATGCAGGTCTTTATAAACGCCGATGGTTTCGGTGCCCAGCACGCCGCCCACGAAGGCGTCCCCGCCCGGCCCCAGGGCCGCCTCGGTGAAACTGGTGACGCCGTTGGCCTTGAGGTGCTTCAACACGGACAAGACCGCTTCCCTTTTCTGGGCCTTGGTGTATAGGGGCACCACCTTGTGCATCAGGGCCTGGGCCGAAAGCTCGAGGAAGATGCCGGTGGGCTCGCCCGTGGCCGGGTCCCTTTCTATCTTGCCGCCTTCCGGGTCGGGCGTGTCTTTGGTCACCCCGGCCAGTTTCAGGGCCTTGCTGTTGGCCAGCAGGGTGTGGGCGGAAAAATCGGTGAAGACCACGGGATGGTCCGGCGAGACCGGATCGAGGTCATATTTCCGAGGCAGCCGGTTCGGGTCGTTCTTGCACTCCTCGATGGAACCCTGGTCCCAGCCGAATCCTCGAATCCACTCGCCCGGCTTTACCGTTTTGACCTTGTCCCGCAGGACCGCCACCATCTCGCCGATGGTCTTGACGTTGGGAAAGGTCAGGTCCAGGGCCAGGGGCGGCCTGGTCCCGCCGAAAAAGGCGCCGTGCATATGGGATTCATTTATGCCGGGCAGAATGGTCCGGCCCTTGAGGTCAAGAACCCGCACGCCCGGTCCGAGCAAGGCCTTTATTTCCTCATTGGCGCCCACCGCGGCGATACGGCCGTTCTTTACGGCAATGGCTTGTTTGACGTTGAAACGCGGGTCCACGGTTATCACTTTACCGTTGATGATGCCCAGATCGCCCTTGTCCACAACCCTGCCTCCTTTCAATTTAATGGTGAATAGGTTCCTGTTCGCCGGCGACGGGACGGCTTCGAGCCTCGAAGTTGAATCAGGCCTTCTCGACGTTTACCAGCAAGGTGCGCAGGTTGGTCGAGCCGAAAGCCGGGTCGCAGGTCTCCAGGTCGTTGTCGGTCAGGACGTCCACGTTGGACTTGTCCCAACCCAGGTCCTCCTCGATTTCCGGGAACCACCAGCCGTGGTCCGCGGCGACCACGTCCGGCTGGACCCGATCCGTGATTTTGGCCTTGAGTACACAACTCCCGCGCCGGGATTCGAGCCTCACCCAGTCGCCTTCTTTTATGCCCTTGGTCGCGGCCAGGTCCGGGTGTATCTCCGCCAGCGGGTCCGGATGCCGGTCGCGCAGCGGCCCGGGCACCCGGTTTTCGCTGTGGAAAAAAGACGGGATGCGCGCGCCGGTGATCAGGGTGTAGGGATATCGGTCCAGAAGCTCGGGCGTGTTGAAGGTGCTTTCGGCCGGTCCCAGGAAGCCCGGCAGCCCGTCGTACCCCATTTTTTCCATGGCCGTGGATAATAGCTCGACCTTCTTGGTCGGCGTGGAAAAGCCTTCGCGCCGGTATTTGCGGAAGACCCGCTCGCCCTTGAGCCAGCCGCGCTGGCGGAACTCCTCCCAGGTCAAGCCCGAGGGCGCCAGGATTTGGTTGAGGGCGTCTTTCATGTCCGGCCACCAATCCGCGGGATCGGTGCACCGCTTTCCCAGTTCGTTGAGCATCTCGTAGTCTGATTTGGCCTCGCCCACCTGCACGGCTTTCCGCCGGGCCAGGGCGTAGCCGTGTCTTTTCCAGACGTCGGCCACGTAGTCCACCTCGAGCCAGGTGGCCGCCGGCAGGACCAGGTCCGCCTCGCGGGCCGTGGGGGTCATGAAGAAATCGCTGACCGCCAGGAATTCGACCTTCTCGAGGGCGGCCTTGACCTGGCGGGCGTTGGCCCTGGTTATGAGCGGATTGGTGCTGATCAGGAACAGGGCCTTGACCGGATAGGGCTTCTCCTCGAGGATGGCGTCCCAGACGCACTTGGGGTTGATGACGCCGATCATGTTGGCCAGCCGGAACCGGTCGCCGCCCAGGCGTTTATAGGGTTCGGCCAGGCGGCGGTGCAGGCCGATATGGCTGGCGCTCAAGACCGGCGGCCGGGGATAGAAGACGTTGCCGCCCGGGCGATCGAGGTTGCCGCTGATGGCCATGAGCGAGATCAGCAGGCTGATGTTGTTGATGCAGTTGCGGGACTGTTCGAGGGCCACGCCCCAGTGAATTCCGGCCGGCGGGGTCTGGGTATAGAGCCGGGCCGCTTCGACGATCTCCGCCTCCCGCAGGCCGGTCAGCCCGGCGGCCCAGGACAAGGGGTATTGCCTGGCCCGTTCCTGGAACTCCGGCCAGCCGTAAACATAATGCTCCACAAAATCCCGGTCGTACCAGCCGTGGTCGATGATGGCGTTGGCCAGACCCCAAGCCAGGGCGCCGTCGGTGCCGGGCCTGATTCTAAGCCAGAGGTGGGCTTTCCGGGCCAGGAAGGTTCGGCGGGGGTCCACCACGATCAGTTTGGCGCCGGCCTTGATGCTCTCGGCCAGGTCAAAGCCCTTGTATTCATCCGGGTTCGAGACCAGCGGGTTGGCGCCCCAGACGATCACGCAGCGGGGCCGGCCCTCGTAGTCCACTATCGGCAGATTGCCGCAGCGGACGATGCCCGTGGTGACCCGGGGCCCGTAGCACATGTGGCCGGCGGTCAGAACATTGGGCGTGCCGAAGAGGTTGGCGAAACGGTAGATGAACGACTCGTTGTCCCGGCCGGTGCCGTAGCCCAGGACCACGGATTCGGGCCCGTATTTTTCCTTGTACTCGAGCAAGCGCCCGGCCAGGCTCGAGTAGGCCTCTTCCCAGGAGATGCTTTCCCAGTTCGGACCCGAGCGGCGCAAGGGCCGGGTGAGCCGCAGGGGGTGATGGGTGATGGAGTGATAGTACATGCCTTTGACGCACAGCTTGCCCCGGTTGATGGGTGAATCCGGATCGCCCTTGATCTCGACCACCCGGTCGTCCTTGACCTTGACCAGGACCCCGCAGCCGCCGTGACATCCCCGGCAGGCGCTCCGGACTATTCGCTCCGCCAACCTTGTCCTCCTCTGTCAATCAGGCCTGTGTCCTTTTCAGCCCTCGCCCTCTTCCCCGAAACGGTAACGGAAATCGTCGGTCAGCACGCAACGCCGGGTATAGGTGAACATCCGGGGCCGGGTGTGGCCCTCGCCGTTGGTGGCGATATGGAAGGAAATATAACCTTCTCCGGCCACGCCCACGCTGGACAGGCCGCAGGACCCGTTCTTGACGAACGAGGCGCACCTGGCCCGGGCCGCCATTTTCTTGATGTTCCGCATGTCGTTGGAATGGATGGCCATGGTATGGCCGTTGCCCTGCTCGGCGGCGATGGCCCAGTCAATAGCTTGATCGGCGTCGCGGCAGCGGACCAGGGGCAGCACGGGCATGATCTGTTCGGTCCAGACCAGGGGATGGTCCTGGTCCGTCTCGAGGATGACGATCTTGGCCTCCGGCGCGACTTCGAGGCCGATGGCTCTGAGAATATGACTAGGCGAACGGCCGATATAGTCCGGGTTGATGACGCCGGGCCGGCCGGGCTCCTTGACTTCTTTAAAGATGTGCCGCGTCAGTTCCCGGCCCTGTTCGGCGTCGATTTCGAAGGCCCCGTACTTCTTCAACCGCGCCTTGAGCTGATCGGCCGCGGCCTCGACCACGAAGATTTCCTTTTCGCTGGCGCAGGCCATGCAATTGGAGAATGAGGCGCCCTCGATGATGCAGCGCGCGGCCCGGTCCAGGTCCGCGGTCTCATCCACCACCACCGGAGGATTGCCCGGACCGCCGGCGATCACTTTCTTGCCGGTGGTCGAGGCGAACGCGACCACGGCGTGGCCGCCGGTGACGGCGATCAGGGCGATCCGCGGGTGGGTCATGAGCCGCTGGGCCGAAGGCACCGACGGTTCGGCCAGGGCGCAGACGCAGTTGGCCGGGCCGCCGGCCTGGACTATGGCCTGGTTGAGGTCCCGCGTCACCGCGGCCGAAACGCCCTTGGTCCGGGGATGGGGATTGTTGACCACCGCGTTTCCGCCGGCCAGCATCATGATCGAGTTGAAGAGAATGGTCGGCGCGGCGTTGGTGATCGGGTTGACCGAAGCGATCACGCCCGCCGGCACGCGCTCGATGACCGTCAGGCCCAGGTCGCCGGCATAGACTTCCGGCTTGAGGTCTTCCAGGCCCGGGACCCGGCAGGCGGCCAGGCACTTCTGGACGTTGTCCTCGATCTTGCCCAGGCCGGTCTCTTCGAACTCGAGGCGACCGTACTCGACGGCCCTGGCCGTCCCGATGTCCCGAATGGCCTGGATGATCTTTTCCCGGACCTGGAGCGGCAGGGCCAGGAGCCGCCGCTGGGCGTCGGCCGCGGCCCGAAGGCCTGCCTCGAGGTCCTGAAACACGCCGTCCCGAACGCCGTCTGCGGCCGGCCTTTCCGGGGTGGAGACCGGCGCGGGCGGTTCGGGACTTTCCCCGCGCAGCCGCTCCAAGACCATTTCCACGATGAGTTCGATCCTTTGTTCGTCCAGACTCACTTCGAAGACTCCTTGACTTCAATCAGTACATCTTATCCGGCAGCCAGAGGGCCACGCGGGGATAGATCATGGTCAGTATGAGCACGGCCAACTGCATCAGCATCCAGGGCGGGACCGCGCGCCAGATGTCCTTGGTTTCCACTTCCGGGGGCGCCACGCCGCGCATCAGGATCAGGGCCCAGCCGAAGGGTGGTGAAAGATAGGCCACCTGCATGTTCAATATGAACAGTATGGCGAACCAGAGCGGGTCGAAGCCCAGGGTCACGGCGATGGGGAAGAATATGGGCGCGCAGATGGTCATGACCGCGTAGTCGTCCATGAAACAACCCATGATCAGCAGGATGATCTGCATGACGATCAGGATGATCCAGCGGCTCACCTGCAGGTCCTGGACGAGGGACAGGATCAGGCCCTGGGCTCCGGCGTTGGTATAGACCACGCCGAACAGGGTGGCCGCAATCAGAATCCAGAGGGCCATGCCGCTGATGAGCAGCGTCTGGCGGCAGGAGTCGGTGACCACCTTCCAGTTCAGTTTGCCGTAAACCAGGCAGATGATGGCCGCGCCCATGGCCCCCACGCCCGAAGCCTCGGTGGGCGTGGCCACGCCGAAGAAGATGGACCCCAGGACCGTCAGGACCAGCAGACTTGGCAGGGCGATGTCCAGGACCGTGTTCCAGCGCATGGCCCAGGTGACCTTTTCCCGGGCCTTGGGGGCCAGGTCCGGATTCAGATAGCACCTGACCAGGATAAAGGTGATGTACAGCCCGGCGGTGATGAAACCGGGCACGGTGCCGGCGAAGAATATCTTGGCCACCGAAATGCGGGTCAGGTACCCGAAGATGATCATGATGATGCTGGGCGGGATGATCTCGCCCAGCACGCCCCCGGCCATGACGCAGCCCAGGGCCAGGCGCTTGTCGTAGTTCTGCTTGAGCATGGCCGGGACGGCGATCAGGCCCATGGTCAGGATGCCGGGGCCGAAGCCGCCGCACATGGCCAGGGCCACGCAGACGCCGATCGCCACCAGGGCCAGGCTGCCCCGAATGCCGCCCAGCCAGTAGTTCAAGGCCTGGAAGAGCCGGTCGGAAATTCCGGAATGGATCAGGAAGTTGCCCATGAGCAGGAACAGGGGAATGGTGATCAGGGCGCTGTCGGTGATCTCCCGGTAGGTGGTGGTGGCCACCATGTACAGGTCCTGGGGCCCGCCCAGGAGAAAGAGGAACAGCACGCTGACGCCGCCCAGGGCAAAGACCACGCGCACGCCCAGGGCCAGCAGGACGATCATGCCGCCGAACAAGAACAGGGTTGCCAGGCCGATGCCCATTGGTTCACCGCCCCCTAGTCCCTGTTTCGGAAAAAGACGACTATCCCCTCGAGCAGGAACAGCAGGGACACCAGGGGGATCATTATCTTGAAAGGATAGAGCGGCACCCGGAAGGCGCCGGGGGCCTTTTCGCCCATGCTCCAGGAATTGTACCCCATCCAGCCCGACTGCCAGACCAGGACGCCCAGGAAGCCCAGGAAGCAGGCCAGGGCCAACAGCCTGGCCGCCAGCCTGACCTTAGGGGGCATGTATTCGTATAGAATCTCGATCCGGATATGGGTCCCGGTCTTCATGGCGTACACGCCGCCGAAAAGGATGAAGACGCCGAAAAGCTGCCGGTTGAGGGGCCAGGCCCAGGACGTGGGATGGTTGAAAGCGTATCGGCCGACCACCTCGACGGTGGTTATGAGCATGACCGCCACGATGATATAGCTGGCGGCCGCGCCGCTCTTCTCGCTTATCTTCTCGATCAGGTCGAAAACGACTTGGACTGCCTTGGACATCGTTTCAGCCTTTCCCGGCGAGCGTAGCGAAGTCACGACTTGGCGTGACCATTAAAAAAGGGGGCCGGGGGGATTCATCGGACCGGGCCGATCCAATTAAAAATATCCCCCCGGCCGCTCCTCACTTGGCCCCGCGCCACTTCTTGATGAGCGCCACCGCCTTGGCCGCGGCCGGATCGCGCTTGCCGATCTCGTCCCACAGTTTGTGGGCCGCTTCGGCGTGCTTGGCCTGGCAAGCCTGGTCTATCCAGCTTTCCTTGACCTTGCCTTCCTTGACCAGCTTGTCCACGTCCTTGAGTTCCTCGATGTGGACCTTGATCAGTTCGTTCCAGTAGTCTTCGGCCGCGCCCTTGAGCGCCTCCTTCACGTCGGGCGGCAGGCCCTCCCACGACTTCTGGTTGACCAGGATGTGGCCGATGCAGTTCTCCGGGTCGGTGCCCCGCAGCCAGTACGGCGCCACCTCATGCCACTTGAGCCCCACGATGCAGCTCACGTCCCATTGGGAAGCATCCAGGGTGCCCAGCTTCAAGGCCATGTACGCCTCGGCGCCGGGCAGGTTGGTGCCCCGGGCCCCCATCATGTTGTAATAATCCGACCAGGCCCCTTCCATCCGGAACTTCTTACCCTTCAAATCGTCGCAGGTCTTGACGGGCTTGGTGGAGAGGGTGAAGATGGGACCGTAGGAGTGCATGTCCAGCCAGTACAGACCCTGCTTGCCATACTCGGCCCGCAACAGGTCCACGAACCCGTCCTTGTAAAAGAAGGAGCGCAACTCGGCCGCGGCTTCGGGAAAGGCCTTCTTGGCGTCCTTGGTCTTCCAGGCGTAGGGCAGGCCGAACTCGATCTCGCCCACCGGCACGATGCCGCCCCACATGGCCCCTAGGGCGTGCAGCATGTCCAAGGTGCCCTTCTTGGTGGCCTCGAAGAGCTGTTCGCCCGGCACCAGTTCGGGATCGGCGAAAACGCTGATCACCAGTTGGCCTTTGCTTCTCTTCTTGGCCGATTCGGCGAAGTTCTTCAGCAATTCCATGGAAACGTCGCCCCGGGGATAGGCGGACTGGATTTTCATGTTGTAAACCTTATCCGCGGCTTGAACCTCGGAGCCGGTCAAAATGTTAACACCGGCCACCATCATGGCCATCAGCACCACTGAAATCAAACCGAACTTTTTCATCCTTCTCTCCCTCCCCTAACCAATGGTTTTATTCGGCCGCCCGGACCTGTTCCCAGCCGGTTATTTAAATGACTTCAAAGACCTCCTTTCTTCAGCCGGACACCAGGCCCCAACCTTCGCGGCCTTGAAGCAAAAAACAACTCTCCCTTTTGAAACTCGAGACAGTCATCATCAGCCGGTCCGCCTTCTTGTTCCGGTTTAAATCAAGCGCGTTCGCCAGGCCGTCGGAACTTCAACCGGCGCCGCCCCGCCGACCCGGCGCCGGTCTTAACCCGGACCGCCCTCCTGGGAAGGCGTCGGCTTGGACTTTATGTAATATCCCAATTCCAAGGGGTCCTGGCTGTCGGGCCGCCGCTCGAATTCGGTGAAGAACTCCTGGCGCCTCTTGACGCCGTCTTCGATCTTGGACAGGCGTTTGACCGTGGCGGCCTTGTCAATAAAAGCGATCTCGTGAATCAGGGTTCCCAGGAAAGTGATGATGTGAGCGAAGGGGTCCACGAAGGAAAGCCCTTCCACGTCAATGATGACGAAATGGTCGGACAAGGAGGCTATGGGTGATTTGGGCGTGTCGCTGACGCCCAGAATCTGGACCTGGTAGTGTCGGGCGTATTGCATGAGCTCGATGATCCGGCGGGGATAGCGGGGAAACGACAGGACCATCAGCAGAACAGGTTCCGCGGCCGCGGCGATCTGATCCAGAACCTCCGGCGAGCAGGCCGTATCCATGGTCACCTGGTCCCGGATTTTCTTAAGCAGGAACCCGAAATAGTAGGCCAGGGTGGCCGAAGCCCGGTACCCGGCCACGATCACCGACGGCGCGGAATAGATGATTTGGGCCAGATGACCGATTTCCTGGTCGGAAATGGCGCCGGCCATCTTCTCGAGGTTTTGGATGGCGTTGTGCACGTGGGCCTCGAGGGCGCCGGGCCGGCGGGAGTTGGGCTGGGTGCGCAGCAGCCGTTCGACGCTGGTCAGCTCGATGTGCAGCAGCCCTTTGACGTACTGCTCGAACTCGGCGTAACCGGAAAAACCCAGGTCCATGACGAAACGCATGACCGTGGGTTCGCTGACCTGGCAGCGCTGGGCCAGTTCCTTGGCCGTCGTCAGGAACAGGTTCTTGTAGTCGTTGACGATGAAGTCGGCCAGGCGGCGCTTCTTGGGCGACAACCGCGGATAAACCCGGGCTATCCGTTCGTACAATTCGCTCTTGGCCGAATTGGTCATAAGCCCTTCTTACCGTTCCCGTATATCCTTCGTGTTCTTCGCGCCCTTCGTGGCTAAGTCGAATCCCTTACCGCTCCCGTCCGTCCAGGGAGGCCAGGCAGTTCTCGGCCGCGGCCCGGGCCGCCTGGATATCGGAAGTCGAGCCGGCCAGATAGACCCGGCCGGTGGCGCCGAAAACCGTGGCGTGCAGCAGTTTGATGTCGGCCGCCTTCTCCGCCTCGTTGGCCGCGTACCCGGCGTACCCGGCCGGTTCCACCTCGAGGATGTACATGGTCTCGTCGCTCAAGAGCATGTTGGCGTTGCGGAAACGGTTGACGATCTGGCTCATGTGGGCCTCGGTCCGTTCGATAGTCACCGCGGACAGGACCCTGGGTTTGAGCCGGTCCGTGATCTTGAGCCCCAGGTAGGCCAGGGCCGCCTCGCCGGCCTCCCGCACCTCGGCCGGCGAATCGGCGTGCACCTCGAGCATGCCGTAGGTGCGTTCGACCACCATGGCCCCGGGCAGGACGCTGGACTTTTTCAGCACCGCGTTGGTGATGGCGTTGATCTCGAGGCCGGGCGCGATCTCGAGGAAGAGAGCCGCCTGTCCGGCCACGGGATAATAACCGCGGGCGGTCGAGCCGACGAAGCCCACGAATTGTCTCTGCAACCGATCCAGATAGGCGAAAGCCCTTAAATCAATCATGCGGCACCAGGGTTCACAGGTTCTTCAGGTGTTCCTTCTTGTTGGGGCACAAGGCCGTGTGCAGCGCGCAGGTCGGTTCGGCCTGACAGGCGCAGTCCGCGTCCCGGCCCTTGTTGAAACGGGCGTAACAGAACTCGTGGATCGGGATCGAGGCGCGGCAGTCCAGAATCAGTTCGGCCATGATCCGGCCGATGGCCGGGGCCAGGCCGAAACCGTGGCCGGAAAAACCGGCGCAGAAGATAAAGCCCGGCACCTCCTCGGTAAAGCCCAGAACCGGCAGACCGTCGGACATGCCCTCGATCAGGCCGGACCAGGTCCGGATCACGTTGAGGCCTCCGAGCACCGGGAAGAAATCCAGGACCATCCGGGAAATGGCCGGCCCGATGAAGTGAAAAAGGGGTTTGCCCTCCTGATAGATATATTGCTCCGTGCCGGCCATGCCGCCCCAGAAGAACGATCCATGCTTGGTCTGGCGGCCGTAGAAAAGGCCCTTGGCGTGGCCGATCATCTGGGGGAAGAGCGGCGGATAGGGTTCGGTGATCAGGGCCTCGGTGAAGGTGGGCTTCATGGGCAGGTCCAGGCCGACCAGGTTGGCGATCCTGCGGCCGCCCAGGCCGGCGGCGTTGACTAGGGTATCGGTCTCGATCGTCCGTCGGTCGGTTACCACGGCCGCGACCCGGCCCTTCCTCAATTTTATGGCCCCGGCTTCCTCGTGGGTCAGAAACTCCGCGCCCAGTTCCCTGGCCCGCAGGTAGAAGGCGTACGTGGTCAGGAGCGGGTTGGCGTGGCCGTCCGTGGGGCAGAAGGTGGCGGCCTGGACCTTCTCGCTCACGTACGGATTCATTTCCAGCACCTGCTTCCGGTCCAGGAGTTCGAGTTCCAGGCCCAGGGCTTTCTGGCCGGCCACGGACTTGCGCATGGCCTCGATTTCCTCGGCGCTGGTGCAGAGACGCAGGTTGCCTTGCCGAACGTATTCCACGTCCCGGCCCAGTTCCTCGTGGAGCTGGCCGAAGATTCGAACGCTGGCCATGGCCAGGGGCAGCTCCTTGGCGTTACGGGCCGACTGCCGGACCCCGCCGCCGTTGCTGCCCGAGGCTTCGCCGCCTATATCAGATTTTTCGATGACCAAAGCCTTCAACCCCTGGCGGGCCAGGTTATAGGCCAGGGCGCAGCCCATGACGCCGCCGCCGATGATGACTACATCCGCTGTCTGGGTCATGGTTTCACCCCGTGGCGAACACGGACAGCCGGACCGGTCGGACCGGGGCCCTGGCCGTGGCCGGTTCGATCCCGTCCGGCGGCAGGCCCAGTTCGCCGGCCAGTATCTGGGTCACCAGGCGCTGGCAGGTCTGGCCCTGGCAGAGGCCCATGCCGGCCCGGGTGACCCGCTTGACGCCGTTGAGCGTGCGCAGGCCGCTCCTGACCGCCGCCTTTATCTCGCCCTTGGTGATCTCCTCGCAGCGGCAGATCACCAGATCGTCGTCCGCTTCCGGCGCCGGCCCTTCCCGAGTCCGCTCCTTTTTCGCCTCGGCCAGCCTGGCCAGCACCCGCCGGACAATGGCCTCGACTTCCTCCTCGGTATACTCCGGGACGGAGGTTGATCCCTCTACCGGAGAAGCGCCGTCAGTCCCGGTCGCGACTCGAGGCTCGACCGGCGCGGCGCCGGTCCGATCAGGCTGGACAATCTTGAGCCCATAGTCCCGGATCAGGTCCAAGGCCGCGGGCGATATCCGCGTGCCGGCCGGGACTAGAATCTCCCGGCGGCCTTCACTCACGGCCTGCTGAACGTCTCGGGCGAACAGGTAACCAGGCATCCGACGCTCCGCCTATTTCTTCCGGCCCGGCAGGCCGGTCAGGGTCTCATGGACCTTCCGGGCCGCGGCCAGAACCTCGGATTCGGTCCCGGCCAGGTAAACCCGGCCGGCCGCGCCGTAAAAACTCACGTCCACCAGCCGTACCCGGCAGAACTTCTCGGCTTCGTTGGCCGCCAGGGCCGAATAGGCCGCCGGCGCCACCTCGAGCAGAAACACGTCGTCGCCGCCCAGGATCAGCATGCCGCGGCTGTTGCGGTTGATGATCACCGCCTGGTACGGATCGATCTTGTTGATGATGCTGGCGGTCAATATCTCCGGCGCCAGGCGCTCCTTCTCCTCGAGCCCGAGTTCGCCCAGGATGAGGTCTCCGGCGTGGACGATATCCTCGCGCTCGAATGAGTGTATCTCCAACATGCCGTACCGCCGCTCGACGATCATCTCGCCCGGCTTGGCGTTGGTCATCTTCAAGGCCACGTCGGTCAAACGGTTGATCTCGACCCCGGGCGCTATCTCGACGAACAACGAAGCCATGCCCTCGACGGGCATGAAGCCCCGGCAGCGGCTGGCCAGCAGCGAAGCGAACTGAGGCTGCAAGCGGTCCAAGTGGCTGAAGGCCCTAAGCTCGGTCATCCGTCTCTCTCCGTCTTATCTGAATGGAGTACTCCCTGGCCAGGTCCCGGGCCAGGGGGGTCACCAGGCCGCCCCGGGCCAGGCAAATTTCAGTTCGGTGTTCGTTGACCGCGGCCATGACGTCGTTGGCCGTGACCAGCCTCAAGGCCGGCTCTTTCGATCGGCCGGGGGACGTTTCCGCGGCCGGTCCGGCCGGCCGGCCGCTGGTCATTTCCCGGAAAGTCTCGAACAGCCTTTCCGTCGGGCATAAGACCACGCCGAAACCCCTGAGTTTGTCCAGGAGGCGGTCCATCTCGGCCCGCACCGCCGGGTTGCTCATCCTGTCCAGGATCAGGAAGCCGTCGTCGGCCGCCAGGACCTTCTGGCCTTCGAGCAGGGCAGACAGGAGCAGTCCGGACTCGAGGTCGCCCGCGGTCAGAAGGTTGGCCACCCGGGCCGCCGCGCCCAGGCAGAAGGTGGGCAGCACCAGGACGTCGGACTTTTTTCTGACCAGTTCGAGGCCGTCCCGGTCCACGATATCCAGCCGGCAGCGGCCGCCGGTCTTGGCTTTGACGTCGCCGCAAAGGGAACCCCGGATCGCTTCGGCCGTGTAGACGCTGGATTTCGCGCAAACGCCCTCGATGAGCCGCGCCTGTTCCAGGGCCTGATCGAGCTTCCCGAGACCGGCGTTGAAAACGATCAGGGCCCGGGGTCCGGACGCCGGCCGCGGGGCCTTCGGCCCGGCCGGGGGCTGGTTCTTGCGGGCCAATTCCTCGAGCACGGCTTGGACCACCCTTCTCACCTGTTCCGGCGTGAAAGCTATCATCGGGCGGCCAGACCTCCCCAGGTCAATTGTTCCCTATCGTCCCGGACCAGGCAGGACAGGGCGATGCCCAGGGGTGTGACCATCTGGGGCGCGGTCGGCCGCATGGCCTCGAGGCCCAGGTTTTGGGCCACGACCTCGGCCAGGCCCTCGAACTCGCAGGTTCCGCCTACCAGGACCAGGCGCCTCACTTCGGGATGGTCGGCCAGGCAGCGGCCGACTATCACCGAAATCTTGTCCAGGACCGGCCGGACCATGGGCAGTATCTCCTTTTGTCGCCGCGGGTCGGTCTTGATCAGTTCGGCCTCTTCGTAACCGACCTTCAACCCGCCGGCCAGGACTAAGGTCAAATGCACGCCGCCGGTGGCCTCGTCGTCCGAATGGACCACCCGGCCGTCCTCGATCACGGCCACGCCCGTGGTGCCGCCGCCCACGTCCACCACCGCGCCGTCCCTGAGCCCCAAAGCCAGGCTGGCCGCGGTGGGTTCGTCCAGCACGTTCACCACTTCGAGGCCCACGGTTTCGAGAATGTGGCGGGTGGCGCTGACGTTGCCCGCTTCGGTCCGGGGCGGATAGGACGTGGCGCCCTGGACGACGGGCCGGGGTGCATGGGAGTTTATCTCGTCCATCATCCGCCGGACCAGGGCCAGCGCGCCGGCGTAGTCCAGAACGAGGCCGCTCCTGACTACCTCGGCCCGCCTGACTAACGCGGCCCGCGGCTCGCCGTTTTCGTCCACGACGATGACGCCGGCCTTGTACGTGCCCAGGTCCACGCCGGCGAAAAGCCGGCCCGAACCGGCCAGGTCCCAGGCTTGGGGCCGGTTGACCAGCCGGCGGACTTTTGCCAGGGCCGCGCTCATACCAAGCCGGCCTTCAGTTCCGGGCTCAACGCGGGAATGACCACGTGGCTCATGACCAGGCCCGTGTCCTGGACAGCGGCCACGCCGGCCTCGACCGAGGCCTGGACCGAACCCACGTCGCCGGTCAGGGTGACGAAGGACTTGCCGGCCAGCCCGGTGGCGCAGCGTATCTCGATCAGCTCGACCTGGCCGGCCTTGGCCGCCGCGTCGGCGGCCAGGATGCAGGAGGCCGAGGAATAGGTCTCGATGACGCCCAGGGCCCCGATTCGAGGCGCCGGGGTGGCGCAGCTCAAGGCCGGGAAGACGTCCGGATGGACGTTGGGTATGACGAACCAGTCCACCAGGAACTCGCCGGCGGCCTGGCGGCCGACCTGGACCGAACTCTGGACCGACCCGGTGTCGCCGGCCACCAGGACCAGGTACCGGCCCGGACAGGCCGTCCGGGCCTGGATCATTTCGACCGCCGCGGCCTTGATCATGGCGTCCGCCGCGGCCAGACCCACGGCCACGCTCGAAAGCTCCAGCAGACCTATGGCTTTGAAATTCATGCTTCGATCACCACGCTTCCGTCCACCGCCGCCACCCGGCCCTCGAGGCTGGCGTGAACCCTGGCCCCTAAGACCCCGTCCGGTATCTCGCCGATCAAATCGCCCTTCCTGACCCAATCGCCCGGCTGGACCACGGCCCTAGCCGGCGCACCCAGGTGCTGCTTAAGGGGTATGACCACGCGCCGGGGCTTTATTTCCTGATCATAGTACTCCGGCGGCCGGTCGTACCGGCCCAGGTTCAGACGCTCGATCAGCCGCGAAGTCGGGACGCGGCGGACCTCCCGGAAAGCCGAGGGGGTATAGGTTTCCCTCTGGGAAAGCCTTTTCACCCCGCCGGCCAGGAGTTCTTTCTTGATCCGGGCGTTGACCTCCCGGGGCGAAATCATCATGGGGCAGGCGAACTTTTCGCACACCCCGCATTCGCTGCAGATCAGGGCGTCCCGGGTCACTGCCCGGGCCGGTCCCAAGGGCGACCCTAATTGCCGCATGATCTTGTGCGGCTCGAGGCCGTGGCCGAGCAGTCTTCTCGGGCAGAGATCGGTGCAGCGCGAACACTGGCAGCAGGCCACCTTAGTGATGTACCGTATCCGTTCCGGGTCCTTGATCTTGCCGGTTATGACGTTGTGGCCGGCCGGCAGGACGATTATCCCGCTGGTGGTCTTGGTGACCGGCGTAGTCAGGTCGTCCGTGACCAGGCCCATCATGGGCCCGCCCAGCACGACCTTGAAATCGGCGACGGTCGGTCCGCCGGCCAGGTCAATGACCTCGCCTAGACTCAACCCGATGGGAACCTTGGCCACGATGGATCGGCGCACCTCGCCGGCCACGGTCAGGCGTCTTTCCGTGACCGGCCGGCCTTCCAGGGCCGCGGCCACGTTGACCAGGGACTCGACGTTGCCGACCACCGCGCCCACTTCGAGCGGCAGACCGCCCTCGGGCGTCACCCGGCCCAGGACTTCATAGACCAAAACCATCTCGTCCCCGGCCGGATAAAAATCGCCCAGTTTCTCGATCTCGACGCCGGGGAAACCACCCCGGCCGCATTGGTCCTCGAGGGCGGCCAGGGCCTTTTCGTGCTTGGCCTTGAGACAGACCAGGCCTCGTTTCGCCGCCGTGGCCGCCATGACCGCCTCGAGTCCGGTCAGGACGGCCTCGGTCTCGCGGGCCATCAGTTCCACGTCGCTCTTCAAGAGCGGTTCGCAGGAGGCGCCGTTGGCCAGCGCCACCTCGACCCGGGCGTCGATCTTGACGTGGGTGGGGAATCCGGCCCCGCCCGCGCCGACCACGCCCGCGGCCCGGACTCGCTCGACGACCTCCGGCTTCATTTCCCTGTTTTTTCGGGCTCGAACATCTCCAGGCTGTCCACGATGCCCACCACCGCCGCGTCCACCGGCGCGGGCGACGGCCGCTCGAAGGCCTGCATGGCCGGAGCGCCTTGGGCCACCAGGACCAGTTCACCGGCGCCGGCGCCGATCTCGTCCGCGGCCACCAGGACCGGGCCCTCGGGCTTCAAATTACGGCCCAGGGGCTGGACGAACAAGAGCCGCAGGGCGTGAATCTTGTCGTTCTTCTTGGTGGACCAGACGTGGCCGACCACCTTGGCTATTATCATTTGCTGATCCTCGGGCTGACGGCGTCCCGCGGCCGTTTCGGCCGTAGGACGCCGGGGTCAGGCCAGGTTGGGATCGCCGCGGATGGCCTCGAGACCGGCCTTGACCGCGGCGATGTCGCCGAAAACGCCGATCATGGTCATGTGCTGGGGGCAGAGGCCCTTGAGATCGACCACGCGGACATCGGCGGCCTTTTCCGCCACGTCGGCCGCGTAGTACATATCCGCCAGCCGGCCCTGCACCAGACCCACCGCGCTGAAATCGAGAACTTCGACGATCTTCCGGGACGCCCCGCCCATCCGGGCCAGGAGCATCTCGATCACGCCCGGGCCGGGATGGGTTATGAGCTGGATGTTCAGGGCCATTCTTCACCCCCGGGACCGGCGGCCAGGCCCGGTCCCTATTTCTCCGGCTTGGGGATGATGAACTCGATGTCGCCGTGGGGCCGGGGGATCACGTGCACCGACACCAGTTCGCCCACGCGCTGGGCCGCCGCGCCGCCGGCGTCCGTGGCCGCCTTGACCGCGCCCACGTCGCCGCGGACGAAGATGGCCACCAAGCCGCCGCCGACGAACTCGCGGCCCACCATCTTCACGTTGGCCGCCTTGACCATCGCGTCCGCGGCCTCGATGGCGGACACCAGGCCCCTGGTTTCGACCATCCCCAAAGCTTGTTCGGCCATTTTTCCTTACCTCCTGAAATCAATGTTATCCTTTCAATCTGAAGGCCCTGGCCCGCATGGCCCAGGACCGGGGCAGTTCCATGGTTACCAGGGCGGTCCGGTCCATCTTTTCGGTCAATCGGACCGCCGTGATCGAGGCGTCGCCCAGGGGCCGGCCGGACCGGTCCAGGGCCGTGACCGTCGCCCCTTTTTCGGGCAGAGGCAAAAATTCGTAGGGCACGGTCACCGCGGCCCGATCGTCCGCCGGGCTTTCGTCCACTAAAAATATGGCCTGGCCCGGGCAGATGGGCAGGCAGGACTGGCAGCCCACGCATTTGTCTTCATCGAGCCGGGGCGGGTTGTTGATGTCCTCGCCGACGTGGATGGCCCCCACCCGGCAACTCGATTCGCAAGGGTTGCAGGGTATGGGCTGGACGCACTCGATGACCGCCACCGGCCCCCGCCCGCGCCTGGCCGCGGACGGCACGCCCGGACCCCGCTCGAGTTCCTGGTCGGATAGATAACCGGTCCGGACTAGTCCTTCGGACACGGGCTTCATCCCGTCCGCGCGGCCAGGAGCTTATCCTTGGCCGTCTTTCTGGCTTGGCCGTGCGGGCCGCTCCTCAAGCCGGTCATGCTCTCGAGTTGTTCGTCCCGGGCCGTTTCGAAGGCGGCGTCCTCGAGGCAGCCCAGGCTATGGGCGATGGCCAGGCCGGCGATCCGGCCCTCGATGATGGCCGTGCTGGCTTCCTCGATGCCCGAGACGTCGCCGGCCACGTACACGCCCGGCGCGCTGGTCTCCTGGTTGATGTCGTGGGCCGGGACCCAGCCCCCCAAGGCCGGCAGCCAGACCATTTTCGCGCCGGCCATGCGGCAGAGTTGGGTGGTGGGCGACAAGCCCACGGCCAGGCAGATGGCGTCCACCTGGAATTCCTTTTCCGTGCCCGGCACGGGCCGCCATTTCTCGTCCACGGCGATCACGGTCGCGCCTTCGACCCGGTCCGTACCGTGGGCCTGTTTTATGGTGTGGGACATGAGAAAGGGCACGCCGTAACGGGCCACCTTGGCCGCGTGCACGCCGTACCCGCCGATGGCGGCCGCGGCGTCAATCACCGCCGCCACCCGGCAGCCGGCCTGGAGCATCTGAAAGCTGACCACCAGACCCACGTTGCCTGAACCGACCATGAGCAGGTCCTTTCCGGGCCGGAGGCCGTGGAGGTTGGCCAGGGTCTGGGCCGCGCCCGCGCCGATCACGCCGGGCAGGGTCCAGCCCGGAAAAGGGATCATGTTTTCCGAGGCCCCGGTGGCGATCAGCAGCCGCTCGGCCTTGATCTGGTCCACCTGGTTGTCGAGGAGCACGTTCAGGGTCCGGCCCTGGTACAGGCCGAGGACCGGGGCCTGGAGCTTCACCTTGACGCCGAGGGCGGCGGCTTCCTCGAGCAGGCTCCGGCCGATGCTGAAGCCGCGCTCCTGGGCCCGGTGCTCCTTCGAGCCGAAGAATTTGTGTATCTGCTTGAAAAGCTGTCCGCCGGGCCGGTCGTTTTCGTCAAAGACTATCACCTCGACCCCGCGGCGCGCGGCCTCGATGGCCGCGGCCAGGCCGGCCGGACCGGCGCCGATGGCGATCATCTCAACCCTTTGCACGGCCGTCCTCGAGGCGGGCCGGCTCGGGCCCTAGGCCGGACTGGGTCTCGACCTTCATGCCGGCCCGGAGGGGCTGGACGCAGGTGCGCACGTTGGGCACGCCGTCCACGACCATGACGCAGTCCGTGCAGCGGCCGATGGCGCAGAACACGCCCCGCGGCTCGCGGCGCCGGGCCGTATAGCGGTGGATCAGGACTCCGGCGGCCCGGAGGGCCACGGCGACGGGTTCGCCCTCGAAGCCGGTCAGGGTCCGGCCGTCGAAGGTGAACCGGACTTCCGGCCCCTTGTCGAACCTGCCCAGGATGGGATGTGCCTCGATGCGCATCAGGACCGCTCAGCAGAACCCGAACATCTCGGTGAAGGTGAAGTTGGTGCCCACTAAGGGGATGCCGGTTATGGCGCAGGCCTCGAGGGTCAGGGAGCGGATGTCTTCGCGCTCGAGGTTGGCCAGGGCCGACTTGCCGGCCGCCTTGGCCAGCAGCACCGCCTCGTAGGTCAGGCCCTGGATGTAGTTGGCCACGCGCTGGGCCGCCTGGTCAATGTCCAGGCGTTTCCGGAGTTCCGGGTCCTGGGTGCCGATGCCGAAGGCGCACTTGCCCTCGTGGCACTTGAGGCAGACCACGCAGCCCATGGCCACCATGGCCCCGGTGGCGATGGCCACCGCGTCCGCGCCCAGGGCCAGGGCCTTGGCCACGTCGGCGCCGTCCTTTATTCCCCCGGAGACGATCAGGCTCACCTCGTCCTTGACGCCCATCTCCTCGAGGGCCCGCACGGCCTGGATCAGGGCCGGCAGGGTGGGGATGCCCAGGTGCATCGAAGCCATGACCGGCGCGGCGCCGGTGCCGCCCTCGGCCCCGTCCACCACGATGCCGTCCACCCCGGTCTTGACCGCGATCTTGACGTCCTCCTTGACCCGGCCGGCGGCGATCTTGACGAAGATGGGAACCTCGTGGTCGGTCACGTCGCGCAGTTCCTGGACCTTGAGCACCATGTCGTCCGCGCCGAAGATGTCGCCGTGCCGAGGGTGACTGTGCAGGTCAATGCCTTCCGGAATCCGGCGGAAGGCCGCCACTTCCTTGGATATCTTGCTGCCCATCAAATGGCCGGACAGGCCGGGCTTGGCGCCGATGCCGCAGATGATCTCGAGGGCGTCCGCCGCCTCGATGCTCTTTAGCGAAAAACCGAAACGGCTGGGCAGAATCTGCACCACCTGCTTGTACGAATTGGCCCGCTCCTCGGGCAGCAGGCCGCCTTCGCCGTTGTTGATGCTGGTGCCCACGATCCTGGTCGCCTTGGCCAGGGCCGTCTTGGCCTCCTTGCTCAAGGCGCCGTAGGACATGCCCGAGATCAGGATGGGCGTTTCCACTATCAGGGGCTTCTTGGCGTACCTGGCCCCTAAAACGGTCCTGGTCCGGCACGGCTCCCGGTACGTGTCCACGGCCAGGCGGGAAAGCTGGGAAGGCAGGATCAACAGGTCGTCGAAGTTGGGAAACCGCCGGGTGGCCCCGCAGCCGCGGATGCGGTGCCGGCCGGTTTCGGCCTTGTGTTTGACCTCGGCGATGGTCTCGGCGTTCCAGACCCCGCGCTGGACGTCTTTGGCCTTGGCCTTCTTCTCTTCGCTGGACATCACGTCTTCCCCGCTGGCTGGTGCATGGGTTTGAAGAGCACATATTCGTGGCGGCCGTACACCTTGGGCACCACGCTGCGGAAATCGTCCACCCCCCGTTCGATCCCGTACTTCTTGAACAGGGCCTCGACGGCCTTCTTCTCGTCGTCCTCGATGGGGATCATCCGCACGTTGCCGCCGAGCTTGCCCTCGGCCTCGGGATCGAGGGTGTGGATCACGCCGTTGTACATGGATTCGCCCAGTCCGGGGCCGACCCGGCCCAGCACGACGATCCGGCCGCCCAGGGTCATGTATCCGGTCCAGAGACCCACGTCGCCGCAGACGATCAGGTTGCCGCCCTTGAGCCCCAGGCCGGCCCGGCTGCCGCTGTGGCCCTTGACCACGATGTCGCCGCCGATCAGGGACGGGGCACAGTTGCTGCCCGTGTTCATTTCGACCACGATCTCGCCGGCGCTCATGTTATCGCCCGTGTACCAGCCGGTGTTGCCCTTGATGACCAGACGCGGGCCGTCCATGAAGCCGCCGGTGTAGAAACCGGTGCTGCCCTCGACCTCGACGGTCACCCGGCCCTTGAGGGCGGTGGCGAAGTTGTGCGCGGAATGGGGGTTGGTTACCTCGATGCGGTCGTGGTCCCGGGCCAGCTCCTTGAGCCGGCGGTTCACGTCCCGGGTGCTCAGGCCGGCGATGTCTAGACTGACCATACCTTCACGCCTCCCGGTTCCAACTCCGTGGCATAGACGTCCGAAACGATGGGGGTCAGGGCGATCTGCTCGGACCCGAGGAGCACCGAGCCGTCCGGTCTTTCGTAATAGAGGACCGGCTTGAAGCCGAGCCGGTCCCGGAAAGCGCCGAGCTGTTCGGCCGTGGCGGCGACAATGGTGAAGACGCCATCGAGCGAATCCAGAGCCCGGTGGAAGGCCCCGGCCAGGTCCCGGCCCTTTTCCTTCATCTCGTAGGCCAGGAAATGGGCCGCCATCTCGGAATCGTTGTTGGTCTTGAACCGGACGCCCTTGCTCTCGAGGCTGCGCCGCGTGTTGAAGTAGTTGGTGAACTGGCCGTTGTGCACTATGGTCAGTTCGGGATAGAGGTAAGAGATGAAGGGATGGGCGAAGTTGATGTTCTCGACGCTCTCCGTGGCCAGCCGCACGTGGCCCAGGCCGTGGCTGCAGCGGCCCACCCGGACATCATGGCGGCGGCGGAGGTCCTCGGCCGTGCCCTGGTCCTTGTAGACCTTGAGCTTGCGGCCGATGGAATGGACGCAGAGTTTCGGGTGGGAGTCAATGTCCCACTGGAGCCGGGCCAGGTCCTGGACGGTCAGGTCCACCGACCCCTCGAAAAAAGTGAAGACCCCTTCGCCCTGATAGCTCCGGGACGAGATCACCCGGCCGTGGCGGCCGATGATGTCCTCGAGGTCCTTCTGGCGGTCCGGGTCGGACATGGCCACGCGGACCTGGACGTCGGCCCGGTTCTCGTACACGGCCACGCCGGTGGCGTCCCGGCCGCGATGAGCCAGTTGCTGGAGCATGTTGATCAGGTCCCGGCCCAGGGTGGCCGAGTCCCGGGCGATCAGACCGGCAATGCCGCACATAGCCTCACCCTGCCTTTATATTTATAGATGATAGGCGTACTCGCAGTACTCCCATTCCGTGACGTAGGTCCGGAACCGGGCCACCTCGGCCTGCTTGACCGCGTTGAAGGCCTGGATCAGCTTCGGCCCCAGGGCCTGGCACAAGACCACGTCCTTGTTCAGTTCCTCGAGGGCCTCCTGCAAGTACATGGGCAGGGGCGGGTACTTGGACGTGTCGGCCGTGTAGCAGTCGCCGACAAAGGGTTCGCCCGGGTCGATCTTCTTTTCGATGCCGTCCAGTCCGGCGGCCAGACAGGCGGCTATGGTCAGGTAAGGGTTGGCCGTGGCGCAGGGGGCCCGGTTTTCCACCCGGGTGCCGGGCCCCCGTTCGTGGGGCACCCGGACGTACACGGTGCGGTTGTCCAGGCCCCAGGCCACGTTGTACGGGGCGAAGGAATTGGGCACGTACCGCTTGTAGGAGTTGACCGTGGGCGCCACGATGGCGCTCATGCCCCGGGCGTGGGCGATCTGGCCGCCGATGAACCATTTCATAATTTCGGCCAGGCCGTGCGGGTCTTGGGGGTCGTTGAACAGGTTCTGCCTGGTCTTGGGGTCGCTCAAGGACATGTGCACGTGGTATCCGCTGCCGCCGGCGTCGTTGCGGGGCCGGGCCATGAAGGTCAGGGTCAGGTCGTTCTGGAAGGCCACTTCCTTGCAGATGTACTTGAAGGTGAAGGTCTGGTCGGCCATGGCCAGGGCCTGGTCGTACTTCCAGTTGACCTCGTACTGGCTGGGGAAGAACTCATGGTTCAGGTAGATGATGTCCAGGCCCATGCGGCAGAACATGTTCTGCAGGGTCCGCATCATGTCCAGGTGGTCCACCCGGGGGTTCATCTGGTACACGCTGGTGGGCCGGGTCGAATAGCGTTCCTGGCCCTTGCTGCCGGCCTTGAAGAGATAGAACTCGAGTTCGGAGGCGGCCACGGCCCGCAGGCCTTTTTCCTCGTAACGCTGGAGGACCCTTTTCAATACCTGTCGGGGGGCGACCAGGAGGGGTTCTCCGTGGGAGTAGCAGTCGCCGATCATGCGGGCCGTGTTGTTTTGATGGGGCATGACCACGAAGGTGGACGGGTCCGGCCTGACGTTCATATCCTCCCAGTCCACTTCTTCGCCGCAGCCCGTGCCGGGGCAGACGTCGTTCTGGAGGTTGACCGAAAAAATGGCCTTGACGAAGTTGAGGCCTTCCTCGACGGTCTCCTCGAGGCGGCGGGCCGGGAAGATTTTGCTCCGGCAGATACCATAAAGGTCTGAAAAATCTAAACGAATGGTGTCAATGTTGTGTTCGTTGATCTGTTCCTTGATCGCCTTAAGGTCCATCGCCCACCCCCCGTTTTCCTCCGGCCCGGAGTTGAATGTAATTCAGATTACATTTTTATATTAATACCTGTATAACTTCTTACAAATTTACTTGTCAATATGAAAATTTTCACAAGAAGACAAGGGTTGTTGATGGATTTTACAATTTTATCAGTAGGTTATACAAACGGGCCGGCCCAATCGTTCGTTAAGCGTCTTGTGGGGGTATCTCGTAAAACGCGGGACGTCCACCCTAAAACCAGAGACGGAGTCTATCCGCGGCCGGCGGATTGAACATCGCCGGAACTTGGCCCTATTATCATATTCTTCGTGAGTTCCATTAAATGGTCAAGAGGTCTCTTTCCATGAAAAGGCTGACCCCATGGATCGTCAAGGCGGTCGCGCCTATTTCCCATCAGGGCCGGTATTGGTGGCGAGTGTGACTTCGGCCTTCCCACTATACCGCCAAGAGCAAACTGAGTTTAGCCTCGGTTGACGAATGTCAATGACAAATTAAAATGACAGATGTAGGCGGCAAATCAATGACAAGGGCGGCGCCTCCTCACAGCTCAACCGACTCGTCTCGTATTGATGGCGGACTTCCTCGAACCTCATCCGCCTGACCTCCCGCGGCACATCCGACCGCCTCATAAAGCTCACCCCATTCGAAAGATGCTTTAATCATCGGTCAACTCATGTGCTGCCTAATTCGGTCATGTCATGTGCTATCGATACAATAAAAAAGAAAAACTTGACATAATTAAGATAGTCAAGAAAAATGAAAATCAATAACCTGGGCGTTACACCCGGGGTTATGATCAAAGGCGATTTCCATGGAGCATGATGGTGAAGAATATCTTGGTGGTCAGCGGCGATGATGCGTTTCTCCGAAGGCTGGAAAACGATTTTCTGGAGCTAACCGATCGATACAATCTTTTCGTCGCCGGAGACGGTCCGCGGGGATTAGAGATTCTCAGGACCAAAGAGATCGATTTCGTCGCCCAATCGCTCATTTTGCCTCGGATGGACGGCATTCAATTCTTGACCTCCCTTCGCCGAATCAAGCCGAACGTGCCCATCGTGATTATGGTTTCGGAAGAGTCCACCCAGATGGGTGATGTATTTTTAAGGATGGGTGTTCTTCAGGTCCTGGTCGAACCTGTGACCACAAATCGTCTGACCGAGTGCATTCAAGAAATCCTCTTTTTAAAAAGCCAGGAAGGTCGGCTCAAAGGAATTTCGCTGATCAATTTCCTTCAGCTTATGGAAATGGAAAGAAAGACCTACCTGCTCGAAGTCCGGAGTGTGGACGGAAACAGGGGTTTATTCTATTTCCACGAAGGAGATTTATATGACGCTTTATGTGGTGAATTAACCGGTCAGGAAGCCGCTGTGTTGATGATTAATTGGGACAACGTCGAGATCCGTTTCAGAACTCCACCCATGGAAAAGGTCAGAAAACGCATATTCAAGTCGTTGATGGCCTTACTGATGGATACCGCCTTATTGAAGGATGAAAAAGAAAAAACGACCGACGACGATGATGATGATGATGATTTGAGCCGAGCGTTCCAGGCCAACCGGCCGGAGTCAAAGGGGAAGCCGTTGAACCTTGAACAAAAATCGGTTGAACCCCTGCGTTCAACTATCGCTTTGGAAGGTAGGGCCAAATCCGAGCCGGTATCGTCAGGTCAGTCACGAAATGCCGAAGAATTCATGCGGCAACTCTTTAAAATACGCGGGGTCAGATCGGTTCTCCGCCTTGGTAAGGATGGAGAAGTGGTCTTGGAAGTCGGGGCCTGGGCTGGTTTGGATGTTGCACGATTCGCTAAAGCTGTGATCATGGTTCATGGCGGTGCCGGCCGTATGATCCAGGAATTACATATGGCTCGTCTGGAGTCTTTTGTTCTCGAGGCAGACGGCATCGTCATCATGTGTCTGCCGTCCGGTGAGTATCTTTTGACTATCCTGGCTCAGGATTCGAGCATGCTGGGAGTGATCAGACAAAAGGCCTTGAAAGTCGCCTCGGAAATGGAGTGGTTGTCATAAAATGAGACCACTGAAAAACCATCGACCTTGCCCGAAGCCGAGGGTTTTTTAGCGGTTTCAAAATAGGAGGGTAGCGAATGACCTTTAAACTTGAGCACACCTTTGATGAAAAAAATTACCGACATTTTTTAAACGGGTTCGAAGCCGTCATGCATTGCCACCATTATATAACGCTGACTACCAAGTTGGCCGAGGATATGGCGGCTTATGGGGGAACGAAGATTTTGGCCGAATCCGTGGAAGATTCAGTCCGGCCTCTATTTGAGGCCTACGCCCAACAACATGGCCTGTCAACCGGCGATGAACGGTTAAAGATGGCCGCCGAGTATTACAGCGTGATGGGCATGGGTCTGATGGAACTCAAGGGCAACATCCAGGGCGGTGAGGTGATCCTGACTCGATCTCATCTGGATCAAGGTTGGATCAAAAAATTCGGATCGGCCGATCGTTCGCTTAATTATTGGACTTGTGGCTACATCGCCGCTATGTTCGCCGGAGCTTTCGATCGTCCTGCCCGTAGTTACCGGGTCAAAGAAATGTCCAGCCTGGTCAAAGGCGATCAGGTCAGCCGATTTATCGTCCAGGCGGTCTAAGGAGGAAGGGCAAATGACGGTTCAGCGCGATGTTGTAGTCAAGAAACTGGCCAGTATCAAGATTGAAAGCCACGAAGGGATCATTGCCGGTTTTAACGTCCTGGTGAATTTTTTGCCGGTGACTTTTTGGAATATTTTCGCTCAACGGATCCTGGAAGCCGTTCCTCCCGAAAAGATAGAGGAGGTCAAGGCCGGTCTGATCCGTTGCGCCAATGAATGTGGATACCACACCGGATTTGGCATCATTACTTCCGATGAGTTCAAAGCGGTGGTCGACCCCATGATCACGGAAGGAGCCAAAGATGTCTTGCGGGGGGCTTTTGCCGTTTTCACCGCCTGGGGTTGGGCCAAATCCGGGATCGTCCAAATCAAGGAAGCCGAGAAAATGGTGGTGCGCGCCGTCGATTATTACGAGGCCGACGGGAAACCCGGAGAAAAAAGGGCTTTCATGATTCAAGGCGTATCGGCGGCCTTTTTCGATCTGGCTTACGGCGCCCCTTATCCTGATGGCCTGGGAAAATTCGAGTGTGACCAAGTCGCCGGTATTGAATGTGGAGACCCATTCGGCGAATTCGTAGTGACCGCGAAAAAATAATGACAGACAGAGCGGAAGCTGAAGTAATCGGTCGAACAATCTCTCTTATTCCGTCAAGGAGGGAATGCAAATCATGACCAAGATGATGAAGACCACCGAGATTCTAAATGACATGCTTGAAATACCCGGGCTGAACGCCGTGGTGATCGTGGGCAAAGATGGGTTCCTGATCGAATCGGCCGGGAGCCTGGGGCAGATGGATAACGACGCTTTTGGGGCTTCCGTGGCCCTGGTGCAGAATGGTGTCGAAAACATGAGCCGGGAGGTCGGACTGGCCGCTTTCCATACCATCACCCTGGAAGCGGCGAATGCCATGGTGATGTGTGTGCCGGCCGGGGATGCCCTGGTGGTTTTGTTCGCCCTGGATTCGAAGACTCTGGGGATGATTCGTTTACAGGCGAAAAAGTATATTCCGGAACTGACCAAGTTGCTCTAAGGGAATCAATCTGGACCGCGGTTCCGGAGGAGGGCTCCGCGAGTGGCGCCCGCCGGCGTTGGATTCAAATCGACTGACAACCGGTCGGACGGCCAAAGGGGCAGGTTGATAACCACTTTTAAAGAAACTTGGCTCGAATGACCATATATTTCAACAATGCGGCTTCCAGCCATCCCAAACCCGAAACGATGATCGCGGCGGTGGTGGAAGAACTGAGCCATTCTCCGGCCAACCCCTATCGGGACCATGCGGATACGCCCTGGGCGACGGACCGTTGCCGCTCGATTGTGGCCGACTTGTTTCATGCTCCGAACCCGGAGCGGGTCATCCTTTGTTCCGGGGCCACGGAGGCCATCAATATGGCCTTGCACGGCCTGATTCGTGAGAAGACTCACGTCGTGGCCACCAGTTTCGAACACAATGCCGTCTTGCGTCCTCTGTATGGTCTGAGCAGGTTGGGGCGAATCAGGTTGGAAATCGTCCAAGTGGACCCTTACGGTCATGACCCGGGTCAAGAGGTGATTCAAGCCATTCGGCCGGATACCGGATTGGTGGTCGTCAATCACACCTCAAATGTGAACGGCGCGTTCATGGAAATCGAATCGATCCATGATGTCTGCCGGCGGTTTAATATCCCTATCCTGATCGATGCTTCCCAGTCGGCCGGTGCGTTGCCTATCAATGCCTCGGAAATGCCCTGGGCGCTGATGGCCTTCACCGGCCATAAATCCCTCCTGGGACCGCCCGGAACCGGAGGCCTGGTTGTGGGCCAGGAGGTGAAGCTTGAACCCTGGAAATTGGGAGGGACTGGAATTCATAGCGAATATGAAGAGATGCCCGATATCTGGCCATTGAAGTTCGAGGCCGGCACTCAGAATTATCCGGGCCTGGCCGGGCTGGCCGCATCGGTGGAATATGTTCTTGAACGGGGAGTGGATTTTTTTTCCCAGGTCAAGAACAACCTGGCTCAAGAATTGATCGGTCAACTCGCCGCCAAACAAGGCATTTCTCTCTATTCACCATTGAACCGAAAAAACCCCTGTGGGATCGTGAGTTTTACGATCGCGGGTTGGACCCCCCGAGAAATCGGATACATCTTACAAGAATCTTTCCAGATTCGAGTCAGAACCGGCTTGCATTGCGCCCCGCTGATGCACCGGGCTTTGGGTACATTTCCTGATGGAACCATTCGGGTCAGCTTTTCCACCTTTAATACAATCGAGGAAGTGAACGAGTTCATGGCGGCTTTACACGCCATTACGACCAAGATATGAAAGTCATAAATATCAAAACGTTGGATGATTGTTTGGATCGAGTGGTCACCAAGGAATTCGTCTTTGACCAACCCACTTATCGCGCCTGGATTATGGCCTTAGGCGAGTTGGGGCAGGTGGAATATTACAGTCACTTTCCCAGGCCATTTTATCGGGTGACTCAACAAGGAGTTTTAAGCATCAAAGGCGTAGAAGGTCGGGATCGTTGCCAGGTCCTCTACTTTCATTATACTTCGGAAACAGAATCGACGTTGGTGCAAAGATTGCACCGTTTAAATCAAGCTGCTTCGCTGATCGGCGGAATGGGGGGAGAGGTTCGTCGAGTCGAATGATTGCCGACATCAATAAGGAAGTCTTTGAGGGTGATCATCAATATGACCAGTATAATGATGGATGGTCATCCAGGGAAGTTGAAACCAAATGACGGGAGGGTTAAAATGCCGGATGGGGGGAAGGATAATGCCTGATGGAACCACGAGAGGAGTGAGTAATTAAAATGCTTAACAAAGCGGCAGCCCTGATTCAGGAGATGGCCGGTCACTTGCCATCCCTGGTAGCCACAGCCGTGGTGCATTTGGAAGACGGCTTGTCCATCACCGGAGTAAGCACTCGCGAGGACGTTGATGCCGGGGCCGCCTCGGCTTATTTAGCGACTATCGTCCAGTCCAATCAAAAAGCTATTAAAGCTCTGGCGGATGGCCAGGTCACGGATGATATCCTGATCACCACCGATCAATACTATTTTCTCATTCGACATAGTCACACGCTTCCATATTTTCTGTTTGTGATGACCCAAAAGGACGAGTGGCTGGGTCGAGCCCGGCTGATCATGGCCGATTACAATCGGCGCATGGAAGAGATTCTCGGGTAGTGACCTGAGGTTGATGGAAAGCGCCTGGTTTGGCTCAAAATAATAGAGAGGAGATCGGGGTGAAAGCAACCAGCCGGTTTTATGGCGCCTGCTGCCTAACGCCGTCTATCATTCGAGGCAACCATGGCCTATAGGTTGGATATCGAACAACTCGACCGCGTCCAAGATGTCCTGGCCAAAGAATTGGTCGAGGCCGGCGCCCATCTGGTCATCTTGCTCGACCTGGCTGGAAACGTCATCACCACTCTTGATGATGGGGAATGTGACTATGATGTTTATTCCCTGGCGGCCTTGGCGGCCGGAAATTTCGGGGCGGTCAATCAAATGGCCGCGCTTCTGAGGGAGGATGGCTTTTCGGTCCTCTTCCATAAAGGCGACAAGGAGCACATGCACTTCAGCAAGGTGAAGGATGATTTTCTCCTGGTGAACGTCTTTGGAAATCAAACCTCGCTAGGTTATCTTCGCCTGAAAGTCGCGGAAGTCACGGCGAAACTTGAGAACATCCTGGGACGTGACGAGAAATCATGAGGAAATGGAGAATCCCGCTTGGCGTTCATCGACATGAAAAATCGACTGGTTCAAATCAAAATCGTCTATTATGGGCCGGGACGGGGAGGTAAGACCACTAATCTGGAATACATTTATGGAAGGTTCCAGGACCGAATCAATTCTAAAATGATCAGCATCAAGACTGATACCGACCGGACCCTGTTCTTTGACTTCCTGCCGGTCGACATGGGAGACATACGGGGATTTAAAATAAAGATTCAATTATATACCGTGCCCGGCCAAGTCAAGTATAACGCCACCAGAAAACTCGTTTTAAACGGCGTAGACGGTCTGGTTTTCGTAGCTGATTCCAATGCAGACTGTCGGGAGAAGAACATCTATTCCTTGAAAAATATGGAGGAAAACCTGACCGGTATGAATCGGAATCCTGCCGATATTCCCCTGGTTATGCAATATAACAAGCGGGATTTAAGTCAAAACGGCATTCCTGTCCTGGATGTGGAAACCCTGGAAAACGACCTGAACAGCCGCTATCAGGCACCTTTTTTTCCAGCCTCTGCCATCAAAGGGCACAATGTGCTTGACACCTTACGACAGATTCTGATCTCGACCGTCACGGTTATTGAAAATGACCTGCAGTGTGTCGGCCGGCATTAACGATTAATAGATGAACCAAAGCATTCGCTGATAGGTGGGCTCAGGATTTAGATGTAATCGAGATGGATCCGAACCGATGCGTTTCATCCATGTTTAGCTTTTAAAATTTTCAGTTTTATGGTCGCTAGCAGGAGTTCAACCTAATGTCGCCAGAAAAAGTCATGACCCTGGCTGAGGCTGTAGGCCGCCGTTTCGACAGCATCTTCTCCCGAGATGATCCTCCGTCGGATGCTCCACCACCGACCAAGACTCCGGTGACTGAAAAGACCGGTGAAAGCACTTATCTTGCCGATTCGCCCATCCGAGATTTGCAGAGCATAGTTCTGTCCATAGAATGGGAGATTACCGATCAATTGCTCCTGCGTTTTGAAAAAGAAGTGACCAATCTGGCGGACACTTTTCGGACTAATCCAATCAAGGTTCACTTCCTCAAAATTCTCCAGGCCTTGGGTAAATATATCAAAAACAAAAAGGCCGAGGCTCATCCGGGTTCCATTAAACTGATGGCCGCCGCCTTCAAGCGATTCGAAACGGTGGTCCTCAACCACGAAACGCTGTTTTTGGATAAGCAGAAGCTTTTGTATAAGACCATCCAGGAGTTTCAGCAACTAAAAAAAGAATTGACCGCCGAAGCCCGAGAGGCCAGACAGCCGGCGACTCCCGAAACGGAAATCTCGACCGCTGAATCCCTCAGGGCTCAAAAACCATATTTAGAGGTTTCAAGACCCGAGGTCACTGAGCAAGAGCCGAAAATAGTCCATCCCCAGGCCGCGGATGTTGTGCCAGGGTCGGATTTCGTCCAGGAAACAGTTATCACTGAAGAGGCTGAGTCGCGGGCAGTTCAAGAAATGATGACTACCCAACCGACGGAAGCCATCTTGGAACCTGCAACGGAACCCCAGGTGTCGCGACCAACCGTGGATCGGGTCCAGATGACGCCCCATGAAGCCTTCACCCTGGCCGTCGAGGAACTGAAAAACCTTATCCGAGCCGAATTCAGTGCCTTAAGGGCGGAAATCCGCATGTGGCGACAGGGGCAATAGGCCGACGTTGAAGACCATCGACCGGGGGAATTGGTTCAAAATGATTTTAATGATCTTATCGGCACGGGAATAATCAAGTTTAGCGGGAGCGGCTTATGCCGATTATTGCTTTTTGCGAAGAGTGTGGCGAGAAACATATCCTCGAGGAAATCGACTTGGCGGAGCCCACATTTGAGGTCATTTGCCGTAGATGTGGTGAGGTGTATCGTTTGTCCCTCAAGGATGTGAAGGATCTGACCCCCACCCCCTTACCCCGACCCACTGGTTCTGAGCAAGCCTCCAAGGGATCACCAGGAGAGGCGATCGACATGATACGAGCAGCCCATAAAACCCCATTGGAAAATGACGCTGGATAAGAGATATTGGCAGACGCCTGATGCCTCCCTGACGTTGCCGGATGAGACGAACGTGAACCGTCAGGAGACTTGGCGCAACTCAACCGATATCATGAATCTGGAAGAGTTACGCCAGGCGGGCCGATATGAAATTCGTAAGAAGTTAGGCCGGGGAAGCGCCGGAATCGTTCTGTTGGCTTGGGACCCGTTGATTCGGCGTCAAGTCGCCATTAAAATGTCTCGACCGACTTCGGAGAAGGCACGAAAAAACTTTTTTCTGGAAGCTGAATCCGCCGGCAAGTTGAATCACCCCAATATCGTCGCTATTTACGATACCAATCTTCATGAAGAATATTGCTATATTGTGATGGAATACATCGACGGGACTAATTTGAGCCATTATTGCACACCCAAAAACCTTTTGCCCCCGTGGAAGGCGGCGGAAATTATCGTCATCGCCGGAAAGGCTCTGGATTATGCACATAAGGAAGGGGTAATTCATAAAGACATCAAACCTTCTAATTTATTAATTGACAAGCTGGGGACGGTGAAAATAACCGATTTCAGTATTGCTCAGCAGATCGACAAAAGGGCCGGCCTGAACCGGAGCTTTACCGCCGGTCCATCCAAATCATCATCAAAGACCGTGCGGGACCTATTCGTTATTGGAACACTCAGCTACATGTCCCCTGAACAGTTGAGTAATCAAGTCGTAGGCCGGGAAAGCGATATCTTTTCTTTAGGGTGTGTCTTGTACGAGCTGCTTACTGGAGTCAAAGCCTTTTCGGGGAACAGCCTCCTGGAGATCGCTTTCAAGACCATCCACCAAGACCCGCCGCCGGTCACTAGTTTAAACCAGAACCTTCCCAAGGAGTTCGACCAGATCATCCAAACCGCCCTGGCGAAAAATCCTTCTCATCGTTACTTCAGTTGCAGCGATCTGGCCTATGAGGTGAAAGCCGTCGCGGGTCGCATGGATACCGGAGCGACGGAAGCCAGGGACTATTTAGATTTAGTCCATGGTGTCGCCTTTTTCCGGGTGTTCACCAAAGAACAGGTGCGGGAGTTGGTGACGGCCAGTAATATCATTCGGGTGCCCAAAGACAGAATCGTTATCCACGAAGGGGATTCTGACGACATCTTTTATATCTTGCTCAGCGGACGGGCGAAGGTCCAAAAAGGCAATCGATTTGTAGCCTCGTTAGGCCCCGGGGAGTGTTTCGGGGAGATGGCCCATTTATCCGGTCAGGCCCGGACCGCAACAGTCTTGACCGAAAGCAACTCGACCTTGCTCAAGATCAAGGCCTCCTTGCTGCACAAATGGCCCGATTCCATGCAACTCCTGTTCTATCAGCGATTTGCGAAAACCTTGGCCCATCGTCTTATCACCAGCCAATCCAAGATGACCTGAAAGGATTTCTTCAAGGGACGGCGACTTATTTCCTTTTTGGGTCTTAAGGTCCATCGCCCACCCCCCGTTTTCCTCCGGCCCGGAGTTGAATGTAATTCAGATTACATTTTTTTATTAATACCTGTATAACTTCTTACAAATTTACTTGTCAATATGAAAATTTTCACAAAAGGACAAGGGCTGGTGGTGGATTTTATTATATTATCAGTATGTTATATAAACAGACCGGTTCAACCGTTTCTTGGATATTTTGTAGGGGCGTCCCGCGAAACCCAGGACGTGCGCCCCAAAACTAACGGGCGGGGATAAACCCCGCCCCTAGTGCCTGGTACGTCGGAGGTAAAACGTAGGGGCGGTCCCGCGTTTCGCGGGATTATCCCGGCCCGCGTTGATCTGACCTTTACCCGGCCTCGGGTTTTTGTAGGGGCGCACAGCGGTGCGCCCTGACCAGGATGGTGGTGGGGTTTTGTAGGGGCGTCCCGCGTTTCGCGGGACGCGCGCCCTTTCCGAATGAACCCCGGCCCGCGGTGACCGGACATCGTTGCAATCGAATTGGCGATTCATGTATTCATTTTTCATTTTCCCGATCGACTTCCCCGGCGCTATTCAGCTTGAACCGCGAAAGACAACTTGCTCCATATGATACGACGAAAGTATGATTTTTTACCGCCTTTAGCTACTTGTCAAAGGCCGGCTCTAATGCTTTTTTCTTAGTATTTGTCAGGTATGGTATGGCTTCAATTTCATACCTTGATCTTGTGCCCCGACCGCTTAATTTTTATTGACAGCCGGCCTCGGGCCTTTTAATCTACCAGGATTATTGCGTTAAGCAAACCGGCCGTGCTGGGCTGGAATCCGGTCCGAGCCATCGAGTAAAAGGAGTCCAGATGAACAAGTCTCAATTGATAGAAGTCCTGGCCCAGAAGCTGGGCCTGCCGGTGAAGAAGGCCGAGCACGCGGTGGATATCTTTTTCGACGCCGTTTCCAAGGGCTTGTCCCAGGGGGACCGGGCTGAAATAAGGGGCTTCGGTTCCTTCACCGTGCGCAACTACAAGGGTTATACCGGACGCAATCCCAAGACCGGCGACGTGGTGGAGGTCAGACCCAAGAAATTGCCCTTCTTCAAGGTGGGCAAGGAGCTGAAGGAGCAGGTGGATTCCTACGCGGGTTCAGCCGATGCCGAGGACTAAGGAACTGTATCGCCAGTTCATCTTGGACTGTTTTGCCGATTCCGATCACCTCACCGTGGAGGTCATCAGGCAAAAGGCGGAGAAGGTTTTCACCCGCGAAGCCATTCAGGAAGGTTTCTGGCCCAGCGTGGATGAAATGATCTCGGAAGGAATATTGAAGCGGGTGGACCACGGCCGGGGGCTGATGAGGATCTGACCGTCCCGCCCGGCGGCGATCGAAGCCGCCTGGACTTTAATCCAAGCCCGAAGACCGCCCTCGAGTTTCGAAGATCGAGTATTCCATTCCAGACCCTGTTTTTTTCCGGCCGGAGAGCGATCATGAAGGCCTGGCGGCGTGAAATACCGGGGCGGCTTCTTCCAGTCGTTCTGGTGCTGCTTCTTTTTTTCCCGGCCCGATCCTTTAGCCAGGCCCACACCCAGGCCGCCGGCGTGCTCAAGTACCACGCCGGCACGCCCCAGTCCGACGACTTTCCCTTTTATTTCGTGGAATGGACCGGCGGCCGGATAATGCTCTATCTGTGCGGCCGGGTGGAGCCCGCGCCGGACTGCGAGATCGGGGTCAGGGTGGTCAAGGCCGTGGGCGGCCGGGTCACGGTCTCGGGCCTGATCAAGACCATCCCGGCCACGGAATTGTACGACGAGCACCAGGTCCTCGAGGCGGCCTCGCTGGTGGTGCACCAGGCCGGGCCCGCGGCCGGCCGGCCGTCCCGGGACGCCCTGCTGGTCCAGGCCCGGGCGGCCTATAAACAAAAGAAGTTCGCCGAGGCGATCGAGTTCGCCAGCCAGGCCATCGCCCTCGATCCTTATTCCCACTGGGCCTACTTCATCCGCGGGGACGCGTACGACGAACTTAAGCGTCCGGACCTGGCCATCCGCGATTTCGACCAGGCCGTCGAGATCAAGTCCGACTTCGTGGAAGGCTACCGGTACCGCGGTCTCTTCTACGCCATGCGCGGCCAGTACAGCCAGGCCCTGAAAAACTATAATAAGGCCCTGGAAATCGACCGCCAACACGTCAAGACCTACCTCAACCGGGGCCAGCTCTTCAGGCTCATGAAGGAGAACGACTTCGCCTGCGCCGACTTCCACAACGCCTGCCGCCTGGGCGACTGTTCGGGCCTGAACAACGCCCGGTCCCAGGGCATGTGCCGCCCCTAGGACCGGTCTTTCCGGCCTGATCCGGCCGCGGCTTCTCTTTCGCTTCTCCATTAACCCAACTCGTTTTCCCTCTTCAGCGGGATGGTCAATTCCAGACCCATTGCGCCCTACCCATTAGGAACAAGATCGGGCTAAACAATAAAAGATCGCTCTTTTGTTCCAACACCCTCTCCCCCTGGGAGAGGGTCGGGGTGAGGGGGCGATCTTAACCGTAGTAACCTGTCAGTTACGAGTAGCAGTAATACTATAGTTACGGTCGTTGCGAATCCCGCGAAACGCGGGATGAAGCAATCGCTATAAAATGATAAATATTCATTTCTTATAGGGATTGCTTCGCTGCGCTGGCCATGACCGTTCACTATCTTTCGCCCCCAATAACTGAATGGCAACGACCTCTTTTCTTGACCTCTCCCCCTGGTTTGATTACAATGTTTACGGGGGATACTGGTTCTCTTATCAGCAAAGGGGCTTGCTGTTGGTTTCTTACCTTGAGGAATTCCCGTTTTTTCTCTCCGTCTTCGAGACGGCCCTCGAAGCCGTGGACCCGATTCACCTGCCGGCCTACCAGGGTTCGACCTTGCGGGGGGCCTTCGGCCAGGCCTTCCGCCAGATCGCCTGCGCCGTGCGGCGGACCTACTGCCCGGACTGCCTTCTCCGGGAAAAGTGCGTGTACGCCTACGTCTTCGAGACGCCGCCTCCGGCCGAGGCCGCCATGATGCGCCTTTACCCCACCGTGCCGCACCCCTACGTCCTCGAACCGCCCTCGGCCGGCCGGCGGGAGGTGGCCCCGGGCGAACCCTTGACCATGAGGCTGGTGCTGGTGGGCCGGGGTCTGGAGTACCTGCCGTACTACGTTTACGCCGTTCAACAAATGGGCCGCCTGGGCCTGGGCCGTGACCGCGGGCGCTTCATCTTAAAAAAAGTCGCCCAGGTCGGCTGGCCCTCGGACGGCCGGACCGTCCTGTTTGAAGACGGGGCCGGTCGCCTGGAGCGGCCTTCTCCGCCGGTCACCTGGCCCGAGATAGCGGCCCTATCCCGGTCCCAGGCCGGAGTGGCTGAAATCGGCCTCGAACTGATCACGCCCCTGCGGCTCAAGTATGACGGCCGCCTGGTGCATGATTTCGAGTTCCACCACTTGATCCGGAACCTGCTGCGCCGGTTGTCGGCCCTGTCTTATTTCCATTGCGGCGGCGACGGCCGCTTGGACTTCCGCCGCCTGATCAAGCAGGCAACGGCCGTCGAGACGACCGAGCGCCACGTCGGCTGGCTGGACTGGGAGCGCTATTCGAGCCGGCAGGACAGCCGCATGAAGCTGGGCGGCCTGGTGGGCCGGGCCGTGTTTCGGGGTGAACTCGGGGAGTTCCTGCCCTACCTGCGCCTGGGCGAACTGGTCCACGCCGGCAAGGGCACGAGTTTCGGGTTGGGGAAGTATAGGCTGAATTGGTCTCAAACAAAATAGCGGATAAAAATCGTCCTCTTACTTATCTTTTTCTCTACTGCTAATCAAACGAACGCTTGGAGGAAACAAGATGGGCATTGATTGGGATGACCTTATGTTAGCTTTCCTTCACGATCCACCTGACAAGGCCTTAAGAATAAAGGGTCATGAGTTCCGAGGAGCAAGATATGCCAGCGCAGCTTTAGGTGAAGAAATAACTAAAACCAAACTACATGATTATTCAAGGACTGAAGATCAGTTGGCCAGCATGATTGAAAGGCTGCCCACGCCTGCGCCTGGCCTTGATCCTTCTTTGATGGTTTCTCCCGAGGATGGAGGGAAATTGTTTATACGCCATCCTATTTCCGGGGATGAAATACAACTTACTGGTTGTGAGATCAATGAACAAACCGTGCTACAGGTGATATCGGAGCTAGTTTCCGGGCACGAGGAACCTGAGAATAGATTCCTTGCGGTCTGGAGAATGCTGCCGGATAAACTGACCTTGGAAAACGACTGGTACGCCAACCTGCCGGCTGACACCCGTGTACCGGACCACACTATATGGAATCATATGGACATTACAGCCGCCCTTCACGCCGCTCTATCCGAGAAGCACGGCCCAGCCTTTCTCTCCTTTTTCCTCGGGCCAGTCCAATCTTTCATAGCCTCGGCCCGTTCCGTCCGGGACTTATGGTCCGGCAGCGCGATTCTTTCCTGGCTGACCTTTCAAGCCATGCTCCCGATAATAAAAACCTTTGGACCTGCGGCCGTGGTTTTTCCATCTTTACGGGGCCTGCCTTGGCTGGATTTGTGGCTTCGGGTGGAGCGTAATCTGGTTGACCAAATCCCCAAACCCTCAGCTCAAGACTTAAAGTCACCGTGTATTCCCAACCGGTTCCTGGCGGTGGTTCCTTGGGGTGACAATGGATCAACAGCCAAGGTTTTGGCTGGGGAATGTGAAAAAGCTGTTCGAGAGAACTGGCGGAAAATCTCTTCGGCGGTGCGAAACGAACTTGATCATATCTTCTCTAAAAACCATTCAGACTGGTCAAAACGTTGGGAAGATCAGGTTGAGTCGCTCTTTGAAATTAGGTCGGTAGTGCTGCCTTGGCGTTCAAGCGATAATAAGACAATGTCCAGTCTATTTTCTCAAAATAGAGAATTTGATTATGTTTGGATCGAAGCAGGAAAAATACAACGCCTGGCCAAGGCCATACCCGACAAAGACCAGCCTGGCTATGATCAAGATCATGTTGGTCAATGGCAGGCGCGGTTCGAACTTTCCAGTCGCTTGATGGATGCCCGACGTTCTATACGCCACATACCGCCTTATAAGGCTACCAGACCAACACCCCCTAAATGTACTCTTATGGGGACTTATGAACAAATGGGGCCGGATGATCTGAAAGAGTCTCCAAAGTTTTGGGAAAACGTTTCAGAATTTGTCTCAATTGGCGGCGTCCGCTTGCAGAAAAGCGAACGGTTCTGTGCCATTTCCCTAGTCAAGCGTTTTGCTTTTCCTGCTTTTCTCGCGGACAAGATCGGATTGGACTGGGCTGAAGTGGGATTCCCGGACACGGCCACGGTAGCTGCGGCCAGTTGGCTACCAAAAGCCCACCTCGATCCAGATAATTTGAGGATGATATGCCGCCGGGAGAACACTCATTGGAACGGACAATGGCTGCACTGGCCTAAGCCGGATTTCGACCCTGACGAAAAGGTCCCCCTTGTTGTCTGGAACCTCATAAGAAACGCCAAAGCATATATGGAATCGAGTGTGGTCAAAGCAGGTCCACCACCTACCTACTATGCCGTCTTAATGATGGACGGAGACGAAATGGGTAAGTGGCTGCGAGGTGACAAAGGGTCCTTGGTCGGCCAGGTTTATCAACAGAAGATCGTAAAATATTATGAACGGCTGACCCAGGATAAACCCGAGGTCAAGGAGGCATTACAGGCGCGGCGGCCGCTTGGTCCGGCGCTCCACGCCGCTATCAGCCAGGCTTTAGCCAACTTTGCCATACACATCGCTCCGCACATCGTTGCCCGCCATTGCGGCACCCTTATCTATGCCGGAGGCGATGATGTCCTGGCCTTACTCCCAACATCAACTGCCTTGACTTGTGCCTTGGAGCTTCGGCAAGCCTTTTCTGGCTGTAAAGAAACCAACGGCAGCGCTCCGGAAGGATATTACCGTCACAACGGCCACGATCTCCTGGTAATGGGACCAACGGCTTCGCTCTCGGCCGGCCTGGCCATAGTGCATTACAAAGACGACTTGCGGCAGGTTTTGCAAGCGGCTCGATCCGCTGAAAAAGCTGCGAAGAACCAGGGTCGTGACGCCTTGCAGATAACGGTCTGCCGCCGCTCCGGCGGCGAGACAACCGCCCTTTGCCCCTGGGACATGGTGAAGACCCTGGAAAAGTGGTTGGAGGCCTTTAGCCAAGATGCTTCGGACCGCTGGACCTATCACTTGAGGTCTGAACAGGAGACGATAAGCTTCCTGCCGCAGGCAGCCATAAAAGCCGAAATAAGCCGTGTCATCAACCGGGCGGAAAAAGAAACACGGAAACTATTGGGAGAAACCGAATCCCGTTCCGCGGGAGAGATATTAGCCGAGGAATATATTAATTATAGGAACAAAATGGAAGACAGAAAGAAAATTTGCTCCATCAGTACTGGCTCATCAGAGAAAGAGTTGGGAAATTTCATAACCCTGTGCCAAGCGGCATCGTTCCTGGCCAGAGGGAGGGATCGCTAATGGAGCGTATTGGTTTAATTCTGAAGCCCTTGGATGTCTTGTTCTTTCGGGACGGAAGGCCGTTGGAAGCCTCACTGCGAGTACCCACCGGCTTGCCTTTACCTCAAACGCTGGCTGGCGCCTTGCGGACCTGGATGCTCAAGCAAACCGGATGCGATTTCAACAAACTGGGCGAATCACTGAAACAGGGGCTGGATTTTTCTCAAGCGACTACCAATTCGCAACCGAAAGAAGTTGCTTTGGCCGCCCAGGTCGAGTTTCGCGGCCCCTGGTTCGCCAAGTCGGAAAAACCCTTAGTGCCGGTTCCGGCCAATATAGTGGGAGTCGGAACGGAAGATGGTGAAATCCAAAGACTGGACCCATTATCGCCGCAAACCGATTTACCTGGCTGGGAGCCGCCAGAACCAGGAATGAAGCCCTTATGGCGTAGGGATATCCGGCCGGCCAAAAGACTTTCGGGGTATCTTGGACCTGAAGGTTTGAAGGCCTTCTTGGAGGGAGGCATTCCTACCCGGCGAGACATCTGCAAAGCCACGGACCTATTCGCCGTGGATCACCGGACCGGCATCGAAATAAATCCGGATTCACTGACAACCAAAGAAGGACAGATTTACGGTCTTGGTCTGCTGGCACTTAAACAGGATGTCACCTTTTACGCCGAAGTGCTCGGACCAGATGAAGCGCTCCAGATGTTTCCAAGCGACTGGACGACGCTGCCCTGGGGAGGGGAAGGCCGCCAGGTGGCGATCCGAAAATATCCGGCCTGGGATTGGCCCAGGGCCAAGCCAAAGAATGGACAAGGGGTACTCTTGTTATTGACGACACCGGCGTTGTTTGCCGATGCCTGGCGTTCGGCTGATTTAAAACCAACGGCCGCCGCCATACCCGATAATGAAGCTGTGTCGGGCTGGGACCTGGCTCTGAGCGGGCCCAAGCCCACCCGCTTTACCGTGGCAGCCGGCAGTGTCTATTTCTTGAGCGAACCGTTACCCGCCCCAGTCCGCATGGGTGAAGACACGGAGCTGGGTTGGGGGACATTTCTAGAAGGGAGATGGAACTATGTCTGAAAAGGCCCTGCTCTTCATTCATGCCTTGACCAGCTTGCATCCTGGTTCGGGTACGGCGCTTGGAACAGTAGACCTGCCCGTGCAAAGGGAGCGGCACACTAACTGGCCTATTATTCCGGGTTCAACGTTAAAGGGCATCCTGAGGGACGCCTGCCGGGAAAAGATTATAATAAATAGAAAGTTACAAGATGATGGACCGGAGAAGGAAGAAAACAAACGGTTAACCAAACGACGTAAGGCCGATGTAGATGCTGAATTGACCACCGTCTTTGGGCCTCCTACCCTGGATTCATCCGCTCATGCTGGAGCCTTGAGTATTACCGACGCTCGTATTCTGGCCTTTCCGGTGCGTTCGCTACGAGGCGTCTTCGCCTGGGTGACCTGCCCAGGCGTACTGCAAAGGCTTAGTCGGGACTTGGTACTGGCCGGTTTGGACAGTCTTCCTGAGTGGCCAGAGCCGGATAAAGAGAAGCTATTCTGCATTAACGACAGCCCTCTTCTGGTGGATGGAGATAAAGTGGTTCTGGAAGAGTTCGAGTTCACCAAGTCTAATAAAGAAGATAATGATCTTGCTGATTGGTTCGCCCAACGGTCTGTGAAGGACCAAAATACCAAAGAGCGCATAAAGACTCACTTGGCCGTTCTGAATGACGACGATTTCACCCATTTCGTCCGGCACGCTACCGAGATTGTGGCGCGCATCGGATTGAATTATGAGACCAAGACTGTTCGAAGCGGCGCGCTCTTCTATGAAGAATTTCTGCCGCCGGAGACTCTTTTCTATTCTGTGGTTTTGGCCGGGGAAGGTCGCAATAACAGCCATAATAAGAGCGCCGAGGAGGTGTTGAAGTTCCTTTCTGACAATCGGATAGATTATTTGCAGATCGGTGGAGACGAGACCATTGGCAAGGGCTATTGCGCCGTTCGGCTTTATTCGGAGGAGAAGTCATGACCGAATCGAGACCAACCCTCGATCAACGTCGGGCCAGTTGCGCCTGGAATGCCATAGAAGAAATAAAGAAAACCGGACAGGAAAAGGCTAAAGAATATGCCGGCGAAGCCAAGAAGATGCCCATGAGGATACTGACTGCAGGCCTGGGTCCAGCTCTGGCCTTTATCCTGGCTAAAGCCAAAGAGAAAAAACCAAATCTAAAACAGTTACACTCCGACTTGACCAAATGGGTGATTGAGGAACGACCAATAAAAGCGAATAAGACGGGAAGCCTTCTCGAAAGCGTGATAATGGGCGATTCGGATTTTCTTCGACGGGCTACGGATGAAACTTTAGCATATTTGCAGTGGCTGAACCGCTTTGCTGACGCCGCCGGTCTGACTGACTAGGAGAAATGAATATGCCCTTCGGTGTAGTTGAAGTGAAAAGGGAAGGCAGGGATGAGAATTGGTACATCCAAACCGATAGCAACAGATTCAAAATTGATAAGAGGAATTTGAAAAGGAACGGATGGGGTGAGTTGCGTGAAAAGGAAATCGTCTCTGGCCTGGACGTGGAATTCGAGCTTGTCAACAATTCTCCCGGAAACGTGCGACGATATTCGCCGCTTCCTGAAAACATCCGTAAAATACTGAATCAACACGGGTGCGAACATGCTGGCCTTGTGTTGGACAAATACAGCTTTCGTTACTCAGATCAAGAATTAGCCCGAGGTATATTAGATCAAGTCATTCAGGTCAACAACACATCGAAGCTATTTTATGATGCCTTTTTACAACGATGGTTGTCGTTTCTTGAATCTTCCAGCGCCTTGACCTTTCAATGCCGCACCATTGGTCCTCTAACCCTCCACCTGGCCCGAGCCTCTGCTTTGGAAAATGCCGGGATATGTCTTCACCCCATTTATGGCTTTGTCTATCTGCCCGGCAGCGGCCTGAAAGGCATGGCCAGGGCCTTTGCCGAAACCGTTTGGCTACCCGCCCAAAGTGATAAGAAGTCCGCAGGGTGGAGAATAGAGGATGTTTTCGGCTGGGCCCCTAATCCGGAACGAAAAGAGAAGATCAAGAACAACATTGTGGAGCAACGTTGGGAACGAGAAGGTGATCCGGCGTCCCCGGAAATAAAAGCCCATGCTGGTTCCATTGTCTTCCACGACGCCTGGCCGGAAAAGTGGCCTAAATTGATTTTGGATATAGTCAACAACCATCATATGAAATACTACCAGGGTGAAGACGCCCCCGGCGACTGGGAAAACCCGACAATGGTTTCTTTTTTGACTATTGACTCGGGAAATGCATTTACCTTCGCTTTTTCCAAACGCAGGTCAGACATACCAGACCATCTATTGAGTCTGGTAAAGGAATGGTTGACCGGCGCCTTGTGTCATCTGGGGGCCGGAGCTAAAACTGCTGCCGGCTACGGCGCCTTCGAGCCAGTTGAAGGAACCAGACCCAAGCTACCGGATTCTGAGAAAATTAAGACCTATGAAACAACCCTTGAACTGGTTACGCCGGCCTTCCTGGCCGGAGCCAATCAGAAAGTCGAGGATTGTGACCTTAGGCCGGCGACCCTGCGCGGCCTGCTACGTTGGTGGTGGCGGACCATGCACGCCGGCTTTGTGGATGTGGATACACTCCGTTCCCTTGAATCGGCCATATGGGGGGATACAAAACAAGGTGGGGCGATACGCGTAGAGCTGATGAAGAAACCGGACCGCTTACCGAAGGTCACACCATGTCCATTGAAGAAAATGGGAAAGAATATAAAAGGTCAAGACATCCTTGTGCCGGACGAGTCGTTTATAAACAACCAAAGTCTTCTCCAACCTCCGCCTATGACAACTCCACCCCTGATATACATTTCTTATGGTATGGATGAAATGAAAACCGGTGAGGTTAATACTCGTAAACGTCGTCATGTAGTATGGCCCGGTGCGGCGTGGGTAGTCAGATTAATAGCCAACCCATCTAAATATAAAGATAAATTAATTAGCGCTGCCGATATCCTGACCCAGGCAAAGCTAGCCATATTGCTGCTATGCCGTTATGGAGGTGTGGGTTCCAAAGGAAGAAAGGGATTCGGTTCCTTCGCTGACCTTGCCGGTCCAAACAGAGATGAATGTTTGAAAACGGCGAGAGAATTTCGTCGCACTTACAATATTCAGGAACAGTCGGAAAAAGACGGTGATTCACCTGCCCTTAACCGAATGTTGCCAGCGGAAATAGTAACGCCTTGGAAAAACGCTTGGTTTGCTCTTGATCGCCTGGGCGCTGCGGTTCAAGCATTTACTCAAGCTTCCCAAAGTAGTGGCCACGGCAAACACTGTGAGTCCAAATTGGCCCTCGGTCTTCCGCGTAAAATACATGGCCCTCTGAATTTCAAACTGCCACACCAAAAAGAATGGACCGCACCCAGGGAACTAAAGGGCCCCAAGGGTGAACGGCACTCTTCTCCAGTTCACTACCATTTGGCCAAAGACAAAGGTGGCAATTTAACTATTCGCCTAACGGCGTTCCCTTCTATATACCTCCCGAATATTAATACCAGCAATAAAATCTTAAAAGACCTTTTAAATCATTTAAATACCTATTTGAAATACCAAATCAAGAACCATGGTGACAAAGGTCAGGAAGTTCCATTGAAAAAGCTTGTGGACCCTATACCTGAAATATCTCTTCCTATGTCCACTGCTTTACCCCGAACGAATGAAATGGTTCAGGCGGTTATGCAGGATGAAAAAACTAAGAAAGGTGGCTGGAGAAGCAAGCATATAGCCAGCGGTGTCTCAGGCCCCATTTTAAATTCAGCAGATGTTCCAACCGAAATAAAGGTTGGCGAATCAGTTACACTGAAGGTGGTATCTGTCAACCAGAAAGAAATCACCTTCCGTTGGCCGACGACCGCGGATGAGAAACAAATAAGGAAAGGTCCCCGCCCCGGCGGTCCACTCAAAAAACAACGTTAATCAAGGAGTCTTCCATGTCCCAAGCCATGCGCGCGATCGTGACCACGGTGGGCACGTCCCTCTTGACCAACTACAAGAAAACGGCGACGTCGGCGGAACCGCCTTCCGCCGAACGGCTGGCGGTCTATCTCGAACTCACGCCCCCCCAAACCGCCTCGGCCGAAACCAACAGCCTGACCCGACTCGAACTGGACCCGGCCCGGGATTATCTCTACTTCTTCTGCTCCGACACGGACGAAGGCCGCCTCTGCGGCCAGGCCCTGACGACCCACTACGAGGCCAAGGGCTTCTACCTGGCCGCACCGGCCTGCCTGGAAGGCCTGACCAGCAACCATAAGCTCTTCCGGGAGAAAGGCCTCATCGCCCTGGTCAACCGCCTGGCCGACCTGATCGAACAATACGACCGCCGGGTCGTCATCAACGCCACCGGCGGATACAAGGCCCAGATCGCCTATGCCACCCTCATGGGCCTGCTCTATCGCGTCGAAGTCAACTACATCCACGAAGACTTCAGCGGCATGGTCAGGCTGCCCCTGCTGCCGCTCCAGTTCGACTTGGCCCAATGGGCCGCGACCGAAAGCCAGATTCAAGCGGTGCTGAACGCCGGGTCCAAGAAAGAAGCCCTCAAGCTCATTGACCACCTGCCCGAGGAATTCCAGCCCCTCTTCGAAAAGTCGCCGGACGGCCGGCGCTACGTCCTTTCCTCGGCCGGCCTGGCGGTCAAACGGGCCTTCGACTACTCCGGCCGGACCGCGTCGCCCGGCCGGATACCCCTCCATGTGGCCAAGGCCCATTCCACTCTCTGGGGCGACCACGTGCGCCAGGTCGAGGACGTTCCCGCCCTCGAGGTCCGCCGCCTGCTCAAGCGCGTGGCCGGCCAGGCCGGCCTGGTCAAAGCCCTGCACCTAGGCCCCCTCGAGTCCCACCGGTCCGAGGAAACACACCTCGAGTTCAGACAGAAACAGAAAGGCGCCCTGCTTTACCGGATCAACACCCCGGACGGCAGCGAGCAACTGCGGATCGAATGCCCGGAGGGACTCGAAGACCAGCTTCTCGATCGCCTGGGCGTCAAGGTCTATCCCTGAAATCATTTATAGCGATTGCTTCATCCCGCGTTTCGCGGGATTCGCAAGGACGGTAATCCATTGGGTTTGCTATTGAAGCTGCCAGGGTTGTCTTGACGGCCGGACGGAACATGACGGAAAAGAATCTCCCTGGTTCGATATTGCTCCGCGCCTTGGGTGGCGAACGGACCGAACTGCTCAAGGAAGTGGACGCCGAAGTTTTTGAGTTATCGAGCCGGCGCGAGCCTTGATATTCTTCCCGGTTTTCGGTGGAAAGGAGCCCTTTATGGCCGACAACATATTATTGGTTTGCACGGTCGGCGGCAGCCCGGAGCCGCTCATCGCCTCCATCAGGCATTGGCGGCCGGAACGCCTCATCTTCTTCCCCTCCCGGGAGACCAGCGGCGATATTGAAGCCAAAATCCTGCCCGCCGCCCGCCAGGAAGACCTGCCTCTCACGACCGGATGCTGGGACGCCTTTCCCGTACCCGACCACCAGGATTTCGTGGCCTGCACCAGAATGATTCGGGATAAGAACGAGGAAATAGACCAATGGCTGGCCAGGGGTGAAGGATACCAGGTCGTCTTCGATTTTACCGGCGGCACCAAGTGCATGACCGCGGCCCTGGCCTTGTCGGCCCGGCGCTGGTCCTGCCGCTTCTCCTACGTGGGCGGGACCGAGCGGACCAAGAACAGCGTCGGCGTGGTCGTTTCCGGCAGGGAACAGGTCCTGCACTGCGACAACCCTTGGGACGTGCTGGGGTATCAGGCGGTCGAGGAGGCCGTCGTGCTCTGCGATAACGGCTATCATTCCTCGGCGGCCATGATGCTGGAGAAGGCGATCAAGCGAACAACCGACCCCGGAGTCAAACGGGAAATGGCTTCGCTGAAGAGCCTGGCCGAGGCCTGCGACGCCTGGGACCGTTTCGACCATGACAAAGCCTGTGACCGTCTGGATAATGTCAGAAAAAATATCAATGATTTTATGGCTTTGTTCGGCACGAAAGCCAAGGACGCCTTGACGGCCTGGCTGGACCGTAACATCATTCTTTTAAAACAGCTAAAAGAACATAAAGGCAAGCCGGCCCTGGCCCTGGTTCATGACCTGCTGGCCAACGCCAGGCGCCGGAAGGGCGAGGGCCGCTGGGACGACGCCGTGGCCCGCCTTTACCGAGCCACGGAAGCCCTGGCCCAAGTCCGCCTGCGGGAGAAATACGATATCGAGGATACAGGCCGGGCGCCCTTGGATCGGATTCCATCGCCGTTGAAAGAGCGCTGGTCAGCCAAAGCCCGAGAGGGCCAGGTCGCCCTGGGCTTGCAGGATGACTATGCTTTGCTTCTGGAATGGGGGGATGAGTTGGGAGTATGTTTCAAAGAGCTGAAGTGGAACATAGCCGATGAAGCCGGCGTCGAGCAACCTGAAAGACACTCGCCGCTGGTGGCTCGAAACCGATCCATATGGGCGCACGGTTTTGAGCCGGTCAGCCCGAGCGTGTTTTCCGGGTTGTGGGCCGGCTGTCTGAAATTGGCCGGGTTACGCGAAGAAGCCCTGCCGGCTTTTCCCCGACTGGGCCGGGTCTGAATAAAAATCAGTTGGACTAACGGGCCGCGTACGGCGGCGAATTATGATAAAATTACCTTCAGGGAGCAGCGCCATGAAATTCAAGGTCATTGTCCATCCGGCCGAAGAGGGCGGCTATTGGGCCGAGGTGCCGGCCCTGCCCGGATGCGTCACCGAGGGCGACACTTGGGAAGAGCTTATGGCCAACCTGCGTGAAGCCATCACCGGCTGGCTGTCGGTGGAAGAGCCGACAGCCGAAACGACCACGCGGGATCGAATTATCGAAGTGGCTTTATGAGGCCCTTGTCCGGCCGTGAACTGGCCCGGATCGTTGAAACCAAGGGATGGCGGCTGAGACGTGTTTCCGGCAGTCACCACATATACGGCCGGGAAGGCACCCGCGTCCGCCTGTCCATCCCGATTCACGGAAACAAGAACCTGAAAGCCGGCACCCAGCGCACTCTTATGCGCCTGGCTGGCCTCACCGAAAGCGATCTTTTCGATTACTGATCGTTAGGGCGAATAACCGATCCCGGCGTCGGGGGGCGGTAGGTTGCCTCGAACGCCCTGGTGTCCCGGCGGGACGCGGGACCGCCTCCACGAACCGTTCGGTACGTCGGAGATAAAACGGAGGGGCGGGATTTATTCCCGCCCGACGATTAAACGCCGTTTCAGGGAACCCTCCCAATCAGCCGATAAACCCGGCGGAGGACGCGCCATGAGCGATGCCACACTGCACCAGGTCCGGGACCTGCTCGACGCCGGCCAAACGGCCGAAGCCAAGACCCTGGCCCTGGCCCGAAGCACCAAGGATATCCGGGACCCGGCGCTTCATCTCGCCTGGGCCGACACGCTGGCCGAACTCGAGATGTTCGACGAGATGCTCACCGAACTCAACCTGGCGGCCCGGGACGACCCGGCCTCGATCCGGGTCAAGAAGCGCCTGGCCGAGGTGTACCAGGATTTCGGCCGGGTCAACCCGGCCGCGGACTGCTGGCGGGCCGCCCTCGCCCTCGAACCCGGCGATCCCGAGCTGTACCTGTCCCTGGGCCGGCTGCTCGAGACGGCCGGGAACCTCGAGGCCGCGGCCGAAGTGTACACCGACGGCCTGAACAAGACCGGCCAGGCCGCCTTCAAGGCCATGCTCAAGGAACTCAAGCCTCAACCCGAACCGGCCGAAACCAGGGAAGAACCCGGCCAAGACCTGGCGCCCCGGGAGACCGACCTGGTGCGCTTCTGCCACCTGTTCGAAGGCCGGGAAGGCGTATACGCCCGGCAATGGGTCGGCGCCAACGGCAAGTCCGGATACACGCCGGTCAAGGAACCCCTGACCCCGGCCGTGGCCCGCAACCATATCCTGGGCAACTACACCGTGGGCGTGTACCCGCTCCGTCTGGACAACACGGTCAAGTTCCTGGCCTTTGACCTGGACCTGCCCAGCTTCGACGTGACCAGGAGCATCGGCGACCGCCGGGCCTGGGACGGCCTCATGGCCCGGGCCCACAAGCTGGCCCTGTCCCTGATCGAGACGGCCCAGACCCGGGGTTTGACCATGTACCTCGAGGACAGCGGCTTCAAGGGCCGGCACTGCTGGCTCTTCTTCCGCGACCCGGTCCCGGGCGTGGCGGCCCGGCGCTTCGCCGTGTCCGTGCTCGAACGCCTGGACCTGAGCCAGCCGGGGGTCCACGTCGAAATATTCCCCAAGCAGGCCGCCATCCGGGGCGACGGCCTGGGCAACCTGATCAAGCTGCCCCTGGGCCTGCACCGGGTCTCGAATCGGCGCTCCCTGTTCGTGGACCAGGACGGCCGGCCGATTCCGGATCAACTGGGCTTTCTCCAGGCCATCGAGCCGGTCGAGCGCGAGCTTTTTCTGGAAATAGTAAAAAGGACCCCGCCGCCCCAGCCGGCCCGGCTGCCTTCGTCCTCGCCCGGGGCCGAGGGCGAAGCCGCGCCCGGGGAACGGCCGGACCGCCCCGCCGCCGGACCGGCGGCCATCGAGGAATACGATCCCGAGCGGGACCCGGAACTGCAATACCTGCTGCTCAAGTGCGAGGTCGTCCGGGCCATCGTCGAGGGGCTCAACCGGGAAGGCCGGATCGAACACGAGGAAACCCTGGTCCTGGCCCACACCGTGGGGTACCTCAAGAACGGCCCGGACGCTTTCAACTCGCTGCTGCGGCGGGCGGTGAACGTCGAGCCGTCCCAGTTCCTCCAGAGCCGCCTCAAGGGCAACCCCATCAGTTGTCCCAAAATCCGCAAGCGGCTGAACCATGTCACGGCCCGGGTGCACTGCGACTGCCGGTTCGAGCCCGGGCTGAACCTTTACCCCTCGCCGGTCCGACACGTCCAGACCATGTCGGTCGAAGCCGCCGCCTCGGGCGCGGCCCTGGACTCGATGCGCTTCGAGCAGCTTTTCCGCGAGTACATGAAGGTCAAGAGGCAGTTGGCGGAAATGAGCGCCCTGCTGCTCGAGTACGAAAAACGGCTGGCCGGCGTCTTCGAGGAGTCCGGGGCCGAGCAGGTGCGGACCAGCCAGGGCGTGCTCCGGATGGTCAAAGAGGCGGACGGCCGTCCGGCCTTCACCCTGACCATGTGAGCGAACCATGACCGTGGTGTACCTGACCGACCAGGGCGCCGGCCTGACCAAGCAGGGCCAGCGCCTGGTGGTGGAGAAGGAAGGCCGGGCCATCCGATCCTTCCACGCCTTCAAGATCGAGCAGCTCGTGGTCATGGGCCAGGTCCACCTGTCCAGCCACGTCCTGGCCTTTCTGCTCGAACAGGGCATAGACACGGTCTTTCTGACCTTTCACGGCCGGTACCGCGGCCGGCTGGTCTCGGACCTGAGCAAGAACATCGAACTGAGGCGGAATCAGTTCCGGTTCATGGAAGACCCGGCCCGGACCCTGGACCTGGCCCGGCGGTACGTGGCCGGCAAGATCGAGAACTGCCGGGTGCTCCTGCGCCGGCAGAACCAGAAGAGGGAGGACCCGGAACTGACTCTGGCCGTCAACCGCCTGCGCACGGCCCTGGGTTCGCTCGAGCGGGCCGAGGACCTGGACGCCTTGCGCGGGTTGGAAGGCGGCGCGGCCGCGGCTTATTTCAAGGGTCTGGGCCGGTGCCTGCGGGCGCCCGAGTTCGAGTTCACCAAACGCACCCGCCGGCCGCCCCGGGACCCGGTCAACGCCCTGCTCTCCTTCGGCTACACCCTGCTGGCCAACACGGTCGAGACCGCGGTCCAGACCGCCGGTCTGGACCCGTACCTGGGGGCCCTGCACGCCCCGGACTACGGCCGGCCGTCCCTGGTCCTGGACCTCATGGAGGAGTTCCGGCCCCTGCTGGTGGATTCGGTGGTCCTGGCCGCCTTGAACCGCCAGGCCATGCGGCTGTCCGATTTCCATTTCAACCCGTCGGCCGAAGTCCCGCCCGAGGACGAGGAAAAAGAGAACCTGAAGCGCGAGGACCTGCCGGTCATGATGACCCACGAAGGCATCAAGAAGTTCGTGACCTTGTTCGAGCGCCGGCTGGGCGAACGCGTCGTCTACCTGCCCCTGGCCGAGCGGCTCGATTGGCGCGGAGTCCTGCTGGCCCAGGCCCGCCTGGTGGCCCGCCACCTCGAGGGCCAGAACCGGTATGCGGCCTATGTCTGGAGGTAAGGCTACAATCATGTAATGACGGCCGTAGGGGCGTCCCGCGCAACGCGGGACGTGCGCCCTCTTGCGTAAACGTGCCATGATTCGAGTATGAGGACACGCTGCCGTCCTCTTGTAGGGGCGCACCGCGTGCGCCCTCTTATGGAAGCGGGGGTCCAATCCTTCTCCATATAACGACCCTTATGGATTCCCTCGGGCATGGGAGTGACCTTGCCTGGATTACGGAGATAAATGATGTTCGTGGTGATCTCTTATGATATAGTGGATGATAAAAAGCGTTACCGACTGGCCAAGCTGTTGAAGAATTACGGCCTGCGGGTCCAAAAGAGCGTGTTCGAATGCAGTCTGGACGAGAAGAACTACCTGAAGATGAAAGCCCAGGCCGAGAAGATCATGGACCACGAGGAGGATTCGATCAGGTATTACTTCCTGTGCGGGAAGTGCCAGGCGGCGATCCAGGTTTCCGGCTGGGGGACGGTGTCCGAGGATGAGGAAGTCAGCATCGTATGAATAATAAAGGGAAAAATTGCAAACCGGCGAGCACCCCCGGTCCGAAGAGGCTTTTCGTTCAACTCATTGAAATCATTAGAAAGGCCGGCGGGCCGGCCCGGAAATTCATGTATTGGAATTTATTGGCAAAATCAGTGTGCCTTTGTGAATTTTCGGAGGAGCGGGGGATGGGAGGGGATGGATCCTCGTTTTCGCCCCTCCAACATACCCTGAAGACTAAGAGAAAAGGAGGTGGGGGGTGGAAAACTCGACCTGATGAAAAAGGGATTGCGACTTTCGGCGCCCCAAAAACCCTTATCCCGAAATGCAGCGCGGTGGAAAACTCGACCTGATGAAAAAGGGATTGCGACACTGGCGCCGTCGCTGCCATCCGCCCAGTGCTCGCGGAGGTGGAAAACTCGACCTGATGAAAAAGGGATTGCGACGATGTACTCGAGGGCCAGCATGGCGGCCGGCCCGAATTTGGGGTGGAAAACTCGACCTGATGAAAAAGGGATTGCGACTCATACCATCGCCGTGGAATCGGGCGGCGATGATTTCGGGGTGGAAAACTCGACCTGATGAAAAAGGGATTGCGACGGGGACCTAGGCGTCCGGATCGGCGCCTGGGAACGGGCGGGTGGAAAACTCGACCTGATGAAAAAGGGATTGCGACGGGCAGGCCGCGATGGGGCAATCGAAACAGCTCGATGTGGTGGAAAACTCGACCTGATGAAAAAGGGATTGCGACCTGGCGCCGTCGCTGCCATCCGCCCAGTGCTCGCGGATATGTGGAAAACTCGACCTGATGAAAAAGGGATTGCGACGGGAGCAGAGCGGTAATTGGGGATTCAGGGGTGATATCGGTGGAAAACTCGACCTGATGAAAAAGGGATTGCGACTTGGCGATGGCCACGCCATAGATCAGCCGGGTCCGCAGGTGGAAAACTCGACCTGATGAAAAAGGGATTGCGACTTGGACGCGACCTCGGACGCATTGCTGAAAATGAAGGGTGGAAAACTCGACCTGATGAAAAAGGGATTGCGACGTGGCAGGAGATTGTCTAGCGCCCGCGTACCGCCACGGGTGGAAAACTCGACCTGATGAAAAAGGGATTGCGACTATCCACCCTGGCCGCCAGGGCCAGTTGGATATCGGGGGGTGGAAAACTCGACCTGATGAAAAAGGGATTGCGACGAGGTCGAGGCGACGCACAGGGCGTCGCATTCAGTGCGGTGGAAAACTCGACCTGATGAAAAAGGGATTGCGACGAGGCCATTTCCCCTGGCGTCGGTTTTTTTCAAATCGAGGTGGAAAACTCGACCTGATGAAAAAGGGATTGCGACTCAGACTGCTCTAATCTCATGGGTCATCCATACTAATACGGTGGAAAACTCGACCTGATGAAAAAGGGATTGCGACAAATATTCCTCGTTGACGGGCAGATGGGATGTTTTGAATTGTGGAAAACTCGACCTGATGAAAAAGGGATTGCGACCGATGCTGTCGCGGGTTGGGTTAAAGTTTAATGCGATTTGGTGGAAAACTCGACCTGATGAAAAAGGGATTGCGACTCAATTATCCAAGTCCTGGGCGAGGCCAGGATGCATTTAAGTGGAAAACTCGACCTGATGAAAAAGGGATTGCGACAGAAGATCATCTACTGGGTCGCTTCCGAAATTTATCGGAGTGGAAAACTCGACCTGATGAAAAAGGGATTGCGACATAGATTCGACGCGGCGGACCAGGGCGAGCCTGTCGGCCAGTGGAAAACTCGACCTGATGAAAAAGGGATTGCGACTCCCAGGCCACTAAGGGCCCGGAACTCTACCGCCGCATCGTGGAAAACTCGACCTGATGAAAAAGGGATTGCGACCTGCCCCATACGTTGCGAAGGGCCACGGCCTTCGGTTTATAGGTGGAAAACTCGACCTGATGAAAAAGGGATTGCGACGCCTGCGGGCCGGCAAAGGAGGACGAAAATGGAATGGGTGGAAAACTCGACCTGATGAAAAAGGGATTGCGACTTCCGCCCGTCCACCGGGCGGATACCTGATGTTTTTGCGGTGGAAAACTCGACCTGATGAAAAAGGGATTGCGACTAGTGCACAGGAGCCCGGCCCACAGTTCCGGCACGGTGCGGGGTGGAAAACTCGACCTGATGAAAAAGGGATTGCGACTATGACGGCCGATACAGCTTGGCTCTCTTCCTTGGGGATGGTGGAAAACTCGACCTGATGAAAAAGGGATTGCGACCAGTGCACGAGGCCGGTTTTGGTTTTTTGGAATCCGATCTGGTGGAAAACTCGACCTGATGAAAAAGGGATTGCGACCGAGAACCCAAATACCTGGACGATCAGGCCGCCCTGGCCGTCGGGTGGAAAACTCGACCTGATGAAAAAGGGATTGCGACGGGCGAGCAGATCGAGGCGACGCCAGAGGGCATCCGCCTGGTGGAAAACTCGACCTGATGAAAAAGGGATTGCGACTGGCGGTTCCAGGGCCGGGCGGCGTACTGAGCCAACATGAGTGGAAAACTCGACCTGATGAAAAAGGGATTGCGACTGCCATTCTGGAGTGCCTCGATTATTTTGTCTGCAATATCGGTGGAAAACTCGACCTGATGAAAAAGGGATTGCGACCTAGCGTGTAGCCGCAAACAATCAGGGCGGCGAGCGGTGGAAAACTCGACCTGATGAAAAAGGGATTGCGACCGAGGCCGCAGGCCTGCCTTCGAGCGATATGGGATGCCTGGTGGAAAACTCGACCTGATGAAAAAGGGATTGCGACTAATGGTATCCGCCGATGATTTTTTTCATCGCGTTATTCTGTGGAAAACTCGACCTGATGAAAAAGGGATTGCGACCAATCAGATCCTCGTCCTCTGGGTGTGAGGACGAGATATCAGTGGAAAACTCGACCTGATGAAAAAGGGATTGCGACCGCCTGCCCTATGAGCAGGAGCCCGGCCCATATGTCCGGGTGGAAAACTCGACCTGATGAAAAAGGGATTGCGACTTGACAACATAGCTGGTTACAAACAGCTCCGCCCTTTTCCGGGTGGAAAACTCGACCTGATGAAAAAGGGATTGCGACATAGACTGACCGAAAAGATCCCCCTCGCTGGGGTTCCATGTGGAAAACTCGACCTGATGAAAAAGGGATTGCGACGCAGGGCGCCATACTCGCGGGCGTCCGTTTCAATGGGTGGAAAACTCGACCTGATGAAAAAGGGATTGCGACTAGACCTGCAGGGCGCCATACTCGCGGGCGTCCGTTTCAGTGGAAAACTCGACCTGATGAAAAAGGGATTGCGACGTCCAAGGCACGCTTCCGCTCTTCCGCACTTAACTTCGGTGGAAAACTCGACCTGATGAAAAAGGGATTGCGACCCTACGGCCAGTACGCGGGCTTGCCCCGCAACTTGATAGTGGAAAACTCGACCTGATGAAAAAGGGATTGCGACGGAAACCAGACTGACGATAGGATCTACCGCGATAGATACGTGGAAAACTCGACCTGATGAAAAAGGGATTGCGACTAAGAACTTTTCCCAATATGTCCCTCAGTAGCATGTGTGGAAAACTCGACCTGATGAAAAAGGGATTGCGACCTAGAGCAGACTTTTATCCACTCCGTTGCTCCGGCGTACGGTGGAAAACTCGACCTGATGAAAAAGGGATTGCGACCGGTCTACCAATTGCCCGTACGTCGCTGGACTGCCCGTTAGGGTGGAAAACTCGACCTGATGAAAAAGGGATTGCGACTCATCCAGTCGGATTGGTCGGAAAATAATATACGATCCGTGGAAAACTCGACCTGATGAAAAAGGGATTGCGACCTCATGAGGTCCAGTCTGATACTGTCATACTGGAAAAATTGGAAGAAACTGAAAGAGTATTTTTGGAGAGATTCAATGGATAGAAACAAAAGATGTTTGGATTGTCCATTGTTCAATGACGCTTGTGAATTAGGAAAACATAATCCAACATCATATTGGGAAGCCAGGAGACTAGTAAAAACTCATGGCATAGCAATAATTTGCGGAACTTCCCCTTTCAAGAAAATATTAAGTAAGAAATTCACAGGTTTGATGGATAAAAAGAATAACTGTTCAAATTGTGGACTATTCCGTGGCTCATGTGAATTGGGAAAAAGAAATCCAATATCATATTGGGAAGCCAGGAGACTAGTAAAAACTCATGGCATAGCAATAATTTGCGGAACTTCCCCTTTCAAGAAAATATTAAGTAAGAAATTCAAATAGTTATTCCGTATTTCCCGCTAGGACTTCTAGTTGTTGGAAAACTCGACCTGATGAAAAAGGGATGGCGACGGGCGTGCATTTTTCCCTCACCCCGTCCCTCTCCCAGAGGGAGAGGGCGATCTGATGAAAAGGTGACGGAGAGGCGGGCGGGTGAAATACAGGGCGCACGGCCCGTCGTGAGTCCCGCCTTTGGCGGGATCGAACGACTGTACGCCCCAACCGATGGCCGTCATACCCTGGGCCGGCCGAGGCCTGGGCAGGCACGGGGGCCTGCCCCTACCAACCATCCCCGAATGATGGCCATTTGTAGGGGCGCACGGCGTGCGCCCTAACGCGCCCACGGGATGCGCCCCAACGCGGGTACCTCGGGTTCGGCATTTTTACCAGGACGAACCCAGCCTCGTCCGATGATTGGGAGGAGGAATTCCCGGCGGCCTAGGTCCTCAACTATCCCCGGCCGCATCCTGGCGAACGAGTTGAGGATGATGAGATTTGAGCCAGTTCTTCACATCCCGCCGGATCCCTTCAGCCAGAGCAATCATCTCCGTCGCCTCCTGATCCGACACCATACCAGCCCGCTCATACCCGCCGATATTTCTCTTCTTCCGAAACAGGTCGAACTTGCGCACGAGGGAAGGGTCCGCGCCGATGGTCAGGGCCAGGCTCTGAATGACCCGGTAATGATGAGCTTCTCTGGCCCGGTATCCACAAGCGGCTAAGGCCGCCGTGGCCGCCTGGAGCGCGGCGTTATAGGCTATATTGAGCCTCCAGTCGGGACTGAGACCCTGGACCCGGCAATCAGCCAGGTCCCGAACGGCCAGCGCCAGCAGTTCAGCGATCTCCGCGGGGCTGGTCTTGTGTTCGACCAGCCAGCCGTTTTTCAACCAGTCTGACAAAGACATCCTCGTCTCCCAGGAGGAAAATTTTCGGCTCGCCGATCAGGGAAGTGACAAAATGATGCCCGGCCGAGACCTTGGCTATGAACTCATCCACCGGATATACGGAAGGGTTCACCTCTCGCCCGATGGACTCCTGGGCCGAGGCCAAGGCATCCACTATTTCCGAGAACGCCAGATCCCCTATTACCAGGACGTCCACGTCACTGTCCGCCGTCTCGGTTCCCTTGGCGAAAGATCCATGAATGAAGGCGGTTTTTATCCGGCCCTGCCAGGGTTTCAGCGCTTGGCGCAGCAGATCGGCCACCCCAACGGTCTTGACCATCAGGGACTTGATTTCACCAAAAATAGGCGATTGGGAATTGGCTTGATAGTAAACTTGGTGGCCTTGTTTGGACCGGATGATCAGCCCGGCCTTGACCAGGTTCTCCAACTCCCGTTGCACCGCTCCCCGCCCCCGGCCGACGGATCTTTCTATTTCTCGAAAATAGAAGGATTTATGGCTACGACCGAAGAGCAGACCGAGGACGGCGGAACGAACCCGGCCCAACAACACCGCACTCAAGCTATCCGCTGCCGTCCCCATAGTGGGGCTGATCATACCCTGAATGGGGACGATACGGCAAGGTTTCTTTTGGAGAAACCGTCATGAAGAGATTGGTTGTAGATGCAGGCCCCGGTGCCTGCCCGAATCCCAGGCGATCCGGAATATGGCAGCCATCTGTAGGGGCGTCCCGCGTCGCGCGGGATGCGCCCCTAAATGGTAGGGACACGGCGGGCCGTGTCCGGCTGGACGCCCCCGAGGCGAAAACAGCCCCCCGGCCGGGTTTACAGCGGCCCAAGGGGCTGTTTGGTTATGGGCGAAAGGGCCGGCCGATCAGAGCAGGATGATGCTCACGATCAGCACGCCCACGAAGCCCAACATGGTCGGAACCAGGTTGCGGCCGGCCACCTCGACCGGATCGGTGGCGGTGATGGCCGCGGCCGGGATGACGGCCCAGGGCACGATGGTCCCGCCGCCCACGGCGATGGCGAAGAACTGCCCCAGGGCCGCGAGCTGGGCCTTATCGAGCTGAGTGGCCGTGCCCAGGGCCTGGGCCAGCGAACCGGTCAGGGGCAGACCGGAGAATCCGGAGCCGTCCAGACCGGTGATGCCGCCGACCACGGCCTGGACCAGGGCCGTGGGTATCCGGCCCAGGGGCACGGCGTTGGCCAGGGCCTGGCCCAGGTCGAACAAGAGGCCGCGGGCCCCTTCGCCGAAGATGGCCTTGGCCTGGCCCGGCGCGCCCATGAAGAAGAAGGCGGCGATGAAAAAGACCGGGGTGAAAATCTTGATCCCGAACATGAAGCCGGACCGGCCGTGATCGGTCAGCTTCTCCAGCCCCTCGACCCCATACACGCCCAGGGACACGATGACCATGAGCAAACAGATGGTGCCGCCCAGCAGGGCCGTGGCGTCGCCGCCCCGCAGGCCGAAAGCCAGCATGGCCACCAGATCGAGGATCAGACCCGCGCCGATCAGGACCAGGGCGATCTTCTTGAAGCCGGGCGCGGCGGCCCGCCATTTCTCGACCTCGGCCTTTTCCGCGGCCGAAACCTCGAACGGCGCCCACTCGATGGGCTTGCCCGCGCAGGCCTTGATGTCCTTGCGGATGGAAAGATACGACAGCGGCAGGGCGATGACGGCCCAGACGATCATCAAGGGCAGCGAGGCCCATATGACCGAGGTGACCGGAAGGCCGGCCGCCTTGGCCGAAATGCTGGGCGCGCCCTGGATGATGAAGTCCGTGGTCAGGGCCACGCCGTACCCGAACATGGAGATGGCCATGGCCGCGCCGATGGGCGGCAGACCCACCTCGATGGCCGCGGGCAGGAGCAGGGCCCCCACCAGGGCAATGGCCGGCGAAGGCCAGATGAACCAGGCCGCGATCATGATCACGCCGCCCATGACCCAGTAGGCGATCGAGGCCGACTTGAGGGTCCGGCGCACCGGCCCGAACATCATGTCCGCCAGACCGGTCTCCTCCATGATCTTGGCCAGGGCCACGATGACCGAAATGATGGCCACGATGCCCAGGAGTTCGGTGGCGGCCGCGACCACGGCGTTGAACACGGCCTGGATGGCGCCGATAAGGCTCCCGGTGACCACCAGGGCCAGCACGAAGGCGGCGACGATGCAGATCAAAGGCGTGGACTTGCGGAAGATCATGGTGATCAGGACCACCACGATGAAGGCCAGATAAACCCAATGAGCCAAACCAAGCGGAGCCATTTCTACCCTTACCTCCTCCCCGTAATCGTCATCTACCCGGTTTTCAGTCAAACCTCAGGCGAATACGCCGGCCAGGCCGGCCCGGCCGACCCGCTCCTCGATCTTCTTGACGTCGGTGGTGTAGAGTCCCCCGGCCTTCATCCGTTCGAAAAAGACCGACCCGGAAAAGGTATACTTGAGTCCCAGGCCTTCCTCGGTCCCCATCCGGAGGCGCACGTAAGATATGGCCTCGCCGATGGCCAGGGTCCCGGGCAGGACCAGGGTCTTTTCCTGGCGGACGTGCCGCGCGGCATTGTACCCGGCCAGGGCCCCGGTGCAGATAGCCTCGGTGTGGCCCACCAATAGACCGGCCTTTTCTCCGGCGCAGAACAGATTGGCCACCCCCTCGACCTTCAGGGCGTCGTCCCGGGGGGCCATGCCGATGTACCGGATCGAATTGCCCAGACCGCCGGCGTACGGGTCTTCGTAACGCGCGTTTTCCAGCCCCGGAATCATCCGCAGGGCCTCGAGGGGGAAGAAGGGCGTCATCAGCTTGGCGTGACCCGTATCCAAAAGGACCAGGTTCTCCTCGAAGGCGGGCAGGGCGTACTGCTGGCAGGCCTTGATGGAAAGCTTGCCCGCGATCCGCCGGTCCTTGGGGATGGGCACTATGCGGACGCCGGTCCGGTTGAGCTCGGACAGAAGGGCCGGGTCCAGGGACTCCTTGTGCAGCTTGCAGGAGCCGCTCATGGCCCCGACCTGATCGCCCTTGCGGCCGATCATCTCCTTGACCCCGGCCTTGGCCGTCAGACTCACCCGGCCGCCGAAGGAATGGCAGCGCAGCACGCACATGGCGCAGCCGCGGCCGTACTTGTTGCAGTTGGCCGGCGGCCCGGCCGTGCCGGTGGCGTCCACGAAGACGTCGCCCTCGATCTCGCTCGAGGGCTCGTCGTCTTTACCCTTGACCGAAATGGCCTTGATCGCCCCGTCTTCGAGGCGGACGTCCACCACCCTCGACTGGAGCCGGACGGCCACGCCCCGGGCCTCGAGCAAGCGCAGGATGATCGGTTCCATGGTGGCCACGTTGTAGAGCGAAGCGTGTCGGTGGCCGGGGAACCCGATGTCCCGGTGCAGGCAGTTGCCGTCAATGGCCGCGAAGATTTCCCCGGCGCCAAGGGCCGTGAGTTCCTCCGCGGCCGTATAGCGGCCGTTGTTGCGCATGATCCCGCCGACCAGACCCGTGCCCAGGAGCATGTCGGTCCGTTCCAGCAGGATCGTCTCGGCGCCCGTCTTGCGGGCCTGGAGCGCGGCCGAACAGCCCGACCAGCCTCCGCCGACGATAATGACTTTCATGATGCACCCCCCTTGGTGGAAGGTTGATGGTTTTGTGGCGTGAAACCTTTCGGTAGGGGCGCGCCGCGCCGCGCCCGGAGGTAACCCTTACTCCTGACCACAGTCGGTCTCGAGGCCGGCGGCCTTGAGCCAGGAATAGACCGGCGGCAGGTCCTTGACCTCCGGCTCGGTCACCACGTCCAGGAAAAAGGGGCCGGAGGCGGCCAAGGCCTGGTCCAGACCGGCCTCGAGTTCCTCAGGCGTCTCGACGTGCCGGGCCGGCAGGCCCAGGGCCTCGGCCAGGCGGCTCATGTCGCCGGGGTTGAAGTCCACGGAAAAGAACTTGCCCTGGCAGTGCAGGGCCTGCAAGGCTTTTATCCAGCCGAAGCAGCCGTTGTTGAAATGGATCAGCACGGCCGGCACGTTCAGCCGGACCAGGGTCTCGAGTTCGCCCGCGCTCATGCCCAGGCTGCCGTCGCCGAACAGGCCCACCGGCCGGGCCTCGGGCCTGGCCAGCCAGGCGCCGACCACAGCCGGGATGGCGTACCCCAGGCCGCCGTAGGCCCGGGGGATCAGGAACCTCGAGCCGCCCGGACCCAGCTTCAAGAACCGGGTGATGTAGGGCGTGGGCGTGCCCGCGTCGGCGATGACGATCGAGGGCGAAGGCAGTCTCCGGTTGAGGGCGCTGACCACGCGCTGGGGTTTGAGGGGCACGGCGCCGGACTTGAGCACGGCCTCGGCCCGGCGCCAGAAGGCGGCCCGCCTCTGGTTCAAGGCTTCGACCCAGGGTCGGGACCGGCGGCCCGGGGCCTTGGCCTCGAGGCGCCCTATCAGGTCTTCGAGGGCCAGCCGGGCGTCGCCGGCCAGGCTCAGGGCGTTGGGATAATTGTTGCCCAGCATGACCGGATCGATGTCTATCTGGATGATCTTGCGCCCGGGCCGGGGCGAAGGCAGGGTCCACTTGATGGTCGAAACCGAACCCATCTTGCAGCCCACGTAGAGCAGCACGTCGGCTTCCTCGACCGCCTGGTTGGCGTGGGGATGGAACCCGTTGTCGCCCACCACGCCCAGGGCCAGGTAGTGATCGTCCGGCATGACCCCCTGACCGGAAATGGTGGTCACCACCGGGGCCTCGAGGCGCTGGGCCAGGTCGATGATCTCGGCGCCGGCCTGGGAATGGTTCACCCCGCCGCCGGTGACGATGACCGGCCGTTCGGCCCGGATCAGTTCGCCGGCGATCCGGTCCAGGTCGCCCGGGCCGCCCCGGGTGCGATAGGCCGGGTACGCGGCGCATTCGGGCTCGATCCACAGGTCGGCCGGGTTCCAGTCCAGGACCGCGGACACGGGCTCGATGGGCAGGGTCAGGTGCACGGCGCCGGGCCGGCCGGAACAGGCGATGCGGAAGGCGCGGCGGACGGTCTCGGGCAGCTTGCCGGCCAGCTTGACGAAGCTGGACCACTTGGTGATGGATTCGAAAAGCGTGTGGTGGTCCAGTTCGGTGATGGTGCCCTTGCCTTCGCCGGCCAAATTGATGCCGGATGAGAACAGGATGACCGGGATGGAAGAAGCGTTGGCCTCGGCCACGCCGGGCACGGAATAGAGGGCCCCGGCGCCGCTGGGGCATTCGGCCACGCCTGGTTTGTGGGACAGGCGGGCGTAGGCGTCGGCCATGAAGCCGGCGGACCGTTCGTCCCGGGCCAGGACGTGCCTGATCCGGTCGGCCTGGTCGTGCAGGGCTTCGTACAAGGCCAGGCTGGTGTCGCCCGGCACGCCGAAGACGTACTTCACCTGGTAGGCGATGAGCATTCGCACCAGGACCTCGGCCCCGGTCATCCGGACCTGGTTGGAACCGGCTTCGAGGTCACTGTTCGGATTTGATGAGCTCATAGACCGCTCTCTCCTCTTCGGTCAGTTCCTGGCCGAGATCATGGGTCTTGTACAGGAAATAGTGGTAGAAGTCGTGGCGCAGGCTGTCCCGGCTGGAGATGATGAACCAGCGGTTGGTGGTCCAGTTCATGGCCGAGTCGTCCTCCCGGCCGGTTTCGAAGACGCCCACCAGGGCCTCGCGCTTGTCCACGATCAGATCGAGGGACCGGCCGCCGATACCGGCCTGGATTTTGTCCCACTCGGGATGGACCACCTGGACGCGGTACGGACGGACCGGCGGACCCATCAGGACGCACCGGACGGCCAGGCCCCGTTCCTCGGCCGAGTGGAGTCGCGGGCCCAAACTCCGGTCTTCCGCGGGGTCCAGGCGGACGTAAATCTCCTGAGCGGCGGTTTCGATCATCTGCCCGGCCTTGGCCAGGACTTCGTCGTAACCGCGGATCGTCCAGACGTACTCGTAGGACGATTCCTGTTCGCTCCTTTTGACGAAATTCTCCAGGACCTGGATATTGGCCTCGAACCGGGTGCGCAGCCGTTGCATCAGTTCTTCCGGCGGCAGGGGCGCGTACAGGCCGCCCTCGAGTTCGACCACCAGGCCCCGGTGAGCCATGTTTTTGAGGACGTCGTAAATCTTGGACCTGGTGACCCCGGACAGGCGGCTGAGCTGAGACCCGTTGACCGGGTGGTGGGTCACCAGGGTCAGGTAGCAACTGATCTCGTACTGGGTGAAGCCCAGTTCCTTGAGGTGATGGTAGATGGTCATGTCGGCCAGGCCTCCTTCACTGGACCAAGGCCTTGGTCCGGCGGCCGGTTCCGGGTCTTGGGGCGGGCCCGGGGGCCGGCGCCGGCCAGGTAGGGGCGTCCCGCGCTTCGCGGGATAGGGGCGTCCCGCGCTTCGTCCCGCGTTCCACGGGACGCCCGAAACCGGCCCCATGTTTTTACTTTTTGGTCAGAATTTCCGCCATGTCGGCGCCGTACTTCCGCGGGTCGGCGTTGCCGGTCTTACCCAGGGGCGCGGCCGTCACGTGCTGCTCGATCAGGTAAATCTGGGCGCCGGGCAGCAGTTTTTCCAGGGCCTTGCCCGGGAGAAGGTTCCGGTTGCGGACGTTTTTTGGGGCCAGGGTTTTCAGGTCCAGCCCTGTTGTAAAAAAAAATTATGCTGCCACCTTGTTGGCGACATGATAATCATGACGCCGGAACCTTGTCAAGTCTTTTTCATAACCGGCTGGTCCGAACGCCGCGGTTCCTGTCCCGGGTCCCGTCCCGCGTCCCGGGGGATGTGCCCTTTCCCTGCCACCCGGCCCAATGTTGTAGGGGCGTCCCGCGTCCCGCGGGGTGCGCCCTTTCCCAAGCACCCGGCCGTTTTGCTGTAAAAAGACTAAATGAATAGTAAGTAACTATCAAAACACTATCTAAAAATTGTATTTATCTTGATGGAAAAATATTGGATAATATTGACAAATATTTGAATTTTCCACGGTGGCGCCATGAAGGCCCTGATAGTGGACGACCAGAAAATGACCGTTTTTCTCCTCGAAACCTGGTTGAAAAAAACCGGGTACGAGGTCATCAGCGCCGGCCACGGAGTGGAAGCCTTGATCAGATTGAAGAACGAAGGCGCCGACCTGATCGTTTCCGATATCCTGATGCCGGAAATGGATGGCTTTCAACTCTGCCGGGAAGTAAGAGCCGATCCGGCCTGGAAGGATATCCCCTTTATCTTTTTTACCGCCACGTACCTGGACGAAAAAGACGAGGAGTTGGCCTTCAAAGTGGGCGGCGACGCCTTTATCCGCAAGCCGGCCGAAGCCGAGACGTTTATCCAACAACTTCAACAAGTCTTGAACCAGGTCCAAGAAGGCCGCCCCCGACGCCCGGCGGCTGTCCCGGCCGAAGAGGCCGAGATACTCAAACTCTACAATCAACGGCTGATCGAAAAACTGGACAAAAAAAACCTGGACCTGCAAAAGGAAATCAGCCGCCAGCAACTGTCCGAGGAACGGCTCGAAAGAAAAAACGCGGTCCTGGACGCCATAAACAAAGTCTTTCGGGAGTGCTTGGACGGCCGGACGGCCGGCGAGGTGGCCCTGGACTGCCTGAAAGTGGCCCAGGAACTGACCGGCAGCAAGTTCGGCTTCATCAATGAACTCAACCCCAAGGGACTTTTCGACTGCCTGGCCATAACCGATCCGGGTTGGGAGGCCTGCCGTTTCGATCGGGACGAGGCCATGAAGCTCCTGCGGGACAGGCCCGTCCGGGGAGTAAGGGGCAAGGCGGTCAACGAAGGTCGGGCCATCATGGTCAATGACCCGGCCTCCGAGCCCGATTTTCTGCCTCTGCCGCCGGAGCACCCGCCCATCACCAGCTTCCTGGGCGTGCCGCTCGTCCACACCGGCCAGATCATAGGTCTGATGGCCCTGGCCAACAAGGAAAACGGCTATAACCAGGACGACCTGGAAGACATAACCGCTCTTTCCGTGGCCTTCAGCGAAGCCCTGGTGCTCAAGAAGGAGCAACTGGCCCGCCGCCGGGCCGAAATCGAAATGAGACAGGCCCGGGAGCGGGAACAGGCCCGGGCCGAGGACCTGGCCGCGGTTCTCGAAGCGGTGCCGGTGGCGGTCCTCATCGCCCACGACCCCGGGTGCCGGCGCATGACCGGCAATCGGCTGGCTTATGATATCCTGGGTCTGGCCTGCGGGGTCAATCCTTCCCTTACCGCCCCGGAAGACGAACGCCCCACCAACTACAAGGTCTTGGCGGACGGCCGGGAAGTGCCACCGGAAGACCTGCCCATGCAGAAAGCGGCCAGGCTGGGAATCGAAGTGCGCGACGTCGAACTGGACCTGGTCTTTGAGGACGGGTCCTCCAAGCGCATCCTGCACCAGGCCGCGCCTCTGTTCGACGATGAAGGCCGACCCCGCGGGGCCGTGGGGGTTTATATCGACCTTTCCGATCGCCTGCGGATGGAACGGGATCTCAAGGCGGCCGTGAAGGAAAAGGACGTCCTCCTCCGGGAAATCCATCACCGGGTCAAGAACAACATGCAGGTGGTCTCCAGCCTGCTCAGCCTCCAGGCGGCCGGGGTCGGGGACGAGCGGGTCATAGCGGCCCTGCGGGAAAGCCGCAACCGGATCGTGGCCATGGCCATGATCCACGACCTGCTCTATCGTTCCAGAACCCTGTCCGAGATTGACCTGGACTGGTACGTGCGGGACCTGGCCTCGGCCCTGTTCCAGACTTGCGGCGGGTACGAGCGTAAAATCAGCCTGGAGGTGGAAACGGGCGGGGTGGTCTTGAGCCTGGATCAGACCGTGCCCTGCGGGTTGGTCCTGAACGAACTGCTCACCAATTCGCTCAAGTACGCTTTCCCGTCCGATCGGCCGGGGACGATCACGATCAGGGCCAGGTACATGGAAGGCGGCCGGATAGAACTGCTGGTGGCCGACGACGGCGTGGGGCTGCCGCCCGACCTGGACTGGCGTTCCGGACGCAGCCTGGGCCTGCTGCTGGTCACGACCCTGGTGGAACAGCAGATGAAGGGTGAACTTGACCTCGACCGGACCCAGGGGACCCGTTACACCATCACCTTAACCAAGAAAACGGGCCGATGAAGGCGCGGGGGTCCCGCCTCGGGCCGGAGGCAGACCGGCTATTTCTCCTCCGGCGCGGGCGGTCTTTCGGTTTCAGGCTGGAGGGTCGCGGTCAGGCCCTGGAGATCGGCGCCTTTCAATCCAATCTCCTTTAGGACCGCGTCCACCAGGGGGGCCTGGCCGCGATAGCGCAGGGCGCTGTTGACCAGTTGTTCGGCCAGATTGCCTCCTCCGCCCGGCGGAGGGGCGGCGCCGGCTGGCGCGCCCGGAGCGGTCCAGGGTCCCAGGTTGAGTCCGTCCACGTGGAGAATCTTGATGCCCTCGATGGCTTCCAGAGGTTTGACGCTCTCGCGGATGATCTCACCCAGGTGCTTGATGGTTTCGAGCTTGACCTTCATGGCGATGACGTCCGGGCTGAGGACATTCTCGGCCTCGTGCAGGGCCCTGGTTCCGGCCGCCTCGACGGAATAACGTTTCTTGGCCGCCTCGGTCCGGACCATTTCCGCCTCGGCTTCGGCCTGGGCCGCGATCTGAAGTTTTTCCGCTTCCCGGTTGGATATGGTCTTGTCGGCCTCGGCTTGTTCGAAGGCCGCCCTCTTCCTGGCTTCGGCGGCGATGACGACGGCCAGGGCCTCGCGTTCGGCTTTTTTTCGCGCCTCGAGCAGTTCTATAGCCTTGTTCCGTTCCGCGATTTCGACCTGACGGGCGGTGATGGCCTGTTCTTCGGCCCTGACGGCCAGCAGTCTGGTTTTCTCCGCCTCGATCTGGGCCGCGGCATGTTCCCTGGATTTTTCCACCAGGGCGATGGCGCGATCCTGCTCGGCCAGCAAGACCGCCTTCTGCCGCTCGATCTCGGCCAACTCGAGGATGCGCCGGCGGATGACCTCCTTTTCCTGCAGGAAGATATCCCGGTTGAGGCGGGCTTCTTCGATGGTCCTTTCCGCCGTCACCTGAACTTGATCCAGAACCTGCTGGGCGGCGATCTGGGCTTCGCGGATGATTCTATCCTTCTCGGTTTCAGCGGTTTCGATGACCTTGGCCCGATCCAGGTCTTTCTCCTTCAGGTAGAGGTCGCGGGCGATGCGCTCTTCCTCGAGGGCCCGCTCGGCCAGAAGCTGGGCCTGGTCCAGCTTTTGTTTGGCTTTGATCTGGGCTTCTTGAATCAGGCTTTCCCTTTCGATCTCCGCCGCGGCCAGGGCCTTGTTCTTGGCGATGTCCTTTTCTCTCAGCAGCAGCTCCCGGGCCAGCCGTTCTTCCTCCACCGCCTGCTCGGCCTGTATCTGGGCGCGATCCAACCTTTGCCTGGCCGCGATTTGGGCATCCTTGGCCTCTTGCTCTTTTTCCGCCTGTTCGCGGAGTATTTTGGCCTGCTGTTCGGCCCGCCGAACCTCGATCTCGAGTTGCTGCTCCAGACGGGCGAATTCCTCTTCCTTGGTCAGATTCAGCTTTTGTCGTTCCGCCTCGAGGTTTTTCCTCTGAATGGCCACCTCGGTGTCCCGCTCGATCACGTTGCGCAGCTTCTTGCGGGTCTGAATCTCTTCGGTCAGGGCGGTCAGGCCCCGGGCGTCGAAGGCGTTTTGCGGATTGAAATATTTCTGGTCGGTCTGGTCCAGTTCGGTCAGGGAGACCGACTCGAGTTCCAGGCCGTTTTTCAGCAAATCCCCGGATACGGCGGCTTGAACCTTTTTCACGAATTCGATGCGCTGCTGATGTATTTCCTCCATGGACATCACCGCGGCCACGGCCCGGAGAACGTCCACGAACTTGCCTTCGACCAGGGCCTTGAGCGCCTCCGGGTCCATGGTCCTCCGGCCCAGGGTCTGGGCCGCGTCGGCTATGGCCTCGGGCGTGGGCTTGACCCGCACGTAGAACTCGGCCTGCACGTCGACCCTCATGCAGTCCCGGGTGATCAACGCCTGGTTATTGGCCCGGGTCACCCCCAGCCGCAGGGTGTTCATGTTCACGGGGATGACTTCATGCAGGACGGGCAGCACCAGGGCCCCGCCGTTCATCACCACTTTCTGGCCGCCGAAACCAGTCCGCACGAAGGCCGTTTCCTTGGACGATCTCTTGTACAGCCTCTCCAGGATCAGCCAGAGCAGGAATATGGCCAGGGCCACGAGGCCGATGGAAAGAACGATCCAGCCAACTACGGTCATTTCCGTCCCCCGTTCCTCGAATTAAGGACGACTACCTCGTAAGAAGCCGGGCCGGCGTCTCCCGCGTCTCGCGGGACGGGCCGCGGCCGACTAGTGATCATACGGCCGGCCTCCGCCGGAAGCGCCGAGAATATGGCCGAAATGAAGCGGCGCCCGGGCGATTTGTTCCTTCCAGGCCGACAGGTCGCTCCGGTTGGCGATGCAATTGCGGATCAGGCCCGCGTCTTCCACCCGATTGAGGAGCAGCGCGCCGACCAGGGTCGGTCCCTGGAAGTATAATTTACGGCAGACCCCCCGCTCCTCATCCAGGTGGCGCACCTCCTCGAAATCGTCCCCCTCCGGATGGGACAACCCGATGGCGGCGGCCACGACGCCGAGAATATTGGTCACGTTCTCCCGGAACTGGTCCCTGCGGACCGCCTCGAGGCCGGCCATGTTGAATCCGGCGACTTCGCCCTGGGCGCAGGCGTTCAACCAGGTGGCGATGACTTCCCGGCGGCCGCTCAGGCTGTTCAAGCCTTCGGCCACGTCGCCGGCGGCGTAGATGTCTTCCCGGCTGGTCCTCATCCTTTCATCCACGACAATGCCGTGGCCGACTTCGATACCCGCCTGTTCGGCCAGGAGGACGTTCGGCCGCACTCCCTTGCCGACGATGACCAGGTCGGCCGGCAGCAGTTCATGGTAATTGGTCTTGACCTGGACCCGGTCCCCCCGGCGCGAGATGTTCTTCACCTCTCGGCCGAAGAGGAGATTGACGCCGCGGGCCTCCAACTTTCTCTGGACGAGGCCGGCGGCTTCGGCGTCCATCTGCTGGGACAGGACTTGATACGAACCGACGACCGCGGTTATCTTCGGCCCCCGCCCCAGGATGGCCTTGATGGCCTGCAGGCTGACCAGGCCGGCGCCGGTGACCACAATATCCCGCGCCTTCTCGCTGGCCTTCTTTATTCTTTCCGCGTCGGCCAGGGTGCGTAGCGTGGCGACTTTCTCCCGGGCGCCCGCTTCGACTTCGGCGATGGTTCTGGCCGAGGCGCCGGTGGCGATCAACAGATCGTCAAAGGGCGCTTTCGTTCTGTTGTCCAGGCGGACGAGGCGCCGGGACGGATCAATTTCCACTGCCCGGCGGCCGAAGAGGGTCCGCACCTTCATCTGGCGATAGAAGTCTTCGTTCACCAGAAAGAGGCCGGACCGCCCGATGTCGCCGGCGAGGTAATAGGTGGTCAGGACCGGCGAGTAAGCCGGGCAGTTCTCGGCCGAGATCAGGACTATCGGGCCCTCGTCGCCGGCTTTCCTGATGGCCTTGACCGCGGCCAGACCGGCCGCGCTGTTGCCGATGATCGTATGTCTCTTCGCTCGGACCAAGACGTCTCTTTTTCGATCGAAACCCAACCGGCGCCAAACCAAGGCGGAGGCGGTCCGGACCGTTTCTTACTCCGACAGGCCCAGTTCCTCGATCTTGCGCCGGGTGGGAACGCCTTCGGGCGTCCAACCGCGCAACTGGTAGTACTGGGGCAGCATCTCGCCGAGGTGGACCACCAAACCTTTGGCCGGGCCTTCGGGCATGGGTTCCTCGAGCATCCGTTTAGGCAGGGTGTCCTCCCGGCCGGTCAGACCCGCCTTGAGGTTGAACAGGCGCTCGAGGTTGAATATCCTTTCGCCGGTCCTCATGAAACCCTGGTGGCCACCCATGTTTATACCCGTGGCGGTTTCGATCAGGAGCCGGGTATCGTCTTCGTCCACGGCCAGGAAGAACATGAAGTTGCACATCCCGGAGGAGTCGATGAGGCAGAAGTAGTCTTGAACGTCCACGGTCAGGGGCGGCTGGTCGTCCCAGCGCAACGGGTCCACGGGCCCCAGGTTATGGTCCTTGGTCACCCGCCAGTAGTTCACGCCGAAGAGGGAGACGTCCTGGACTTCACCCCGGATATGACAGCCACCGCGGGAGTTGGTGGCGTAAGCCAGGCCCTGCCCTTGAACCCCTCGGGGATCATAACTGGCGAATTCGAGCTTCTTGGTCCCCATGTGGAACTCGGGATGGCCGTATCTCTTGGCCACCCTATAGGACCCTTCGGCCAGAACGGCCCCGAAGCCCCTCTTCAGACCGATGTCCTCGACCAGTTTGATCACGGCCTGGGCGTTGCCGAAGTTGAGCGGCGTTCCCGCGTCTTTCAGCGGCAGGTAGCCCTTTTCGTAAAGCTCCATGGCGCAGGCGATGGTCGATCCGGCGGAAATCGTATCCATCCCCATTTCGTTGCAGATGAAGTTGGCCTTGGTCACGGCGTAAAGGTCGTTCACGTCGCAACTCGAGCCCAGCAGGCCGATGGTTTCGTATTCCGGGCCGTCGCCCTGGCCGGCGAACTCCGGCACCGACACCCGGCTGATGCGGCGGCAGGCCACCGGGCAGGCCGGGCAGGCCAGGCCGAAATTTTTCCTGACCGAAACGTTGACGGCCAGGAATTCCGCGGAAAGTTTTTTCACGTTCTTGTTCACGCCGGTCTGGTAGTTCCGGGTGGGCAGGACCCCGCTCTCGTTGGCCAGGCCGGTGACAAAGGGCGTGCCGACCTGGTGGAAATGTTCGGTGCTTTCGGTGTCCAGTTTCCGATAGGCTTGGTCCACCGCGGCCAGAAAAGCGGCCTTGTCCGCCACTTTCACCCCCCGGGTGCCGTGAACGGCGACGGCCTTGAGGTTCTTCGAGCCCATGACCGCGCCCACGCCGGAACGTCCGGCGGCCCGGCCCTCGTCGCTCATCACGCAGGCAAAGAGGACCTGGTTTTCGCCGGCCGGCCCTATGCAGGCCACCTTGGCCTCCGGGTGCGTTTCCTTGATCACGGCCTGGACCGTCTCGGTGGTGGCTTTACCCCAGATATGTCCGGCCTCCCTGATGGCCACCTGATCGTCGTCCACCCAGAGATAGACCGGCCGGGCGGCCCTTCCTTCCAGGATGATCAGGTCGTAGCCGGCGTATTTCATGGCCGTCGAAAAAGCCCCGCCGGCGCTGGATTCGGCGATGAGGCCGGTCAAGGGGCCTTTGCAGACCACCATGTATCGGCTGGCGCCGGGCGCGCCGGTGCCGGTCAGCGGACCGGTGGCGAAAATAAGCTTGTTTTTGGGGCTCAAGGCGTCAATGGCCGGGTCAATTTCGTCATAGAGGTATTTGACCCCCAGGCCGCGTCCGCCGATGAATTTTTCCGCGCTGGGACGATCCAATTCCTCGATCGTAATCAGGGACTGGCTCAAGTCCACCCGCAGAACGTTTCCGGTCCAACCGTACCACATGATGACTAGACCTCCTGAAGGGCGCCCAGGAGCCGCTGGGCCACGGCTTTCTTTTTGGACACCGCCTGAGCGTCCACATCCGTGAACCTGATGGCCCCCGAACGACAGCGCCGCACGCATTGCGGGTCTCCGTGGCAAAGGTTGCACTTTTCGGCCAGTCCGTCCGAGACCACGATGCAGCCAAAGGGGCAAGCCAGGGTGCACATCCTGCAGCCCACGCACCTGTCCTTGATCACCGTCACCACCGTGGTCCGGCCGTCCTGGTCCTTTTCCACGGCCAGGGCGCCGGCCGGACAGGCCTTGGCGCACCAGGGGTCCTCGCACTGATAGCAGACCACCGGCACGGCCGTGGATCGGTCCGGAAAGACACTGACCCGGATGCGGGACTTAAGGGGATTGAATTCGTCATGGTGGGTGATCGAGCACATCAATTCGCAGTATCCGCAGCCGGTGCATTTGGAAATGTCTATCGCGATTCCTTTGGCCATGGGTCTATCCGTCCCTCCTTGACGCCTCGTTCGCTCCCGGTGAGCGGCCGGAAGTCCATTCCTTGGCCGGGGGCCGGCTGTCCTGGACGGCCGCCGGGCGGGGGAAGCCAGGTTCCATCGAACCGCCGGGCTTCAACCGCCGTACACCGGAGGAAAAATCGCCACCTTGTCCCCGTTGTTCAGGACGGTCTCGAGGCCGTCCAGAAAGACCACGTTCCGGCCGTTGCGCAATATGGTCACGTCCGATCGTAGGCCGCCGCGCTGGTCGAAAATCCTCTGGCGGCGCTCATCCGAATCGCAGACGGTCTCCAGCAGGCGGCGCAGTCTGGTTTGGCCGCTCAGCGTTATCCGTCTTTCACCTTCACCGAATAATTTTTCGATATTGGCGTGGAAGACTACTTCCACCGTGATTAATCCGTTGGCCATCTGAAATCCTAATTAATGACCTGCGGGTTTAATCCTTTTCCCATACCCGCCGTCAGGGTTTCTCCAAGACGGTCAGGCTCTTCTTGATCACCCGGACCGGGGCCGTCCTTTTTTTCGGCCGCGGGTCCAGGGGAGGTTCTTCGGCCGGAGGCCGGCCCCAACCTTTTCCCGCGTTCGGGCCAGGGCCGTAAGTCCAACCTTTTTCCGCGTATCCGGGATGAATCCGTTGGTCCGGCGCCTGGCCATCGGGAGTCCAACTGAAGGCGGGCGTTGGTCCGGCCGTCGGCCATTCCGGGGCCCGGCGGTCGGGCGGCTCGGTAGGCGGCCATCTTTCCGGGAGGGCCGGTTGAGTCGGCGCGGGAGGAGGCGGCCCTTTTCCGGCAGGGACTTCTTCCCGCCGTTCGGCCGGCGGCCGGACTTCCACGGCCCGGGCCGCCTCCCTCTCCGGCGCCCGAAACACGGCCGGTCCTTCGGTCGGGCTGAGGCCCAGGTACGCGGCCCGCACGTGCTCGTTGTCCGCCAGGGAGCGGCTGTCTCCTTCCAGGACAATGGTCCCCGTTTCCAGGACATAGCTTCTCTGGGCGAGTTGAAGGGCCAGGTTGGCGTTCTGTTCGATCAGCAAAATGGAAACGCCCTCGGCGGCGATGCGTTTGATGATGGCTCCGACTTCCAGGGTCAGGATAGGGGAAAGGCCCAGGGAGGGTTCATCCAGAAGCAGAAGCTTGGGCTTGGACATCAGACCCCGGCCTATGGCCACCATTTGCTGCTCGCCGCCGCTCAGTTGGGAGGCCTTCCTTTTTTGCGCCCGGCCCAACACCGGAAAATAGCCGTAAATCCACTCGAGGTCCCGGGCCAGGTTTTCCGTGTCCCGGCGCAGATAGGCGCCGGTCAGCAGGTTATCCAGAACGCTCATGTCCAGAAAGAGTTGCTTGCCTTCCGGGACGTGGCCGATGCCCAGCTCGACTATCTTTTCCGTCGGCCAGCCGTCTATGCGCTGTCCCTCGAAGAGGATTTCGCCGGAAGTGATCGGGACCAATCCGGAAACGGCCTTGAGCGTGGTGCTCTTGCCGGCGCCGTTGGCGCCGATCAGGCTGGTGATGCCGCCCTTTTCCACCGCCAGGGAGATGCTCTTGAGGGCCCGCACCCCGCCATAGTGGACCACGACGTTTCTTAGAGAGAGCATGCCTCGATCGTCCCGCCCAGATAGGCGTCGTTCACCTCTTTACAGGAACAGACCTCCTGGGCCGTGCCTTCGGCGATCTTGTTGCCGAAATTGATGCAGGTTATCCGGTCGCAGGTGCTCATGACCGCCTTCATGTCATGTTCGACCAGTAAAACGGTGAGGCCCTGATCTCGAAGCTTTTTGATCTTTTCCATGGTCTGGGCCGTCTCGGTGGGGTTCATCCCCCCCACCGGCTCATCCAGGAGGATCAGGCGGGGGTTGGTGGCCAGGGCATTGGCTATGCCCACGGCGCATTGATGGCCGTGGGGCAGTTCGCCGGCGATTTCATTCTTTTTGTCGGCGATGCCCATGAACTCGAGCAACTCGAGGGCCCTTTCCTCGATGGCTCTTTCCCGCCGGCGGGTTCTCTCCGTCCAGAAGAACTGTCTCAGGAGTCCGAGCCGCGTATTGAGGTGACAGGCGATGATTACGTTTTGGAGAGCGGTCATTTCCTTGAAGAGAGCGGTCAGTTGAAAGGTGCGGGCCAGCCCTCGGCCGGCCACGGCATGGGGCGCCAGATCGGTAATGTCTTCGCCCTGAAAGAAGACCGTTCCCCGGCTGGGGCTTATGAAACCGGTAATCAGGTTGAAAATGGTCGTCTTGCCTGACCCGTTGGGTCCGATGAGCCCCCGGATTTCCCCCGGCTCGAGGCCGAGATCGATCCGGTTCACCGCGACTAGTCGGCCGAAGTCCTTACCCAAACCTTTCAACTGCAACAGGGGCATTTCTTTTCCCGAGGTTAAGAACGGGTCTGTCCTTCCAGTTCGGAAATCAGCCGCTGCCGGCTGAGCCAGGGCGAGAAGCGTCGGGGCAGGCCTTCCAGTCCTTCGGGGAAAAAGATCAGCGTCAGGATGATTATGGCCCCGAAAATCATGGGCACCCACTCCAGGAAGGGTTTGAGCACTTCCCGCAGAAAAGTCAGCATGACCACGCCCAGGATGGCTCCCGCGAAGGTCCTGGTTCCGCCGAAAACGACCCAGACCAGCAGATACAGGGTGGTGACGAAACCGAACTGGGCCGGCACCACGGCCCAGAGCCGGTGGGCCAGCAGCACTCCCGCCACGCCGGCGAAGAAGGAGCCGATGACAAAGGCCAGTATTTTGTAGAAGGTGACGTTTATCCCTAGGCTCCTGGACAGGTCCTCGTTCATGTCTATGGCTTTCCAGGTATGCCCGATCCGGGATTTGTCCAGGCGATACATGACGGCCAGGCAGATAATCGTCAGCACCAGGGTGAGAAAATAATAGGGCATGGGTTCGCTCAAATCCACGCCGGAAAAGAATTCGGGCACGGGGATGTTGGTCAGGCCCTTGTGCCCCCCGAAAGGAACCTTGAACCTGGTCCAGCACAACCTGAGTGAATCGCCGGCGGCAAAGGAGGCCACGAAGAAGGCGAAACCCCTGGTCCTGGCCAGGGGGTAGCTGATGATCAGGGCCGCCAGGGCCGCGGCCAGCCCTGACAGCGGCAGGGAGAACCAGAAGGGGAACCCCAGCCCGGCCGTGAGCAGGGCCGTGGCGTAGGCCCCGCAGCCCATCATGGGGACGTGAGCCAGGGACCATCCGCCGGTGGTGGTGATCAGGCGGAAACTGACCACCAGGATTATGTTTATCAGGAGCATGATCAGGACGTCCACCTGGTATTTGGCCACCAGGTACGGCAGGACGATCAAAAAGACCGCCAGGATGATCAACCAGCCGAGCCACCTGATGTTGTCGATTAAATATATCAGACCGGATTTAATCATGCCCCATCACTCCCTCGGGCCGGACGGCCAGCAGGATCAGCATCACCAGGGCGTTGACCAGATCGGCGATGGTCGAATCCAGCCAGGTGGTTATGATGGTGGTCAGGAAGCCGAACAACAGGGCCGCCAGGATGCTGCCCTTGATATTCCCGGGGCCGCCGACAATGACCACGACGAAGGCGGTCCAGATCACGGAATGGCCCATGTAGGGATGGACCGACATGATGGGGGCCATCAGGGCGCCCGCCGCGCCGGCCATGGCCGAACCGAGCAGCATGGCCACGGCGGCGCACTTCCTGGGGCTGATCCCCTGCAGAGCCGCCGCTTCCGGGTTCAAGGCCGAGGCGCGCAAGGCCCGGCCGAGGCGGAATCGTTCCAGAAAAAACCAGAGCGAGCCCAAAAGGATGATGGTGGCCGGTATCACGATAAAACGCTGCCAACTGGTGGACACCCCGCCCAGGTCCAGCACCTGGGGAAAAGCGGCCGGGACGGGCTTCATTTTTCCCAGACCCCAGATTTTGACCACGGCCACTTGCAGGATGAAGACCAGGCCCACCGACATGATGAAGCCGCTCAGCACCTTGCCGTGGGCCTGCCGGAAAACGACCCGCTCGGAAATCAGTCCCAGCAAGCCGACCAGCACTATGGCCGCGGCCACGGCCAGGAAAAAGGGCCATTCCATCTTGGCGAAGAGAATCCAGACCGTATAGGCGCCCAGCATGTAAAACTCGCCGTGGGCGAAGTTGACGATATGCATGACGCCGAAGACCAGGCTCAATCCCACGGCGATCAGCGCGTAAAACGAACTGGTCATCAGTCCGTTTAAAATGGTTTGAGCGAGCAATCCCATGTCATGGCCTTAATACCCGGCGGCCGGGCCTAATCGGGTAACCTGGCCTCAAACCAGGAACATTGATGCCTCGATAACGAATCACGCGCCCGAGCCCCTGGTTCACTTGATGACCCAAGGACTCGGGCCCGGCCGGTATCGAAGCTCTCTATGAATTACTCGTAGGTCTTTATTTTCCAGGTCTTCAGCGTGTCGAAGAGTATCTTTTTCTTCTTCGCGTCCTTCATCCAGTCGAAGAGATTCTTGTTGGCTACGATCGCCGGCTTGCCGTTTTTAATTTCCGTGATCGGCCACACCGGCACCAGGAGATTATCCGCGCCGAAGACCTCTTTGCCGAACCATTTCCCTGGTCCGAAGGAATGAGGCACGGACTCGGAAGCCTTCAAGGCCTTGTAAACCGCTTCGGACTCGACCGAACCGGCTTTCTGGGCGCCATAAGCCCAGACCTCGAGCCCGCCCATGTATTCCCAGACGATTTCCGAAAAACTGTGGTCCGGGAACCTCTTTTTCCATTCCTTCCAGAACTCGTTGTGCTCCTTGGTCAGTTTGGGATCGTCGAAATCGGGAAATCCGGAGACGGCTCGTTCCATGAATTCCTTGGGCACCTTGGCCAGTATGGCGGCGAAATCCCAGCAGGCCGAAGTGATGATGCCCTTCCACTTCTGGGTGTAGGCCTGCTCGCAGATGAGGGCCTGGAATTCCGGATAGGAGGCGCCCATGCTGATGATGTCGGGTTTGGTCTGGAGGACGGCCGTGATGATCGGAGCGAAGTCCGTGGTGTTGACCCCGAAGGGCTTCGAATAGACCACGTCTATACCCGCGGCCTTGAAGCCGGCCTCGGACCAGGCGATGGCCGCCAGGCCGATCTCGTCATCCTGAGATACAATGGCCGCTTTCTTGGCTTTGGGATGAGCGTCGGCGATGTATTCGGCATGAAGCAAATGATAGACCGGGAAGTTGTCGGTTACGTCCATGAGATACGGCCGGTCCGGGGCCAGGTCCGAGGCGATCAGCACAAAACACATGATCTTCTCTTTGGTCAGGAAAGGCTGCGTCGGCGGGGTAGTGGCGCCGCCCAGCATCAATATGGCCTTGACCTTGTCTTCCTGGACCAGCTTTTTAACCCCCACCAAGGCCTTGGCCCCGTCTCCCTCGTCATCGTATTTTACGATCTCGACCTTGTAGTTTTTGTCCCCGACCTTGAGGCCTCCGGCCGCGTTGACTTTGTCCACCCAGATACTCGTTCCATCCAGGCCGGGCAGGCCCCAGGCGGCCGCCGGTCCGGACAAGGGCGCGCAAAACCCGATTTTTACGGTTTCCTGGGCCGCCAGGACTGCATGTGGACCGATAAAGAAGACGCCCATAGCCAGAATGATCGTTACACTGACCCAACTCCGCTTTTTCATGGCCCCTTCCACCTCCTTAAATGAATCGCTTGGTCTGCCCTGTTTGAGTTAAACCTCCCGTCCGCCACGTCCGGCTTTCAGCCCGACTGAAAGCTCGGCTATTTTTTATTTCTCACTTTTTTTTAAAAGAAATAGCACTATTCCAAGTAGAATTCCACGAAATTTTTTCGGCTAGGCCTAACCGATTATTTGTAGGGGTTAGAAGATATATACGGTGTTTATTTCAACGGCGCCGGGCATTGACGACGGGAAAAAAGTCCCTCATCAGGTCGCGCTGCCAGGGGGGATTGACCTGCCCCGGCCCGGAACGGGAGGGGCGTTCGGCCGCGTCTCCCCGGCTCAGGCGTCCGGGTTGCCGCCCAGGACCGTGACCTCGACCTCGTCGTAGTTGCCGGCCAGGTCCAGGACGGTCAGGCGGTGGCGGCCCGGTTTCTTGAACTGGTACAGCCGGGACTGCCCCGCTTCGACCTCGGCGACCAACTGGCCGTCGAGGAACCAGAAGAGGCGGCCCCGTCCGCCCAGGGCCTGGAGGGTTACGGTCGGCAGGCGGGTCTCGGCGCCGCGCGGCCGGAGGATGGTTCCGGGTTGAAGCTCGACGATGCGGATGGTTTCCGGGACCCAGGACACGGGCCGCCGGCAGAGGGGGTCCAGGCGGGGAATCAGAGACGCCTTTTTCAAATGGGGGCTGAGCCAGGGGCCGGCCGATTTGGGCCAGCGGGCGATGGTCCGGGCGGCCGGGCTTTTAAGCGGACAGTCCGCGTCCACGCGGAGCCCGGTGTCGGGGTTGACCTGGACCAGGACCGGATTGCCCAGCCAGCTATGATCGTTGCGGTCGGGCAGAGTCGGCGGCGTCTGCTCGTCCAGTATCCAGGCCATCCGTTTCTGGTGGCACAGGGGGTCGTCCGCGCCGGCCGGCGGCGTCCCCAATGGCCAGCAGACTTCCCGTCGCGTGACCGAGGCCGGCGCGGCCGGCGGCTGGGACCGGCCCCGGGGCAGGCAGTCCACCAGACTGAAGAGGAGCGGCGCGGCCGAGGCCCGGCCGTACTGGCCGGGCGAAGGGGTTCCGTCCGGCCGTCCGACCCAGACGCCGATGGTGAAGCCGTCGGTCACGCCCAGGGCCCAGGCGTCGCGGAAGCCGTAGCTGGTGCCCGTCTTCCAGGCCACCTGGCGGCCGTGGTCCAGGTTGAGTCGGCCGGCGGGCAGGTCCGGCCGGGGCTGATCCTCGAGCATCCGGCGGACGATGTAAGCCGCGCCCGGGCTCAACAGGCGTCGTTCCCGGAGCGGCGTCTCGACCGTGTACCTCACCACCCCGGCCAGGCCCTGGCGGGCCAGGGACGCGTACGCGCCGGTCAGGTCGGCCAGGGTGACGCCCACCCCGCCCAGGATCATGGTCAGATTGGGCGTCCCCCGGCCCGGGTAGCGCAGGTACAGACCGCCCTGGCGGAGGCGGGCGTCGAAATAGGCCGGCCCCAGGCGATCCAAGAGGTCCACGGCCGGGATGTTGAGGGACCGCCGCAGGGCCTCGCCGGCGCTGACCGGACCGGCAAAGCCTTCCCCGAAATTGGCGGGACGGTAACCGTAGAAGGAAAAAGGGGCGTCCATCAGCAGGCTCTCGGAATGGATGAGTCCTTCTTCCAGGGCCAGGGCGTAGAGAAAAGGCTTCAAGGTCGAACCGGGCGAGCGCAAGGCCCGGACCATGTCCACGTGGCCGAAACGGGTGTCGTCGAAAAAGTCGGCGCTGCCCACGTAGGCCCGGACGGCCAGGTTTTCGTTCTCCACGATCAGGACCGCGGCCGATGTTCTGGGCGGGGCCGCGAGCACGTGCCTTTGCACGGCCTCGGTCACGGCCTGCTGCAAACCGGCGTCAATGAAAGTGCGAACCGCCTGGACCGGCCGGCCGCCCTTGGTCAAACGAAGGGCCAGCAGCGGCGCCTGCATGGGCCGGGGATCGAAACGGGCGGCCACCTTTTCCAGCCGGGCCTCCCGCACCACCTCGACGTCCCAGACGCCGAAGCCGGCCAGCCTGGCCAGCACCTTGTCCCGGGCTTGGGTGGCCCGGTCCGGATGCCGATCCGGACGCAGCCGACTGGGCGACTGGGGCAGCACGGCCAGGAGGGCCGCTTCGGCATGGCTGAGTTCCGCCGCCGGCCGGCCTAAATAAGCGTAACTGGCCGCCTGGACCCCTTCGATCGGACCGCCGAAGGGAGCATAGTTCAAATACAGGGTCAGAATCTCGTCCTTGGAATAGTGCAGTTCGAGCTGGAGGGCGCGGAATATCTGTTTGAGTTTGCCCCGGACGGTCCTGGAATGGGGGTCCAGTATCCGGGCCGCCTGCATGGTCAGCGTCGACCCGCCGGTCACGGGCCGGCCCGTCTCGAGGTAAAGATAAAAAGACCGCAGCAGGGACACCGGATTCACACCCGGATGCCAGCGGAACCAACGGTCTTCATAATTGATCAAGGCTTCTAGATATAAAGGCGAAACGTCCCCGCTCCTGACCGGGTACCGCCAGACCCCCCGGTTATCCGGAAAGGAACGCAGGGGCGTGCCGTCCTCGGCCACCACGGCCACGGCAAATCCCTTGTCCGACCCCGGCTCGGGCAAGGGGAAGAAATAGTCGGCCAGCAGAAAGACCGCCAGGGGCAGGATGACAGCCACCGGGATCAGCCAGATGAGTTTACTGGTTTTTATCGCCCCTGAAAACATGAGCCGATTAGCCCGATAACCCTTCATTCCCGCTGGTCAGGGAAAAACCAGCTTTCGCCTTGCCTGTTGATAACCTATACTTAACCTTGATATAAGCACAATCAAACCCAATAATATAATCCAGTAAAGGAGGGTAGTCCCATGAAGCAAGCAATCTTCGATGTTGAGGGTTTGACCGAAGAGCAGATTGAACTCGCCCGCCGGTTCGTTGCTCTGATGAGGGAGTCCAAGGTCCGCGAAGAGGCCCGATCCAACTTAAAAGGGCTTCTTTGGAAAGGCGTGGGCGGGAAAGGGAGCCTGACGGAAGAGGAAGTTGAAAAACTGGCGGCGGAAGCCGTGGCCTTTGCCCGGAAAAAAGCATGAGGAAAGTCGTTCTGGACACCAACACCATTGTGAGCGCTCTGCTTGATCCTTATGGCCATCCGGGTAAAATCCTCGATCTGGCCTTCAAGGGGAAGATTTTCCTCATCAGTTCCGAGCGGCTCCTTGATGAACTGAGGCGCGCTTTGCATTATGGGCGGGTGGTCAAGGCCCTGGCCCAACATCGAGGAGCCTGGTCTGAAGAGGACACCGCTGATTTCATAACGAACTTCCGGAAGATTTGCCGGCTTTCCTCCAGCCGGCCGCTGAACGGCCGAGTCTGCCGCGATCCTGACGATGATTGGCTGTTGGCCTGCGCCGAAGAAGCCGGGGCCGACGCAATCGTCAGCGGCGATAAGGATTTGCTGGCCTTGCCAGCCCGACAAGGAGTCAGAATCCTCAACGCCAAAGCTTACCTGGACCTGCTGATCTTCTAGCCTTTTTTCCTAAACCGCCTCTTACTTCGTCTTGTTTACCACCGTTATCGGGAGGGGTGTTTCACCCAGACCCCTGATCTCCGGACGGTACATGGACTCGAGGAAGACCGGCGGCACGGTAAAGGTCCCCGGGCTCACGGCCCGGACCAGGTAGAACAAATGATAATTCCGGCCCTTTTCCACGGGCAGCACGGCCACGTACCGGTCGTCCTTGAATTCCTCGTGCTGGAACGGGGTCCCTTCCTTTATCCGCTGGAGCTTACGGCCGTCAAAGGCCAGGTCCTCGAGGCCGGCGTCATCCAGTTTCAAGCTGTACTTGAAGTTGGGATTCTCGATCTCGAAGCCGGCCGGCAGCAGGTCCACCACCAGGGCGTCCGGCACCGACTCCTTCGAGTTCACCAACAGATGAACCAGCATCAGGTCCCCGACCTTGAACTCCCGTTTCACGATCTTCTTGCCCTTGAGATCGTAAAGCTCGCGCTCGAGGACTACTATCGAGTCATCCTTGGCCGGCGGCTTGATGGGATAACCGCTCACCACGGCCGACACGTACAGCGGCCGCTGGTGTTCCGAGCGGAATACCACGCCGGCCCCCATCTCCTTGACCGAGGGCGACAAAAGCAACGCCTTTCTTTGCTTGACCGCGGTCTCCCGGCCGGCCTGGCGGAGCCGGCCCGACCATTCCTTGTCCGCGGCGGTCTCGACGGCCAGTCCCACCTTGAAGGCCGCGTATTTTTCCTGGGTGCTCAGCCACCGGCGCTGGCGCAGTTCTTCGTCCAGGTCAAAGGTCAGCTTCTCCAGGCCGGGGGACTCGATTTTGTGTTCGAGCAGCAAGGCCAGGGTCAAGGCCAGGTCGCGCAGCGGGCTGCCGTAGTCTCCCCAGAACCATCTGTCGGAACGGCGCTTCTGGGCCGCGGCCTTGAAGGCTTGGTCGCTTCTCAGGTTGTCGCCCATGAGCTTCAAGGCCAGACCCAGGTGGGTCAAAGGCAGGCTCGAAACGGCCAGGTTCCGGTGGTTGTCGTACATGGTGCGCAGGGTGCCGAGGGGGGCCCGGTTGACTTTGGCCAGCAGGTACGCGGCGTAACAGCGCACGGTGAAATCCAGTTCGTCCCTCGAGGCCTTGGTGCCTTCCTTGGGCCAGGGCCGCTGCACGTAGAATTCGAGGCGCTTCAAGGCCTGATCCATCAAGCCGGCGGGCACGTTGAGGCCCTGGTCCCGGGCCTGGAGCAGAAAGTCGCCGGCGTAGCAGGTCAGCCAAGGCTCTTCCGGACTGCGTTCGTTCCACAGGCCGAATCCGCCCCGGGGCAGATGCATGAGGGATATCCTTTCGATGGCCCCGTCCAGGCGGGCCAGCCTGATCTGGCTGTCCAGGCGCAACAGACCGAAACGCTCGGCGTTGTCCGGCGTGGCGTAGAGCAGGGGGAAGGCCCGGCTGGTGGTCTGTTCGAGGCAGCCGTACGGATACGCGATCAGGTCGGAGACGACGCGTTTTAAATTGAAGGGTATGACCGGCGAAACCTTCAGGTCGGCCTCGACGCTGGCCGGCAGCAGGTCCGCGGCCAGGTTCCGGTCCAGGACAAAGGCCTCGCCGTTTTTCAGGATGCGGCGGACCTTGCGGGCCGTGGCCGGATACCCGGGTTTGACCCCGAGCTGCCAGTCGCCCTCGAGTTTGACGCCCTGGCCGGACAGGCGGAGTTCGATCCGGCTGGCCTGGAAATCGGGCCGGGCCTTGACCGGAAAGCGCAGGGTGGTCTTTTCCTTGTCCTTGAGTTTGACGATGCGCCGGCCGTCGGACAGGGCCAGGGGCGGAGTGGCCGTCAATTCGATCTTGAGGTCCTGATCCTGGCCGCTCAGGTTGTGCAGGTCCAGGGCGAATTCGGTCGTATCGCCCGGGGCCAGGTAGCGCGGCGTGGCCAACTGGGCCACTATCGGCGCGGCCACGGTGACCTCCCTTTCGGCCGAACCGAAGGCTTCGCCGCCGAAGGCCACGGCCATCAGCCGCAAGCGGCCGTTGAAATCCCCGGGCAGGGTCAGCGTCACCTCGGCCCGGCCCTGGTCGTCGAAGGCCACCGGCGACTGGAAGAGAGAAACCAGTTTGACCTTGGTCTCCGGCGCCTTGCCGCCAGCGGCCACGTCGGCGTCGCCGCCGTATTTGAGCGTGGCCGGGGTCCCGTCCATGAGTTCGACCACCTTGCCGTACAGGTCGTGCTGGTCCACGCCGTACCGCCTCTTTTCGAAGAACCAGGCCGCGGGGTCCGGAGTCTCGAAGTCGGTGATGCTCAAGATGCCCACGTCCACCGCGGCCAGGGTGACCAGGACCGGTCCTTTAGGCCTGACCCCGAGTTTGAGTCGGGCGGTCAGGGGCGTCGGACCCTGGGGCGATACCTTTTCCGGCGCCTCGATCTCGAGGGCCAGATTGCGCCGGGAACGGTCCAGCGGCAGGTGGATCACGCCTATGGCCCGGTTGGGCGTTATCTTTTCCTTGGCTTGGCCGGACCGGAAGACCACGGCGCTCAGGTAAAGGTCGTGACTGTCCCAGGCGGCCGAAATCGGTATCTCGACCACCGTGCCCTTGGCCGAAACCTCGACCCGCTTGAACCAGAGGGGCTTATCGCCTTCCACCAGGATGCGCGCCTCGCCGCTGTGGGGCGGCGTGACCGTGAGCCTGGCCACGTCGCCGGGCTGATACATAGGCTTGTCCAGTTCGAGTTTGACCTTGTCCGGCCGGGCCGCCTCCCTTTGTTCATAACGGTACCAGCGGAAGCCGACGCTGAAACGCAGGCTGGCGGCCAGATTGGTGGCCGGGTCCTTTATCTCCAGGACGTACCGGCCGTGGTTGAGGGTGACCGAGTATCCGGCCGGCTTGACCCCGTCCAGGTTCAGCGTATCGGTCAGGTAGACGTACTTCTTGTCCGTATGCTTCTGTTCCCAACCCTTGGCCTCGGAATATTCCCAGTAGTAGTCGCGTTCCTCCTTGGTCACGGTGACCAGCAGCCCCTGGGCCTGGACCAGGGCGCCGTCGGGCTTGACCTTGACTACTTCGAAATTCACCGCGCCGGGTTCGAGATAGTCGCCGGTAAAGAGCGGCCTCAGGCCGACCAGGGCTTCGGCCGGCCAGACCGTACGCTCGAGGCCCCGGCTGACCGGCCGGCCTCCGGTTTCGTACAGGCTGGCCGTCACCCGCACCGAAAGCGGGCTGCGCACGTCCCGCCACTTGTTCTCGATCAGCAAAACCGCCCGGCCCTTCTGATCCAGTTCGGTCTCGTCCAGGTCCCAATGGTCGCTGTAACCCTGGTCGCCTATCTCCCCGAACTGATACCCTTCCAACTTCTCCATAAGATCGCGTTTGGCCCTGACCCTGACCTTGCCGTCCAGTTTGTTGCCGGCCGCGGGCGCGCCGTACAGGTACAGGCCGGCGGCGTCTATCTCCCAGTCCTCCTCGGGCGTCAAATAGTCCCGCGGGGAAGCCAGGTCGAGTTTCATGCGTTCGGGCATGAAATCCTCGACGCTGAAGGAAAAAGTCCGGAAAGGCAAAGCGGTGGGCGTCTCCCGGAGTTCGAGCCGCCATTTTCCGGTCTGGGCGTCGCCGGGCAGGGTCAGTTCGGTCTGGTAATAGCCCTGACCGGCGGCCGGCCCTGCTTCGGGATGCCAGGTGAAGCTGCGCGCCCGCCGGCCGTCCGGCCGAAATAAGGCCGCGGCCAGGGGCAGGGCCTTGACCGGCCGGCCGTCATAATCACGGAGCAGGGCGGACAGGACCACGGTCTCGCCCGGACGATAGAGGTCCCGGGGGCTGTAGACAAATACTTCGCGGGGCTGCTGGCGGCGGCCGTCGAGTTCGAAGTCGCTCAAGTCCAGGGCCGGCAGGTCGAAAGGCAGCACCGCCAGGTGGCCTTCCAGCCCGGCCTGGACATAGGCGATCTCTTTTCTATGGAAATTTTCGGCCAGGGTGAACCGGCCGTCCTGGTCGGTGACTCCCGAAGCCACGGGCTTGACCTTTTTGTTGTAGAAGGTGAGGTTCACCCCGGCCAGGGGCTGGCCGGTGGTGAGGGAGGAGGCCAGGATCAGGGCTTCGAAGGCATATACCCGGGCGTGCAGCCCGATATCGGTGATCAGGAAGTACGTGGCCTGATAATCGTAGTCGTACTCGCCCGGCTGGCGCAGCACGGCAAAGTACACACCCGGTTTTTGCAAGGCTTCGATCCGGGTCACCTGGACGTGTCGGATGGCCCTCCTGTTCCTGGGCGGGTCCAGGTCAAAACGGCCGGAATAGACGAATTCGCCGAACTTTTTCACCTTCTGTATTTCTTCGTAGCTCTGGCGGCCGGTGATGTTCTCCCAGTTGACGAAGTTGATGACCCCGCTTTCGTTCAAACGGAAGAACTCGATCTCGACGGACTTGACGTTGATCACGGCCAGGGGCAGGCCTTCGGTCATCTTCTGGGGGAGTATGAGACCGTCGCTGGCGAAGCTGACGCCGGGGGTCACCTTGCGGGTGGTCAGGGCCTTGAAGGTGCGCTCTTCGAGCGCCTGGCCGTCGGCCGCGGGCAGATTTTCCAGCACCGTCACCGAGTACTCGATCTGAGGTTCGACGTGTGGGAAATAAAGGACCCGGCCGTCCTCGGACAGGACCCAGGCGCTCTTGAGTATCTCCTTCGGGTCGCTGATCTGGAGGAAGTCGTCGTAACGTTTCTTGGGGTCCAGGGGGTGGGAGAAGACCACGGCGATGGCCGGACCCTGGTCATAGGTCCGTTCACCTATGTCCAGAACCCGGAACTTGTTGGCCGGTTGGCTCTGTTCCTGGCCGGCCCAGGCGGCCGTGGCCATTACTATCATTAATATAACGGAGATCAAGCGGCCGGAAGAGACTAACCTGTTGCCCATGACTGGCCCCCTCTGTGTTGATGGCGGTTTATCACGGGCGGAGGTAAATTCCGCCCCGTTTTATCTCCAATGTACCAGACCGTCCGTAGGGGCGGTCTCCCGCCCCAGGTGGGACGGGATTATGTCCGCCCATTTAACCTAGCTTCATTCTTATATCAATACGTTCGGTTCAGATAAAAGTTCTCATGGCCGGGACGGACGGTCCCGCGGGACGCATGACGCCCCGGCTAGGCCAGTTCCACCGCCAGGTGGTCGGCCACGGCCAGACCCTCGACGGTCAGCACGATCCGTCCCTGGTTCACCGTGGCCAAAGCCCGTCTTTCCCAGGTCCGGACCAGGTTTCTCCCGGAGCGGTCGAGACGACCCAGGTCCAGGCCGTCCTTGGTCCGCAGGCCCAGGTAGATTTTCTCCAGGGCCGTCTGTTCTTCGGTCAGGGTTTCCGAGCCGGCCGCCGGCCGCCGGCCCTCGATCAGGTCCCGGCAATATTCCCTGATCGAACGATGGTTCCACCACCTCACGCCGTCCTTATAAGAATGGGCCGCCGGGCCCAAGCCCAAATAAGGCGCATGCCGCCAGTATTTATGGTTGTGCCGGGAACGATGCCCGGGCCCCCGGGCAAAGTTGGAAACTTCATAATGTAAGTAACCCCGGGCCTCGAGGAACCGGGCCGTGGCCAGGAAAAATCCCCGGGACGCTTCCTCGTCCGGCAGGTTCAGCCGGTTCCGCTCCCTCGAGCGGGCGAAGATACTGCCTTCTTCCACGGTCAGTTGATAGCAGGACAGGTGTTCCGGATTGAAGGAAACGGCCTGGGCCAGGGTCTCGAACCAGTCGGCCAGGTTCTGGTCCGGCAGGCCGTACATGAGGTCCAGACCCAAGTTGTTTACGCCGGCGGCCCGGATGATCTCGATGGCCCGGGCCGCTTTTTCAGATGAATGCCGCCGGCCCAGGAGTTCGAGTTCGCGGTCGTGAAAAGACTGGACGCCCAGGGAGAAACGATTGACGCCGCCCGCCAGCGCCGTCTTGACCAACTCCGGCGTCACGTCTTCCGGGTTGGCCTCGAGGGTGACTTCGGCCCCTGGTTCGATGGGGAAGGAGGATCGGAGGAGAGCCAGGACCTGGGCCAGGATAGGAACGGGTAGACGGCTGGGCGTGCCGCCGCCCAGGTACACGGTGTCGAAACCCGCGAACCGGTTTTGGTACAGCCTTGTTTCCCGCTCGAGGCCTTCCAACCAGGGCTGGATCAGGTTCGGCGCGGCCAGGGAATAGAAATCGCAATAGGGGCATTTGGCCGAACAGAACGGGACGTGCAAATACAGACCGGGTTGCGCGTCAGTCATCGTCGGATTTGAGCACGGCCACAAAGGCGCTCTGGGGCACGGCCACCTGGCCGACCATCTTCATGCGTTTCTTGCCCTTTTTCTGCTTCTCGAGCAGCTTGCGTTTGCGGGAGATGTCGCCGCCGTAGCATTTGGCGGTCACGTCCTTGCGGAAAGGCGAAATAGTGGTCCGGGCGATGATCTGGCCGCCGACGGCGCCCTGGATGGCGATCTTGAACATCTGGCGCGGCAGTTCATCCTTGAGCCGCTCGCAGATCTGCAAGGCCCTGGTCCTGGCCCGGTCGCGGTGCACGATGAAGGACAGGGCGTCCACCTTTTCGCCGTTGAGCAGGATGTCCACCTTGGCCAGTTCGTTGGGCCGGTAGTCTATCAGTTCGTAGTCGAAGGAGCCGTAGCCCTGGGTTACCGTCTTGAGCCGGTCGTAAAAGTCATAGATCACTTCGGCCAGGGGCAGATCGAACTGGACCTCGACCCGCCCGGGCGTGGGGTAGCTCAGGCGCGAATTTTCCCCGCGGCGGTCCAGGCAGAGTTTCATGACCTGGCCCACGTATCGTTCCGGAATGAAGATGCCGGCCCGGATATAGGGTTCGCGCGCCTGGTCTATCTTGACCGGGTCCGGATAGTCTTCCGGGTTGTCAATGAAGATTTCGGCGCCGTCCTTGAGCAGGAACTGGTACCTGACGCTGGGCGCGGTCATGATGATGGACTGGTCGTATTCCCGTTCGAGCCGCTCCTGGACGATCTCCAGGTGGAGCAGTCCCAGGAAGCCGCACCGGAAGCCCAGGCCCAGGGCGAGCGAGGAATCCTTCTGATAGACCAGGGCCGCGTCGTTGAGTTTGTATTTCTCGAGGGCCTCGGTCAGCGAGGCGTAATCGTCGGCGGCCACGGGATAGATCGAGGAAAAGACCACGGGTTTGACCTGCTTGAAACCGGGCAGGGGGTTGGCCGCCGGGAAGGCGTCCACGGTTATGGTGTCGCCCACGGAAACGTCGCTGACCGTCTTGATGCCCGCGATCAGGTACCCCACCGAACCGGCCTCGAGTTCGGACAGGGGCCGCCGTACCAGCTTGAACTCGCCCACCTCCTCGACCTTGTGCCTGGCGCCGGCGTTCATCAGCCGGATGACCTCGCCGGGCTTGACCCGACCCGAAAAGACGCGGCAACTTACGATGGTGCCCCGGAAAGGGTCATAGTGGGCGTCGAAGATGAGGGCCTGGAGAGGGTCGTCCGGCCGGCCCCGGGGAGGCGGAATGCGCTCGACTATGGCTTCCAGGACCTCCTCGATGCCGAGGCCCTCCTTGGCCGAACACAACAGGGCCTTGTCCGCGTCCAGTCCCAGGTCGATTTCGATCTGTTCCTTGACCCGGTTCACGTCGGCCGCCGGCAGGTCTATCTTGTTTATGACCGGCACGATGGTCAGGTCGTGTTCCATGGCCGCGTACAGGTTGGCCAGGGTCTGGGCTTCCACGCCCTGGGAAGCGTCCACCAGCAGGAGCACGCCTTCGCAGGAGGCCAGGGCCCTCGAGACCTCGTAGGCGAAATCCACGTGGCCGGGCGTGTCGATCAGGTTGAGGACGTATTCCCGGCCGTCCCGGGCCGTGTAGGGCAAACTGATGGTGTTGCTCTTGATGGTTATGCCCCGTTCGCGTTCTATGTCCATGGTGTCCAGAATCTGGTCCCGGAACTCCCGGGCGTTGACCAGGCCCACGAACTGGATGAGGCGGTCGGCCAGGGTGGACTTGCCGTGATCGATATGGGCGATGATGCTGAAGTTACGGATGCGCTGCATGTTGATTGATAAATAATCCTTGATAGTTGCCGGCGTCTTGATCGGCCGGCCGCGGGATCGGCCCGCGCCGGACCGCCCGGATCAAGCTTCAAACCGAAACATATTCGGCCCCGAACGTTCTGTCAACCATGAGGGCGATGCTTCCACCTCCCGGTAGTCAAGACCTGGCCTTGCCGTCTCGCTTAATTTCATTGCGCGCTGCGGTCAATTCTCGTATTAATCCATTGTCTTGACACCTTCGTGCTCTTCGTGTTCCGCTTGGGGTTTGAGCCAGAAACTGCCGCGCCTCATCGGCCTGGGCCGGGCCAAGGAATTGGCCTTTACCGGCAACTACCTGTCCGCCCGGCAGGCCGAAGCCTGGGGTCTGGTCAACCGGGTCACGGAGCCCGGCCAGCTTCTGCCTACCTGCCGGGTTTTGGCCCAGGACATGCTGTCCTGCGTGCCGGAAGTCCTGCGGGACTATAAACGTCTTATTGACCAGGGTTACGATCTTTCCCTGGCCGAAGGACTGGCCCTGGAGGCCAGGACCGCGGCCCGGCACGCGGCCAAGGTCACGGCCGACCTGTTGGCCGCCCGCCGCGAAGCCGTTCAGCAGCGGGGTAGGGAACAGAGTAGGGGCGCACAGCCGTGCGCCCGTGAACCGATCGGCAGCCATGAAACATAGGGGCGCACAGCCGTGCGCCCGATCTTGCGTGCGCCCGAATTCGTCCGTACGCCCCATCCGGCTGGCGCACCCGTACCCATTCGTGCTATATTCCACCTGCCATTCCACCACATCAAAACAGGGGACTTTGATGCGACCGGGAAACGTCATCGTGGTTGGTTTACTCCTGGCGGGTCTGGTTTATTGTTTATCGGCCTGCGCGCCCATGGATACCCAGGGCGTGAGGTCGTTCCGACCCAGATGTTTCCTCCGGTGTGGCGACGTCAGGTGGCATCAAGACCTGTTTCAATGAACGATCGCAAGCCCGGTTTCATAGGGTGTCGGTAGTGGCCATCCCGGACAACTTCCCGCGCAATGTGGTCGGCAAGACGCTGAAGCGGGTCTTGAGCGAGAAGCATTGGGCCGACCGGAATAAGAAGTTGTAAGCGCTGGTGCTACGGCGCTTCAACCATTGCTCGGCGGCTAAAGATTGGGAGCACCCGGCTGACGCTGGCCCTGGCCTCATCAGCCGGAAAACAAATCCATAGGGGGAGAGTAATGAGGGGAGCATTAACTAAAGTTATGGTCATTCTATCCGTCTCCTTGATCGCCGGGGGGCTATGGCCGGCCCTGGCCGGCGGTCAGACCTTCACCAACTCGATCAGTCAGAAGTTCGTGTTGATACCGCCCGGGACTTTTACGATGGGCAGCCGGGACAGCGCGGAAGAAATCCTCCGAAGATACGGCGGCGAAGCCAAGTGGTATGAGAAAGAGCAGCCCATCCACCAGGTGACCATCTCGCGGCCTTTCTATATGCAGACCACGGAAGTGACGGTGGGACAGTGGCGGGAGTTTATCCGAGCTACCGGCTATAAAACGGAAGCGGAAACCGGCGACGGCAGTTTTGTTTGGACCGGCTCGAAGTTTGAGAAACAGAGCGGCAGATATTGGGTAAATCCCGGCTTCAGCCAGGGTGACGATCACCCGGTGACCTGTGTTTCGTGGAACGACGTCCAGGCTTTTGTCAGGTGGCTCAATGGCAAGGAAAAGACCAGCGCTTATCGCCTGCCCACCGAGGCCGAATGGGAATACGCGGCTCGGGCCGGGAGCGGTTCGACCTGGATTTGGGGAGAAAGTCCGAACGAGGCCTGCCGGTACGCCAATGTGGCGGACCGAACGGCCAAACGTCAATTCAGTGATTGGGCGATTCACGAATGTGATGACGGATATGTATATACAGCGCCAGTGGGTCGGTTTCAGGCCAATGCCTATGGGCTCTACGATATCACCGGCAACGTCTGGGAGTGGTGTCAGGACTGGTATGGGGATTATCCCTCGGGTTTGGTGACCGACCCACGAGGCGCCCCGTCAGGCCAATATCGTATGTTGCGGGGTGGTTCGTGGTTCAACCTACCCAGGAGCACGCGCGCAGCCGATCGCGGCGACCACACCCCGGGCATTCGCTACAGCGGTAGCGGCTTCCGGGTTGCCAGGGATAAATGATTACATCTAGGATCTTTACACCTTTACCCCTAGCCGCGGGCCGCGCCGCGGCCCGCGGCGAATTTATTTTGGCAATTGGATAATGGCTGAAAACAAAGGACCCGATTCCATAACCTTGACCTATGACCTGCTTAAGTGGAGTATTCCGACTCTGCAGAAGTTTCCGCGCGATCAAAGGTTTTTACTGGGCGAGAGAATAGAGAGTAACATATTGGACGTCCTGGAACTGCTCATCCAGGCCAATTATTCTAAAGAAAAACTGGAACACCTGCGCCAGGCCAACCTGAGAATAGAAGTGCTGCGCTTTCTATGGCGACTTTCCACGGATATGACTTATTTGAATCGCCGGCGCTACGAATTCGTCAGCGCCAGGCTCAACGACATCGGCAGCCTGATCGGCGGCTGGATGAAGAAGGTCAAGAGCAGGGATGAAGAGGTTCGGCTTTCTTTATAGCCAGGTGTACGATTTCGACAACCTCTGGCTCGCGGCCCGGAAGGCCCAAAAAGGAAAACGGTTCAAATCGAACTGCCGGGAATTCAATCTCGACCTGGAGAAAAACCTGCTGGCCCTCCAAGCTGAATTGAAGGGAAAACGCTATTATCCCGGCCCCTATAGAAGATTCTCCATCTTCGAGCCGAAAGAAAGAATCATCAGCGCCGCGCCGTACCGGGACCGGGTGGTCCATCATGCCCTGGTCAGTGTCCTGGAGCCCATATTCGATCCGGCCATGATCCATGACTCCTATGCCAACCGCAAAGGAAAGGGTACGCATAAGGCCGTGGACCGATTCACGCAATTCTGCCGGAAAAGGCGATATGTTCTCAAAATGGACGTCAAACGCTATTTCCCCTCCGTGGATCATGAGATACTGATGGCGGCCGTGAGCAGGAAGATCAAGGACCAAGACGTTCTCTGGCTTATCCGGGTCATCCTCGATTCGGGTAAAGAGAAATTCGAGGCAGGCAGCCTTCAGTACTTCTCCGGCGATGACCTTATTACGCCGCTGGTCAGGAAAAAAGGTCTGCCCATCGGCAACCTGACCAGCCAGTTTTGGGCCAACGTTTACCTGGACGGCTTCGATCATTGGGTCAAGGAAAAACTGGGTTGCCGTTTCTACCTCAGGTACATGGACGACCTGGTTGTCTTTGACGACAGCAAGTCCCGCCTCGCGGAAATACGAACGGCCATGATCGAGTTTTTAGCCCAATTAAGGTTGAAAGTACATTTGAACAAGGCTCAAATCCGCCCGATGAGGCAGGGCGTGGACTGGCTGGGCTACCGTGTCTTCCCCGACCATCGCTTGATCCGGAAATCCAACGTCCGCCGGTTCCGAAAGAGAATCGAACGATTGGCCCGGGCCTACAGCCTTTATCGTATTGACCTGAAGGAAGTGCATCCGTCGGTGATGTCCTGGATCGGCCACGTCCGGCACGCCGACAGCTATAATCTGAGGCGGAAGGTGTTTCACGCCTTTCCGTTTCGGAGGGGGCGGGCCGAAAACGAGGCCGTATGTTGCGGGGTGGTTCGTGGAACAACAAACCCAGGAACACGCGCGCAGCCAATCGCAACAACAACACCCCGGACAATCGCAACAACAATAGCGGCTTCCGGGTTGCCAGCGCTTCAGTTGGCCGGGTCAGACCCGGCCGGGCCGGAATCCGGGCTTTCACGGAGGCCCGGAGCGCCGCCTCTGAAGCCCAGGTCCGTTCCCGGCCTGACCTCTTCATCGGGTTCAGGCCAAATATAAAACCAGCCCGACGGAGGCCAGTAGGCCTGGCCCGAAAACTTCCGCCGGGCCTAGCCATTAAGAAAATGTTGTCGTCCCTGCCCCGACCGGCGAAAGTATTTGTAGGGGCGCATAGCATGCGCCCGAGACCCGGCCGGCCCTGGGTTTGTAGGGGCGCATAGCATGCGCCCATTCGGCATGCGCCCACATCACGGAGTATCGTCCTGGTTGACGATTCATGGGGCGACAGGGCGCACGTCTGTGCGCCCCTACAGGAGACACCGAATAAACCCAGCCAGGGACGGGACGCGCCCTACGGGAGGCACCGTTTGTATTTGTAAGGGCGTCCCGCGTTTCGCGGGACGTCCGCCCCGGAACAATGTGGCAACCACGAAACGCAAGAGTAGGGGCGCACAGCCGTGCGCCCTGGCCCAGGTTGGCAACCACGAAATATAGGGGCGTCCCGCGCGGCGCGGGACCGTGCGCCTCAAGATGCCGCGGAAATAACCATGCCCCAGACGGATCACCATCGTCGCCGTTCGATTCGATTGCCTGGCCGCGATTATACGGCGCCGGGCGCCTATTTCGTGACGTGTTGCACCCATGACCGTTCCTGTCTGTTCGGGGATGTACGCGACGGGGAAATGCTATTGAATGAATTCGGTGAGGTGGCGGCGGCGGAATGGCGGCGCACCCCCGCCGTTCGGTCCGATATCGAATTGGACGAATGGGTGGTGATGCCCAACCATCTGCACGGAATCATCTGGATCGAGGCGTCCCGCGCGGCGCGGGGCCGTCCGCGCCCAAATGGCGTATCGCCTCTGCATGGCGGCTCATGGGCGCACGGCTGTGCGCCACTACGAAGAACGCCACGGTCGTTGGGATCGTTGATCGCCGGGTTTAAATCCATCACCACCAAACGGATCAATGAATTACGACCTACGGCCAGGCAGCCTGTCTGGCAGCGCAATTATCACGAACATATCATCCGCGACGACGAATCGCTGAACCGCATTAGGCAATATATATGTGATAATCCGGGACGGTGGCTGGAAGACCCGGAAAACCCGGCCGCCCTGAAAAAAGGTTCAGGGCCGCCTTGAAATTTCATTTTGCCAGCCATCTGCAGGGTCGTTCCGCGTTTTGAGCATCCAGGGCGCACGGCTGTGCGCCCGCCCCCCGTGGCCGCCCCTACCCGCCCGCTAGCGGCCTGCTGATTTCACGCCCAGGAAACAGAGCAGGAAAAGATATATCCCCACGGCCAGGCCGGCCAGGCCGACGATGATCACCCAGCGGCGCTGGCCGCCGATCTTTTCCAGCAGCGATTCCTCGAGGGTCCCGGCCTCCCGCCGCCGGTCCCGGCCCGAACGGCGCTCGACGAATTCCGGATAATTAGGACTGCGATAACGCGGGTCCATCCACTTGCGGCGGTCCCGCCGTCTTTTCTTCGGCTTGGCCACGTCGAAGCTTCCCCCCTGAGGCACGCTCCATTAATACCATTTTTCCGAGGGATTGGGCAGTCGGGTTTTTTCGCCCCGGCCCGCAAAAAATATGGTCGGGGGGGCCAGTCTCAATCTTTTTTTCGTAGGCTCTGGCCCTGGATGACTTGGCGGAAGATGTAGACCGAGACCGGCATGCCCAGGATCATGCCCCAGACGCCGAAGAAGCTGTGGCCGATATAGAGGATGATCAGGGTCAGGACCGGGTTGATCTTGAAGACGGCGGAGAAGATGCGGGGATTGAGGATGTAGGCTTCGATGATATGCACGATGATGATCATGACCAGGGCGCCCAAGGTCAGGTGGAACCCGCCGGCGTTGAAGGCTAGGAGCAGGATGGGGGCCGAGGAAAGGAAGACGCCCAGCACCGGTATCAGGCCGAAGATAAAGACGATGGAACTCAAAAGGGCGATCTGCTTGATGCCCAGCCCCCAGAGGCCGATGGCGGTCAGGAGGGTATTGAGGCAGGCAATCATGGCCTGGGCTTGAAAAGCCGCGCCTATGGTCAGGGCGAATTGAACCACGCTGTGGGCGGTCTCGTCATAGACTTCCCCAAGTTTGGATTCCCGCAGGGCCATGGTTCGGGCCTTCAGGTTCGGGAAATCGAAAAGGATCAAGAAGCTGAACAGGACGCTCAATAAAAAGTGCGAGGAGTATTGGGTGACCTGGTTCACGACCTTGACCACGATGGTCACTATGGTCGTGCCTTGCACGCCGGCGAACCTCTCGAGGGAGAGGGCATCTCTCAACCTTTCTATGACCGGTCCTAATTGAGGCTGCTGCTGGGCCAGATTGATCAGGAAATTTTGTATCTTTTCCAGCGTTTGGGGGACTTGTTTGAGGAAGGCCGTAGATTCGAACCCCAGCTTGGGGCCGACGATGGAAACCAGGGCCGTGAAAACGGCCAGAAAGACGAGGTAGACGATAATGGTCCAGAGCCGCCGGGGCAGGGGCGTTCGGGCGGTCAGTCGTTCGATAAGGTTATGGAAAATAAAGCAGAGAATGAAGGTCATGAAGACCAGGCTGAACATGTCCCGGACCAGGTAGAGCAGGCCGAAGAAGGCGGTCCAGATGAAAATCCGCTTGTTGGTCTTGATGAAGTTGTTGATGTCGAAAGCCATGATTCTTAGACGGCTGGAACAAGGGCGGCGGTCAGGACGATTCGCCCCTGATCTCTTTTTCCTTTTCGTATCTTCTGGGGTGGCGCTTGCAGAGTTCCCAGATCACGCACTGGGGCCGGAACTTGCAATAGGCGCAGGGATCGGTGCAGGCTTCGCACTCGTCCAGGCACTCCTGGCAGTAGCCTAGGTCCATCTTCAGGCAGGTTATGGCCGCCGGCCTGTCCGGGTGTTTCAGACAACGATCGCTCAATTGGTCAAACTCCTCGAGGTGTTATTTTTCAAATCAATGCTAATCAAATAGTCGGCCAGGGTCAAATCAAATCGCGGCGGCGCTGTGGCCTTCGGGCCGTTGATGGTCGCGGCCCTGTCCCTGTCCGGCGAATATGACAACTGGCGCCACCTAGGCCCGAGACGAGTCTTGGCGGCCGACCCTTTTTTGTCTGAGGGCCGACAGGCCCGAATTTAAAAGGGTCAGCCAAGACGAGCCCTCCCGGCTCTTCGCCAGGGCATTCTGAGCCGGCGGGGACAGGGCCACGACCCCGCCGGACCATGGTTCATTTATCGTGGAAGACCTCCTGGGTCTCGAAATCCGGCACGTAAGTTTCCGGCGCGGTCAAGTCCTGGACAAAGACGTTCTCCAGGCCCAGGTCCCAGGCCGCGTCCAGAGCGGCTTCATACTCGGCCTCGGTCAAACGACGCGAGAGTTCGGGAAAAGTCGCCGGCTCATTCGCCGCGCGGTGGCAAGGCAGGTACTGGGCCATCAGGCTGAGCCAGACGCCGGCGCCGAATTCCCGGGCCAGCCAGGCCAGGACCTGGTCCGTGCCGGCCAGGTTATCCGGCAGGACCAAGTGCCGGATCAGAACGCCCTGGACGGCCAGGCCCGACTCGTCCATTCGCAACGGGCCCACCTGGCGATACATCTCCCGCAGGGCGGCCCGGTTCACCTCGACGTAATTATCGGCGCCGGAATACCTGGCCGCGGCCTCGTTATCGTTGTACTTGGCGTCGGGCAGGTAAACGTCCACCAGCCCGTCCAGCAGCTTCAGGGCGAGTTTGGAATCGTACCCGCCCGTGTTATAGACCACGGGCAACTTCAGTCCCTGGTCTCGGGCCAGCCTCAGGGCGCCGATGATCCGAGGAACGTGGGGCGTGGGCGAGACCAGGTTGATGTTATGGGCCCCCTGATCTTGCAGGTCGAGCATGATCCGGGCCAGGTCCGCCTCGTTGACGGTCCGGCCTCGGCCGAGTTGGGATATCTGGTAGTTCTGGCAGAAGACGCACTCGAGAGGACAGCGGGAGAAAAAGATCGTGCCCGAACCTCGGGCTCCGGAAAGGGGCGGTTCTTCACCGAAGTGTGGCAGGGCCGCGGCGACTTCGGCTTCATTACCGGCGCCGCAACGTCCTTTTTCACCGGCGGTTCGGTCAACGCCGCAGGCCCGCCCGCAAAGCCGGCAGCGGGTCAATATCTCGAGGGGGTTCAATTTCGGTATAGGTTAATCTATCTTCGATCTTCAGGTCAGGCGGTCCGGGGCATACTCCTTTTTATAATAGAGTTTCCCCCAGCTTCTTCACTTCTTCATAGACTTCCCTGATGGGCTTCCCCGAACTTTCCGCGATCCGGCGGCAGGCTTCGAATTCCGGGACGATTTCTATCCATCCGTCCCGGCTTATCTTTTTGGCCCCGGCCTGGCCCCAGGGCGTCGTCACGGTCATGATTTCGCGGGCCAGGGCCTGGCGTTCGACCGGGAAGGTCCGGACGCCCAGGGTGGTCGATTCCGCCAGGATTATCTGAATCAGTTCGTCCATCCGACCCGGCCGGGCCAGGACGGATAGCTTGACCGCGGGCCGGCCTTTCTTCATCTGGATGGGCGTGAACCAGGCGTCCAGGGCGCCGGCGGCCAGGAGGCGGTCCAGGAGGTAGGGCAGGATTTCCGGATTCAGGTCGTCCAGGTTGGTTTCGGCCATGACCAGGTGGTCGAGAAAGGTCGGGGCCGAAGCCCGGCCTAAGGTAAGTCGGAGGGCATTGGGCCGGTCGGGCAGGTCCCGGCGGCCCGCGCCGTACCCGGTGGCCGTGATGGTCATGGCCGGCCTGGGGCCGAAGCGTCCGGCCAGAGTGGTGAGAATGGCCGCGCCGGTGGGCGTGACCATTTCGGCCTTCAGTCCGGCGCCGTAGGTGGGCGCGCCTTCGAGCAGGACCAGCGTGGCCGGCGCGGGCAAGGGGAGCCGGCCGTGGGCGGTCTCGACGAATCCCGAGCCCAGGGGCAGTTCCGAGACCACGGCCTGATCCAGGCGGAAGTAGCGCCAGGCCACGGCCGCGCCGACTATATCCACGATCGAGTCCACGGCCCCGACTTCGTGGAAATGGACCTGTTCCGGGTCAAGGTTATGGACCCGGCCTTCGGCGCCGGCCAGCTTCTCGAAGACGGCCACGGCCATGTCCTTGACCCGATCGTCCAGGCCGCCGGCTTGGATCAATTGCCGAATATCGGCCAGGCGGCGATGGTGATGCTGAGGTTCGATCCTGACGTGAAAGTGGCGGGCGGCCAGACCCTGTTTCAGAACCTTTTCGGTATGGAGTTCGTACCCGGTCAGCTCGAGTTTGAGAACTTCGGCCTTAAGGTGGTCGAAGGGCAGTCCGGCGTCCAGAAAAGCGGCCAGAATCATGTCGCCGCTGGCGCCGGAAGGACAGTCGAAGTAAGCCAGGTTGGTCATGCGCTCTCGCTCCGGGATCGTCTGGTCAGGTCCGCTTCCGGGACGGTTTGGGCCGGCCGGACCTTGTTTTTTTGACCCGGACCGGTTTCTTTTTCCTTCCGGCCGGGGACGGCGGCGGCCCGGGAAAAACCAGGCCCAGGAACTCGTCCATGTCCCGCACGGGCAGGTACTTGACCTGCTTTTTGATCTTGGCCGGGACTTCCATCAGGTCCTTGAGGTTCTGTTCCGGGATGATGATCTTTTTTATGCCGGCCCGGAGGGCGGCCAGGGTCTTTTCCCTCAAGCCGCCGATGGCCATGACTTTGCCGCGCAGGGTGATTTCGCCGGTCATGGCTAGGTCCCGCGGCACGGTCCGGCCGGTGAGGGCGGACAGCAGGGCCGCGGCCATGGTGACTCCGGCCGACGGTCCTTCCTTGGGGATGGCGCCGGCCGGCACGTGCACGTGGAGGTCCACGTCCTCGAAGAAGTCCGCCTCGAGGCCGAGCTTGTCCGCCCGGGAGCGGGCGAAGGACAGGGCCGCCTGGGCGCTTTCCTTCATCACCTCGCCTAGCTGGCCGGTGAGCGACAGATTGCCTTTGCCGGGCATGGTCCGGGCTTCGACGTACAGGACCTCGCCGCCGGTCTCGGTCCAGGCCAGACCCGTGGCCACGCCGACTTCGCCCTCCTCCCGGGCCGGTTCGGGCAGGTAGTCCGGCGGCCCCAGGTACCTGGCCAGGCCGGCGCCGGTGATGACAAAGGGCGGTTTTTCGTCTTCGGCCAGGCGGCGGGCCATTTTGCGGCAAAGCGCGGCCAGGCGGCGCTCGAGGGTCCTGAGCCCGGCTTCCTGGGTGTACTCGGTGATGATCCGGCCCAGGGTGCGTTCGGAAATCCGGACCGACTCGGGTACTAAGCCGTTTTCCCTTATCTGGCGGGGCAGAAGATACCGGCGGGCGATCTGGAGCTTTTCGTCTTCGGTGTAGCCCGGCAGGCGGATGATCTCCATCCGGTCCTCGAGGGCCTGGGGGATGGGATCGACGAGATTGGCCGTGGTGATGAACATGACCCGGGATAAATCAAAGGGCTGGCCCAGGTAATGATCCGAGAAGGAGTGGTTCTGTTCCGGGTCCAGGACTTCGAGCAGGGCCGCGGCCGGGTCGCCCCGGAAGTCGGCGCCGATCTTGTCCACTTCATCCATCATGAAGACCGGGTTGTTGGTGCCCGCGGTCTTGAGACCCTGGATGATGCGGCCGGGCAGGGCGCCGATATAGGTCCGGCGGTGGCCGCGGATTTCGGCTTCGTCCCGCATGCCGCCCAGCGAGATGCGCACGAACTTGCGGCCCAGGGTCTTGGCGATGGACTGGCCCAGGGAGGTCTTGCCCACGCCCGGCGGCCCGACGAAGCAGAGGATCGGGCCTTTCATGCGCTTGTTGAGCTTGCGCACGGCCAGGTACTCGAGGATGCGCTCCTTGACCTTGTCCAGATCGTAGTGGTCTTCGTCCAGAATCTTCTTGGCCACCTTCAGGTCCAGGCGGTCCCTAGTGCTCTTGGACCAGGGCACCTCGACCAGCCAGTCCAGGTAGGTCCGGACCATGGTGGCTTCGGCCGCCTCGGGGTGCATCTGTTCGAGGCGGCTGAGCTGCTTGTTGGCTTCGCGTTCGACCTCCTTGGGCATGCGCGCCTGGGCGATCTTTTCCTTGAACTCGGTCATCTCCTGGGCCCGTTCGTCCATGTCGCCCAACTCGCGCTTGATGGCCCTCATCTGCTCCCGCAGGTAATATTCGCGCTGGGACTTGTCCATCTCCTCCCGGGCCTCGGATTGAATCTTGGCCTGCATGGTCGAGACCTTGAGTTCCTTGTTCAGGAACTCGTTGATCAATCCCAGCCGTTCGACCGGTTCGAGCATCTCCAGGGCGGCCTGGGCTTCCTCGATCTTCAACCTGAGGTTCGAGGCCACCAGGTCGGCCAGCCGGCCCGGGTCATCGATGCTCTCCAGGATGGAAACCACGTCCGGGGAAAGGATGTTCCGGAGCTGGAGAATCTTCTGGCTCTGCTCGCGCACGTTGCGGATCAGGGCCTCGACCTCGAGGGTGGGGGGCGGGGTGTCGTACTCCGGCAGCCGCTCGATCTTCACCTGGTACATCGGGTCGCGCTGGAGGAACTCGATCACCTTGGCCTTGGCCAGGCCCTGGATCAATACCTTGAGACGGTTGTCGGGCAGCTTGACCATGCGCATGACCATGGCCACGGTGCCCACGCTGAAAAGGTCGTCCGGTGTGGGGTCGTCCACGGTCTGTTCTTTTTGGGTGATCACCAGGATGAGGCGGTTGGAAGCCAGCGCCGACTCGACCGCGGCGATGGACGCCTCCCGGCCCACGAACAAGGGCAGGATCATGTTGGAAAAAATCACCACGTCCCGGACGGCCAGGAGCGGCAGCGTCTCCGGGATAAAAATCTCGGAATGGTCGCCGTTTTCCGGGACCAGGTCAGCCTTCTGGCTGGGCATCAATCGAGCCTCTCCATCAAATTGTCTCCATCTATGTCAAAAACGGCCCCGCCCGTCAACTGGGAGGCGCGTCGTCGTTGTTGACGCAACAGTCGGCGAGGTCCGGCTATCGCCGGACCAAAACCTGTTAGTTTCCCGTCTGTATCCGTCGCCTGGGCCAAAGCTGGGCGATCAGGGCGCCGGCCAGCATCAGCCCGGCGCCGCCCAGGCCGCGCGGACTCATGGTTTCGGCCAGGATTATCCAGCCCGAGACTGCCGCGAACACGGACTCCAGGGACATGATGACCGCCGCGTGGGCCGGGGGCGATTCCTTCTGGCCCATGACCTGGAGAGTGAAGCCGAAGGCCACGGACATGATGCCGCCCCAGGCTAGGGGCCCGGCTTCTTTTTCGATCGCGGCCAAGGTGACGGCCTCGCCGGCCAGACCGGCGGCGGCCAGGCTGAGCAGGGCGCAGACAAAGGCCTGGCCAAAGGCCAGCACAAAGGCGTCCATCTTGGGCGACAGCCAGCCGATGATCCAGACGTGGACGGCCCAGACCAAGGCGCAGACCAGGACCCAGCCGTCGCCGGGCGCCAGGGTGAAGGCTTCGGTGACGCTGAGCAGGTAAAGGCCCGATGCGGCCAAGGTGACGCCTAGCCAGACGCCGGCGCCGGGCCGGCGGCCTAACGCCAGACCCAGCAGAGGCACCAGGATGACGTACAAGCCGGTGATGAAGCCGGCCTTGCCCGCCGTGGTCTGAACCAGGCCTATCTGCTGCAGGTTGATACCGATAAACATGATCAGGCCCGCCAGGATTCCGCCCCGGATTTTGAAATTACGGCCGGCGGCCAGGAAGTCCGGCGGCCTCTGATGGCGGCGCAGCCAGGCCAGGGGGAACAGGAACAGGCTGCCCAGAAGAAAGCGGACGCCCGTATAGGCCAGCGGCCCCAGGTTGTCCATGCCGGCGCGCTGGGCCACGAAGGTGCCGCCCCAGACCACGGCCGCGGTGAAAAGCAGCAGGTTGGCTTTCAGGACTTGAAGGTTCATCAGTTGGTTGACTCAGCCACTTAATCCAAACCCGCCGGGTTCCCACGGCGGGGCAAAATGCGCCTTGCATATCAGACTAGGAGATGGCTGTAAAGGAGAACACCGTCTGGCAGCGTATCCATTCAATCATTGGGGGTGGAAAATCGTCAATGGTATGGGCCGATCAGGTTCAGCCAAGCAAGGGAGTGATATCTGTCGGAGACAAGGGCCTGGCTCCGAGGGATATTAAATTGTGGTTTTTCTCATCTTTTATGGCGAAAACCTTCTTGCCCCAGGCGACGACCTCACCGCCTAGTTGTTCGATCTTGCTTCCCGCGCTGGCATGAGCCACGATGACCGCCTCGGCCAGGGCCGCGACGAACCGGTTGCGGGCCAGGGCCAGCTTTTCCGTCACCCGGTGGGTCCCAGGTTCAAAGGGGGAGATCAGCAGCAGGCGGCCGTCATCCAGTGGCCCCTGCCAATTCCTGGGAAGTCGCATTTTCTCGAGGCCGCGGCCCGGACAGATGACGACCGGCTGCCGGCCCTTGAGCAAAATGTCTAGGCAATCTTTTTCCAGAGGCGAGTGAAAACCGCCGATGACCGCGAGGCCGGCCTCGCGCATAGACCTAGCCAGGTCGTAAGTCTTCAGGATCAGGCCGCCGGGACAACGGCCCGAACAGAAAAAAGCCGTTAATTTGCGCCGGAGAAGATTAATTTCCCCGAGAGCCGCTGTCCGATCTCCGTTTGTATAACTATTTATATCTTTTATATTTTTATTATGAAATCTCTCGGTCAGGTTGACTGATTGGATATTTCGGCCGATTGAATTCAAGGCATCGCCCTATTGACATATTTACTTGATATAATTAATTAATGATTACAGCGTCAGCAAATTTATCAATTTGAAACTAGAAAGAAAACAATTAAAACTGCTAGATTAGGACTTGAAAGTGATAAATTCCTATCTTGCTGAAATATATCGTCTTCCTCGGCCGTTTCCCACCGGAGTCAACCATCCGGCCGAGACCAGCTTCCTGGCGACTCGGCTGGCCTGTAAACGGGATAATCCCAACGCTTCCCTGACATCGGCATTGGCGATAGCGCCCTTGTTCTTCAACACCGGCTCCAGGGCAATATATTCCGATGGCTTGGTCCAAAAGGCCTCGGCGGCTGGGCCGGTGAGGATTTCATATACTCTGCCTCTCTTCTGGGGCAGCCTGACTACTCCCTTTCTGATAAGGTCCTTGATATCACGGGAGGCGGCATAAATATCCACATTTATTAGTTCCTGGTAATCCCGGCTGGTGAATGTTCCCCCATGCTCCTTGGCGTAGGCCATTAGGCGCTTTTGATCGCCGCTCAAGCCTAGATACTGGAATTGTTCTAGCCACTTGAAGGTATCCTGGCCGTAGGCCACGGAATTTCTCAAGGTTACGGTGAAAATTACTCCGGCCTCCATCTTTAACTCCGGTGGATAAAGGCCTTCTCGCTCCATGGCCTCGAACATGCGGGGAATGCCTTCGCCTTGTTCGCGCATGTATCCTAAATCAGTCAAGACCCGCACGATGTGTGGATTGCGGGAGGCGTGGATTCGTTCCCGCCTCAATAAGCGTTCCAAGGTTACTGGTTCCACTAATTCGCCCGGACTGCGTATTTCAAGCCGGTCATCAAACATCCAAATTTCTATTCCCAAGCCGTCATAGCGATAATCACGGTGGCCCACGGCGTTGACAATGGCCTCCTGCCAGGCAAAGGCCGGATATTCGAGCTGCTCCTTGAAAAAAAGATCAACCAGCCGTTGCCGTTCCCGCAGATGGGGCTTTATCGTCTCATAGGTTTTTTCAATCAAGGTTACGAGAGGGAATTCAAGACGTTCCCGTTTGACTATATTCAGCTCCGCGCCCACCCGGCGTTCCACACCTTCGTATTTGACGAAATCTATGCCGCAACGAGAGTACCAACGCCCGGGATCCCGACCGAAAAGAAGCAAAGCAGCCAAGGTAACTACTGTTCGGCCGTTGCGTTTGTCGGCCAGGCGGTATTTAGCCAATAGTTCATCATGAGATTCACCAACGCCTCGGCGTTCAGAAAGATTGCCCACCAAGTCCAGATCGAGATCGGCCAATGACGCTTCAGGAATATATCTTGATTCTATAACCCGCCGTCGCTTGCCCTCTTTCATCGCTTCGATGTCTTTGGCGGAGAAGGGGAAATTGCTGTCGTTTACCCGTAAAAGATATCGGCCGTCGGTCAGTTGATGGGCGTCCGGGCTCCAGTCAACTTCAAAATGCAGGACCGTTTTCTCTTGAACTTGCTCTTCATGCAGCATGAACCTCAGGGGTGGACGGACCAAAACTTGGGGAGCTTTTCGGATAACGTCAAGGCGGTCTTCGGGATAATCGGCGCCGGTCACCTGGCCGTTGTCTTCGATGCCCAGGACCAGACAACCGCCGTCGGCATTGGCCATGGCCGATAGCGTTTCGGCCACGTCACGCGCCACCTCACGGGCCTTCCGCAATTTGCCCTTGGAGCGATCATAACAGCTTTTCCGCTCGAAAAATTGACCTTCGCTCTGATTTAGAGCCCAGGCCGGAAACGTCATTCTTCCTCGTCCTCGCTGACCGTGTCCTGGCCCATTCTGTATTTGATGTCATAATTGATGATGAAGTCTAATTCCTCGTCGGTGAAGTTATAGTACTCCCCTAATATATAATCAATTTGGTCTATGATAGGCTTGGACCTATTGGCATAGAATTCGGAATATGAAATCTCAACTTCATCTTTAGTAATAATGGTTTTGGTGATCGCGTTTCTTAGTAAGTTTTCCATCAGCAACATATTTAATTCCACCAACTTTGTGCTTTGCGTAATAGAGTCGATTATAGGAAACTTTCTGACTAAAATGTCATTTAAATGGAAACAATCTCCGCAAGTAATATAATATAGATAGAATAACGAACTATTCAATACGGAACAAAGGGACCTCCCAATTTTTTCGGAAGAAAAATATATATATCGGCCATGAGGTGGTGCCGTAATTTTATTGCCCTTTTCATAATATGGTAATCCCCAGATTAGCTTCACCCAATATTGAGTTGCTTCTTGGTAAAAAATATAATAGTCGGATGGCCGGAGTTTATAATAGTCAGATATATTTCTATTTGACGCGCCTTTGACTTTTTCGAAAACTGCTTTATGAATCAAATTCTGGTATTTCGGGAAAAAGTTTGAATTGTCAATATCCGTAATTATTGAAGTGTATTTAATCTGCTTAAATAGGCTTGTTCGGCAATCGGTAAACCATCGTTGATACTTTGTAGAATTAAAAGCTGGGTCGTGAGTATCGGTCCCTCCCTTGGAGATAAGGACAACACTTCTACAATGTTGCAATCCGTCAAATAATTTCCCCGGTCTATCGTCGAAGGGTATAAACCAAAAAGACCCGCTGTAATCGAGCAGCAGTTTGCGTAATGGTAACATACGAGCAGAGCTTACAAGCGGTAATTGAACAATAAAGCCTAAGCAGCCCTTGGTAGTGCGAACGAATAAAGATCTCTCGATGCAAATTGCGTACAGATTACCTGACGATTCAGTTTCATACCCTCTTATTTGGTAATCATTCTTAACTGTAGTGTATTCTCTCCAAGGCGGATTCCCGATCACCACATCGAACCCGCCATCCTTCATTATCCCGTAGAACTCCACAAACCAGTGAAAGGGTTGGTGGTTGGCCCGCCATTTCTCGTAGGCGGCTTCATGGTCATGATCGATCCCGTATTCCCCGGCCAGGTAGCGGTCCAGTTCCGCGCGAAGCCTGTCCATACGATGGCGAAACTCCTGCTTGGCGGACGAGAATTCGCCGGCGTCCATTTTTTCCTTGGTCTGCATATACTGGAATCTTTTGAAGGCCTTGTCAGCCAGCCAAGCCTCTTCCTCGATAAGTTTCAGGGAAGCTTCTTCTTCGGGATAGAGTATACGTCGCTGGCCATCCGCGCCCCGGACCATGGCATCACGAACGGCGTCCAAGGACGTGAACCCGACCAGGGTGTTCCCGGCCCGGATATTGAAATCTATGTCCGGCAAAGGCTCGATCTGCTCGACGGTCTCCACCTGGGCCGCCAGCTTGAGGAAGAGCCGCAGTTTGCAGATTTCAACCGCCTCCTCCATGATGTCCACGCCGTAAAGGTTGTTCACCACGATGGACTTGAGGACGTAATAACGGCGGTTGGGATGCTGGGCCGCCTGCTCCAGGGTTTCCCGGAAATCCTTGAGCTTGTCCGGATGGTGTTTGCGCTCCGAGCGTTCCAGGTCGTCCAGGAAGCCCTGCATGCCCTCCAAGCAGGCCTGGTAAAGCGGTTCGAGGATGTTCAGCGCGGCGAAAAGAAAGGCCCCCGAGCCGCAGGTGGGGTCCAGTATCGAAATCTTGTTCAAGGCCTTCCAGAAAGCTCGAAGCAGTTCCGGTCCTTCGCTTTGGACTATCACGTCCAGGGCGAACCGCTCGATATCAAGGTTATAGGTGATGAGGTCGTTGATGGAGGTAACCTCGCCGGCCCGCAATTTGGCTCGCACCTCCAGGCAACGTTTACGTCGAGCGATATGTTCCCGCCAGGTTTCCGTGGGCAGGGCGTTTTCAGGATCGGCCGGCTGGTTCCAGCCGCCACGCCGGCTCACCTTGTCCAGGCCGGCGGCTATTTCCACAGGCAGGTCCAGGTCCACTCCTTTTAGGACTGGTTCATAGAGGTAATTATCGGGGTCGTTGCTCAAGAGGCGCCACACGCCGCCGCCCCTGGTGAAGGCGATGGGACAGTCCTGGCGGGCGGCCTCGAAGAGAAAAGGAATGATGGTGTTTCGGCTGATGTACCCGGTTATATCCTCCTTGGTGTAATACGCCCCCATCTGCTTCTGGTTCACGTATTTTTCAAAGATATAGCCCAGGACGTCCGGGTTGATCTCGTTGTCGGCTCTAAGCGGGCGCTCATCCAGGTGCCAGGTGTAGGCGTCGAAGAAATCGAATAGCTTCTCGAAGGCTTGGTCCGGGATTTGGATGTCGGGGTAGTTTTTTTCCAGGTCATGGACTTCAAACAGGCCGCCGTTGAGAAAAGGCACCTGCCCCAGAAGCGCGGCCAGTTCCGGTTTTCGGGCCTCAACTGGTCGGGCCAGACCTTCATGAAACAACCGCCGAAGGAAGAGCCGGTAGAAATCGTGGAAGCTGCCGGGGTGACGGTCCTGGATCAGGTGGAGGCGGGTTCGCAGGTAGTTGATGTCCCTGTCCAGAAAACCTCTTTTCTGGATGAAATAGATGAACATCATCCGGTTGAGCATGAGCGAGGCGTACCATTCCCGGTCGGCTTGACCCTGAATGCCCTGGATGAAATCCAGAAACTTTTGATGCTCGGCCTTGAACCGCTCGTAAAACCTTTTGGTAACCCGCTCGACGTCCAAGGCGCCGGCCACCCGTCCGGTGACCTCGGTGATGGTCAGGCGTTCCTCTTCCTCCAGTTCAAATACCAGGCCCTCCAGTTTCTCCAGCAAAGATTCGCCGGTTTGATCGGCCCGGAAGGGATGTTGGCGGTACTCGGCTCGCTTGCCTAACCGGCGTTTAACCCATTGCCAGACCTGGGTGGTTCTGTCCGTATCCACAAAAATGATTAGGTGTTCGTGAGCGGCTTTGAGGGCGGTCCGTTCAATCTTGCGCCGGAGAGGATAAGGCGGGATTTCTCCGCTATTACCCGGATGACAGACAAAGATTACCAAGCCGCATTTCTCGGCCACAGCCTCGATGGTATAGGTTGCGCCCTCCAGGGTAAGGTTCAGCGGGGCGGTTTGGTGTTGATTCCAACCCAGCTCCTGGATGAACAGCGTCCTGAAATTGAAATCCTTCAAGTGTTGTCTGGTTCTGTTTCTATTCAGCAGGGTCATGAGTCGCCTTTTAGGCCGACGTCGGGGGACGAACACGAATTTTAGATTCCGAATACTCCATGTTTATCTTCCCCGAAGCTCGGCTTTGGGGTTATTGAACAAACCCAAGGAACAAATGAGGCGCGGCTCGTGGTGTTGGCCTTCCTGTTCGACGAAACAAAGCCTGTCTTCCTCGCGCAAGGAGATCACTAGTTCAGTCAGTCTGACGTCGTCTATGCCGCTTCTAAGTTGACGATTCAGGATGTCAACCGCCGATTGCCGAAGAGGATAGCGGTATATGTCGTCAATGGCCCGGAGCAGTTCAGGCGATTCGAAAAGAGTCCCTTTAAGGCTTTCGGCGTAATTCTTGAGCCGCTCGTAAGTCCGGAACCTGGCGCCGCTGGGTCGGCCTAAAGCTCCGCCTACCCGTTTCTCCTCCCGGACGATATGGCGCACTCCGGCGGCCACCAGGTCGTGGTGTTTCTCGTGTCGCGGCGCGGCTGGCGTTCCGGGCGTGCATTCGGCCATCTTCAATATTTCAGGCTGGGATTCAGTGATGCTACGGCCTTCACTATCGAGATAGGCCAGGGCATCATTGCCTTCGCCGGTGCGCAGGTAAACCAGCACGCCTTCCGGTTGGCCGGGACTGGGTTGATGCAGGCGCGAGGAATAAACTACGTCCGGTAATTCCGGTATGGTTTTCTGTAAGCCGGGATATTGTTCGACGGCGTTTTTCCAGATTTGATAAGCCTGGGAAGCCAGGTCAACCTCAGTATCGTCTTCGCCGTCCAAAATACCGGCGTTCTCGTTGTAGAGGTCCACTACCGCCTGTTCATTGGAATCACCCTCAAAGAACGCTTCATCGGTCCCGACTACCTCGGCCTGTTCCCGCAAACGCTTCCTGACCCTTGCGCGCAGCTTGATGATCCTCTCCACGCCATCAGCGGGGAGAAAGGAATAACAGAGGATGGACTTCGATTTCTGTCCGATGCGATCCACTCGGCCTGCGCGTTGAACAAGGCGGATAATGGCCCAAGGCAGGTCGAAATTGACGACAATGGCCGCGTCCTGGAGATTCTGGCCTTCGCTGAGAACGTCGGTGGAAACGATGATCCGGAGTTCGCCCCGTGGAAAAACATGGTCTCGTTTTTTATTGCTGAACGGACTGAAACGCCACGCGATTTCAGTGGGGTCGCTGGTGGCGCCCGTGACGCCCTCAAGGGCGGTAAGTCCGCGCGATTTTAGTTCGGCGGTCAGATAACGGACTGTATCCGCGAATTGAGTGAAGACCAGGACCTTCTCTTGGGCATGGGCCGAGGCCAACAGTTGGTACAGAGCCTCGAGCTTGGCGTCCTCCGTTGGATGCCATGGTCCGGCGTCGTGTAGAATATTCAACAGGGCCTCGATGTCGCGGCGAAGGTCATTGGTCAAGGCGTTTACAAAGAGGTCCGGCCGCAGCCAATTGAACCGATTTTTCAATGGCCCGGAATATAGTTCATAAATCTCGGCGGCGCGCTTCATGAAATCAGTTTCTAACAGGGAATTGGAATCATCAGCCGGGCCATCGCCGTTATCATCATCATCGAACAGGTTTGGAGCGCCTGGGTCGCTGTCTTCGTCGTTGAAACGGGGGTCAAGCAATTCCGCGCTTTGAGCGCCGATCGGCAATGGCCGGTCGTTCTCTATGGCGTATAAGAAAACGTAATTACGCAGGACGTGGCGCTCAAGAGACCGCAGGAAGGCCGCGCCGCAACTCTCCAACCGCTTGAAGAGGTTTATGCGGCAGAACCCCATCAATCTTTTACCGGCCCGCGAAAGGTCCTGCAAGAGGCGGGTTTCGGTCGGAGTCGGAGGCTTTTGCGGGGAACGGGCTTCATAATTACCCAGCCCGTAACGAGGCAAAAACAGGTCATTTAAGGCTTCAACCACGACCGGCGAATATAGCTGGGCGTATTGGTCGCTCGGGTCTTGATCCACGACGGAAAACCTCACGGTTCTCGGGACCCGGTCAGGGAAAAAGGACCTGGTCCCGTCTTCGTAAATCAGGAACTTCCGTCCCGTAGCCGGGTCAGTCTCGGCGTAATTGGCCTGAATGAAACCGCGGGTGCGGCGCACCAGGTAAAGACGCATCAAGTCCCGCCAGTCATCCGTATATTCACTCTTCTCGAAAGCGGCCAGGGACCGGACAGGGCACTGGTGACGGCGAATGAATTCGGTCTCGCCCAGGTCCCGCAGCAGTCTCTCCGGTCTTAGGCCTAAATCACGATCTTCGGCGACGAAAAGGCGAAGCTGATTGGACAAATCCAGGTAGGTCTTGTTGTAGGGCGTGGCGGACAGCAGGATGCACCTGCTGTCGTTGGCCCGGATGTACTCTTGAATGGCCCGGTATCTTTTACCTTCACGGTTGCGCAGGTTATGGCTTTCGTCCAGCAGCACCAGGCGATAGCGTCGAAGGTCCGGCAGTTCGTTAAGGACGCGGCTGAGAGACAGAACCTTGGCCCGGAGACGATACTGATCCTTGTAATCCTCCCACATGGGGGTCAGGTTTTTTGGGCAGAGGATCAGCGTTTCCAGGCCGTGATCATCCTCAAATATTCTGGCCAAAGCCGTGGCCATGAGGGTCTTGCCTAAACCGACCACGTCGCCGATCAGGACGCCGCCGCGTTTGTTCAGGTGATGAGCGGCGATCTTGACGGCGGCTACTTGAAAATCGAAGAGTTTGTTGCCGAAATCACGAGGGATGCGGAACTCTGACAGTCCGGCCCGGGCCTCCTGCGACAAGTGATAGGCCATTTTGATATAGATGTGATAGGGCGGGACCGGCTCGGTTCGAGCCCAACTCGACTCGATTATACCGGCCAGCTCTTCAGAGATGTCCAGGCAGAAACGATCATTCCAGCGGTCCTCGAACCATTGGGCCAGTTTCCGGCAGGCGTCCAAATCCAGGACGTCAATATTGAGCTCTCCCTGGCCTGCCAGGCCGGAGAAGGTGAGGTTGCTGCTGCCCATGTAGCCCACAATAGGGTTGACGGGGTCCGGCCTGAAAAGAAGATAGAGTTTGGCATGGAGCTGATGACGAAGAAACAATTTGACTTGGACTTTTTTATTCCTGATTTGAGCGGCCAGCCGCCGCAAGGTCGCTTCGTCTTCGTTGGTCGGCACGCCCAGAGACAACTGCTGCCGGAATTCCTCGGCCAGGCTCTTCTTTATTCGTATGGCCGTCTGGTTGTCCATCTCCTGGGGGCCGCCCATCAGGCTCAAGGCTTCCTTGAGCTCTTCCTGGGGCGGTTTCTGCATACCCACCAGGAGCCGGGCCGGGCCTGAGCCGCCGGACCAGTCCTCGACGCAGGAATCCAGCAATCTCCAACCTCGAAGGTTGAAGTAGCCTACGCAAAAATCAGCCTTGGCGGCCAGCTTCATGGTTTCCCTGAGAGCCGGCCCCAGGGCGTTTTCAATGTTGTCGAAAACTCTCGGCATAAGGCCCCGCTTCAACCGAAACAGAAATTATGCCTGTCCAGTCTTGGGTAGGCCATTCTTTTCCGGACAGTCAAGATGCTTTTTTTTATAAACGTTCAAGCCGATCTTCTCTTCCCGTCCGGGCACGATCACGTTTCCTTCAGTGGAAGCGATGATTATGGTCTTGCCGGACGAGGACGGCCCGAACTCCTTGGTCAAATCCACTTTTATAGTCAGGACGTTCCCCGTGACGGTCATTTCCACATTTTTCATGGTTACATCTCCTTCTAATTCCTGCTCAGGGAGTAGAGGCGACCAGAGCGCACAAGACAACTTAACAGGGGATTATGGTTTTTTCAAATAATTTGGAAAAAACTTCCGGGCGCGTTATTCTTTTCAGTCGGAGTAGACGAGCAGGACACGGGCCAGGATCTAGCCGATGCCTGTGAGCATGTAGTCCCGCATAGCAAACCAGAGGCTGGCTGTGAAGTATTGGGGCAAAAACGAAAAGCGGAATATCGGACGAAAGACCGATTATCAGTCCGCCGTATCGGCTATATCCAGAGGCAGCAAAAGGTGAAAAGTAGTGCCTCGAACCGGGGTCGAGTCAAAGGATACAATTCCCTTTAAATAACGTTCCACAAGCAGTTTCACGCTGTATAATCCCAACCCTCTCCCCGGGTCCTTGGTGGAAAATGAACGATGGAATATTTGCATCTGTGTTTCCTGGGCCATGAAAGCCGCATTATGAACCCACAGGTCAACCTGGTCTTCTATTTGGCGGCAGCCGAGGGTAATGGTTTGGCCGGATTGGGATGCTTCCGCGGCGTTCTTGAGTAAATTGCTTAAGCACCGATTGATCAGATTGGGATCGGAAATCAACCCGAATTCGGACGAGCCTGGATCGAGCTTGAAAGTCAAGTGTTGGCGGCTATATATCTTCGAGAAGCGTTTGGTTATACCTCTAAGAAATTCAACTGAATGAAAAGGCTTGGGACGTAACCTCAATTCGCGGCTTTCCGCGGCTTGGAGCAGTTTCTGGGCTTCTATATCGTTGATCAGGATATCGGAGGCTTCCAATATATGCTCCAAATATTCCTCGGTCTTGTCCGGCTCTTCATCTAATAATAACGCGGTCAACGAACGCAGCCAGCCGGCGGCGTTGAGGATGTCGTGAAAAAAGATGCGCTCCAAGGCCCGGCGCCTCTTCTCATGACTTATGTCACTGACGACGAATAATATGAATTCCTGTCCTTCCTGGCTGAAAGGGGTGCCCCAGACCAGCAGGTCCAAGGCCACGGTCTCGCCCTTGTGCCGGCGGAGTATTCGGCACTCGTTGGCGGCCTTTTGCCTCAAGCGGTTCTGGGCCAACACCTTGGCCGCCCCGCAATAGCGACAGAATTCGGTGGTTCCGCAGCTAAAATCCTCCTCGACATGAATGCAGCCGAGGATTTCCCCCGGCCTGAGGCCCAGCGCGTCTTCTTCTCTCAGTCCTTCATATTGGAGCAAAGAGGAATTGGCGAAAACGGCCTGTCGCTCGGCATTGAGTATCAAGACGCCGTCCGGGATGCCGTTAAGGATCTGACCAAGCAGCGGGATGCCGAGGACTCTTTTTTTGGCCCGGACGATGTCATCCTTGGAGGCCCGTTCGGCGGGCAGGAATTTGGTTTCGAGAGGTTTAAGGGACATCAGTAATCCTTTGGTCGATGTTGTCAAGCGGCGAGGCGACGACGGGCTGAAGAGAATGATCGGGGATTGTTTTTAAAAAGTCCGGGCCGGCGCCAAGAGGGACGACGATGGATTCGTCCGGGGCGAACCGTTCGGCTATTTTTCTTCCGGCGGGCATGGAATCATAATACCCGCGGCAAGGGCCGGAGTCAACGAAACCCCGGCAGCGTTGCCGCTCCGGCCCTTCGCTCCCTTAGGCGTTGACCGCACCGGAGGGGCGTGATAGGTTTTGATCCAGTCAGATACCGGGAGACAAGACACGTGCTCGACTTGAAATACGCCCGCGAACACCTGGCCGAAATCCAGGAGATGCTCCACCACCGCAACCTGAACCTGGACGTATCCGAACTGGCCGGGCTGGATGAAAAACGACGCCGGCTCCTGGCCGAGGTCGAGTCCCTGAAAGCCCAGCGCAACCAGGTGAATCAGCAAATTACCGCCCTCAAGAAAGCCAAACAGGACGCCTCCGGCCTCATCGAACAGATGAAAACGGTCTCGACCAGGATCAAGGAACTGGACCCTCTGACCGCCGAGGCCGAACAGGCGGTGCGGGACTTCCTGCTCCTGGTGCCCAACCTGCCCCATGACAGCGTGCCCCTGGGCCGGAGCGCCGAAGACAACGTCGAGGTCCGGCGTTGGGGCCGGCCGCCGGAATTCGATTTCACCCCGCTCAACCACTGGGACGTCGGCGAAAACCTGGGCATCCTGGACTTCGCCGCCGCGGCCAAGATCGCCGGCAGCCGGTTCGCCCTGCTCAAGGGGCCGGCTTCCCGCCTCGAGCGGGCCTTGATCAATTACATGCTCGACCTGCACACCACCAAACATGGCTACCTGGAGGTCCTGCCGCCGTTCATCGTCAACGCCGATTCTTTGATCGGCACCGGGAACCTGCCCAAGTTCGGCGAGGACCTGTTCAAGCTGGAAGGCTGGAATTATTACTTGATTCCCACGGCCGAGGTTCCGGTGACCAACATCCATCGCGACGAGATACTGGACGGCGACCGGCTGCCCATCAACTACGCGGCCTATACCCCCTGTTTCCGGGCCGAGGCCGGGTCCCACGGCAAGGACACTCGCGGCATGATCCGCCAGCACCAATTTGACAAGGTGGAGCTGGTCAAGTTCGTCAAGCCGGAAGAATCGTTCGACCAACTGGAAAAACTCACCCGCGACGCCGAAGCGGTGCTCCAGAACCTGAACCTGCCCTACCGGGTGGTGACCCTCTGCACCGGCGATATGGGTTTCTCCTCGGCCAAGACCTATGACCTCGAGGTCTGGCTGCCCGGCCAGGGCGAGTACCGCGAGATATCGTCGTGCAGTTGCTTCACCGACTTCCAGGCCCGGCGGGCCAACATCCGCTTCCGCCGGGGACCGGGCCAGAAACCGGAGTTCGTCCACACCCTGAACGGTTCCGGATTGGCCGTGGGCCGCACCCTGGTGGCCATTCTGGAGAACTATCAACGGGCCGACGGGACGGTGATCGTTCCGGAAGCCCTGCGGCCGTACCTCGACGGACTGAAATTGATCGCTCCGCAAACCAAGGTTTAAACGGCCGGACCTCCGGCCGCCGTGTTAAGGCATGCACTGGCGGGAACGAAACTCGAGGCTTCAACTCAAGAGAAAGCCGGAAAGGAAGGGACCTCGTCCCTGGCGCCGGCTTATCTTCCTGGCCGGTCTGGCGGTTCTGGTCTGGCTGGGCTTTAAGTACGGACCGGCCCTCTGGGCCTTGGCCAGGTCCGCCGGCCGGCCGGCCGAGGCGGTCAAGCCGGAGATCGTGGTGGTTACCAAGAAAAAACCCGTTTCGGCGCCGGAGGAGGAACTGGACAAGAAACACCTGGCCGATATCATCGGGGACAAACAGTTTCAGCCGGACGAAATACACTCCTTTAAAATAAAGGACGAGGCCGGTAACTATCTTTACGTCCGGACCACGCTCGAACCCGGTCTCCAGGCTTGGGCGCTCAAGTTTCTGCCCCAAACCATAGCCGTGGCCTCGGCCCTGGTGGCCATGGACCCCAGGACCGGCGAAGTGCTCTGCCTGGCCAGTCATCGGAGCGACGGCCGGCCGGTAAACGTGGCCCTGAGCGGCTCCCTGCCCGCGGCCAGCCTGTTCAAGATCGTGACCGCGGCCGCGGCCGTGGAGAAGAAGGATTTGAAGAGCAGTTCCACCCTGGCCTATGACGGCCGGAAACATACCCTTTATAAAAAACAACTGGACAAGAACATCAAGGACGGCCAGCATCAAGTCACGCTCAAGGAGGGCTTCGCCGACAGCATCAACACCGTCTTCGGCAAGTTGGGCGCCTTCACCCTGGGCCGGAAGGAACTCGAGGCCTTTGCCCGTAAGTTCCACTTCAACCAGCCCATCGAGTTCGAACTGCCGGTCCAGAAGAGCCAGTTCGCCGCGCCGGACCAGGACGATCCCTATCGCCTGGCCGAACTGGCTTCCGGCTTCAACCGCACCACCACGGTTTCGCCTCTCCACGGCGCCATGCTGGCCTCGGCCATCGTCAACGACGGCCGGCTCATGGAGCCGACCGTGGTCCGCGAGGTCTTTGACCTGGACAACCATATCTTTTACCGGCACGAACCGGTCAGCCTGGGCCAGGTGGTTTCGACGGCCACGGTCCAGGAACTGCAAAAGATGATGCGGGCCACGGTGACCGAAGGCACCGGCCGGCGCAACTTCGGCGACGCGGGCCGGCATCCGATTCTCAAACGCCTGGACCTGGGCGGCAAGAGCGGTTCCATCAACGACGATGACGGCCGCCGGGTGGACTGGTTCGTGGGCTTTGCCCGGCGGTCGGCCGAAGCCGAGACCCTGGCCCTGGCCGCGGTGGTGGTGCACGGCGAGAAGTTGGGCCTCAGGTCCCAGGAGATTGTCCGCGAGGCCGTGCTGCAGTACTTCCGGCCTCGAATGAAGGAGGATAAATCATGAAAGCCCGGGCGGGTCAGACCGAGATCGAGATAGTCCAGGGCGATATTACTGAAATGGAAACCGTGGCCATCGTCAACGCGGCCAACGCCCAACTTGTCCTGGGCGCCGGAGTGGCCGGGGCCATCCGGAAGAAAGGCGGGCCGGCCATCCAGGAGGAATGCGACCGTATCGGCGGAACTTACGTCGGCGGCGCGGTCGTCACCGGCGGCGGTAACCTCAAGGCCAGATACGTCATTCACGCCGTGGGGCCCAGAATGGGCGAAGGCGACGAAGACCGGAAGCTCAGGGAAGCCACCCTTAACAGCCTGAAGCGCGCCGACGAAAACAAGATGGCCTCGATAGCCTTGCCGGCCATCAGCACCGGCATCTTCGGCTTTCCCCTGGACCGGGCCGCCAGGATCATGCTCTCGGCCGCGGCCGAGCACCTGGCCGGACCGACCACGATCGAGAAAGTGGTCTTCTGCCTGTTCGGCCAAGAGGCCTACGACGTTTTTACCGACGAGTTAAAGCGGCTTTTTCCCGAAGCGCGGTAAGAAAAGAAAGGAAACGATCATGACCGTAAAAGAGAGATTGTCCGAACTAGGCCTGACCCTGCCCGTCGCGGCCACGCCCCTGGCCGCCTACGTTCCGGCGGTCAAGGCCGGCGAGTTCGTTTATGTTTCGGGCCAGGTGCCCCTGGTGGAAGGCCGACTTAAATACAAGGGCACGGTCGGCGCCGACCTCGATCTCGAGACGGCCCGCGAGGCGGCCCGCGTTTGCGCCTTGAACTGCCTGGCCGCGGCGGCCACGGTGATTGACCTGGAAGGCGTGGTCCGCCTGGTCAAGCTCACCGGCTTCGTGGCCTCGACGCCGGACTTCCATGACCACCCCAAGGTGGTCAACGGCGCCTCCGAGTTGTTGCAGGAGATATTCGGCCAGGCCGGGCTGCATGCCCGGGCCGCGGTGGGCGTCAGCGCTTTGCCGCTGGGTGCTCCCGTGGAAGTCGAGCTGATCATCCAGGTTCGGCCGGACAGGTTCTGATCCGGCCATGACCCGCAACCCCAAGACGCTCACAGGAGGAGAGTATGCCGGAAAAAATGATTGATAAGATTCATTGGCTGGGGCATGACAGTTTCTATGTCCAGGGTTCCAAGGTCGTTTACTTCGATCCCTGGGACGTCGGCGGATCGCCCAAAGCGGACATCGTGCTGGTCAGTCACGATCACTTCGACCACTGTTCGCCCCCGGACGTGGCCAAGGTCTCCCAACCCGGCACCGTCATCGTGACCGAGCCGCAGGCGGCCAAGAAGCTCAAGGGCAACGTCAAGGTGCTCAAACCCGGTCAGACCCTGGACGTAGCCGGGGTCAAGATCACCGGCGTGCCTTCATACAACACGGACAAGGAGTTCCATCCCAAGAAGAACGACTGGCTGGGCTTCGTGGTTGAATTGGACGGGGTGAAAATCTATCATACCGGCGACGCGGACTTCATTCCCGAGATGAAGAACCTCAAGGTGGACATCGCCCTCCTGCCCGTGTCCGGGACGTACGTCATGACCGCGGCCCAGGCCATCGAGGCGGCCAGGGCCATCAAGCCCAAGATAGCCGTGCCCATGCACTACGGCAAGATCGTGGGCTCGGAAGACGACGCCAAGGCCTTTGCCGCGGCCCTGAAGAACGAGATGAAGGTCGTGATCAAAGCCAAGGAGTAGGCGGGTTCGGGCGGCGGGGACGCCGCGACCTTGAACCGACGGGAAATTCGATCCCATGACCACCGGACTTGACTCCGCCGCCCAGTATCATCGGCTGACCCGGTACAGCCGGTTGTCCCTGTCCGGCGGCGGTTTGGACTGGTCCAACCAGCCCAGCCTCTATAAAGCCTATCCCGAGGCCGAACGCGTGGACCTGCCCCGGGACCTGGTCCTGCCCAAGGCGCCGGCCCAACTGATCCTGGCCGGCCGGGCCGCCCGGAGCCCCCAACCTTTGAATCTGACCGTTCTGGCCGACCTGCTGTTCATGGCCTACGGGTTTACCGCCAAGACCTATCATGGTTCCGAGGCCTTTCTCTACCGTAGCGCGCCTTCGGCCGGCGCCTTGTACCCGGTCGAGATTTACCTGGCCGCCCGCGGCGTGACCGGCCTGGCGGACGGTCTTTATCATTATTCGCTCTTGGATTTCTCTTTGACCATGCTCCGGCCGGGACCGCCGCCGGCTGAAATAAACGCTCCGGCCTTGCTTCTAACCGCGCTGTTCTTCCGCGGCGCCTGGAAGTACCGGGACCGGGCCTTTCGCTATTGCCTGCTGGACGCCGGCCATACGGCCGAAAACCTTTTACTGGCCGGCGCGGCCCTCGGGCTGAACGCGGAACTGAGGACCGAATTCGATGACGCCGCTCTGCTGGACTACCTCGGCTTGGACGGGAAGAAAGAAGCCCCCTTGGCCCTGGTCGGCCTGGGGGAATCAACTCCCCCCGGGGTCAGCGGAGCGGAACCAGGCCCCGGACCGCCTTCAGCCGCGGACGTCGCCCCCCGGGAAACGGTCTTCGAACTGATTTCGGCCGCGGCCGCGTTGACGGCGGCGCCTCTGTCCGGAGGCGGGTTGACCGACCTTTGCTTTTCCCGAGGGCCCGAGGTTACACTGCCGCCGCCGGACTGGGAAGGATTTGAAGGCTTGAGCCTGGTCCAGGCCCTCCAACGGAGAAGGTCCCGCCGCAATTTCCGGCCGAAGACGCTGCCCCGCTCGGAACTGGCGCGAGCTTTGGACCTCATCGCCGGACCGGATGTCGGGCGGCCGGTGAACCTGGGTTTCACCTCCAATGAGGTCCAGGACCTGTCCGACGGGTACTATCTGGCGGGCCGGGACGATGATAAGCTGCGTCGCCACAAAAGCGGATTTCTGGGGCCGGCGCTGGCCTCGGCGGCCTTGGACCAGGAATGGCTGGGCCGGGCCAACCTGGTGCTGGTCCTGACCGCGCCCCTGGCCAGACTGGAAGAAGGCCTGGGGCCGAGGTCCCTGCGGCTGGCTTATCTGGCGGCCGGCCGTCTGGGGCAGCGGGCCTATCTGGCGGCCGAGGTCCTGGACTGGGGCTGTTGCGGTGTGGGGGCCTTTTACGACGACGAAGCGGTCCGGGTGCTGGACCTTCCCGCCGGAGAAGACCTGCTGTACCTTTTGCCTTGCGGCCCCATCCAGAAACGAACCCACGGCGGCCGTCGCTAGCCCCCTTCAAATTGTCGGCTTCATGGCGATATGATAGTATTGAATTCATGAATACCGTGCTGGTAATGACACCAGCTCTATTTCTTACTGAATCGAGGAGGCTGACATGGCCCTGAACGTGGGCACCACGGTCATAGAACATCTTCTCCGCACCCAGGAGCAAACCCCCGCGGCGACCGGCGCCTTCACCCGTCTGATCAATGAATTGATCGTGGCCGCTAAAATACTTTCGCGGGAGGTGAACAAGGCCGGTCTGCTGGAGATTCTGGGGTTCACCGGCCGGACGAACATTCATGGCGACAAGGTGCAGAAGCTGGACGATTTCGCCGATGACGTCATCATCCGGCGGCTGACCGCCTGCGGCGAGGTCTGCGCCATGTCCTCGGAAGAGAACGCCGACCTGATCGAAATGCCGCGTACGGCCAAGAAGGGCAACTATATTGTTGTGTTCGATCCCCTGGACGGCAGCACCAACATTGACGCCAACGTCAGTATCGGGACCATCTTCGGGATATACCGCCGGATCACGCCGGGAGCGGACGAAGGCACCTTGGAGGACGTGCTCCAGCCCGGTTATAAACAGGTGGCGGCCGGTTATTTCATTTACGGCTCCTCCACGCTCATGGTCTTCAGCGCCGGCAACGGCGTGCACGTCTTCACCCTGGACCCGTCGGTGGGCGAATTTCTGCTGTCCGAGGAAAACGTCAAGACCCCGCCCCGGGGCAACATCTTTTCCATCAACGAGGGCAACTACAACTATTGGGACGAAGGCGTAAGAAATTACATCAATCACCTGAAAGACCCGGCGGCCGGACATCCCAAGGGCGGATACACTTCCAGGTACATCGGCTCCTTGGTGGCTGATTTCCATCGCAACCTGCTTTACGGCGGCATCTATCTGTATCCGTCCGACACCAAGGACCCGCGCAAGACCACGGGCAAACTCAGACTGATGTGCGAAGCCAACCCCCTGGCCTTCATCGTCGAACAGGCCGGCGGCGCGGCCAGCACCGGAGAAGGCCGCATACTGGACGTCATCCCCCAAGAACTGCACCAACGAGTGCCGCTGATCATCGGCAGCAAGGAAGAAGTCCGGATCGCCGAAGAGTTCATACAAGGCCAGCGCTGACGGATTCAACTAATTTCCGACCTTCGGCGGGTCGGACCGGAAGCGGAAGAGAACCAGGGGTGGTAACTCGAAAGCGGGAACAGACCTGAGGATTTATTGAAAAAAACGGTCCAAGCGCTATTTCCATCTAAATTCCGTCGAAAATCCTTTATCCCAGCTTCGATTCGTGCTAAAATAAAATGTTTAATCCAAGAGCCTTGGCCTTGAATCCGGCGCTGGGTCCATGAAAGTATTAGGCCTCGAAACCTCCTGCGACGAAACCGCCGCAGGCGTGGTTGAAGACTTCGAGATATTGTCCAACATGGTCCAGACCCAGTTCGACCTGCACGGCCGCTACGGCGGCGTCGTGCCTGAACTGGCCTCCCGGCGGCACATCGAGGCGATCATACCGGTCCTGGAAGAAACCCTGGACCGGGCCGGCCTTAGTCTCGACCAGGTGGACGGCCTGGCCGTGACCCAAGGCCCGGGGCTGGTCGGCGCCCTGCTGGTGGGGCTTAACTTCGCCAAGGCCGTGGCCCTGGCCACCGGCCTGCCCCTGGTCGGAGTCAACCATCTTCACGGGCACGTGGCCGCCGGGTTTTTGACCGGCGAGGATATCGAGTTCCCCCTGGCGGCGATGGTGGTCTCCGGAGGCCACACCAACCTATACCTGGTCCGCGGCCCTTTAGAGTTCGATCTGCTGGGCCAGACCCGCGACGACGCCGCCGGCGAAGCCTTGGACAAGGCGGCCAAACTGCTCGGCCTGGGATACCCGGGCGGTCGGATCATCGGCGATCTGGCCGAACGGGGCGACCCGAAGCGATTCATTCTGCCCAGACCCATGCTGGGTCAGGGGTTGGATTTTTCCTTTGCCGGGCTCAAGACCGCCGTGGCCCGCCTGGTGGCCGAGTATTGGGGCGGAAAGTCCGTGCCGCCCGGTGACCTGGCCGACCTGGCGGCTTCTTTTCAGGCCGCCGTGGTGGAGGTCCTGACCGGCAAAATGGCCGCCCTTTTAAGGCGGACCGGCGTCGGGACCTTGATACTCTGCGGCGGCGTGGCCGCCAACCGGAGCCTGCGACTGGCCGCGGCTCGAACGGCTGAAGAGTTCGGAGCGAGGTTGATCCTGCCCGCTCCGGACCTGTGTACCGACAACGGCGCCATGATCGCCTGCCTGGGCGCCTTTCACCTTGAAGCGGGCCGCCGGCTCGATCCGGCGGCGGACGCCTATTCCAGATGGCCGCGTACCAATTGAAGAACTCCGCCCTGGGTCGGCTTTACCGCCGGGTCAGGCTTTTTTATCTGCGGTTGCTCCTGGTCCCGGACACTCCCAGACGGGTGGCCATCGGCCTGGCCGTGGGTGTTTTCTCGGCCTTTATGCCTTTTCTACCCATACAAACCATCGTGGCCGTGGCCCTGGCTTATCTCTTGCGCGGCAGCCTGGTGGTGGCGGCCATGGGCACCTGGATAACCAATCCCCTTACCGCCGCTCCCTTCTATGCCACGTATTTTTTCATAGGCCGGTTCTTGACTCCGTTTGGCCGTAACTGCCGTCTGCCGGAAGTCTGGAACCTGGACGCGGTCATGGGCATCGGCCTGGATACGGCCCTGGCTATCTACATCGGGGGGCTGATCCTGGGCTTGATCGCTGCCCCGCCGACCTACTTCTTGACCTATCGCTATATCGCGGCTCTCCAGGCCTGGGAGCGCCGGAAGCTCAGACAACGCCTTGACCTCTCCCCGCCAAGTCTTGACGAAACTGGGCTTGTCGGCCCATAAGGGCCGGGGCCAGCACTTCCTGGCCGATCCCAACCTGGCTGGCAAGATAGTGAAGCTGGCCGGAGTGGGGCCGGACCGAACGGTATTGGAAATAGGTCCGGGGTTGGGCGCCTTGACCGGGCCGTTACTCGAGTCCGGCGCCCGGGTGCTGGCCGTGGAAATAGACTTAGGTTTGGCCAAGTACCTGAATGAAGAACTGGCGCCCCGGTTTCCCGGCCGTCTGACCGTGATAACCGAGGATATCCTGAAGGTCAGTTTGGAGGAGGCGGCCCGGCCGGCCGGCGGCCGGCTGACGATTGTCGGCAACTTGCCCTACTTGATCTCCACGCCCATTCTCTTGAAGTTGATCCAAAGCCGCCGGGTGGTGGATGGAGCGGTGCTGATGTTCCAGCGGGAACTGGCCGATCGCCTTCTGGCCGGGCCGGGCGGCAAGACGTACGGCCGCTTGAGCGTTCTGCTCGGCTATTGGGCCCGGACGACCCGGCTCCTCGACCTTAGCCCGCAAGCCTTTCACCCGCGGCCCAAGGTCGGCTCGACCGTGCTGGCCCTGGCCTTCAAGGATTCGCCCCAGCCTGAACTGAAGTCACCCCAAGTTTTCGAACGGGTGGTGGCCGCCGGATTCGGCCGCCGGCGCAAGACCTTGAGAAACGCTTTATTGACGGTTTTCCCGGCCGATCGGGTTGACGCGGCCCTGGCCGAGGCCGGAATCAACCCGGGGCGCCGGGCCGAAACCCTGTCCGCGGTCGAGTTCGTTCACCTGGCCAACGCTATTGCGGTTGACCGTCCCGAAGGTTCTTCCCCATGAGCGCCACTTCGAAGGGCAGATGCTTGAACCTGGCCGTCTCCTTGAGCTGGAAGCCCAGGTCTTCGTACCAGGCCTTGAGCTCGAGTTGGCCGGCTATGATGCCGATCTCGAGACGCTTCAGGCCCAGGACCTTGGCTTCGGCGGTCACGCGCTGGACCAGGGCTCGGCCCAGGCCCCGGCGCCGGTAGGCGGGCAGAACGGACAGCCGCTCCAGATAGCCTTTCTCTTCATCGGCCTTTCTTAAGGCCGCGCAGCCGCAAGGACCTTCCCCGGTTCGCAACAGGAAGTACCTGGCTCCCTTGCCCAGGGCCATATGAATCCACTCCGGCGTGCAGTTGGAAGGATGGGTGGGACAGTTCTCCGGGGTCAGGTCGAAGCGCCGGGCCACGTCCTGAAACGCATCCCGAATGATCGAAGCCAGCAGTTCGGCCTCGTCCGGCCCGACTTCCCTGATTTCAAACTCCATCTTGAAGACCTCGCCTCAAGTCGCGCCGGCGTTCACGGCCGGCTGGGCATGTTAAGGCCTATAACTCTGGTTTGACGGGTAGTCAAGTATGGCCCTGATTGGGTAAAAGATTTCTTGACATTGGGTTTCTTGATTGTTTACTATAGGAAACCATACGCCCAAAACAGCCGAGGATTAACATGGATCAGTCTGATTTTATCAATAAAGTTAAAAATTTAAGGTCGGCCAAGGGATACAGCCTCAATCAGCTCTCCAAACGCTCCGGCCTCACCAAGGGCTATTTATCCAAGATCGAAAACGGGGTCAGCACGCCCACCCTGACAACCCTGCATAAGCTCGCCGCGGCCCTGGGCGTGGATTCCACTTATTTTCTTACCGGTAATGATCTCGGCCAGGCAAATAGTAAAATCGTTTATGTCAGAAAAGACCAACGAAAGGAAATTCACACCGATATCGAAGAAATCGGAATCAAGAAACGTTGGCCCTTGGCCGATCAAAAACTCGGCCGAAACATGGACCCCTATATCATCGAAATCCCGCCTGACCATTGTCAGATCTATCAGTTTGAAGGAGAAGAATTTCATTATATCCTCGAAGGAAAGGTGGAGTTCATTTACGGAGGCGAGCGTTATCTCTTCGAAGAAGGCGATTGTGTTTATATAGACGGCGATGTTCCTTACACCGGGAGAAGCCTCGGCGAAAAACCGGCTAAAACCATCACGATCATTTATCATTATAAGAAAGTAACGGGGGAACGTTTTAGTCATGCGGTTCTACCGAACAAAATCATAAAACCGGGACTTTTTGATAACCCATCCGTTAAGACGTAATGAATGGGATTTGACTCCAAAGGAAAACCAATGTCCAAGATCATAGACTTAAGGCTGGATTTTCCACCCACGAAGGAAAAAATCGCTGAGACCATGAAGTTCTTTGTTTTGAACAAGGATCGCGGCGGCGTGGCCAACTACGCCCGAATCTTCGGTCCCCAATGGGCGGCTTCCTTGGGAACGAACCTTGAACTTCTGGAAAGCAAATCAAAAGAGTTTTCCGAAGAACGATTCACCGAGTTTCTACTGGAACTGGCGAGTAATATCGCCATCACCCCCGCCCAGTTTGAGAGACAGTTGGACGAAGCCGGCATTGAATGGGGTCTGATAGACAACTTGGACAGCGACGAAACGGCGGCCCAGATAGCGCAACTGCCCCACCGCCTCAAAGGCATGGTTATTTTCAATCCGTTTGACGGCGGCCGGGCCATCAGGGGGTTGGAGCGCGCCATCAAGGAATTGGGTTTCCTGGCCGTGTACGCTTCGCCCTATCGCTGGGGCATTAAAGCGGACGATCCCAGGTTTTATCCATGTTATGACCGGGCCGGCGAGCTTGGTATCCCGGTATTCATTTATACGGCCATGAACTATCGCACGGATTTGCCCATGGACGTGGGCCGGCCGCTTTATCTTGACCGCGTGGCCATGGATTTCCCGGACCTGCGCCTCGTGGCCAGTTGCGGCGGCTGGCCCTGGGTGCCGGAGTTGATCGGCGTCGCCCGCCGTCATCAAAACGTCTATATAGATACCTCGTCTCACCGGCCCAGACACTTGGCCAGGCCCGGTTCCGGTTTTGAAATGCTGATGCAGTTCGGAAACACCTTGTTGCAGGACCAGGTGGTGTTTGGTTCGGGAGCCGGTGACTTGGGACTGCCGATCGACCGGATCGTCCAGGAGATGAACGCGCTGCCGTTAAAAGATGAAGTGAAGGAAAAGTGGCTTTATAGAAACGCCCGACGGCTGTTTAAAATGAATCAAGGTGAGGAGTAAAAGGCGCATGGCGCCTGAAGGCGGCATCATAGGCGCGCGGGTCGAGCTTCGATCCTTGGCGAAACATTTCGGCCCGGTCAAGGCCGTGGACGATCTTTCCTTCACCGCTGAACCAGGCAGCTTCCTTACTATACTGGGGCCCAGCGGTTCCGGAAAAAGCACCACCTTGAACATCATAGCCGGATTTGAATCTCCAACTTCCGGAGAGGTTTTTCTGGACTCGAAACCGATCACTTCCCGTCCAACCTATAAGCGTAACATCGGCATGGTTTTTCAAAACTATGCCCTTTTTCCCCATATGACCGTGGCGGAAAATATCGCCTACCCCCTGGAGATGCGACGCCTGAACAAATCCGAGATAGACGACCGGGTCCGCTCGGCCTTGGGGATGGTTCAGTTGGAGGGTTACGATAAACGTTATCCCAAGCAGCTTTCCGGCGGTCAGCAACAACGCGTGGCCATAGCCCGGGCCCTGGTTTTCAACCCGCCGCTCCTGCTCATGGATGAACCTCTTGGGGCGTTGGATAAAAAACTTCGGGAGCAAATGCAGATCGGCATCAAGCGGATTCAGAACCAGACCGGGGTCACGGTGATCTACGTGACCCACGACCAGGAGGAGGCCCTGGTCATGTCCGACCGAATCGTCATCATGAATCACGGTCGTTTGCAGCAGGCCGGAAGTCCCGAAGAAATTTATGACCGGCCCGAAAACCGTTTTGTGGCGGATTTCATAGGCGAAACCAACCTTTTTGAAGGCGATGTCCGCCAGGCCGATGACCGGTCCGTGCTTGTACTGCCTGAGTTGAGCGCGGAATTCCACCTTCCCTCGGACAGGCATTATTTAGTGGGCCAAAGATTTGTCTCCCTGCGGCCGGAAATGATCTGGCTGGAAGCCGAACCCCAAGACCCGCCCGGCCTTCAGGGGCGAATTGAAGAACTCATATACATCGGCGAAAGCACGAAATACATCATCAAGGTCCATGACAAAAACGTAACGATCAAGCAACCCAAGCGAACGAGTGCGGGCGCCTTTAAAAGAGGTGACCAGGTCAACCTCAGGTTCAACCCCGCGGACCTGGTCTTTATAGAAAGTAAAACGCCATGGGAAAAGGGAGGTCAATCATGAAAACAGGTTTTGTCGCCGAATTGCGGAGTGTCGCGCTCATCCTGGCGCTGATGGTTGCTTGGGTCGCCGGGCCGGTCTCGGCCGGCGCCGAGGAAGGCAAGAAGATCGTCTATAACGGCTCCGGTGGTTTCCTGGAGAAGGTGATAAAAAAAGTCTTTACCGATCCCTTCGAAAAGGAAACCGGAATCAAAGTGGTAATGACCGCGCCCGTCAATTTCGCCAAACTCAAGGCCATGTGTGAAAGCGGGAATCTTGAATGGGACCTCACCGAACTTCGGGCGGAACACGTGGTTCGGGGCAAGGAATTAGGTTATCTGGCCGAGATCGATTACCAGGTCATCGACAAGTCGGATTTTCTGGAAGGGCTGGCCCACTCCCATGCCGTTCCGGCGGCCTTTTACTCCACCGTCTTGGCCTACAACACTAAAAAGTTTCCGGCCGGAAAGGAACCCAAATCCTGGGCGGATTTCTGGGACGTGAAAAATTTTCCGGGACCGAGAAGCCTGCCCAATTTCCCCTGGACCTTGGAACTCGCTCTTCTGGCCGATGGCGTCCCGGCGGATAAACTTTATCCCCTCGATGAGAAACGGGCCTGGAAAAGCCTGGACAAGATCAAGCCCCATATTTCGGTGTGGTGGACCATGCCGGCCAAGCCGGCGCAACTGTTGACGGATGGAGAAGTCGATTTAACGGCCTCGTTCAATGGACGGATCACCGAAATACAGAGAGAAGGCGCACCGGTGGCGATTCAATGGAATCAGCAGATTCTACTGCTAAGTTATAACGCCGTGGTAAAAGGCTCGAAAAATCGAGACGCGGTCATGAAGTTTCTGGCTTTTATCCTCAAGCCCGAAGCGCAGGCCGAGTTCGTCAAGATGATTCCATACCCGGGGCCGAGTAAATCCATGTTCAAATATCTTCCTCCGGAACTGACCAAGCATCTGCCGACCAATCCGGAATATTACCGGATGGCCGTGCATCGGGATTATGCTTTCTGGGTGAAAAACGAGGAGAGATTACTCGAGGAGTGGAACGCCTGGATGTTGAAATAGATCAAATTGAATTTGGACCGCCATGTCTTCCGCGCGTGGGAAAACCTGGAGAACGATCGACCCGGCCTGGTACCTGATATCGCCGCTCCTGGTCCTGCTGGTATTATTCATGGTCGCGCCGGTATTCAGGATTTTCGTTCTCAGTTTTTTCGATCCGGATTTTACGCTCAAGCATTATTACAAGTTCTTTCAGGTCGGCGTTTATCTCGATATCCTTCTGCGCACCTTGACCATAGCCTTAATAGTAAGTCTAGGCTGCCTGATAGTGGGATACCCCATGGCCTATCTGATGGCGGATGTTTCCCCCGGAGCCGCAAAAATCCTGCTGGTCCTGGTGGTCCTGCCGATGTGGACCGGGATATTGGTCAGGACCTACGCCTGGATGGTCCTCTTGGGCCGGGAGGGGCTTCTAAACAGGTTATTGATCCATTTCGGCCTGTTGTCGGAGCCCCTCCAGGTCCTTTATACCTCCAAAGCCGTGGTTTTAGCCATGGTCCAGATAATGCTCCCGCTCATGATCTTGCCGCTCTACGCCGCCATGAAGGGAATAGACCGCAACCTGTTGAAAGCCTCCCACACCCTGGGGGCCGGGCCGGGACGGACGTTCTGGCGGATATTTCTGCCCTTGAGCGTCCCGGGCATCATGTCCGGTTTTACCCTGGTCTTCATCATCTCTCTGGCCTTTTTCATCACTCCGGCCCTGCTCGGAGGGCCCAAGAACATAACCATCGCCATGCTGATCGAAATCCAGGTGACCAGACTGCTTAATTGGAAGTTCGCCGCGTCCATCTCCTTGATCCTGATGGTCATGACCTTTATCGTCATTTCCCTTTTCAATAAATTCATCGGCATAAACAAGCTTTTCGGATCAACGGAGAGGTGAGGGTTTGGACCCGCCCGGGATGGACCTGGTAGAATGATGAAGTTCGGAAAATTACAGCCCGGCCGCCTGCTGCTCTGGGCCATGGCCTTTCTGGTATTATTCTTTCTGTCCATACCGTTATTTGTCCTGTTTCCAATTTCTCTCAGTTCGTCCAGCTACCTGGAATTTCCGCCCCAAAGCCTTTCCCTGCGGTGGTATGAAGACTACTTCTCCAGCCAGGCCTGGATATCAGCCACCAAATTGAGCTTCAAGGTCGGCTTTATGGTGATGCTGGTCGCCTCGATTTTGGGCACACTGGCCGCCTTCGGCTTCAGTCGAGGCCGGTTCCGGTGGAAAAACGGTATTTTTGCCTTCATAATGTCGCCGATGATCATTCCCCATATAGTGATCTCGCTCGGCGTTTACAATCTTTTTTCCAAGCTTCATCTGATCGAAAATTACTGGGGATTGGTAATCGGTCATTCCATCATCGCCACCCCCTTTGTTTTCATAAACGTGCTGGCCGCCTTGCAGGGTCTGGATAAAGGCCTAGAGAAAGCCTCGGCCAGCCTGGGAGCCCATCCTCTGAAAACCTTTCACCGGATAATTTTTCCGCTGATCCGGCCGGGTATTCTGGTGGGCGCGTTATTCGCCTTCCTGGTCTCCTTTGACGAACTGGTGATATCCATGTGGATCAGCGGCGCCCGCCATACCTTGGCCGTTCAAATGTGGATGGACGTTCAGCTCGGCATAAATCCGACCCTGGCCGCGGTATCTTCCCTGCTGACCGTGTTATCCGTTCTGGCGTTCTTCAGCGCCACGCTGATCAGGCGTCGGACCGGGGAAGACGTGGTTCAGAAATCCTGATAAAACTTGTTGCATTGGAAAGGAGAATCCATGCCTGTTCCCGGCTTGGAAAAGAACATCGGCGCGCTGGTGGAAAAATCGGCCGCCAGGTTCGAGGAAAAAAAAGCGATTCATTTCGATCACGAAAATTCGAGCTTCAGCTTCAAGGCCCTGAACGAAAGGGTCAATCAATTCGCCAATGCTTTTCAAGGGGAAGGGATAAGACGGGGCGATCACGTGGCCGTCATGCTGCCCAACTGTCCCGAGTTCCCTCTGACCTGGCTGGCCCTGGCCAAAATAGGCGCGGTGATGGTCCCGGTGAACGTCAGATACCGGTCCGTGGACCTGGCCTATGTCCTGGATGATTCTGACGCCTCTGGCCTGGTGATCCAGGATGAATTCGCTTCCGCGTTTCGGGAAGCGAGGTCGGAAGCGCCTAAGGTCCGAAAAGTGTTCTTGGTCGGTGAAAGGCAAGACGATCTGGGCAAATCGCTGAAGGACCTGGCTGATGAATCGCCCCCGGAATTCACCAGCGCCGAACTGGCCCTGGATGACTTGATGAACATTCAATACACTTCCGGGACGACCGGGTTCCCCAAAGGCTGCCTGCTGACCCATGAATACTGGCTGACCTTAGGTCTGAGCACTTCCCGGCTTATCAATTCCAACGATATCTATCTCTGCGTCGAACCTTTCTATTACATGGACCCCCAGTGGGTGTTGATCATGTGTCTGATCACCGGCTGCGCGATGGTGATGACCCGTAAATTCAGCCCTTCCAAGTACATGAAGCTCGTGCATCAATACCGGGCCACCGCCTCGTGGGCGCTCATGGCGCCTTGGATTTTGAAGCAGCCCCGGTCCCCCCATGACCGGGATCATAACCTCAGATTTGTCTTTGTCGGCGGCTTCCCGCCCGATCTTCACCACAAGTTCGAGGAGCGTTTCCGGGTCACGGCCCGGGAAGCTTACGGCATGACGGAAATAGGAACCGGTATGTATGTTCCCCTGGAAGACGCCCACCTGACCGGTTCAGGTTCCGTGGGCAAGCCGCCGGAGTTCCGGGAGGTCAGAATCGTTGACCAGGATGATAAGGACGTGGCCCCGGGCGAGATCGGTGAATTGTTGGTGAAAGGACCGGGCCTCTTCAAAGGTTATTATAAGAAACCCCAAGAGACCAGCGACGCCTTCCTGGGCGAGTGGTTTCGTACCGGCGACCTGTTCAGACGGGATGAAAACGGCTGCTATTACATAGTCGGACGCAAGAAAGACATGATCCGCCGTTCCGGCGACAACATTTCAGCGACCGAGGTCGAAAACGTGCTGGTCAGTCATCCCAAAATCCTGAGCGCCGCCGTGGTGGCCGTACCGGACGCGGAACGCAGGGAGGAGGTAAAGGCTTACATCGTTCCGGCGCCTGGGGAAACGCCGGAAACCATTCCTCCCGCGGAAATCATGGCTTACTGCCTGGACCGCCTCGCCGAATTCAAGACGCCGCGTTACCTGGAATACAGAACTGAATTTCCGCGAACTCCCACGGGCAAGATACAAAAGAACACCCTGCTGGCCGAAAAAAAAGATTTGATCGCCGGCTGCTACGATCGGTTCGCCCACTAATGGGGCCGGTCCGGGGCCTGGCCGCCCCCGGACCTTTTAATCCGCCCCGCCTTCAAGACCAGGGCGTAGTCTTGCGTTTTTCTCTCACTTCGGCGTCATGACGGTCCGGTATTTGGCTTCCATCCTTTCCAGGTCGAAGTATTCACCCTTCAGCCAGGCGTCGGTCATATCGTGGTAATGCCGGCTGAAGAAGGATTCGTTCTGGCCGGTCAGCAGCATTATCCGGCCCTTGGGCTCGGGATCGAATTCGACTATCAAACGGATACCCGAGGCCAGCGTGGCCCGGTAAGGCGGGGACACCTCGTAGAAATGGGCCCGCAGGTTGGTCTCGCCGTCGCCGGCTAGGGGCCAGGGGCCATAGTGGACCAGATGACGCAGCGGGTTGCCCTGGCCGATGAGGTGTTCGAAATGGATGAGATGGGCCCGGCCCCAGTGCCAGTCTCGAGGGTCGGCGCTCCGGTAATAATCGCTCAATAGTTTCACGGTTTCTTGAAAGGCCCGCGTGGCTATCTCCCGGGGCGTCTCCTTGGCCGGCGTGGTTTTGTCGTCGAAAAAGTCGCTGTTGCTTTTCAACAGATTTAAGAACCGCTCCAGGCTGATATATCTATTGACCACAAACTCGGGAGTGAGGGTCGGTCCGAGTTCGTCGGAAAAGGTTTGATACATGAACCGCATCAGGAAAGTGTTGTAAATGGTCGGCGCGGCGGCTTCGGCCTTGACCTGGCCGTCCCAGTTCTTGACCAGTTGGAAGGCCTCCCGGGCCGTATGATCATCGCCCGGTTTCACCAGGTCCTTCATCAAGGCCTGAATCCTGCCGGCCAGTTCCGATTTGACGTCGGTCTGCATGGCCTGCATGTAGGCCGCGTCCACCTTCTTGTTGTCCTCGATCATCCTGGCGATCCGGTCATGGCGATATCTGGGCGCCCAGGTGGGGTTCATGTCGAAAGGATAGTCCTTGATGACCCTATTGTTGGCCGTGGCGATGAACCCTCGCTCCGGATTTATGGCCGCCGGATTCAGTTTCGGATTAACGAGGCCTTCCCAATGGCGGGCCACTTCGTCGCCGCGCCCGGGGAAATTACCCGTCCCGTGTTTGCGGTTGGGGAGGGCGCCCAGGGTCCGATAGGCGATGTTGCCGCCGCGGTCGGCGTAAACCATGTTCTGCGGCGTCATCTGGACCTTGTTGGCCGCGGCCGTGAATTCGGAATGGTTTCTGGCCCGGTTCAGTTCCAGGAAGCCGTCCGCTCCCATGCCGGCGAAGCCCACCCAGTCCAGGCTTATCGGCTGGCCCATTTCCGGCAGGACTTCGGTGAGCAGCGGCTTCCGGCCGGCGTAGTAGAGCTTCTTCTTGACCGGGGCCTTGCCTTTTACTTTGATCTCGACCTCCTTCACGATCAGGGGCCGATCCTGCCCCCTGAACTTGTAGGTCTTCTTTTCCAGGTCCACGGTTTCAAAGAAAAGGTCCACCATGTCCGCGCCCTGATTGGTCAGACCGTAGGCCAGATAGTTGTTGTAGCCGAAGGCCACGAAGGGGAAGCCGGCCACCTGGCCGCCCGCCATCTTGAAATCGCCGGCCTCCAGTCGGATCAGGCAGAAATCGGACGGAATCTTCGAGTCGTGGACGTGGGGGTCGCTGGCCAGGATGGGTCCCTTGACGGCGGAACGGCCGGGGCCGACCACCCAGTTGTTGCTGGCGGAAAGGCCTCCGGTCAGCCAGGACAGGTCCCTCAATCGGGAGACCAGCCGCTCTTCGTTCATTTCCTTTCCGGCCTGGCCCACGATGGCCGGGCTGTCGGGCGGAATCAGGTTCAACAACTCCCGGGTCTTGTCCGGACCTATCTTCTTCGAGATGAGATGATACAATATCTCGTTCTTCATGTTGTAGGCCAGGGACCAGTTGAGCATCCCGCCCACCAAGAGGGGATCGGCCAGGGTCCAGGGTTCGGGTTGAATCCCCAGCAGCTTGAAGTAAAGCGGAAGCCTATTGGTCTTGATAAAGTGGTTCACGCCGTCCACGTAACGCTGGAGCAGGTTCCTGTTCTCCGTCGCCAGTTCGGCCGCGCTCTTCCGGGCTATTTCCTGAAACCCGACCGCGCGTAAAAAGACGTCCTTGGACAGGGCCGATGCGCCGGCGAACTCGGAAATCCGGCCCTGACCTATGCGCTTGGTTATTTCCATCTGAAAGAGGCGGTCCTGGGCGTTGACGTAGCCCCAGGCGAAATAGAGGTCTTCCAGTCCTTCGGCTTTAATGGACGGCACGGCGAAGCCGTTTCTCTTGATTTCCACCCGGGCTTTCAGTCCGGCCACGGACAAGTTTTGATCGTAGTCCGGGAGAAAGCTGTTCAAGTAAAGACCGCACAGGATGATCAGCAGAACCAAGAGACCGAAAACGACGGCCAGGACCTTTTTCATGACCCTTCTCCTGTCTTCCATGGCTGTGGGGTTCGGCGGCTGAAAACCGGTCCTGACTTTATAACCGTCTCGGCCGCGACTGTCAAACGGTCGCCCCTTGCGGGGAGCGGGCAAACGATGTACATTACCCGCCTATGGCCGCCGACCGATACATTGCCGTGGAAGGACCGATGGGCGCGGGCAAGACCGCTCTAGCCCGCAAGCTGGCCGAAAGCCTGGGCAGCCGGGCGGTTCTGGAAGAAGCCGAAGCCAATCCTTTCTGGCCGGCCTTTCTGCGCGACCCGAGGAAGAACGCTTTCCAGACCCAGCTTTTCTTCCTGCTCTCCCGTTTCCGCCAGCAGTTGGAACTAGTTCAGCGGAGTCTGTTCGAACATGGGTCCGTCTCCGACTACATGTTCGAGAAGAACCGAATTTTCGCCCTGGTTCATTTAGGGGAGGACGAGTTCGCCCTGTACGATCAGGTATTCGCCCTGCTTCAGGACCGCCTGCCCCAACCCGATCTGGTCATTTACCTGGCCATCCGGACCGAAGCCCTGGTCAAAAGGCTGCGGCGGGAACGGGCCAGAACCGACTGGCCTTCACCCGAGTACCTGTCCGAGATCAACGAGGCCTACAACTACTTCTTTTTCCATTACCGCGGCGCGCCGTTGCTGGTGGTCAACGTTTCGGACGTGGACTTGATCCAGGACGAAGAAGCCTACCGGCATTTTCTGAAGGAAGTGGCGGGCCACGACCAAGGCGTCAAGCATTACGTACCCCTGTCCGCGGACGCCGGCATGTTTCGGACCGCCGGCGACTGAGCGGCCGGGGAAGTCCCCTCCGCGACCGTGAGGGTCCATTCCCACCGCTTCGGCCGTATTTTCCCGATCGCCTCCACACGGACCGCCGCGGTCCCAAGACGCTACCCCTTCAGGTCCAGTGGACCTGGCCGCGCCCTACTGCGTAGATGAATTCGTGATCCCGTCGTATAGGCCGGAATGCACCGATCTGTTGAAGACGATCACTGGGAGCCTGTCTTGGCCCCAAGGCTTCAGCCCAAGACTTTGTTGAAGATCGAAAGGAAAACCTCGGCGGCGGCGGCGATATCATCCATGGCCGCGTATTCATCAACCTGGTGAGCCATCCTGGCGTCCCCGGGGCCAAGAAGAATCGTGGGTATGCCGCCTAGGTTGAACAGGTGGGAAGCGTCGGTGCAGGCTGCCTTGCCCAAGAGAGGAAAGGTTTTTCCGATGACTTCCTTGAGCGAGTCAACGGCGGCCTGGACGATCGGCTCGTTGGGTGAAATGATATACGGGTCCCAGTGATTGGGCCGGACCTTGATTTCCAGGCCAAGACCGTTTTCCTCGGCCAGGATCGGCTCGACCGTCCGCGATATTTCCGCCACGATCGCCGGCGCGGTCTCTCCCGGAAGCATCCGGCGGTCTATAGTCAATTGGCACTCATTGGGAATGACATTGGCTTGCAGGCCGCCCTTGATCATGGTCACGGCCGCGGTCGGGTGCGGTATCTCGAAGGCCTCGTCACGCTTATCGAATTTCATGGCTTGAATCGCGGTCGTTATCCTAGCCGCATAAGCCACGGCGTTGATCCCCAGATAAGGCCGGCTGGCGTGTGCCGTCTTGCCTTTGACATATAAATCTATCCAACGCAAGCCTCTGTTCCCTAACTCGACTTTTAAATTGGTCGGCTCGGCCACGATGGCGCAGTCGGCTTTGGGGATGATATTGTTTTCCAGAAGATAACGCGTGCCGAATTCGCTGCCGGTCTCCTCATCAGCCACGGCCGTAAAAACCAACTCGCCGTTGAAATGGGCCGCCGTGCGCTTGAAGGCGGCCAGGGCCACCACCAGGGCCGTCAGGCCGGCCTTCATGTCGCAGGCCCCGCGGCCGTATATCCGGCCGTCTTTTATTTCCCCGCCGAAGGGATCGACGGTCCAGCCTTCGCCCGGCTGAACCACGTCCAGGTGTCCGTTGAGGAGCAGGGTTCGGCCCCGACCCCGTCCGGCCAGCCTGGCGATCACGTTGGCCGCGCCCTTCCGGCCTTCGACGATTTCCGCCCCGATTCCATGTTCGGCCAATCTGGCGGCCACTAGTCTCGCGCAGGCCGTGGTCTCGGCCGGAGGGTTGACGCTGGGGGTCCTGACCAGGGTCTGAATCAAATCAATGAGCTCTGACTTTAAATCGCTGGGGATCATTGATTCACCTCAAATAGTCAGGCCGGCGTTGAAAGCTTCCTCGATGGCGTATAGAGCATTCCGCGGCGTGGAGCAATCCCCTATTTGATAAAGCCCACCTGGGAAGCTGCCCTTCAGGCCTTCGGCCAGGCTTCGCTCCGGTTCAGCCCCCAAGGCCAGCACGAGGAAGTCGGCCGGCACGATTATCCGGGCGCCCGCCTGCTCGGCCACCACCCCGCGTTCGGTAAGGGCTATGACTTTAGCGTTAGTGTAGGCTTTTATACCTTTCCGGTTCATGTCCCGCAGCATAACGTTTCTCATGCGTTCCTGGGCGTCCTTGGCCAGCTCGGCCAGCATCTCGATAACCGCCACGTCCTTGTCCCGCTCGACCAGGAAAAGGGCCGTTTCACAGCCTACCAGACCGCCGCCCAAGACTGTTATTTGTTTATCGGGAATCGCAAAGCCGGACAGGACTTCCTGGGCGGTGCAGGCTTTGACTTTTTCCAGGCCGGGAATGGCGGGAAGGGCCGGCCTGGACCCGGTGGCCAGGACCACCACCTCAGGGCTGCAAGCGATGACCTTATCCACCGTCATCTTAGTGGACAGATGGACCTCCACGCCCAATTCCTTGATCTTTTTCTCCCGCCAGGTTCGGACGTGGAGAAACTCTTTTTTGCCGGGAGGTATAGAGGCCAGGTTGATTTGCCCGCCCAGGGTTTCGGCCTGCTCGTAAAGTTCGACCTGGTGACCCCGACCGGCGGCCACGCGGGCCGCTTCCAGGCCGGCCGGACCGCCGCCTACGATCAGAACCCTTTTGCTGTTCAGGGCCGGCGGCAAGCCTGCCTCCTCGTCGCGCCCCACGGCCGGGTTCTGCAGGCACTTTATGCCCGGAGTGTCATGGACGCCCAGGCAGCCCTGCATGCAGCCGACGCACCGGCATATATCGTCCTCTTCCCCCCGCCTGGCCTTGGCTGCCAGGTTCGGATCGGCGATCAAGGCCCGGCCCATGGCCACCAGGTCGGCTGTTCCCTCGGTCAAGATTTGTTCGGCCAGGCTCGGTTCGACTATCCGGCCCACCGTGGCCACCGGTATGGACAGTTCTTTCTTGATGGCCCTGGCCAGATGGGTCAAGCACCCTTGAGGTATCTGCATGGGCTGGGCGGTCATCTCGATGGACTCGTACACCCCGCCGGTGACGTGCAGTACGTCCACGCCGCCGGAGGCCAGGTTTTTAGCCATGGGGATCGATTCTTCCAGGGTCAGGCCGCCGGGAACATATTCATCGGCGGATAGGCGAAAGATAATGGGGAAATCAGGGCCGGTCCTAGCCCGCACCGCGGCTAGGATTTCCAAGGGGAACCTGAGCCGGCCCTCCCGGTCCGCGCCGTAACGGTCGGTCCTTTTATTCGAGTAGGGCGACATGAACTGGTTGATCAGATAACCGTGGGCGCCATGAATCTCCACGGCGTCAACCCCGGCCTTTTGGGCCCTGGCCGCGGCCAGGGCAAAGGCCCGGACAAGTTCTTCTATCTCGGTCGAGGTCAACGCCCGGGGCATGGCCTGGCGCCGCGGGCAGGGGAGGGGCGAAGGAGCCACCACTTCATACCCGGATATGGAAGGGTGGGTCTGCCGGCCGCCGTGGTTCAACTGCACCGCCAGCTTAGCCCCGTGACGATGGACGGCTTCGGCCAGCCTGGCCAGGCCGGGTATCATCGTATCATCGTAGATACCGACCTCGCCTGGCAGTATCTTGCCCGGCAACGTGACATAGGCCGCCTCGGTGACAAGCAGGCCGGTGCCGCCTTTGGCCCGGGCTTCCATGTATTTCAGATAACGGTCCGTGATGTATCCTCGAGGATCGGCGAAACCAACCACCATGGCCGGCATCATGATTCGGTTCTTCAGCCTGAGCCCCTTGATCTGGATGGGAGAGAAAAGCCGGGGGAACTTCATCGGTCAACCTCCGCCGGCCAGGCAGCTTTCTCCCAGGCGGCCAGGATGAATTCAAAACGGGTAACGCGGCCGAAATACCTGGCCAGATTGACCAGGGCCGGCAGGTGAAGTTCTCTGACCGTGGAAGCCACGCCGTCTTCGGGCAGAACCACGAAATAATCCCTCATGAAGGCGTCGCGGGCCGTCGAGTCCACGCACACGTTGGTCGAGACGCCGGTGACGACCACCCCCTTGATCTTCTTAGCCCGCAAGACCAGGTCCAGCCTGGTTTGGACAAACCCGCTGTACCGATGTTTCAGAACGATCAGATCGCCGGGTCCGGGCGTCAGTTCGGCTATTATCTCCGAACCCCAGGTCTCGGGTTCGGCCAGGTTGACCTTGTTCCGGCCGGACAGGACTTCCCGGGACAGCCAGGCCTCGGACATGGCTTCGGGGCTGTTGATATGCCGCAGGTAGATGATCCGGACCCCCATTTCCCTGGCCCGGACCAGGAAAAAAGACAGTCGCGGGATCATCTCCTGGATCATGGCCACGCTGCCGCCGGTGGCGGCCAGGCGTCCCTGGGGCGAACAAAAATCATTTTGCATGTCCACGACCAGAAGCGCTGATTGGGCCGGCGGCAGGATTTGCGACAGTAGATCGAGATCGCGGCAAAGCACATACTTCATGGCCGGTTTTCACCCATTTTCATGCTGAACCGCCAGAGACAGCACCCGTCTCCATCCAAGAGGTTCTGGTCCTGCTGAAAGACAATATTGGGGTTGAAGCCGGCAATGGCGGCCTCGTCGGCCAGGCAGCCGATGCGGCTCAGTCCGGTCAAGTCCTCGACGCCCAGTTCCTTCATTCCGGTAAAGAGGGCGCAGGTGGTGGTGTGGCAGACCAGTTTCCGCCCTTCCAGAGTGCAGGTCACATGAGGGAATTTGGACCAGTAATACTCCTTGAGACCTACCAGATCGGTCCGGTGGGCGCGGGCGGCCAGAACCTGACCGGACAGCCTGGCCGAGTCATACCTCAGGCGCAAGGCCTCGGCTTCTCTTGCCGCGGCCGGGTCGGCCTTGGCCAAGGCCAGGAGGTCCAGGGCGTAGCGGGCGGTGAGACCGCCGAAGGTCTGGGCCGGGCAAGGCCTGGCTTCAACTTTGGCCAGGCAGGTCTCCTTCACCTCAGGCCGCTCGCTCAGGTCCTTTCCCTTCGCCCAAAGACGAAAAGAACAGTAGGCCTCGCCCCTCATCAGGCTTCGATCAAGTGTGAGTTTCAGGTCAGGGTTGAAACCCTGAACCAGGTGCTCTTCCAGGCAAAGAAAGTCGGAGAGTTCCCTGATTACCGCCGGGGCGATACCAAGGGAAACCAACCCGCCGTGGAAAGGGCAGTCTTTGATTCTTATTTCAACTTCAGGACCGAAGGTTGCTTCCATTTCCGGCCAGGCCCGGAAAAAAGTAAGTAAGGCCTCGAGGTCATGGCCGGCATAGAGTCCGGCCAGCCTTTGTCCGAACCATTTCTCGGACTTTTGCCTGATAGCGGCGGCCGCGGCCAAGCCGCCCGGCGTTTTAGCGGCCTCGATGTAATCAAGGGTCAGCAGGGCCCTCTTCATCCGAAACGGACTGACGCATCTGCTACAATCCATGGCCGGCCCTCCTTCAAGTCAGGCTGATCACTTCAACCCGGCCAGGTTTTTGAGGCGCTTAAGGCCGCGCCGAAAACCGGGTTCAACCAGGGCTTTCAATTCCTCCGCCGCCTTAAGCGAAGTCATTATTTGTTCATTGACGGCCGGCCATTCCTCGTTCACTTCTTCCAACAGGGACGATAGATCGAATCGGGAGGGCCGCCCATCCTTGACCGACCACTCGCCGTGGACCATGACGTGCGAAACCTTGGGCGAGCAATAGGTCATCTGGCGAACAAAGTTGTTCAGGGGAGTGAAGGCCGGTTGATCCAGCGGCAGGAGGACCAGGTCGGCCAGGCCGCCCGGCGCCAGGCGGCCGCTCTGGTCGGCCAGGCCGGCGCTTTGGGCCCCGCCCTTGGTGGCCGCGGCCAGGATGGATGAGGGTTGCAGCGGCGCCCCTTCAATCTTTTGGCTGATCAGGCCGGCGGCTTTGATGACTTCGATCAAGGACAAACTGTCGTTGGCGGCGGCGCCGTCCGTGCCTAAGGCCACGTTGATTCCACGCCGGACAAAGCCGGCTACGTCGGCCACTCCGTTGCCGAGTTTCAGATTGCTGATGGGATTGTGCACCACGGCGGCGCCGGTGGCGGCGATAAGCTCGTTCTCGGCTTCGCTGTTCCAGACGCAGTGGGAATAACTCACACGGGGCGAGGAGAATCCAAGACGCTTGAGTCTGGCCGCCAGGTTCGAGCGGGTCCGGAACGCCTGGCGCCTGGTCTCCAGAAGGTGCGTGTGAATGACCGTGTCGTATTCATCCGCCAACTCCGCCAGGCCGGATAAAAGATCATCCGTGCAGCGCTGGGGACGGGTGGGGCCCAGGCCGATTTTGATCGTTTCCCGGCCGACGAATTCCCGCAGCAAACAGCCGCAGGTATTTAGGACCTCTAAGTGAGTCTTCGCGGCTCGAATCCGACCGGCCAGCGCGGGAAAGGTCTCCTCCGGACCGATATCCGCCGCGCCCAGGCAGATCACCGTCCGCAGGCCGGCTTCTTCGTAACCCCGCACCGCGGCTTCCAGGTTTCCTTCGGTCAAGCCTGGATCGTAGAGATGATCTATCGCCGTGGTGACGCCGGATAAAAGCATCTCCGCCGCGGTGAGCCTGGTCCGAAGGCGGGCCTGAGCGGGGGTCAGCTTGACCGGCCTGGGACTCGAGTAAACCAGCAGGGCCCATGTTTCCGTGGGCAGATGATCGAACAGGCCCTTGAGAAACGTTTCGTTGGAATGAAGGTGAGCGTTAACCAGGCCGGGGAGAATGATGTAATCGGAGGCTTCGAAAACCTCCCCGACCGGGCCGTCGGGCTCGGCCACTATCCTGGCGCCCTCGATGAAGAGGTCCCGGCGGACGAGGTTGAAGTCATCGTCGGCCACCAACCCTCGAGAGAGTTTCTTGACGCCGGGCAATTTTGTCACCCTACCTTGGTCTTAAGGCCTTCGTCGCAGAACCCGGCCGCCCAACCGACCGGTCAGGCGGCCCTCTTCCATGGCCGCCGTCCCGTTAACCCAGACGTAACGGAAGCCAGCCGGATAATGGGCCGGGTCCGTCCAGGTTCCTTTTTCAGCCAGTTCCTCCCGGGAGAAAAGCGCCAGGTCGGCCTTGAACCCGGGTCGGATCAACCCTCGGTCGGGTATATGGTAATGGGCCGCCGGCAGACCGGTCATTTTCCTGATGGCTTCCGGCCAGGACAGCCAGCCTTTTTTCCCGACCATTGTTTCCAGCACGTAAACCGTATGGCCGAAAGTGCGCGGCGCTACCTGCAAGGTCGAAAACGGGGCCAGCGCCAGTTCGATCGACACGGCCACGACGTCCGACCCGAACATGACCCCCGGGTCCTGGGCCATGAGGCAATGATCCTGCTCCTCCCAGGCTATATTCACCGTGGACAGTTCCGGCCCTTCGGAAAGAACCAGGTCGAAATAGACCTCCACCGGGTCTTTGGCCTGGACGTGGGCGATCTCCCTTATCGGCAGGCCTGCGTATACGGCCATCGGCGAGTCGACCCTGGTTTCAAATAGGAAAATCGTCCCCCAGTCCTGGAGACGGAAGAACTGGCCCCAGATGGATTCATGCTCGCCGGCCTGCCGGGCCAGGACGTCGGCGCGCAACCTGGCCCTGGCTTCCGGGTCGCCCAGGAGTTGCCGCAGCCTGGCCGCCTCCTGAGGCCACGGTTTTTTCCAGTCATAGGCCCATTCCGGGAAGATCACCCGCGGTCCCCACCAACCGCCCAGGGTGGGATGAGGGATAATGTCGGCGCAGACATAAAGGCCCGAGGCCCGGGCCTGGGCCAATTGCGCCAGAACCTCTTTGGCCCGGCCTTTTACCTGGGCCGCATGAACGGTCAGGTGGGACAGGGACAAGGGGACGCCGGCCAGGGAGGCCGTTCTTAAAGCCGAATCCAGGGCCGCCTGGAAGCCCTGGCTGGAATAGCTGGCCAGGTGAGTGGAATACATTCCGCCGTAGCGGGCCGCCAGTAAAACCAACTCCAGGATTTCCTCCTCATCGGCCCCCAGGCCCGGGGTGTACTGAAGTCCGGTGGAGAATCCGCGGGCGCCCTGGTCCAAGGCTTCGGCCAAGAGGCTTTTCATGGCCTGAAGCTCCTTGGTCGCGGCCGGCCGATCCTCCCGGCCGACCACGGCCGCGCGCAGGGTGTTGTGACCGACCAGGGGCAGAACATTGAGGCCTATTCCCTGGGTCTCGAGGCGATCCAGGTATTCCCGGCAGCAACTCCAATCCGCCGGCAGGACTTCATTGTCCAGGAGCAGTCCCCGGGCCCGCGGGTTCAAGGGAAAGGCGGAGAAGCCGCAATGGCCGCATATCTCGGTGGTCACCCCCTGGGCGACCTGGCTGGCGGCCGGGGGATGGTGCACCAGGGAGAAATCGGAATGTCCGTGGGCATCGATGAAGCCGGGGGTCAAGATCAGGCCGGCGGCGTCAATGACCCTATGGGCCTGATGGCGGCCGAGCCGGCCGACCGCGGCGATTCGGTCTCCGATCAAGCCGACGTCGCCGGTGAAAGCCGGCCGGCCGCTGCCGTCGATTATTTCCGCGCCTTGGATGATAAGGTCCAGCATGGGTGGTTATGATTTCTTCATGGCTTCCTCGCAGCCGGTCTGGCCGCAGGGGAGCATCAACACTTCCGGGTCTTTGATCTGTTCCACCATTTTGACGTCGTAGCCGTACTCGGGGTGCTTGATCACTTCCAGGACGTAAACGTCGACCGTGGGGCCGTGATCGCACTTGCGGAACTTATACCCGGGCATGATCACGCTTTCCTGGAAGACCATGTTTTCCAGCGCCTCCACGATCTTGTCCGGGTCGAGACCGCCCGCTTGCTGGATGGCCTTGCAGATCATTTCCACGCCGTTAAAGGCGTGGGCTTCGGTCGCGCCGGGCGTGTCGCCGGTGAAGGCCTTCAGACCTTCGGCGAACTTCTTGGCCCGCGGGACTTTGGGGTTGTCGATCAGAAACTCGCCGCCGCAAGTCAGGCCAAGGGCCGCGTCCCCGGCGGCCTTGACGTCCGGCTTGGAGAAATAGGGGTGATGGATGGGGATTTTTAAGCCCATCTGGTTGGCCTGGGTGATGAACCGGGCGTAGCCGCCGGCCACGGCCGCCACCAGGAAGGCGGGCTTGGCCGCCATGGCCTTGGTAATGAAGGGGGCGTAATTGTCGGTGTTGAAAGGCGTGTAGTCTTCGCCCACCACTTCCGGCTTGCCCATCAACTCCAAAGCCTTCTTGAAGAACTTGACGTAGGTGTAACCCCAGGTGTAATCGTCGGCGACAAAATAAACCCGGTTCCCGTATTTCCTGGCCGGATACTGCACGGCCAGGGCGCTCTGAGGCGTGCCTATCAAGCCCTTGAAGAAGTAGCGGCCGCAGTTGGGCGGTGTCACCAGGGCTTCGTTGCCCGAACCGGTGTTGAAGAAAGGAATCTTCTTTTCCTTGATGTATTCCTGGACGGCGATGGAGATGGAAGACATGGTGATACCGGTCAGAACGTGCACCTTGTCCCGCTCCACCAGCTTCTTGGCCTTGGCCAACCCGGAAGGCACCTTGCTTTCCGTGTCCTCGACGAGGAGCTTGACCGGCTTGCCCAGGACGCCGGGTTTCGAGCCGACCGCGCCGCCGGTCTCGTTGATGACCTTGATCGCGTACTCCGCGCCTTTGGCCTGAACCACGCCTAGGGTGGAGAGGCCGCCGCTGAGCTCAAACAGCCCGCCGATGCGGATTTCATCGACCGCGGCTGAAGAGAACTTAGGCAGAAACCAGTTGGCGCTCACCGCCGCCGCCGCGCCCGAGGCCATCTTGATGAAGGCCCTTCTGTTCAGTCCTTTGGCCATTTCCTTCCCTCCTTTAAAGAGTGTTGCCTGAAAATAGTAACGCCCCACGCTAACTTGATTCAGTCATCTCAAAACCTCCCGGAAGCCGTATCATTACCCGGCCGGCGGTCATTCCCGTCTGAGCCATATCCTTTTAAGCAGAGGGAACAGGCCGTTGGGCAGGAACATGATCAGGGCGATGTAACTGAGGCCGAGGAAAATGATCCAGTTGCGGAACATGTCACTGAGGACCTCCTGGAAAAAGACGACCAGGGAAGCGCCCAGCACCGGGCCGATCAGGGTGCCGGGTCCGCCAACGACCGTGAACAGGACCGCGTCGGCCGAGATGACCCAGGCGAAGATATCGGGCGCTACGGCCCTTTCGTGCAAGACGGCCAGAACCCCGGCCAGGGAGGAAAAGGCGCCGGAGATCATGAAGGACGCGATCTGGTATTGACGGACGCTGTAGCCCAGGAAACGAACCCGCAAGGCGTTGCCTTTCAGACCTCGGAAAACGTCGCCTAGCGGCAGGTTGGTAATGGCCAGCAGCGCCAGATAGGACAGCCCCAGGACGATCAGGACAAAGTAATAAAAGTTGGTCTCGGGTTTGATGTTAAGGAAACCGAAAACGGTTTTTCTGACCACGCCGGCTATGCCGTTCTCGCCGTTGGTCAGGCCCAAGGGATTGGACATGCATATGAGCTGGGTCATTTCCCCCAAGGCGAAGGTCACCAGGAAGACGGCGCCCACGCCCACTCGGGAACTCAAGAAGCCCATGATCCAGCCCAGGACCAGGCCCAGGACCAGGGCCAGGAGCATCACCGGGAAGGCGTCCTGGAATCCCAACCTGGACATAAAAATGGCCGCGAGATAGCTGCCTCCGCCCAGAAAGACGGCGTGCCCGAAGCTGAAAATGCCGCTGAAGCCGAACAGGAGGTCATAACTCATGGCGTACAGGCCGAAAATCATCATCCGAACCACGACGTAGGTCAGGTAATCGGCGTAGGCGGTGGCCCGAAAAATAAAGGGCAGGAGAGCCAGCAGGACGATGAAGGCCGGCCAGACGATGCGGCCGAGGCCGGATCGGCGGTTCCATCTGCTATCGGTCAAATCACCGGCCATGACTCACTCCCAACCCGTGCCCCGGCCGAACAACCCCAGGGGCCTGAAAGTCAAGACGGCGATCATGACGCAGAAGGTCAATATCTTGGCGATCATGCCCGAAAGCAGGGCCGTGCCGAAGGCCATGACCAGACCCACTATGACGCCGCTGACCACCACGCCCAGCAAACTGCCCAAACCGCCGAAGATGATGATCACGAATATGACGATGATCAGCTCGAAGGCCATGTTCGGATTGAGGCTCAGGATCGGACCGGCCAGGACTCCGGCCACGCCGGCCAGGCCGGTGCCGAGGCCAAAGGCGATGGTGTTGATCCGGGGCGCGTTGGTGCCCAGGGCTTGGGACACCTCGCTGTTAAGGGCTATGGACTGGACCAGGGTGCCCAGGCCGGTGCGGAAGAAGAAAAAGAACAGGCCCAGCATGATGACGATGGTGAAGAGGATGACGAACAGCCAGTACTTGGGATAAGCCAGGCCGCCCAGTTCCAGGGTGCCCCTTAAGGACGGCGGGACGCCGGCCAGTTGCGGCACCGCGCCCCAGATCACCTTGACCATCTCCTGGCCCAGGATGCCGAAGCCCACGGTCAGTATCAGGACGTGGGTGAATTCCCTCCGCCACTTCATCAGCGTCCTGATGCCCAGCATTTCCAGCAGAACGCCCAATAGGCAGTTGACGAGGAAAGCCGCCGGCAGGGCCAGCCAGAAACTCTGACCCAGCTTGGCGACCACGGTGAGGGAGATATACGCGCCCAGCATGTAGAACAGGCCGTGGGCGCAGTTGACGATGCCCTGCAGGCCGAAAACGATGGTCAGGCCTGAAGCCAACAGAATATAAATGGCGGCGATGGACAGCCCGTTCAGGGTCTGCAGGATGAAGGTGGCCCAGGTCATCGGTTTCCTCCCGCCGGCGCCTCAGCCAGGCCGGCAGGCTTCCTGGTCGTTATCCAGGACGCCCAGGTATTGCCGCAATAGATCGGAGCGGGCGGCCAGGGCCGCGGATTTTTCCTCCAGCCGAATAAGGCCCTTTTCCAGCACGTAACAGCGATCCGCCACTTCCATGGCCACCTGGAAGTTCTGCTCCACTAAAAGCATGGTCTGGCCTTGGGCTTTCAGCCGATGAAAAACCTCCACCAGCTTGTCCACCACCACCGGCGCCAAACCTTCCGTGGGCTCGTCCATTAGTATCAGCTTCTCGCCGGCGATCAGGGCGCGGGCCGTGGCCAGCATCTGTTGCTCGCCGCCGGACAGGGTCCCGGCCAGGCGTTTCCGCCTTTCCCGCAAGGCCGGAAAGAGTTCGTAGATTCGTTCTTCGATCTCCCGCCATTTATATGCCTTCTTGCGGGTAAGATTAAGGAAAGGCACCTGGAGATTCTGACAAACGGTCAAAGCGCCGAATATGCCGCGGTCCTCGGGCACATAGCCGATGCCCAGCCGGGCGATCCTATACGGCGGCCGGCGGGTGACATCCTGCCCCTGGAAGAGGACCTCGCCGCGGCGGGCCGGGGTCAGGCCCATGATGGTGCGCATAAGCGTGGTCTTGCCCATGCCGTTGCGGCCCAGCAGGGTTACACTTTCACCGGCCAGCACCTTGAGGTTGACGCCCTGGAGAATGTGGCTCTCCCCATAATAGGTATGGACGTCCTTGACCTCCAGCAGGGCCTGGTCTCCGATTCGACCGATCATTTCTTCCGGCCGCTCAAATATACCGACTGCACTTCCTGATTCTCCTGCACCTCCCTGGGCCCACCGTCGCATAAGACCGCGCCCTGGTGCAGGACAATGACCCGGTCCGAAATACCCATGACCACCCGCATATCGTGCTCCACCAGTATAATCGTCAACCCGGCGGCCAGACTCTTCAGCAATTGGGCGGTCTCCCGGGTCTCGGCCGGAGACATCCCGGCCGTGGGCTCGTCCAAAAGCAACATCTCCGGCTCGCAGACCAAGCCCATCGCTATCTCCAGCCGGCGTTTGTCGCCATAAGCCAGCAGTCCGGCCTTCTGGTCTTTCTTGTCCAGCAGGTTCAGCCTGGCCATGTACTCGAGACACCAGCCCGTGATCTCCTGGCGGCGGCGGTTAAGACGGCCCCAAGGTCCGGGAGAAGTGCGAAATCGGCCCTGGGCCGCGATCTGCACGTTTTTCAGGACGCTGAGGTCCGGGAAAATGCTGGAAATCTGGAAAGTTCGCACAATCCGCCGGCGGAAGATCTCATAGGGTGTCAGGCGGGTGATCTCTTCGCCTTTGAAAAATACCCGGCCGGCCGTGGGAGGAAACAATCCGGAGAGCAGGTTGAAGAATGTGGTCTTGCCCGCGCCGTTGGGTCCTATGATGGACTGGACCCCGCCCGGATAAAAGGACAGGCTGACCTTGTCCACGGCGGTCAGTCCGCCGAAACGCTTGGTCAGGTTCTGGACCACCAGAAGCGGAGTCGAATCCAGCGTCATGGGCTTGTCTCTTCAAGTCGTCAAGGGCTCAAGGATTTTTTCATGGCCTTGGCTTCGACCCGGCCCCGCAGGCCCGAGGTCTCCTCTTTGAGTATCTCGACCAGGTAAGGCAGTTTGTCCGGGGCGAAATGGTCGGTGACGCCGGAAATGCTGATGGAAGCCACCACTTCGCCGGCGTAGCTCCTGACCGGGCAGCCTAGGGCCGCCGCGCCCGTGGCTGGATAGAAATTCAAGGAGTAACCTTGTTCCCTTATCTGTTTCAGGGCATCGCGTAAAACCTCAGGTTCACCCCAAAGCCCTTCGTCCGAGTGGTCCTGACTGAACCGGTCGATGACCCGCTCGATAACTTCTTCCCGCTGATAGGCCAAAAGCACCCTGGCCGCCGCCCCGACGTACAGGGGCCGGCGGTCGCCCACTTCCACAAAAAAGACCTTGACGAAGTTCGACCCTTCGATCCTTTCCAGGCAGATGGCTTCGTCGCCGTCGCGGATGAACAGATAGGCGGTTTCGCCCGTCCGGCGGGCGATGTTCCGCAGGACGATGACCGCCTGTTCCCGGAAATTGACGTGTCGGATGGCTTTCTGCCCCAGTTCGAAAAGCTTGAGGGTCAGGCCGTAGTCGGAGGTGGCCGGGTTCTGCTGGACGTAGCCCCTGGACTTGAGGGCCTTGAGGATACGGTGGGCGGTGGTGGGATTGAAGCCGGCTGCCTGGCTTATCTGGGACAGGGCCTTTTCCGGCGGGCCTTCGGCCAGCAGTTCCAGGAGGTCCAGGCCTCGCTCCAGGGAGTGGACGGTGTAGTTTTTCATGGGGTATCGCCGTCCGGTTGATTTCGATAATCGAAATTACAATTCAATTATAGAAACGCAGCGGCCGGCTGTCAAGAAAAAAATGCCCGGCTTGGTCAGCAGGGCCGTACCCGTGGAGCCGAACGATCGGCGGTCCAAGCGGCGTGTATAAAATCTTTGCCGGCCTGACTCCCTCGCCGGACACTGATGAGGAAAAAGAATCTCGATACCATTATACTGAGGCCACATCCCTGGAGGCCACCATCTTTTATCACGGTCAATCATCAACTCCCGGAATACTCAAGTACTATTACCTATTAAAATCGGAATTGCGGGGCGATATTTGCCTTGACAGGCCCAGGCGGGAACAGTAAAAGAAACTGGGATTTCTTGACCCGATTCTTTTTTTTAATCAGGGAGGAATAAAGGGCATGAGCCATTCCAGTTATCTTTTCTCTTCCGAGTCCGTGACCGAAGGTCATCCGGACAAGGTGGCGGACCAAATTTCAGACTCCATCCTCGATACCATCATCTCCCAGGACCCCAAATGCCGGGTGGCCTGCGAGTGTCTGGTCACCACCGGCATGGCCGTGATCGCCGGTGAAATAACCACTAGCTGCTGGGTGGACATGCCCAACGTGGTGCGGGAAACGATCAAGGAGATCGGGTATAACGACTCGGCCATGGGTTTTGACTGGGAGACCTGCGCGGTCATCACCTCGGTGGACAAGCAGTCTCCGGACATCGCCCTGGGCGTCAACGGCGACGGTCACAAGGAACAGGGCGCCGGCGATCAGGGCATCATGTTCGGCTTCGCCTGCAAGGAAACCGAGGTCCTCATGCCTATGCCCATCTACCTGGCTCACGGCCTGACCCGGCGGCTGGCCCGGGTGCGCAAACACGGCGTCCTGGACTTTCTCCGTCCGGACGGAAAGTCCCAGGTGACCGTCGAGTACGACAATGGCCGGCCCAAGCGGATAGAAGCCGTGGTCATCGCCGCCCAGCACACTCCCGACGTGAACGCCCGGGTTCTGCGCGAATCCATCATGGAGGAAGTCGTCCGCAAGGTGGTGCCGGCCCACATGCTGGACGGCGACACCAAGATATTCATCAACGCCACCGGCCGCTTCGTCGTCGGCGGTCCCATGGGCGACTGCGGCCTGACCGGCCGCAAGATCATCGTGGACACCTACGGCGGCCAGGGCAGCCACGGCGGCGGCTGCTTCTCCGGCAAGGACCCCAGCAAGGTGGACCGCAGCGCCTCGTACATGGCCCGCTATACGGCCAAGAACATCGTGGCCGCCGGTCTGGCCGACAGGTGCGAGGTTCAACTGGCCTACGCCATCGGCGTGGCCGACCCGGTCTCGGTGATGGTGGACACCTTCGGCACCGGTAAAATGGACGACGAAAAGTTGACCGCGGCCATCACCCGGGTGTTTACTTATAAACCCGCGGCCATGATCGCCCATCTGGACCTGCTGCGGCCGATTTTCAAGAAGACCGCCTGTTACGGCCATTACGGCCGCACCGAGCCCGAGTTCACCTGGGAAAAGACCGACCAGGTCGAGGCCCTGCTCGAGGCGGTGGGTCTGACCAAAGTCAAAGGCAAGAAAGTGGCTTTGGACAAAGAAGCCAAACCGGACAAGAAACCGGCCCAAGCCTGATCCACGGATCTGGCCCCCGGATATTCATTCGACCGAACAGGAGTGACCGACAGTGAATTACGACGTCAAGGACATGGGCCTGGCCGCCAAGGGCCAGAATAGAATAGAATGGGCCGGACAGAGCATGCCGGTCCTGCACCTTATCCGCAAGAGGTTCCTGCGCGAGAAGCCGCTCAAGGGCGTCCGCCTGGGCCTTTGCCTGCACGTGACCACGGAGACGGCCAACCTGGCGCGGGCCTTGAAGGCGGGCGGGGCCGAAGTGTACGTCTGCGCCTCCAATCCCCTCAGCACCCAGGACGACGTGGCCGCGGCCCTGGTCAAGTTCGACAAGGTCCCCACCTTTTCCATCAAGGGCGAGGACACCCAGACTTATTACCAGCACATCAACGCCGTTCTGGACGCCAAACCCATGATCACCATGGACGACGGCGCGGACCTGTTGTCCACGCTCCATTCCGAGCGGTCCGAACTGCTGAAAGGCATGATCGCCGGGACCGAGGAAACCACCACCGGCGTGATCCGGCTCAAGGCCATGGCCCAGGACCAGGCCTTGAAATACCCGGTCATCGCCGTCAATGACGCCGACACCAAGCATTTCTTCGATAACCGGTACGGCACCGGCCAGAGCACCCTGGACGGGTTCGTCCGCTCCACCAACCGCCTGGTGGCCGGCTCCAAGTTCGTGGTCAGCGGGTACGGCTGGTGCGGCCGCGGCGTGGCCATGCGGGCCGCCGGTCTGGGCGCCTCGGTCATCGTCACCGAAGTCGCCCCCCTGCGGGCCATCGAGGCGGTCATGGACGGCTACGCGGTCATGCCCATGGCCGAAGCGGCCGAGATCGGCGATTTCTTCTGCACCGTGACCGGCGATATCAACGTCATCCGGCGCGAGCATTTCCTGAAGATGAAGAACGGCGCCATCGTGGCCAACTCGGGCCATTTCAACGTGGAGATAGACCTGGCCGGCTTGGAGAAGATAGCCACCAAGAAACGCCAGATTCGAGACTTTGTGGACGAATTCACCCTGAAAAACGGCCGCCGGATTTACGTGCTGGGCGAGGGCCGCTTGATCAACCTGGCCGCGGCGGAAGGACATCCTTCGAGCGTCATGGACATGAGCTTCGCCAATCAGGCCCTGTCCGCGGAATACGTGGTCAAGAACAAAGGCCGGATACCCCTGGGCGTGCATCCCGTACCCAAGGAGATAGACCAGGAGATCGCCCGCCTCAAACTGGCCTCGATGGGCGTCAGGATTGACAAACTGACGCCCGAGCAGGAAAAGTACCTCTCCTCCTGGGAGATGGGCACCTGATCGCCCGGCCGGCCCCCTTCCAGGGCCGGTTTTTATTTAAAGCCATGTCGCTGATTGATTGAGGAAAAGGGCAATGATTCTGGACTATCAGTCCAGCCAGCAGGTCATGGTCAGGAAACTGCCCGGCGATTTGTATGAATGCCGGGGCGTCCTGGAAGACTCACTTTTCGGCGCGGAGGTGACCTTGATCCTCAAACCTCCGGCCCTGGAGATCGTGGCGGCCGACTACCAGGTGCGGCGTAGTTTCTCGCCTCCGCCGGACGCCTTGACCGCCGGCTTCAAGAAACTGATCGGCGTGCGCGCCGGCCAGGGCCTAACCAGGATCGTGCGCGGCCTCATCGGCGACGACGCCGGTTCGGAACGATTGGCGGCCCTGGTCCTGGACGCCATTGACGGTTTGATATTGTCCTTTACCACCATCCCTCTCCGTCCGGCCCTGGCCGAGTTGGGGATATCCAATCCTGACGCCGCCGGCCTGGACCTCAACCCCAAGGTCATGGGCCGGGAACACGTCGAACTCATGGCCGGCCGGAATCCACGCCTCAAGGATTCGTGCATCGCCTTCAATCTGGCAAACGAGACCGGCCGTGCTTGAATTCATCCGCACCAAGACCATCGGCGTGCAGGCCCAAGGCCTCGACCTCTGGGTGATTCACGGTCGCCTGGACGACGCCCTCTACACCGTGGACCTCAGACTGAAGATCAGCCGGCCGGACCTGATAGTCCAAGACGCTCGAGGCCGCCTGCTGCGCTATACCACCAACCGTTGCCCGCTGGCCGAAGAATACGCCGGCCGGGTGAAGGGCCAGGCCCTGGGGCGGGAGCTGAGCCGCCGCATCAAGGATGACGTGGGGAAAGCGGGCTGCCGCCATCTGGCCAATCTTTTCGCGGATTGCGCCCAAGCCGCGGCCAGGGCCGAGTTGAAGGCTTTCCTGGCCGGCTCCGACCCGGCGGCCGGCGGCGTCGAGGGGATTTTGGCGTCTTTTTACCTGAAGTTCCCCCAGTTGGAAGGCTTTCTTCACGAGCACTGATTGAATGGTAATGATGCGGCCGGGACCTCGCCTCCTTGGCCTCCTTTATCCTCCCGGCCAAGAACCGGTTTGGCTGGACGTTTAGACCCGGCTCGCCTTATTCAGGCCGGACCGCGCTGGTCGAATTAGGCTGGCGGTTCGGGGGACGTTCAAGCCCTCTCCCGCGGGGAGAGGTTTGGGGTGAGGGTCGTGATAACGTGACGTCGCCGTTACCTGTATTGGTTGTTTGGGAATCAAGCCGGCCCGGAGCCGCCCCGTGATACTCGATCTCCACGTTCATACCAGCCGTTATTCCCCGTGCAGCCGAATGTCGCCGGACGAACTCCTGGTCGCGGCCAAGGCCAAAGGTCTGGACGGGATATGCCTGACCGAACACCAGACCGTCTGGCCCAGGGACGAGGCCCGGGACTTGGCCCGACGCCACGGCCTGGCCGTGTTTCGAGGCCTGGAAGCCACCACCACCGCCGGCGACATCCTGGTGTTCGGGCCGCCTCCGGAGAACATCGGCGTGCTCACGCCGGAGGAACTGCGGCGGTTGGTGGATGACCTGGGCGGCCTGGCCGTCTTGGCCCATCCCTTTCGCGGCTTCCTGGTCTTCGGTTTCACCGGGCTCAGCCTCGAGGCGGCCTGCGATCTGCCGGTCATGCGCCGGGTGAGTGGACTCGAGACCGTCAATCCTCGAGTGACCGACGCGGAAAACGATCTGGCCCGGCGGGTGGCGGAGCGCCTGGGTTTGTTGAGCTTGGCCGGCAGCGACGCCCATTCCACCCAGGAGGTAGGCGCCGGGGTGACCATCTTCGACCGGAACCTGGACACGGAAGAGGCCTTGGCCGCGGCCTTGAAGGCCGGCCGGTTCACCATCGCCAGACGGTATTAACCGCCATGAAGCGTCCGCGCCGATCCTTGTCCCTCGCCGCCGGCGCCGTGTTGGTCCTGTTGACCCAACAAGGCGCGCCGGCCGAAGAAAAACTGGACCATCTAGGCCAGTTGAGCGGGCTCAAGGCCGATTACACCCAAAGCGTGTCCCGGACCGAGGACCCGGAAGAACTGACCGCCCTGGGAATCGCCTTTGCCGGCCGAACCTGGGCCGTGGCCGGCCGGGTCGCGGCCGAACGGCGGCAGCGAGCGGACCTGGTAAGCGAACTGGACAAGAAGGAAATGGCGTTGCTGAAGGAGATCAGTACCGGCCGGCGGACCGAAGACCGGCAGGTGCTGGGGATGGACCTCCTGTTCAAATCGGTTTACACCCTGGCCGCCCTGGACACTCAAGACCGCGGAGACAAAGCTTCGTTCAAGGAAGTCGAGGCTATTCAGAATCACCTGGACCGGACTCTGGAACCCAGTCGGAGCAAAGGCTACAACCTGGTGGCTTGGAGCAACGGCGTGGTCGGGATGCTGGCCTTGGCCGTCAGGACGGTCGACCATCAACACAAGCTGGCCGAGGAAGTAAACCGGATACTCGAGGCCGCGGTGATGGGGGCCAGGGCCGTTGGCGTCCGGTCCGACCTTCACGCCCGGGCCCGGCTGATGATTCTGGCCCTGAATAATATCCGCGGCTGCTTCAAACTGACCTGCGTTTACGGCCAGGCCCTGAACGAACGGCTTGTTCCGGAAATGGATTCCCTCCGCGAAGCCTGGCTCAAGAACTACAGCGACGATCAACAGCCCGCCGTGGCCCTGGTGGCCACTACCACCGCCCTGGCCCAGGCCACGTTTGCCGTGGCCAAGGCCTACGTGCGGCGCTGATACCGGCTCTGGTTACTGATTAAACTTGGCCGGCGGCGATTTCAAATCCCGCCGCACGGCCTCGACGTTCAAAGTCCGCGAGTCCGGGCTCGAGACGGACAAGGCCCCGCGCCAGAGGGGAAACTCGGTGTAGGGCCGGTCGTCGGTGACTTGGCGGTACGGCGCCGTCAAGGTCCGCAGTTCCTCGGGTCCGGCCAGGTACAAATCCTTGATGACCTTGGGTCGGCCCCAGGACGGGTCCCATTCTGACAGGTCGCGGATGGAAGCCAGTTTTTCCGCCAGGCCATCGAGGTCTTGTTCTCGAAAGGCCGGCTCACGGCGGCCGCCGACCAGAAAGAGGCCCGGAACGTTCAGGCCGCCCCAGAGGCAGGCCCCGGGAAACTCGTTGGCGAAGGTCCTCATGATCATGTAGAGTTCGCTGGCCGGCGCGGGGGGCAGCCAAAGGCAGACCAGGCCTCGCTCGGTCAGCCTGCTCCGGCACATGGCCAAAAACTCGCGGGTGTACAGATTCACCGTGCCGGCGCTGTAAAGGGGCGGCGCCGGGTCAATATTGATGACGTCGTATTTCTCCCGGGTCAACAACAGAAAATTGCGGCCGTCGTCGGCGTGGGCCCGCACGCCCGGCCGGGCCAAGACGTCGGCCGCGTCGCGGTGGTAAAAACGGAAATAGTCGAAGACCACGGGCACGATGTCCACCACGTCAATCCGGCCGGGCGGATCGAGGTATTTCACCGCCGAGCGCAAGGTCGTGCCCATGCCGAAACAGATGATCAGCATCTTTTCGGGCCGGCCGGGTATCAAGGCCAGGGGCAGATGGGCCATGAATTTGGTTTCGCTGACCAGGACGGTCATGTTTATGCCGTTCACCATCAGGCCCTTGCCGCGCGGCTTCCTGGGCGAGCCCACCGGCACGGTGGTGGCGGCCACGCCTTCATCGTAGGCGTAGATTTCCGCGTCCCGGCCGAATTCGGCCTCGAGGCGCTTTTTCAACACTTCGCGATAGGGATCGCCGGAAAGAACCAGCAGTGTTACGGCCGCCAAAGCCAGCAGGCTCGAGGCCCAGGCCAGCCAGCCTCTTTCGACGGCCGGACTTAAGGCCAGCAGAACAAACCCCAGCGCCAGGTTGGTCGCGGCCAACCAGGCCATGGCCTTGGCCGTGCCCAGCCAGGGTATCAACAGGAAGCCGGCCGCCAGGCTGCCCAGGATGGTGCCCATCGAGTTGATGAAATAGGCCGAACCGGTCTCGCGACCGCCGGCGGAGAAATCCGCGGCGCCGCAGCGGACGGCCAGCGGAAACTGCCAGCCGAAAACCAGGGCCGCCGGGAAAACCATGAGCACGGCCGTGAGCAGATTCAGGGACAGGCTGCCCCGGAAGCCTTCGGTCAGCCGGCCCAGGACGAGGAAGGCCGTCAGGCCGGCCGCGCTCGAGACGCCGATCAGGACTTCGCTCAAGGCGAAATTGGCCAGGGGCCGGCGGCGGGGAAAATCGAACCGGGTGGAGATAAAGCTGCCTAAGGCAATGCCGGCCAGCATCAGGCCCAGCATGAAGCTGTAGCTGTAGATGCTGGTCCATAAAGGCAGGAGCAGGTACCTGGTCCAGAGAATTTCATAGGCCAGGGCGCTGAAGCCGCTCCAGAAGAGCGCGGCCTTGGCCCAGGCCCGCACCCGGCCGGGATAGGGCGTCGGATCGGTCTTGAACGCCTGGGTCCCGGCCGGCCGCGCCGTGACCCGAGCCTCGACCGGCCCAAAGGAAAGATCGAGGGACCAGGCCAGGGCCGCGGCGGCCAGGTTGAAGACCACGGCCAGGAAAACGGTGTTTCTTTCCCCTATTTCTCCCAGAAGAACGAAGCCGGCCAGGAGCACGCCGGCCACGGCGCCGGCGGTGTTGAGGGCGTAGAGTCGTCCAAGCCCGGTCTGCAGTTCCTCCCGGGCCGCGGCCCACTTAACCAGAAGGGGCAGCGTGGCGCCCATCAGGGCCGAGGGGATGAGCAAACAACTGGCGGCCAGGGACACCCGGGCGGTCAGGATCAGGCCGGGTCGGCCGCGCAGCCAGTCGTAAATTCCGAGGTAGCCCCGGCCCAGGGTATCGATGAGCAGAAAGGAAGCCAGGCAGGCCGTGGCGGCGATGGCCGCTTCGAGCAGGGCGTAACCGGTCAGGGGCCGGCGCAAGCGTTCCGAGAGCCGCCCGCCCAGGAGTCCGCCCAGGGCCAGTCCGGCCATGAACACGGCCAGGACCGTGGCCGTAGCCGGCGTGGTCGAGCCCAGCAGCCGGGTGAGCATCCTGACCCAGACGGTCTGGTACATGAGCCCGGACAGGCCGGACAGGAAAAAGGCCGCCAGCAGTCGCAAATTAATTGTTACCGGCGCGACCGAAGTTTCTACGGCGGCGATGGCTCTAGCTTTTTCGCGATGGGTTTTGCGGGTCATGCTCCCGGCCGCTTCCTTTGAATCGGCCGCCCATACTATTTAACTTGAGGCCTGGTTTCAAGCGTAATAAAATACAAACTTGGTTAAACGCCCCCTGAACCATTTGCCTACGCTTAAGGGAAATTAATGAATTTCAACCAACTGAAATACCAGGTCTTAATCGAAGAGGCACGGAGGCAAATGAATTTAAACCGGAAGGATCAGCGCAAGCGAACAGGAAATGGGTTTCAAGATTGACCAATACTCAGCGCGATTTTTTCCCGGCTGATGTGGCTTGGCCGATGATAAGTCCGGGCGAGAGCGACAGGTAGGAGAAATGGCCCGTAAAGGCAAGAGTGAAAAACCCCGGAATAATAATAACGGCGCCACGCTCGGTTTCGAGACCAAGCTCTGGCAGGCGGCGGACAAGCTGCGCAACAATTTGGACGCCGCCGAATACAAGCACGTCGTTTTGGGACTGATTTTTCTGAAGTACATCTCCGACGCCTTCGAGGAGCACCACGCCAGGCTGGAGGCCGTTAGGGCGAGCGGCGCCGATCCGGAAGACCCGGATGAATACCGGGCCTTCAATATTTTCTGGGTGCCCCAGGAAGCTCGCTGGTCCTTCCTCCAGGCCAAGGCCAAGCAACCTTCCATCGGCAAACTGATTGACGAGGCCATGGTGGCCATCGAGCGCGACAACAAAGCGCTCAAGGGAGTCCTGCCCAAGGACTACGCGCGTCCCGCGCTTGACAAGCAGCGCCTCGGGGAACTGATCGATCTCATCGGCGCCATAGGTCTCGGCGACGCCGGGAACCGCTCCAAGGACATCCTCGGCCGCGTTTACGAATACTTCCTGGCGCAATTCGCCAGCGCCGAAGGCAAGAAGGGAGGCCAGTTCTACACTCCCAGATGCATCGTCCAACTCCTGGTCGCAATGCTCGCGCCTTACAAAGGCCGGGTTTACGACCCTTGTTGCGGCTCCGGCGGCATGTTCGTGCAGAGCGAGAAGTTCATCGAGGAACACGGGGGCAAGGCCGGAGATATAAGCATCTACGGCCAGGAGTCCAACCCCACCACCTGGCGCTTGGCCAAGATGAACCTGGCCATCCGCGGCATTGACGCCAATCTCGGCCCGGAGCACGGCGACAGCTTCCACCGCGACCTGCACCCCGACTTGAAGGCCGATTACATCCTGGCCAATCCACCCTTCAATTCGAGCGATTGGGGCGGCGAGCGCCTGCGCGGGGACAGGCGCTGGAAGTTCGGCCCACCGCCCGCCGGCAACGCCAACTTCGCCTGGGTCCAGCATTTCATCCACCATTTGAGTCCCACTGGAATGGCCGGCTTCGTGCTGGCCAACGGTTCCATGTCATCGAACCAGTCCGGCGAAGGCGAAATCCGCCGGAACATTCTCGAGGCCGACCTGGTGGACGGCATGGTCGCCCTGCCTGGCCAGCTTTTTTATTCCACCCAGATACCCGTCTGTCTCTGGTTCCTTCGCCGGGACAAGCGGCGACTCCCCTCTCCCAGTGGGAGAGGGGCCGGGGGTGAGGGCATAATAGACCGGCGCGGCCAGGTACTTTTCATTGATGCCCGCAAACTCGGCGTGATGATTGACCGGGTGCATCGGGAACTGACGGACGAGGACATCCACAAAATCGCCCAGACCTACCATTCCTGGCGCGGAGACAAGGACGGCCAAAACAATTACGCCGACGTGCCGGGTTTCTGCAAGGCTGCGACGCTCGAAGAAGTCCGCGTCCACGGTCATGTCCTTACTCCCGGCCGGTACGTCGGCACGGAAAAAATCGAGGAGGACGACGAACCGTTCGAGGAGAAGATGAAGCGACTCACCGCCGCGCTCAAGGAACAGCAAGCCCAAGCCGCCAAGCTCGACCAGGCCATCCGGGCCAACCTGAAGAGGTTAGGGTATGGAAACTGAGCTGGTTTCATATGCGGAATTGCTGAATAAGGTAAAAGCCCGCATCCGGGAAGCACAAACGGCGGCGATTCAAGCCGTGAACCGTGAATTGCTAGCCATGTATTGGGATATTGGCCGCCTCATCGTCGAAAAACAGGGAACGGCAGGCTGGGGCGCGGGCGTACTTCGACGCCTGGCCAACGATCTGAAGAATGAGCTGCCGGAAATAAAGGGATTCTCTGAAAGAAATCTCAAGCTCATGACACAGTTTTTCAGGGAATATCCAGGGTTGTTCTCAATTGGGCAACCGCCGGTTGCCCAATTGTCCGGGAAGGGCCTGATAACGCAAAATGGGCAACACCTGGTTGCCCAATTGCCGTGGGCGCACAATGTGATATTGATGCAGAAAATCAAATCGCCTGAAATCCGATTTCAGTACATGCAAATGGCCATCGAGCAAGGTTGGAGCCGGAATATATTGTCCTTGCGGATCGATGCTCAGGCCCACGCCCGTCACGGCCAGGCCGTCACGAACTTCAATGCCTGCCTGCCGCCGCCGCGGTCCGACCTGGCCCAGCAGGCGCTCAAGGACCCCTACATCTTTGACTTCCTCACCCTGGCGGAACCCTTCCACGAACGTGAACTCGAAACCCAACTCGTCCGTCATCTGGAGAAGTTTCTGCTCGAACTCGGCCAGGGCTTCGCCTTCGTCGGCCGGCAGTACCGCCTCGAGGTCGGGGGCGAGGATTTTTACATTGATTTGCTATTCTATCACCTGCGGTTGCGGGCGTTCATCGTCATTGACTTGAAGAAAGGCAAGTTCAAGCCCGAATACGCCGGGAGGCTGAATTTCTACTGCAACGTCGTCAACGACCGGCTACGCCACCCCGATGACCAACCGACCATCGGCTTGATCCTCTGCCAGGCCCGGGACAAGCTGCTGGCAGAATACAGCTTCGCGGGGATTGACAAACCGATCGGCGTCTCGACCTACGAGTTGACCCGCGCGCTGCCACGGAATTTCCAGTCGGCTCTGCCGACGGTGGAGCAGATCGAAGCGGAACTGGCGGGCTCGACCACACCGACGAAGCCCAGTCGCAGGAAGAAAGGCGGGTAATCATGAATTGCCTGACCGCCATACGGACCAACCTGGAGGACATCGGTTATGGCGGATGACGGTTGGACCACAATGCCACTTGATCAAGCCGTGTTGGTGAACCCATCGGTTCGCCTTGAGCGTGGCGAAGTCTATCCGTTTGTCGACATGCAGGCCGTCGATCCTATCTCGCGCAGCGTTGGCCCCAGCGAGTTACGAGAGTTCAAGGGCGGTGGCTCGCGCTTCAGTCACGGTGACACGCTCATGGCCCGCATCACACCGTGCCTAGAAAACGGTAAGATCGCCCGCTATGTCGCTCCCGATGGTGATGGCGAGGGCGTGGGTCACGGTTCGACAGAGTTTATCGTTATCCGCGGCAGGCCCAATGTTACAAACAATGGGTTCGCCTATTATCTGACGAAGTGGGATGGTGTACGACAGTACTGCATTTCTCAGATGACCGGTAGCTCAGGACGCCAGCGCGTGCCGACGAGCGCTCTCAGTCATCGTGAGGTGACAATCCCGCCGCTGAAGGAACAAGAGGCCATCGCCAACATTCTAGGCGCCCTGGACGACAAGATCGAGTTGAACCGGCGGATGAACGAGACGCTGGAGGCCATGGCCCGGGCGATCTTCAAATCCTGGTTCGTGGACTTCGATCCCGTACGCGCCAAGGCCGAAGGCCGCGACCCCGGCCTGCCCAAAGAGATTGCCGACCTGTTCCCTTGTGCATTCGAGGCTTCGGAGTTGGGAGATATACCGAAAGGGTGGCGGATACAACCCTTCGCGGAGACCGTTGAAATCATCGGGGGCGGAACACCAAAAACATCAGTACCAGAGTATTGGAATGGTGACATCCCCTGGTTCTCGGTCGTGGATGCTCCAAATGACTCGAATGTTTGGGTTCTTTACACAGAAAAGAAGATCACAAGAGAAGGTGTTGCAAACTCTTCAACACGTGTTCTTTCCATCGGCACAACGATAATCTCAGCTCGCGGAACCGTTGGGAAAATCGCACTGGTAGGCGTACCCATGGCAATGAATCAATCTTGCTATGGGCTAAAAGGGAAGGGAGGAGTGGGCAAGGCGTTAACATACTTTACAACGCGAGAGCTGATAGCAGACCTTCAGCAGCAAGCTCATGGCTCCGTATTCGACACGATCACCCGTGACACTCTTGCCGGCATATCAGTTGTCGTACCGGCGCCCGAGTTGATTGAAACTTTCGAGGAACGCATCGGTCCAATCTTGGAACGCATACGTTCGAACCTGTTCGAATCCCGAACTCTCGCCGCTATCCGCGACGCGCTTTTGCCAAAGCTCCTATCGGGTGAAATCCGCATCAAGGACGCGGAGAAGTTCATAGGAGGGCTTGTTTAATGTCTGCAATCTCAGGACCAAGCATTAAGATTGTCGCACCGGCCCCTGCTCTTCAGCAGATGTGTAACTATGTTGCCATCGCCGAGACCAAGAGCCCAGCCGAAAGCCTACGAGAGTTAATCCTCCATACGCTATTCACATTTGAAGAGGAAAAAGCTTCCGGAGTTCAGGACGTATCCAACATGCTGAGAATCATATTTGGCGTGGACGTCCCTAATCATCAGGTTCAGGAAGCGTTGGACCAATTGGTTACCACTGGACAGGTTCATCAACCCATCTCGACGAATTATATTCTAACGCCCAAAGCCCGCGCGAAAGTCAAGACGCGCATTGATCAAGCCTCCGTATTGCAGAAGCTAGTCAGGATGCAATGGCTGGCGGAAATAGTATTACGCTTCCCCGACCTAAACGCAGAGGTCGCATGGAATGCGCTGCAGGATTATCTTGCGAAAGCTTTCTTACGGCATGGAATTCAGGTCGCCGCTTTTCTTGACCCGTCGATTGACCTCCCGGTGGAGTACGCAACAAGTTTGTCAACTCTTCTTGCCGAAACTGTACAGGCGAAGTTTGACTCAACGCATCAGACATCCGCTAGACATGCAATCTCCGATTTTCTGGCGAGTGTCGGCAAAAACCAAGAGAGATATCAGTTTATCGTCGAATGTGCTGACGGAGCAGCCAACTACTTCTCATTGGCGGTTTCCCCCGAAGTTGCGGAGCGTTTTCGCGAGAAGCTCAGTCCACTTACGCTATTATGCGATACCAACTTCCTTTTCGGAATCCTCGACTTACACGTCCACCCACTTGTAGAGGTGTCGAACGAGTTGCTGGATGCAATCTCTATGCATAATCTACCTATTAAGTTGCGCTATCATGAAGCAACACTTCAGGAACTTCAGTCCTCGATATCCCATTACGGCGATATACTCCGAAGGCATAGATGGACACAGGCGTTGAGCCGGGCGGCCACTACCTCGCGCTTCATGTCCGGCATCGAACTCAAATATCATCAAAGGAACGCTGAAACTGGGGTTGATGTTGATGCCTTCTTGCGACCGTATCAGCACGTCGACATACTTTTAAAACAACGCAATATTAGTATTTACAGGCCATCGACTAACAGGTTGATGGTTGAACGTGCTACACTTGAGTCAGAATATCAAGAGTATCTGAAGCGGCTACATAAGGAAAAACCCTATATGCTAATTGCCCATGATGTTGCGGTGCTGGATTGCGTGCGCTCCCTTAAAAGCAATACCGTATCCACGCTAGAAGCGGGCGCTTTGCTTGTGACGTGCGACTATAGTTTGTATCGTTTCGATTGCGACATTAGCAGACAAACGAAGACCCAAGCCTCCGTTGTATTGCCGAACGTATTGTGGCAAATTCTCCGACCGTTCATTCCCGCCAATCCGAACTTCGACCGATCATTTGCGGAGACTTTTGCTATACCGGAGTTCAGAACCATCGGAAGTGGCGCGGCTGAGGCATGTTCGAAAATGCTTGGCCTCCTTGCCGCATATAAGGATTTCTCGGAGGAGATAGCGGCCAGGTTTCTTTCAAATGACCTGCTGATAGATCGTCTCCGTGCCACTCAAAATGACGAACAATTCCAGGCGCAGGTGGAATCCGCCATCGCCTCAGAATATCAGACTCTTCTCGAGGAACGGGCTGCCATGGCAAAGCAATTTGAAGCCTTGCGATCTGACAAAGAGCGAGTCGAGGAAGAACTTGAGCAACAGAAGCAGTTAGAAGCAACGGAAATTGCAAAGATGCAGGAAACGATACGGACGAAGGAGAAAGAAACGAAAACACTTGCCGCATCCTATAAGGACGCCGAAGAAAAGGCTAAAGATACTTCTACGAAGTTGGCTGAGATGACGGCTGCCAAAGACGCAGCGGAAAAGGCAACTAGGCAAGAGGTGGAACTCAGACTAGCAATGGAAGCGAGTGCTCTGCGTAACACCAAAATCGCTAGCATCATCGTCGCGCTTTTATCAATCCTGACCTTCGAGCTTGTAGTCCACAACGTATGGAAGTGGGATTGGCTGTTGCGCCATCCCAATAGCTATGGTCTACAAGGATGTCTGTGTCTTATGGCTGCATTTGGAATCGTCGGACTTTGGGTGAAACCCTGGAGGAAAGCGCTCTGGGTTACTGGGGTTTTTGGCGTGCTGTTCGTGACACTTCAAATATTAGGCGGACCGGGAAAAACACCATGAGGGACAGGAGGAAACAACAAGGATGATGACCGCTGGAACCGAACTTTACAATTCGGATAATCCGCCGGTTACAGCGCGCGGCATATCCTTTGCGGATGTGGGGCTTGACGCCGCGCTCCGTAACGCCGCCTCAAAGATCCTATGGGATGATCCCGGAACAGCCGACCTTCAGCCATCCTCGTTTCGAGTGGTTTTGGCCGAACTTGAATACATAGAACAATTATGTTTCGTTAGAGTATGTGCCGGTTGCCATTTGCTTCATCACAACTAAAGATATTGGGGTGCCCATATAATGGCTGAAATCAACCTTACCCAAGCCGAAGCCGACGCCTTGATGGCCATGGAAAAGCACCGGGTGAATAATGAGCGCCACACTTTCCCCTTTGCCAGTGGGTCGCTCACCATCCCTCTTCAGTCTCCGGACAAACGCGAGCAGTTTTTGCTTGACATAAGCAAGGGTCGCATAGACCTGCTCAAAGGCAAATACCAGAATCGCGCCCGGCAAGTAGTGATATTGGTGCGTCTGGATTTTGGCGGGAAGCCACACCGCAACCCGGATGACGAAGAAATTCCTTCTCCCCATCTTCACCTATATCGCGAAGGCTACGGTGACAAATGGGCTTTCCCCGCTCCCGCCGATCTATTCGCTGACCCAACGGACCATTGGAGGACGCTGAATGACTTCATGAGATTTTGCCATATCACTCAACTGCCCCATATCGAGCGAGGGCTATTCACATGATCACGGAAGTCCAGAAACTTCTTGACCAGTACCTGGCTTGGCTCAAGGACAAGACCATCCTGCGTCAGATCGAGGATTGGGTTGAAATCACCACTCCCTATCTCGACCGGCACAACGACTACATTCAAATATACGCCAGGAAGGAAAACAGCGGCTATATCCTGACCGACGACGGATACACCATTGATGACCTGGAACAGTCCGGGTGCAAGCTGCAAAGCCCCAAACGCCAGTCTCTGCTGAACATGACCCTGAACGGTTTCGGAGTGCAAATCCATGACGGCGCCCTGGAAGTTCACGCCTCGCCTGAAAACTTCGCCTTGCGCAAGCATAACCTGGTTCAGGCCATTCTGGCGGTGAACGACATGTTCTTCCTGGCCGTCCCGATGGTAGCCAGCCTGTTCTATGAAGACGTCGTTTCTTGGCTTGACCTTCATGAAATCCGCTACACACCAAAGGTAAAATTCACCGGGAAAAGCGGTTATGATCATCTTTTCGATTTCGTGATTCCCAAATCCCGCCGCCAACCGGAGCGTATTCTCCAAGCCATCAACCGTCCCAACCGGGACACGGCCCAGGCGTTGGCTTTCGCCTGGATCGATACGCGAGAGGTCCGTCCGCCGGATTCCAAGGCCTATGCCTTATTGAACGACTCCGAGCTAGCAGTTCCAATTCCCGTCCTTGAGGCCATGAGGAATTATGACGTTCGGGCAATTCTTTGGAGCAGGCGGGAAGACTTCCGGGAGGATCTCGCGGCATGACCAGGACGGCTTTTGTCGAGTCCGAAGTCGAATCGGCCGCCCTTTCCTGGTTCCAGGAACTGGGCTACTCGACGATCTACGGCCCGGACATCGCGCCGGAGGAATCGGCCGCCGAGCGCCGGACTTACCAGGAAGTGGTTTTAGATCGAAGACTCAGAGACGCCCTGGTCAACTTGAACCCGTCCCTACCCCCGGAAGCCGTCGAAGACGCTTACTGGAAGACTCTCTATTTTGATTCCCCGGCGCTGATCCAAAACAACCGCCGCTTCCACCGCATGTTGGTGGACGGCGTGGACGTCGAGTATCAAAAGGATGGGCGGATCGTTTATGACAAAGCCCGCCTGGTGGACTTCGATGACCCCGGCAACAACGACTGGCTCGCGGTGAACCAGTTCACCGTCATGGAAGGCCAGTACACCCGCCGGCCGGACATAGTTCTCTTTTTAAACGGACTGCCCCTGGGCGTAATCGAACTCAAGAACCCGGCTGACGAGAACGCCACTATCTGGACGGCCTTCCATCAGCTTCAAACTTATAAAAACCAGGTTCCATCCCTTTTCGCCTACAATGAAGTCCTAGTCATCTCCGACGGGCTGGAAGCCCGCCTCGGGTCCTTGACGGCCAATAAGGAATGGTTCCTGCCCTGGCGGACGATTGAAGGGCGGGAACTCGCCCCGGCCGCCCAACCGCAACTGGAGGTCCTCATCAAGGGGGTCTTCGCTCAGCGCCGCTTTCTACAGTATTTAAGGTATTTCATTGTCTTTGAAGAAGAAAAAGGCGGTCTGCTGCTGAAGAAACTGGCCGGATACCACCAGTTCCACGCGGTGAACGTGGCGGTTGAGGAAACGGTCCGCGCCTCCGGCGAAATCGGAGAGCCGACCGTTTTGCAGGTGGCCGAGTCTCATGGTGTTTATTACTCCAGAGGCGGCGCCGGGTTGCCGGGCGACCGCCGAGCCGGCGTGGTCTGGCACACTCAAGGGTCGGGCAAGAGCCTGACCATGGCCTTCTATGCCGGCCGGATTATCCTTCACCCGGCGATGGAGAATCCCACCCTGGTCATAATTACCGACCGCAACGACCTGGATGAGCAATTGTTCGGGACGTTCACCCGTTGCCATGAACTGCTCAGACAAAACCCCGTGCAGGCCAAGGACCGGGCCCACCTCCGCGAACTCCTCCAGGCGGCGGCCGGCGGGGTGGTCTTCACCACCATTCAGAAGTTCATGCCGCCCGCCGCGGCGCCCTCACCCCAACCCTCTCCCAAGGGGAGAGGGAGCATGACGGCCTCGGATGACCATATCACCCGGGGAGATGGCCAGAGCGAGGAGGTGTGGCGCCGGTACTTCTTGTCCTACCGCCGGAATATCGTGGTCATAGCCGACGAAGCGCACCGGAGCCAGTACGACTTCATAGACGGATTTGCCCGTCACCTGCGGGACGCCTTGCCCAAAGCCTCGTTCATCGGCTTCACCGGAACGCCCATCGAGTTGACGGACAAGAACACCCGGGCCGTGTTCGGCGACTACATCAGCATCTACGACATCCAGCGGGCCGTGCTCGACGGCGCGACCGTGCCCATCTACTACGAGAGCCGCCTGGCCAGGTTGGAACTCGAAGAAGCCGAGAAGCCGCGCTTGGATGAGGAGTTCGAGGAAATAACCGAAGGCGAAGAGGAAAGACACAAGGAAAGGCTCAAGACGAAATGGGCCGCGCTCGAGGCGATTGTCGGCACGGAAAAGCGCCTTCGACTCATAGCCCGGGACTTGGTCAATCACTTCGAACAACGGCTGGAAGCAATGGACGGCAAGGCCATGATCGTCTGCATGTCCCGCCGGATTTGCGTGGACCTATACCGGGCAATCCTAGAGCTAAGACCCGATTGGCCGGACGAAGATGATAAAGAGGGTGTTATAAAAATAGTCATGACCGGTTCCCCCTCGGACCCGTTGGAATGGCAGCCACATATCCGGAACAAGTCCCGCCGGGAGGCTCTGGCCCACAGGTTCAAAGACCATTCAGATCCGATGAAGCTGGTGATCGTCCGGGACATGTGGCTAACCGGCTTTGACGCGCCCAGCCTGCATACCATGTACGTGGACAAGCCCATGCGCGGGCACGGCCTGATGCAGGCCATCGCCAGGGTCAACCGGGTGTTTCGGGACAAGCCGGGTGGGTTGGTCGTGGATTATTTGGGCCTGGCCGATCAGTTGCGCAGAGCCCTGGCCGATTATACCGAGAGCGGAGGCCAGGGCCGGACCGCCCTTGACCAGGAAGAAGCCGTCGCGGTCATGCTGGAAAAATACGAAATCTGTTGCGACCTTTTCCATGGTTTTGATCGGTCAATCTGGATTTCCGGTTCCCCGGCCCAGAGACTCAGCCTCCTGCCGGCCGCCCAGGAACACATTTTAGCGCAAGAGGACGGCCAGGCGCGGCTGCTGAAACAGGTAACGGAATTGTCTCAGGCCTTCGCCCTGGCCGTGCCTCATGAGGAAGCCCTAAGAATACGCGACGAAGTCTCGTTCTTTCAGGCGGTTCGGTCCGCCTTGGCCAAGTCCGCCGCGCCGAGCCCTAGACCAGAGGAAGATATAAACCTGGCGATACGCCAACTCGTTTCCAAAGCAATCGCTTCGGATGAGGTTATTGACCTCTTTGCCGCCGCCGGCCTCAAGAAACCGGATATCTCCATCCTCTCCGATGAATTCCTGGCCGAAGTGAGGGGTCTGACCCAGAAGAATCTGGCCGTTGAACTCCTGAGGAAGCTTTTAAATGACGAAATTAAAGCCAGATCACGTAAGAATATCGTTCAGGGCAGGTCATTTCTGGAGATGTTGGAGCGTTCTATTCGGGCGTACAAGAATCGAGCCATCGAGACGGTTCAGGTTATCGAGGAATTGATAGCCTTGGCCAAAGAGATGCGCCGGGCCGGCCAAAGGGGTGAAGAACTCGGCCTGACCGAGGAAGAAGTCGCCTTTTACGATGCCCTGGAGACCAACGACAGCGCCGTCAAGGTCTTGGGTGACGAGACCTTGCGGATCATGGCCCGGGAGTTGGTCGAGACCGTGCGGAAAAACGTCACCGTTGATTGGACCGTCAAAGAGAGCGTCCGGGCCAAGCTGCGGATAATGGTGAAGAGAATCCTCCGCAAATACGGCTACCCGCCGGACAAGCAGGAGAAAGCGACTCGGACGGTGCTGGAGCAGGCTGAACTGCTCGGCGCGGATTGGGCGCCGGCCTGAGACAAAGACAGGCCGCCGGCGGTCACCCCGGAAAGTCGGTCTTGGTGACCACGGTGATGCCCCGGGAGGTCACCCTGAACTTTTCCCGGTCCTCCCAGGGATTGAAGCCGAGACGGGTGTTGGGCGGCACGTTGGTGCCCGGCGCGATGATGGCCTTCTTGATCTGGGCGTGGCGTCCCACCACCACGTTTTCCATGAGAACCGATTCCTCGACCGTGGCCCAACTGTGGACGTAAACGTTGTAGGAAAGCACGCTGTTGTGGACCAAGCCGCCGCTGATGATGCAGCCGTGGGCCACCAGGGAGTCCAGGGCCCGGCCGGCCCGGACGTCCCCCTGTTCCTGGGAAAAGACCGTCTTGGCCGGCGGGTACTGCCTCTGGTAGGTCCGGATGGGCCACCGGACGCCGTACAGGTTGAAGTAAGGGTCTATCCCGCACAGGTCCATGTTGGCGTTCCAGTACGCGTCCAGGGTGCCCACGTCCCGCCAGTAGCCCGAATCGCGCAGGGCTTCCACCGTTTTGGCCCGCCGGACGCCCTGCTCGTCGGTGTAATAGATGAGGTCCTGAATCTTATTCTCCCGGCGAAAAGGATAGGCCATGACCTTATGACTATCGAGTATGTTGGGCAGGATGTGCTTGCCGAAATCGGGCTTGTCGTCCCGGGACAACAGGTCCATCAGGACGCTGGTCTTGAAGATGTATATGCCCATCGAGGCCAGGACGTGGTCCGGGTCGCCGGGGATGGTCTTGGGCGTTTCAGGCTTTTCCTGGAACCCGCGCACCTGGAATTTTTCATCCACCTCCATAATTCCGTATTCCCGGGAGAACTGCTTGCTGAGCTCGAGGACGGCGATGGTGACGTCGGCGCCGTTGGCTTCATGATAGGCCTTGAAACGGGCGTAATCCATCTTATAGACGTGATCGCCGGACAGAACCAGCACGTGGCTCGGGTTCTCCCGTTCGATGAGGTTGGCGTTCTGGCGGATCGAATCGGCCGTGCCCTGGTACCATTTTTCGCCGGCCATCATCTGGGGCGGAGCGATCTTCAGGTAATGGCCCAGGGCCCCGCTGAAGATGCTCCAGCCCTTTTCCAGGTGGTCGATCAGGCTCTGGGCCTTGTACTGCGGCAGGACAATGATCTTATAAACCTCGGAGTTGATGCAGTTGGACAGGGGCAGGTCTATGAGTAGATAGATGCCGCCAAAAGGTATGGCCGGCTTGCTGTCGTGCTCGGTCAAGGGCATGAGGCGTTCGCCCCTGCCGCCGGCCATGATCAGGGCCAGGACGCTCTTCATTCCTTCAACCCCCGTCCCAGGCCGATCTCAGTTCCGGCGGCCGCCCATGATCCTCAAGATCATCAGGAAGAGGTTTATGAAATCGAGGTAAAGGGCCAGGGCGCCCATGACCGCGGCCTTGGTTTCGACGTCTTCGCTCTCGAACCCGCCGGCGTGGATGACGCGCAGCTTCTGGGTGTCATAAGCGGTCAGACCCACGAAGACCAGAACGCCTACATAGGTGATCAGCCAGTCCATCATCTGGCTGTGGACAAAGATGTTGACCACCGAGGCGATGATTATGCCGATCAGGCCCATGGTGAGGAAGCCGCCCCAGGACTGTAGCGACCGCTTGGTGACGAACCCGTACACGCTCATGGCGGCGAACGTGCCGGCCGAAACCAGGAAAGCCGAGGCAATGGTGGTTCGGGCGTAGGCGAGGAAGATGGCCGACATGGTCAGGCCGTTGAGGATCGAATAGATCAGGAACATGGTCGTGGCGGTCGAAGCGGCCATGCGGCCCACCCGGGCGGCCAGGACCCAGACCATGATCAGTTCCGCGCCGATCAAAACGTAAAAGACGAGCGGGTTGCCGAAGATGAGACCCAGCATGGTCGGACTGGCCGCGGTGAACCAGGCCACCCCTCCGGTCAAGGCCAGGCCGGCCACCATCCAGTTGTAGACGCGCCGGAAAAACGCGGCCTCCTCGCTGATGGCTATCTCTCGGCTGTATGGATACGTCTGAGCCATGATTATTCTCCTTCGATAAAGGTTTTACGTCCCGCCGGTCAGGCGGTTCATTGCTACTAATATAAGTCTTTCGTCGGTAAAAGCCAACCTTGAGTCCGGCCGAAAACGACCTCACTCCGGCGCCGCTTCCCGAACAGAGGCCGGAACTCGAGGAAATTTGAAATCATATATGTTACTTTGACGTCCAAGGTTGGAATTGTCAAGCGAATTGGGATCGAGGGCCGGGACAAGCCGGCTCACGAGACCGCCGGCCGAGGCGGGAAAAGTCCTTGAATGGAGAGCCGGCCGGAGATATCGTGAACGGAAACACATGATCGGGCGCGGCCGGGTTGGGCCGCAACCAAGAAAAGGCTTTGACCATGAGAAAAAGCGCCATCTCGATTTTGATCATCGGCCTGGCCTTGATCCAGGGTCTCGCGGAAGTTGCGGCGGCCGGGCCTCCGGCCGTGCCCCTTTCCCGGGGCCAGACCGTTTACGTGCCGGCCTATTCGCACATATACCACGGCAACCGCGAGGCCAAGATCAATCTGACCGTCACCTTGAGCCTGCGCAACACCAGCCTGGATAAAACGATCGAGTTTTACGTCGTGGATTATTACAACGGCGACGGCGGCCTGGTGCGGTCTTACCTCAAGGAGCCGCTGCTCCTCAAGCCGTTGTCCGCGGTGCGTTACGTGATCAAGGAGTCGGACCTGGCCGGCGGATCGGGCGCCAGCTTCCTGGTCAAATGGCGGGCCAAGTCCCAGGTCAACACGCCCCTCATCCAGGCGGTCATGATCGGCACCGAGGCGGCCCAGGGCATTTCGTTTTCGTCCCAAGGTCAGGTTATCGAAGAAGGTTCCGAATAAGGAGGAGGCATGAACACGGGCAACGTCAGTGTGGAAAAGAGCGGCCCGGTGGCCGTGGTCCGACTGGACAAACCACCGGTCAACGCCATAGACCTAGAACTGCTGGCCGACGCCGAAGCCGCCTTGACCGCGGTGGAAGCCGACCCGGATATCCGGGCCGTGGTCGTCACCGGGACCGGACAATCCTTCTGCGGAGGACTTAACCTGAAGAAGGTGCCCTTTTATCACGCCGACCAGCAACGCCGCATGGTCGAGGACCTCAACCGGATCATTACCAGGCTGTACGGCTTTCCCCGGCCGTTGATCACGGCCATGAACGGTCACGCCATCGCTGGCGGTCTGATCCTGGCCCTGGTGGGCGACTACCGGATCGGCCCGGTCGGACCCTACCTGTTCGGCTTCACCGAAGTCCGGGCCGGCATACCCTTCCCTTATTGTACGCTGGAGTTATTGAAGGCGGAACTACCTCAAGGCACGGCCCGCCGGCTGATGCTGGTCGGACGCAACCTGGACTCCGAGGAAGCCCTGACCGGCGGAGTGCTGGATGAACTTCAGCCGGCCGGCCAGGTCCTGGCCCGGGCCCTCGAGTTGGCCCGGGACCTGGCCGGGTTGCCGGCCGAGGCCTATGGCCGGATCAAGCGCCAGGCCAAGGGAGAAGCCCTGGCCAGAATGGAAGAGGCGGTCCGGACCAACAGCGATCCGCTGCTCCAGTGCTGGCTGACCGGCGAAAGCCGGACCAGCGCTCCCGAACTGCTGCTCCAGGCCCGACGAGGTTAGGCCGCCGGCGGTTCATCCTTTATTCGGCGTCGCCGTCGTTACGGGCCGGACCAGCCGCGGCCAGGTCCAGGTGCGAAGAGGCCAGTTCATCCAGGACCGGAACGATCGGTTCGTGTATATGACGCCGGTCCAAGGTCTTCAGACGAGATTGACAATGCGGGCAGACCATCACCCTGAGACCGGCTTCGCCTTCGGCGTACAGGTACTTCAGGCCTTCGCCCATCTCTTTTTCACAGAAAGGACAGCGGCGCCGGGGAAAGGTCCAGGATGTTTCGCACCACCCGCAGTGAAGCTTATGAGCCGTCGTTTCCCCGCCCCCTTCGGCCAGGACCGGGGCCGACCCGCAGACCGGGCAGTGGCCGTGGGACCAACGGGTAAGGTCGAGTCCGGCGGCGGCGGTCCGGGCCAGATATTTCAAGCCGGGCCTGAGCGCCAGGCGCAGCAACAATAGGACGGCCTCGGTCTCGGACCGATCCTCGAAGCCCAACCGGCTCAGGCTCTTGGAATCAGGCTCGAAGGCCGCCTGGATCAGGGCTTCGAACCTGGGCCTGGGCCATCGGCCCACCTCGAGCCAAGTTGTCCTGGAGGAACCAAGGCGCCGGGAGGTCTTTTCCGCCAGGATCCGGTATAGGTCCCAGGTTCGATCAACATCCACCGGCAGGGAGGCCGGCTCGAACAGGGTCAGGCCCCGGTCGAACCTTGGTCGGATTTCTTCCGGATTGAAAACCGGTCCGGCGCCGGGATCGGACCATCGTTCCAGTTCCGTCTCCTCCAACAGCTCGACCAGCCATTCCACCAGCGGGGCGTACAGGGGCCATCGAGTCAACAGGGCTTCTTTTTTCCGGCGCAGTTCATTCAGGGCGTCACTTTGATTCATGGGGCACTCTGGGAAAGACACGCTGCGGCGCGAAAGCCGGACCGGATGTTCGAACCCTCGCGCCGCCGGTCCAGGTTAATAATTGGAGATTCGGCTGTTATCCGGACTTTTTGTCAAGGCCTTGTCCCTGCCGGCTCTGAAGGCCCTGGCGATGAGCCGGGAGGCTCGTCTTGGCTGACCCTTCTAAGAAACAACACCACCAGGTTGTAGGGGCACGGCGCGCCGTGCCCCTACTCGTCGAGGCTGTTTCTTTCGCTTAAAACCCGCCGTCCCGCGGAGGGTCATGCACTCCCAACCTCCCAACCTACCTTCGGGGCGCCAGTAGGCCTAGTCGCCGGCAGGGACAAGGCCTTGACTTGCCGAGCCTAGCTTCTGTTTACTGATTTCTGGAGGTTCGAAACCCAGGACCCGCGGCCTCAATAGGTGGCGTACTCGTGATACTTCTCCGGATTGGCCGCCACCAGGTAGATCACCCTCACTTCCTCGGGATTGATCAACTGGGCTTCATCCCCGAACTTTTTCTTGGCCGCGCTCAGCCTTTCCTGGGCCAGTTTGAACATCTCCTTCCGGTCGCCGAAGTTCATCCCGCCGCTGGGACAGGTCTTGGCGCAGATGGGTTCGTAGCCGGCGTTGATGCGCATATAGCACATGTGGCACTTGGTCAACCGGCCTGTTTCGGTATCCAGCCGGGGAATCTTGTAAGGACACTCCTGCATGACCTTTTGGGCATTGGGGCCTAGCTCCTTGGTCTTGTCCGTATAAACCACCGCGCCGCTCTGATCAATGACGATCGCGCCCTTGACGTATTTGTCCGCCTCGTCCTTGCAGGGGGGTTCGAGGCAATGGCGGCAGGCGTCGGAGAAGAAATACCGGACCGCCTTCCGCCGGGTAAGGTATTCCCGGAACCGGACCAGGCGGTAAGTCTGGGGGTCCAGCTCGGACGGATTCTGGGGCGACCCGATTTGGCGGGTGGCTTTTCCGGGCAGCTTGTTCCATTCCTTACAGGCCACCTGACAGCCGCGGCAGGCGGTGCATCGGGTGGTATCCACCAGAAAGTATTTTCCCGCCATGGTTTATGCCACTCCTTTCTTGACCACGTTGACCATGAAGGCCTTGGTCTCCGGTATCCGGGTGTTCGGGTCGCCGGTGGAAGGGGTCAGGAGGTTGGCCGCGTCGCCGCCGTTCTTGGGATGGACCCAGCCGTAGCACCACGGCAGGCTGACCTGGTGTATGGTCTTGCCCTGGACAATCATGGGCCTGATGCGGAAGGTCACCAGGGCCACCGCTTCCACCTGGCCGCGCATGGAAGAGACCAGGCAGCGGTCGCCGTTGTTGATGCCCCTCGAATCCGCCAGTTCCTTGCTCATTTCCACGAACAGCTCCGGCTGGGTCTCGAGCAGCCAGGGCAGCCACCGGGACATCACTCCGGTCTGCCAGTGTTCGGTGATCCGGTGCGTGGTGGCCACGATGGGGAAACGTTGATCGTTGAAGGCCCAGAGGTCGGCCTTGGAAGCGAAGACCGGCGCGACCGGATTGATGCGCTGGGAAGAGAACGGGTTTTTCTCGAGGGGGCTTTCCAGGGGTTCATAATGTTCCGGGAAGGGGCCGTCGGCCAGTCCGTATCCGAAAAGGCAGGCCAGGCCGTCGGTTTTCATGATGAAGGGTCGCTTGGTTTCGGCCGGCCTGTTCATGGGCGGCCAGCCGCCGTCCGGGACGTCGCCCACCCACCGGCTTTCGTCGGTCCAGCGCAGGATTTCCTTGTCCGGGGACCAGGGCTTGCCGTTCAGGTCCACCGAGGCGCGGTTGTAAAGGATGCGGCGGTTGAGGGGCCAGGCCCAGGCCCATTCGGGGTACAGCCCCATCCCGGTCGGATCGGCCTTGCCCCGGCGGGCCATCATGTTTCCGTTGGCGGTGTAGGAATGGCAATAGAGCCAATTGCCGGATGAAGTGGACCCGTCAGCCTGGAGAAGGGCGAAGGACGGCACCAGGGAACCTTTCTTGTAGGTCTTGTTCTGGAGGGTGGTATCTTTTTCGAAATAGCCGTTGATCAACTTGGCCAGGGCGTGAGGGTCAAACCGGCCGTCCTTGACGTAATCCCAGCGGAATTTCAGGATCGGGTCCGGGAAGGCGCCGCCCTGCTTATACAGGGCCCGCATTCGTTCCCAGAGTTCCACCATGATTTCGCCGTCGCCCTTGGCTTCGCCGACCGGTTTGGCCGCCTTATACCGCCATTGCGCCCACCGGCCCGAGTTGGTGATTGAGCCTTCCTTTTCCACCGAGGCGGCGCAAGGCAGGAAGAAGACTTCGGTCTTGACGTCCTTTGGCTTCAGGCCCGGGCCGCGCCAGAACGAGGCTGTTTCATTGTCGAAAAGGTTGACCGTCACCATCCAGTCCAGATTAGCCAGGGCCTGGCGGGCCTTGTTGGCGTTGGCGCTGGAAACGGCCGGATTCTGACCCCAGGCGAAAAAGCCGGAGAATTTGCCGTGGTACATGGCGTCGAACAGGTCCAGCCAGGAACAGGGTTTGCCGTCGTCAACCTTGGGCAGCCAGGCATAGCCGAAGTCGTTTTCCACGGTGGCCGCTTCGCCGAACATGGCCTTGAGAAAGCTGGCCACGTACTTGGGCCGGTTCTGCCACCAGTTGGCGGACTGGGGGTCGGCGGATCGGGGCGTGTTCTTTTTGTCATAGTCGGCCAGGGTGGCCAAGGAGGCCGCCGGCGCGGGCAGGTAACCGGGCCAGAGGTGAAACAGCAGGGCATGGTCGGTGCCGCCCTGGACGTTGGACTCGCCCCGCAGAGCGTTGATGCCTCCTCCCGGCAGGCCCATGTTGCCCAGGAGGGTCTGGATGATGGACATGGTCCGGATGTTCTGGACGCCGACCGTATGCTGGGTCCAACCCATGGCGTAGAGGATGGTGCCGGTCTTGTTCTTGGCGCCGGTGCCGGCGAAAGTTTCCCAGACCTGCATCAAATCTTCCAGCGGCGTACCGGTCACGGCGGAAACAAATTCAGGCGTGTAACGGGCATAGTGTTTCTTGAGGCGCTGGAACACGCAATTCGGGTCTTCCAGCGTCGGGTCCTTCTTGGGCAGGCCCTTCTCGTCCCGCACGTAGGTCCAGGTGGCCTTGTCGTATTTGCGGTTGGCCAGGTCGTAACCGGAGAAAAGCCCGTCCTTGAAGTCGAATTGAGGGTTGACCAGGAAAGAGGCGTCGGAATAGTTGACCAGATACTCCTGGAAGTACTTTTTGTTGGTGATGATATAGTTGATCAGGCCGCCCAGGAAGGCGATATCCGTTCCGGACCTGAGCTGGGCGTAAATGTCGGCTTGAGAAGCGGTGCGGTTGAAGCGGGGGTCCACGCTGATCAATTTGGCGCCGGCATCCATGGCCTGGCGGATCCACTTGAAGGAAATGGGGTGGTTCGCCGCCGCGTTGGACCCCATGACCAGGACGCAATCCGCGTTTTTGATGTCAATCCAATGGTTGGTCATCGCGCCGCGACCGAACGACTCTGCCAGAGCCGCTACCGTGGCGCTGTGTCAGATACGGGCCTGGTGTTCTATGTACACCAGGCCCAGTGCGCGCATCATGCCCTGTAGGAGCCAGCATTCCTCGTTATCGAGGGCCGCGGAACCCACGTGGGCGATGCCCTCGGTCCGGTTGACCACCTGGCCCAGGCTGTTTTTCTCCACGAAACCGGCGTCCCTGGTTTTCTTCACCTTGGCCGCGATCTGGTCCAAGGCCCAGTCCCAGGACTTGGTCTCCCAGTTTTCGCTGAAGGGGGCCCGATACATGACCTGGGTTATCCGGGCCGGGTTGACCGCCAATTGGTAGAGGGCCGCGCCCTTGGCGCAGAGCGCCCCCTCGTTGATAGGATGTTCGGGATCGCCTTCGATGTTGATGACCTGGCCGCTGGACTGGTCGGTATGGACGATCAGGCCGCAGCCCACGGCGCAATAGGGACAGATGCTGGTGGTTTCCTTGGCCTCCTTGAGGTTGATGGTGGCCGCGTACGACTGGACCGGCGCCAGATCGAATCCCAGGCCTCCCAGTGCGCCGGCCAGGGAGGCCAGGCCCGTGATCTTAATGAACTCCCGCCGACTTAAACCCATAATAAACCTCTCTCTCCCCAAACAGGCGTTCCTTTCCGGGGACACCGCCCGGGTAAAAGTATATGGTGATGAAACGACGCGTATACTTTGATTTGGTTTATTCCACCGATAGTTGTCAATAAGAAAGAATTCACAAGTTAACAAGATAAATATTAATAAATATAATTAGTTAGATTGGCACTTGCTCGTCGGACCGGAATCGGCCAAAACAGGAGCAGACGGGACGGCTACAGGCCACTCCCCCCCTTGGCGGGACGGCAGGTTCAGGCTGGCGGTGGGTGGTTTTATAAAAAGGGAATCCGCCGCCTCGACACCGCCCGGTGGGTGATGGGATATTCAATTATTCACCGCCAATAATTTTTTTGTTGTAATTAATAATTCATTGATAGTAATTTTTAAAAGTTTAAGGAGGTCTCTGGTTTTCGTGGGTGAAATCCAGGCCAATAATGACCAGGCGTGGTTCCTGTGCGACGTTCTGGGTCAGAAGGTCGAGGAGCCCGGCGGCCGTGTGCTGGGCCGGCTCTTCGATCTGGTGGTGGACGTGCGCGAACAGGACCCGCCCGTAACCGGGCTGGTCCTCTCCACCTCCCGCCACGGACGTTTCTTCCTGCCCTGGTCCTGGGTCCAGGAACTCAAGCCGCGTCCCGGCTTGGTCAAGGTCAAATCAGGCGCCGGTCAGGCCCTGACCGAAGCCCCCTCGGGCGAAGGGGAAGTCTGGCTGCGCAAGAGTCTTCTGGACAAACAGATCGTGGACACGGGCGGGGCCAAGGTGGTCCGGGTCAACGATCTGCAACTCCGCCGGCGTAACGGTTCGTTGAACCTGGTCAAAGTTGACGTGGGTCTGCGGGGATTGCTCCGCCGGGTCGGCCTGCAGCCGATCATCTCCTGGGCGCTCAGATGGCTCTTCGGTTATACCCTGAGCGACAACCTGATCACCTGGTGGCTGGTCCAGCCGGTGGGCTCCGTCGACCTGTTGAAACTCAAGTTCTCCCAGGCCAGGCTGTCCCACCTGCATCCGGCCGACCTGGCCGATATCATCGAGGACTTGGACCGGCCGGAGAGGGCCAGGGTTTTCCGCGCCCTGGACATTGAAGTGGCGGCCGAGGTCCTCGAAGAGACCGATCCGGAGATCCAGGTGGACCTGATTCAGGAATTGCCTGCCGAACACGCCTCGGACGTTCTGGAACAGATGTCGCCCAGCGCGGCCACCGATCTGCTGCAGGACTTGGAGGAGCCCCAGGTCAAGACCCTGCTGCGGGAGATGGAACCGGAAGCCGCCGAAGACGTCCGCTGCCTGCTGACCCACGATGAGGAGACTGCCGGCGGCATGATGACCACCAGCTTTTTTTCGCAACCGCCCTGCGCCACCGTGGAGGAAGTCCTGGCCGCCTTGCGACGCGAGGCCGCCGACCTGGACGTAATCTACTATGTGTACGTGGAAGACGAACACGGACACCTGCTGGGCGCGGTGAACCTGCGCGAGCTGTTGACTTCGGACCCCAAGGCCAGGCTGAAAGACATCATGATCACCCGGGTGGTCTCGACCACCCTCGAGGCGGATGAGGAAGACGTGGCCGATCTTTTCGCCAAGTACGGGCTCAGGGCCCTGCCGGTGGTGGACGACCAGGGCCGCATCCACGGCGTCATTCGCTTCAAGGCCCTGCTCGAAGCCGTGGCGCCGCACCTGGGCCGCTAGTCCCCGGACATTCGATTAATACACTGCCGGCTTAAGGATTGGTCATGACCCCACAACCTTCTACTCCAACCTCTCCGGGCCGGCGGGAAACGGAAACCAGGAAACCGGGTTTCTGGCGGCGGCTGATCGTCGTCCTGGCCGTGGTCGGGCCGGGCATAATCACCTCCAACGTGGACAACGACGCCGGCGGCATAACCACCTATTCTCTGGCCGGCGCCGAATTCGGCCTGACCCTGCTCTGGTCCATGATCCCGATCACCCTGGTGCTCATCATGGTCCAGGACATGAACGCCCGCATGGGCGCGGTCTCGGGCAAGGGGCTGGCGGCCTTGATCCGGGAAGAGTTCGGCGCGGCCCCGACCTTTTACCTCATGATCGGCGTCTTCCTGACCAACCTGGGCAACACCATTGCCAACTTCGCCGGCGTGGCCGCGGCCCTGGAGATTTTTCACGTGCCCCGGCACGCTTCCGCGCCGCTGGCGGCCGTGCTGGTCTGGCTGCTGGTGGTCAAGGGGTCGTACAAATCCGTCGAGAAAGTCTTCCTGGCGGCCTGCGTCTTCTACGTGGCCTATGTGATTTCCGGTTTCCTGGTCAAACCGGACTGGGGCCTGGTGGCCGCCGAACTCCTGACGCCCAGGCTCGAACTCACCACGCCGGCCCTGCTCATGGTCGTGGGCCTGGTGGGCACCACCATCGCCCCCTGGATGCAGTTCTATCTCCAGGCCTCCCTGGTGGACAAGGGCCTGACCGCCAAGGATTACCGTATCATCCGCTGGGACGTGATCGTGGGTTCGGTCACCGTGTCCGTCATCGCCTTCTTCATCATCCTGGTCTGCGCCTCGACCATCCACCGGCAAGGCATAAGCATAGAAAGCGCCAAGGAAGCGGCCCTGGCCCTGGCCCCCCTGGCCGGACGTCACGCCGCCACACTGTTCGCCTTCGGTCTCCTGAACGCCTCGCTCTTCGCCGCCTCGATCCTGCCCCTGTCCACGGCCTACACCATCTGCGAGGCCTTTGGCTGGGAATCGTCGGTGGACTGCAAATTCCAGGAAGCGCCCCAATTCTACACCCTTTACTCCCTGGTCATCGTCCTGGGCGCCGGCGTGGTCATGATCCCCGGCACGCCGTTGATCCCGATCATGTACTTTTCCCAGGTCCTCAACGGCCTGGTTCTGCCCGTGATCCTGTTCTTCATGATAAAGTTGATCAGCAACCCCGCGGTCATGGGCCGCGACGTCAACGGCCGCACGGCCAATTTTCTGGCCTGGATCGTGGTCTCGATCCTGACCGCCCTCTCGGTGGCCACCGTGATCAGGGCCTTGGTCTGAGACCGCGGCCCGGGCCGGGAACCGGATGATCGGGGTTTACTCCGCTTAGGCAAGGGTTCATAATAAGCCCGCGAAAAAAGGAGATCGCGGGCCCCCGGTCATGTCGCTCGGCCTTACCATAAGAACCAAACTTTTCCTGGTCATCCTGGTTCCGGCGGTCTTGCTGCTGTTTCTGATCTTCCTGGATTATCGGAACCTGAGCGCCCTGGGCCGCAGCGCCCAGCTCATACTGGCCAAGAACTACAACAGCATCAAGGCGGCCCAGCAACTGAGACAGGACTTGGATACCAATCGCAATCTGGTTTTGACCAAACTTTTCGGACAGGACTCGAGAGCCTCTTTCCCCGATAACCTCCAGGCCATGTCCGGGTTGATCGGATTTCTCAGGTCCAATATCACGGAGACGGGTGAGGAGGAGATCATCGCCGTTCTTTCCCGGGAGTATGAGACCTATCAAGAAATGGTTCGTTCCTTTACCGCCGAGGCTGACCGGCCCCGGGGGCCGGAAGAACGTTATTACCGGTTCATTTCGCTGACCGCGGACTTGGTGGACAATACCAACCGGCTGGTCTTGGTCAACGAGATGGCCATGGAACGGGCCGAACAGGAGACCCAGCGCTTCGCCCGGCAAGCCTTGAAGGTTTCCGTGAGCCTCCTGGTGGCGGCGATTCTTTTCACCCTGGGTCTCAGTTTCATTCTGTCCACGAGTCTTTCCCGACCGCTGAGAACCCTGGCCGGCAGCCTGTCCCAGGTTCAGGAAGGCAGCGGCCGGTATCCCGCCCTGCCCGTGACCACCCAGGATGAAATCGGTTTCTTGACCCAGGAGTTCAATCGCCTCTTTCAACGTCTCGAGGTATATGACCGGATCAGCGCCGACAAACTGTCGGCCGAAAAGCTCAAGGTGCGCCGGGCCGAAGAAGCCAAGGCCCGGTTTATCGCCGATCTGTCCCACCAACTCAAGACGCCCATGACTTCCTTGTCCATGGGCGTGGGAACCTTGGCCGAAAGATGGGAGCATCTGACGCCGGACCAAAGGTCCAGGTTGATCGAGATGGCCAGGGAAGACTGTGTCCGCTTGTCGGCCTTGATCAACGAACTGGTGGATACGGCCCGGCTGGAAGGCATGGACAAACCGCGGGACAAGGAATTATTGGACCTGGAAACGGTGATTCGGGAATGCTTGCGGCCCTTGATCAATCAAGCCGAGGAGAAGGGAGTGAAGCTGACCGCGGAGATCGCCCCGGACCTTCCCCCGGCGGCCATAGATTCCTTGAGGTTCCCCTGGGTCATCACCAACCTGGCCGGAAACGCCGTGCGTTACACCGATCGGGGCGGAGAGGTGATCATCAAGGTGAATAAACTGGGCGAGCGCCTGGTCTTTCAGTGCACCGACACGGGCACGGGCATCGAGAAGGAATTCCTGCCCAAAATATTCGACCGGTTCGCCCAGTTCTCCGAACGTGGTAAAAGCGGGACCATCGGCCTGGGGCTGGCCATCGTCCGGGAGATCATCGAACAACACGGAGGAGCGATAAAAGTGGAAAGCGAAGTCGGCCGGGGCACTACCTTCACCTTCTGGATACCGGCCCGGGCCTAGGCCTCCCATGTCGAAAATACTGTTGATTGACGACGACAAGAATATTCTGACCACCTTGGAAATCTATATCCAGGAACTGGGCGTTCAGACCATGAGCGCCTCCACCGGGGTCCAAGGCGTCAGTATTTTTCACCGGGAAAGACCGGAAATAGTCTTTCTGGATTTGAAGCTGCCGGACCAGGATGGTTTGAAGGTCCTGGAAGAAATACTGGCCGCCGGGCCCACCACCTACGTGGTGATCATAACGGCTTACGCGACCATTGACACGGCGGTCGCGGCCATCAAGAAGGGCGCGTACGACTACCTGCCCAAGCCGTTCACTCCGGCCCAGATAAAACATGTTCTGGATAAAATAATCAAGGTGCGCGCCCTGGAGCGGGAAGTCGAGAGTCTCAAGGGCATCGTCCGCGAAGGAGACTTCATCACCCGCAACGCCAAAATGCGGGACGTGCTGCGTCTGGCCCGGCAATTGGCCGAAGCCAGCGCCGGCATCCTTATAAGCGGTGAAAGCGGCACCGGTAAAGGCATACTGGCCCGACTGGTCCACGATTGGAGTCCCAGGTGGAGAGGACCGTTCATCATCGTTGACTGCGCGGGCCTGCAGGAAAACCTTCTGGAAAGCGACCTTTTCGGCCACGTCCGAGGCGCCTTCACCGGAGCCCTGAAGGACAAGGTCGGCAAGCTCGAATTGGCCGACAACGGAACGGTTTTCTTGGATGAAGTCTCGGAATTGTCCCCCGCGGTTCAGGCCAAACTCCTTCATTTTCTCCAACATCATGAGTTTGAACGATTGGGCGATCCCCGGCCCATTAAAGTGGACGTTCGGGTCATCGCCGCCACCAACAAGGACCTGGAGGACCTGGTTCGGGAAAAGCTGTTCCGATCGGACCTTTATTTCCGCCTCAATATAGTCGAGATTTTCCTGCCGCCGTTGCGGGAACGGCCCGAGGACATTCAAATCATCGCCGAACACTATCTGGCCAGATTCGCCCGGGTGAACAGAAAGAATTTGACCCAGATAAGCGACCAGGTCATGCGGCGCCTCGAGGCCTACCCCTGGCCCGGCAACGTCCGCGAGTTGGTCAACGTCATGGAAAGAGGGGCCATCCTGGCGCGAGGGGATCGGCTGGAAAGCGAAGACCTCCCCCCGCATATCGCCGGCTACAGCCGGCCGGATTCCGAGGCCGAAAGCTTGAAGCCGATTTCGGAAGTGGAACGAGAGCACATCCAGCGGGTGCTGCTCCGATCTTCTTCCCTGGAGGAGGCGGCTCGCGTCCTGGGCATTGATCCGGCCACCCTGTGGCGCAAGCGCAAGAAGTATAATCTCGACTGATCGGTTGGCAATTTGCAAGGGTCTTTTCTTGCAAAATGCAGTAAAAGACCTTCCTCCCGCCCGGCCTCTTACCGTCTGTTTCAGTTAATTATATGAAGCTACTCGACTTTTTTTATTGGCCTTATTCTTGAACCAATAGAGGACCGCCGTCCGGCGGTTTTTCCTTCATTGAATCCGGGGCCGGCAAGTTATTACAGCCAGGAGGTTGGTTGAACATGAAACATGGCTTGACCAGATTGTTGATCTGCCGGTCAAGCGCGCCTTATCAACCCGGCGTGCAGCGGGGTTTCTCCCTGGTCAACAGCCCGGCCGCCTGCATCAATGAAGCCACGTCCCGATCCTACGATCTGGCCGTCATTTACGTGGAACCTCATTCGCTGAAGGAGCGGTCAGCCTGGGTCAACCTGGCCATGTTCCTGAAGAAGAATCCGCACACCCGGACCATTAAAGTCCTGGTCTTGATCGAGGCCTGGCACCGGCGGCTGGTAGAGGATTTGGCCGAGGCCGGCGTCGATTACGTGGATTTAATCGACCCGGCCCGGGACCTGGAACCGGAGGCCATCCGGAAACGGTCCGATTTACTGGGACCGTCGAATGAAACCGCGGTGGTGTTGGGTCGTCTCTGCCCCTTCCTGAACCACACCCCGATCGGCGAAAAGCATGAACTGACCACTTGCCTGGCTTATCGGGACCGGCTGGTCTTGGGCCGTTACCTCCTGGATAACTATTGTCACCTGGGCCGGTATGAAGAGTGCGAATATTACCTGGCGCCAAAATTCAAGCCGAGACCAAGGAGCCTCGAGGTCGAGCCCGGCGCGTTGGAATCAAGAGGTCCGGGAAGGGAACATGTTCCTGGATCGGAACCGGGCGATCAGGTCCGCGGCGAGGAAGGGCCGGACTTTGCCCCGCTCCAGGGGGCGAACTTCAAGAGAAGCGGCAGTCCCGACAAGGCGATGAGGGCGCAGGCGATGAAATAGCCTTCCCAGCCCAGGTGCTTGGCCATCACGCCGGTGGGGGCCGAAGCCAGAACCCGGGGCACGCCCATCAGGGAACTCAGCAAGGCGTACTGGGTGGCCGTGAAGCGCTTGTCGGTCAAACTGGCCATGAAGGCCACGTAGGCCGTGGTGCCCAGGCCGATGCCCAGGTTTTCCAGGCCGATCACCACGGCCAGGGCCGTGACGCTGGGGCCGATGCGGGCCAGGGCCACGAAGCCGAGCAAGGCCGCGGCCTGCATTAGGCCGAAGACCCAGAGCGCTCGGTTTATGCCTAGTTTCAGCATCCAGAGGCCGCCCAGGAATCCGCCGGCCACGGTGGCCCAGAATCCGAACAGCTTGACCACCGCGCCGATTTCGGTCTTGGAAAAGCCGATATCGAGATAAAAGGGCGTGGTCATGGCGCTGGCCATCTGATCGCCGAGTTTGTAGGCCAGCACGAAGACCAGAATCCACCAGGCGCCCGGACGGGCGAAGAATTCCAGAAAGGGTTCGAAGACGGCCTCCCGCAGGGTCCGGGGCGCGTCCTGGGGCGCGGGCGGTTCAGGCGCGAGCCAGGTGGTGATCAGGCCGGCGGCCTGGGCCGCGGCCATCAGGAAATAGACCGTGCGGAAGGAAAAATGGTCGGCCAATATCAACCCTCCGCCCGAAGCCAGGAGCATGCCCAGTCGGTAGCCGTTGACGTAAAAGGACGAGCCCAGCCCCAGTTCTTCATCGGCCAGGTCTTCCCGGCGGTAGGCGTCCACTACTATATCCTGGCTGGCGCTGAAAAAGGTGACCAGCACGGCCGCCAGGGCCGTGAGGAAAGGGGCGCCGGCCGGATCGGTCAGGCCCAGACCGATTATGGCGGCCACGAGGCCGGCTTGGGCGATCAGGAGCCAGCCCCGGCGCCGGCCCAGAAAGGGCGGGGTGAACCGATCCAGGAAGGGCGACCAGAGGAACTTGACCGTATAGGGCAGGCCGACCAGGGCCATCAGGCCGATGAGCGACAGGTCCACCTTTTCCTCTTTCATCCAGGCCTGGAGCACGGTTATGGTCAGGAGCAGGGGCAGACCGCAAGTGAAGCCCATCGTGCCGGCGACTAGCATCCGGCGGCCGAGGACGACCCGCCGGAAAGATCGGCGGGTTTGAACCGCGGGCTCGGAGGGCGGGGCGGGGACCGGGGTCTTAACTGTCCCGGCCAAAGTGCTGATCCAGCAGAGTGACCGGGTCCACGGCCTGGCCGAAGATATAGACGCCGAAATGGAGATGGGGGCCGGTGGCCAGGCCGGTGGCGCCGACCAGTCCCAGCGTGTCCCCCTTGACTATGGTCTGGCCTTCCTGGACGTTGATCCGGGAGAGATGGAAATAAACGCTTAGCAGGCCTTGGCCGTGGTCCAGGTACACGCTTTGTCCGGCGAAATAATGATCGCCGGTCAATATGACCCGGCCGGGGTTCATGGCCTTGATCGGCTCGCCGGCGCCGGCGAAAAAGTCCGCGCCCCGATGCTGGGAACTGGGTTTGTTGTTGAGAATCCTCTTCATGCCGTACACGCTGATGACCCGGCCCGGCACCGGTTTCAGGAACGGCAGGGCCCACCAGCGGGCGGGCGATATAGTGGCCAGGGCCTTGGTCACCAGTTCGACTTCCTTCTTGATCCGCTCCATGGCCTCGGGCGGCGGGGTGACCATCTTGGGAGGAACCTTAAGATGTTCTTCCGGGTATTTCTTCGAGGCCAGCCGCAAGCGTCGTTTCAGGGTTGTTTTCCGGCCGCCGGCGGAAGCCGTGACCAGGACTTCCTGGAACCCGTCCTGGGCGTATTTGACGTCCGTGCCCAGGAGGGCCAGGGCGGTCCGGCCCGAGGAAGCCGGCTCGAGGGGCGGGTTGATCTCCTTGCCCAACCAGTTCAATTTAATGGCATCCACCGGAACGGCGGATTGAAATCTGACCAGGAAGGGTTGACCGATGAAGACCTTTTCCGGCGCTTTCAGAACCAGGTCGGTTTCGGCGGCCCAGGCGGCCGCGGCCAGGTTGAGGCTCAAGATCGCCGACCAGACAAGTTTACCAACGAGTTTCATTCTCCGTTACTCTCCGTCTCTTCGGGTATAGTCCAACCTGATCCGGCCGGACTCGGCCGAAAGCCGGCACGGCCCCGCCTGACCGGAACGGAACGTCCCGCGGCCGCCTCGATGATCAGCAGCATGATCCGGCCGCCGCCGATTGGCCGGAAGCTCTCCCGGAACAGGGCCAGGCCCGGGGCCGAGTTCAGGTTGAAGCGGATGACCCGGGTGCTGGTGTGCGTGGTTTGATACATCCAGACGCCGTCCCGGCCGTCAGCCAGCAGGACGGCCACGTGATGATGGACGATCCCGGCCTTCACTCGGCCGGACGGCCGGCTGAAAGTGGCCAGGTACGTATTTTCGGGCTTTATCCGTCTCAACACCGCCGGCCAGGCCGATCCATCCTGCAGGTCGAAGCCGCGCATAGTCAAGGCCGTGGCGCTTTCCAGGGTCCGATCATGTCCGTCGGGCATGATGACCCGGCGGGAGGCATGATCGGTCAGGTTCAATATCAAGTCCCAACCGTAGTCCCAGTTGCGACCCAGGGGCGAATCAGGCCCGCTGTCGCCCAGCCGGTCTCTCTGGGACTCGGCCAAGGTGAAATTGCGGCCCAGGAGAAACCGGCTAATGGCCAGAACCAGTCCGCTGCAATTGAGACCGGGCGTTGGGAATACCCGGTCCGGATGCTCGAAAAGAGTGAACCGGCCGTTTTCGTCCAAGGTCCCGTCCTCACGGTAAGGCGCGCCCAGGAAAGCATCGGCGATCTCGATCGGCGCCGCGTCCGGCTTGAGGCCCTTGCCGGCCAGGTATTCCGGAACGGGCGGACCGGACCAGGCCCAGCCGGCCTCCTGCCCGCTGGGACACAGAACCAGCCACGCCGCCAAGGCCAGCAGCCGAAGTTCCCGGCCGGGCAAATAGACCTTCCCCTCCAGCATCCGGCCGCCTTCTTGACCGGCCCTCATACCGGTCAACTCGCCGGCGGCCCGGGAAATTTAAGAATCAACCCTAAGATAAATCAGGACGGATGTCCATAGGTCAGGGCGCCACCGTTGCCCCGGAGAGCTTGTTTTAAGACCGAGGCTCTGATATATTTTTTTCGTAATTTTATTCTCGAGGATTTTAACGAGTCCTTTTACCGGTCTTTAAAAAGGTCTTAATCTGGAGAAAGCAACGGTCGGAAAATGAGTGACAAACCAGTCAAAGCCATCGTCCAAAAGATATGTCTGGACAACGAGTGCGCGACTTCGTGGAACAGCCTGCCGCCTGAATTCGCCAAATACATACGCGAATTCGTTTACTGCCCGTACTGTTCCGAGGAACTGCACCTCATGTGTTCCGCCTGCCGGGAATCCCTGGCCAACAAGGACTTCAAGTTCTGCCCCTGGTGCGGGGCCTCGTTTTCCGATTGATCCCCGAAGCGGGCGCGTTTGGGGAACGACCCCTTGATCGTCGAAGTCCAGCCCATACCCCTGGCCGTTGACCCGGTCGCCTTGGCCGGCCGGGCCGGCCTGTCTTTGGCCGAGGCCGAGGCCGCCCTGGCCCAGGCCCGCCGCCAACTGAGCCCGGCCGCCTGCTTCGAGGAACTCCGGCCGGAAGAATTATTACCGCCCGAACTGGTCGCTCTCAGACCCTGGGGTGAAACCATCCTGGCCGGACTCTGCTCACTCGGGCCGGATTCAGGAAGTCCACCGGCCGACCTGCCAGCCTCCCTGTGGGCGGAGATCACCAGGCTGGCCCTGCGCGGCGTCTTGGACTTCCTGGAATATCGCCTGAAACTTTTCCTCAAACCCACCGGACGGCAGCCCGGCCCCAGGCTGGTTCCCGGCTGCCCGGAACTGCCCCTCGAGGTCAACGCGGCCATTCTAAGGTTGTTGGGGCCGGAGCATTCCCTAAGGCTGACCTTGAACGGCCGGGGCGGGTTTGACGGCGGTTTCGGGCTGGCCTTCGTTTATCCCACCCTGGCCTGGTCAGCCCAGGCTGCCGGTCCTTGCGCCGCCTGCACCCGCCAGGACTGTCCGGCCAGGATATGAGGCCGGAACTTGAATTACCGAGCAAACCGGTTATAATGGAGCACGCTTTAATCGTTAGACCGTCATCCTTTTCCAGGTAAAAAGGAGCCGTGAGTATGAACAGGCCGGAGATTGATGCCAGGGTGCCTTTGATTCAGGAAGCGGACCTCAACCACAAGATCGTCCTGCTGCGGGTGGACCACAACGTAGTCAAGAAGGGCGGCGAGATAGAAGACCCGTACCGTATCGACGCCTCGATAGGCACGCTCTTTCATATCGTGGAAAGGGGCGGCCGGCCCATTCTCATGACCCATGTGGGCCGGACCAGGGACAAGAAGACCGGCCAGATCAAGACCGGTCCTGACACGTCGGTGGCGCCGGTGATCAATTACCTGGAAAGGAAGCTCAACACCTCTTTCACTATTCCGGAGCTGCCGGTGGACCCGGAATGGGGTATCCGGGGGGTCGGCGAAACCCTGAAGCCTTATATCAAGGAACTCAGAGATCGCCGCCTCGGCGGCCTGTATCTGCCCAATACCAGATGGTTCGAGGGCGAAGAGGCCAAGGGCGATAAAAGGGCGAATCTGGCCCGGGACCTGGCCGGCCTGGCCGATGTTTACGTCAACGACGCTTTCGGCTCCTGGCAGCCCCACGCCTCCACCTATGACGTGACCAGGAACCTGCCCAGCTACGCCGGCTTCCTGATGCAGAAGGAACTGATCAATTTAAAGCGGGTGCTCGAGCCGGAAAGACCGTTCGTGGCCGTGGTGGCCGGATCGAAATACGACACCAAGATCGGACCGATAAAGGAACTCTATCAAAAGGTGGACCGCCTCATCCTGGGCGGGGTCATTTACAACACGTGGCTCTGCGCCAAGTATGGGATCAAGGTGGCCGGGGTGGAGGACAGCGACATAGAACTGGCCAAAGGCCTGGTCCAGGAAGACGAGAAGGCCGGCAAGGTGGTCGAGTTGCCGATAGTGGTCGAGGCGGACGCGGCGACCGGCCGGGCGCCGGGCCGATTCCGTAATCTGGCGGTTAAAGAGTTCAAGGCGGGTCGCGGTTACGGCTATTTCCTGGACGCGGCGCCGGAATCCTTCACCTCTCCGGCCGTGGCCGAGGTTCTGTCTTCGGCCCGGACCTTCTTTGTCAACGCGGTCATGGGCTTCACCCCGCACTACTTCGAAGGCTCGGCCGCCTTTTACGCGGCCGTGACCCAAAACCGCCGGGCCCAGAAGCTGTTCGGCGGTGGGGACACGCTCCAGGAACTGCGCAACCTCTGTCCCGGCTTGTATTTGTCGGCCTTGGACGACGAGACCTATTACTTCTTCACCGGCGGTGGAACCGTGCTCAAGGCCATCGAGGAAGGTTCACCCCTCGGTTTGGACATCATCAAGGCCCTGATGGAGAACAAGGCGGCCCGGCCGGCTTGAGGCCGGAGGGTCCTGACCGTGGCCTGGGATGAAAGGCGGACTTTTTTACTAAATTACTGGTGAGGGCAAAACCATGCCGGCCAAGGTGCTTATCCCGGTGGACGGGGCCAGAAATTCCAAAACGGCGGAAGATTACACGGTCAGACTGCATGAAAAGATGCCGTTGTCCGTGGTTCTCTTGAGCGTGATCGACACCAAGGACCTGGACGGCCACGGCCTCGATCCCGCCTACAAGGAGTCCATCATCCAGGCCAAGCGCCGGTTCGCGGAAAAGGCCACGGCCGAAGCGGCCTCGAACCTCCGGGCCGCCGGCATTGAATGCGAAAAGCGCCTCCTGGTCGGCCACCCGGCCAACCTGATCTGCTACACGGCCCAGCAGGAAGGTTTCGATATGGTCATCATGGCCGAGAGCGGCCGAACCGATTTCGCGGACTGGTACCTGGGTTCGGTCACCAACAACGTCCTTTACCACTGCCGCGTCCCGGTGCTGCTGGTCAAGCACCCGCGGAAATAAGGACACCGGCGTCCCGTAGGGGCGCACAGCCGTGCGCCCTTGTCCAATCACCCGCGGACTGCCTTCCTTTTTATTTCAGCTAATAGATAATCCGCCCGCCCGATCTCTTGTTCTGGAGGGGCGAAGTTTATCTTCGCCTATTTCGATCTTCGGCCGGAAACACCCATCAATCCACGTTTCCGAACCAGAGCCGCGGCAGGAAGAGGACCGACTCCGGCCAGTAGGTCAGGAGCATCAGGATGACGATCTGGATCAGCAGGAAGGGCATGATGCTCCTGGTCACGTAGATTACGTCCCGGTTGACCATGGCGCCGGTGATATAGAGCGACACGCCCACGGGCGGTGTGATGTACCCTATGCCCAGGTTCACGGTCATGAGCAATCCGAAGTGCAGAATGTTGATATTGAATTTGTAAAGCAGCGGCAGGATGATGGGCGTCAGGATGAGGGTGGCGGAAATGATGTCCATGAAGCAGCCGACTATCAGGAAGAATACATTCATGGCCAGCAGGAAGACCCACTGGCTGTTTACGTTGGCCACTACCGCCTCGGTGATCATGGTGGGTATGCCCTTCAGGGTCAGGTACCGGCCGAAACAGGTGGCGCCGGCCACGATGATCAAAAGCGTGGCCGAAGTCACGGCCGAGTTGACCGTGACTTTGAAGACCTGGTTGAATTTCATGGTCCGATGGATGAGCAGCTCGACCAGATAGGCGTACACGCAGGCTATGATCGCGGCTTCGTTGGGAGTGAAGGCGCCGGAGAATATACCCACGAAGATGAGCACGGGCAGCATCAAAGACCAGAAGCTTTCCTTGAAGGTGCCCCAGAACAGACTCAGCGTGGGCACGGGCAGGCGCTGCTGTCTGCCTTTCCGGCAAACGTAATAGGTGTAAGCGCAGAAGCCGATCATGATGTAGAAGCCGGGAACGTAGCCGGTCATGAACAGTTTTTCTATGGAACAGTGGGTGACCATGGAATACATGATCATGGAGATCGAGGGCGGGATGATTATGCCTAATATGGGCGAAGAAGTCATGACCCCGACCGTGTACCTGGGGCTGTAATTCTGTTCGAGCAGGGCCGGGATCATGAACCCGCCGATGGCCACCACCGTGGCCACGGTCGAACCGGAAATGGCGCCGAACAGGCCGCAGGCGATGATGCCGGCCATGCCCAGTCCGCCGGGCAGCCAGCCGACGACCACGTTGGCCAGCTTGACCAGCCGGTCCACGATGGAGCCCGTGGTCATGATGTTGCCGCACAGGACAAAGAAAAGGACCACCACCAGGGCGAAGTTATCCATGCTCAGGAAAAGGGCCTGGGCTATGCTCAAGACGGGCATGTCGGTGAAATAGGCGATTCCGACCAGGCTGGTGAAGAAGAGGGCCATGAAGACCGGGACCGAGGCGGCCATGGCCCCTATGAGGATCAATAGGCTGACGTAAAGCTCGACATACATGCCGGAGTCATCCTTTCCCGAGTATTAGGCGCGGTCTTCCAGCCCCAGACGGCGTTCAGGCGGTCTTCAAGATATAGGTCTTGACGTCCTGATAAAGGGATTGAAGGGTTCTGAAGGCCATAAAAACCCCCATCATGGGCAGCATGACGTATAAAACGGCCGTGGGAATTTCCATGGTGACGGTGGTCTGTTTGGTCACGTATTGGAGAACCATCATCTTCCAGCCCAGATAGGTTATCACCGCGCAGAATACCAGGGTCGAGGCGTGGGTGATGAACACCAAAGGCGCCTTGAGAATAGGCACCAATTGCGGCAGGGCGTCAATCACGATCATATTCCTGTTTCTGATGGCCACGCTGCATCCGATGAAGGTGGTGTACATGATCACCTCCCGGATGAACTCCTCGGACCAGGCCAGGGAGTGATTAAAGCCGTACCTGAGGATCACGTTGGCGGTCATCGAGATCAGACCGGCCATGACCGTGAGAAACAGGGTCCAGTTTTCGAAGATGGTGAGAGCCTTATCCATCGCGTTGAATATCCGCCCCAACATAGTCTTCCCCGCGCAATCTTGGCATGAAAAAGTGTGGCGGGAGGTTTCCGCCCCGCCACCCGTCCGACGACTTCAGGATTATTTGAAATCCAGTAGCTGCTGAACCGCTTTCAGGAATTCCGGACCGATTTCCGCGGCGTACTTTTCGTGCACCGCCTTGCCCTGCTGGCGCAAGGTCTCCATGTCCTTCGCCGGCAGCTTGATGAATTCGACGCCCATCTCCTTCTTGGCCGTGGCGATGGTGTCCTCCTGCTGTTTCTTGGTTTCGGCCCTCATCTTGGTGCACTGCTCGTTCATGACGTCCATGAAAGTCTTGCCCAGGTCAGGAGGCAGCGAGTTGTACCAGGCCTTGTTCACCAGCCAGATGAAGAGACCCTGGGCGTAGTTCAATTCAGTGAAAAATTTGGCGATTTCAAACTTCCTCTCTAGGACGCAGACCAGGGCCGTGTGGTCCAGGCCGTCGATCACGCCCTGTTGGAGGGCGGTGTGGACTTCGGGCCAGGGCATGACCACGGGGTTGATGCCCCAGGCTTGATAGGTCAGTTTGTTGACCGGGGCCGGAGCGATGCGGAATTTGACCTTTTTGGCGTCATCGAGGGTCTTGACCGGTTTGGTGGTGGCCCAGCCGTACTGGCCGTACCCGGTGACGTTGACCCCCAGGACGCCCTTGGATTCCATGGAGGCCAGGTACTGGCCGAAGAGCTTCTTGTCGGCCGCGAACTTTTCCATTTTCTCATAGGTGTCCACCAGGTAGGGCAGGTTGACCAGACCCATGGGCGGGCCCATGGTCGGCGCGGCCACGCTGCTGCAGCTCATGCCCTGGATGGTGCCGGTCACTACTTGGTTCAACACCTCGACTTCCGCGCCCAACTGGGAGAAGGGTCGGTAATCGAAGTACATCTGGCCATTGGTGCGCTTCCACAGTTCGTCCCGGATGGCGTACCCGGTGAAAACGCCCTTGATATCCGGGTGGGAGACGTTGGAATAGATGATCTTGTACTTGGCGCCCGAAGGATCAAAGGTCGGTTTCCATTTGGCGGCTTTGTCTTCGGCGGCCGTGGAGACGTTCGAGATCACGAAAAGGAGAGCCAGGGCTAATACCAGCAGAATCACTAACCATTTCTTCATCTTGCCACCTCCTCCAGTCAGGTAAAATTTTTTATTTCTGGCGCCGTCGAGCGACAGTTCCGCTTGAACCAGAAAACAAACCCCAGCCTCCCGGACCGGTGAAGGCCACGCTGATGGTCCTGACTCGCCGAATGATCATGTCGGCTACGGTCGTAGCTCCAACCCTATGAATTGGCGACGATAAATATCTACTTCAGATTATTTGGTTTTAATAAGGATGTCAAACGATTTTCATGGAAGCTGGATCGAGGTTCCGGTTAGGACCGGGTTGGAGAAAGAGCCTGACCCGAGGGCGATTATTAATTTATTTGCCGTATGTTATCTAGACTAATCCACTTCGGGCCGCCTGTCCTTCTCGGTGTAGGCTCTTAAGGTGATCTTTAGCAAATAGTTAATATTTGCTTATGGTTAAAAATGAACAGCTACAATCTGATTAAAAAATGATCACAAAGGCCGGGAGCCCATTCCCGAGAAGCGCCGGCCCACCCAAACCCGGCGGCGTGATCATCAACCGCTTGAATTCCAGGCCTCCCTAGCGCCTGATAGGACTGGAGAATTCGGGAAGAGCCGACGATCGGTCCGTCAACGCAACCGGTCCCTCCGATATTGCCTGGGCGGAAACGTGTTTTAATTTGTATTGCCACACGTAAACACACAATAAAAGACCGGCCAGGTCCGCGATCAGGACCAGTATCCGGCCGAAGGGATCATAATGCCACATCCAGATTTGGGCGGCCAGGAGGCCTTGGCGGGCCACTTCCACCGGACAGGCCAGGACGCCCCGGTCAAAGGCCGGACTCAGCAGGGGCCAGAACAGGGTGCCCGGCTGCCACCACATACTGTCCAGGACCAGGTGTCCGGGCATGGCCAGAACCCAAGGCCAGGCGCCTTTCCACCAAAACCGGCCAATCAAGATGCAGATGAAGCTGGCGGCCAAGGTATGGCCCCAGAGACGGGACGTGGCAAAATGAGTCAGTCCCATTAGAAATAAAGCCTTGTCCAGAAGATCGGGCAGGATAGACCAGAAGGCCAGCCAGAGGCAGGCCCGGCGGTCGAGTTTCCTATCGCCTCCAAGAAACGAAGCGGCATACAGGGTCGGGCCGATATGTCCGAACAGTATCAACGGCTGAATCCCTCTCCGGCCGGAATTTTGGCCCCGCGCCGCCGGCGTCGCCGGGGTTGGGGTCAATTGATTTAAATTATAGCATCAATCGAGCAATTCTAGAGCCAACCGGGTAGACGATTTCTTTCATTTTTGAATTTGACTTCATGTGAGGCCAATGGCACAATACCGTCACCTGTCGGGGCCACCCGAAGTCATCAGGCGCTCCGGGCCTTCTAAGGCATTATCAAATTCCGCTTGGCGCGCGGGGACCGAAGAACGATGACTGGTAAAAAGAATCAGAGACATAATGGAAATAATAAAAACGCCCGAGTCATTGCCGCCTATGAACGCCACGCCAAATATTACAATCATGTCTTCGGTAGGATATTCGAACCCGGCCGCCGGCTGACCGTGAAAATGATGAACTGCCGGTCCGGGGATAATATTTTGGAAGTGGGCGTGGGCACGGGTCTGTCGTTGCCGCATTACCCTGAATACACCAAGGTGGTCGGCATTGACCTTTGCCCTCAGATGCTGGCCCAGGCCAGCCAACTGGCGCGGGAACAGGGTCTGAACCACGTCGAGTTGTTGCCCATGGACGCCCAGGACATCAAGTTCGAAGACAACACCTTCGACAAAGTCTCGGCCATGTACATCGCTTCCGTGGTACCCAACCCCCGGTCCATGCTCTCGGAAATAAAAAGGGTCTGCAAGCCGGACGGGGACATCTTCATCCTGAACCATTTCAGCAATTCCAACCGTCTCATCAGCGCCGTCGAATCCCTGCTCATGCCCCTCGAAGGCAAGATAGGCTTCAAACCGCTGTTTCACATGGATGAAATCCTGGACAACGGTTCGCTGGACGTGGTGGGCATCTATCCGGTGAGCCCCCTGAAGTTCTGGACCCTCATCCATATCAAGAACTCCTGACCGGCCGCCGGCGGCCGAGAAAGGGATTCGTTCATGGCCAGGGGAGCGGGCGGGACTGAAGGCGGGGCCGGCAGGTTCTTCATCGGCCTGGCCATGATGATCGTGGGCGGCTACCTTTTCCTGGATTCGATCCGGGTCCACTCCGGCTTCAATTGGGGCCTGGGGCTTTATCACCTGGGCGGCTTCGCCATCACCGGCGGACTGGTGCTCGTGCCGGCCATTTTCGGCTTCGGCTTGATCTTCTACAACGCCAGGAACCCTCTGGGTTGGATATTGGCCGGCGGCTCGATCCTGGCTTTAGGCTTCGGCGTTATCCGCTCGATCAGTTTCAACCTGGCGGCCATGTCCGCTTTCGACCTGCTGGTGATTCTGGTGCTTCTGTTCGGTGGTCTGGGCTTGTTCTTGAGTTCGCTGCGCAATTTCAAAAGAGAAGAAGATACGATCTGAAACTGGACCCCGAACGATTCGAATTCAAGTCCGCTGACCCGCCGTCTCGATATTATTGCTTCCCTCCAAATCAAGGATGTGATAGGCTTACGCGAAAAACAACTGGTTGATGATCTGGAGCACGGGCGTTATAAATCGCCTGATTGACCGGGAGGAAATCGTTCATCGTCTTTCTGGCTAAGGATATTCACCTGAAGCGTTCTGAAACAGACCCGACTGTTTTACCGCTTCAGGCCTGACGGCGTAGTAATTACAACCTTGGCTTAAATGGAAACCAGCTAAGAAAGGAGAAAAAAATGCCCAAACGTTTCGTTCTGGTGGCTTTCATGGCGGCAATTCTTGTTTTTTCCTTCTTGACCAATGGTTATGCGGCGGACAAGAAACCCTTGAAGATCGGGGCTATTTTTTCCGTAACCGGCCGCGCTTCCTGGCTGGGTGATCCGGAAAAGAAAACCATTGGCATGCTCGTGGAAGGCGTCAACAAGGCCGGCGGCGTCAACGGCTTGCCGGTGGAAGTGCTGGTGGAAGACGATGAAGGTCTGGAGCCCAAAGCGGTGAACGCCGCGGAGAAACTCATCAGCAAGGAAAACGTGCTGGCCATAATCGGTCCCTCCCTAAGCGGAACCAGCCTGGCCATAAAACCGATTTGTGAAAAGGCCAAATTGCCTTTGGTCTCCGCCGCCGCGGCTGAAGCCATTGTCACACCCATCGAGGAATCGAAATACGTTTTCAAGACCCCCCAGCTCGATTCTCACGTGGCCATAAGAATCATGGAACAGATAAAAAAGATGAAGATAACGAAAATCGGCCTGCTGACCGACAACCTGGCCTTCGGGCAGCAGGGCCGCAAGCATTTGCAGAATTACGCCAAGGAGATGGGGATCGAAGTGGTGGCCGACGAGACTTTCGGCGGGGCCGACACGGACATGACGGCCCAGCTTAAGAAAATAGACGGCGCCGGAGCCGGAGCGGTCGTCGGCTGGACGATCGTCCCGGCTCAATCCATCATCCCCAAGAACATGAAACAACTTGGGATGAAGAGCCAGTTGTTCCTTAGCCACGGCTTCGGCAATCCCAAGTACATCGAGGCGGCCGGGGAAGCGGCCGAAGGAATAATCTTCCCGGCCGGCCGTCTCTTGGTGGCCGACGTTCTACCGGCCGACCACTTTCAGAAAAAGGTCTTGATGGGCTACAAGACCGAATATGAAAAGCGATACGGTCCGCCGGCGAGCACTTTTGGCGGGCACGCCTATGACGGCTTCTGGTTGGTGGTCAACGCCATGAAGGCCAAGAAGGTCACCTCGGACCTGGACGTCGTCAAGGCCAGGGACCTGATTCGCAACGGTCTGGAGGAGACGAAGAACTGGGTCGGCACCGCGGGGATATTCAACATGAGCACCAAAGACCACACCGGCCTGGACAAGGACGGCTCGCTGGCCTTGCTGACCGTGGCCAAGGGGGGCAAGATAATCCTGTTGGAGCAGAAATAACAGGCTTCTCGCCGAAGCCTTGGGGATGACGTCGGTGCGGGAGTCCGGACTATACTTTCATCTGGTGCTTGACTCATGATCTTGGGCGACCTGCTGCAGTTGGTGTTTTCCGGAATAACCATCGGGGCCGTTTACGCCATGGTGGGCTTGGGTTTCACCATGGTTTACAACTCCACCAGCATCATCAATTTCGCCCAAGGCGAGTTCGTCATGCTGGGAGGGGTGTTGGGCGTCACCTTCGTCGCCGCCGCCAAGAAGTCCGGTCTTCCGCCTCACCTGGCCATTTTATTGTCCTTTTTTTTGTCAGCGGGCCTCACCACTCTGTGCGGAATGCTCATGACCAAAGTGGCTATCGAGCCCACGGAGCGACTGACGGTTTACCATTATGCCCTGCTGGCCCTAGTGGCCTGGGCCGTCTGCGGGGTCGTGGCCGGCCTCTCCCTGCCCGTCTCGATCTCGATGGCCGCGGCCGTGACGGCCGGGGCCTACCTGTTTTTCAGGCGCAAAACAATCACCTCCATGAAAAATCCCACGGTGCTCCAGTTGATCATCATTACCATCGCCCTGTCCATTTTGATCCGCGGGCTGGCCATGTTCATATTCGGCAAAGACCCTTATTTCATGAGTCACTTTCTTCCGGAAAGACCGATCCGCATCCTGGGCGCCTCGGTCTTGCCCCAGACCCTCTTAATCGTGGCCATCATCGTCCTGGTGGTCATCCTGGTCGGACTTTTCTTCGGCTTCACCATGACGGGCAAGGCCATGCAGGCCTGCGCCTTCAACCGGAACACGGCCCAGCTCATGGGCATCAACGATCGGTGGATGATCCTGCTGTCGTTCGCCCTGTCGGCCCTGGTGGGCGCGGTGGCCGGCTTCATGGTCACTCCGATCACCCTCATGGAATACGACCGCGGCCCCATGCTGGCTTTAAAAGGATTCGGCGCCGCGGTCCTGGGGGGCTTGGGCCATGGGTACGGCGCCGTGGCGGCCGGCTTCATCCTGGGCATCCTGGAAGCGCTCGGCGCCGGTCTCATCTCCTCGGGATACAAGGACGCCGTCTCCCTGATCATCCTGCTGGTCGTTCTTTTCTACAAACCGTCCGGCCTGTTCGGCCGGGCGGAAATAGCCAGATTCAAGGAGTTCTGATCGATATCATGCCTCTGGCGACAAGCTGGTCCAGGGTTGACGCTTTTCCGCCTTTTACGGTCGGATAACGCCGATGGGCCGTAACAATCTGATCTGCCTGGCCGCCTTCTTTCTGGCCATGGCTCTTTTCCCCCTGCTGGTCCAGAGCCCCTATTATCTGCGCGTCATCAATTTCGCGGGTATATACAGTCTGGTCTGTCTCGGCCTGTCCCTGCTCATGGGCTACGCCGGCCAGATATCCATAGGTCAGGCCGGCTTCTTCGCCATCGGCGCCTATGCCTCGGGCATATTGACCACCCAGTTCGGCGCCAGTCCTCTAGTGGGCCTGATCGCGGGCCTGATCGTCAACGGCCTGGTCGCTTCCCTGGTCGGCATCCCCACGCTCAGACTGCGCGGACATTATCTGGCCATGGCCACCCTGGGCATAGGCGAACTCATCCATATCGTGGCCCTGGCCGACACGGAGGACTTGGTCAGCCTGATACAGGCCGTGGGCGTGAAACTGGGCTACGCGCCGACGACCCTGTCTCAAGCCCTGGCCCCTTATCGGGCCTTGACCGGCGGTCCTTCCGGCTTCAGCCAGATTCCAACCTTGAGCTTAGGCGCCTGGAAACTGAATACACCCGTGGCCTGGTTTTATCTGATCTGGTTTCTGGTGTTTCTGTCAATGGTCCTGGCCCTCAACCTGATAAACTCCAGGATCGGCCGGGCCCTCCGGGCCATTCACGGCAATGAAGAGGCGGCCGGGGCCATGGGTATAAATATCCCTCGAGTCAAGCTGGTCGTGTTCGTCCTGTCCGCGCTCATGGCCTCCCTGGCCGGTTCCCTTTACGCTCATTACGTGACCTTCATCTCCCCGGTGACCTTTTCCATAAACGAATCCCTCATGTTCGTGGTGATGGTCTCGGTGGGCGGCATGATGAACGTCTGGGGCGCCTTGCTGGGATCGGTCATCATGACCGTTCTGCCCGAGAGCCTCAGGTTTTTCCATGACTATGACATCCTGGTCTATGGCCTGATACTCCTGGTCATCATGATGTTCATACCCCAGGGCCTGGCCGGCCTGCTCGGCTGGCCAAGAAAGCCGGTGGCGAAGTGAGGGCCTTTCTTTCCCTTGACGACGTCACCGTCCGGTTCGGCGGCATGATGGCCCTGGCCAAGGTCGAGGCCGCGATCGAGGAAAAGATAATCACCGCCATCATAGGTCCCAACGGAGCGGGCAAGACGACTTTGATCAACGTCATTGCCGGCGCCGTGACGCCTTTTCAGGGCGAGGTCTATTTCCAAGACGTGAAGATCACCGGGCTGCCGGTCCATGAGGTGGCTGAACGCGGCATCGCCAGGACCTTTCAAAACGTCCGGCTCTTCAAACATATGACCACCCTGGAAAATGTCATGGTGGCCCGCCACCTCAAGACGTCGTCCGGTTTCCTGGCCTGCGCCCTGAAACTTCCCGTCAGCCGGCGGGATGAAAGGGGCACGCGCCGGAAGGCCATGGAACTCTTGGAATTCGTGGGCTTGGCCGACCAGGCCGGCTTGGACGCCCCGTCCATGCCCTTCGGCCGCCAGCGACTCCTCGAGATAGCCCGGGCCCTGGCCCTGGAACCGAAAATCATGCTCCTCGATGAACCGGCCGGAGGTCTGAACCCCAAGGAGACGGAAAACCTGGGAGGGTTGATCGAGAAAATACTCGATCAGGGAATCACGGTGGTCCTGATCGAACATGACATGAACCTGGTCATGAACATCGCCGACCGGATCATAGTGTTGAATTACGGTCAAAAGATCGCCGAAGGCCCGCCTGGGGAAATCCAGGCCGACGAGGAAGTGATCGAGGCTTACTTGGGGAAGGCCGATTCAGGGCCTTGAGCGACCGCCGGGAGGCGATTAAAGAAAAACGGTCATGCTGGAGATTCGCAACCTGAACGTGTTTTATGATCAGGTCCACGTGCTCAAGGACGTTTCCTTGCGTTTGGAGAAAGGAAGCTGCCTGACGCTGCTGGGAGCCAACGGCGCCGGCAAGTCAACCTTGATCAACGCCATTTGCGGGTTGATCGGGCCGGCCAGCGGTTCCATCGTATTTGCCGGCCGGGAGATCAGCCGTCTGCCGGCTTACCGGATCGTGGGGCTGGGGATTGCCCAGGTCCCGGAAGGCCGGCAGGTCTTCGCCAACATGACCGTAAGGGATAATCTGAGGCTGGGCGCTTATGCGCGGCTTTCCAAGGAGGGCAAGAAGGATATCCAGGCCGATCTGGAAAAGGTTTTCGATATGTTTCCGCGCTTGCGCGAACGCAAGAATCAGTTGTCCGGCACCCTGTCCGGCGGCGAACAACAGATGCTGGCCCTAGGCCGGGCCATCATGAGCCACCCCAAATTGATTCTCCTGGATGAACCTTCCCTGGGTTTGGCCCCCCTGGTGGTGAGTTACATTTTCGAGATGATCAGCCGCCTGCGCCAGGAGGGGGGCATTTCGATACTCATGGTCGAACAAAACGCCCGGGCCGCCCTGCGGATCGCCAACCGCGGCTGCGTCCTGGAGACGGGCCGGATCACCATGGAAGGTCTTTCTTCGGAACTGATAAACAACCCGGAACTGCAAAAGGCCTTTCTCGGCGGCAGCCGGGCTTAGACGCCGGCCGGCTACCCTTAGCGCGATTTCAAGACCAGCCGGGCCCGGGCGTGCTTTTCCACCTTGTCCCGGTCCATCAGCACCGGATGATATTGTCCGGCCCGCCACATCCTGTTCTGATTGTCATAAAACCTGCTGAAGACCTGCCCCGAACAGCCGCTGGATATGACCCGGAGATCGTTGTCCCGGTTGCTGAAGTCGATTATCTCCCGGGTCGAGGCCCCGTGGCTGGTGATATAGGGCTGGCCTAAAGGATAGGCCGCCGGCGCCACCGTGGCCTTGCTGCCGGGCAGGGGATACGGCCCGATGTTGAACAGGGCGCCGAGGTATTTGACGTCCTTGAATATCACGTGGCCGGAGCGGTGCATATGCAGCCGGCCCCATTGCCACCCGCTCGGGTCCGGACCGAGCTTTTCTTTCAGGCCGGCCACGGCTGCTTCGAGGCTCCGGCGGATGACCTGCTCGCGGCCGCCGCCGGCTTCAAACCATTTCGATTTTTCGTGGTGCATGATGGCCTGGAAGCCCTTGACGGCAAGGTCCGGGGCTTTCAAATACTGCTGGTACAGTTCCTGACCCAGTTTGTCTTTGAAGATGCCGTCCATGAGCCTGAGTTGGGTTTCGTGAAACAGGGTCGAGGCCACGCTCAGTTCGTCGGCGCGGAAATCCCATTTCCGGAGATAGTCGAGGGCCGCCGCGACTTCCGGCTCGAGGTTCTTCCGGTCCTGGAAGGCCGACAGAATGATCGGCGTGATCTCGGCCGCCTCGAGGGAATAGACGTCGTTCTGCAAGGCCACGTTATCGGCCACGGACAGCTTGGGTTTGGCCTGGATGAGGTCGGTGATGCGGGCGGCCCTATACTTGGCCACGAAGTAGCGGCTGATGTAGTGGGGATAATCCTCCGGCGCGGTCTGGTTGTTGGCCACCACCACGAAGCCCTGTTCCGGATTAAAAAGGTGGGGGTTCTCCTCGAAAGGCACGTAGCCCCGCCATTCGTGGGCCCCGTCCCAGCCGGTCAAGGGCAAAAGGCCGTCGGCCTTGGCGGCCCGGATGGGAATGCGGCCCGCGGTGTAATAGCCGATGTTGCCGTCCATGTCGGCGTAGGGCATGTTCTGGGCCGGACCATGGTATTTCTTGAGCGCGCTTTTAAACTCTTCCCAGTTGCCGGCCGTGTTCAGGTCCATGAAGCATTCCGCTCCGCCCAGGCCGTCGTTCAAGGTCCAGCGCATGGCCAGGGCCTGGTCCAGACCAGGCTGGACGTCATTGATGATCGGACCGTGGCGGGTGATCCGTATCTTTTTGGTCACCGGCGCGCCGCCCTTGACCTTGATTTCGGTCTGAATCACCCGGGCCTGTTCCCACCGGCCCTGATATTCATATTGATCCGGGTTCTGAGGATTCAGCTTTTCCACGTAGAAATCCATGTCGTCCAGCATGACGTTGGTGCAGCCCCAGGCGATCCGCCGGTTGTTGCCGATGACCACCACCGGCAGGCCGGGCAGCATTACGCCGGCCACGTCGAGGTCTTCGGCCTGGAGGTGCGCTTCGTACCAGATCGAGGGCGCGGTCAGCCCCAAGTGCGGGTCCTGGCAGAGGATGGGCCGGCCGGTGGTGGTCTTTTTACCGGCTATGGCCCAGCCGTTGCTGCCGCCGACCTGGCCGGTGAAAACCGGGACCGTTTCCGCCAGCTTGTCCAAAGGATACAGGCTGGTCAACAGCCCGGCCAGGCGGGTGACTTCCTTCGGGACTATGGTGGGGCCGCCGCCGGGATATACCGGGATGGCCTCCTCGGCCATCTCGAGGCCGACCTTGTGCATCAGGCGGAAAAACAACAGGTCGGACCAGCCGGTCTGAAGGTCCCAGCCCATGAGCAGGTTGACGTATATCCCGTCCGTGACCTTCCACGGCTCGGGTTTGTACCCCAGGATGGTGAACTCGAGGGGCAGCCGGCCTTGGCGGATAAAGGCGTTGACTCCGGCCGCGTATTCCTCGACCGCCTGGCGGTACGGACCAATGACCGATTTATCGGCCCGCTCCTCCGGCCACATGGCGTTCAGGACCCGCAGGAAGTGGTCGGTCTCCACCAGGTCCGGGCCTAGGATTTCGGCCAGGCGGCCTCGACCCACGCGGCGGAGGAAGTCCATGTGGAAAAGCCTGTCCTGGGCCATGACGTAACCCAGGGCCATATGCAGGTCGCTTCTTTGCTCGGCGAAGAGGTGGGGCACGCCCCAATCGTCCCGGATGACCTCGACCTTGGCTTTGAGTCCGGGCAATAGTATTTCTCCGTCCAGGCTGGGTCTGGTGGTCAGAATAAAGAGGCCGACTCCGGCCAAGACCAGAACGATCAGGGCGGCCAGGACGGCGAGGATGTACTTCACGACCTTCATAAACTTCTCCTCGGGTGTTGTCTTTCGGGATCGCGGAAAGCTTGGGGCAGGTTAGCGGGGGAGGCGGCCCGGTGTCAAGAAGCTTATGGGCCGGTTAAGACCGCGCCGCCGTGCCGGGGTGGTCTTTCTTGGGCCGTCCGGCTGGGTCAGGCCTGGTTGGACTTAGGCCCGGCTTTATAAGCCCGATAAAAGTCGTTGACCAGGCGGATGTAATTCCTGGTCTCCTCGGGCATGAATCCGCTGGAGCGGTTGCGGTCCAGGTTGCCCGGCCCCCAGTTGTAAGCGGCCAGGGCCTGGTTGATGTCGCCCGCGTAGCGTTCGAGCATCTGCTTGAGGTAGCGGGCGCCTCCGTCCACGTTTTCCGCCGGATCGAAGGGGTCTTCCACTCCCAGGTCCCGGGCCGTGGCGGGCATGAGCTGCATCAGGCCCATGGCCCCGGCCGGCGATACGGCCTGGCTATTGAAGTTGGACTCGATCCTGACCACGGCCTTGACCAGGTTCGGGTCCAGGCCGTAACCCTCGGCGGTGCGTTCGATGAGTTCGTCCAAGGAACCGGCCGTTATTTTTAGACGGGGTTTCTCCGCGGTCGCGGTCTGGTCCAGCGCGGCTTGTTTCTTCGACGCTGACGGCTTTTCTGACGCCGTTCCGTCCAGGCCGGCGGGATTTTGACTGTCGGCCGCCCGGCTGGCCAGGTGCATCATCTGGAGCAATTGCATCAAGCCCAGCAGGTTCGAGTTCGAGTCCGGCGAGATCGGCTGGCCTTCACCGCCCAGGGCGCCCAGCAGCTTGGAATTGAGGTTCATCAATTCGGCCTGCACCAGGCTTTTGATCATTTCTATTTGAAGCTGGGCTTCGGGCGAGGATGGTCTGGCCAGTTCCGGCGAGGCTTCGACCCGCTCGAGGGCGCTCTGGAAAGGCGGTCCGGCCGGCCCGGCCGGACGAACCGGGGCCGGGTTATCCGGCGAGGCAACCGGCGGGTTGTTCTTTATACCGGCCAGGGTCATTTCCTGTCAGCGGTACTCCTGGTGGAAGCTGTCCATCTGGTAAGAAAGCAATATTCTTGCCAACGTTGACGGACTTGTAAAAAGTCCGTCATCAGGCCGAGGGCGACCAAGCCCCGGCCTGGGATGGATCAGGATTCGTCGGCCAGGCCGTTCAGCAGTTCCCGGGCCTCCTTGAAGCCGGGTTGCAGGCTGACGGCCTTTTTCAAGGACTCGGCCGCCTGGTCCGGCTGTCCGGCCCGCAGAAAGGCCCGGGCCAGATTATAGTGGATGTACTCCTCATCCGGGTCCATGGCCAGGGCCTTTAAATAATACTGGATGGCCAGGTCGAACTTTTTCTGACGGCGGTAAACCAGGCCCAGGCGGTTATAAATGAACACGCTGTCCGGGGCGGATCGGACGTAGTCCTGAAACATCTTTTCGGCTTCTCCGGGCATCCCCTGGGCTAAAAGGGCTTCGCCGATGACGAGCTTGCGTTCCGGGTTGTCCGGGTCCAGTTCGAGGGCCATTTTAAAGGCTTGCAGGGCTTCCTCGACCCGGCCGTCGGACAGAAGCATTCGACCTTGCAAGATGCGCTGTTTGGCCTTCTTAGGGCCCAGCACCACGGCCTTGAACAGGCGCCGGGCCAGTTCGGCCGCTTCTTCGGCCTTTTCCGGCTGGCCCTCCGCCTCGAAGACCAGGCGCCGGAAATAACCGATCAAAGGGTTGCGCGGGGCGAGCCGGGCCGCCCGGTCCAGTTCCTCGTGGGCCAGGGTCAACTCCCCGTCGGCGATGTGTCGGCCGGCCGCTTGGAGAGGACCGTCATCAGGGGAAGGCGGGAGCTTTTTGAAGAGGACCTCGGACATTTTTTCTTCCAGCGCCTGGCGGGAAACAGGTTTGGTCAAGAGGCCGTCTTCGTCCGGGCCGATGATTTCGACCAAGTGGCGTTCTTCCTTTTCTTCGGCCAGGATGAGACAGGGCAGGTTGGGCCGGGTCGGGTCGTTCCGGATGTTCAGGAGCACCACCAGCCCGTTGGCCTGGGGCATGTTCCAATCGCAGAAAACGAAATCGAACGATGCGGCCCTGATCTTCTGGAGGGCTTCTTCACCGTCCCTGGCTTCGCGCAAGTCCTCGAAGCCCAATTCTTTCAATATGTTCCTGACGGCCCGCCTGACCGGGGCCTCGTCGTCCACGATCAGTATCTTGAATTGGGCCGGATTCCTGATGAGGTTGGACAGTCCGATCATGATCTTTCCGCCTTGGTGACTGGAATTGTCCCGGGCTCCCCCCGCCCTGGCGTCTTGCCGTTCATATTAACTCTATCAGGATTGTCTATGGAAGGCAAGGCGAGCGCTTCCAGCGGCGGCCGCGATTAGGTCTTTACTGCCGGCACGGTATCTGCTATAAAAATAAGGTTCGCTGGCGCCCGTAGCTCAGCTGGATAGAGCGTCGGACTACGAATCCGCAGGCCGGGTGTTCGAATCACCCCGGGCGCACCAAATAAAATCAAGGGCTTAGGTCATATCGGCTTAAGCCCTTTTTTATTGACCAGTCCGTTTTCTCCCCACTCTCTCCCCACTTTTTCGAGATAAGGGGGGGTTGTCTTTGCAGCCGACCTTTAGAGGGCAAAGCGCCGGATTGAGGTGAGCCTTTTTTAGGCATGGTCCCAGGGTGGGACCATGACTGGGACCTTGGCCAATCGCCATCCGTCAGCCTCTTTTCCGGCCGCCGGTTTCGTCGCCAATTATATTCAATGCCAATAATGGATTTTATGTCCGTGGTCGATTTTTACCGGGAGTGTTCGTAGGCGGTCTCATTTTTTTCCTGGCTTCCTGAACCGTGTCCACCCCCCAGAGGAAGTCGCCGATGAGGAAGTCCATACTGCGTTTGGTGGGAATCAAGTCTAATAAACGGTGGCCGTACTTTTTCTTCAAAATGGCCGCCACTTCGGCGAAACGATCAAAACCGCACCAGCAGGCCATCTCCGACCAGACTTCAAGGTCACCGCACTTGATAACCGTTTCCATGTTTTTCAAGTCCCAATGAAAAACCAAGTCGTTTCCGTCTATGTTCGGAAGATCATCGGGAGATTTGAGGCAGGTGGCCTTAAAGGCTTCAACCCACTCATATCTAATCATCCAGAAAATTTTGTCCACGTCGCTGACCTTGTCCCAGTTTTGCCTGGCTTCTTCCCAGGTCGGCCAGCCGACAATGGCCAGAATTTCGCTTGAATCGCAATGTGGACACTCGCAGTCCATAAGGTCCTCGTAAAACTCCACGCCGCCTTGCCAAAAGGTCCCCTGCCAGCCGCATTGGGGGCAGGTCAAGACCTCGTTCTTCCAGTCGTCATAGTAGCTGAATATTTTCGAGGTCATGCTCACCTCCTTTCGCTGAATGCTTGAGCCGTGATTTGATCGTATTTTGCCGAGATACTGGTTCACTCTCAGTCAGTCACGATCGCCCGGCCTTGGTTTCGCGTGTTTCTTTATTCAGAAAGATCTGGTTGTTCTTGACGTTTATCTGGCCGAGGGCATAGGCCATGACAAGGGTCATGAGCACCTTGGCCAAGCTGGCGCCTTCCCGTTTGGCCCGTTCAACCGCCATTTCCCACACTTCCGCATAAGCGGCGGGAACTCTAATGTTTTTCTGGATATACAACACATTGCCTCCAAATCCATTTTTGTTGTTCTCTCCAGTAATAATGTAAGCACTATGCTATGCTATGTCAAGGCCCAGCCCTAATAATACTCAAGAAAGACTACACCAGGCAAAGCGCCGGATAGCGGCGAGCCTTTTCTAAGCATGGTCCCAGGGTGGGACCATGACTGGGACCCAGGCCGAACTCAGACGTCCCGACTCCAGTGAGCGTATCACCTTCCCATTCTGCTTCGGCAGACCAGTCCCGCCGCGCCGCCGGAGTTTGGGCTACGCGCTCTCAAATGATCGGCTTGGAGGGACGTCTTACATAAAAACGGAGTGAAAAGTTTTCATTGAGTTTCGTGGTCGGCCGGATCAATAATCATGGCTGGCTGCCGTCCGGCAGGGGCAATAAGTAGAATGTAAAAGAAAAGAAACCATCATTTTTGATCAAGAACGATTCTTATCCATTCGAAAGGGAGACAGGGGGACATGC
>JBFMAW010000008.1:0-242669 GCA_040755515.1 Thermodesulfobacteriota bacterium | reverse complement strand
GGCCGAAAAACATGGCCCAGGCCGACTGCTTCTCCTCCTGCGTCAACTCGTTCGCACCATACTTCTCCAACCGAAGACCCGCCTCCTCCAGACTCAAACCAGTCAACGGGTCCACCGACAATTCCTTGAGTACTTCACCCACCGCCAACGCGTGCCATTTTGTTTCAGGCATAAGGTCACTCTCCATTTTAAGTTTAGCTAATCCCTAACAGTTATGCCGTTCATGAAATTACGGCAATATGCTCATTTTTGCACAAATTGCCAGCAGGAAATTGCAATTGGCGAGCCAGGCGGCCGGTTATGGTTAATAATAATAACATATTGTTATATTTTGGTTATTCCTGTGCAATCCTAACCGACCCGTAAAAGGCAACGTCAGATTTCTTTACAGGGTTCATATCGGCTTGAACAAGTCAGAAACCATCGGTTGCATACGGATCATTATCTCTGATGATCTCGTAAGCATTTGTCAAAAGGCCTTTGTTCGGATCAATGTTTCTTTTGTTCCAGGACCCATTTTCTGTCCGCGGCTTCCCGGGTCTTTTCCAGAAGTTCGTCCAAACCGCATGGCTTCAAGAGATAATCGAAGGCGCCGAGTTTAATGGCTTCCAGAGCCGTGTCCACGGTGCCGTGACCCGTGAGCATTATCACTTCAACCAGGGGAAAGCGCTTCTTGGTTTCCCTGAAAGTGGCCAGGCCGTCCATGCCCGGCATTTTCACGTCCAAGATAATAACGTCCACCTCCTGCTGGGCCAGCTTTTCCAAAGCTTCCCGACCGCTGGCCGCGGTGGTCACCGCGCATCCTTTCTTGGCCAGTAGTTTGGCCATCGAGGTCAGAAACCTTTCCTCGTCGTCCACGACCAGTATCTTTACTTCCCTCATGCTTTCCTGACCTCCTGTCTCTCTACCGTCTATACCTAAACCCGGCCCAGGATGGGCAGCTTGATGATGAAAGTGGCGCCCCGACCTTCCTCGCTGTCCACTTCGATCGTCCCGCCCAATTGATTGATTATGCCGTAGCAAACGGACAGACCCAGACCGGTGCCTTGGCCGACCGGTTTGGTGGTGAAAAATGGACTGAAAATCCTGGACACGTTCTCCCGGCTTATGCCCACGCCGTTATCGGAGATGCGGATTTCGGCCTGGCCATCCACCTGTTTGAGCGTGAGCCTGATCAGTCCGTTCGGGGATTGACCTTTCTTCATTACCGCGTCTATGGCGTTGTTCATCAGGTTCAGTATGACCTGCTGGAACTGGGCCGGGTCCACCTTGACCGGCGGAACCCGGGGCGATATGTCCTCTTCGATGGTGATGCCCTCGACCATGGCCTTGCGCTTGACCAGGCCGATTATTTCCGGGATGAGGCCGGCCAGGCTGATCTCGCGGGCGTCCTGCTCCTTCTTCCGGGCGAATTTCATCAGACCTTGGGTGATCTCGGCTCCCCGCCCCACCTGGGTCTTGATCTGGGCCAGGGAATCCTTGATCTGCTCCAGTTCGGAAGAGTTCCGGACTTCTTCTCTGTCCACAATGTCGGCCAGACTCATCTCGATCAAGGTCCGCTCCATCTCGATTATCTGGAGGGGGTTGTTAATCTCGTGGGCCACCCCGGCCGACATCTCGCCCACCTGGGCCAGGCGCTCGGCCCGGATGAGCTGCTGGTTGAGTTGGTTCTTTTCCTCGTCAATCCGGGCCAGCCGCCGGACGATGCGGTAGGTGGCGTACAGGGCCGCGGCCAGGATCAGAAAGCCGCCGGCCACGCTGACCAACAACACCAGGGCCGTGGCTTGCCGGAGGCGTTTGAAGGCGTCAGCCTGGTTCTGCCGGACCACCAGCAGCCATTCGTTTTCCTTGAGCCAGGCCGTGGCGTAAAGATAATTTTCGCCCGTCCGGCCCGGCGCCACAAAGGTCCTCGGCTTCTTATGGGGGACTAGATACAGACCGGCCTCCTCGTCCTTGTCCATCAGGCCGCCGCCGGAGCGGCGCGGCGTCTGGAGGAAGCCCGCTTTGTTGACGATATAAGCTTCGCCGGTCTGCCCGATCATCACGTTGGCCACGGTCTGGTCAAAGAGCGCGGTGTCCACGGTGGCCCGGAGGACCCAGGTGTTTCCGTCCGACTCCCGGGCCACGGCGATGATGAAATGCGGGAAACGGCGGAACCCCAGGAAGACGTCGCTGATGTAATGCCGCTTCCGCATCACCTCCTGGAACCAGGCCTGGTCCCGGTAGATTATTCCCGTCAGTTGATAAGGGCCGATATAGGCCAAATGTTCACCTTCGGCGTCGAAGACGCCCAAATCCAGAAACCCGGAATCAGCCTCCCTAAGAGTGGCGAAAATCCTGGCCAGATTGGCGGGCTGTTTCAAGAAGTTAAAATCGTAGGAGTTTATTATCAGCCTGAGGTCGTTGGAGCGCTCGTCGAGAAAGGTCTCGATGGCCGTCCGATGGCCGTCCACCAGAGCCTCCATCTTGGCGATGGCCTCGCTTTTAAGGGACCCGTAGAAATGATAATAGCCCACGGACAGGGCCAGCAGGAACGGCAGGAACGGGACGATCAGCATGGCCGTGAGAATCCTCTGGCGAATGGCCCGGTAACTCAGATCCCTTTCCCTCGTTTTCTTCATCGTTCCCCTGTTATCCCCAGACCGGATTAATTCCAAGAGCCTAAGCTGAGCAGCCTCAACCGGTCAGGTTAAGTGCAACGGCCATGCCATCTGGCCGGGGGAGATGTAACCATTCAATAATTAGTGGCGGAAGATAGTCAATGGTCATGGCGGGGGAAAACGCCGTCTCAACCAAGTCAAACCATTCCGGTCCTGGTGTCAAACCGGTTTCCAGTCCGTCGGTTTTTTTTACGGTTGAAGGAGGTCCACTCTCACCGCGGGCTTGGATCGAGAAAAAAAATCACTGTCCTGGTGGTATAGTCAGGTATCAAGCCCGTAAACGCCTCAGGATGGCCTCCCGCCAAGACTCGTCTTCTCCCTGGACCAACAAGCCGGAAGGGACGAAGAACTTGCGTGAATGTCTCATGGCCGTGCCCCAGGCGACCTTGATGTAACCCGGCCGGTCCTCCCGCCCCAGGATACCGGCCAGGGAGCCGTTCCAGAGGGAGTCGAACAGGTTGTGGGAGGTCACGTTTCGACGGAAGGCCGCGAGCACGGTGCCTATGGTCTCGGCCTGATGACTGTCGCTGCCGCCCAGGGGTATTTTACCCAGTTGCCGGCAGAGTTGGAGAGCCCGCAGGTTGGCCCGGTCGGATAAAGCGCCATTGAAGACTTCCAGGCAATCCGCCTCGAGGATGGCTTCCCAGACCGCCCGGCGTCTTTTCCGGCCGTGGGCCACGTTCTTCCAGAGTGGGGCAAAGGGGTGGGGAACGGAGACGATCACTTCATGTTCAAAGGCGCCGCTCAGCAGGTCCGCCAGGGAGCGCGGCAGATAGGCGTAAAGACGTCGCCGGCGATACGGCTCGACGTGTTCCTTGAAAAAGGCTTCGCAGGCTTCAGGCCGGTGAAAATACACAATCAGTTCGATCTGTTCCCTGGAGCCGACTTCGAGAGCCGGCAGGGTGGGCACCCGGCCTCTCTCGCACAACTTGAGCGACCCCTTTATCTCATTGTGGTCGGTCACGCAGCAGCCGATACCCTTGGTCAGGCAGACCTCCTCCACCTGGCGCACCGTGGCCTGGCCGTCGGAGTAGCGGGTATGAACGTGGGGGTCTATCAGTTTGATTTCCGGGCTGAGTGGGGCTGGTCTGGTCTTCCGGTTCTCTGGTTCGGCCAGGGAGATCAATTTCCCGGTGGTCCGGGCCAATTTCTTCAGCAGACGTCTGGTCACGATAACTCCGTCAACGGATCAATCGCGCCGGGTTAAGAGCCGGCCAGGTCTTATACTACATACGATCGGCCAGGGCCAAGCGATTTAATCACAACACCGGCGCCAGGGCCCGACCGACGGCTTCGGCCATGCGGGCGCCTCGAGAGCGATTCTCCAAATAATTATCACTGATGGCCTCGGCGTTGACCAGGTCCTGACGGAATATTTCCTCCAGGCGCCTGGCCAGGGACTCACCCCAGACCAGAACGTTCACCTCGAAATTGAGCTTGAAGCTGCGGACGTCCATGTTGGCCGAGCCTATGGTGCACCAAGCTCCATCCACGACCATGGTCTTGGCATGCAGAATGCCGGGCCGGTGATGATAGACTCTGATGCCCGCCTCCAGGAGTTCCTCGTAAAAGGATCGGCCGGCCAGTTGCACCAGGGGCATGTCTGAACGGCCCGGCAGCAGTATCTGCACGTCAACGCCCCGCCACACCGCCGATTTCAGGGCCATCAGAACGGCCGGGCTGGGCACGAAATAGGGTGTGGTTATATATATGCTTTTGCGGGCGGCATTGATGGCCGTGAAAAAGACCTGGTGAATGATCTCGTAATCGTAATCCGGTCCGCTGCCGATGACCTGGACCAGTTCAGGCCCACAGGGCGAGACTTCGGGGAAGTGTTCGGGATAGGCCAAGTCTTCGTCCGAGGCAAAGAACCAGTCTTCGGCGAAGATTTCCAGCAGGTCCCGCACGGCCGGACCTTCCAGACGCAGATGGGTGTCCCGCCAGGGGGCGAAACGCTTCCGGCGGCCCTGGTATTCATCGCCGATGTTCAAGCCGCCGGTGAAACCGACCCGGCCGTCCACCACCAAAATCTTACGATGATTGCGCAAATTGGCCCGCCAATGACTCCGCCAGGCCAAGACCGGGGAAAACCGGGCGAACCGGCCGCCGGCTTTGATCAACGGTTTGATGAAAGAGGTGCCGAGATGGAACGCCCCGAAAGAATCCACCAGCAGTCTGACCTCGACCCCCTCCCCCGCCTTTTGCGCCAACAGGTCTCTGAAATGCGCCCCGGTCTGATCCGGCCGGTAGATGTAACTCATGAGGCTGATGTGACGCCGGGCCGTCAGGATGGCTTCCTCCATGCTTTCATAGGCCGGCCGGCCGTCAATAAACACCTCGACCCGATTGCCCGGCATGGGCGCGTTCTCGGCCAGTCTGCCGGCGGTAAGGGCCAGGGCCCGGGCGGTCTTGGGCAAAACGGATAAGTCGAACAGGTCATCCGGCAGGCCGCTGATCTCGGGCAGGCGGTTTAAGCTTTCCTGAAAGGCGGCGCGGGCGCGGGCCATCTTGCGTCTCCGACGCCTGATCCGCGTGCGGCCGAATAGATAATACAGAGCCGCGCCGAGGTAAGGCAGAAAGGCGATGAGCAGAATCCAGGCCACGGTGGCTTCGGCCCCACGCCGGTCCAGCAGAATCCGTGGGATAAGGACCAGAGTAAGCAGGTAGCCACCGATGGTGGTGACCACGGTCAGGATGTAGCCCCAAGGCAGCGCCAGCAACTGATCCATCGTTCGGAATTATACCAGATACTCGAACGGAACGGATAATATAAAGAAGTGAAATAGGTCAATAAGTCGGAGAAGAAAAATCAGCCTGGGCCGGGGCGGCTGGATTTACCGGGCCGCGGCGTCCGCCTTGAAATGCCCGCCGTCTTGTATTAATCCTTATAGCGGGAGGAAAAAGGAGCCGCCGTGCGCCGGACCATGTTCATCGTCCTGGCCGCCACCTCGGCCGTGCTGGCCGCGGGCGTGGTGGTCTTCCGCTATACCGTGGCCCCCACCTGGGTGGACTCGCTCTATTTTGTCGTCACCACCATGACCACCGTGGGCTATGGCGACTACAACCTCCAGAACTCGACCGCGGCGGTAAAAGTATTCGGCAGCGCCTTGATGCTGGCCGGCGCCACGAGCCTGGCCGCGGTGGTCGGGCTGATCACCGACGCCGTGCTCCAGTTCCGCTTGCAGGAGTTTCTGGGCAAAAGGAGACGACGAATGAAGGATCATATCGTCCTGTGTGGCCTGGGCAACGTGGGGTTCCGGGTCCTGGAATATCTCCTCGGGCTCGAGGAGCAGGTCACGGTGGTGGAGAAGAGCGCGGCCAGCGACTTTTTCGACAGCGCCAAGGCCATGGGCGTATCAATAATAACCGGCGACATCAGGCTGGCTTCGACCCTGGAGCGGGCCAATATCAAGGAAGCCCGCTGCCTGATCGCCGTCAGCGACCACGACATGGCCAACCTCGAAGCGGCCTTGAACGCCCGGGCCGCCAACGACAAGATACGCATAGTCCTGCGGCTGTTCGATCCCAACCTGGCCGCCAAAATCCAGACCGGCTTCGGCATCCAGACCGCTTTCAGCACCTCGGCCCTGGCCGCGCCGGCCTTTGCCATGGCCGCCGTAAATCCGAACGTGATCGGCAGCTTCTTCGTCGGTTCCCAATTGATGCTCAACCTGGAGATCATTGTCCAGGCCGGCTCGCGTCTGGACGGTCTGACCACCAGCCGGATCAAGGAAATGGGCGACGCGTCCGTGCTGGCCTATGAAGGAGCTAAAGACGGCCGCCGCCGGTTTCACCCCGCCCAGCCCCTGACGCTGGGTCCGGGCGATAAGATAGTCCTATCCACCCTGCCGGACTTCGCCCGCCGCCTCCAGGAACTGAACGAGCCGGCGAACCGGTGAATCACCGGCCGCCGGCGTCTTGGGTCCTTCTCCCTACGGCTTTTCGCGGTTATTCAGCCGAAGACGCCGAACCCTCCTCTTCGGCCACGGCCTCCCAGCCCGTGATCATGGCCTTGATATGGCCGAAGACGCTATGGCCCGTAGTGGTCATGTAGACGTGGACGACTAGGAAAGTAAGTATGGCCAAGGCGCAGGCCGCGTGCAGGAAGGCGATGAGTGCCAGACTCAGATTGGTCCAACCCCAGGCCGGCCAGGAATTGTAATAGTAATAAACAAATCCGGAGGCCATCTGGATGGGCAGTAGGAACATGGCTATAAGAAGGTAGGTCAGCCTCTGGAGCGGGTTGTGCTTGATCCTTTCCGTCTTGGGCACGGGATGGGCCTGGCCCTGGAAAATGCCGATCAGGTAGTAACGCGCCACTTCGTAAATCCGCTTGGTGGTGGGGATATACTGTTTCCATTCTCCGGTGGTGGCCAGCCAGAACAAAATGAAGGCGTACAGCACCAGCCAGGCCCAGCCGCAGAAAATATGGATTTCGTGAGCCGTCCTGAAACCGAAGAGTTGGTAAACCCCATGAATTTCAAAGCCGGTCAAGGCCAGCATGATGATGAGCCCGGACTGAACCCAATGCCAGAAGCGCTCGAATCGGTTATATAAATAGGCCGTTTTCATTACCACCTCCGACTTATTCTTCCGGTTCCGCGTTCTTGTTGTTTTTCCTGGCCGCCACCACCCGGCCGGCCCCGTGCAAGAGCACGCCGGCCAACGAGCCGATCACCGCCAGCCAGCCGATCAGGTTGAGGGTCGAGTTCGAGTCGCGGCCGGGCATGTAGAAGCCTTCCAGTTTGGCCAGGCGACCTTCGCGGCTGTGGCAGGCCTCGCAGGCAAGAGCCTTTTCCTTGGGCGCCACCTGGTGTGTGATCTGGAACATGTAAACGGTTTCGGCGAAGCCGTATTCACCACTGTAAGGCAGACTCACGTAATCCATGCCCGCCTTGATGGCCTGGCCCCAGTCATAGTCGGCCCAGTAAGCGCCCGAACCCTTGGGTCCGAAGAGCTTGGGGATGACCATTTTATTGTTCTTTTTATCGTAAGGCGATTTGCCCGCATGAACCTTGAAGGGGTAAATCCGCGAGTTCGGGTCGTCCCGACTGCCCAGAACCTTGGTCAAGACCACGGGCCGATCCGGATTGATCCTGGTATAGGCCATCACGTTTTCGATGGCTCCGTTGAACCATAAGTACTCGGGCGTCACGTCCTTGGCCCAGATGAAATCCCCTTTCTGCCCGTCATAGACCGGGCGGTCATGGGGTCCCATTTTTTTCAAGGGCTTCCCCTCGACCATCCGACCGGCCGTGGACCAGTCCCATCTCATCTTGGTCGGAAGCTTTCTAGCGAAAAAGGGGATGTGACAGGCCTGGCAGGAGACTTTGTCCGTATGGTCGTTGGCCTTGACTCCGGGTTTATGGGGCCGGTCGGTGTGGCAGGATTCACAGGTGATGCGGGAAATCTGGTCGTCCTGGATCAGGCTGATTCTCTTTTCCGCGGCCGGAGTCTTGTAGGCCCGGCCGGAAATCTTGTGCACCACCGTGGTGTGGCAGCGGACGCAGTCGAAATTCCTGCCGTTGACGCCCATGTGCACGTCCAGGTCTCTTTCCGGTTTGAACATGGAAGAATCCAGGTCCCCGTGCTTCACGCCGTCGCCGCCGCCGCCGAAGAAGTGGCATACTCCGCAGTTCCGCCGGGTGGGGCGGCCCACGCTCTGGGCCACCTTTTTCCAGTCCGGTGGCAGGTACTCCTTGCCGTCGCCCGGAAAAACCGTGGGCTTCTCGACCGGATTGCCGGCCCCGGCCGGAAACTTCTTATAGGCCCCGGTCTGTTCATGGCAGATCAAACAGTCAATCCTGGTCTGATCCCCGAAATCGAAGTTTTTATTCTTGTAGCCGTAGCCGGCGTGGCAGGAAGTGCAACGCGGTTCGCTGGAAGGCACGGCGATGCAGAAGTTGTTGACCACCAATCCGGCCTTGCCCAGCTTGGCCTCTTTGGGCGCCTGGGGACTGAGCCAGGTCCAGTGAATGGTCTTCATGAACTGCCGGCCGGCCTCATTGTGACAGGACAGGCAGGCCTTGGTCACTTCAGGTCCGGTTTTGAATTCCTGCTGGAGCGCCTCGAATTTGGAATGGTCGGCCGTGATCCACCTTTCACCTTCAGGTCCCGTCGGTTTGTTTAGGTCCGCCCAGCCGAAGCCCGGCCAGGTAAGGACCATGGAGCCGGCGGCCAGCAGGCAAAGGAATCCGGCCCCGAAGCCTGCCCAGCCTCTCCTGGCTGATTGCCCTCTCATTAAATCCCTCCTCTGGAGCGGCATCTCTAGGATAAATGCCGCACGCGATTCATCGGCTGGGGTCGGGGGAGCAAGAGGCGTGCCAGGGAAAGGCAGAAGGTTTCTTAATATTTACAATGATATTTCAGCAGGTTATAAAAAGGAAAGAGTCAAGGCCGGCCGGCATGGGCCTGATCTCTATATACATGTGTCAATATTCAGTTTACAGACTGTAACTTGTAAGGCGAGATAAAGTCGTTGGCCCGGCGATTCAGAATATGTCCCGGGTCATGTTTACCCCCAGCTTTTTCATGCGCTTCCAGACGGTCATGCGGCTGACTCCCAGAATCCGGGCCGCCTGGGATTGATTCCCTTTGGCCTGGCGCAGGGCCTTTATTAACCGCTCCCGTTCATCAGGTTCGGCTTGAGTCCAGGCCGGACTGGCCTGGGTGAAGGTCCGGGGCAGGTGTTGCGGTTGAATCTGTCCTTCCCGGCAGACCACAAAGGCGTACTCCACCACGTTCTTGAGCTCGCGGACGTTGCCCGGCCAGTCATAGTCATAAAGCCCGGCCATGACCTCGGAAGAAAAGCCGGTGATGGGCTTCCCCGTTTTGGCGGCCAAACGGGAGACGAAATGCCTGAGGAGCAAGGGTATATCCTCCCGGCGCTCGCGCAGGGGTGGAATTTCTATCGGGACCACGTTGATCCGGTAAAACAAATCCTCCCGGAAAAGGCCCGCGGCGATGAGCTTGGCTATATCCCTGTTGGTGGCGCTGATCACGCGCACATCCACGTGAACGGGTTGGTTGTCCCCCACGCGCTCGATGATCTTTTCCTCCAGAACCCTGAGCAGTTTAACCTGAACGGCCGGCGGCACGTCGCCGATCTCGTCCAGAAAGACGCAGCCGCCGTCGGCCGCTTCGAAACGGCCGATCCTGGTCTTTTCCGCTCCGGTAAAGGCCCCTCGCGTATGGCCGAAGAGTTCACTTTCCAGCACGTTGGCGTTGAAGGCCACGCAGTCCACTTTGACCAGGGGCTTGGAAGAACGAGCGCTGAGTTTATGAATGGCTTGGGCCACCAGTTCCTTACCCGTGCCGCTTTCGCCGAAGATCATGACCGCGACGTCGGAACCGGCCGCGTCCTCCACCAGACTGAAAATCCGGCGCAGGGACGCCGAAGTCCCCACCAGACCGTGAAAGCCGTCTTCCTGGGCCAAGGACCGCCGCAGCCGGTCGATCTCCCTCTCGCTCCTGACCACGCCGGAAATATCGGTCAGGGTTTCCACCGCACCGATAAGTTCCCCTTTTTCATCCCGCAGCACCGAAGCCCTTTTGGCCACGTGGATTTTCAATCGGCCCTTGCTGGTCACCAGGCACCGCTTGGAATCCACTTGGCCGACCACGAACAGCTCGCACCAGTCCGGCCCCAGGCCCCGGCCGAAGATTTTACAGCCGGTGCACTCCAGTATGGTGCAGGGTTGGCCCACCAGTTCGGAACTCCGGTAACCGGTTATCTCTTCCGCGGCTCGATTGACGGATAGGATCAGGCCGGAGGGTGACAGAATAAGCATTCCTTCCTGGCAGGTATTCAGGATCGTCTTCCAATACTGGCCGATATCCTCGTGCCTGGTGATCATGGCCGTCCACCCTGGTTTACACTTATAAACTTATCATTTACACCAGGCGGAGACAAGGTCGAAAAATATGGAGAATTGTCAGCCCCGACTGGACTGGTCGAGTCAGGCCGGGTTCATGAGCCGCGGGCCGGGGCAACGCGGGTCCCGGGCAAAGAAATCGCCGTGGTATTGGCGAGCGAGGTTGAAACAACCGGTGCGGCAGAAGGATAAAGACCCGCAGCCGGAGCAGTAAGCTTTTCCCTCGGGCGGCTCGGTTGTTTTGGCCAGCACCCGCCGGTGGCCCGGACCCAACCAGATGCGGTCCAGGCTGTCTTCATGGATGTTGCCGTAAGATAATTCTTGGGCGTCGCTGATCATTTCGCAGACCGTGACCAGGCCCGAGGGATGGACGACGCAACTCGTGGTCAGGTTTCCGCAGCGGATGATGTCTTCGTGACTCCGCCACTTCTTTTCGGTGTAGCTGAAATAGATACGGCCCCTCGGGAGCCGTCGTGATCTTTCCTCGACCAACCACCGCAGGGCGGCCAATTGATCTTCACTCAGCGTGGTGGGTCGGGCCGAGCCCTGGCATTCGAACGCTCCGGTCAGTTCAGGCGTAAGGTCAATGAAATCCACTCCCAAATCCATCAGGAAGTTAATCAGCGAACCGACCAGGGGCAGATTATACTGGGTTATGACCGACCTGGTCTTCACCCAGAGCCCCCGCGCCTTCCAGGCGCGCAGCCCGGCGACGACTCGATCGAACGTGTTCCTGGTCCCGGTCATATAATGATGAACTTCGGCCGAAGGGGCGTCCAGACTGACTTGCAGCTTGGTCAGACCCGCTCCGGCCAGGGACTCGATCATTCGTTCATCCAGGCGCGAACCGTTGGTGCTGAGCGAGGAGACCAGTCCGGCCGAAGCGACGGCCTTTATTATTTCCGGGAAACGAGGATAAAGCAGCGGCTCGCCGCCGCCGATATCAATCCTGATCACTCCCAGGTCCCGGGCCGAGGCGATAAGTTCCAACACGACTTCCCTTTTCAATCGGTCTCGGGGGTGGGATGAACCGAAAAAGCAATAACGGCATTTGAAGTTGCAGGCCCTGGTCAGGACCAGGTTCAGGGCCAGCGGAGATTCCAGTGGTTCCTTTTCGCCGGGCCTTTCCTCAAAGCCGGGCATGATGAAGTCATCCGGCGAATAACGCCGCCCTGTTTTTCTCGGCGAGTTAGAAACCGACAGAAAGGCCTGGGCGTGCTTCAGGGTCTTTTGGATCAAATCCTCGGTCTGGTCAGGGGCAAGGCCGTAAGTCTCGCCGACCACGTAGGCCAGATCAGTTCCTCCCAACTCACCGTCCAGAAGACTGAGGATCAAGGCCTCGGAAGGATGCAGCACCTCCACGGCGCCGGTGGTCATGTCCGCCACCAGGCAGTAATTGCTTCTTTTTTTTAATTTCACCCCTTCGCGTAAGGCGAACCAGGTCTGGTCCTGACCATTGGAAGCCATTTTCGGCCAATCCTTTGATAAAAAAGGAAAAGGGGGCTAGATCAAAAGCCCCCTCAGCCTTGAGGTCGTTAATACCGCTTCGACGCTACTCGGTAGCCTCAATCAAGTTGCAACCCAACGCGCCGCACTTGCCGCTGGCGTGGGCCATATGAGTGACCAGGGCCTCGGGATCGGCGGCCCGAGCTCCCGTAAACTCCGCCTTGGCCCGCAGACCGGCGGCCAGTTTCTTGATTTCCTCGATTCTGTTTTCCTTCATGATTCGTTCACTCATTTATTCTCCTCCTTCATGTCATTGTATAATATCATGCCGCCTAATACGCGGCAAGGGTCTGGATCGGTCCATGGCTGAACCCAATAGAAAAAGCGACGGCGCGTCCGGTCCGAAACTGGCCTGTCTGACCTTCTTCAGCCTCATCTACTGCGCCCTGATCATGTTCACGGCGGCCAGGTTCGAGGTCACCATTGGTCATCAGCGGCTGTACGTGCTGCCCGACGACGTGATGATCACCCTGCGCACGGCCTATAACTTCGCTCAAGGGCTGGGACCGTATTTCAATCCCCAGGAGCGGGTCCAGGCCGCCACCAGCCTGTTCTACCCGCTGCTCGTTTCCCCCCTTTTCAAGGTTTTCTCCCAGTCAGACGCCGTCCTGGCCCTGATCTGCCTTTCCACGGCCGCGGTCCTGGGCCTTTTCCTCTTGCTGACCCTTTTCAGCCGAAACGTTTCTTCCTTGACCGTCTCCCTGGCCCTGCTAGTCTTCTGCCCCTCCCTCCTGACCTATGGTCCCACGGCCTGGGAACACGTGCCCCAGGCCGGGCTGGTGACACTGGGTTTCCTGCTGTTCCTGGGTCAACGGCCGGTGTTCCTGTTGGGAGAAACGTGGTCGGAGGTCCTGGGGGTATTGTGTTTGAGCCTGGCCTTCTTGATCAGGCCGGATGCCGCCGTTTTGCTGATCGTTCCGGGCCTATGGCTTTTTCGCCGTTTCCTCAAGTCCAAATCGGCCGCCGACCTGGCCGTATTGACGATCTTGATGCTTTTTTGTCTGAGTTACATCCTGGCCGGCCTCTATTATTATGATCAGGTCCTGCCCAACAGCTGGTATCTCAAAGCCGGCGCCGGAGCGGCCACGCTAAAGGACGGGTTTACTTATTTCTTCAGGACCATCATCAAGGGAGGCAATACCACTTTTCTTCTGGCGCTGTGGTTCCTGCTTTTCTCAAAGAGCCTGGCCTGGTCGGCTAAAGACAAGGCCGTGGTCCTCTCGATCAGCCTGTTCGCGGCCTATGTAATTTACCTGGGCGGCGACGTGTTCTCTCAAGGCCGTTTCTTTCTGGCCGTGACGCCGACCATTGTTTTCCTGATCGCCGAAAAGACGACCATCCTGGCGACCTCGGGCTTTCGCACTGTTCCCAGGCCGGCCGCGGCCGTCATTTTTATTTTACTCTGCGTCCTGCCGCCCGCGAGCTTGATTGATTTCGCCCTTACCGTATCCGCTCCCGGCCGTTCCCGCGGCCGAGCCGCCGCGGAAGGGAAATGCCTGCCGGACCCCAAGGCGGCCCAACTGTCCTTGTCCCCGATCATCCGGGAAAAGGTCAGGCCGGCCGATGGAGACCTCGGACTGTTTTATCTGGGCGCCTTGTCTTTTTATCTCCCTGAATTTCAGGCCACCGATTTCCTGGGCCGGGCCGACCCGGTGATCGCCCGCCGTCCGGCCAGACCCGGGCCGATCGGTCATAATAAGTGGGACTTCGACTATTCCTTGAGCCGCCGCCGGGTGGCGGTCATTCCCATGTTCGAACTCTCGCGGAAAGAGGCGGAAAAACAAGTCGAGGAACAGAGGGACTTCAACTTCTGGGCCGAATTGGTGCTCCATCCCGTCATTCAGTCCCGATACCGTTACCTTTCGGCCGCGGAACTGGGCCTGAATCACCATTGGGGCCTTTATGTCCGTAAAGACCTGGTGGACCGCTTCCGGCCCGCCCCTCCCTAGACCGATCGATCAGGCCTTCACCCGTTCTATCAGGGCCAGGGCTTCCTCGAGCGTCTGTCCCCGGAACCGTTCGGCCAGGGCGGCCCGGAGCATCTCCAGGCTGATAGCCCGGCCTAACTGCGCCTGGACGGACAATCCGGCCAGGGACCAGTCCGCGTTCTTGAGGCCCTGCCCTTTCAGGTCAACGTCATGCACCGTGGCCCCGGTTTCCGGGAGGTCCACGCCCTGAGCCCTGATCACCAGGGTCGCGGAGTCCAGCCTGGGGAATTCTTTGGCGAAACGACCGACGCCTTCCCGGGCCAGGGCCAGAACCACGGTGGGATGGTCAATACTCGCGTAATCGATCGGCTCGGGCGACAGGATCAGTTCGCTGATGGAAGGCCCGCGCAGGACGGTGATGTCGTATTCGTTCTTCTGGGTCACCTGGAGACCGGCGCTCAGGCCGGCCAGCCCTAATAGCTCTCCGGCCGTGATGACCCGTTGGCCGGCCGAGCCCAGAATGACCACTTCCTGGCGCCCGGGTTGGGGCGGCTTGAATTTTACGGACAGCCCTCGAGGTTCCTGGGCCGGTTTCAGGGACTGGGCCAGGCGGCGATAGGCCTGGCCGTACTCCGGCCGCTGGTTGGCCGGCACCGGACCGCTCCAGGCCGGCGCCTGGGCCAGGGCCTCGTCAATCATCTTGGGGTTGAGCCGGTTGCGCCTGGTGTATCGGCCGGGGCAGACGCCCTGGACCTCGACCACGGCAAAGCCGTCATAAGTTATGGCCGCTTTGATCAGGTCGGGCAGCCCTTTTTGATAGGCCGAAACCTTGGCCACGAACCCGGCGCCGGCCGCGGCCGCGACCTGGGCCACGTCCATGGGTTTTTCCAGGCGGTTGAGGAAGCCCGAAGCCACTTCGGCTTCCACCGGCGTGGTGACCGAAGCCTGGCCGCCGGTCATGCCGAAGTTGAAATTGTTCAAGACCAGCAGGGTCAGATCGAGGTTGCGGCGGCAGGCGGACAGCACGTGGGCGCCGCCGATGCCCAGGCCGCCGTCGCCCATGGTCACCACCACGTTCAAATCCGGCTGGGCCAGCTTCAAGCCGGCGGCGTAGGTCAGGGCCCGGCCGTGGAGGCCGTGCAGGGCGTGGGTGTTGAAGAAGGTGTCGAACAGGCCGGAGCAGCCTATGTCACTGACCATGACGATCTCCCGGCCCTCCAGGCCCAGGGACTGGAAAGCCTGGTCCAGGGCGTACAGAACCCTTTCATGGGAACAGCCGGGGCAGAAGACCGGCGGGCGGCTTTCATTTATCAGGCTGGTCATATGGCCTCCTTGATCTGGCCGGGAGTGATGAGCTTGCCGTTCATCTGGCCGAAGAAGTCGATTTTCTTGGGCCGGAGCTGCCTCTCGATCTCCCAAACGTACTGCCCCAGGTTCATCTCCACCACCAGAATCCGCTCGACGTCCGCGGCCAGCTTTTTCAGCAGACCGGCCGGCGCCGGCCAGAGGGTCTTCAGTATGAGCAGGGAAACCGGACGGCCGGCCTCCTGGAGTTGCCGCCGGGCGACCCGGGCCGCTCGGGCCGTGACGCCGTAAGTTATGATCAGCGTGCCGGCCCCGGGCTCGACATGGGCTTCATAAAAAGCGATCTCGTCCGCGTGGGTCTCGATTTTGGCTTGCATCCTTCGTCCCGCGGCTTCGATTTCGCCGGGGTCCGTGGTGATGTACCCGTGGCGGCCGTGGGTCGAGGAAGTCTGGCGGACCAGGGTTCGGCCGCCGATAGGCAGGAAATACGGCACGCCCGTGGCCGGGTCCGGTTCGAAGGGCAGGAACGGCCGGCCTTCCGCCGGCGCGGCCCGCTCGACCGGGGCCGGCCTTTCCAGGGCCGAAAAGTCCACGCTCTCCCGGGTGAGGCCGATCTCCTTGTTGGAGGCCAGAAAGACCGGGACCCGGAACCTTTCGGCCAGGTTGAAGGCGTGGATGGTCAAGGTGTAACAGTCGCCCGCGTCCACGGGGGCCAGAACGATCACCGGCAGGCCGCCTGAACTCTGCCAGCGCATGAAGTTCACGTCGCCGTCCGCCCCCCGGGTGGCGCTGCCCGTGGAAGGTCCCAGGCGCTGCACGTTGACGATGACCAGCGGTATCTCCGAACCGATGGCGTAGGATATCTGCTCGCTGTACAGGCTGATGCCCGGTCCGGAAGTGGCGGTCATGGCCTTCAGTCCGGCCATGGAGGCGCCCAGGCAGTAACCCATCGAGGCGATTTCGTCCTCGCCCTGGAGCACTATTCCACCCGCGGGCGGCAGGAACCTGAGCATGGTGTTCAAAACGCTGGTGGCCGGGGTGATCGGGTAGCCGGCGAAAAAGCGGCAGCCGGCGTGCAAGGCGCCCCAGGCCACGGCCTCGTTGCCTTCCATTAAAACGAGTCCCATATCTCTTTTCTCGCTTCCTGGTCTGAATACCCGCCGAACAGGGGAAACGGCCGATATCCTCCGGCCGCTCCCAGCGCTTCCACCGAGCCCAGCCGATCAAGGCCGCCGTCCCGGCGATCAAATCCGACGAGTTACGTTTCCTCTTCTTCGGTCAGGCATTGGTCCAATATCTTCACCGCCAGATCGATATCCGACTCGGTGATGATCAAGGGCGGGGCGAACTCGAGGGCCCAGCCCATGGTCTTGATGATCAAGCCCTTGCTCTTGGCCCGCTCGATCAGGTTGGTGAGCCGGCTGGGGTGGACCGGCGCGCGGGTCTTCTTATCGCTGGTAAGGTCCATGGCCGTCCAGAGTCCCGTGCCGCGCACCTGGCCCACCAAAGGATGATGTGCCAGGGACCTCAGGCCCGCCAGAAAGTATTCACCCATCCGGGCCGACTTCTCCACCAGCTTCTCCGCCCGAATGATTTCCAGGTTTTTGAGCGCCACCGCGCAGGACACGGGGTGGTTACCGTAGGTATGAAGATGGTGAAAGGTGTCTATCGGCGCCATGATTTCATCGATGCAGCCCACCGCGCCCAGAGGGATATAGCCGCTGGTCAGCCCCTTGGCCATGGTTATCAGGTCGGGCCGCAGGTCAAAATGCTGATGGCCGAACCAACGGCCGGTGCGGCCGAACCCGCAGATGACCTCGTCTATTATCAGCAAGACGCCGTAGCGGTCGCATATTTCTCGGATGATCGGCCAATACTCCCGGACCGGCGCCAGGGCGCCGAAACCCTGCTGGATGGGCTCCGCCAGGAAGGCGGACACCTGTTCCGGGTCCTCGAACTCGATGATCCGGGCCACGTCGCGGGCGCAGTGCAGGTCGCAGGCCGGGTACTCCAAATGATACGGGCACCGATAGCAGTAGGGCGACTCGACGAAAACGCCGCCGGGAGCCACCGGTTCCATGATATGGCGCATCGGCAGGACCGTGCCCAGGGAGCGCAAGGCCAGGCCGGTTACCCCGTGATAGGCGCCCCGCCGGGTAATAACCTTGTAGCGTTTCTTGTCGCCCCGAAAGTGGTGATAATGTTGGGCCAGCTTGACGGCCGAATCCACGGCCTCCGAACCGTCGCAGATAAAAAGAAACTTGTCGATCGGCCCGGGGATGAGTTCGGCCAAAGTCTCCGCCAGGTTCTCGGCCGGCGGGTTGCTGAAGTTCATGGGGGTGAAATAGCTCAGCCGGCACATCTGGTCGTAAGCGGCCTGGGCTAATTCCCGGCGGCCGTAGCCCACGTGGACCGGCCGGGTCACGCCGGCCGTCAGGTCCAGATAGGCCCGGCCGTCCTGATCGTAAACCTGAACCCCTTCACCCCTGGTGACTACCGTGATCCCCTTCTCGACTTCTTTCCGGGAGGTCCTTTGCAGAATCAGATGAGATTCCCGTCCTCGACAACCGCTCGAATCAGGCATTTGAGTCCCTCGTTATGCATTATTTCAATCGCCGGGTATGGCTGAAACCGCCCAGTGATCCGTCCTTGCGCAACCCTATCAAGGTCAGATTGAGACTTTTGGCCGCTTCCACCGCCAGGACGGTGGGGCTGGAAAGGCAGAGCAGCAGGGGCAGGCCGGCCCGGACGGTTTTGATTATCATTTCCAGGCTGGCCCGGCCGCTGAGCAAGGCCAGTTTGTCTTTAAAGGTCAAACCCTGCTCCAAGGCCCAGCCGATGGCCTTGTCCAGGGCGTTGTGCCGTCCCACGTCCTCGAAGCAGCACAGATAGGCGCCGTCGGCCTGATACAAGGCCACCGCGTGCACGCCCTTGGTCAAGTCATACAACCGTTGATGGCGGCCCAAATCCTCGACCATGGCCATCAGGGTCGTCCAGGCGAAGAGCTGCCGGCTCTTGATCCGGCTCAGGCCTCTTCCCACCTTTTCCAGGTCCTGCTTGCCGCATAGTCCACAGCTCGATAGGGACAGAGCCGTCCGCGGCGGCAGGTCGGCCAGCGACTCGAGGTGCGGCAGCCGGATGTGGACCCGCCTCCCCTTGGCGTTGAAGAACGCGCCGCCGTCAATTATGGTCAGATCGCCTATCTGAGACGGATGCTCGATGAGTCCCTCGGTGAAGAGGTAACCCACGGCGAGTTCTCTTTCCCGGCCCGGCGTCTGCATGAGCAGGCTGTGCGATCGGCCGTTGATCACGATCTCGAGGGCCGTTTCCTGGGCCAGGAGCGCGGCCGTCCTCTTCAGCGATCCAGTCTGGTAACGTTGGAAAGAGACCTCGACGGCCGATTCCTCGGCTTCAACGGTCGGATCGGTATTTACATGCCAGTCGGTCATGAGTTGGGTATAATAGCAATCCCTAGCGGGATCGTCCAGGGGAATCACCCGTAAACGGAGGTGGAGGAAGTCGCCATGAAGATTAAAAACGGAAGGGAATACATCGAGAGTCTGAGGCGGATCAAACCGGTGGTTTATTACCAGGGCCAGCCCGTCGCCGACGTCACCCGTCACCCGGCCACCGCGCCTCACGTCCGCGCCGCGGCCATGACTTACGCCCTGGCGGCCAACGAACGATATCGGCCCCTGGCCACGGCGGTCTCCCATCTGACCGGCCGGACCATCAGTCGCTTCACCCACATCCACCAGAGCCCGGAAGACCTGATCAAGAAGGTCAAGCTCTTCCGGATTCTGGGGCAGAAGACCGGCTCCTGCTTTCAACGCTGCGTGGGCTTCGACGGATTGAACGCCACCTACTCGGTGACCTATGAAATGGACCGCCGCCGGGGCACGGACTACTTTGAACGCTTCAAGAAATGGCTGACCTGGATTCAAGACGAAAACCTCATGGTCGTGGGCGCCATGACCGACCCCAAGGGCGACCGCTCCAAGAGCCCGGCGGCCCAACCTGACCCGGACCAGTACGTCCATATCGTGGACCGCCGCAACGGCGGGATAGTCATCCGGGGGGCCAAGCTCCACATGACCGGCGGCGTCAATTCCCACGAGATACTGGTTATGCCCACCACGGCCCTGGATGAATCCGGAAGGGATTACGCGGTGATCTGCTCGGTGCCGGTGGACGCTCCCGGCGTGACCATGATCTTCGGCCGGCAGTCCAACGACACCCGGCGGGACCGGGGCGAAACGATTGATTCGGGCAAGCCGACCTTCGGCGCCGTGGGCGGCGAGGCGGTGATAGCCTTTGAAAACGTGTTCGTCCCCCGGGAAAGGGTCTTCATGGACGGCCAGGTCGAGTTCACTCCCGATATCGTCTACCGGTTCGCGGCCCATCATCGGGCCAATTACGGGGCCTGCAAGACCGGCTTGCTGGACGTGCTGATCGGCGCGGTCAGCTACCTGACCCAGATTCAGGGCACGGCCAAGGCGGCCCACGTTCGGGACAAGATAACGGAAATGATCCATCTTACCGAAACGTTGTACAGCTCTTCCATCGCCTGTTCCGCCGAGGGGTGGCCCACGCCTTCGGGCGCCTATATGGTCAACACCATGCTGGCCAACGTCTGCAAGCAGAACGTGACCCGGTATCATTTTGAGTGTGCCCGCCTGGCCGTTGATCTGGCCGGCGGCTTCATCGCCACCCTGCCCAGCCAGTACGACCTCGACGGCCAGGAGACCGCTCTCCTGGTCAGGAAGTATTTCTCGGGGGCGGCCGGCGTACCCACCGAGGAACGCATCCGGATTTGCCGCTTGATCGAGGCCATGACCGGCGGCACGGCCCTGGTGGAATCCATGCACGGCGCGGGGTCGCCTCAGGCCCAGCGCATCATGATCCTGAGGGAGGGAGACCTGGGCGGCAAGATCAAGATGGCCAGGGCTCTGGCCAGGATTCCCGGACGCCGGGAGAAAAAGGCCTGATGACGGTGCGTCCTCGTCGCGGAGAGTCCTTGACGCTAACCCTTCGGCTGACCGAATAAAGGCCGGCCGCGGGGAAGCGCCTTATGACCGACCAGGATAAAACGATATTGGCCCGGCCTGAACCGCCCAGGGTTACCCTGATCGCCACCAGAGGCTCTCTGGCCGGCCGGCGCTACGTCTACCTGGAAAGAGATACGGCCATCCTGGGCCGGGGTCTGGACTGCAACTTCCGCCTGCCCGACGATCCGGCCCACCGCAACGTTTCCCGGCACCACTGCCGGCTGGACATCAATCCGCCCCGGGTGAAAATCCGGGACCTGGGCAGCCTGAACGGCACCTGGATCAATGGCCGCAAGATCGGCGGTCGAGACCCGGCCGAGCCGGTCCGGGTCAAAGCCGACCCGGCCTTCCCCGAATATGATTTGAGGCCCGGCGACGAGTTTCAATTAGGTGATACGGCCTTCCTGGTCCAGGTGGAGGGCCTGGTAACTTCCGCCGAAGATGATGAGCCGGTCACCCAACCTCCGAGCCGGGACCGGGAAAAAACACTTGCCTCAGCCCTTCAGACCAGGCCGGCGCGGGTGGAAACCTGCGCCGGGTGCGGAAAAAGACTGGCCGGCCAAGAAAATAGGAGCCGCTCGACCGACCTGTTATGCGCCGCCTGCCAGTCCGACCCGATCGCCACCCTCAAGGCCCTGCTCCGGGCCGCCTTGAAAGGACAACCGGAACTCAAGGCCCTGCGGGGCCTTAAAATGCTCAAGTTGTTGGGACAAGGCACCCAGGGCGCGGCCTTCCTGGCCCGAGAGACGAACTCCGGCCGGCGCCTGGCCTTGAAAGTGCTCCTCCCGGAAGTCGCCGCCAACAAATGGGCCAAGGAAAGCTTCCTGCGGGAGATGGAAAATACCAAGGTTCTGGACCATCCCCACGTGGTGCGGTTGTTCGATTCCGGCGGCTACCGCGGCTTGTTTTTCTATACCATGGAATTCTGCGGCGGCGGCAGCCTGGACCGGCTGCGGAAGGAACGCGGCGGCAAGGTCCCCTTGACCGAGGCGGCGCCCCTGATTCTGCAGGCCCTCGACGGCCTGGACTACATTCATAACGTTGAAATCCTCAAGGTCAAATTAGCCGACGGAGGGTACGGCCGGGGTCGAGGCCTGGTCCACCGCGACCTGAAACCGGCCAACCTGTTTTTGTCCGGTTCCGGACCGGCGCGGATGGTGAAGATAGCCGACGTGGGCGTGGGTAAAGCCTTTGACACCGCCGGCCTCAGCGGCCAGACCAGGACCGGCACCGTGGCCGGCAGCCCCGTTTTCATGCCCCGCCAGCAGGTAATCAACTTCAAATATGCCAAGCCCGACGTGGACGTCTGGGCCATGGCCGCGACCTTTTATGTGACCCTCACCGGTCAATATCCGCGGGATTTTCCGTCCGATCGAGACCCCTGGCTGACGGTCCTGGAAACCCCGGCCGTGCCGATTCACCGGCGGGACCCAAACCTGCCGGCGAGGCTGGCGGAAGTCATTGACGCGGCCCTGGTGGACCGACCGGAAATAATCTTCAAGACGGCGGCCGAATTCAAGACGGCCTTGGGGGCCGTTCTTTGAGCGGTCGGCCGCCCGACCCAACTGACCGCGGCGCGGACTCCTCTGACCGAATACGGACCAGTTGCCCCGGCTGCGCGACCGAATTCCAGAACGTCCCGGGACGATTCGCCGGCCGAACCGTGCGCTGCCGGACCTGCGGCCAACGCTTTACCGTCCCCTCCACGCCTACCGGCCCTCCGGTCGGGACCGAACCGGCCGCCACCGTTTTTCCAGCCTCCTTCGGCCTGAATGAACCGGCCGCCACCATACCGGCCCTCGGCCCAGGCGGTTCCGAACCGGCGGCGACCTTGCCCGGGGACGCGGTTTCATATTCCGTGAACTCTCCTTCAGCGAACGACTGGTCTCCAGGCCAGGTCCTACTCAACCTTTACCAAGTGATCGGCTTTCTGGGCGAGGGAGGCATGGGCCGGGTTTACCGGGTTCGGCACCTGGATTGGGGCGTGGACCTGGCGCTCAAAATTCCCCGGCCGGAGGTCCTGACCGCGGCCGGAGGCGAAGAGGGGTTTGAACGGGAAGCGGAAACCTGGGTGAGCCTGGGGCTGCATCCGCACGTGGTGAGCTGTTACTATATCCGTCGCCTGAACGGCCGCCCCGCGCTTTTTTCCGAGTACGTGGCCGGCGGCAGCCTGCACGACTGGATCGGTCAAAAGAGCCGAGGACCGGGACGCTTATACGCCGGCGGCCCGGAAAAAGCCTTGCTCAGGATACTGGACTTGGCCGTCCAATCGGCCTGGGGACTCGAGTACGCCCACGAACAAGGCCTGGTTCATCTGGACGTGAAGCCGGCCAACATCCTGATCAGTGACCAAGGGTTGGCCAAGGTCACGGATTTCGGCCTGGCCTTCGCCCTGGGAGGTGATCGTGCCCCGAAAGCGGCCTCCGGGAACGAGCCCGACGCTCAGACCGGGACGCCCGCCGGCACGCCTCAATATTTCTCCCCCGAACAAGCCGAAGGGCGGCCGCTCGACGGCCGGACCGACCTGTGGAGTTGGGCCCTGTGCCTGCTGGAAATGCTGCTGGGCGCCAGAACCTGGCGGTCCGGAACGGTGGCCGCGGCCGCTCTCGAACAATACCTGACGGAAGGCCCGCCGGAGAAATGGCTGCCCGCCCCTCCGGCCGGACTGGGCGATTTGTTGAGACGGTGTTTCGCCGCCGACCCGGCGGAAAGATACACGAACCTGGGCGAACCGGCCCGGAACATGATCGAAATCCATCGGCGGGTTGCCGGGTCCGTCTATCCCCGGCGGAAACCCGTGTCCGGCCCGGGCACGGCCGACAGTCTGAACAACCGCGCCTTGTCGCTGCTCGACCTGAATCGCCGCCGGGAGGCGGAGAAGACCTGGTCCCAGGCCTTACGGCTTCAACCCCATCATCTGGAAACCGTTTACAACCAGTCCCTGCTGCTCTGGCGGTCGGCCCGCTTGACCGATGAAGAGGCCCTCCACCGCTTGCGGGAGTCCGGACGATCGAACCCGGATCGAGAAGCAGCCGCTCGGTACACCGCGTCGGTGCACCTGGAACGGGACGACTGCGAGGAAGCCCTCAACCTCTTGCGCCGGTCATCCGGGTCGGAGGCCGACCCGGCGGCCCAGGACCTTTGGGCCGCGGCCGAGCAACGACGGCCGGCCGCCAATCGTTGTCTCAGGAACTTTCCTGGGCACCTGGCCGGCGTGCTGGCCGTGACCTTGGGACGGGACGGCGATCTTATCCTTTCCGGCGGCGAAGACAGAACCTTGAGATTGTGGGCCACGCGCACCGGCCGATGCCTCAAGGCCCTGGAAACCCCGGGACCGATCGCCGCGTTGGGCCTGGATCGGGAAGGAAAGCTGGCCTTGACCGGCGGCGGCGACTTTGCCGCCGCGGATTTCTCGCTCCGTCTGTGGGACCTGGAGAGCGGCCGGTGCTTGAGCGTGCTGCCGGGGCATACGGCCCCTATCCGGGCCTTGGTTTGGAGCCCGGACGGAACCGCGGCCGTCACCGCCGGAGAAGACAAGACCGTCCGGGTCTGGGACCTGGCCCTCCCGGCCGGTCGCTTCATCCTCGACGGCCATCAATCCGCGGTGACGGCCTTAGACTTGAGCCACGACGGCCGACTGATCTTCTCCGGCGGCGATGACCGGGCTATCCGCGTTTGGGATACGAAGACGGGGCGCCAGACGGACCTCCTGGACGTAAAGGCGGGGCGCGTGACCGGTCTCAGCCTGAGCCGGAACGACCGCTTCCTGGCCGCGGCCGGAACCGACCAGACCGTTGGCATATGGGACCTGTCGGCCCGTCGTCTGGTTCGCGTATTTACCGGTCACCAAGGCGAGGTCTCGGCCGTGGCCCTGGCGCCGGACGGACGTCACCTTCTGTCCGCCGGCGAAGACAAGACCGTCCGGCTTTGGGAAACGGCTTCCGGCCGCTGCCTAAGAACCTTCGCCGGGCACAAAGCCTGGGTAACCTCTCTCCGGCTGAGTCGGGATGGGCGGTACGCCGTCTCCGGCGGTCTGGACAAGGCGGTGAGGCTGTGGAAAGCGGACGGATCAGCCGAGACCAGACCCGCGGCCTACGCGCTTTCGTATCCGGTCAGCAGTGAAGAGGTTTCTCAAGCCGGCCGGCTTTTCGAGGGCCGCCTGGCCAGGGCCGGCGCCGCCCTGTCCAGGAGCGACGCGCTCCAGGCGGCCCAGGAGATCAGGGCGGCCCGGTCCCTGCCCGGTCACGGCCAGGCCTCCGCGGCCCTGGTTCTATGGCGCCGGCTTTACTCCAGGCTGGCCAAAGCCGGCCTGGCTTCGGCCTGGGAGGAAAAACAGGACCTGGGCCCGGCCACGGCCGTGGCCCTGGACCGTCAAGGTCGATTGGCCCTGACCGGCCTGCCGGACGGCGGCCTCCGGGTTTGGGACCTGGAGGCCCGCCATATCTTATATGACTTCAGGGGCCGCGGCCCCCAGATCAATTCATTGGCTTTAAACTGGAATGGACGCCTGGCCGCCGCCGCCGACGCGGGCGGCTATATCCGCCTGTGGAACCTGAAATCGGGCCGGCTCGTCTTTTCCTGTCCCGCCCACGCGGGCGAAGCCCGGGCCGTCTCCCTGGGACCGAGCGGCCAGGTCATGTCCGGTGGCGACGATGGCGGAATCGTGCTGGTCAATCCCCGGGAAGACAAAAAGCCGAAAATCCTGGCCAGACACCCGACGGCTGTAAACACGGTCTGGCTCAGCCCTGACGGCAAGCTCGGTCTGGCCGGCGGCGGCGATCAAACCAGCGAGGAAAACGTGATCAGGCTGTGGTCCCTGGCCGAGGATCAAAGCCGGCTGACCCTGACCGGGCACGAACGGCCGGTCAACGCCGTCGTTCCGACCCCGGACGGCCGCTCGATCCTGTCCGCCGGCTCGGACGGGACCATCAGAATCTGGGAGACGGCCTCGGGCCGTTGCCTTAAGGTTCTGACCGGACACGACGGCGGGGTGCAGGCTTTATCCCTGGCCGGTGAAGGGAGATATTTCCTTTCCGGCGCCTCGGATCGGACCGTGAGACTCTGGGACCTGGCCAGTGGTGAATGTCTGCGCCTGTTCGAGGGACATTCCGCTTCGGTGATCTCGGTAAGTCTGAGTCTGGACGGGGGGCGCGGGCTCTCCGCGGACCGGACGGGTCAAGCCAAGCTCTGGTTCATGGATTGGAAACTGAAAGACCTGCCCGTCGGCGGCTGGAGCGAGGCGGCTCGGCCGTGGCTGACCGCCTTTCTGACCGAACGGGGCGCTGAACCCTGGTCGGAGGCCGGCCTGAAAGACCTGGTTTTGACGCTTGGCTGCGCGGGCTTGGGCCGATTGTCGTTAAACCTAGTGCGGGACCGATTGAGGCAAATGGCCCGAACAGGTTCTTAAGCGTGCCGGGCGGAAGCCCTGCCCTGCCCCGCTCCGGCCGTGATGAAATCTCTCGACCCCGGCCGGAGAGCCCGGGCCATGACCGTTGCACCCCCTCCCTTATCGGCTTTGAACCGGAAGCTGGCAGGTCACGCGGGTACCCTGACCGACCTGGCTTTCGATGGCTATCTTGCCCCGCAACCGGTCCACGATTTCCTTGACTATGACCAGACCCAGACCGGTCCCCTCCTCGACCATGGCCTTGGCGTTCTCGGCCCGGAAGAATTCGGAGAAGAGCCTGGACCGGGCCGATTCCGGGATGCCAATGCCCGTGTCCTGGACTTCGAAGACGACGTTTCTGGGTAATTGTGCTCTGAGGCGGACCCAGACCCTTCCGCCGGCGGGCGTGTATTTTATGGCGTTGGAAATAAGGTTGGTCATGAGTTCGTCAATCATGCGGTCCAGGCCCCAGACCGGCGGCAGGCCGTCCTGGGTCTCGAACTCGATGGCCACCTCCTTGGCGGAAGCCTGGGTTTTATAAACCGGCTCGAAGGCCTTGAGCGCGTCGGCCAGATCAATGGGGGTGAACGGCAACTTGGCCCCGACCTCGGTCTCGGTGGCCAGTTTCAACAGATCGTTGATCACCTCCTGGAGCAGGGACAGTCTCTTGCGGCTGCGGGCCACGGTCTCCTTGACCTTATCGCCGACCGGGCCCAGAAAACCGCCGGTTATCAGGTGGAGCATGCTCTGAACCGCGCCCAGCGGCGATCGCAGTTGGTGGGCGGCCTTGTTCATGAACCAGGTTCTGGCCGTATCGCGCTTCACCCTTTCCATGGCCATGGCCGTCAGTTCGGTTATCAGGGTGAAGAAACCGGCGCCGGCTTCGTCGAAGTAATGGGGTTCCGGACTATAGACGCAAAACACGCCCAGGAGCTTGTTTTCCACCTTGATCGGCAGGCAGAGCATCGAGGCTATGCCTTCCTTACGGATGTCTTCCGGGTATTGGAAATAACTGCTTTCGTCAATACTGCCGATGGAGTAAAGCCGCCCCTCGATGATCTGACGGTTGATGGCGCTGGCGGACACGCTGACGCAGTCCTTGGCCAGGTAGTCTTCGCTCAAGCCGCAGGTGGAGGCGAAACGAAGGCAGTCGGCTTCGGGGTCGTAGACCTTGATGGAGCTGGCCTTGACGCCCATGATCCGGGCCGCGTTGCGCGTGGCCGAATCCATGAGGGCCTGGAGTTGATCATGGGCGCCGGCTTCCTTGATCATCTCGTAAATGGAGGTCAGCTTGGTGTTGCTTAGATCGAGCGCCTTGGAGACCCGCAGCAGTTCTCGGCCCTTGAAGCGGAGGGTCACCTTGATGGAAGTGACCAGGTAAGCCGCGATCAAGACGCCGGCGGCGAAGGTGAAATAAAAGACCAGGGTCCGGATGAGGTCCTGTCTGGGCGAAAACCAGAGATTGGACGGATGAACCACCCAGACGGGCACGAAATCGCTCAACTGGACCAGTATCAACAACCCGAGGCTGATTTGGGTGACCAGGGCGTAGATAAAGCAACTCAGGGGCGAAAGGAGGATGCCGGCCAGGATGACGTGAAAAATGACGAAAGAGAGCAGGGGGCTGGCCAGGCCGCCGGTGAACAGGATCAGGAGGAAGAGGGCGAAAAGGTCAAAGGAAATTTGGACGTGGGCGAAAACGACGAACGGCGCGACCACTTCCTCCTGGGAGGGGGCCAGGCGACGGCCGATCAACAGGAAAAGGCAGTTATACAGAGGAACGAACAGGACCACGGCCAGAGTCAGGCCGAAGGGTATCTTGAGGTCCAGAAAATACGCGGCCGCGACCCCGGCGATTCCCGCCGCGGCCGCGGCCCATCTAAGCTTGATAAACCAATAAACCCGCTCGCGGAGTTCCTGCCGAAAAAAGAGTTGTTGCCGGATCAGTTCATGACCGACGTCCATACCCCGCCTCTGGCCTCAGAAGGGCCTGGACCTCGATCAGCAACTTTTCGGGGTCGACAGGTTTTTCCAGCAACTGGGCCACCGGCCAGTTTTCACCCAGGATGTGCTGGAAGCTTTCCGGGCCTAGTTCAGTCATCTTCTGGGAAAAGCCGGTTATCATCAAGATCGGGATATTGCTGTATTTGGGGTTCCGGCTCAGCTTGTAGGCCAGATCGAAGCCTTCGGTATCCGTGGTCATCATGACGTCCAGTATCAATACGTCAGGGACCGTCTCCTCGATCAAGGTGAATCCATCCTGGCCGTTGTAGGCGGTCCTGACGTTATAGTTCTGGCTTTCCAGTATGATCTTTATCGAATTGACCAGGTCCCGGTCGTCATCAATAACGAGAATGTCGGGTCCGGTGTTCATTTTATTCCTCCTTGACCACGAATTCAACCAACTCCGTCATAACCCGCCGGGCCCTCGAAGCCGCGGCCGGCGTCAACTCCTCGCCAAAACCGAAATCATCCCCCTGAATCGAGACCAACCACGCGTCCGGACGCCTGCGGTGAACGGATTCCAACACGCCCAGGAGAAACTCCGGGCTGATCGAATGGGTCATGTAAGAGACGTCCGAGACATCAGGTATCACCCTTTCCCAGCGCCGGCCTCCCTCCAGGGATTCCACCGTGGCGTCCAACAGGATAATGGTTTGGGCTTCTTTCAAATCCTCGATCAGATCGAGATCGAGTTGAGGCCGGGTGATAAGCCTGACGCCGGCTTGGTCCTTGAGCCGGCTCTCGACCCCGGTCACCACGGCCGGCCCCAGGCCGTCGTCCCGGCGCTGGGTATTACCGTAGCCTACCACCAGGCATAGATCAAGCCCATTCATGCTCGCGGACTCAGCCGCGGCTGATCTCATCCAGTAGTTCTCCATCCCGGTCCAAGACCTGTATCAGCAAGGGCATCCGCCCCAGGGCGTGGGTGGCGCAGGACAGACAGGGGTCGTAACACCGGATGGCGCCTTCCACCCGGTTGAGTATGCCTTCCCTGACCTGACCGTTCTTGATGTACTCCCTGGCCACCTCGGCGACCGCCCGATTCATGGCCACGTTGTTATGGCCCGTGGCCACGATCAGGTTGGCCTTGATCATGGCCCCTTTCCCGTCCACCCAGTAATGGTGGATAAGCGTGCCTCGGGGGGCCTCGATAACGCCCACTCCCTCCCGGTGGGCCGGCGGAGCCGTGACCTTGACCTCGGCGCTGCAGAGGCCGGGGTGTTTCAGGAGTTCTTCGGCCTTCTCCAGGGCGTAGACCAGTTCCACCAACCGGGCGTAATGATACATGAGCGAGCCGCCGGTCAAGCCGTCTTCGGCCGCTTGCCGCAACCTGGACAGTTCGGCCGCGGCCCTGGGCGTGGTGACGCCGTCGGCCACGTTAAGACGGGCCAGGGGTCCGACCCGATAGAAGCCGTCCGGGTAGCCCTGGGGTTTGTAGTACGGGAACTTCATGTACGACCAGGGCTCGACCTTCTCGGCGATATAGTCGAGGTACGAGACCGGATCGAACTCGGCCATGGCCTTGCGGTCCGGGTCGGTGATCCTGAGCCGGCCGTCATAAAGGTTGAGGCGCCCCCCGGAGTCAACCAGGCCGCAATAGTTGGAGCGGAAGTTGCCGAAGACCTTCACTTCCTCGATGTTCTTCTCGATCCAGCCCCGACAGAGGTCCAGGGCGAGGCGGGCGGTTTCGTAACCTTCCTTGAAGCCGGCCATCAGGCGGTCGCGGTCCTTTTCCGACAAGGGATCGGTCACGCCTCCGGCCACGGCGAAGGCGGGATGTATCTTCTTGCCGGCCAGGGTCTTGATTATCTCCTGACCGAACTTCCTGAGCCGCATGGCCTTGACGGCCGCGTCCGGAAAGGCGGCGATCACGCCCACCACGTTGCGCTTGGCCGGGTCGGAGTCCCAGCCCAGGAGCAGGTCCGGTCCGGCCAGGTAGAAGAAATGCATGGCGTGGGACTGGATATACTGCCCCATGTGCAGCAACTCCCGCAGCAGTTTGGCCGTTTCCGGAATAGGCCGGCCGAGTATGGCGTCGGAGGCCTTGGCCGAGGCCAGTTGATGGCTGACCGGGCAGATGCCGCAAATCCGTTGGGTGATTGACGACATCTCCTCGTAAGGCCGCCCCTGGCTGAAGACCTCAAAGCCTCTGAACTGGGTGACGTGGAAACGGGCCTCGGAGACCTGCCCCTGATCATCCAGTTGCAGAGTGACTTTCCCGTGTCCTTCCAGGCGGCTTATGGGGTTTATGGTTATTTTACGCGGGGCCATGGGCGAACCTCCTCAATCAAAATGCATGATGCCCGCCGGCAGCTTGGGCGTCCGGCCCTGCAGTATCTCGCGCAGGGCATAGCCTATGGCTTCCGGAGAAGGCGGGCAGCCCGGCACGTAGATATCGACCGGCACGACTTCGTTCGCGGCCAGGACCTTGGGCAGCAGCGGCGGCAGTTCAACGTCGGCCGGCACTACTCCCGCCACCGTCCCGGCCGTCTCGATATAACCCCTCTGGAGCAGCAGGTCGGTCGGGAAGCGATTGCGCATGGTGTTAATGCCGCCGAAAACGGCGCAGTCCCCCCAGGCCATCATTAGCTGGCACTTGTGGCGCAGCTTATGGATGATCTCCTCCTGCTCCACGTTGCCGACGGCGCCCTCGACTATGCCCAGGGTCAGATCGGGGAAGTCGTAGTCCTTGAAGTCCGTGATGGGCGTGACCGTCAAGTCCACCGCCGCCAGGACATCCAGGAGTATCTCATCCAGGTCCAGAAAGGACATGTGGCAGCCGGCGCATCCTTCCAGCCAGACCGTGGCCACCTTTGGCTTTCCCATGGTCAGCCTCCCCTCACTTGAGCGCCGGTCCGGGATCGGGCTTGCTCCCGGTCTTCGGCCCTGAACTCTGATTGAAAACGCCCGCCCTGGCGGTCAAGTCGGCCAGGGTTTGGAGGGCCGGCCGAACTCCCGGCGGCGGTTCCAACACCTTTTTCTTCAGCACTCCTTTGGCGCCGTTCATCGTCGCGTACGTCCCCTCCGTTTCCAGCCAGGTGGGTTTGGGCAGAAGAACTCCGGCCTGGTCGGCCGTCTTCTCGGGGAAGTAAGGCGTCAGCACCGCCAGAAAATCCAGCCCGTCCAAGCCGTCGGTCAAGGCCGGACTGACGTCTTCGCTTCCGGCCAGGCAGATGAAACCGCCCTTGAACCGGCCGCGGAGGTCGAGTCCTTTCTTGGCCACCGCCTCCATGTTCCACGCCCCCAGACTGTTGCCGCCGGGCTTGAGAACGATCAGGCGCAAGACCTCGCCGGGCAGCGGCCCCTTGGCTCTGGCCAGGTGGAAAAGGGCGGTCAGGCCTTCCGGTCCGGGCAGACCGGTCAGGTCCGACCCGGCCACGAAGATTGGCGCCTTGGCTTCCTGGGTAAGTTTGATCGCTTCGGTCAGGTCCAGGGAATTGAAGCCGCCGGGAAGGTCTTGCGGCGGCCTGGCCCCGGCTGGACGGCTTGTTTGAGCCAGCAGGGTTTGCACCAGCAGGGCCAGGTCGCCGCCATCGGCCGGCATATGAAGTCTGGCCAGGGGTCCCAGGAAATTGCTGGGTCCCAGCACCGCCACCCTGGTCTTTTTTTCCAGGATGGCCCGGCGGATGAGCGAGGCCACCAGGGGATGGCCGGCCATCGGGTCGGCGCCGGCCAGCAGGATGAAGTCGGCCTCGAGCAGGTTTCGCCAAGGCGCTTCCTTCAAGGACAGGCCGGCGGCCTTGGCGGCCGCGGCCACGTTGCGGACCCGCGGGCCATCCAGGGTGTCCACGTAGCCGGCGGTCCAGCCCGCGGTCATCAGCTTCTTGAATCCGGCCAGTTCCTCATTGCCGCATGAACTCGACACCAGTCCGAAGAGGGCGGTTCCGCCGTGAGCCTTGCGGACCGCTCCCAGTCCGGACACCAGCCTTTCCGAGGCCTCGTCCCATTCGGCCGGCCTCCAGCGGCCGTTCTCCCGCAACATGGGCTTGATCAACCGTTGGCCGACCGTTTTGAAAGGATCGAAGCGGCCTTTGCGGCAGAGACGCCCCCGGTCCAGGCCTTCTCCGGGCGAACGGCCTTCGATCTTGATCAGGTTGTTGCCGCGGACGTGGTACACGGTCGGGCAGAGGAGTTCGCACTGGGGGCAGTGGGAGGCCACGCTCTTCCAGTCCTTGGGTTTGCCCTTGACCGCGTAATGGGTCCGGTGCCGATGGAAGATGGCGCCGGTGGGGCAGACCTGCAGGCAAGCGCCGCAGGAAGAGCAGGTGGACTCGCCCAAGCTGCCGGCCAGGTCCACCCCGATCATGGTGCGGCCGCCCCGGCCCCGGAAATCCAGCACCGATTCCCCGGCCAGTTCCCGGCAGGCCCGGACGCAGCGACCGCACAACACGCAGCGGTTATGGTCAACCACCAGGTCTTCGTGGCTGGTATCCACCGGAAAGTCCTGGCCCAGAGGGGGGACGGTCAGGTGGTCCATCTGATATTCGTAAGCCAGGTTCTGCAGTTCGCAGTCCCCGCTCTGGGCGCAGAACATGCAATAATGGTTCCGTTCTGAGAACAGAAATTCGAGGATGGTCCGACGGGCCGCGATGATGAGCGGGCTGGTGGTGACCACCTCCATGCCCTTGCGCACGGGCATGACGCAACTGGCCGCCAGCCTGGGCGAACCGTCCACCTCGACCACGCAGAGACGACAACCCCCGTAGGGGGTCAAATCGGGATGATGGCACAAAGTGGGGATGCGGATGCCGTGCTGCCGGGCCGCCTCGAGTATGGTCGAGCCCTCCGGGGCCGCCACCTCTTTCCCGTCAATCTTGAGGCTGATCTCTTGTTTAGGTTCCATCGGAACTCCTTATGGCTCTGGTGACGGTTTCATAAGCCTTGGACCGAAGGTTCCCGGACCTTTTCCCGGCGGGCTAGGCCGCCACTTCCTTGACGTCGCAGCGCAGGCAACGACAGGCCTCGGCCAGGGCCGTTTCCTTCGAGAAACCGATTTCCACTTCCTTAAAGCCGCCCATCCTCTCCGCGACGGAGACTTCCGGCATATGGGCCCGCGGCGCCTCCTTGATATTCTGATCCATCAGGAAAGGCACCTCGATTTCCTCCTCCATCGGCGCCGCGTATCGCTCTTCGGTGTTCCGCAGCCTGATGGCCGCGTCTATCTCTTCCGCGGCCCAGCGGCCGGCGGCAATGGCTTCAATGACCGTGGCCGGACCGGTTACCGCGTCGCCGCCGGCGAAGATCATGGATTGGGTGGTGCGGGTGCGGCTCTGGCCCGCGATCTGGATGAAACCGTTCTTGGAAACCTTGATTTCGCCTTCGTCGCCCAGGTTCAGGAAACCGACCATCGGTTGCTGGCCGATGGCGTTTATGACCTGATCCACTTCCAGCGCGAACTCGGCCCCGGCTATGGGCAGAGGCCGCCTCCGGCCGCTGGCGTCGAATTCGCCCAGGGACATGCGCTGGCAGACCAACTTCTTCACCCGCTTGCCCTCGCCGATGAACCTGATGGGCGCGACCAGGTATTGAATTTTCACGCCCTCGTCCTCGGCGGCCTTGATCTCCACTTCCTGGGCCGGCATGTCCTCCCGCAGGCGGCGGTACAGTATGGTCACTTCCTTGGCCCCCAGTCTCAAGGCCGATCGGGCCGCGTCTATGGCCGAGTTGCCGCCGCCCACCACGGCCACCTTCTCGCCGACCGGAGGCTTCTTCTGGAAGTTGACCTGCCGGAGGAACTCGACCGCGCCGACCACGCCCTCCAGACCTTCGCCGTCCACGCCCAATTTGAGGCTCCGGTGGGCGCCGATGGCCATGAAGATGGCGTCGTAATCGCTCTTCAGGTCTTCCCAGGAGACGTCCCAGCCGACCTTGGTGTTGCAGCGCAATTCGACCCCCAGGCTCAATATGGCGTCAATCTCGGCCTTGATGACCTCGCGCGGCAGCCGGTAGGCCGGGATGCCCCAGCGCAGCATGCCGCCCGCCTCGGGCAGTTCCTCCATGACCGTCACGTGATAGCCCCGCAGGGCCAGGTCCCGGGCCGCGGTCAATCCGGCCGGGCCGCCGCCGACCACGGCGATGCGTTCCAACCGAGTGATCCCGGGGCCCGGCAGCTTGGGCAGACTGGCGTTATCGGTGATGAAGCGCTTCAAGTTTCTAATGTTGACCGGCTCGTCCAGGGTGGACCGCCGGCATTTCAATTCGCACTTGTGGTCGCAGACCCGTCCGCAGACGCTGGGGAAGGGATTGGTCTTGAGCAGGACCCGGTAAGCGTCTTCGAGGCGTCCGGCGCGCACCAGGCCCACGTACGAGGGAACGTCCATGCCGGCTGGACAGGCGTGCTGGCAGGGGGCCTTGAAGAGCGCGGCGCAGGCCACGGCCGGACAACGTTTCTCGCGGATATGGGCCTCGTACTCGTGCCGGAAGTAGCGTAAGGTGGACAAGACCGGGTTGGGCGCGGTCTGCCCCAGACCGCACAGCGCCGTGTTCTGGATGATGGTGGCCCATTTCTCCAGGGTCTCGATGTCGCCCTCCCGGCCTTGCCCCTCGCAGATGCGGGTCAATATGTTCAGCATCTGCCTGGTGCCCACGCGGCAGGGGGCGCATTTACCGCAGGATTCGTCCACGCAGAAGTCCATGAAGAAGCGGGCCACGTCCACCATGCACTTGTCTTCGTCCATGACGATCATGCCGCCCGAACCCATGATCGCGCCCAGCTTGACTATGGATTCGTACTCGACCGGCGTGTTCAGGTGTTCGGCCGGCACGCAGCCGCCGGAAGGACCGCCGAGCTGGACCGCCTTGAACTTCTTGTCCTTGGGTATGCCGCCGCCGATTTCATGGATGATCGAACCCAGGGAGATGCCCATCGGCACTTCCACCAGACCGACGTTCTTGATGTCGCCGGTCAAGGCGAAGACTTTGGTGCCGCGGCTGCGCTGTGTGCCGATCTCGGCGTACCAGCGGGCGCCCTTGAGAATCAGTTGGGGCACGCTGGCCATGGTCTCGACGTTGTTGAGAATGGTCGGCTTCTTCCACAAGCCCGATATGGCCGGGAAGGGCGGCCGGGGTCGAGGCGTGCCCCTCTTGCCCTCGATGGAGATCATCAAGGCCGTTTCCTCGCCGCAGACAAAGGCCCCGGCCCCGCGGTATATCTCGACGTCAAAGTCGAAGCCCGAGCCCAGGATGTCCCGGCCCAGCAGGCCGTGTTCCCTCGCCTTTTCGATGGCCAGGTTGAGCATCTTCACGGCCAGCGGATATTCGGCCCGGCAATAGATGTAGCCCTGATGGGCGCCGATGGCCTTGGCGGCGATGATCATGCCTTCCAGGACGGCGTGCGGGTCGGATTCGAGCACGCACCGGTCCATGAAGGCGCCCGGATCGCCTTCGTCGGCGTTGCAGAGCACGTATTTGACGTCGCTCCGGGACTTGGAGGCGAAATCCCATTTGAGTCCGGTGGGAAAACCGGCACCGCCCCGGCCGCGCAGGCCGGCGGCTTTGACCTCCCGGATGACGTCCTGGGACGACATTTGGAACAAGGCCTTGGCCGCCCCGAAGTAGCCATCCGCGGCGATGTATTCCTCGAGGCTCTCCGACTGGATGAGGCCCCGGTTCCTCATGACCCGGAGTTCCTGCTTGCCGAAGAAGGGAACGTCCTTGATGCTGGGCACGTCCTGGGCCGGGGCCGACGGCGCCCCGTCAAAAGCCTTGTCCGGCTGTTCCCACCCCCGGGCAAAAGTCCAGTCGGTCATTATTTGTCCGTCCAGGACATGCCGTCGGAATACCTGCCGGGTCTTGTCCGGAGTCAGGTTGGCGTATTTCACCGCCTCCTCGCCCAATCTTTCCACCGTGATCAAAGGCTCCCGGTTGCAGATGCCGGCGCAACCCGAGGTGGTCAGGGCAATATCCCGACGGCCAGACCCGGACAGTTCCTCCTGTAAAACCTTAAACACCTTGTCCGCGCCCGAGGATATCCCGCAAGTTCCCATGTGAACCGTGATCCGGGTCCTTGTCCCTTCCGGCTCCATGACCGAGGCTCTGAGAACCTCGCCCTTGATCCGGTAAAGATCTTCAACCTTCAACCTGGGCATATGACAGCTCCCTGGTTATTCGTAGTCTTTGATCAATTCCATGACCAGCGAAGGTTTCACCTGTCGATGGGTGTCTTCATCCACCACCATCACCGGAGCCAGGCCGCAGGCGCCCAGGCAGCGGACCGTCTCCAAAGAAAATCTCCGGTCGGCCGAGGTCTCGCCGGGCGTCAAGGCCAAGGCCGTGGACAGCTTGTCCAGGGTATTCTTACCGCCCCTGACGTAGCAGGCCGTACCCAGACAGCAGCGGATGGTATGCCGGCCCCTGGGAACCATGGTGAAGAAATGGTAGAAAGTAACCACACCATGGACTTCGCTGAAAGGCAGGCCCAATCCTACGGCCACTTTGGCTTGGATGGATTTGGGAATGAAACCGACGGACTCCTGAATCTCTTCCAGGACGGGTATCAGAGACCCGGGTTTATCGGCATAGCGGGCAATAATGGAGTCAACCGCGGCCAACTGGTCAGGGGTGAACCCATATTCCTCGTCCGTCCGGCTATGCCCCGCAAGATCGCCTTGATGGTTCACAGGATCCCCCTTTTACGCTCTGGTGAAATAACGAGACCGACATCCTTCTCGCCTGGCAACCCTGGATTTTATGGTCCCAACCCTGAGGACCGGACTCAAGAACGTATAGTGCAATTTTTCACAACGCACCGGTTATGGCTAAAGCAAGCACCAGGCCAAAACCCACTGAATGACTCTCCCGTGTAATTAACGGTAAATATTGACTAACGGATCACCGGTGATCCCAACCTGGCGGGCGGGCCTGTTTCCTCGAGGAATCAGGCTTTACAGCTTGTAAAGAAATCAGACATGGAAGGCCCGGCCATAATCTTAAGGAAGAGGCCCGGGAAAATCAGGGGAAGATCGAAGGGGAAATAAAGCAGCCGGGAAGAGGGTCATCCCGGCCGCGGATGTTGGTTGCGAGAGGTTTAGCCGTCGCCAGCGATGACTGGCGGCTCCCTGGTCTTGTTGGCGGCAAGGCCGTTATTCAATCGGGTCTCACGCCGCCATGGCCCTCCGGTCAGCCATATCAACCAGGGTCCTGGCCCTGGCTCGATCAATACCCAGGGCCTTTCTCTTCTTATCTATATGCTCGATCATCAATCGGGCCATTTCCAGGGGGTCCTTGGCCCAGGCCCACTTACCCAGGCCCTGGTTTTCCAGGTCGGAAAAGAGGTGTTGGTGAAATTTGGTCCCTGGTACTAGAGGAAAGGTGACGCCGAAGACGGTGAATACGCCGCTGGCCACGAAATACTGCCCGATGGCGATGGCCTTCTCGCTCATCCATTCCGGCGCCGCGCCGGCCACGGGCAGGTCGGCGATGCTCTGCCCCAGTCCGCCCACTTTGACCATTTCCGAGGCGGCGATCAGCAGGCGGCTGTTGTCCACGCAGGCGCCCAGGCCCAGGACGGGCGGCATGCCCACGGCCTCGCAGAGCGAGCGCAGCCCCGGACCGGCGAAATGGGCCGCCTCCGGCGTGCACAAACCGTTCTTCATCAAGGCTATCTGGCTGCAGCCGGTCTGGAGCACCAGGACATCGTTCTTGATCAATTCCTTGACCAATTCCACGTGGACCCAGTCCTGTCTGACCCGGACGTTGCCGCAGCCCACTACGCCGGCCACGCCCCTGACCCGGCCGTTGACGATGTTATCGTTCAGCGGAACGTACGATCCGCGGAAAGTGCCTCCCAACATGTAATTTATTGACTCGAACGAGAAACCGGTGATGCCTTTGCTCCGGCGGCGGGGTATGACCACTTGGCTCGGGCGCTTCTTGAACCGCTCGATGGCCGCCGCCACTATCTTGTCGGTGCAGGCCCTCGGCTCGTGGTCGCTGAAAGGCAGGTGGAGCGCCCCTTCGATATGGCCCTGGGCGCTGGTGGTGATAAAGACGGTACCGTAGCAATCCGCCACCTGGGCCAAACCCTGCTTGATGCACTGGACGTCCACGGCCATGGCGTCCACCGCGCCGGTGACCAGGACGGCCTCGGTGGACATGAAGTTGCCCGCGTGGGGCAGGCCATGGCGGGCGAGAACTTCCAAGCCGGAGCAGCACATACCCACCAGGTTCAGGCCCCTGGCCCCGGCCTCTCTGGCCTGGGCCAGGAGGCCGGGGTCCCGGACCGAGACCATCAACGCTTCCAAAAGGGCCGGTTCATGACCGTGGACCAGGATATTGACCTGCTTTTCGTCCAGCACCCCCATGTCCACCTCTATCTCCAGGGGAAAGGGCGTGCCGAAAAGAACGTCGGCCAGTTCCGTGGCCACCATCGAGCCGCCCCAGCCGTCAACCAAAGCCGTCCGGCTGGACTGGCGGGTGAGGCTTTCATAATCCTGATCCACGCCCATATGGGTCCGGAGCAGAAGGTCCATCACCTCGCGCATGGCCCCCCGGGGCACTATTCCCAGCTTGCGCCAGGTTTCCAGGGTTTTCGCCGGGACCCGGCGGGCCAAAGGCATTTCGCCCTCGAGCTGGGTGAAGACCTTCTCCAATTCAGCCGCCGTTTCCCGGCCGATATCCTCGATCTCCCGGCCTTCGACCTCGATTCCCAGGGAGACGGCCAGTTCGGTGAGCTTGATCGGGTCCTTGATCGAATAGTCGGTGGCGCGGCCGGCGATCACCTCCTTGAACAGTTCCAACAAAACCCGGCCGTGGTCGCTGTGGGCCGCCGTGCCGGTGGCCACCATACGGGCGAAGTTCCGGGCCATGATGGTGTCCAGCGTGGCCCCGCAGACGCCCACCTTGCCGTACGGGTCCTTGGAACTGAGCCGGCAGGGCCCCATGGAACAGTGCTTGCAACAGGCCGATTCGGCGCCGATGGGGCACGGTTTCATTTCCGCGGCCCGGTCAAAAGCCAGGCTCACGCCGTCCTGCCGGGCTTTGGCCAGCATCTGGGCGGTGCTGGGGCAGGCGGTCAAATCCTGGACGGCGGCCGGTTCTGATTTTCCGATCTTGTTGCTTTCGGGCATGGCGCCAACCTCCCTTGGGACGATCCAGCGGCCCAGGTCAATACAACGGTCGGTGGAAGAACCGGGATTGCGGCTGGAATCATCCATCCTCGCCCCCGGCCCGGAGCCGATAAGCCTGACCTGGCCCGGCTTGATCAAAAGGATATCCGGATTTGTTCCGGCCGGCCTTGCCTTAAGTCAATTCGTCCGAGATTTTTCCTGGAAACGTTTCGGTGAATCTGGTCGGCGCCACGTCATCCGCGGCGTTTACTTGATCACGTGCAGTTCAACTCGGCGGTTCCTGGCCCGGCCCTGTTCAGTGGCATTATCGGCCGCGGGCCGGGATTCACCGTAGGAGCGGACCGTCAGTCTCGAGGGATTCACGCCATGGCGAATCAGCCAGGAACGGACCGTTTCGCCCCGGCGCCGGCCCAGATTCCGATTGTAGGCTTCGCCGCCCAGGCTGTCCGTGTGGCCGGCCACCTCGACCACCAGGCCGGGATTCTCCAAAATAACATCCGCGGCCCATTTTATTCCGGGCAGGAATTCAGGCCTGACGGTGTCCTGATTGAAATCGAAAAACGGGCCCAGCGCCGCCACCCAACAGCCGTGATCGTCCACCAGGGCGCCTCGAGGCGTATGGGGGCATAAGTCCAGGTCGTCGCATACGCCGTCCGCGTCCGCGTCCGGACAGCTTGAAGCCGGCCGGCCGGCGACCGATTCCAAACCACTTTCCTGGAACAGGCTCTCGAGGGATGACTTGTCCGCCAGGGCCCGACAGCCGTCATGGGCTCGGCCGCAGCCGCCGGCCTGGGCCAGGTCCTCGGCCAGTTTTACTCCGGCCGCGTCGGCTTCAAGATAAAGGACGGACAGGCAGAGATTTTCGCCGTACCTGGCTTTGAGTCGCCCGGCCTTGGCCACCGGGTCTTCCGCGGCCCAGGGCTGGTTGAAGTCGGAGACGATGATGAGGGTCTTCCGGCCTTTCATGGCCTCCAGATCGGTTTCAGCCGCGGCCAAGGCCCAAACCAGGGGCGCCGGCCCGTCCCCGGATCGGAGACGGTCCATGGCCTTATCCAACCCGGATCGGTCGTAGGCCAGAACTCCCCAGGCCAGGCGGGTATGGTCGGCCGGGTTGAGACGGCCCAGGTTCGAAGCCCGTTCCCGCAGCGCCGCCAGGTAATCGGCGGTCTTGTCCAGAGGTTCGAGGGCCAATTCCCGCAAGGCGGCCAGAGAGGGCCGTTCGGGCACCGCGTCGTTGATGGCCCGCAGCAGGGCTATTTTGGCGCCTCGCCGCGTGAAACCGGGACAGCGGGAAGGTTCGTCGGCCTGAGGTTTGGAATTCAGGCCCCGGCCTGGTTCAGACATGTCAGCCATCAGTTCGACGCCACTCGGCTCGGCCGCGACCGGCTCGCCCGAATAATCCCTGCCCCCGGGCGCCAAAAGGTAAACCCGGTACCACATGACCCCCTGGACTTTTTCTTCGCTCACCGAAGCCGGCCAGCCGCTCCGGGTCAGTCCTTCCGCCTCCACGGCGGCCTGCTCCCTGTCTCGGAACGAACCCACGAAACGGCCGGAGACCAATCTTTGAAAGGAAGAGAGGTTCCGGTCCGAGTTCCGGGAAGATGAGTCAATGGCCGCCCGGCCCGACCTTGAAGCCGGTTTCGGGGTTGAGATATTGGGATCGGCCATCTCGACGATCCGATAATTAGAGATCAATCCCTGATTCCTCAGGTTTTGAGCCAACTCCTCGGCTTCCCGCTTCTCGGCCGTCAGACCCACGTAAACCCGGTGCCCCCGGCCCCGGCCGTCTGTATCTTCGTATCTGGAAAAGGCCTCCAGTCCGAGGGCTTTGAAGGCAGCCACGGCTTGGGCCGCGTCCTGGGCCGATGGCCGGGAACCGACCTGAAGGCTGAAAAACTTCAGTCCGGCCGCCGGGGCGGGAGTCAGGCCCAACCAAAGGCCTATGACCAGACCCAACGCGCCGAGGAGCGCCGGTTCAAGGCCAACCGGCCGGATCATCCTCTTCATCCGGAGCATGATTCTCGACCGGCGCCTTCGTGGGAGGCCACTTCATCCGTGGCCTGCCTGAGCCTTGCCGCCAATACCCCGAAGAGTTCCTTGACCCGCGGCGATAAACCTTCCAGGTCCCGGATCAGGCGCGGCCGGTCCAGAATACCCACCCGCACCGGACCTTCGGCCATGACCGAAGCCGAAGCGGCCGCCTGGGCGCCGGAGAACAAGGTTATTTCACCCGCCACGGCCCCGGGTTTGAGAACATCCACCGTGACCAGTCCGGCTTTGACGTTCTTCTTGACCTTCATCTGCCCTTTGAGGATGATGAACAGAACCTCGTTGCTCACGCCTTCCTTGATAGCCAAGGCCTTGTCCGGCAGTTCGCGTTCCTTCAACACGTAACCCTGAAGCATTTCGGTCAGATTCAAGATTGCTCCTCCCGCTAAGGCATCAGGAAAAAGCCGAGATGTTTTTGGGAGTCCAGGTCTATGTGAACGATGGCCAGGCCCATGGAGAGGTCGCCGGCTGCGCCGATCCGCTTGATATGAGCGATCTGGGTGGTGGCCTTGATATCCCGGCCATTGGGTAAAGTCATCGCCACGTTCAACTTGCCGCCTGGTTCATGAGGAAAATCCCGGAGGTTTTTCTCATCGATCTCCACCCGCAGGCCGCCCTGGCTTATGTCTTTCACCCGGCCCTCGAGACTGAGGTCATCCGGTGCGTTCAGCGGTCGATAGCGGCAGTGTGCCTCGATATCCTTGCGATAGAACTTCCGGCTCTGCTTGGACCAGGCCGTCTTCCGCGGAGGCGCGGATATCTCCAGGATGGTCCCGGCCGTCTCGGGCCGCGGCTGAACCTGGAGCCTGGTCTTTAATTTTTCCGTCCGACGCAGCCGTTGCAGCATCTGGTCGCCGATGAATTTCAGCAATGGCGGCGCCTTTTCATATTCCTGGCTCAAGCGGGCCAGATGCCAGACCTCGATCTCGGCCTCGTCCACGGCCCGGATCGAGTGAGGATGGGGTTCGAAGCCTCGATGCAGAAAAACCTCGGCGTTGAGAATGTCGCCCGGCCGTCGAGTCTCCAAAATAAGCTCGATGCCTTCCTCGTCGCCGAAGCTTTCCACCTGCCCCTGGAGGACCTTGTATATGGACAGGCCATAGTCACCGGCCTTGGCGATAAGTTCTCCGCGTTTATACTTCAAACGATTGATGGGGGGTGTTCCGCCTTGATCGCTCATCCGCTTTCCCTTCGGGGCCTGGATATCTCACAGCGGCATTCCTCTGGGCAGCCCGCCTGCTTCAGGGCCGCCTTGTCCCCGCCGGACCGGGCGGCCGGATATTTGGCCTTCCACCAGGCTATCCGCTCTTATCTCAAATTCCTTCCTATTGACCGCGGCCCGAACCGGCATTAGACTATTATGTTAGTATAGAGAAATAGACCTCGGTCCGTCAAATCTTCGTCCTTTGCCGGAGGACGGCCATGAACAAGGCCAAAACACTCGCCCCGCTATTCGGGCCGGCCTGTCTCCTTATCGCCTTTTTGGCCGGCTGCGCGCCGGCCATTTCCCAAGAAACCAGACGACAAGCCGCCCCTGATCTGACCATCCAGGAAATGGTCAGAAACCCGCGGCTCCACCGGGGCAAGATGGTCATTTTCAGCGGGGTGATCATCGAAGCTTTGAACACCGCAACCGGGACGACATTGACCGTGTTGGAAAAACCGGCGGAGGCCGGCGGCAGACCCCGGGCGGCGGATCGTTCGGGTGGGCGCTTTCTGGCCCAGGACGACCGCTTTCTCGATCCGGCCATCTACGCGCCGGGCCGCGAAGTGACCGTGGCCGGCGTATTCGAGGACTTAACGTCCCTGCCTTTGGGAGAAATAAAGTACGATTACCCGGTGATCAAGGTCAAGGAGCTATATTTATGGCGGGAAAGGCCTGACTTTCACTTCGGGTTCGGTTTCTACCGCCAGTTCTAGGTTCGTCTGGACCCGGTTTTGGCGTCAAAACCAAACGAAAACGGTTCTACCCTCCGGCCGAGGGAAAGGACGTGGATCGAATAAAGAACATGGGCGCGAACCGGCCATGGTTTTACCGGATCACTTGCACGTCAATCAGGGCGCTGACCACTTCTGACTGAGGCATTCATTCGGGAAAGGAGCGAATCATGTTCACCGACATACTTTTGGCGGCCACACCTTCGGAGGTCAACCAATGGGCGGCGCAAGCGGCCTTTGCCCTGGCCCGGAAGCATCAAGCCAGAATCTGCCTGCTTCACGTCTGCGGTCCGCCGGTGTATGGCTGGTCCGATATCGAGTACCTAAATCCTTCGGGAGAACTCGACCGGGTCAAGGCCAGGATCGAGGAATCCTGCCGCGATCAGTATCAGGAGACGGACAAGCTGACCGTCGAGGTGGTGGCCGGGTTGCCCCACGAGGAGATATTGAGATTCTCCCGCAAGAAGAATATTGACCTCATCGTCATGGGGTCCCGGGAAAAGTCAAGACCGGAACGGCGGCCTACTACCTGGGGAATGACGGGCACGACCATGGAGATGGTCAGCCAGCGGGCCCATTGCCCGGTCATGATCGTCTCCCGACCGGTGGCCAAGGAAAGCCTGACCTTCTCCAACCTGGTCATGGCCACCGATTTCTCCGACCAGTCCGAGTGCGCCCTCGGCTACGCCGGCCAATTATCCAGGCATTATAAAGCCAAGCTGTTCGTGGTTCATGTCCTTGACGTCGGTTCCCAGTACGAGCGCCTCAAGGTCTACCAGGAAGACATCGAAAAGCTGATTGAAGAGGCCAAGGGCAGGATCGCCCGCGAATTCGAACCCATGCTGCGGGGAGTGAACCATCAGCTCGAAGTCTGGGAAGGCGTGCCTTACGTGGAAATACTGAAGGTCGCCCGACGGGAAAAGGCGGACCTGATCCTGATGGCCCATCACGCTAAAAACAAAGACCCGGAGAAAGCCTTTCTCGGCTCGACCGTGGCCCAGGTGGCCATTCGGTCGGCCTGTCCGACCGTCAGCGTAAACAAGCATTTCGATGTCCGCTGCGCGGTCTATTAGCCGAACCGCGCCAGGCCCCTCAGCCTTTACGAAAAGGAAAAAAACCTGACAGCCGGGAGCGGCAACGACCGGGGCGGACTCGGCTTTATCAAATTAATTAGCAATGAAATAAGCCGGTTACTGAAGCGAAACTCCATCGGGCTTTTGGCATATTCGTTGCCTGTAATAAAAACCGGCAGGGGGTACCAGAACCAGTAAAGGAGCCTTTGGCGATGACGGCTGTCTTGCTGGCCATACTGGTGGCGGGTCCTATTCTGTTCGGGTTACTGGCCTACGCCGCGCCTGATCATAAGAGCCGCAGTGTCATTGTCACTCTGGCGGCCGTGGTCACCATGGCCGCCGGCCTTTTCACCGCCAGCCAGGGAACTTTTGTTTTCACGCTGACCGCCTGGGGGCAAGCGGGAATATGGTTGGCCTTCGGGGCGGAAGTCCTGGTGGGACTGATCGTCGTAGCCATTGGCTTCAGGATCAGGAGCTGGCTCATCTCCTTCTTCGGGCTGGCCCACCTGGGCCTGACCCTGACCGATGAGATTCTGCGGCTGCGCGATCCCGTGCTGAGCCAGCCGGCGCGGTTCGTCATGGACCCCTTGGCCCTCATCCTGGTCCTGATCGTGACCATAGTGGGTTCGCTCATAGCCCTGTACGCCATCGGGTACATGAAACACCATGAGGACCACGCGCCGGCCACGGCCGCCGGCACCGGCCGCTTCTTCTTTTTTCTGGTGGGCTTTCTGGGCGTGATGAACGGGTTGGTGCTGGCGGACAGCTTGCAATGGGTCTGCGTCTTCTGGGAATGCACCACCCTTTGTTCCTATTTCCTGATCCGTCATGACGGCACCGAGGAGGCCAAAAAGAACGCCAGGCTGCAACTGGCGATCGGCGCTTTCGGCGGAGTGGCCATGACCGCCGGCGCCACCTTGTCCCTGGCCCAATTCGGCGCCGGGACGATTCACGGCGCCATGATGGCCAAGGCCCTGGCGCCCATGGCCCTGTTCAGCCTGGGCGCCTTGACCAAGTCGGCCCAGATGCCTTTCCAGAGCTGGCTCCTGGGAGCCATGGTCGCCCCGACGCCGGTTTCGGCCTTGCTTCATTCCGCCACCATGGTCAAGGCCGGTTCGTACCTGATTCTGCGCCTGGCCCCGGCCTACACCGGGGAAAAGATCATGACCGTGATCGCCCTGACCGGCGCCTTCACCTTTGCCCTGGCCGCGGCCCTGGCCATCGGCCAGAGCAATTCCAAGAAGGTGCTGGCCTACTCGACCATCTCCAACCTGGGACTGATCGTGGCCTGCGCCGGCATCAACACGCCTCTGGCCTATACGGCCGCGCTCATGATCCTTTGCTTCCACGCCGCCTCCAAGGGCCTGCTCTTCCTGTGCGTGGGCTCGATCGAACAGAACATCGGCAGCCGCGACATCGAGGACATGGGCGGGATAAGGTTCCGGATGCCCATGACCACGGTCATCACCGTAATCGGCATGGCCTCCATGCTCATTCCGCCCTTCGGCATGCTGCTCAGCAAATGGATGGCCATCGAGGCCTCCATCAATCACCCGATAAACCTCATGTTGATCGTGGCCGGCAGCGCCCTGACCGTGGTCTTCTGGGTGAAATGGATGGGCCGCATCCAGACCGTGTCCTACCACCCCACCATCGCCCCGGAAAAAATCCATCCGATGATGCTCCTGGCCAATTTCGCCCTGGTGGCCATCGTGGTGCTGTCCGGCGTAGCCGCGACGCCCATCCATCGCTATATATTCGATCCGTTATCCACTTCCATCTATTCCGGCAAACTGCCGGCCGTGGCCGCGGCCCAGGCCCTGGCCCAGCTCAACGCCGTGAGCGAGTTCATGGCCTCGCCGGTGTTGATACTGCTGGGCATCGGTCTGCTGGCCTGGGCCATCACCAGGACCACCATCAAGTCGCGCCACGTCCGTCTGCCTTATCTTTGTGGCGAAAACGTGGAGGGTGAAGGGCTGTTCTATTCCTTCCGCGGTCTCAAGGATGAAGCCGACACGGCCTGGGGGGCCAGCGTTTATATGACCTCGGTCTTCCAGGAAGCGCGCATAACCTTTTGGGCCAACCTCCTGGCCGGAGTCCTGGCCCTTTCGATGTTCGCGGTCATCACTCTTCGTTGATCGGGCGGCCGGTCCGCCTTGAGGACGGCCGGCCGAGGTGGAACAAGGCGCGGGCTACCAGCTATGACGGAGCAAACAGTTGTAGTGATCGTAGTGCTGATTCTGGCGCCCATCATCGGCGGCCTGCTGATGGGCCTGGACCGGAAGCTCACCGCACGCATTCATGGCCGTATTGGACCTCCCCTTCTCCAGCCCTTCTATGACGTCTTCAAGCTCCTGGGCAAACAACCGGTGGTCCTGAACCGGGTCAAGACCGTCTACGTCTATCTACACTTGGTCTTCATGCTCATGGTCTTCGTGCTGCTGACCCTGGGTCAGGACATGCTGATGGCCCTGTTCGCCCACGCCTTTTCCACCATCGCCCTGGTTTTGGGCGGCATGAGCGTGCGGTCTCCTTACAGCCGCATCGGCAGCCAGCGCAAGATCATGCAGATGCTGGCCTACGAGCCGGTCCTGGTGCTCCTGGTGGTGGGCATCGCCCTCAAGAATTGGAGTTTCATGGCCCGGGACGTCATCTACATGAATCAGCCGCTTTTGACCGCGCTGCCGCTGGTCTTCCTGGCTTACCTGGCGGCCATGATCATAAAACTGGAAAAATCGCCCTTTGACGTGTCCACCTCCCATCACGCCCACCAAGAGATAGTCAAGGGCGTAACCCTGGAATTCACCGGACCCTATCTGGCCTTGATCGAAATCACTCATTTCTATGAAGTGGCCCTGCTGTTCGGCGTCATCGTCATGTTCTGGGCCACCAACCTGGCGGTGGGTCTGCCCCTGGCCGCGGCCTGCTTCCTCTTTCAGATCGTCGTGGATAACGCCTTCGCCCGTTTGACCACCATGTGGATGGTCCGGTTCATGTGGACGCTGCCGATGATCCTGGCCGTCGGCAACATTGCCTGGTTCTATGTGTAAAGGCCGGGGAGCGGCGGGAGGAATATGAGTTATCTGGCCAAATCGCCCTGGGTGGTCCACTTCAACTGCAACAGTTGCAACGGTTGCGACATCGAATTTGTGGCCTGCCTGACGCCCATGTACGATCTGGAGCGGTTTGGAGTGCTGCACGTGGGCAATCCCAAACACGCCGACGTCCTGGTGGTCACGGGTTCGGTCAACCACCGTAACGTCCGAGTCCTGAGGAACATTTACAACCAGATTCCGGAGCCGAAAGTAGTGGTGGGCCTGGGGGTATGCAGCTCAACCGGCGGCATATTCGCCGACTGTTACAACGTACTGGGTGGCGTGGACAAGGTGGTGCCGGTGGACGTCTTCGTACCCGGCTGCCCACCCAGGCCTGAAGCCATCATTGACGGACTGGTGGTCGCCCTTAAGAAACTGTCGGCCAAAAGCGACGGCCAATCCGCCGCCGCGGCGGAAAAGCCCAAGATAACCTTCTTCCCCACCGAAAAACCCAAATCCAAAGGGTGACGGTCATGATCGAAAACGTCACGGAAGTGACCACCAGCAACCTGCTCAACGAAGTCGCGGCCAAACTCCCCCAGGGATTCAGGTTCGTGACCATTTCCTGCACGGACTTGGGTGAAGCCCACGACCTCATCTACCACTTCGACCAGGACTACACTCTGTACAACCTGAGACTGCTTTTACCCAAAGGCCAGGAACTCCCCAGCATCTCCAGAATCTATCTGGCCGCGGTCATAATCGAAAACGAAATCAAAGACCTTTTCGGCATCCCGGTCACGGGCCTGGTCATAGACTACGAAGGCAGGTTTTTGCTGTCGGAAAACGCGCCCCTGGCGCCCTTGAACAAACCCGCCGCCGCGTTGGAACAGGCGGAAAAGGAAGCCCCGGCCAATGACTAGGAGAAGCGTCCTGCCTTTCGGCCCGCAACATCCGGTCCTGCCGGAACCCATCCAACTCCGGCTGGAGTTGGAAGACGAAAAAGTGGTCAGCGCCTTGCCGGTGGTGGGCTACGTCCACCGCGGCCTGGAAAAACTGGCGGAGCATAAGGATTTCCACCAGGCCGTCTTCCTCATCGAACGCATCTGCGGCATTTGCAGCTTCATCCATACCACGGCTTACTGTCAGGGCGTGGAAGAGATCATGGAGCTGACCGTGCCGCCGCGGGCGCGTTATTTGCGGGTGATATGGAGCGAACTGCATCGCATCCACAGCCATCTGCTCTGGATGGGGCTACTGGCCGATTCCTTCGGCTTCGAGAACCTCTTCATGCGCATCTGGCGGTGCCGGGAAGCGGTGCTGGACCTTCTGGAGGCCACCACCGGGGCCCGGGTGCTGCTGGGCACCTGCTGCGTCGGGGGCGTCAGAAAAGACCTCAACCCCGAACAGTTGGTTCTTATTCTGACCACCCTGGAAAACCTGGAAAAACAGTTCGACGATTTCATCCCCACGATCATGAAGGATTTCAGCGTCAAGCAGCGTCTGGCGGGCGTGGGAGTTTTATCGCTGGAAACGGCCCGTGAGCGGGGTGCGGTCGGGCCGACGGTCAGGGCCTCGGGCGTGGGTCTGGACCTTCGCCAGACCGGGTACGCGGCTTATGGCGAACTCGATTTCCAACCCGTGATCGAAACCGCCGGAGACTGCTACGCCCGGGCCATGGTCAGGGTTAGAGAGCTGTACCAAGCGGCGGGCCTGGTGCGGCAGGCGGTCAAGGACATCCCCGGCGGCCCGATCAATGTCCAGGTCAAAGGCAATCCGAGCGGCGAGACGGTCATGCGGGTCGAACAACCTCGAGGCGAGGTGGTCTATTATCTCAAAGGCGGGGGCAAGAAATACCTGGAGCGGATGCGGGTCCGCACGCCCACCTTCGCCAACATCCCGGCTCTGCTGGCCATGCTGCCGGGGAGCCAATTGGCCGACGTGCCCGTCATCACCCTCTCCATCGATCCCTGCATCAGTTGTACGGAGAGGTAAGGCCCATGTTCACCATGATCGGCACCATACTGCGCAACCTGACCGGCGGTCCGGTCACCAGACCGTATCCCTACAAGGTCAGAGAGCCCATGGCTGGAGCCAGGGGCCATCTCCTTCTGGACCCCGAGACCTGTTCCTATTGCACCCTGTGCGAAAAGCGGTGTCCGGCCAACGCCATCGTGGTGTCGCGCGACCCCAAATCCGTGACCCTGGACCCTTACCGCTGCATCGTCTGCGCTTACTGCGTGGAAATCTGCCCTAAGAAGAGCCTGAGTCTGGACCCGCGGCACAGACCGGCGGCCCCGGCCGCTTTCTGAAATCCCTTCGACCCGGCTCAATCCGGCTGAACACCGTCTTTTTTCAATAAATCCTCGATGATCCCCAGGTTCCGGCGGGCTTCGGCGAAATCAGGGTTGAGCCGCAACGCTTCCTGGAAATGATCCGCGGCTTCCCGGTATCGGCCCAGGCCGACCAGGGCCGCGCCCATGTTGTTATGCAGCCGGGGGTCGTCCGCCTTCAAGTCCATGGCTTCCCGGTAGAAATTGAGCGACTCGGCATACCGGCCCCGGGACAGGAACAGGAAGCCCGCGTTGAGGCGCGGCTCCCTATAGGTTTTATTGATCCGGGCGGCCTCGTGAAAATGAAACGCGGCTTCCGCCCAACGCCGCAGCCTCATCAATTCAAGTCCCAAGAAGTTATGCACCAGGTAGTTGCCGCTGGTCGCGGCCAGGGCCTGCCTGAATATGGTCTCCGAATTCTTCCACTGTTGGACCTGGGCCAGGGAGACCAGACCGAGGAGCGCCAGGAGCGCGGCCGCCAGGGCGCCGGAGACGGCGGTCTTGAGTTTCAAGCGTCCGACGACCGCGGCGCCGGCCCAGGCCGCCATGATGAACAGGCCGGTCAGGGGGATATAGGTGTAGCGGTCGGCCAGGGCTTGACTGCCCACCTGCACCAGGCCGGACACCGGCGCCAGGGTAATCACGTACCACAGCCAGCCGACCATCAAGTAGGGAGCCCGCCGGGCCGCCCAAAGGATCAGGCCGCTCACCCCGGCCAGCCATAAAGCGGACAGCAAAATCCGGGACGGCGGAATGGACTCGGCCAGAGGGTACAATATCGCCAGGTCCAGCGGACAAAACGTCCGCTCCAGATAAAGGGCGTAGGCGTTAAGAGCGGTGACGGCGCGGCTGATCAGGTCCCATTCCACCAGCGGGGCCATGGCGCCGCATTCTTTTTGAGCCAGAAAAGCAATCAGGCCGGCGGCGCACGAAAGCGCCAGCAACGGAACCTTCTCCGCCAGGAGCGGGAGCCATCGTCGCCTGGAACGGCCGGATATTCCTCCACCCGGACCGGGAAGATAATCCGCTCCAAGGCGGCCTCCCGGCCAATAATCAAGGAGTAACAGCACCAGAGGCAGGGAAACCAGCATGGGTTTGGCCAGCAGGCCCAAGATCATGAAAAGCATGACCAGAAGATAAACCCGATAGCCCGGCCGGATTTGATAGCCGTGGTAGGCCAACAGGGCCAGGAGCCAGAAAAAGGTGCTGAGCACGTCCTTGCGGGACGACACCCAGGCCACGGCCTCCACGTGAAGCGGATGCCAGGCGAATAATGCGGCGGCCAAAGCGCTTGGCCAGACGCCGCCGGTGGCTCGGGTCAAAAACAGATACAGCAGGAGCGTGTTGGCCAGATGTAGAATAAGATTGGTGGCGTGATGACCGCCCGGATTCAGGCCGAACAAATTGACGTCCAACATATGCGAGGCCAGGGTCAGGGGCTGCCAGTTGCATTCGTGGAAACGGCTGAAAGCTCGACCCAGGCCGTCGACGGTCAGACCGGCCCGCACGGTTTCGTTCCGGGTCACATACAATGGATCATCCAGAGCGATGAAATCGGCCTCGAGAAGGGGATGAAAGACGGCGAGGGTGAAAGCTATAAGGAGAGCGGGCGCCAGTCTGCCCAAAACTAGGTCTCCTGGTCGAGCCGGCCGGCCGGGCGCCGGAAGCCCTTATTTGTTACCCGGTCTTTGGAAATCCTTCACCACCAGGAAGAGCGAACCGTCGGGTTCCCTGGTGGCCACGCCGGTAACCTTGATGGTCCGGCCCAGGAGTTCATCCGGCATCCTGGCCCCTTCCAACCGGTAAACGTCATCCTTGACCCTGAGCACGTAACCGCCCACTCCATCCTCGAGGACGCCGGTCAGGGTCACCTTTTTTTCCTGGGCCGTCGCGGTCACCGCGATCAGAACAATTACCGGGACTAAAAGGCCGACGGTTATTTTTTTCAGTCTGGAAGGCCGGGGCATTTCTTCGCCTTTCTTCCGGGTTCCGGCCCGGTCCGGCCGGAAGCATCTCTCGGCGGAGCCGGACCGATCAGGCGCCCGAGGCGGCGGTCTTGGCCCGCAGGAGCAGAAAGGACCGCATGAATTCTCCCAAACCACCGTCTAGGACCGCGTCCACGTTGGTGGCCTCGACGCCGGTGCGATGGTCTTTGACCAGACGGTAGGGCGCCAGGACGTAGGACCGTATCTGGCTGCCCCAGGCGATCTCCTTCTTGCTCTCGTGGAGTTTCTTGGCTTCCTCGGCCTTCTTCTGTTCCTCGAGTTGATACAATCTGGCCCGTAGAACCTTCATGGCCAAGTCCTTGTTCCGGTGTTGGGACCTTTCGTCCTGGCTCTGGACCACGATGCCGGTGGGCAGGTGAGTTATCCGGACGGCGCTGCTGGTCTTGTTCACGTGCTGTCCACCGGCGCCGCTGGAACGATAGGTGTCAATACGCAGGTCTTTCTCGTTGATCTCGATGACGATCTCTTCGTCCACCTCAGGCACGACGAAAAGACTGGCGAAAGAGGTATGGCGCCGATTGCTCGAGTCGAAAGGCGATATGCGCACCAGACGATGGATGCCGACTTCGGCCTTGAGCAGGCCGTAAGCGTACCGGCCGTTGATGGTGAAGGTCACGCTCTTGATGCCGGCCTCTTCGCCCTCCAGCAGGTCCACGATCTGGGACTTGAAACCGTTGAGGTCGGCCCAACGCAGGTACATGCGCAGAAGCATCTGGGCCCAGTCCTGAGCCTCGGTGCCGCCCGCGCCGGCGTGGATATCCACGATGGCGTTATTGGCGTCATGGGGACCGGAAAGCATGCGCTGTATTTCGTATTGGTCCACCCGCGTTTTCAGGGACTCGATCCGCGACTGGATTTCCCGGCCGGTCTCCTCGTCGTTCTCCTCCAGGGCCAGGTCCAGGAGAATGGCGATTTCCTCCATTTCACCGGTCAGGGATTCCCAGATGGCCAGCCGGTCGGCCAGGGAGTTTCTCTCCTTGGACGACTCCTGGGCCTTCTGCCCTGCCTCCCAAAAGCCGGGCTGGACCATGATTTTATCCAGCTCCGCCATCCGTTTTTTCAAGCCTTCCAGGTCAAAGATAGCCTCGCAGGTCGTCAAAACGTTCCTCGAGGGCTTTCACTTGAGGCTTAAGATCGTCCAGCATATCTTCTCCTTATCAAGGCCGCCGCCAGGACGGCCACGGTCACGCCCAGGCAGGCCTGGGGCACCAGGTCGCCGACGGCGGTGTAAATAGTGTTGACGGTCAATCTCGGCGCCCGTCCGGTCAGGAAGCCCGGCACAAAAAGCCCTAAGCTCGACTCGCTCCGGCCCGTGGGCAGGATCAGACCGCTGACGCCCGTGTTGGCGGCCCTTAACACCGCCCGCCTGTTCTCGATGGCCCTCACCGCGGCCTGATCGTAATGCTGATAAGGCGCCGAAGTGCTTCCGAACCAGGCGTCATTGGTTATGACCACCAGGTAGTCCGCGCCGCCGTAAACGCTCCGCCGGGCCAGTTCAGGAAAAATGGACTCGTAACAAATCAGGACGCCCAAGTTCCTATCATTTAATTTTAGCACTTTTCCGGCCGGACCGGGATAGAAGTCGCCGGTGGCTTGCGTAATTTTTTGAATAAATGGGAAATATTTCTGCAAAGGCACATACTCGCCATAGGGCACCAGGTGGGTCTTGTCATAATGGCCCAGGACTTGGCCCTGGTTGTCCAGCAGATAGGCCCGGTTATAATAGCGTCTCTTTGCTTCACTCTCCTCGAAGGCCGGCGCGCCGAAAAGCAAGGCCGCTCCGGATTTCCTGGTCAGGTCAATGAGCCAGTCCGAGGCCGCCGGGTCGCGTTGGAAATAAAAAGGCGCCGCGGTTTCGGGCCAGATGTTGAGCCAGGGATTGGCGGCCGAGGCTCTGAGGGTCAGGTCCTTGTAGGTCAGGAGGGTGTTCACCCGGTTGTTCGGGTCCCATTTGATGGACTGGTCTATGGAACCTTGAATCACGGCCACGGTCCGGGTCTGGGACTGACTCATCAGGCTCCTGATTTCCCGAAGGCGGAAACCGCCGTAAGCCGACAAGAGCGCCAGGATCAGGACCGCCGCCGCGGCCGGCTTCCAGGCGGCGGCCCAACCCGCGGCCTTCATCCTAAGAACGGCCGCGGCCAGGAACAGATTGATCAGGACCACCAGGAAGGTGAGCCCGCCCGTCCCCACCACGTCCGCCAGTTGGATGAGGAGGTCGGATTTGAGCAAAGCCGCGCCCAGGGGCTCCCAGGGGAAGCCGGTCAAAAAGAAGCCTTTGAAGTATTCCAACCCGGTGAACAGGGCCGCGCCCAGCAGACAATAGGCCGGTCCATCGGGGGCCAACCCGAGGCCTTTTTCGTCCAGGAGCGCGAGTCCCAGGCCGAACAAACCGGGGTATAAGGCCAGGTAAGCGATAAGCAGGCAAAAGGTCGGCAGAGCCACCACCCAGGGCAGTTGGCCGAAAGTCACCAGGGTATAAACCAGCCAGTACAGCAGCGTGCCCGCGTGGGCGGCGCCGGCGATGAAACCGCGCCAGAAGGCTTCCCTGAGCCCGCGACCCCGCAACTCCAGGGCCAGCAAAGACAAACCGACCAAGACCAGGGGCCATAAGTCAAAGGTCGGAAAAGCCAGGGAAAGCAACAAGCCGGACAAAAGACATCGAATGACGGAACTCAGGCCAGGCGAAGGACGAAAGGAGGCAGGCATGGTCGGTATGTTCAGGCGTCGTCGGAGGGGGAACCGGCGGCCGGTTGAGACTTGATCTCGATCAGGTCGATTTTACGCTCATCGGCCGACTTGATGGTCAACAACAGGTTCTGGTATTGCAAGGTTTCGTTTTCGGCCGGAACGCGGCCCGTCAGGTCGGTGATGAAACCGCCCACGGTTTCATAATCGCCTTCGGGGAAATCGACCGCCAGGTAATCCGCCAGGTCCCAAATACCCAGCCTGGCGTCCACCAGGATGGTGTTTTGGTCCAGGCGTTTGATGGGTTCCTGGACGGTGTCATACTCATCGTGGATGTCGCCGACTATCTCCTCGATGATGTCCTCGAGGGTGACCAGGCCGGCCGTGCCGCCGTATTCGTCCAGAATGATGGCCATGTGGCTCTTCTTGGCCTTTAATTCGGCCAGAAGGTCGACTATCTTTTTTGTCTCGGGCACGAAGATGGGCGGCCGGATGATATTCCGGGGCAAAGGCTCCTCGGCGGAAAGCCCCCAGTACGCCAGCAAGTCCTTGGCCAGAAGAAGCCCCTCGATGTGGTCAATGTCGCCTTTGTAAACCGGCAGGCGAGTGTGGCCTTTCTTGATGATCGCGTCAATGACCTGACCCAAGGATGCGTCCACCGGCACGGTCGCCATGGAGATACGCGGCACCATTATTTCCCGGGCCAGCGTCTCCCCCAGTTCGAAAATGCTGTGGATCATCTCCCCCTCGCCGGGGGTGATCTTGCCCTGTTCGGCCCCGTGATCTATGAGGTCCTTTATCTCCTCTTCGAGGCTCTCAGCCGAATGGTTTTCGGTCAGGCGCCGGAAAAAGGCTTTAACCCTGCGCCGTAAACCGTGTCGAGGCGCATCCTCCAACCGAATCTAACCTCGTTTCTCCTGATGGTTTAGGCCCGGCCGTCCCCGCGGGGCGTCAGACCTCGGACAGACCGTAGCTCCTGATCAGGCTTTCCAGGGTCCCCTCACTCAGACCCAGTATCTGCGCGGCCTGAGCCTCTTGGCCTTTGGTCCTGGCCAGGGCGCGGCGGATGTACAGCTTCTCCACTTCGGCGATGGCGCCGGCTTCAGGTTCGCCGTCGGGTGACAGAAAAGCCTGGGAGGCATAACGCAGCTCGGGCGGGAGATCATCCAGCAATATCCGGTCGCCGCGGGCGAACATGACCAGGTGATCGGCCACGTTCTTCAGTTCTCCCACGTTGCCGGGCCAGAAATAGGACTGGAGGCTCAAGGCCGCCGCCGGGTCCAGGTCCGGCACCGGCAGCCCCTTTTCCTTGGCGGCCCGGCTCAGGAAGTACCTGGCCAGGGTTATTATGTCGCCCTTCACTTCCCGGAGGGGCGGCATGGTCAGGGTGACTTCGGACAAGCGCTGAAAAAGGTCTTCCCTGAACTCGCCTTGTTTGACCATCTCGGCCAGATCGGCCGTGCTGGAGGATATGATCCGGAAATTACTGGGCCTGGGTTTGGAGGAACCGACCCGGTAAACCAGGCCTTCCTCCATGGTCCGCAGCAGTTCGGCCTGGCCGGAGAGGGACAAGTGATCCACATGTCGGATGAAGATGGTGCCGCCGTCCGCCTTTTCCAGGGCGCCCGGCGTGCCGTCCTCGGACATGGCGCCGGCTTCCTGGCCGAAGAGCGTGCTTTCCAACTGGCCGGAAACAATGGCCGAACAATTCACCGAAATGAAAGGTCCGCGCCGGCGATGGCTCTGGGAATGAATACGCCGGGCCAGGACTTCCTTACCAGTGCCCACCTCACCGGTTAACAATATACGGGCGCCAGTCTGGCCGACTTGGTTGGCCGTGGCCAGCAAAGCCTTGGTCTGATGGTCGTCGCCGATGAAGTCTCCGCCGGCGTTTACATCTTCCTCCTCCCGGATGAGCCTGTTTTCCAACTGCTGAACCAAGGCGGCGTTGACCAGGGCCGAGCCTATCAGCCCGCCCAGGGCGGTCAGAAAGTTGAGGTCCTTGGCCGAATAGAATCGGTCCCCGGCCTCCACGTACAGCAAGCCGGGGTATTGACCCTGGGCTTTCAGGGGGACGGCCATGGACATCAAATCAGCTTCCTTGATAAACCTCCTGCCGTTGACAAAATCCAACTGGGTCACGCTACGCGGCCAGATAACGGCTCGGTTCTCCTTGAGCACCAGTTCCGCCATGGGACGAGGGATAGCCAGGCGGCGGCCCTCGGGGCGGGAAAGCAGGGCCGAGAGGCGCGGGGATTCGGCGCTTTCCGGCCAGAGCAAGGCCAGGGCCGAAGCCTGGAATATCCTGGTCAGGGCATAGGCGGCCTGCCTCAAGACACGACCTTTCTGCGGCCGGCTGGCTAGGGCCGTGGCCACCTGATAGAGCGGCGCCAGGCTGCCTCGATCCAGGGCGTTGAGGTCCGTCTCCGTCGCGCCCACCAGGACGCCGGACGGATTGGGCTCCACGTCTCCCACCAACAGCACCGCGCCTTCGCGACCTACGGCCACGTCCAGGTCCGGATCGAAAAGAAAAATCTCCTGGCCGACCTTGATCTCGTCATTGCGCTTTAAAGGCGCCTCGCCCACCAGCCTGACGCTGTTGTGCAGGGTGCCGTTGGTACTGCCGAGGTCTTTGAGGATGTACCCGTTGTCCGATTTGTATATTTCGGCGTGCTGCCGGGAGGTGCCTCGATCGAAAAGAATAAGGTCGCATTCCGGCGAACGACCCAGGACGACGCTCTCCCCGATTTCGTAACGAAATCCGAACCGGTCTTCTCTGAAGGCAAAAAGAACGGGCATATCGGTTTTAATCCGTCATTTTTTGACGCGAATGTTTAAAAACGCACTTTTCAGTGGCTCTCCCCCGACCATAAATATTAACATGCCATTAAATTTTGGGTCTGTCAATAATTGAGGTAATTGATGGAACTTGAACCGGGGCGTCGGTCGTGGCAGGCGGGCCTTTCGCGGCCGGGAAATGGAACGGTTTCCCTCGGCCCGCCGGGAGAGGTCCTTGACGCTCGAGCTGACTCTTGACTCCATCTATGACGGCCGGTTGAAAATCGCTCAGCCCGCCGAGGGATACCGTTTTTCCCTGGACGCCCTGCTATTGGCCGATTTCGCCCGGCCGAGCCCGGGCCAGACCGTCATTGATCTGGGCGCCGGCGTGGGAGTGGTGGCCCTGGCCCTGGCCTGGCGACTGGGCCAAGGCCGGGTGCTGGCCGTGGAGATACAACCCCGCCTGGCTGAATTAGCCAGGAAAAACGCCGAGATCAATCGTCAGGCGGCGGTCGAGGTGTTGGAGATGGATTGGACCCGGCTGACCCTCGATCACCTAGGCGGGCCGGCGGATTACGCCGTGTGCAATCCGCCTTACCGGGAAATCGGGACCGGACGGATCAACCCTGGCGACGAGGAGGCCGCCGCCCGACATGAACTGCGGGGCCGACTCGTTGAAGCGGCCCGGGCCGCCGGTCGAATACTGTCGCCGAGCGGACGCCTGGCCGTTGTTTATCCCGCCTCCAGGCTGGTCTCGATGATCGCTGACCTGATTTCGACCGGTTTTGAACCCAAAAGAATGCGGTTGGTTCACAGCCGGGCCGGGGAAAAGGCCAAGAGGGTTCTCGTCGAGGCCAGGTTGGGCGGCCGGCCCGAGTTGAATATCGAGCCTCCCCTTTATGTTTACACGGTCGGCCTGTCTTACACTGACGAAGCCGAGGCTATTCTGGCGGGGCGGGCTTCTGGCGGGCCATAAAGGCGGCCAGGCGCGCCTTGAGTTCCGGGTCTTTGATTCCGGCCACGGCCTTTTGTATCTCGGGGTCATCCCGCGGTCTTTCGTCCGCGGCCGGGGTCGGCCGTCCGGCTGGAGGGACGGGCGGCTTGTTCGCCAAAGGGATATTTCCCACCCGGAAAGCAAGGTCCTGGACTATTTCCGCCCCCAAGGCCTGGTTCAAACGCTGGATGAAGTCGGACTTGAAATAGTTGAAATGATCTATCCAGGCCGGACTCTCCACCAGCACGGTCAGGCGGCCGCCCTTGACCGATTCGGGCCAGGCCCGAGCCGCGTTGTAAGGGCCCACCGCTCCGCTCCAGACTTCAAAGACCCGCATCATCTCCTTGGCCAGGCCAAGAAAACCGGCCTGACTGGAATCGGCGATGATATTACCGAGCTTGGTCAGATCGCTTTTCCGGCGTTCGCTCATGGCTTCAGGCTTTTTCGAGACGGCCGGGTAAATCGGGTCTCGGCGAGATCGGTTGATCCATCACGGTCATTCCGGCTCCGATCGGCCCCGGCTATTATTCGGTTTTACGCGCTCTCCCCTGTCGCCGGCCGGTTCAATCCGAGACATTTGTCGGCGAACTCGCACCACTGGGCGCAGCCCTGGTTGAGCTTGGGATTGGAGAAGACATGTCCGCAACCGCTACAGCGGCGGCGGGCGTCGTCCTTGTAAAACTCCACGAGTGTGTGGCAGTTGGGACAGGTTATTTCGAATATATCGCCCGGTTTCCAGAACATGGTGTCCTGCCCTGGGCACATGGTCACGGACATTACCCTTCTCCTCCTTTCCGGTCTAGGCCGCCTTCACCAGTTCGTCCTGGATGATCTCGCCCTGGGGATCAACCTTGACCAATCGCAGTGGAATGGACTTGCCGCTGTCCCGCAGGGCCTCTCTCACCAGGTGCACCAGACCGAAACAGCAAGGCACCACCATGTACAGGACGGTGATCCCCTTGATCAGGTTCCGGCGGAATATTTCGGCCAGTTTGGCCTGGTACGGACCGGTCTCATCCAGTTTGGGGCAGGCAATGATCAGGGAGTTGTCAGGCAGATAATCCGCGTGCAGGGCCGTCAGCGCGAAGCCGGCGCAATCGGCGGCGATGACCAGTCCGGCCTGATTATAAAAGTCGGCCTTGGTTGGCACCAGGTGCAACTGTAACGGGAAGTTGCGCAAGGCTGAAACCCTGACCGGCCCGGTTTTTATCGGCGCGGCCGCGGGTTTCAGTTCCTGGACCACGCTGCCCGGACAACCGCAGGCCAGGGTTTCGGGCCTAGGATGCGAGGGCCGGCCTTTCAGGACGTTCAGGTGTTCTCCGACCGCCTCCTCATCGAACTCAGCGGCGTCTCTGACAACGATGGTCAAGGCCCCGGTCGGACACTCGCCCAGACAAGCCCCCAAGCCGTCACAGTATATGTCGCTGACCAGCCTGGCCTTGCCGTCTATTATCTCCAGCGCGCCCTCGGCGCACTGGATAACGCAGGCTCCACAGCCATTGCATTTTTCTTCGTCTATCTGGATAATCTCCCGCCTGGCCATAAGGCACCTCCTCTTTTTACAGGGTAAGATATCAGAGGACCTCGGGCCAGACCTTGACCTAGATCAATCGCCGCCGGGTCAGGAAAAAAATCCGGCCCCGCCTGTTTTCAGACTCGGGGCGGATCATTCCCGCCCTTCTATCTTGGCTATGGCTTCGGCCGGGACCACGTCGCAGTAAACCACGCTCATCAGTCCAGGGAAGTATTTGTCCATCATGGATACATTGGCGTAAATCAGGTGCCGGATCACGGTCGGGGTCAGGGTTTCCTCGACTCCCTCGACATCCAGGCTGGTCTTGAATCTGACTTCACCATCCACGAAATCCATTTCGAAATTACCGATATACATGCCGTAATTGGCCCGGGTTATGAACTCGGCCAAGGCCAATCTCTTTTCTTCCGGAACAAAGGCCGCCAGGCTGGAATAATAAATGATCTGGCCGGCTTCCTCCCTGATTCGGGCCATGCATTCCCAGCGGCCGTTGCGGCCCTTGAATCCCATTCGCAGAATGGGCTTGTTCTCCAATCGGTGAAACGACCAGTTGTCGTCGACCAAGAATTTCTCCACGGCTTCCATGAGCGAGCCCATGCTTGATACTCCTCATTTTTCCTTAATCCAGGACGATCGTCACTCGGGGCTCTCTTCTCCTCTGGCCACGGCGGCCACGTAATCGTATTCCCGGCGGACTATCCGCATCAGGGATTCAAAGATGGGCTGGTGGACGGTCAGATGATTGAGTATGTCCAAGACCTGGTGCCGGGAAAGGCCGGAGCGGTATGGCCGGTTTTGAATAAGGGCCTGAATGATATCGGACAGCATCACGATCACGTGCTCGACGTGGTAAGACTCGGCCGTAAGATGAAACGGGTATCCGGACCCGTCCGTTCTTTCATGATGATAGGAGGCCCAGTCTCGAATCTCGGCCAGGGCCGGCAGACCGGAAAGGATATAATAGGTTTCGAAGGGATGCCTTTTTACGACCTGAAACTCCTCCGCGGTCAGGGTGGCGGGTTTTTCCAGTATTTCATCCGGAATGGCCAACTTGCCCAGGTCGTGGACCAGCCCGGCGATGTGAAGCTTCTTTATCGCTAAATCAGGCAACTTCAGACGCCGGGCGAACATTCGGCAGAGGCGGCCCACGCCATAGGAATGATCGCGGGTGTAAGGGCTTTTATTGTCCACGATTTTGGCGAAAATGGCGGCCAGCCGGGCCATTTCCTCCAACCCCAGTTCCAGGGGCCGCGCCGGTTTATAACGGTCCAGGGCGTTGGCCAGATGCCGCGGATACAGGCTGAGCCAGAAGACTTCGACCTGGGATTTGCGTTTGAATACCTTGACCAAGTCAGGATTGAAAAAAGAGCCGGACATCAGTCCTATCTGGTTCTCGATCTTTTCCCGATTCAGAATAATCTCCGTGTCCCAGTTGACCTGGACATCAATGCGGTCGGCGATAAAGATCAGGTTGGCCAGAAGAGCCGTCCGCGGATCGAGGTTGGCCGAATGCATATCCGCCCATTTAGTATGATGATGCAGGATCACCTCGGCCACCCGGTGGAAACGGGTGAAATCCTGGAGCAGCGCGGCGCCGTCCCGACAGTGCTCCAGGGCTCCTTCCCAGTCCAAAGAAAGCAGTTTTTCGTGGGTCTTGGTCTTGGATACGCCGGCGTCGTGCAACAGGGCGGCCGTTCTCAGATCGTCGAATTCGGTCGGCGAAAGCTGGAAAGGTTCTGAAAGGGAAAGGGCCAGATAAGCCACTCTTTTACCGTGGTTGATGATCTTGCCGCCCACCAGGCCCAGGGCTTCGGACAAGGCTACTACCAGATCGTGCAGGTCAACTTTTAACGCATCCGAAGAGTCGGCCATCAGTAAATCACCAACTGGCATGTACTCCCGATCAGGCGGGCGGTCTTTTAATTTACTTGACAACCTCGGGATTGGCAAGAGTAATTACTTCGGATAACACTGCGTTATCAACGGAGTTCGTGGTCCGACTCCGAGAGTCATCAGGCATACGCACGAGGTCGAATGTCCGCCTATCAACCACCCGCCTTTCATCAATTGACTCCCGCGGCCGAGATCAACCGCCGCCTCGATGAGGCTCAGGCCGGCTTGATGAAACATGGCTTCGACGCGGCCCTGATCATCCAGCCGGTAGACCTTTTCTATTTCACCGGCACCATGCAGTCCGGACATCTTCTGCTGCCCGCCCGCGGAGACCCCCTGCTGATGGTCCGCCGCGACCTTGATCGGGCCCAAGTCGAATCACCGGTTCCGGCCGTAGGTTTGGCCAGCCTGGCCGAGTTGGCCCGCCTGGTCAACGATCGTCTGGGAGCCGAGCCCGGACGCCTCGGCCTGGAGTTGGACGTGCTGCCGGTCAAGTCCTTCAAACGATACCAGGAGTTGTGGCCGCGGGCCGAGTTCACGGACGTCAGTCCGCTCATTCTGGAGCAGCGGGCGGTCAAGTCCGAGTACGAAGCGGCATGCCTGAGACGGGCCGGAGAACTATCCCGTCGCGTTTATGCCGCCGTCCCGGGGTTTTTAAGGCCGGGTCTGACCGAAATTGAGGCCGCCGGCCTGATGACCAAGGCGGCCTATCAGGCCGGCCACCAGAATTACCTGCGAACCAGGGGTTTTGACCAGGCCATGTACTCCTGGCACGTTATCAGCGGTCCCAGCGGCGGCATTCCCAGTTTTATCGACGCCGCCTTCGGCGGCTATGGACTCTCGCCCGCCTTTCCCGCGGGCGCCAGTCTGAAGACCATCGCGCCGGGAGAGCCGGTTTTAATTGACTTCGGGCTCTGTCTTGATGGGTATCAGGTGGACCTGACCAGGATGTTCTCGATCGGACCGCCGCCCGGCCTGATAACCGAGGCCTATGAGGCCTTGGCAGAGATCGAGGTGGAAATGTCCAGACGGCTGCGCCCTGGTCAAACCGGTCATGACCTCTATTACCTGGCCGTGGCCAGGGCCGAGAAACTGGGCTTCGGCCATGCCTTCCTGGGTCCGCCGGAACGGAAGGCCCGTTTCGCCGGCCACGGTGTAGGTCTGGAGATAAGCGATCCGCCCCTGTTGGCTCCTGGTTTTAACACCCCGCTTCTGGCCGGTATGGTCGTGGCCCTGGAACTCAAGATGGTCTTTCCCGGGCTGGCCGCGGTCGGCCTGGAAAACACTTTCCGGATAGGGAACGGCGAGCCGGAAAAACTGACCCTGGCCGATGACCGCCTGATCGTGATTTGATCAGGCCTCGGGTTGAAACCAAAGCCGGGCTAAGGTACTATCTTATTAAACTCGGGTTGGAGAACAGGGGCGACGGGCCGTGAATAAGAGCGCCATTAAAATAATGATAGTCAACGACAAGGTAGACTTGCGAAATATTGTTCGCGATTACCTGAAGAATGACGGGTACTCCAACCTGTTGGTCTCCGAAAACGGGATGTCCGCCTTGCGCCGGGCCGCCAACGATCTTCCGGACCTCATAATCGCCGATTACGACCTGCCCGGTCTGAACGGCTTGCAATTGCTCAAGGAAATCCGATCGAACCGGGACCTGGCCGAAACGCCCTTTCTGTTGATCTCTTCGGAAGCCGAGCAAAAATACGTGGCCTTGGCCGCCGAACATCGCGTCAACGCCTTTATAGTCAAGCCCTTCTCCCAACAAACCCTGTCCGACAAAGTCAATCATATCCTGGAAAGCAAACTGAACCCGGGCGACAGCGATCTCCTGTATCAGGACGGCAACCGCCTGGTCTTGGAAGGACGTCTCGAAGAGGCTTTGGAACGATATAGCCAGGCCCTGACCGGAACACGTCGAACCCTGGCCGCCATTCATTATAAAATGGGCCGAGCCCGCGAAAAGATGGAACAACAGGCCGAAGCCGAAGAAGATTACCGGCAAGCCGTGAACATGAGCGAACTTTACGTCGAGGCTTACGACGCCCTGGGGTCCTTGACTCTGCGCCAGAATAGGACCGACGAAGCGTTGGGCTTTTTCCGCCGAGGAGTAAACATCAGCCCGCTTAACGCGCAAAGGCAGTTCAACCTGGGGGAGTCGCTGTTGGCCGCCGGAGACTTCGAAGCGGCCGAAAAAGCTTTCAAAATGGCCCTGGACCTGGACCCGTCCCAAACTCATGCCCTCAACCGCCTGGGCATAAGCCTCAGACGCCAGGGTAAATTGAATGAAGCCAAAGATTATCTGCTTCGGGCCGCGGAGGCCACGCCAGACGACGAAAACCTGTTCTATAACCTGGGCCGGGTCTGCCTGGATCAGGGAGACCCCGACGCGGCCAAGTCTTACTTGGACAAGGCCCTGGCCCTCAAACCCGACTTCAAAGAGGCCCTGGAGTTGAAGTCCCAATTAGGAAATAAAGGGAATTAGGTCTTCCCCTTTTTTCGACCCACGACGGCTCACCGGGCCGGAGGATAACATGACCGGTTTGATATTCCATCAAAGGCCTGAATTGAAACGGCCGGCGATGATCGTGGCTTTCTCCGGCTGGCCCAACGCCGGCGACGTGGCCACCGGCACGCTCGAGTATCTGGAAAACCGCCTGCAACCGAAGCCCCTGGCCTTTCTGGCGTCGGACCAGTTCCTCGATTTTACCGAAGTCAGGCCCACGGCCAGGATCAAGAACGGACGGATAAGGGAATTCCACGCGCCGGTTTATAATTTCACCTGGTTTACTGGCTCGATCGATCAATCCGACTTGATTCTGCTGCGCGGACCGGAACCAAGGCTCAACTGGTCTCCCTTCTGCGACCTGGTTCTGAAGCTGGCCGGAGAAATGAACGTCCGGGTCATCGTCACCCTGGGTGGGACTTACGATTACGTACCGCACTGGCTGCCGGCCAGGGTGTCGGCGATTTATTCAGATCAGGCGGCCGAGGAGATGGCTTTGACCGCCTCTCTGAGACTGAATCTGGGCGAATACCAGGGGCCGGTCAGCATCCATACGCTGATACTCGATCAGGCTCGGGCCCTGGGCCTGCCGGCCATCGGCCTATGGGGCCACGCCCCGGTTTATATCCAGACCGGCAACCTGAAGTTGCACCAGGCCCTGGTGGATATTCTAAAAAAACTTGTTGGCTTTGATCTGGACGCCAGCGATCTCGAGACCGGCGTGAAAGAAATGGAGCGCCAGATTGACGATCTGGTGGCGAAAAATCCAGAGCTTAAGAAGTACCTGGCCGATTTTAAACAGGAACACCAAGGCCCAAGCACCCGCCGGCCCAGACCGGCCGTGTTGGACTCCGGCGGTCGCGAGCGGGGCAAGGTCATCTCCCTCGACAGCTTCCTGCGCCGCGATGATTCTTGAAGGTCCTTGATCAGAATCCGAGGTATCGGCCGGCCGCGGACCTGGCGACGGCCTGGTCCGAAGTCCCGTGAACTATGACCCGGCCGTCGGGGAAGACGGCGAACTCGAGACCCTCGGCCCTGAATCGCAGTAAGAATTCATTGCAGGAAATAATGGCCCCGGGTTCCAGGCGGGCCGCCAGGGCGGACAGGGCGGCCTTCATCCGGCCGGGCGAATTGACCTGCACCGCGTCCACGCCGCAGAGGGTTTCCGAAGTGGTGCGGCGGGCGCCCAGGAGAAACTCAAAACGAAGCTGGCCGCAACAGGGACAAGACCGGTCCGGTTCGGCGGCCAGGGAAATCTCGCGGAAAGACCCGCCCCATGCATCGAAGGCGATCATTCTAGGCTTGATATCTTCGGTTCCCAAGGCCAGCAGTTTCAAGGCTTCGGCCGAGGCCAGGGAGGCGGTCAGGCTGGCGGCCGGACCAATTATGCCGGCCGTGTCACAAGTGGGCAGAACTCCAGGTGGCGCGGGATGGGGAAAGAGGCAGCGGAGGCAGGGTGTTCGGCCGGGCAGGATAACCATGACGTTGCCGGCCGCGCCCAGGCACCCGGCGTACACCCAGGGTTTGCCCAGGTTCACGGCCGCGTCGTTGATCAGGTACCTGGTTTCCTGGTTGTCGAGGCCGTCCATGATCAAGTCCACGTCCCGGATCAGCTCGAGTACGTTGTCCGGATTGAGGTCGGCCACGATGCCCTGGACCTTGACCTCGGAATTGGCCCGGCTGAGACTTCTTTCCGCCAGTACTGCCTTGGGCAGACCCTCGAGCAGGTCAGGCTCGTTGTAAAGCAACTGGCGGCCCAGGTTGCCCAGTTCCGGGAAATCCCGATCCACTACCCGCACCAGGCCCACTCCGGCCCGGACCAAAAGGGCGGCGATGGTTCCGCCCGTGGCCCCGCAGCCGGCCACCAGCACGGAGGATCGGCCCAAGGCCGCCTGGCCGGCTGGTCCTAAACCCGGAAACAATACCTGCTTGCGATGGCGATCGGTGTTCATGGACCAGACATCCTATTCCGTCATAATGTTACTGCTTAAAGGCAATTCGCATTTTCTCTGATTATATCCTCTTGTTCTCACGCTGAAAAGGCCGGGCCTTGCCCCGCCTGAACATGAGTGCACGTTGGAATCGGCTTGGCTCTGGAAGTTAAGATCCATGGCGTTTCCAAGGCTGGATTTACTTTACCCGGATTAGACAATAAGAGCGGTTATCACAATTACCCAAAAAGTCAGGTTTGAATATTCCCCAAACCCTGGTAAAAATATGTTGGACGCTGAATAATCGGTACTATAACAAGCGCCGTTTTCCGGCTGAGCTTTGGGTTCTGAAACCCGTTAGGAGGACAACCATATGGTAATCAGGAAAAATCCTTCAGAAGGAAAGACCGATGGAGACTGGGAATGGAAAGAAATGAATTGATGTCCAAGCGCGACCAGATCCTGCAAATTGCCGCGAAGCGCGGGGTAAAACGAATTCGCCTTTTCGGCTCGACGGTCCGAGGTGATTGGGGACCCACCAGCGACGTGGATTTTCTCGTCGAGTTTGAGCCGGGGCGGAGCCTTTTCGATCATGGCGGCTTGGTTATGGATCTCCAAGATTTATTGGGTTGCAAAGTAGATGTTGTCAGCGAAAGGGCACTTCGGCCTCGCTACCGCGAGAGGGTGCTGCAGGAGGCTAAGCCGCTATGAGAAAAGACATTGATCGGCTGCACGACATACTGGACGCCATCGAGGCCATCACCCGACACATCCAAGGCGGACGCGAGAGCTTTGATCGTGATGAACTTATACGGGTATGGTGTCTGAGGCACCTGGAAGTAATCGGCGAGGCGGCCGCGCGTATGTCCGAGGCTTTTTGCTCCCGTTGCCAAAATATTCCCTGGCGAGAGATCATCGGAATGAGAAACACGCTAGTTCATGGCTACTTCGATATTGATTGGGATCAGGTTTGGAACGCCGTTGAAAACGACCTGCCCGTCCTCCGGCGGGAGATCGAGGCGATATTGAAAGCCGAGGAATGATGAAAGGGAGAAAATGGACTGAGATGGTCGGCCGAAGTGCCGATTATCCCGGCTCGGAGCCGTTCAGACTTGGGGTTTCGTCTTTAAGACCTAAGCCGCCTGGATCAGGGCCGCACCCCGGTGAAAATCAGGTGGGCAGCATTACGGAGGCCTCGCCGGTTAAGACCGTTTCTCCGCGCTGGTTAAAGCAGACCGTCTCCAAACGGGCCCGGTTTTTTTCTTTCATCATTTCCTGAATGGTCACCTTGACCGTAATTTCGTCCCCGATCAGGGTCGGACGCAGGAATTTCAAGGTCTGGCCGAGATAAATCGTGCCCGCCCCAGGGAACTCGCAACCGAGAACCGCGGATATGAAACCGGCCAGCAGCATGCCGTGGGCCACCCTGGTCTTGAAGATTGACTTCCGGGCGTATTCCTCGTCCAAATGGATGGGATTGACGTCGCCGCTGGCCTCGGCGAATTTTTCAATCATCTGCTCGGTGACCTGAAATTTCCGTTCATAAACTTGGCCCAGGCTCAATTCATCCAGGGTCAAGCCCTGCCCGGGCCGTGATATCCGTTCGCTCATGGTCTATCCTTTCGTCAACGGCTGCTGGTCAGCCCATTAGATGACCGGCGCTTCATTCCGGAGAAATGTGGTTCTGGTCGAGGCGCCCGCGGGCCCTCCCTTATATAAAAGTTCCTCAGCTCCCAGCCGCGGACTCCTGACCTCCCGACCTCTCGATGAGCCACTTGACCACGGTGGGGGCAATGTCTCTTTGGGCGTGGGAGCTGACATACATGCCGATATGGCCTAAAGGAAAGCCCAGGGTGGTTACATCCGTGGACCCGACCAGTTTGGACAGGGGCCGGGAGCACTCCGGCGGCACCAGATGGTCTTGTTCGCCGAAGATATTCAGGATGGGCATGGTCAGTTTCTTCAGGTCTACGCGGCGGCCGCCCACGGTAAACTCACCCTTGACCAGTTTGTTTTGTTGATACATGTCTTTGATGAATTTGCGGAAGGTCTCGCCCGCTTGATCAGGCGAGTCAAAAATCCAGCTTTCCATGCGCAGGAAGTTTTTCAAGACCGCCGGATTGTCCACGTTGTCCAAAAGGCCCATGTATTTATCTATTATGAGCTGGAACGGCTTCAACCATAAAAAGCCCAGATTCATGAATTCGCCCGGGATGTTCCCGAAAACGTCCACCATCAGGTCCACATCCATGTAGGTGGACCATAAGTTGAGCAGACCCTGGTCGGTGGCGTGAAAGTCCACCGGCGCGACCATGGCCACCAGGTTCCTGATCTTCTCCGGAAACAAGGCTGAGTAAATGATGGCCATGGTCCCGCCCTGACAGACACCCAGGAGGTTGATCTTTTGATGGCCGGTTTTTTCCCGGACCACCTCGACCACGTTATCCATGTACCCCAGGAGATAGTCTTCCATGGTCAGGTATTTATCCATTTTGCCTGGATATCCCCAGTCTATGACATACAGGTCCAAACCCATTTCCATGAACTTGCGGAAGAGGGAGCGGTCCTCCTGAATGTCCATCATGTATTGGCGGTTTACAAAGGCATAAGAGACCAGCAGGGGCACCGTCGCGGCCGGAGCTTCGGCGGGCGAATAGTGCAGGAGTTTGAGTTTATCCTCGCGATACACGACTTCGTACGGGGTGACGCCGCTTTCCACCCGATCAATAGTGAGCATGGCCTCCATACCCCGAAGCAGCTTCTGCTGGACCTGGCTGGCCTCCTTTATCAACTCCTCATAATATCCCAGGTCAAAAATCATGGCTGATCCCTCCTGACTTTCGAATCATGGTCAAGAAAAGGCCTGGTAGAATGAACCGCGCCGCGGCCTTGGCCTCAAGTCTGAGCGACTGCGGCCGGCCCAAGGCATCTTTCCAGTTCCTTAATGCGGCGCCTCTGCCAGCGGACTTCTTTCTTGAGTTCATAAATGGCCCGGTAGACCTCGTCCATGTCCTTTTTCCCGGGCAGATTGGTCAACTCCAACAGATCATCGGACAGATCGTCCCACCACTTGCGGAACTGCAGGCCTCTAGTCAACACCTCCCGCAGAATCCGGGTGAATTCCTTGGACAGGAAGAGGTCGTGATACGTCTCTTCGTTGATGGTCAGCCACAACCGGTAAAATTCCTTAGAGATTTGAGGTGAAGGCTGCCGGCCGGCAAATTCGGTCAACCGGCCGAGAACCTTTTCCATGGCCTTTTGGCTGGTGGCCTGGAAGAGAGAATTAAACTCCTGGGCCGCAGCCTGATATTCAATATAGGCGTCAACGGTGCGCTGGAATTTGACTACGGCCTCGCGGAAAAAGCCCAGGGAGGGGGCGCGCAGCGAGCGACCTATGGTGTCATGGTAGGTCTTACGAAAGAGCCCGGCTAGTTCGGCGGCCGCACCGGTATCACCGGCAAAATACTTCTGGGCCGTGGCGGGGACCTGAGACAGGTGTTTAAAAGACGGCTCCAGAAAACGCCAGAGCACGTCCCAGGCCGTACCGCCGGATTCGAGGAAGGCTTTGAGCGATTCCTGGGGCACTGGCGAGGGAATCGTCCCCCATAAGGCGGTCATCACTTGCTGGTAGTCGGTCCTCAGGTCATCTTGGAGGGCCTTGAGCGCATCCAGATCCAGGGTTTGGTCTGCCGGAAGCTTGGCCAACCGGGTCATGGCCTGGCTCCAAAACGAGAGGACTTGGCTGTAAACCTTGGACGCCCCCAGCATCTTATCGTAGACTCCCGCGCCCAAGCCTTCGGCCGCGGCGGCTTCTAAGCCCCAACCCCAGGTCTTGCCCCACGTGTCCCGCCAGGCTTGGTAAAAATCAAATGGTGAGGTGACCGCGGCCTCAGGGCCTGGAGTCGTTCCCTTAAGGCCGGTCTTAAAAACGTTCATCCATTGTTCGAACATCTTGTTCTGGAAACTCACCCAGTCCGTCCACGGGCCCTTGAGCTTGTCCTCATCGGTCATAATTTTCCCCCTTGATCCGGCGCCGGCAGTGATCTTTTACACAAACCTGGTTTATGAGCATGCGGGCCGCTGATATCAACGCCCCTTGGTCCTCGGACTATTTTTTAGAGGTTTCTTCGGTTGGTTGTTGGCCGTCTTCCGCCTTGGCCCCGGAGCCGCTCATCAGTTGTTCGAAGAAGTTCAGCCAGTCCTTGGTCAGATTGAGTCCCAATTCGGCGGCGGTTTCAATGGCTGTTGGTCCGGTTAGGTCTCCGATAGCCGGTTTGATCAGCAACAATGCAGCTTTGAGTTGCCGACACTCCATTTCCAACGTCTGGACCTTGGCTGACAGGGCGTCATAGTCCGACTTGGGGACGGCGCCCATGACCTTGAGCCATTCCCGGTACAGATCGTTCATGACTTCCGGGGCAAAAGGAAGGATGAGCCCGGCTGGCCAGGCGGCTTTGTCCGCTGTCCCGCCGCCGGTGAAGAGGCGGGTCAGGTCCGACAAGGCTTGGGTTTGACGGGCGCAACCGATGAGGGTTTGACCCAGCCATTCTATGAACTTCGGGTCCATGGAATTCCGATAGTGGTTAGGACTTGGCGACGTCCTTGTTTCGGCCTGCTATTTCTCCGACTTGAAAGTCTCTTCCATTTTGGCCAGGTTATCCTCGATGGCTTTGAAAAAGGCGTCTTGAGCCTTCTTGGTATTAGCGGACATTTCCTGCAAGGATTTTTGGGCTTCGCCCTTGAAAGCTTCACCTTGAGCAAAAAGCATCTCCAGCATCTTGTCGCCCTGGTCCCTCATGGTTTGGATGGATTTGGCGTATCCCTCCCAAGAGGCCTTCCACAGTTTGAACATTTCCTTGCGAACGTCGTCCATGGCAATACCTCCTTTTCTGTTATCCGCCCTTCAGGCGCTTGAACCAAATACTACCACCAAATTTGAGTTATATAGACGCCTATTAAACTATTCTTAGGGGTTAGGATGATGGAGCAGGGATATACAGCCGGTCATCATGAGTTTGAGGTGCCCAACCCGATCAAATCATTAGTATCAAATAGCATACGTTGGTCAAAGAGGGCAAGCCCGATCCGCTATAACCGGCGACCAGGTCAAAGCCTGGGTTCGTTCTTATTCCGGATCGCTTCGGCCGCCTTGACAAATTAAACAGGCGAGGGTAACTCTGAGGCGCGTCTTAGCGGTCGAGAGCCGATGTAAAAATGAATATCTTAATCAGTATCTTTGAAACTGTTGTCCGGCTGGTAACCTGGCCCTTGGCGGCCCTTCCCGGCTCGCTGGCCTACAAGATCGGCGAAACCGGGGGCCGCCTGGTCTTTTGGCTATGGCCCGGCCGCCGCCGGATCGCCTTGGAGAACATCGAAAAGAGTCTGGCCCTGGGCGCCCTGCCCGCCGGCCGGACGGCCCGGGACCTGGCGCTGGGCTATTTCGGACATATGGGCCGATCCTTTATCGAAATATTAAAAATCTATCATGGCCGGACCGACCACGCCTGCGACGTGGTCAGGGTCGAGGGCGAGGAGCATTACCTCAAGGCCAGGGCCGGAAAGCGAGGCCTGATCATGATCACCGGCCACTGCGGCAACTGGGAACTGCTGGGCTTGGCCATGGCCCGCCGGTACTCGACTCGATACTCGGTGGTGGCCCGGGCCCAGAACAACCCCTTTTTGGAACGAATAGTGGATAAGATCAGGGCCGCCGGCGGCAACAACATCATTTACAAGCAAGGCGCGGTCCGGCGCATACTCACCGAATTGAAACACGGCGGCATGATCGGCATCCTCATTGACCAAGCCGTCCTGGTCAAGGAAGGCTGCGCGGTCGACTTCCTGGGCCGGCCGGCCATGACCACCAAACTGCCCGCCCTGATCGCCCGTAAAACGGGCGCGCCGGTGCTGCCCGTTTTCATCCACCGCGAAGACCGCGGCGGCCATGCCATCGTCTTCCATCCGGAAGTGGAACTGAGTCGGACCGAAAACAAGGAAACCGCCGTGGTCGAGGACATGCAGAAAATGACTGGCTTTATCGAAGACTATATTCTGGCCCACCCCGAACAATGGTTATGGGGACACCGCCGCTGGAAAAGGGCCCCGGAGAGGATATTCCCTCCGGCCGGGTCTTCAACCGACCCGACCGGCGCGGGGGCGCAGGAACAAGAAAACCACGGCCCCCAGCAAGAAAAGCATGGTCGCGGAAACGTGCGTCAGGGCGGAAATTATAACCAGTCCTTTCGGAAAGACGAGCCAGGGCAGGTTCCTCATCGCCAGAATGGCCCCGGTGGCGATCAAGGCCAGAAATGAAAGGCCCTTGATCCAGCTCCAGGCGCCCTCAGGCGGCCACGGGCGGCTAACCCTCCAACTATAGAGCAAATAATAAAAGGTCAAGCCGAGAAAGACCGCCGCGGCCAGGTAATGGATGACCAGGGTCACATAAAAATCGGCGGTCCAGGCCAGTCCCGGCACGTCGGCCAGGTAATACCTCTTGAAGATCGGCATCTGGCCGAAGCCGCTGAAGATCAGGGCGGTCAAGGTCAAATAATACAACCCTTTCAAGCTCCGGCCCATGACCGCGGTTCTGGATTGATCAGACATTCCCGTTGTCCTCCTTCCGGTCTTCGCTCCCCGGACTCAGACGAGAAATCATTTTACGAGCCTTGTGTAAGGCCGCGGCTACGCCGGCTATGGGCGCGACCACTAGGGCCAGGGTCAGATTCTCGGCCTGGGCCATGCTGTTCCCCACGGGCTTGAAGTGAGGCCGGCCATCCCGCTCGCGCTTGGCTATCGCCTTCTTCAACTCCTCGGGCGCGGACGGCAAGCCTTTGGCCTTGACCGCCCCTTTAACCTCGGCCTCGACGATCCGGCCTATCTTGGCCCGCAGGGCCTGGTTCAACTGTTCGAAGGGCACGGGAGAAACGTAAATCGTGTTGGTCCCTCCGTTCTCATGTTCACCGTAGATATAACCGCCGATCTCCTTAGCCCGAGCGTGGGCCTGGGCGATTATCCGTTCGCGCGGGCCGATGGTCTGGACTTTTTCCGGACAGACTTCAACGCAAGCCGGAAGCTCTCCCTTGTCCAGACGTTCATGACAGCGGTGGCACTTGAACATGACCCCATTGCCGGCGTACGCCGGCGCGATACTAAGATAAAGACCCACGCCGCTCTGGCGCTGCGGGATGTTCCAGGGACAGACCTGTTGGCATTTGGCCCCGCCCAAACATATATCCGGATCGATGACGGTCAGGCCGTTGTCCTGTTTATTGGCCGCGCCCCAGGGACAGAGATTGGCGCAGGGCGGGTTCTGGCAGTGCATGCACCTCCGGGGAATATTCACGGTCAAATCCTCACCGTCTTTCTTGACTTCCAGGTTTTCCACGTACAGCCAGTTGTACGGGGTCAGGCGATCGGTCACGTTCTTTTTTTCGGACCAGTCCTCGATCTTGACCCGCTCCGGAAACATCCTGGGTATGGGCTTGATCGGATCGCGCATGTATTTCTTATTCACTTCCCGGCAGGCCTCGACGCAACTCTCGCAACCGATGCACTTGGACAGGTCCAGCATGGTGGCCAGTTCCCGGCCGGAGGAGGCCTGGACCGCCTGAGGCAGGGTCAGGCCCGAGGCCGCGGCCGCGCCCGCCGCGGCCATAGCGCCGGTGAGAAAGCTCCTTCTATTGATCTCCATGTTTCAGACTCCTCGGTAACAATCCGGACTATTGCTTTTGGAGAGACCGCGGACGGGAAAAAGTTACACACACCGAAACGATGATCCAGCCGATAGCCAACCGGTTGCCGGAATCGGAGAGATGAAAGCCCACCTTCTTGTCCGGCTCCGGATCATGCTTATAATTGGAATATATGAACGGGCCGTTCCGGGCCGGCGCGATATCAAGTTTTGGCCCCCCAGGCGGCGCCGGAGACGCGAGCGGCGAGGAGGATAAGGTCATGTCTGAAAATATAAGAAATATTCAAGGCTTTAGTCGGCGGCTCCTATTGAGGGGTCTGGGAGCACTGGGATTTTTCTTGAGCCTGCCCCGCGCCGGCTGGTCTTTTTTCAAGGAACATTTTCCGGTGCGCACCGTGGAAAAGGAAGGCTGGACATTTGATCCGACCTCGGGCAGGATACGTTACCGCTCGGGCGGGGAAGAGATTTATCATCTAGTTGTGGATGGCCTGGTGGAAGCACCGGTCAGGTGGTCCTATAATGAATTGAGAGCCCTGCCCCAGGTGGAACAGGTTTCGGATTTTCACTGCGTGGAAGGCTGGTCAGTAGCCGACTTGCGTTGGGGCGGAATCCGGTTCGAAGAAATATTAAAGAAGGTCAAACCAACACCAGGGGCTCGGTTCGTCGTGTTTCATTCCCTGGGTGAGACTCGGGGTGCGCCTGAAGGCCAGAGTCATTATGTCGAATCGTTCCCGATCAGCCAACTGCTGAATCCGGAAAAGCAGGCTCTCCTGGCCCTGGATCTGGACGGTAAGCCGCTGCCCTTTGACCATGGTGCGCCTCTGCGGGTCATATCACCCTTTGACCTGGCTTACAAAAGCATCAAATATGTGACCCGGATCGAGCTGGCCGCCGACCGGCAGGAAGGTTGGTGGACCCTGGCCAACCCCATCTATCCGGTGGAGGCGCCGGTACCTCCAGCCCGATTGCGACGCCGGTGAGGGCTGACGGGGGTAAAACAAGGTCTGAACAATCATTGACATGAGGCGCAGAACCATGATCAAGAGGCTCCTGGGGCTTGGCTTGGCCGGCTTGGCGGCTGGAACGACCTGGAGCGGACTGGCGCCGGGTTGCCAGGCCCGGAGAAGCGAACTGACGCTGGAGGCCCGCCGCCGGGCCCAGGGTCTTTCCCTGCGCGAAACGGCCCGGCTCAAGCTGCATCATGGCCCGGACCGATTCATCAATCCCTTTACCGAAGCCGACTATGGCAACATGCCGCGGGTCCTTTACTGGAAGCTTTTCGATCGCAACCATTTCAAGGACTACTACCCCCAGGAGAAGGTCAGACCCGTGTCCGTGGACTTCAACTTTCTCAAAGCCTGGAAAGGCTTGTCGGTGACCTACCTGAAGCACGCCTCGATCCTGATCAAAGACAAAGGCCTCCATATACTGATTGACCCGATCCTGGACGGTCTGTTCAATCTCAAGGACTTCAGCCCCCTTGAATTCCAGCCTTCGGCCCTGCCCAGGCCGGACCTGATTCTGATCACCCATGGTCATTACGATCACCTGGACCGGCCTTCTCTCTCAACCCTGGGGCCGGGCCTGCACGTGGTCAGCCCGCTGGGGTACAACCAGGCCCTGGAGGGGCTGGCCGCCAAGCGGACAAAACTGGACTGGTTTGACGTCCTTGAACGCGATGGACTCAAGATCACCCTGCTGCCGTGCGACCATTGGACCATGCGCAATCCGATCACCGGTCCCAACGATTCCCTCTGGGGCTCTTATCTCCTCCAGACCGCCACGGGACCGACCATCTATGTTTCCGGAGACACGGCCTTTTTTCCCGGTTTCGAGGAAATCGGGCGGGAATTCGATATAGACTTGGCCGTTTTCAATCTGGGTGCGTACGAACCGCGTTGGCTCATGGCCCAGAGTCATATGAATCCGGCCGAGGTCGTGCAAGCCTTTCGCCAGATCAGGGCCCGGCGCCTGATGATCGCGCACTGGGGGACTTTCCGCCTGGGCGACGAGCCGGTGCATTTTCCTCCTCGGGATTTGAAAACTTGGTTGTCGGCCGAAGGTCTGGCGGAACGCTGGCTGGACCTGGACCACGGCCAAAGCGCCTTTTATGATGGCGGAGAGTTCCAGGCGGCGGTGTAGTTGCCAGGCGTCAAGCCGGTCCATGACCCGAGGCGGTATTAATATCGGGTCTTAACGAACAGGAGACGGGAAAGATGAACTTGAACGATCCGCGGCGGCCCGGACGTCCGGGCCAGGCTCAATTCAAGGGTCTGGAGGCGACCCAACTGTATTGCCCGAATTGCCGGCGGGCCATGCCGGTCCGGAGTCGGCTCCTGCTTGTTTTACCTGACGGCGACAAATATGAATACCTCTGCGCCGGGTGCGGGACCTCGGTCGGAGAGAAACTCGACAAAGGCGCGCCCCAGATCAGATTGCTGGTCTGAGATATATGTGTTGTTCTTGTTCTGGGGACATGTTCTGGAGACACAATATTTAATTAATCCCCTTAGGGCCCGGTCTCCTTGGCCGGACCAAACGGAATAGGATCATTCCTGGATTCCGGATAGAACCCGCGGTCCCAGCGGGTCGGCGCGTCCTGAGCTGAACTTGGGGATATTTTAACCATGCTGGGGCATTGGCCCGTAAAATGCTCATTGACCATAATTTAGTATTGTGTCCCCGGAATTAAAATTACAGGGGAACGAAATATCGATGCTTATTCTTAAGTCCTCAAACCCAGCTCTTCTATCACCCGGTTGGAATAATCCAGTATGTATATGAGTTGAGCCTGGTTGGCGTACCGGGTGCCCGGGCTGCGCAAGTTATGACGGCTTCTAATGAGAAATTCGAACTTGGCCCAGTCGTCGCCCACTTCCACGGCAAAACAGAAAGGCTGATCCGCGGTTTCTCGAACCTGCCGAGGGTCCAGCAGTTCCGGCGTCAAGTCCACCCAGTAAAGCCCTTCCATCCCTGACGCCGCGGCGTTACGGGCAAGAAAATCCTTGAGCCTGGCCACGTCGGTCCGAGTGAGTTCATCGAGTAACACCTGTCTCATTGCCGGTCTCCGTCGATCTTGGCCTCCTCTTTCCGACTGTAGACATAGGCGTCAATGACGCTGTATGCCCACAAGGCGAAGCCGAGAATCAACAGAATGAACAAGGGCGTCAGGTTCCGGGCCCGCAACCCGGCCAGGAAAAGGGGCAGCTTATCGTCGCTCAGGGTCAGGTCCGGTCCCATCAGTTGTCCCATGACCGCGGACAGGTCCATAAACACCTTGAGCACCACGGCCAGAAATATAAGGCTCACGGCCATTATCATGATCACGCCTTTGCCTATTTGGCGGTTGACTATCTGTCCGAGGCCGGGTAAGACAAAGGCCGAACATAAGGGCGCCAGGATTCTTCTATTCATCAGGCCGCCTTGACAAGAGAAATGCCTCGATTTTCAGGATAGGCCAACAACCGAGACCATGTCAATGCCCCGGCCGGGCCGAAGGAGATAGGATGATTGACCCCGACGAGCTGCCATCAAATGAAAGAGCCGTCCTGGCTAGGGTGAAGGTCAACGCTCCCGCCACCAGGCTGAAGGATGGACTCCTGGAAAAAATCGTGGCCTGGCGGGTGCACCCCGAGGTGGGTCTGGACGGAAAGGCTTTGGATACCCTGTCGAGAGCGGAAATGGAAACCCTGGCCCGGAAACTGGACCAGGCCGGGCTGAAACCCACGGTTCACGGACCGTTCATGGACCTGGCCCCGGGCGCCGCCGACCGGCTTATACTTGAAGCCACCCGCCGCCGAATGGACCAATCCCTGGAAACGGCGGCCCTTTTCCACCCGCTGCACGTGGTCTATCACGCCAATTATGACGAAACCCGGTACGGGGATTCCCCGGACCGTTGGCTGGAAACGAGTCTGGAAACCTGGCGGCCCTTGAGCCGCCGGGCCAGGGAACTGGGCTTCGGGCTGGTCCTGGAAAACGTCTATGAAAACGGTCCGGAGGAACTAGCGCGTCTGCTGGAAGCCCTGGCGCCGGAAGGCGTGGGCTTCTGCCTGGACGTGGGCCACGCCACGGTCTTTGGCCGGGCTTCGATCATGGCTTGGCTTGAGGCTCTAAGGGTCCGCCTGGCCGCCCTACACCTGCACGACAACCACGGCCGATATGACGAACACCTGGCCATCGGCCGGGGCCGGATTGACTTCCAAGCCTTGTTCGCTTGGCTGAATTCGCAAAATCTTCAACCACTGGTGACCATGGAACCCCATTACGAGGAACAGCTTCGGCCGTCTTTGATCGCCCTGGCCAAGTTATGGCCCTGGTCTCTGGACTGAAGGCGGGCCGGTGGAAATGAAAGCCAATCTGGAGCAAAGGCTGGCCGGCCTGGCCGGACATCCGGCTCTGGCCGCCGTCCTGGCCCTTAGCCCCGATCGGGTTTTTCTGGTGGGCGGCGCGGTCCGGGACCTGATCCTCGGCCGGCCCGCGCGGGACCTGGACTTGGCCGTGGCCGGTTTGACCAGCGAACTGGCCGAACGAGCGGCCGGCTGGTTGGGAGTCAAGGCCGTAACCTTGGGCCGATGGCCCCAGATAGTGTATCGCTTCGTTCTGCCGGACTTGACCCTGGACCTCGGCCCCTTGGACGGCGCCATTGAAGCTGACCTGGCCCGGAGGGACCTGACCATCAATGCCCTGGCCCTTGACCTGAAAAGTCTTGACCGGTCCGGCATAATTGACTGCGGTCGAGGCCGCCGGGACCTGGAAGAAGGAATCGTCCGCTTTGTCTCGGAACAGGCCGTGTTGGACGACCCCCTGCGGCTGCTCCGCCTGTTTCGCTTCAGTGCGGCCTTGAACTTCAAACCCGATCCGGAAAGCCTGACACTAGTGCGCCGGCGAGCCTCCATGATCAACCGTTCGGCCGGCGAGCGACTGAGGGAAGAACTCCTGTTGCTCCTGTCCGCTCCCAATTGCCGGCCGGTGATCCTGGCCATGCTGGAAACCGGCCTATGGGAGGCCTTGATCCCTGAAACCACGCCTCTCCGGGACTGCCGGCAAGGCGGCTTCCACCACCTGGACGTTCTGGACCACACCCTTCTGGCCCTGGCCCGACTGGAAGAATTTCTGGCCGATCCCAACTTGGCTTGTCCCGGGCATGTTCCGGAAATAAAGGCTTACCTGGCCAACTCATTCCGGCCGGCCCTGCTCAAACTGACCGTCCTGTTTCATGATCTGGGCAAACCAGCGGCCAGGAGCGAGGACGCGACCGGAGTCCATTTTTTCGGCCATGAAAAGATCGGCGAGAAAACGGCCGCGGACCTGGCCGGCAAGCTGAAGTTGTCCGGGGAGGAAACGGACTTGGTGAGGCTGCTGGTAAAGAATCATTTGCGGCCCTTTCATTTATGGGAGACCCGCTTGAGCGGCCGGCTGACAACCCGAGCCCTGTACAGACTCGGACGCGATCTGGGGGACCACCTCTGGGGACTGGTCTTGCATGCCCTGGCCGACGCCGCGGCCACGGCCGGACCGGATCAGGTAGACCGAGGCGGCCTGCCTGCTTTTCAGACCTTCATCCTGGAGATATTAGGCGAAATAAGGAAACAGAAGCTGGCTCTGGCGACCCAGCCACGGTTGCTCGGCGGCCGCGACCTCATGGCCGCCTTCAACCTCAAGCCTTCACCTTTGCTCGGAAGGATATTGGAAGCCATTCTCGAAGAACAAGCCCTGGGCCGGGTGACGGACCGTGGACAAGCCCTGGCCCTGGCGGAGACGCTGATCGAAAGTCTGAGCCAGAACAACTCGCCGATTGCCTCCCGCTGAGTCAGGAAGCCCAAAGTCCGCCCAAGCCACTTCCGCCACCGTCCACTCTTATCTCCAGGATAAGGTCGCCCCTTCGGCCCTGGAGAGGTTGGTATTGGCCCAGGTTCTTGAGCACCACCCGGCCTTGTTTCGTCGCCTCGGGCTTCAACTCGATGTTCATCATGGAATCGTAAACAAGAATACCGCGACCCTGACACTTGGGGCAGGGCATCCTTCTCAAATGCGGCCCGCCGAAAATAGGGGCCAGCGTGTGCCCCTCGCCCAGGCAACGCGGACAGGCCTCCTGGGCTTTGTAAGGCAGAACCAGCTTTAGTCCGTTTCGAGCCACCGCCGGACTCAGCCCCAGGTGATAAATCACGTCCAGGCCGTTTTCCCGGACGCCTTCGAACCGCCACTCCCGGCCGCGTTTATCTTGTTTATGATCGACCTGGTCGCTCAAATGATCCAGTTCCTGGATGAGGGCTTTGTAGGCTTCATAAACTTTTCTAAACCTGTCCGGATCGCCGCCTGGGCCAGCCGCGTCGGGATGGAATTGCTTGGCCAAACGCCGGTACGAAGCCTTGATCTCGCCTTCAGTGGCCTGGGGCGTAAGATTGAGCGTATCATAGTGGTTGGCCATCTCCTCACCCTCCCGGTCGAACTTCTCGATCTGCTATAGGGCAAGAGTCGGGCCAAAGCAGATCAAATGATATTTAATCAATTTATTCGTTATGTTATATTAAATACCGCCATATTTTCGCCTAGAAGCGTGAAGCCCGTTTCACATCATCAAGTTTCACTTGATGTTTTTCTAAGGCTCGGGCTGAGAGAAGGTGAGGAAAAGATAGAGCCCAACTTCAGACCGTTTCGAGGTCCGGCCAAGGTTCATCTAAGCAATATATGGTATTTGTTTAACAAAAATTAGACAGTATGATCCGGCGCTGAAAACGGACTGCTGTTACTTCTGATTCACATTTAAATGTGCAGGCACCTGCACATCCGCGATGGTGGGTGGAGTACCCGGAGTATTATTCCAAGCCGTAGGCCTGAACTTTGGTGATCAAAGCCCGCCGGCTTAACCCCAGTATTTGAGCGGCCCTGGTCCGATTCCGGTCCGATTTCTCCAAGGTGCGTTGAATGATGATCTTTTCCGTCTGTTCTATCACTGATTTAAGGGCGCTTTTCAGGTCGGTCCAGTCTTCGGGGACCGAGACCGACAATCCTGACCGGTCTTTGGAGATGGGGGCCGGACCGACCGGAAGGTCCGAGACGCTTATCAGGGAGCCGTCGGACATGACCGCCGACTGTTCGATGGCGTTACGCAAGGCGCGTACGTTGCCCGGCCAGGGTTGCGCGGCCAGGACCCTCACGGCTTCGGGAGAGAGTTTTTTAGGTTCCAGCTTGTGCTCGCGCACTACCTGATTCAGGAAGTGATGGGCCAGGAGTGGTATGTCTTCGGGCCTTTCCCTGAGAGGCGGCATATAAAGGGTGATGACGTTGAGCCGGTAAAATAGGTCCTCGCGAAAACGGCTGGCTTTAACTTCTTCCGGCAGGTCCTTATTGGTGGCGGCCACTATTCTCAAGTCCACTTTAAGGGCGGTGGCCTCTCCCAGACGGCGGATTTCTTCTTCCTGAATGGCCCGCAGGATTTTGACCTGCATCTCCAGGGGCAGTTCACTAACCTCGTCCAGAAAGAGCGTGCCGCCGTCGGCTTCGGCAAAGAGGCCTTTCTTGGGGCGGTCGGCTCCGGAAAAGGCGCCTTTAACGTAGCCGAAGAATTCGCTTTCCAGGAGGTTGGCCGGAACAGCGCCACAATTGATAGGCACGAAGGGCTTGTCCCGGCGGGGGCCGGCCTGATGGATGGCGCGGGCGGCCAGCTCCTTGCCGGTGCCGCTCTCGCCGGTGATCAGGACCGTGGCTTTGGTTTCGGCCACTTTGGCTATGATTTCCAGGACCCGCTGCATGGGCCGGCTGCGGCCGATGAAATTCGAGAAATCGTATTTTTCCCGTATCTGAGCCCTAAGTTGCCTGTTTTCGGCCAATATACGCTGGCGTTCGAGGGCCTTGTCCAAGACGATAAGGATTTCGTCCTCCTTGAAGGGCTTGGAGATATAATCATAGGCGCCTTGTTTCATGGCGGCAATGGCCGTTTCGACCGTGGCGAAGGCGGTGATGACGATGACCACTAGCTCAGGGTCTTGGGTCTTAATTTCCCTCAGCAGGTCCAGACCGTCGAGGCCGGGCATACGTAAATCGGTTATGACCGCGTCAAAAGCCGCCTGCCGGATCAGGCCCAAGGCTTCCTGACCACTGCCCGCGGCTTGGGTCTCGTACCCTTTCTTGGTGAGCATGATGGTCAGTATCTTCCGGATATGGGCTTCATCATCAACGATGAGTACGCGGGGATGAGGGGCCATGATCTTGTCCTTCAGGCGCCGGCGGCCGGCAGAAGCACGGTGAAGGTCGTGCCCAGACCGGGCCGGCTATTAACGCTGATCGAACCTCGGTAGCTTTCCACGATCCGGTGGCAGATGGCCAGTCCCAGGCCCGTGCCTTGTCCGGCCGGCTTGGTAGTGAAAAAGGGATCGAAGATGCGGCTCTGTATTTCCGGCGGGATGCCTGGGCCGGTATCGGCCAGCCTTATTCTGACCAGGTCGTCCTGGCGGTCCAGGGATATGGTCAGCCGGCCGCCCTCGGGCATGGCCTGGGCCGCGTTCAGGGCGATGTTGATTATGATTTGGGCCAGGTTGTCCCGGTCCAGGCTGACCGGCGGTACGTCCGCGGCCAGGTCGTACTCGACGGTCATCTTCTTGAAGGCCCTCTGGGAGGAAAGCATGGACATGACCTGGGGCAGGGCTTCGGAGAGTTGTATCTCCGAACGGAGACCGGCCGACGGCCGGGAAAAGTTGAGTAGGTCCTCGATGATGCGGCCGATCCGCCTAGTCTGATCCTCGATGGCCTCGAGGTATTCAAGCGTTTCTTCGGGTGAAGCTCCGCTCTGTAATATCTGGGTGTATCCGGAGATGGCCGAAAGTGGGTTGCCGATCTCGTGGGCCACGCCCGCGGCCAGAATGCCTATGCTGGCCAATTTCTCGGAGTGAAAAAGCTGCTTCTCGAGCTGTTTCCTTTGGGTGATGTCCCGGGCCAGCAACAGGTAAGCGGCTGCGCCCTGGCCCGGACCGTCTTCCTTGGAAATGTGAGAAGTGGATAGAAGCACGTCCCGGGGCTCGCCGGCCGCGGTCCTGAGCCCCACCTCCAGCACCTCGCCGGCCTGTTTGGCCAGCCGGCCTATCAGCCTGGCCGACCGTTCGGAATCCATCATCAGGGCTTCAAAGGGCCGGCCGATCAGGTCCTCCTTGGCGTACCCCCACTCGCCAGCCTTCCGGTTGACGTAGGTGATCATACCTTGTTCGTCCAGGGTGAAGATCACATCGTTGGCCGCTTCGAGCAGGCTTTCCAGGTAAAGGCTGGTCTGGTGAGCCTGTCGTTCCGATTCCCTCAACCTGACATTGGTCTCAGTCAGTTCGTCGACCAGTTGGACGTTGGCCAGGGCGATGGCCGCCTGATCGGCCAGAATGGCCAGAATCCTGGCCTCGTCGGGCCCGAAAGGCTGAGTTTCCGAGCGGCTGAGACGGAACAGGCCGACCGTCTGGTGTCTGGCCATCAGGGGCAGCAAAAGCAAGGAAACAGCCCGGCCTCCATCCATGTCCAGAAAATCCGGATCAGGACTGGCTCCGGCCAGAATCACCGGCTCTCCTCTCTGGGCCGCCCGGCCTAACAGGCCCTCCTTCAAAGGCCAATTCCGGGACGTTTCTCCAGGATAAAAGCGGGTTTCGTCCTGACCGGCGTCATAGGAGACCCGCAATACCAGACTACACTGATCGAGGTCCACCAGGAGCAAGGCCAGGTAGTCCACGGAGATTTCCCGGACCACGGTTTCTATTATATTCACGCACAAGGTTTCCAGGTCCAGGGGGGTCCGAATGGAATCACCGATGCGGCGGATCAGGGAAAGTTCTTCGATTTTCTTGTCGTATAACGCATAGATTTCGGTCAGGGTCTTTTTATACGTCTCCAACTGAGCCGCCGAGTCGGTCGCGGCGTCATTTTCATCCGCCGGCCGTAGGATCTGTCCATTGTCCTGTACCATGTCGTCCATATAATAGCGGTAGTGGAGCCGGTATTCAACCCGAATGGAAGGCCTATCGTGATAGGAACGGTTATTTTAAGGGTTCAATTGCATTTCCCCTGGGGATGTTTTATAAATAAAAATGATCGGGAAACTAACGATCCAGAACATGATTTCCTTACTGGTTTCACCGATCCTGACTGAATATGGCCTTGTCGGCAACATAGTTGAGGCCGACTCGGGTCGGCTTGCGACCAGGAACAAGCGGATCGTTGCGGCGATCATTCCACCTTGATGCGGTCATGAGTTTGAGGGAACTGGTCACATGAGGATTCTGCTGGTTGACGATTCCAGGCCGATGCGGGAACCGCTCCGTCTTCAACTTAGAAGCATGGGTCACGACGTTGAAGTAGCGGACGACGGCGAAGAGGCCCTCAAGGTCTTTCGCCAGAGCCCCTTTGATATCGTCGTAACCGACATCCGGATGCCCAGGATGGACGGTCTCGAACTCTTGAGGGCGATCAAACAGGAAAAAGCGGAGACGGACGTGATCATGGTCACCGGTTACGGTGATATGGATACATCCTTGGAAGCCCTGCGCAGCGGCGCCGTCAACTATCTGCTTAAGCCGGTCAACCTGGAAGAAATGGAGTTATCGGTCAAGGCCGTGGAACGGAGGCGGGAGATGACCCGGCGGCTCAAGGAGCAGGAGGAGCGCCTGATCCAGGCCAGGAAAATGGCGGAGTTGGGGATCATTGTCGCCGGCGTGGCCCATGAGATCAACAACCCTAACGCCGTCCTCCGGGGTAATATCCAGATCATGAGGAAATTCTGGACCGTGCTGGAGCCATTCCTGAGGTCGGCGGCCAAGGCCGGCGTGACTTGTCCGTCCAATTTAGACTACATCATGCGCGAAGTCCCCCAGACGCTGGAGGCCATGCTGGGCGCCACCGACCGCATCAAGTCCATAGTGGCTAACACGGCCGTGTTGGCCGGAATGCAACCTGGCACCGGACAGACCATTGATCTGAACCGCTGCGTGACTGAGGCCCTCAAGATCGTTGACCTGGCTTCGTCCGGCATCCAGGTCAAACTCAACCTGGCCGGAAACCTGCCCCTGGTCCGCGGTACGCCGGAGAGCCTGGTCGAGGTCGTGGTCGAACTGCTTAAAAACGGCGCCATGGCCGTCTCCGGCCGGCCGGTACCGGAGATCGAAATCACCACCAGCCAGACTTCCTCCCAGGAGGTCTTTCTGGTGGTGGCGGACAACGGTCCGGGCATCCTGCCGGAACACCAGGATAAAATTTTCACTCCCTTCTTCACCACCGACCCCAGAATCGGCCGGCCCGGTCTGGGCCTGTCCAAGGTATACGCGCTGGTAAACGGTTGCGGCGGCAGGGTGTTTTTTACCAGCCGGGAAAACCAGGGCGCCAGATTCAACATCGGATTAAACACTTTCGAAACCAGGAGCCTGTCATGAAGATTCTAATCGTGGACGACGAAGAGGAAATCCTGCAGATGCTCCGTCGAAACCTGGAGTTGGAAGCCTATGAAGTCATTTTATGCACCAGCCCTTACGAAGCCCTCGATCTTATGAAAAGGGATTTGTTCGCCTTAGTGTTGACGGACATCAAGATGCCCGGCTTGAGCGGCGTCGAGTTGTTACGGGAGATCAAAAGAATAAATCCCTTGGCCAATGTCATCATGATGACCGGCTATTCATCCATGGCCAACGTGGTGGACTGCCTAGGGTCAGGAGCCGTGGACTACTTCGTCAAGCCTTTCACCGACATGGATGTGCTGGTCAAGGCCTTGAACCAGGCCCGCGACAGAGTCCAGCGCTGGCGGAGTTCCATGGTCCTCAACCGTTGAGGTGACGGCATGCCTTCGGAAGAATCCCCACTGCGCCGCCGGCTGGACGAACTTAGCCTGGCTCTGGTCATGCTCGACCCGGAGAACCTGATCTCTTTGGGCGAAATCCTGGAAAAAGCGGAGAAACTGGCCGAAGCCTTTTCTCCCCTCGGCAGCGCTGAAGCCGATCTGGTCCTGTCCGGGGTTCGGAAAACCATCGAGGCCATAATCCTCGAAAAGACCAAGGATAAAAACCAGGCCGCCGAAGTGGTCAATCAGGGCGTGGGCCTGCTGCAAGAGATCGAACGGAGCCTGAGCGCCGGCGCGGTCTATGGGGGAGACCTTTCCAAATTTCTGGCCGGTTTGAAGTCCTCGGTCAATATTGAACTTACGCCTCCGGCGGGGCCAGCCCAGGCCCAGACACCGGCCCCGGCCACGGAGGAAACCCGGCCTCAGGCCCAGGCCGAGACGGATGAGGCCGCGTCACGGGAAAAGAAGACCGAACCACCGGTCGAGGTGGCTTATGAAGCCAGTCAGGACCAGGATCTCTTTTTCGGGTTCATCAGTGAATCCCTGGAGCACATAGAATCCATCGAGGTCAATCTTGTCTCCCTCGAACAAGAACCGGAAAACGTGGAAATCATCAACGCCGTCTTCCGGCCTTTCCACACCATCAAAGGCGTCTCCGGCTTCCTCAACCTCAAGGAAGTCCATATTCTAACCCACGACGTGGAAAACCTGCTGGACGACGCCCGCAATGAACGACTTAAAGTAACGCCGGCCTTGATAGACCTGATCCTGGACGCGGTGGACCTGCTCAAGAAGATGATCACCGATCTCAAGTTTTCGGCCGAAAAGGATCAAGCCGTGACCGCCGACTACCGGCTGCCGGCCTTCATCGAACGGATCAAGACGGTGCGGCAAGCCGTACCGCTGGAAGAGCCCGTACCCGCTGTCTCGCCTTACAGCGGCCTCAAACTCGGCCAAATATTGATTGAGCAGGGATTGATCACCGAGGAGGAACTGGAAAGACTCCTCCAGGCCCAGCAAGTGTCCCGGCTGCGCCGTCTAGGCGAAATGGTAGTGGAAAGAGGAGCGCTCTCGCCCCCAGACCTGGAGGAAGCCCTGCGGCTTCAGCTCGAACGGCAGGACAAGAAACTGGGGGAGATACTGATCGAAACCGGCAAGACCGACCCTCGGATTATATCTCAAGTCATCCAGGAGCAGGAAAACCTTCGAGAACAAAAACTGGGCGAACTGCTAATCAGGGAGAAACAGGCCGAGGCTCGGGATGTGGCCGCCGCCCTGAGGGAGCAGAAGAGGCCGCCGGATCAAACCGGCGCGGCGGTCAGCCAGACGGTTAAAGTGGATACGCTTAAACTGGACTCCGTAGTGGACCTGGTGGGAGAACTGGTGATCGCCCAGTCCCTGATTAGTTCCAACGATAAGATATTCGCTCTCAAGGACCAGAAGCTGATTCGGGACTTGGGGCACATGTCCAGAATAACCTCGGATCTGCAGCGCACGGCCATGTCCATGCGCATGGTCGAGGTCCGCCAGACCTTTCAGAAGATGATTCGTCTGGTGCGGGACTTATCCCGTAAGTCCGGCAAGCTGGTGGAACTGGACCTGTCGGGCGAGGATACGGAGATTGACCGGAACATGGTCGAGGCCATTTCCGATCCCCTGGTGCACATGGTCCGAAACTCGGTGGACCACGGTATCGAATTGCCGGAACATAGAGAGAAGAAGGGCAAGCCTCCCGTGGGCCGCATACACCTCAAGGCTTTTCATCAAGGCGGCAACGTGGTCATCCAGATCATGGACGACGGCCAGGGTCTCAACCGGGATAAAATACTGGCCAAGGCTGTCGAGAAAGGCCTGGTTTCGCCGGATGATAGTATTTCCGAGGCGTCCATATACAACCTGATCTTCCAACCGGGTTTCTCCACGGCGGACAAGGTAACCGATGTCTCGGGCCGGGGCGTAGGCATGGACGTGGTCAAGAAGACCATAGAAAAACTGCGTGGCAAGGTGGAAATCAGCTCGCGTCTCGGCCAAGGCAGCACCATTACCATCCGACTGCCGCTGACCCTGGCTATAATTGACGGCATGATCATCCGGGTGGGTGACAACCGTTACATCCTACCCACCGTGGCCATCCGGGAATCTTTCCGGCCCAACCGGACGGACTTTTATACGGTCAAGAACCAGGGTGAAATGATCAAGGTGCGCCGGAATCTGTTGCCTCTTGTGCGCCTGGGTCACCTCCTGGGCGCGGCCGGCGCCGTGGCCGACCCAAGCGAGGCTCTGGTGGTGGTGGTGGAGAACGAAGGCGAGCAGCGGTGCATTCTGGTTGATGAGGTCCTGGGCAAGCAAGAGGTGGTCATCAAGAGCCTGGGCGAAAGACTCAAACACATAAAGGCCCTGGCCGGCGGCAGTATCCTGGGAGATGGCCGGGTGGGGCTGATTTTGGACGTGGCCGGATTGTTCGTCCTGAGCGATGGCATGTCTGGAGGAGGCCCCATCAGCGGCCGAGAAGAAACCGGCGGCGGGGATTGGGACATGGATGGCGATTGGGGCATGGGACCGGCCTGACGCAACCGGCGCAACGTGGATACACCGGGAGGATCGATAATGACCGACCAGGAGACGGACGCGACGTTCGAATCGCCCGCCCTCGCGGAGGTCAGGGAAGGAAAATACCTGACCTTCGAACTGGCCAAGGAACAGTACGGTTTGGAGATACTCAAAGTGCGGGAGATAATGGGTTTAATGGACATCACCCACGTGCCCCAGACTCCGCCCTTTGTCAAGGGGCTGATAAATCTCCGGGGCAAGGTCATCCCCGTGGTGGACCTGAGGGTGAAGTTTGGCCTGCCGGAAAAGGAATACAACGACCGCACCACCATCATCGTCGTGGAAATCGGATCCGAAACCGGGACCGTGCTCATGGGCATAGTCGTGGACACGGTCAATGAAGTGATGAATATACTCGGTCAGGACATCGAAGACACACCGCATTTCGGCGCTAGCCTCAAGACCGACTACATCATGTGCATGGCCAAGACCAAAGGCCGGGTAATCATTATTCTGGATATTAATCGGGTTTTAACCGATGAAGAACTGACCATGGTCGGCCGCGGATAGATGAGTGTTCGATTACGGACTAGACCTCTCAGATCGGGAATTCCAGGCTTTCTCCGAACTGGTCCACGCCAAGGCCGGCATCAATCTCCATTCCGGCAAGAAAGAACTAGTCCGGGCCCGCCTGGCCAAACGCATCCGGGAGGGCGGATTCGCCGGCTTCGACGATTATTACCAATATGTCATCGAGGACGATTCGGGCGAGGAACTGATTCTGCTTCTAGACGCCATCTCCACCAATCTGACCAGCTTCTTCCGGGAATCACAGCATTTCACCTTCATGATCGAAAGATTTTTACCGGAGTTGGCCCAGGCCAGAGCCAAAAAGAACGACCGACGGCTGCGCATCTGGAGCGCCGGATGCTCCACGGGCGAAGAACCTTATTCCATCGCCATTGTGATTCTGGAGCATTCACCCTATTTCGCCGCCGGCGACGTCAGGATACTGGCGACCGATCTTTCGACCAAGGTCCTGGCCGAGGCCCATCAGGCCGTGTACCAGGCCAACAGGATGACCGATGTTCCCCAGCTTCTACTGAGGAAATACTTCCAGAAGGGACAAGGGCGCTGGTCAGGTTGGTACAGGGTCAAGAACACCGTCAGGCGCTTGGTGGCCTTCAAACGTCTGAACTTCATCCAGCCTTTCCCCTTCCGGCGGCCCTTCGATCTGATCTTCTGCCGCAACGTCATGATCTACTTCGACAAGAAGATGCAGGCTGAACTGGTGGCCAAGCTCCACCAGGCCCTGAACGAGGGTGGATATCTATTTATCGGGCATTCCGAGAGCCTCGGCGGATTCAATAACTTGTTCAAATACATCCAGCCGACGATTTATAGAAAATAGAGTTGTTCACGGGGAGGATGGCCGTGGTCAAGGTTCTGGTGGTCGATGATTCAGCCATTGTCAGGAAAATATTCACCGAGGAACTGTCCAAGGAGCCGGATATAGAAGTGGTTGGCGCCGCGCCAGACCCGTATGTGGCCAGAGATAAGATTTTACAGCTCAAACCCGACGTTTTGACCCTGGACGTAGAAATGCCCAGGATGGATGGGATCACTTTTCTCCGGAAATTGATGAAGCATTTCCCCCTGCCGGTGATCATCGTCAGTTCGCTCACCCCCAAGGGCAGCGCCCTGGCCTTGGAAGCCCTGGAGGCCGGCGCCATCGAGGTTATCGCCAAACCCGGCGGTTCTTATTCCGTGGGCGAAATGGGCGCCCAGTTGGCCGATAAGATCAGGGCCGCCGCCAAAGCCAGACCGCTGCAAAAAGACCCCACCGAAAAGCCTGGACCATCGGCGACCCTGAGCAGTCGGGCCATGACTCAGACCACCAACAAGGTGGTGGCCATGGGCGCCTCCACGGGCGGGACGGAAGCTCTGAAGGAGGTCCTGACGCGCATGCCGCCCAATTCGCCCGGCATCGTCGTGGTCCAGCACATGCCGGCCAATTTCACCCGGGCTTTTGCCGAACGCCTGGACGGCCTGTGCAAGATCAACGTCCGGGAAGCCAAGGACAACGATTCCGTGGTGCCCGGCACCTGCCTGATAGCTCCCGGAAATTACCACATGCTGCTGAAGCGCAGCGGCGCGCGATACTACGTCCAGGTCAAGACCGGCCCGATGGTCCATCATCAGCGTCCCGCCGTGGACGTTCTGTTCAACGCCACCTCCCAGTTCGCCGGAGCCAATGCCGTGGGCGTAATAATGACCGGCATGGGCGCCGATGGCGCGGAAGGACTCAACAAAATGAAACAGACCGGCGCAAAAACCATTGCCCAGGACGAGGCCTCCTGCGTGGTCTTCGGCATGCCCAAGGAAGCCATAAAAATGGGGGGAGTGGACCGGGTGGTGCCTTTGAAGAGCATTCCCCAAGCCATCCTGGACGCGCTGTAAGGGCCGAGTCAAATGGAAGCGAGGCAGGAAACGCTGGACATCCAGAGGCTGGAGAAGCTGGCCGACGAACTGGTCAAAGCCGGGGCCCTGGCCGGCCTGCTCCGCGGCGACGACAACACGGCCCAAGGTCTGGCTTTCCTCCTCCAAGACCCGCGGGCGGACCAGATCAAGGACCTTTTGGAAAGAGTTGACCTGACCCTGACCCTTTCCCCGGACAGCCTGGAAACCCTGCGTTGTCTCAAGGCCCTGGTGTCGGAGAACCAGCGGTTAAAAGAGTTGTCGGTTTCGGACGGCCTGACTGGACTGTATAACCACCGTTACTTTCAAGAACGACTGGAAGTGGAGTTGAAGCGGGTCAACCGGACCGAGAAACCTTGTTCGTTGATCATGATTGACCTCGACCGCTTCAAACATGTCAACGACCTCCATGGCCACCAGCAAGGCGATGAACTGCTTAAAGCCATGGCCGACATCATTCGCCGCGGCATCCGGGCCGTGGACATGCCGGCCCGGTACGGCGGCGATGAATTCGCCGTCATACTGCCCGATACCGGCCTCACGGCGGCCCTGGCCCTGGCCGAACGCATCCGCGGCCTGATCGCGGAAGACCCTCGAACGGCCCGGTACGGCGTGACCGGCTCCATCGGCCTGGCCACCCATCAGCACTATGACCAGGAAGAAGCTCGGGACCTGATCGAACGGGCCGATCAGGCCTTATATCAAGCCAAACGACTGGGCGGCGACCGGACCTGGTTCTTCGAATCCGACCAAGTAAAGGAAAAGCCCACCGAAGTCACGGTCTCGGAACGGGACTCGCTCTTTACCGCCCTGTCCGAAAACGTGGAATGAGCCCAGACGACGCCGGTCGGAGCCTCAGAGATCGTAGAGGTCCGGCCGGCGTTGGGGCAGGAAAAAGCCCATCCGGCCCTCTTTCACCGCGGCCAGATCCGAGGCCTTGAGTTCGGCCGTTATCAACCCTTCCTCCAGACCTGAGGCCTGGGCCAGGACGTCGCCTTTAGGTCCTATGATCAAGGCCGCGCCGGAGAAGCTCAAGCCGCCGCCGTTATCGCCCACCAGGTTGCAGGCCGCCAAAAAGACCGTATTGTCGTAAGCCCGGGCCGGCAGGTACTTCAACCAGCGGTCCAGCTTCTGATCGGGCTCCTCGCGGGGCGAGGCATGTGGAACCAGGATGATCTCTGCCCCGCGCCAGGCCAAGGCCAGGCTCATTTCCGGGAAATGCCCTTCATAGCATAGTTCCAGCCCGAACCTGCTCCCCAGGCAATCGAACAGGCCCAGGGCCTCGCCGGCGGAAAACAGGGTCTTTTCCGTGGGACCGAGATGGGTTTTGCGGTACGACCCCAGGAGGCCCTCCGGCCCGACCAGTGCTTGCGTCAGGTACAATCCCTGATCATCGCTTCGTTCCACCAGGCCGGCCGCTATTACCAGTCCCAGGTCCCCGGCCACCGCGGTCACCTCCTGGATCAACGGTCCGGGGACCGGTTCGGCCCAGGGCGCCATCGTCTCGCGGACCGTGTAGCCGGTCAGGCAGGCTTCGGGGAACAGTACAAGCTCGGCGCCTCGAGCCGCGGCCTGGGCGGCCCAATGCCTGATTCTCTCTAAATTACCGGCCTTGTCCCCCACCACGGCCCGGACCATGGCCACGGCCAGCCTAAGATCGCGCATGAAATTCCCCCCTGGACTCTGTCTTGAACGCGGCCGTCTCGAAACTCGCGCCGGATTCTTCTTCCCTACCTATCCCACCCCGGCTTGTGTTAGGATCATAGGTCAATCGAACCGGAGGAGACGTCATGGAAGACCAGGGAGAACGCGACGACCTGATGCGGCGGATGCTGGCCGCCGTCCACAAAGCCACGGCCGGCGACCTCACGCGCACGGCCGGTATGTGGATCATTGGCCAGGAGTTGGGCCTGGACCGTCGCCGGACCGAAGATTTGGCCATGATCCTGGTGGCCGAAGGCTGGGTGGAGATCAGAAGCCTTTCCGGAGCCCTGGCCCTGACCGAGGAAGGTCTCCGCCTGTCCGGTGAGCCCTCGGATCGAGAAGCTCCCCCGGCGCTCGCGCTCCCCGTATTCCTGGATCGCCTCGAATCGGCCCTGCCCGATCTCGAACTCGAGACAACCATCATGGCCGATCTGCGGCAGGACCTGGCCACCCTCCAGGCTCAACAGAAGCGTTCCCGACCACTCCCGGGCGTGATCGAGGCCGCGCTTCAGGCCCTGGAAGCCGCTTTAGCCGTTTCTCCCGCCGGCACGGCCAACGAGCTTAGAGCTGCCCTGGCCCATCTCGATCGAACTTGACCCAACCTGGGCCTGAAACCGCTTCACTCAAGCAAGAGTCCGATCACCGGACGAACAGAACGCTGCAATGGGCCCGATGGAAGACCTTTTCCGCCTGGCTGCCGAACCCAAGCTGCCGGCCTAGTCCGCTGCCTTTAATGCCCATGACGATCAGGTCCACGCCCTGGCTCTCGGCCGCTTTGATTATTTCCTCGTGAGGCTGCCCCCGGGTGATAATACTCTGGTGCGGCGCCAGGTCCGCCCGGGCCCGGCTCAGGAACTCCTTCAATCCGGCCGCCCGCTCCTCGCCTAAGCCGATGAAAGCCTGTTCGGCCTCGTCGCCCAGCAGGGCTTCGGCCGGGCCTTGCCATTCCCGCAGGTCGTCAAAGGCCTTCTGGCTGAGCACGTGCAGGAAGATCAGCGCGGCGCCGAATTTTTCGGCCAGGGCTATGGCCGTGGCCAGGGTCCGTTCGGTGTGCTCGGAAAAATCCAGGGCGCAGAGTATCTTCCTGGGATCGGTCTCGCCGGTCATGGGCTGGACTCCTGCAGAAGGTTTGGGATTGTCTCCGCCCTCGGGCAAGGGGCGATAAACGGCCGGGTTTCGGGGCGGGAGTCAGATGCCCGGATAAGCTTCCTTGACCTAGGCGTTGGACATAAGTTCGGGTCCGGTGCCGGACAGGACCACCCGGCCGTTTTTTAGACCTCTTGTTCGGTCCAAAGCCAGTCTTGGTAATACCGGTTCTAAAAGAACTCCAACTTACAACCTGGCCAGGACCGCATCCGTGAATTCCGTGGTTTTGGATTTACCACCCAGGTCAGGCGTAAGAATACCATCCGCGGTGGTGGACTCGATGGCCTTCATCAAGACCTGGGCGGCTTCGTTCTCCCCTAGAAAATCAAGCATCATCTGCGCCGACCAGAGAGCCCCGATGGGATTAGCCAGGCCTAGGCCGGCAATATCCGGCGCCGACCCATGAACGGGCTCGAACATCGAGGGGAAATCGCGCTCCAGGTTGAGGTTGGCCGAGGGGGCCAGGCCGATGCCTCCAGCAACGGCCGGTCCGAGGTCAGACAATATGTCACCCAGAAGATTGCTGGCCACCACCACGTCGAACCAGTCCGGATGTCGAACGAAATGGGCGGTGAGGATGTCAATATGGAATTGGTCCGTCTTGACTTCAGGGAAAGCCCGTCCCATGGCCAGAAAACGTTCGTCCCAAAAAGGCATGGTGAATTTTATACCGTTGGATTTGGTCGCCGAGGTCAGATGCTTCTTGGGTCTGGACTCGGCCAGCTCATAGGCAAAACGGATAACCCGGTCCACACCCTTACGGGTAAAAACGGTCGTTTGAACCACCGATTCTCTGTCGGTGCCTTCGTACAGCCGGCCGCCGATGTCCGAATACTCTCCTTCCGTGTTTTCCCGCACTATCACGAAGTCAATGTCCTTGGGGCCTCGCCCGACCAAAGGTGAATTCACTCCAGGCAAGAGGCGCACTGGTCTTAAATTCACATACTGGTCGAACCGGCGGCGGATAGGCAACAGCAGACCCCACAAGGAAACATGGTCCGGGACGCGGGGATCGCCCATGGCGCCCAAGAAGAGGGCCTCGAAATCGCGCAAGCTCTCCAGGTCTCCTGGGGTGAGCATGACTCCGCGTTCCAGGAAATGATTACACGAAAAAGGGAATTCGGTGAATTCCAGGGCAAAGCCGCCTTGAGCCGCCAGGGCCTTAAGGACCCGGACGGCTTCCGGCACCACTTCCCGGCCGATCCCATCCCCCGGAATCAGAGCAATTCTATGAATCGCCATACCCGCACCTCATTTGGTAATATATCATCGGCTGCCTCCACCGCAAGCCGGGGGCTCATGGGTTTCACCTTGTTCCGCCAAGAGCTGGGGCCGAACTCTCGAGGCGCCATAATCCTGTAGCCAGGTACAGGAAATACCCAGCCCCCTCGTGTCCAGCATTGGCCCGCGGGCCTTCAAGCGCCGATTGAGTCAGTTATCTCACTCGCTCAGGGATTCCCCGGTTTTCTTGATGATGTAATACTGGACGCCTGATACACCGGCCAACAGTCCCAGACCGATCAAGTCGGTGATCCAACCTGGCTTGATCAAGGTTAAGGCCGCCCCCAGCAGAATTATCCTCTCCAGCCAGGTGGTCCTCTTCAGAAGCCATCCCTGGACCGCCGCGGCCAAGGCCAAGGTGCCCAATAGTCCGGTAACGACGGCCATGGTTATATCCATGGGGCTGCCAACCAAAACCATGGCCGGACCATAAACCACCATGTAAGGAATGATAAAACCCGCCACGGCGAATCTCATGCCCTGCCAACCCACGTCCCAGGGTCGGGCCGAGGCGATGGCGGCCGCGGCAAAGGAAGCCAGGGCCACCGGCGGTGTCAAAGCCGAAAGGCAGGCAAAATAAAAAATGAAAAAATGGGCGGCCATCGGAGCGACATTGAATTCCCTGATCAAGGCCGGGGCCAAGACCGAAGCGGAAATGGCGTAAGCCGCCGTGGTCGGCATGCCCATGCCCAGGACAATGGCGATGATCATGGTGAAGAAAAGAGCCAGTAGGAGGTTGCCTCCGGAATAGGAAAAGATGATCATGGCGAACTTCTGGCCCAATCCTGTTTGAGAGAGAATGCCAACGATGATTCCGGCGGCGGCGCAGGTGGCGGCGATCTCCATTGAACCCTTGGCCCCTTTGGATAGGGTAGAGATCACGGCCTTGAACCCCATCCTGGTCTCTTTTCTCACCCAACTCACTATAATCAGAGCTATGATGGCGAAGATGGCGGAACGGTAGGGCGAATACATCAAGACCATCAGGCAGACCAGAAGGACCACCAGCGGTACCAGGAGGTAACCTTTCTCCTTCATGATCCGTTTGAAGACGGGCAATTCCTCCCTGGCCAGCCCTTTCAGCCCGACCGAGCCCGCATAAAAATCAATCATCCAATAGGCGGAAGTGAAGTATAAAACGGCCGGGATGATGGCGGCCAAAGCCACCTTGGAATAAGAGATGCCCAGGATCTCGGCCATGAGGAAAGCTCCCGCCCCCATAACCGGCGGAACTATCTGCCCTCCGGTCGAATTCATGGCCTCCACCGCGCCGGCCACCGCCGATCTGAATCCACTGGCCTTCATCAAGGGAATGTTGAAAACCCCGTCCACCACCACGTTGGCCACCGAGGACCCCGAGGCCGTGCCGATCAAGGCGCTGGAGATGATGGAGACTTTGGCCGGCCCGCCCCGCAGGCGTCCGGCCGCGCATCGGGCGAAATCCACGAAGAATTTCCCCGCGCCCGAGTTTTCCACAAAGGCCCCGAAAAGGACGAAGAGAAAAATATAATGGGCTGAAGCCAGAATGGGCAGGCTCAGGATTCCATCGAGGCTGAAAAGATAGGTCATTATCCGCGGCCAGGAATAGCCCTTATGATAGAACAGGCCGGGCATGTAATTGCCCAAATAACCATAAAGAATGAAAACGGCGGTCAAGATGGCCAGGGGCCAGCCTGTGGCCCGCCTGGCCATCTCCCAAACGGCCAACACAAAAAGGGTCGAAAAGAAAAAATCCCAATTGGTGGGCACCACGCCGACGCGGTAAATCCATTCATCGAAATCGATGAAGATGTACAGCGTCGGGATCACCAGCATGAGCATAAAAACATAGTCCACGACATGCGGCTTTTTCCTGACAATCTCTTTCCAGCCGGGAAGCAGGGCAAATATCAGGACTCCGGCAAAGACCACGTGCATGGTCCGGAAATACCAGGGATCAATGGCGCGAACCGTCAGGACATAAATATGAAACAGGCTCATGGCCAGGCCGATCACGAAAACAATCGCCTGCCAGACGCCTTTTAACTCGGCGCCCCCGGATATTTCCAGGTCCTTTATTTTCATCTTTTCGAGCCGGGCGTCGATTTCTTTCAAATCAATGGGCTCTTCCTGGATCATTACCGGATTCCTCCACGATCAATTGATCTTGGGTCAACTAGGTTTCTTCGTTTCGGGTTCAGGAAAGCGCACCTTTTCTCTCTGGCGCTTGAAGCGCCCGTAATGAGAAGACAAATTATTCGAACGTACAATTCCATCTTTAGGTGCGGATGACAATATCGTTTGTCATCCGCACGGCCGGCTCGGTCAGGGAATTATTTGGGTATTATTTTATCCGGCAGCTTAATGCCTTTTTCCTTAAAATACTTGACCGCGCCAGGATGAAGAATTATCGGACTATGGACGATATTCTCCGCTTTGACCTCTTCAGCCGATTTATGTGTGGCAATTAATATAGCGACGTTTTCAAAGGTTTTCTTGATAACTTCATAGACGAAATCATCGGGCGTATCCTTATGAACGGTCATGAAGTTCCAAACAGTGAGCGTATCCAGGTCAACATTCTTATTACTCTTATAGGTTCCCTTAGGAATGATCCCCTTGGAGAAATAAGGATACTTAACTATGAACTTATCCGCATCCGCGGCCGGAACGCCGTAGACGTTGACGTCATGGGTGGTTTCCACCTCCGTGACGGTCACCCAGGGCAGTCCCACCGATTGACCGTTGGCGTCCAGCATTCCGTCTTTGAGCTGAGAATTCAGATCGGCCGACCCGGCATTCACAATCCGGCCGGGCTTCACGCCGGCGATTTCAAGAATCTTGGGCCAATAAGTGGCTGGAGTCCCCCCCACGGGGCCCACGCCCACGCTCTTGCCATTCAGATCGAGAATGCTTTTAATCCCCTTGGCTTTCAAGGAATACATCTGGAAATAAGTGGTATACATAGGGAAGATGACTCGAACGTTATCGTGTTTCTTGCCCTTGGCCCAACCTTCGCCATAGAACCCTTCCCAGACCGGACCAGCGGTCACCATGCCGAAGTCGAGTTTCTTTTGATCCACCAACTGGGTGTTATGAACCGGGCCTCCCGTGACCTCGACATTTCCTGGAATTCCCATTTTGTCATGCAACAGCTTGGTGTATCCTCCAGCCCAGATGTAATAAGTGCCTCCAACCGGGGCGGCGCCCACCGTTACTGATTTGGGCCAGCCAGCTTTCTGTTGGGCATAAACAGGTGAACAAACCAGTAATAGAACCGCGAACATGAGTCCTGAAAGTAAAATAATCTTCTTCATCCTGACAGCCTCCTTTTCTTAGGATTTCTCCTCGGTTGAAATCTAATTGTCCGATGCTTCTTATATAAAAATTTCGAGATACCCCTGTCAAGACAAATAAAGTATCCACCCTTATCTTTTATCTAGTTTTATCAAGACAAATAGACTTGACTCTTCTTTAAGGTTTCCGAGGGGATCGGAAGAGCGCCGACTTGAGGATGATTATCCAACGGACACTGGTGATGTGATTCCTTGGCTCAAATGTTGAAATGTACCAAATTGTTAAGACAAAATATGGACCTTTTGAAGACCTGACCGATCGGACGATCGGCGGACCTTCGGTTCCGAGAAACCCTCCGGACGAACCGGTGGCCGGTCTACACCGAGGAGATACCTAGATAGAACCGCTCTTGCCCCCGCCGCCGGGATAGGGTAGAAAACCAGGCAGGCTGATGGACCGGCGCGGGAGGTAAGGATGGAGATAAGTATTTACACCGTGCCGGACCGCGGCGTTGCCGGGTGGTCAAGAACCATCTGGACGGTCTGGGGCTGGCTTACCACGAGGTTCAGGTCGCCGGCAATCCGGCCGGACTCAGGGAGATGATCCCCCTGTCCGGGTCCCGGAAGGCGCCGGTGACCCTGATTGACGGACAGGTGGTGGTGGGGCCTGATCCGGCCGCCTTGGACGGCTCGACCAACCGAAGCGACGCCGATCGAGACGGGAGCAAGAGGCATGATTAGACCTGACCGGCCGGTGCTGGGCCTCACCCTGGGCGACGTGGCCGGCATCGGACCGGAAGTGACGGCCAAGGCCCTGGCCCGGCGCGAAGTGCGCCAATGGTGCCGCCCCGTGGTCCTGGGCGACTTGGGCGCCCTGAAATCGGCGGCGTCCGCTCTAGGCTTGAATCTGGTCCTGGAGACCTTTAGGCCGGGGACGGGGCCAAATCCGGATTCCGCGGCCGAGATAATTCCGCTGACCGACCTTCCGGCCGAGGACCTGATCCCGGGCCGGCCCACCCCGGCCGGCGCCGCGGCCGCGGCCCGATTCATCGAAACCGGGGCGGCCCTGGCCCTGGCCGGAAAGCTGGACGGGCTGGTGACCGCGCCGATCAGCAAGGAAGCCCTTCGTCGGGCCGGATACAACTTCCCGGGCCATACCGAGTTCCTGGCTCACCTGAGCGGGAATCCACCGGTGGTGATGATGCTGGCCGGAGACCGGCTCAAGGTGGTTCTGGTCACCATCCATGAACCCTTGGCCGCGGTGCCCGGTCTTTTGACCATTGACCGCATCGTCGAAACCGCCAGGATAACCCAGGAGTCCTTGCGCCGGGACTTCGGCCTGGATCGGCCCAGATTGGCCGCGGCGGCCCTCAATCCCCATGCCGGCGAAGGCGGCCTGTTCGGCCTGGAAGAAGAGCGGATCATAGCTCCGGCCGTGGCCCGGGCCCGGGCCCTGGGTCTCGACCTGACCGGGCCTTTTTCGGCCGACACCCTTTATTACCGCGCCTCGGCCGGGGAATTCGACGCCGTGGTTTCCATGTATCATGACCAAGGCTTGATCCCCTTCAAACTCCTCCATTTCAAGGATGGAGTCAACGTGACCCTGGGACTGCCTTTCATCCGCGCTTCGGTGGATCACGGCACGGCCTATCATCTGGCCGGCCAGGGCCGGGCCGACCCCGATTCCCTCCTGGCGGCCATACGCTTGGCCGCCGCCATGGCCGGCCGCCGGAAGAAGCAACCCTCCCGAGAGAGGTGAGGCATGAGATCGCTGCCTCCGCTCCGAACCGCGCTTATCGGCCTGCTCCTGATACTGATTCTGGCTGAAGCGGGCTGCGGCGCGGCCGGATGCCGTGTCCTCCGGGCTTCCGGCCCGGCCGGGGAAAACTGTCTGGTCCGAACCGAACTCTTCTTCGGCCTCTCCCGGCCCGGCGGAGCAATCACCGAAGCCGACTGGCAAGGTTTCGTGGAAACCTATATTACTCCCCTGTTCCAGGAAGGCCTGACCATCATCAACGCCGAGGGCCAGTGGCTGGACCGGCGGGGCCTGGTGATGAAGGAGAATTCCAAGCTGCTTATTCTTCTTTATACGCCGGACCAAAAGAAGGACGAGGCCGTTGATTTCATCCGCGCCAAATACAAGGAACTCTTCCGGCAAGAGTCGGTCCTGAAAATAAGGGGGCTGGCCGAAGTCAGCTTCTGACCGGACGATCCTGGCGCCGGCCTTCTTGATCAGACGCGGTCACCCGGACCCCGAGACCGGATTCTCCTCCCTGAATACCAGCCGGCTCACCAGCATTGATCCCGCGGCGATCAGGCCGCCGACCAGAGCCACCCCCAGGGCAAAGGTGTGAGCCTCGCCCATATACCCTATAAAAGCGGGGGTCACGCCGCCGCCGAATAATAAGGACAGGGGCACGGTACAGGAGACGACCACGTTCCTTTCACCGGGTCGGCCTATCTTGGACAAGGCGGCGAAGGCGGGCGGAAAAAAGGCGGCCGCCATGGCCGCCTGAAGAATTAAAGCCGCGATAAGAAGCTGGCCGCCGAACAGGCCCATGAACAGGGTGCTCAGGCCGCAGGCCAGCGTGACCATTCTCAGGGTGGCTTTAGGGCCGACCCGATCCGAGAGCCAGCCCGCCGCAAAGGCCATCAGCAGGCCGGCGACCCTGGACGCGGATATCCAGAGATTGGACGAAGAGCTGGAGAAACCGGCCTCGGTCACCAGGTAGAGCGGCAGGATGGTGTAGGTGCCCATGGACCCGCTCACGCCCAGGCTGAACAAAACCATCATTATCCAGAAGGAGGGCTGGCCGGCTAGAGACTTGACGACGGCCGGGCTGGGTATTTCGCCATAGCTGGCGTCCAGTCTGGCCAGCGCCAGGAAAACCAGGCCGGCCACGAGCGCCAAGCCGCCCAGACAGGCCACCAGGCCCGGCCAGGGCAGCACATGAAAGAAGACCTCGACTATTATCGGCGCCAGGATCAGGCCCAGATTGGGCGCCAATTCGTGAATGGCCAGGGCCTTGCCCCAGTGGTCGGGACTGACCAGGGTGGTGATGGTGGCGATGGCCGAGGGCAGATAAAGGCCGGTGGCCAGCCCTACGCCCAAAAGAGCGAGATAGACGGCCGGCAAGGAACTGGTCAGGCTGAGCAGGAACAGGGCCAGGCCCAGGCAGGCGACTGAAAGAAAAATGGTCAGCCGGTGGCCCAGCCTGGACGAAACCAGTCCGGAGCCGGCCAGGGTCAAGAAATAGCCTAGGGATATTACCAGGAACAAGGAGCCGGCGCCGGTGTGGCTTAGACCCAGGTCTTTTTCGATGACGGGCAGGAGCGGCCCCAGGATGACCCGGCCCAGGAAACTGATGAGAAAGATACCGGTCAGAAGGAGGATAATACCCAAGATGGCGCCCCGCGACGATCCGTGGTTGTTCAAGGCTTCGGCCTTTCCATAAAACTTTAGCCGCCGTTGGCGGGCGGCCCCGGCTCAAGCTTCGGACTCCGGCCGGTTCGTGCCGGTCAAGGCGGGTCATGTTACTACACTTCGATTCGAGGGATTAAGGTAATTATCGAGGCCCGGCTTGGTCCGGGCTTGGGACTGGACAGGAATTGGCGATTAAGATTAATATTGAATAATAGGCCCCCTTCGTTCGGCCCGGCTTTATTGACGGAGATCGCTTTGACTGACGCCTCCCGACCCGGCTTCCTGGTGATCCATAGCGACGAGGCCACTCGCCGGACCTTGAACACCTATCTGCTTGATCTGGGCTATGACCATGTTCACAGCGCCGCCGGCGGCGCGGACGCCTGGTATATCATCAAGAACTTCGACGTGCGCTTGATTATCTGCGCCGGGGTTCTACCGGACATGAGCGGACTGGTGCTGTTGAAGATCGTCCGCGCCGACGCTTCCCTGGCCAAGACGCCCTTTCTACTGGTGGCCGATCTGGTGACCAAGGGCCAGGTCATCGAAGCCGGCGAGGCCGGAGTAACGGACATCATCACCCGTCCTTTGAACAAGGAGGCTTTTCAAAAGAAAATCGAACAAGCCCTGCGCATCGAAGCCGATCCCCAGGACCTGGAGTTCAAGGAGCGATACGCCCGCGGCGTGGAATTGATGAACCTCGGGAAGTACGAAGACGCCCTGGAGGTCTTCAAGAGTCTCCTGGAAATCTACGAGAGCGCCGAAATCTATTACAACATGGGTTACATCAAGACGGCCCAGGGCAAATATGAAGAAGCCCTTCTGGCCTTCCGTAAAGCCACCCAGATCAACAACGCCTATGCCACGGCTTATCAGAAAATGGGCGAAGTGTACGCCAAACTGGGGCGTTTTGAAGAAGCCCGGAAATGCTATGAACTGGCCGCGGAAATATACATGGAAAAACAGATGGACGCCAGCGCCGAAAGCGTGCTGCTCGAGGCCATAAAAGCCAACCCTCAGACCATAAACGTCTATAACACCCTGGGCATCGTCTACCGCCGCCAAGGCAAGTATCAAGAAGCCATCAAGTATTATCGTAAAGCCTTGCGGGTGACGCCCAAGGACGAACATATTCACTTCAACCTGGCCCGGGTGTATCTGGACATTAAAAATTTCAACGAGGCGCGAAAAGTCCTCAGCCAGGCTATTCAGATACATCCCGATTTCGTGGAAGCCCGCAACCTGCTTGAATCCCTCCAGATGGGCGCCGGTCTTTCCTGAATCCCAATCCAGCGGTCCGGGGGTGGGTTAATTCGGGGAGAAACAAAAGGTCATGGCTTAGAATACTTACTTGGCGGGATGAAGAAGCGATCCCCGTTGGACAAGGATGACTTCCTTTTATGGCCATGGCCTCATCACGCCACGGGCACGACTCGAGATGAGGAATCTCTACCTGAGGTCATTATTAATGAATGCTTGCCAACCTGATTAGCTTTTTTTCTTGACAGGTCGCTCATAAACTATTTAGTGTTCTGTTGTTGTTTTCGAAAAAGAACCAACACCAGATCCGATTAATTGAAGCGGAGAATACCGCTAAAGAGACAAGGGGCGTCGCTGACAAAAAATTATTGCCCCGCCTTTCATGCGGAACCGCCGATTCAATAGAGTCGATCACGAGGGCGTTTATTATTGAATAATGGCGATAACAGGATTCGAAATAACCACTTGACCCAGGAGGAAAGAGATGCCCAGAAAGAAAACGGTTAACACGGAAAAATTATTCAAAGCCATCGAACAGGGAACGCCGGCCAAGGAGATCATGAACAAATTCCAGATAAAGACTTCGGCTCAGTTGAAAGCCCTCTATCTGGACGCGCTCGTGGCCCAGGGCCAGGTTAAAGGCATCGCCGGACGAACCGGCGGCGGCCCAGCGGCCAAAAAGGCCAAAAACATAATGGTCAACAAGCGCGGCAGCCTGGTCATTACGCGGGAAATGGTCGAAGAGTTCGGCTTCAAGACGGAAGACGTTTTTTCGATCCGAAAAACCAAAGCCGGAGTGAGTCTGAAAAAAGCGTAAGTCCGCTTTTCCAGCCTCTAATCCTGATAATTCCCCTGCTCCGCTGGAGGGGAAGGCCGTTTATTCCGTCTTTACAGCGGGGCCGGAATCTCGACGGTTCCGGTCCCGCCGTTCCGATCTCTTCGGCCGGCGGAAGACCGGTCCTTCCCGCCACCCCATCCGGATCAAGTTTTCCGTTCGTACAGGTCCACCCAGATACGCGAAATATGCCGGTAGTACCTGGCCTCCTGGCCCCACACGTATTTCGATTCCGAGGGTGGGTAAATATCCACCCGGCCCACCGCCTCATAATGCTCGATCAAATACCTTTCCCCCCACATCAGAATTTTCGGTTCGGATGTCCGCTTGACCGCCCAGGACCAGGGCACGTTGACCACCACGATGAATTTGGGTCTGGCCGCCTCGATCTGGGCGATCATCTCTTCCTGCATCCGGGCGGCGAACTTCTGGTCCTCCATCAACGGATAGGTGTAGATATAGCCGGTCGCCGCCCGGCGGCGCGCGTAGAAATATATCTGCGGCTCCGAACCGAGAACGGCCACCTTATCCGTTTCGGAACTGTGCTGGCGTATGTAGCGGGCGATCTCCAACGATTCGGTGAAAGGATTGGCCCAGTAAAGTTGCTGGACTATTTGGGCGGGCGTCTTCTGAAAGAATAAGGCCCCCTGCATCCAGAACTGCCATAAGCCGGCCGATAAAGCCATGACGGTTAGGATCAAGCCCCTGGCCTGACCCGACCAGGCCGCCGGCAGTTTGCGCCCTAGGGCGGTCATGCCCAGGGCCGCCAGAAGGCCTAAAGCCGGCAGCAGGAGGAGAAAGTAGTGGGGCCGGAAATAAAGGCCGGGGCAGGTGGAAACCAGGGAGAAAAAGGCCAGGCCGTAAATCATGGCTTTCCGCTCCCTGGCTTCCTGGTCCCACCAAGGGGAAATCAGCCCGATAACGGCCCAGACCCAGACCAGGCTGAAATCCCGCAGCATCTTGGCGCCGTTGTTCTTGATCGGGACCCAGGCCTCGGACAGGCTGGATTGGCTCACGTACTCCCGGGCATAGGAAAAAGTCCAGAACCAGAACCGGTCGAACAGGCCGGCCTGCTGGAAGAAGAGGCAGGCGCCCAGAAAGGGCAGGAAGACTCCAGCGGAAAAAAGGACGTAGGACCGGACGTTGTAACTCCAAGCCCGGGGTTGTTTCAGGGTGGACCATAACAAGTAAAGACCGGCGAACATGATGAAGAACATGGCGTGCTGCTTCATCAGGAAAGCCATCCCCAGCAGCAAACCCGAGACCAGGTGAAGCCAGGTCCGCCTGGCGTCCAGGCCGAGAAACAGGACGTACAAGGCTCCGGCGATAAAGATCAACACGAAGTGTTCGGCGTTGGCGATGAACCCGTGCACGGAGGGATTCAAGGAGACCAGGGCAAATCCGCACGCGGCCAGGAGACTGGTCGGATTATCGAAGCGACGGCGGAAGCCCAGATATAAAAGCACGGTGGTGACGGCGTTGATCAGTATCACGCCCAAACGAACGCCGGCATGGGTTTGGCCGAAAACGGCCAGGAGCAAGGCGTAGGCCGCGTATATGCCGGGCATCTTCATGTTGTAGGCTTCGGCGAAAGGCGGCACGCCCTGAAGAATCAACTGTCCGGCGTAGGCGTACTCGCCCTCGTCCCGCTCGAAGGGCACGTCCAACAGACCCACCCTGACGGCGGCCGCCAGCAAAAGGACCGCGATTAAGACCGGCCCAAGCCAGCGGGGTCGAGCGGCGGGCGGCCTCGCTTCCTTCGCCGTCCCGGCCCGTCCTTTTTCCTTCACCAAGTTTTTTTTCGCCGTTCTTTTCCTGCCCTTGCCCATGGTCACCTTGAAGAATGAAGATAAACGGGCCGAACCGATTCAGGCGCGGCCCGCTTCGCTCGGCCGATGAATCGATGGCCGGTCAGATGCCCCAGCCTCCCGAGACCGGGATGGCCGCGCCGGTGATGAACGAGGCTTCATCCGAAGCCAGAAAAGCCACTGTCCGGGCCACTTCCACCGGTTCGGCCATCCGCCCTAAAGGGGTCTCGTTGATGATCGTTTCCTTGTACCGGTCGGCCATGAAGGTTTCAATGGTCGGCGTCCTGGTCAGGCCGGGCAGCACCGCGTTCACGGTCACGCCGTCGCGGCCGACCTCCTTGGCCACTGACTTGGTCAGGCCGATTACGCCGGCCTTGGCCGTGGAATAGGCCAGTTCCCCCTTGCCGCCGATCAAGCCGTATATGGAGCTGATGTTCACGATCCGGCCCCAGCCGGCGGTTCTCATGGCGGGCAGCAGCAGGTTGATGAGCACTACCGGCACGGTCAGATGTATGGTCAGGACGGCCTCGAAATCGGCTTGATTCAACTTGGCCGCGGTGCCGGGCCGATCGAAGCCCGCGTTGTTGACCAGGATATCCACCCGGCCCTGGGCCTTCACCTTACCCACTTCGGCCCTGAGTCTGGCCGTATCGGTTAAATCGAAAGCCAAAGCGGTCACCTGAACACCCATCCGGCCGGCGGCCTCGGCCACTTCCCGCAAGGTGTCTTCCCGCCGGTCCACCAGCGCCAAATCGGCGCCCCGCGAGGCGAAGACTTCGGCGCAAGCCCGGCCTATCCCCTGCCCCGCCCCGGTTATCAAAACCTTATGGCCCGCCAGGTTCATCACTTTCCTCCTTGCTCGGCGATCCCGTCCCCGCCCGGCTGGTCCGCCGGGACCGGGTCCGGGGCATATTAACAAACAGTTTCGGCTGAAGTGAAGAGGCGCCTTAAAAAAAGAACACGGTCCGATGATTCCGGGCGAGGCCATCGCTCGGGTCTTCGGACCGCGTCGAAGGAGCGGGACGACCGCCGGCCGGCCCGATTATTCCGGCGGGGTGAAGCCGAAAACGGCGTCAATCTCCTTTAACAGGTAGGGGTAAAGGGCCTGGTTGATCTCCCTCCAACGGCGGGGAAAATCCGCCTCCACCACGCCCGCGGCCACGGCCAGGTCCTGCAGGCGGCTGATCACCTGGTGGCCCTTGACCCCCTGGGGGCAGAAGCTGGTGCAGCGCCGGCAGCCCAAGCAGAGCCACAAGGACGGCGACTCGAGCAGGGTTTCAGCGAGCCCGAAATTACTCATCCGGAATAAACCCAGGGGATCGAAGACGTCTCGTTCATTGAACACCGGACAGACGCCCCGGCATTCACCGCAGGTGAAACATCGCCAGACCCCGGCCTCGGCGATGACGCCTTGATCCAATAGAGGCGACCCGATAGCCGCGGCCAGGTTGAGCGGCCCCATAAGATCGGGCGCGGGAGTGTCCCGCCATTTCCGCCACCGGTCCCAGGAAAGGTCCAAGACCCTTTGTTTGCTCGCCAGAGCGGCCAGGTGCCATCGAACCCGATGGTAGCCGACCCAGACCCGGGCGTAGTCGTATAAGTTCCTCTCGCTCACTATTTGCCGGCGGAAAGCCTCGCGCCGCAGGAAACCGATCAAGGCGCTGGGCTTGACCGTCATGGGACATTCGTTGAGGCAGGAGTTGCAACGCTGGCAATACCAAATTTCCGGCAGGGCCAACAATTCGTCCACCTGACCGTAGAGGGCCAGACGCACTATCTTGACCGGAGAAAGACGACTGGTGGCCCGATTGACCGGGCAGGCGGCGGGACAGGTGTTGCAGGTGTAGCAGAGGTCCAATTCGGCCTGAACGGAATGGACAATGGTCTGGTGAGCCTCAAGGTTGGGCCTGATCGCGATTGACATGGCCTGACTCCCGGCACCGCGGGGAAGGTTTCACGGTCTCCCCCGGTTTTACAAAGACAACGAAGTACGCCCGTTCCTCCTCGAGCACGGCCCGGAGCAGCTTCCTGGAAATACATTGCGCCCGAGGTTCGAGGCCATCCCGGAACGCGGGCCGTCCCTGAAATTCCGCCTGGCCGTGAGTTGCGCGGCCACCGGCGGCCGCCCGATCAGGTTTTCTCGACGATTATCTCCTCCTTCAGCTCCGTTTACGTTTTAAAAGATTAACCCCAATGGCCGCTGTTTTCAACTCCAAAAGCATGGCTTTTAAAAGACTGATCGAACCGCCGGGAAGCCCGGAACGGCTTCGCTCACGCCCAGGGCGTCGGCGGATCGGGTTCCGGCGCCGGTTCCACCCGACAGAAACGCTTCACGGCCGTCCGGCAGGCCAGGATCGTCACCGCGGCCAAAGGCAGAAAGGTCCTAAAAAAAGTCCAGGTCATGTTTTCCGGCTCTTGCTTGCCCAGGTAAATGCTCAAGGTCAACTCAGCCAGAAGCAGGACGTCCATCAGGGCCACCAGCCCGGCCTTCTTCAGGTTCATGTTCGACTCCGGATCCGGCCCAGACCCCGCCGCGGTCGGCCGCGGGGTCCCGGTCTTTCATTTCGCGCGGATATCCTGTTTGCTCACGTTCATGACCTTGAGGGCCACGTTCTTGTCCTGGATTTTCTGAAAAGCCACCCGCACGATGTTGCCTTTCTCGGGCGAGGCGCCGATTTTGGCTATGGAAAGGTCGAAGACGTATATCTCTTTCTGATTGAGCCTTTTCAACCCGGCCGGGTCCAGTTCGTTCTTGACGGTCATGGTCTTGCTCTGGGGATCATAACTCAGGCAAACGCCCTGCACGACCTCCCCCGCCTGGGCCACCGGCGCGGCCAGGGCCAAAACGGCCAGACAAACAATCGTTACGATCAATAATCTCGTTGACTTCATGAAACACCAACCTCCTGATCTGTTCGGGCCGCCGATGGTCACACTCTTGCTCCGGTCTTCTTTTCCCTGAGTTCGGCCGCGGCTCCCCTAAACATGACGACCATTATATAAAGGGAGATCAGGCTTATGGAACCCAGGATTATCACCGTGGCCAGGGTGTTCACGCCGAACTGCTTGAGGATGACCGAGATCATGCAGGCCACCACGGCCAGGCCGAACAATATCCGGATGCCGTAACCTTTGGCGTACTTGGTGGCCACTGTGCCGATCTGGGCGCCTATGGCCGCGCCGCAGAGCATCACAAAGACGGCCACCATTTCAATACGACCTTTTAGGCTGTAAGTAAAGGCCCCGTACAGGCCCGAGATCATGACCTCGAACAGGTCCGTACCCACGGCGATATGGGTGGGCAGACCGACGAAGTAGACCAGGGAAGGCATCCGGATCAGTCCGCCTCCGATCCCCAGGAAACCGGCCAGAATGCCGGTCAGGAAGCTGACGAATATCGGCAGCCACATGGAGCAGGTGATGCCTGAAACCTTGAAGTGCATCATGGGCGGAATATGGATTTTGTGCAGCGTCGGCGCCCAATTGATGCCGCCGCCCGCGCCCATGTGCATGGGTTCCCTGGATTTCTTTTTCGCCCCCTGGCTGGCCTTGTAGTAATCGTAAAAAACCATGAAGGCTATCAGGGCCAGGACCACCACGTAGGCCCAGCGCACGATCGAGGTGACCATGCCGATCCGCTCCAGATACATGACGATCTGGGCCCCGACCTCGATGCCGATGAAGGTGCCTATAACCATGATCACGCCCATTTTATAGTCCACGTTGCCGAACTTGGAATGGCGCATGGTCGAGATCATCGATTTGCCGGCCATATGGGCCACGTCCGTGCCGATGGCAAAGGCCATGGGAAAACCCAGGATATTCAGACCCGGTGTAACCATCCAGGCCCCGCCCATGCCGAAGAAACCGCCTATCACGCCCACGGAGAAGCCGATGAGAACCAGGCCGGGCCAGAAGATGTCGCAACCCGAAATAGGCATGTGCATGTAGAAGAATTCCATAACGTTCCGCTCCTTGATCTCTTGCTGGAGTAAATCCCGTCCGGCGATTAATGTTCCACGATGCTGCGCTTCCTGAGGTCCAGGCCGATGCGGTTCATGATGAAATCCATGATCACGCCCAGAACGCAGCCCAGGGCCGTGGTCAGCACCACGGACCACACGGCGAACAGCCAGATGTTTTCGTTATACAAGGTGGCGAAGTAATACTGGATGCCGGTCAGGTTACGGGTATCGGCCACCAGCACCAGTTCGGACACGTCGCCTCCACCAGCGGCCCGGAGGATCCCCGGCGCCAGCCAGACGGCGGCCCCGAGACCCAGAGCCAACAAACTTCTTTTCATAAAACCCTCCCTCGACCAATGGTCGCATTATATTTCTTAAGGGGCGATCGGCCGGATGGAAGACGCCAATTTCCTCTACCTCCTCCCCTAACCTTAACGCCCAATGGAATCCGCCGCCCTGTTGACGTTAGCAAGGTCCGGGCCAATGAAACGTTCAGAAGTCAACGGTCTATTTCAGCGTTTACGGTCAGTTATAAGAAAAGGCCAGGGGACGCCGCCCAACCGTTCAGCCCCGGCTGTCAGTTTTCTTTACGAAATGTTAATCCGAAGCTTGATAAGGGGTCGAGACAGTAAAAAAACCTGGCGGTAGTGTCGCCCGCCGGCCCAGGTCTATAATCCAGGCCTAATGGCCGCGGGCAATTTGACCTCAGTCAGTTTTGGGTCTCCGGGGGTAACCGGCAAGCTCCGAGAGTAACTTCATCGCCCGGACACCGAAGCCCGCACCGCGTCCACTATGGCCTGGGCCGCGGCCTGGTCAGACTCGTGGACCAGAAGCCGGCCGAAGCCTTTCTGAGTCACGAACAGACCGTCATAGGCTCGATCTTCGAAGGTCCTGAGGACGAACTCGATGCCCTCCTCGGTCAGGGCCGCGGTGATCAGATCGGCCTCAAAACGGTTTTCAATGGTGGTCAGGGTTATCATCGAGGTTATCGTCAAGGTTATCTAGGGGCGGCAGAACCTTCCCGAAACTAAATTCACTCACGCGCTCGTGGTTATAGGCCACTTTCAGCAGGGTGGGTTCCTGGAACAGACCGCCCAGAAGCTGAAGGCCGACGGGCAGCCCCAGGGCCGTCCGGCCGCAGGGAACCGAAAGCCCCGGAATACCGGCCAGGTTGATGCACAGGGTGAAGACGTCGGTCAAATACATGGTCAAGGGGTCTCCGGTCTTTTCTCCCAGCTTGAAGGCCGGCTGAGGCGCCACAGGACAGGCCAGGACGTCCACCTGGGCGAAGGCCCGGTCAAAGTCGCGGCGGATCAAGGAGCGGACCTGGGTGGCTTTGCGGTAGTAAGCGTCGTAATAACCGGCCGACAGCACGTAAGTGCCTATCAGTATCCTGCGGATGACCTCCGGCCCGAAACCGCCCGATCTGGTCTGGACATAAGTGTCCATCAGGTCCCGGCCGTTCTTGACCCGGAGTCCGTATTTGATCCCGTCGTACCGGGCCAGGTTGCTGCTGGCCTCGGCCGGGGCCACTATATAGTACGCCGCCACCCCGTACTCGGTGTGCGGCAGACTCACCTCCCGGATTTCAGCCCCGAGATCGGCCAGCGCGTCCACGGCCTTCCTGACCGCCGCTTCCACTTCCGGGTCCAGGCCGGACACGAAATATTCCCGCGGCAGGCCGATCCTTATCCCTTTGAGTCCCTCGGTCAGCGCGGCGGCATAGTCCGGCGCCGGCTCCGGGGCCGAAGTCGAATCGGCCGGGTCGTGGCCGGCCAGGGCCTGTAAAAGAATGGCCGCGTCGGTGACGGTCCTGGCCAGGGGGCCGATCTGATCCAGGGAGCTGGCAAAAGCTACCAGCCCCCGCCGCGAGACGCGACCATAGGTGGGTTTGAGTCCCACCACCCCGCAATGACCGGCCGGCTGGCGGATCGAACCGCCGGTGTCCGAACCCAGGGCCCCGGCGCACATCCGGGCCGCCGTGGCCGCGGCCGACCCGCCGCTGGACCCGCCCGGAATGCGATCCAGGCGCCAAGGGTTGCGGGTGGGGCCGAAGGCCGAGTGTTCGGTGGAGGAGCCCATGGCGAACTCATCCATGTTGGTCTTGCCCAGGAAAACAGCGCCCTGCCGGCGCAGGCGGGACACCACCTCGGCGTCATAGGGTGGAACGAAATTCTCCAATATTCTGGAGCCGCAGGTGGCGGTTACGCCCTGGACGCAAAACAGGTCCTTCAGGGCCAATGGCACGCCGGTCAGGGGTTCGTTCTTGCCCGCGGCGATCATGTCCTCGGCGGTCCGGGCCTGGGCCAGGGCCAGGTCGGCCGTCACGGCGATATAGGCCTTGATCCTCGGCTCCAACTCCTCGATACGTTTCAGATAGGCCTGGACGGTCTCGACCGGCGATAGCTCCTTCCGGCGGTAAAGCCGGGACAATTCCTGGATGGTCAGGCTGATGGGGTCCATGATCGCGGCGCCTCAGATCACCCGGGGAACCACGATGAAGTTCCCCTCCCGTTCCGGCGCGTTGGCCAGGGCTTCTTCCACGTCCAGAGAGGGTTTGACTTCATCTTCGCGATAGGGCGTGGCCAGGGTCAGGGAGTGGGCCATGGGTTCGAGGCCCGTGGTATCCAGTTCATTGAGCTTTTCCATATAGGTCAAGATGCCGTCGATCTGTCCCGTCAACCGGTCCACGTCTTGATCAGTGACCTCGAGTCTGGCCAACCTGGCCACGTTTTCCACTTCCCGCCGATCTATTTTCATCCTTCCGTGCTCCTTTGATCCGGGCCGGCCGGGCCGCGGATACCTCTCCGTCAAACATCAATTCCGATCCTGTTCTAAACCTATCGGGTTTCAATTGGCAAGGTCTTTGAGCACTGAAGGACGGCTTTGCCGCCGCCGGCCCGGTCAGCCCAGCCGGTTTTTGTCCCGGAGCCTTATATCCGCCAGTACGAAGCTTGGATATGGCGGACCTGGCCCACGATCTCCGGTTCCGGCTGCTCGCGGCGGGCCAGGGCCTCGCCGGCCGCGTCGGTATCGGTCAGAACGTCCAGGACTTTGGCCACGCCGTTGGCCTGGCCCTCGAGGTGATATCCACCCTCGAGGGTGAAAACCAGGCGGCCGCCGCAGACTTCCTGGGCCACGTCCTTCAACACCCTGGCCATGCCGGCGAAGCCTTCCCTGGTGACTTTCATGTCGCCCAGGGGGTCCCGGTGGTTGATGTCGAAGCCGGCCGAAACCAGGATCAACTCCGGTCGGAAGGCCCTGGCCACGGGCGCGACGATCTTCTGAAAGATGGCCACGTACTCTTCGTCGCCATGCCCCCAGGACAGGGGGATATTGATGGTGTAGCCCAGACCCGGACCGCGGCCGGTCTCACCCAAGGCCCCGGTGCCGGGATAGTGGGGGTACTGGTGAGTGGAAATATAAAGCACCCTGGGGTCGGTGTAAAAGGAATGCTGGGTGCCGTTGCCGTGGTGCAGGTCCCAGTCCATTATCATTACGCGGCTCAGACCTTTGTTCTGGATGGCCCAGGCCGCGGCAATGGCCACGTTGTTGAAAAGGCAGAAACCCATGGCCCGGTCAGCCTCGGCGTGATGGCCCGGCGGCCTCACCAGGGCGAAGCCGTTGGCCAATTCCCCGTCCATTACCTTCCCGGTCAAGGCGATCAATCCGCCGGCCGCGGCCAAGGCCGCCTGAAAGGACCGGGCCGAGGTGCTGGTGTCCGCGTCGAAAAAACCGTGAGGCTTGCCGTCGGTCCGGGCCACCAGTTCATAATACTCCGGGCGGTGGATCAGGGTGATCTCTTTTTTCACCGCCGGCCGGCGGGGCAGAACGGTCACGGGCCAGCTTCTTGCCTCCAGCAGCCCATAGATGACCCTCAACCTCTCCGGCGACTCCGGATGCCAGGCGCCCGGATCATGCTCCAGGAAAAGGTCATCTCTGACAATCCCCGTGCCGGCCATATATCCTCCTCGCCGCGAACCGAACCTCATCCGGAGAGCAACGGTCAAGACCGGCCGCCGGCGTCAATATTTCCCGCGGAAGCTATTATCAATAATCATCATATGGTTGGGAAAAAGGCCTTGTCAATGGGAATCGTCGGGTTCGCCGCCGTTTCCTCCATTGGCGATCCAGCCGCCGGACCGGCCTGGCATATTGCCGGCGAATGTGTTAATATGTAAGTCAAATCCCCTGGAGTCCTTGGGAAATTTTCGTGATTTGCCCGCGCTCCTGGGTCGTCCGATGGCGATCAACCCCGAAGGACCAGGAGCATGGTCCTGTCCCGCCAGGTCCATGGAACCGCCCGGTCGGGGAAGCCTGCCAATGTAGCGGTTGGAATTTCAAGAATGCCTGAATCTTATACCCGGCCACGGGAGCGCTGGATATACCTGCCCGTACTGGCTTTGACGCTGGTTCATCTGATCCTGTACGCCTTCGAACCCGGGTACGTTCATGAACCGCCGTTCCTTTTCCCCGTACTGACCGTGATTTTCCTGACCGGAACCTTGTTTCTGGCAGCCGCGGTCTCGGCTCGACTGTTTATCGCCACGGGTGCGCCCGGCCTGCTCTGGCTGGGCTGCGGGTTGTTATCCTTCGGCGGCGGCAGCCTGGCCGCCGTCTTGTTCATGCATCAGGCTGGACCCAACGTCACCGTCACCACGCATATCCCGGCCGCCTTGCTAGCCTCCTTCTGCCAACTGGCCAGTACCCTGAACGCCGGGAATGAAATTGGACTCGAGAATTCACGGACATACAGAACCTGGCTGATCAGCCTGGCTTATCTTTCAATCCTGACTTTTATAATCATCACCACCGCCGCCGCCTTGACGGGCAATACACCGACTTTCTTCATCGAAGGCGCCGGTCTCACCGCCCTGCGCCAGGCGGTCCTGGGCGCGTCCATAATCCTGTTCGCCTTTTCCGCCCTCCTGGCCCACCGGCGATATCTCCATTCCCGGGCCGCCTCTTTGATTTGGCACTCCCTGGCCCTTTTCCTGATCGCCCTCGGCCTGGCCGGAGCATCCCTGGCCGGCCGGCCGGGCAATCCCCTGAGCTGGGCCGGCCGGACCGCCCAGTACGTGGCCGGCTTTTATTTCCTCATGGCGGTCGCGGTTTCCGTCAGACAGGCCCGCCGCCGGGACCCTAACCTGGACCGGACCCTGGCCTTCTTCTTTCGGGAATCGGGGAAACGCTATCGCGACCTGGTGGAAACTCTGAACGAAGCCATTATTTCCTGCGACCAAGAGGGGCGGATCATTTTATGGAACTCGGCGGCCGAAAGGACGTTCAATATCAATCGTACGGACGCCTACGGCCTCCCGGTCGCCGATCTGATCCTGCCGGACCTGGAAGTCGCCGAACGGGAACGCCGTTACGAACTCATGGTTCGCCAGGCCGCGGCCGAACCCGGACCGGAAGCGGTCGAAATCGAGTTAAAAAGAAAAAACGGCCAGGTCTTCCCCGCCCAGGTCACCTGCGCCGCCGGCCAGAATGACGCCCCCTGCACCTTCGTCATCAGGGACATCAGCTTCAGAAAACAAGTGGAAGAAAAACTGCGGGCCAGCGAGGCCCGGTACCGAGAGATTTTCGAAAACAACCATTCGGTCATGCTGGTGATAGACCCGGCCACGGGCCGGATTCTGGACGCCAACCCGGCCGCCTGCCGTTATTACGGGTACACCCATGAAGAGATAACGGCCCTGTACGGTTTTCAGATCAATACACTCGGCCGGGAAGAATGGCTCAAGGAAGCGGCCAAAGCCAGGGAGGAATCGCGCCAGTTCCTGCAATTCCGTCACCGGCTGGCCAATGGCGAAATACGGGACGTCGAGGTCTTTACGGGCCCCATGGAGAGGGAAGGCCGGAAGGTCCTTTTTTCGATCGTCCACGACGTGACCGCCCGGCGCCGGGCCGAGGAGGCCCTCCATAAGTCCGAGGTACAATTCCGGACCCTGGTGGAGACCATCAATGAAGGTTTTCTCCTGACCGACGCGCAAGGAATCATCACCTACGTCAACGACTGGATGGCCCAATCCATGGGTTACACCCGGGCGGAACTGATCGGCCGATCAGAGGAATCTTTTCTGGACGATAAAAGCCTGCGGATATTAAAGGAACACATGGCCCGGAGGGTCGAGGGCGAGGCGGGGCAGTACGAGATTGATGTTCAAAAAAAGGACGGCGGCAAGGTGACGGTCCTGACTTCGGCCAAGCCGATCTTCAACGACCAGGGCGAATTTCAGGGCACCATGGCCGCCATCACGGATATCACCAAATTAAAACAGATGGAAGCGCAACTGCTGTTGACCCAGAAACTGGACGCCATCGGCCAACTGGTGGCCGGCATAGCCCATGAAATAAATACGCCCCTGCAATACGTGCTCTCCAACACGGAATTCCTGAGGCAGGAATTAGAGCGATTGAACAAGCTGACCGGTCTTGCCCAGGGATTATGCCGCCAGACCAAAGCCATCCGGGAGATGGAAGATATAGCCGCCCAATGCGAGCAAACCTTGGCCGGTTTGGATCTGACCAGGGAGGAGATAAACGAAGTGATCGCCAGTTCCCTCGAGGGTCTGGACCGGATAGCCAAGATAGTCGAGTCCATGCGCTACTTCGCCCGCCCCGGTCGCAAGGAAAAAGAAACCATTGACGTGAATCGGACCATCGAGAACGCCGTGACGATCTCGAGGAACACCTGGAAACACTGCGCCGAAATCAGCCTGGACCTGGACCCGTCCCTGCCCAGAATATTGGGATTCGCCGCCCCGTTCAACCAGGCCGTGCTCAACGTCCTGGTCAACGCGGCCCAAGCCATCGCCGGAAAACCGGGCCGAGACCCCCAAGACCTGGGCCTCATAAGCATCTCGACCAGGTACAGGGACGGCATGGTGGAAATAGGCATCGGCGACACCGGGCCGGGCATACCGGATGAGATTCGCCATCGGATATTCGATCCGTTTTTCACCACCAAGGATGTGGGCCAGGGCACCGGCCAGGGCCTGGCCATCACCCGAAGCGTGATCGTGGACCATCACGGCGGCGCCATTGACCTCGAGACGGCCCCGGGCCGGGGCGCCACTTTCATCCTGCGTTTGCCGGCCGCTCCGACCCGCTGACGGGTCGAGGCGGCCGCTGAAAACTTCAACCCGAGTCAACCCTTGACCGGTGGTAAGGGGGAATCAACCAGACCATGACCGATCTGAAAGTGCTTTATGTGGACGACGAAATCGAGATGCTCAAATCCCTGCAGCGCCGCCTGCGGGATCGGTTCGCAATGGACGTCGCCTCGAGCGGCGAGGAGGGCTTGGAGCTGATCTCCACCCAAGGGCCCTACGCGGTGATCGTGTCCGATTACAGTATGCCGGTCATGGACGGCATCGAGTTCCTGTCACGGGTCAAGGCCCTGGACCAGGAAACCATCAGGATCATGCTGACCGGATACGCCGACATAGACACGGCCATAAAGGCGGTGAACGAAGGCCAGGTCTTCCGCTTCCTGACCAAGCCCTGCCCGACGGAAACCATAGCCCGGGCCATAACCGAAGGCCTCAATTACCAGCAATTGATAAGGGCGGAACGGGAACTGCACGGCCTGAAGAAGTGGCGCCACAGCCTGGAAAAGATCATCCAGGCCTTCATCCGCCTGGTGGAGGCCCGGGACCCTTATACGTCCGGACACCAGGAAAAAGTGGCCCGCTTGTCCCAGGCCATCGCCGAACGTCTGGGTCTGGAATCCGAACAAGTCGAAGCCATCCGCATGGCGGCCAACATTCACGATCTGGGCAAGGTCTACGTGCCGGCCGAGATATTGAATCGCCCGGGCCGGCTGTCCGAGGTGGAGTTCAAGCTCATCTGCCTGCACCCCCAGGTGGGCCACGACATACTCGAGCCCATAGACTTCGAGCAGCCGATAGCCGAAATAGTGCTTCAGCACCACGAGCGGCTGGACGGGTCAGGTTACCCGGCCGGACTGCGGGGAGAAGAGATTCGGCTCGAGGCCAGAATAATCGCCGTGGCCGACGTGGTCGAGGCCATGAGTTCCCATCGGCCCTACCGGCCCAGCCTGGGACTGGACAAGGCTCTGGATGAAATCACGGCCCGAAAAGGCGATCTGTACGACCCCCGGGTGGTGGAAGCCTGTTGGGGTCTTTTCCGGGAGAAAGCGTTTTCTTTTAACCCTTAATGGTTTATAATCTGGTGCTGGAACCGGTCTTCACACCAGGCCGACATGAAAGGCGGGCATGACGGTCAAAGGCAAAATATTGGTCGTTGACGACGAACCCCAAGTGACCAAAATCATCCGGCGGTTGCTGCAGGCCGACGGGCACGAGGCCATCGAGGTCAACGATCCCCGCAAGGTCGAAGAGCATATTCTGTATACGGATATCAACCTGGTCATCACCGACCTCAGAATGCCGGGCCTGGACGGACTCGAGGTCCTCAAGCTGGTCCGCCGCAGCAAGCCGACCGTGCCCGTCCTGATCCTGACCGGCCACGGGGCGATCGAGAGCGCCGTCGAAGCCACGAAGCTCGGCGCGGTCGAGTATTTGAGCAAACCCATCAAGAACCAGGAACTGATGGAAGCGGTTAAAAAGCATCTTCAAGAGGAAAGCAAGATTCCCGCCCATATTTCCAACCTGGTCACCGCCATTTCGCCCCAGCGCCAGGAAGCGGCCAAGGCCGATCCGGACAGGGTGCTGCTCGAGGACGAGATCATCTCCACCGAAACCATACCCGTCGGGTTCGTGGAAATTCCTTTTGAAGAACTCGTTCCGGGCGAAAAGGTCCCCTTCGCCATTTATATCCAGATATTCAACAAAAGCCAGAAAAAGCACGTATTGCGGCGCCTGGTCGAGGAAGACGACGTGTTCCATTCCGGGATCAGGAACATCCTCTTCCGGCGGAAACTGGGCAGCGTCTTCATCCGGGAACAAGACTACCGCAACTATCTCAAATACTATCAGAGCTACCGGTCCACGCCGCGTTTTCAACTCGAACGCATCAAGGACAAGAAAAAACTGGTGCTCTACGGCAAGGCCGTCGAGGCCGTGACCGAGATATTGACCGAACCCGTGGACGCCAAGAACGTCCAGACGGCCGTGAACCTGGTGGACAACATCTTCCGGACCATGGTCAAAGACCAGGACGTATTTCAGGACATGTACAAGCTCTTCACCCAGGACACCAGCATCTTCAACCATTCCTCCAACGTCTGCCTGCTCAGCGTCTCCTTCGGCCTTTATCTCCGGCTCAAGCCCGACGCGATCAAGGTCCTGGGCCTGGGGGCCATGTTCCATGACATTGGCATGAGCAAAGTGGACAAGGATATCCTGGGCAAGGAAGGCCCGCTGACCCAGATGGAATGGGCCGAGATCAAGGCCCATCCGGAACGGGGGGCCACGGTCCTGAAGACTTCGCTCATCTATCCCCTGCCGGCCCTGCGTATAGTCCTGGAGCACCACGAGCAATCCGACGGTTCCGGCTACCCCAAGGGTCTGGCCGGCAACCAGATCAGCGATCTGGCCCACATCTGCCGGATGGTGGACCGGTTTGACGGCCTGACCACCAAGAAGCCGTATCGGGGCAAGCTGACTCCGGCCGAAGCTCTCAAACGCATCTTCCTGGACGAGAAATCCCCGAAGAACAGGCGTATAATCCGGCGCTTCATCGAATTCCTGAGCGGCAAGAAATAAACCCCGCCGGGGCCGGTCTGAACTTCATTGACATCGGGTTGTCTTTAGTATACTAGAAAACGGATGGGTGCCCGTTTGGGCTTAATAGGGAAGACGGTTGGAAACCGTCGCGGTCCCGCCGCTGTGACCGGGGACGAAAGCCGCCGGAGGCCACTGCTCTTGAAAAAAGTGCGGGAAGGCGCGGGGAGTAGGACGATCCGGGAGCCAGAAGACCTGCCCAGGTCGGCTTTTGCCCGCGCCGCGAGCGACGGCGGCTGAAGAGCCGGGGCGAAGCGCAAAGCTTAGGGGTCAAGTGAACTGGGTGCCATCCCTAAGCCCTGAAGGGCTTAGGGTTTTTTTATTTTGGCGCGGTTTTCCTGGCCTTCCCGGCCGGAACCGGATCTCGCGGCCGACCATTACCCCTGACCGGAGGAGTCGCCATGATCCGAATGTTCCACATTGTCTCGATGTTGATCGCCGCCGCGTTGGTCCTGGCTTCGGCCGGGCCGATCGCGGCCCAGGACAAAAACCCTTCCCCGGGCCCGAACCTGCCCCAGGAGAAAAAAGCCGTCGTGCTGGCCGCCTTCGGCACCACTCATTCCACGGGCCTGAAACCGTTTCTGGAGATCAAGGCCAAGGTGGAGAAGGCTTGCCCCGGCACGCCGGTGAGACTGGCCTTCACCGCCAATGCCGTCCGCCAGGTCTGGCAAAAGAGGCTGGCCGATCAGGCCTGGCTCAAAGCCAACCCCGGCGTGCCGCAAGACGTTTTGAACGTTAAAACCCCTCTGGCCGCCATCGCCGAGCTGCAGAACGAAGGCCGCCGTCTGATCGCGGTCCAGTCCCTGCACATATACGCCGGCGAAGAATACGCGGACCTGAAATCCGTCCTCGAGGGGTTGGCCTCCATGCGGACCTTAAAACCCAAACTCAAGCCTTTCCAGAAGCTGGCCCTGGGCCGGCCGGCCCTGGGCGAACCCGGAGTCCGTCATCCTTACCAGGAAGATATCGCCGCCGCGGTCAAGGCGGTCCAACTCCACCTCGACCTGGCCCGCCAAAACGGGTCGGCCCTGGTGTACATGGGTCACGGCAACGAGCACTATTCGACCGGGGTCTACGTCGAATTCCTGGAAGCCTTGAGGGCGGCCCATCCGGATGTGCCCGTATTCCTGGGCTGCGTCGAGGGCTTTCCCGGCCTGGACGCGGTGACGGCCGGCCTCAAGGAGTCAAAAGCCAGGAAAGCGATCCTGCTGCCGTTCATGCTGGTGGCCGGCGACCATGCCGCCGCGGACATGTGCGGAGATGAAGCGGACTCCTGGAAGACGGCTCTGAAAAAAGCCGGTCTGGAAGTCAACTGCCGCCAGACCGGTCTGGGCGAACTGGCCGGCTGGCAGGACCTTTTCGTCCGGCACCTGCTGGAAGCCATGCAAGATGAAGGTTTTTAGAGCCGAAACCCCATGATCTCCCGCCGCCGATACGGGCTCGGACCCGGCGCCGTGATCCTGATCCTGATCCTGGCCTTGTTCCTGCTGATCGTCACGGCCACGGGCCTGGGCTATATCCGGGTGCCGCCGGGCCAGGTGGTCGGGATCATGCTCAGCCGGGCGCCGGGCGGCGCGGGCCTGACCGCCGGCCTGGACGACGCTCACCGCCGTGTGGTTCTCGAGGTCCGTCTGCCCCGAATCCTGACCGCGGCCGCGGTCGGCGCCGGGCTGGCCCTGGCCGGCGTGATTTTTCAGGGCCTCCTGCTGAATCCGCTGGCCGACCCCTACACCCTGGGCGTCTCGGCCGGCGCGGCCTTCGGCGCGGCCCTGTCCCTGCTCCTGGCCCTGGACTTTCTCGGGCCCTACACCGTTTCCCTTCTGGCCTTCCTGGGCGCCCTGGCCGCCCTGGCCGCCGTACTGGCCCTGGCTTCCCGGGACGGCCGGATTTCGCCCACCAGCTTGATCCTGTCCGGAGTCATCGTGGCCGCCATCCTCTCGGCCGGCCTGAGCTTCATCAAATACGCGGCCGGCGAACACGTCTCCACCATTATCTTCTGGCTCATGGGCAGCCTGGTGGCCCGGAATTGGCTCCACGCCGGCCTGACCACGGCCGCCACCCTGTCCGGATTCATCCTGGCCGCCTTCTACGCCCGGGACCTCAACATCATCGCCCTGGGACAAAGGACCTCCGATTCCCTGGGCGTGGACACCCGGAAGGTCAGGCTGACGCTCCTGGCCGCGGCCTCGTTCGTCGCTTCCGTCTGCGTCTCGGTTTCCGGCATCATTGGCTTCGTCGGGCTGATCGTTCCCCACCTGATGCGCCTGCTGGTCGGCCCGGACAACCGGGTCCTGCTGCCGGCCTCGGCCGCGGCCGGCGGCCTTCTGCTGCTGGCCGCGGATACCGTGACCCGGACCGCGCTCCCCCACGAAGTGCCCATCGGCGTCCTGACCGCCCTTATCGGCGGCCCGTATTTCTGTTACCTCTTCCGCCGCGAACATATGGCCGGAGCCCATGACTGAGACCCGGATCATGGAAGCCCGAGGGGTGAGTTTCAGCTATGGCTCCAGGTCCGTCCTGGCGGACCTGGACCTCGAAGTCCGCCCCGGATGCTTCTACGGTCTGGTCGGCCCCAACGGCAGCGGCAAGACCACCCTGCTGGATCTGCTGCTCGGCGTCCGCCGGCCCGAGGCCGGGGAAGTCTTCTTCCTGACCCGACCGGTGGCCGGATTCGGCCGGCGGGAACTGGCCCGGCACGTGGCCCTAGCCCCCCAGGAATTCGCCATCAACTTTCCCTTCACCGTCGAGGAAGTCGTCTTCATGGGCCGCCACCCCTTCGTGGGCCGCTTCGGAACGCCTTCCCGGCGGGACCTGGACCTGGTAGCCTGGGCCATGCACGCCCTGGGGCTGGCCAACCTCAAACACAAACCGGTCACGGAACTGTCCAGCGGCGAGAAGCAACGGGCCGTTCTGGCCCGGACCCTGGCCCAGGATACGCCGGTGGTGGTCCTGGATGAACCCACTTCCAACCTGGACATCCGACACGCCCTCGAGGTTTTGAGGACGGTCAAGGACCTGGTGGAAGCAAAAGGCCGGACGGCGGTGGCGGTGATGCACGATCTCAACCTGGCCGCTTCCTTCTGCCACGAACTCGTCTACCTCAAGGATGGTCGGGTCTTCGTTTCCGGCCCGGTCCGAGAGGTCCTGACCGAAGAGAACATCGCCGCCGTCTTCGGCGTCGTCTCGAAGGTGCACCGCGAACCCGCGTCCGGATCGCCTTGGGTGGTCTTCAATCAGGGAGGCCGGGCTTGAAGCGGACGGCGATTCTAGGCGCCCTGGCCGGCTGGTTATGTTTTTTTGCGGCCGGGCTGGAAGCGGCCTCGGTTTTGGACCGTTTCACGGACGATTCCGGGCGGGACCTGGTGATCAAACGCCCCTACCGGCGGATCATATCGCTTTACCCGGCTCACACCGAAAATCTCTTCGCCCTTGGTCTGGATAAGGAAATAATCGGCGTCGGCCAAAACGAATTTTTCCCCCCGGCCGCCGCGACCAAACCGGCTTTCAGCTATCGCGACGACGTGGAGAGATTCCTGGCCGCCGGTCCGGACCTGGTCCTGATCCGGCCCATGATCCACGATGGTTATCGCGGTCTGGTGGACCAATTGGCCGGGGCCGGCGTGGCCGTGGCTTCCCTGCAGCCGAAAACTCCGGAAGAGATGCATGAATACTGGCGAAAATTGGGCCGACTGACCGGACGTCCCGAGGCGGCCGAAGCCCTGCTCGCCGCCTTTCAGACACGCCTAGCCGGTCTCGAGGCCCGAGTCGATCCGGCCGTCCGGTCAGGACGGCCGCGGGTCTTTTTCGAATCCATCCATCGCCAGATGAAGACTTTCGCTCCGTCCTCGATGGCCGTCTTCGCCCTGAACAAGGCCGGCGGCCTTAACGCGGCGCCGGACGCTGCGGCGGTCCGCGACACCAATATAGCCGACTACGGCCTCGAGCGGCTGTTGGCCCGGGGCGATCGAATCGACGTGTACCTGGCCCAGCAAGGCACAATGAACAAGGTCACCGTGCCGGAAATAATGAACGAGGCCGGATTCCAGGCCATCAAGGCCGTGCGCCGGGGACGGGTTCATCTGATCCATGAAGCCCTGGTCTCCCGGCCCACCCCGCGGCTGCTGGACGGCGTGTATGAAATCGGTCGGATTCTGTTCCCGGAAGTCTTCAATGACCTGGGCGACCTCGAGGCTAAAAAGTTTCTGACCCGGGCCGAACTGGCTGAACTGCTGGTCAAGGCCCTGGACCTGCCCTTGTTGAATCTCGAGTTCAAGCCTGACGGTTCCGGCGTGGGTCTCGGCTTGGCCGACGTGGACTATTTCCGGCCCGAAGCCAGGTTCATCGAGACGGCCGCCGTCGCGGGACTGATTCAACCCAGGAGCCTTCAGCGGTTCGAACCGTCGGCTCCGGCCAGACGGGACGAACTGGCCCGGGCCCTGGTCACCCATTTTAAACCGCCGGAGGCCGGCGCCGTGCTCCCGCCTGACGTGGACCCCGGCCATCCCTGGCTCGAATCCCTGCGCCGGGCCGCCAGCCTGGGCCTTCTGCCCCTGGATGAAGAAGGCCGTTTCGGTCCGGAAAAGGCAATTTCCGGCCGGGAAGCCTGTTCGGCTTTGACGACCGTTTTTAGAATCATGGGGAAAAAACATGACTGAATCCCAAGGCACTCTCTACGGCGTGGGCGTGGGTCCGGGCGACCCCAAACTGATCACCCTCAAGGCCATGGAAGTCCTGAGCGCCGCGCCGGTGATTCTGGCCGCCAGCTCGACCAAGAACGAATACAGCCTGGCTTTGGCGGCGGTTCGCGAATATGTGTCGCCGCGGGCGGTCATCCATCTGCTGCCTTTCCCCATGACCCAAAACCGCGAGGAACTGGAGGAGGCCTGGCGGCGCAACGCCCAACTCGTCAAGGAAATCCTGGATCAAGGCCAGGACGCGGCCTACATTACCCTGGGCGACCCCTTGACCTACAGCACCTACGGGTACCTTCTCCGGGCCGTCCGGGCCCTCGACCCTCGAGTCCGAGTGGTGACCGTGCCCGGCGTCACGGCCTATCACGCCGCCGCGGCCAGGCTCAACCTGCCCCTGGCCCTGGGCCAGGAATCCCTGACCATCATTCCCGGCATCAATGACGAGGCCCGGATAAAGGACTTGAGCGGCGGAGCGGACACGGTGGTCATTCTGAAGGCGTACCGCAATTTCCATCGCATCCGCGAAGCCTTGCGGGAGATGGATTTGTCCGACCAGGCCGTGCTGATATCCCGTTGCGGCCTCGAGGACGAGCAAGTGACCTGGGGTCTGAACAATGGTTGCGGCGACAAACCGCCCTACCTTTCCCTGCTCATAGTCAGGAAGGGCGGTCCCGCCTGACGCCGGTTTCGAGCATGCCCGACTTGTCCGATCCGGCGGGGACGCCTTCCCGGAAACACCGCGTCCGCGGTGGCCATGGCCTCTGGCTGGCCGTCCTGGTCCTGCTCCTGCTCGGCTTGATCCACTTGGCCTCCGGAAAGGTCGACCCGGCCCGTTTCTTCGCCCCGGCCAATCTCTGGACCAAACTCGGGCTGCCCATCCTTAGAAGCTTGGTTTACATTTCCCTGGGACTTCTGGCCGGACAGATGATCGAAAGCCTGGGCTGGACCGCCAGACTGGGACGGCTGGCCCGGCCAATCCTCGACTGGGCCAGACTGCCGGATTCGGCCGGCGCGGCTTTCACCGCGGCCTTCATCTCCGGAGTCCTGGCCAACACCCTGCTTCTGACCGGCTGGCGAGAGGGGCGTCTGGATAAGCGCGGCCTTTATCTGGCCAACCTCCTCTGCAATTCCCTGCCCGTCTTTTTCCTGCACCTGCCCACCACTTTGTTCATCGCCTTGTCCCTGACCGGCCGGGCCGGCCTGCTCTATCTGGCGGTCATGTTTTTAGCCGCCTCGATCAGGCTCCTGGGCGTGACCGCCGTCAGCCGGGCCGTTATGCCCCCTGGCCCGACCCGACGCGACTCGGAAGCGCCGCCGCGGCGATCCTGGAAAGAAGTCTGGGCCGAAACCTGGCCCAAATTCATCGCCCGGTTGAAGCGCCTGGCCGCCATCATTGTCCCGGTTTACGCCGTGGTGGCCTTGCTGGTGGAAATGGGCTTCTTCGCCTGGCTCCGCCGCGCCCTGACCGGCTGGGTGGCGGCCCCATTCCTGCCCGTGGAAGCCATGGGCCTGATAGTCTTCGCCGTCATGGCCGAATTCACCTCCGGTTTCGCCGCGGCCGGCGCCCTGCTCGAATCGGGCGCCCTGACCGTCAAGGAAGTGGTGCTGACCTTGCTGCTGGGCAACGTCGTGGCCACGCCGATCCGGGCCCTGCGCCATCAAATGCCGCAGTACATGGGCATTTACTCGCCGGCCGTCGGCCTGAAGATCATCCTCCTCAACCAGTCCGTCCGGGTGGCCAGCGTGGTTCTGGCCGCCCTGTTGTTCACCAGCCTCTATTGACCTCGGCTCAAAAATCGTTTATCTTTTGAAGGTAAAGGACGGAAGCCCTATGGCCGACGCAACAGGGGAAAAAATAGAAAAGGTTGGAAACCTGATCGCCGGGTACGGTTCGGTCCTGGTGGCCTTATCCGGCGGAGTTGATTCCAGCCTGTTACTCAGTCTGGCGGCCAGGACCCTGCCCGGACGAGTCAAGGCCGCTTTCGCCCGATCGGTCCTCAATCCGCCGGGAGAATACGAAGCCGCCAGGGCGACGGCCGCCGGGATGGGGGTGGACCTGATCGTTCTGGATTTCGATCCCCTGGCCATCGAAGCGGTCCGATACAACGCCTTGGACCGCTGTTATCACTGCAAGAAAGGTTTGGCCCGGCGCCTGCTGGCCCAGGCTGAAGACCTAGGTTTGTTATCTGTTTTGGAGGGCAGCCACGGCGATGACGCTTTCTCCTACCGGCCCGGCGCCAGGGCTCTGCTCGAAAGCGGTATGAAGAGTCCGCTCAAGGAGGCCGGACTGACCAAGACCGAAATCCGCCAAACCGCCCAGGCCCTAGGGCTGGCCATGTGGAACAAACCGCCCGGGGCCTGCCTGGCTACCCGCTTCCCCTATGAAACCGTACTCACTCCCGACAATCTCGACCAGGTCCGCCGGGCTGAAATCCTCCTGGCCGCGGAAGGGCTTATCGGCGCTCGCGCCCGACACCACGGCGACATCCTCCGCTTGGAACTGCCGCCCCAGTTCCTCCCCCGGCTGGCCGAAGAACCCCTTCGCGCCAGGTTGCTGGAAACCCTGACCGGGCTCGGCTTCAGGTTCATAACCGCCGACCTGGCCGGGTACAGGCCCGGCGTTTTCGACCAGGCCCCGGCGGGGATGGAGGACGGGTGAAGAATTTGGCCACCCTGGGTCTGCTGGTCTCGACCGACCGCTGCGCCGACCACTTGATCGGCCTGGTCAAAGCCGCCGCGGCCAAGGGAATAAAGAGCCTGATTTTTTTCACCCACCGGGGCGTGCGGCTGGTTATGGACCCTCGCTTGCAGGAGTTGGTCGGACTGGCCGAAATGAGCTTCTGCCGGATCAGCCTGGAAGCCTACGGCTTGAAAACCGATCCTCCCCTGCCTGGCCTTTCCGGTAAAAGCGTTTCCAATCAGTCCGGCCACGCCAGGCTGATCGAGCGCTGCGACCGGTATCTGGCCTTGTAAGGACCGAGGCCATGGAAGTGAACAGGGTCGCTTTTTTGGTCAAGGCCGCCGATGACCTTAAAGAAGCCTTGCGATCCGCGGCCGGACTGGGGGTCGAGGACCGGACCGTGGCCGTCTTTCTTATGGATTTAGACCTGACGCCGTATGCCGGGGATGAGGCTTTTCGGGAACTGTTGGAGCTGCTCGGGGACCTTCAAATCGAGGTCTTCACCAACCGCCGGCCCGACTTCGCTTCAGAACCGATCCGGTACGCCTCCCTGGAGGAAATGGGCGCCTTGATCGGACAACACGATCTGGCGATCTGCTTCGGCGGGTCCGGGAGATGAAGATTCTACATGTATTGAAGCACCCGACCGACGAATCCGTCCGGCGGCTCATCGCCTCTCTCCCCGGCGATCAGGGAACGGAATTCTATCTCCTCTATCAGGAACCCGTGGATTACGATCGCCTGGTGGACTTCATCTTCGAGAGCGATCAGGTCATAACCTGGTTTTAAACCGGTCCGCGAACGTTCGTCCGCCCTCGGGCCAGAGACCTTGCCCGCGTCAGCCCCCTGTTCTTATGGTCATATAATTCTTGCCTTATCGGCCGGTCTGGGCTATCTATCATTAGACAGGGGCCAAATATGAAAATACTATTTGTTACACCCGAATTATATCCATTTGCCCGGGCCGGCGGTCTGGCGGACGTCTCTTATCATTTGCCCCGGACCCTGGCTGATCGAGGCCATCAACTATCGATCATCACGCCGAAATATAGAAGCGCCGAAGAGGCCGGTCTGCCCCTGGTCAACCCGGGCCGGACCATCCCCGTACCGATCTCATATCGTGAAAGAACGGCCCACCTGTTCACCTCGAGGTTCGAGGACGGCGTGGACGTGATTTTTGTCGGATGTGACGATCTTTACGGCCGTTTGGGTCTTTACGGCAACGAGTTCGGGGACTACGAAGACAACGCCGAGAGGTTCATTTTTTTCTCCCGGGCGGTGATGGAATTCATAAGGGTCCTGGGGCTGGAACCGGATATAATCCATTGCCACGACTGGCCCAGCGGGCTGGTGCCCATCTATGTCCGGACCCTGTACCGGAATCTGCCTAATCTCCGGCAAACGGCCACGATCTTCACGTTTCACAACCTGGGTTCCCAGGGTATATTCTGGCACTACGATTACGCTCTGACCGGTCTGGGCTGGGACTTGTTCACGCCCGATCGGCTGGAATTCCACAATCAGATGAACCTGACCAAGGCCGGTTTGATCGGCGCGGACCTGATCAGCACCGTCAGCCGCAATTATGCCCGTGAAGTCTTGACCCCGGAGTACGGCTTCGGGCTCGAGGGAGTGCTCCAGGCCCGGCAGGCCGAAACGTATGCGGTCTTGAACGGCGTGGATTACGAAGCCTGGGACCCGGCCCGAGACCCTCATCTGGCCCAACGATATGACGCCGACCATCTCCATCTCAAGGCGGTCTGCCGGCGGGACCTGGGCCGAACCTTCGGGCTGGACCAGGACGAACGCCCCATCGTGGCCGTTGTTTCCCGGCTGCTCGATCGTAAAGGATTGGACCTGATCAGCGCCTCCCTGGAATCGATCCTGGAGTTGCCCTTGAAATTGGTCTTCATGGGACGCGGCGAAGAGAGGTATCATTACCTGCTGTCGGAACTGTCCCGAAACAACCCGGGCCGGGTGGGCGCCCTGATATCCTATGATCAGACCCTGGTGAACCGGATCATGGCCGGCGCGGACATTTTTCTGATGCCCTCCCGCTACGAACCCTGCGGCCTGGAACAGCTTTACGCCATGAAATACGGCACCATTCCCGTGGTCAGGGCCACGGGCGGGCTCGATGACACCGTTATTGACGTGACCGAGAACCCGGAATCCGGCACGGGATTCAAGTTCTACGAGTACTCGCCCGAGGCCCTGCGCCTGGCTCTGGCCGCCGCGACCGATATGCATGGCCGCCGGGAGGACTGGACGGCCATGATGCGGCGGGGCATGGCCGGCGACTTTTCCTGGGCCAAATCAGCCGCCGAATATGAGGAAATATATCGGCTGGCCCTCGCCAAGGTGGATCGTGCCTGATGTCGGCCGGTCTGGACAGGTACAGCCTTTTACGCCAGGTCATCCGCATTTCCAACTCCACCGTGGAAGTGGAAAGACGGCTGCATGGCCTGCTCGAATTGTTCCGCCGCGAACTGAAAGTGGACCGGGCCCACATTTTCAGCCTGGACCGTGACTCGAACACCCTGATCCCGCGGACCACGGACGAAGACAGGAAACCGCCTGACCTGCCGTTGCGCCTGGAAGGCCATTTCGTGGGTCGGGCCGTCCTCACGCGCCGTCCGGTCGTAATCGGTCCGGCCTCCGACCAGGACCTCCCGGAAAACGGCCAGGCCCTGTTCGGCGGATACAAAACCTTGACCGCCTTCCCCATCATGGACGACCAGGTCATTTACGGCGTTCTGACCCTCCTCAATCGGGAGCGGAAAGAATACGACCCTGGCCTGCTTGGCCTCATTGAAACCATAACCACGGAGATGGCCGGCACCATCCGCAACTCCAGGCTCTACACCGAGTCCAAGAAACGCATAGCCGAGTTGTCCGTCCTTTACGAGGTGGCCCGGGCGGTCAGCTCGACCATAGAACTGGACCGAATATTGGACACCGTGGTCAATATGACCAGCAGGATTCTTCAGGCCGAAGGATGTTCCCTGAACGTCCTGGAGGCCGGCACTTCCACCCTGCGGATATCGGCTCAGCACGGTTACATCCCCCAGGGGTGCCGCTTCAAGCATCTGGTCAACACATTGGAGGAAAACGTCCCCGAAGACCTCTATAGATGCGTCAATCGTCGGACCAGCTACATCGGTCCGGCCAGCGGCGACCCCGAATGTCCGGGCATGAGAGCCCAGGGCGGAGACAAGCCGGTCATCTGCGTGCCCCTCAACTTCAAAGGCGGTTTCAAAGGCGTCTTGAGCGTGTACAATAGATTGACCAGCCCGCCCGGCCGGTCCAGGGAGTTCAACCGCGAAGACCTGGAACTGCTCAACACCATGGGCGCCATGATTTCCAGCTCCCTGGAAAACGCCCTGACCTTTCAGACCGTGGACGGATTGGCCAGGCACAACGAAATGCTGGTCCGGAACCTGAGTTACCTGTACGTGATCAGCGGCGCCATGATGACCACGGTCAAGATGAATGAACTCCTGTCCATTATCACCCGGGCTTTGACCTTACGCCAGGGACTGGGTTTTGACCGGGCCTTGATCATGGTGATGAACGAAGAAGAAGACGCCCTGGTGGGCGCGGCGATAAGGGAAATGAAGCCGGCGGATCGACAAGAGGACGCCCGTCCCCTGGAAGAGTTGCTGAAGCCGGACCAGCCCCCCGAAGAGACGCCGGCCGCCATGAGGGACTTTCTCGGGCTCACCTTGGCCCTGCAAGAAAACGGCGGTATGCTGATCCGGTCGGCCGTGGAGAAAAAGCCCTTCGCCGTGAACCCGGACCAGGGCTTTTATTTGACCGGCAGCCCCCTGCCCGGCTCATTCGGCCGCTTGGCCTTCGCCGTGGCGCCCATGTTGGCCAAAGGCAAGGTGGTGGGCGTAATCGCCGTGGATAAGGACTTGAGCCGCCGTCAAGTCACGGACCAGGACGTTCAGAACCTGTCCATGTTGGCCAACCTGGCCGGACTGGCCATCGAAAACTCGATGTTGTACGAATATATCGAACAAGCCAACCAAGCCCTCTCCCAGGCCAGGGGAAGACTGATCGAAGCGGAAAAGCTGGCCGCCTTGGGGGAAATGGCGGCCGGCATGGCCCACGAAATCAGGAATCCCCTGGTTTCCATCGGCGGCTTCACCCGGCGCCTCCTGAAGACCATGGCCGAAGATTCGCCGCAAAAGTACTACGTCCAGGTAATAATCAATGAAGTCAGCCGGCTGGAAAAGACGTTAAGCGACGTCCTGGATTTTTCCCGCGACAGCCTAGGGCAGATGGAGGAACACAACCTGAACGAAGTGATAGCCGAGGCCCTATACGTATTGCGCCGCGACTTCAAGGAGGGTCAGATAAATGTCTATAAAGACTTGAACGAAATTCCGCAGGTCATGATTGACGAACGTCAGATCAAACACGTTCTCTTCAACCTCTTCTTTAACTCCATCCAGGCCATGCCCCAGGGCGGGGAACTCCGGGTCAAGACCTACCCGGTCCAAAGCCAGGACCGGGCTTTCGTGGCCATCGAAGTCTCCGACAATGGACCGGGCATTCCATCGGAAGTGCTGCCCAACATTTTCAACCCGTTCTTCACTACCAAGGACAGTGGAACCGGCCTGGGTCTCTCCATCGTGCACAAAATCATCAGCCGCCATCACGGCGAAGTAGACGTGGGCGGCCTGGAAGGCGCGGGAGCCGTCTTCACCATCAGACTGCCCGTGACCGCCGAAAGCGGCGTTTATTTGAAATAGGCCGACCCGCCTCCCGAACCTTCTTGATCCGGGATATCCCATGGTGGATTCATGTCCCCGCGGTTGGCGATTGATTTGCCCGACAAGATCGAAGCGGCGGCGGTGACGGCCGACCTGACCGTGGAGGCCCCGGGTCCAGGACGCCGGGCGGGCTGGTTTCCATGTTGTTCATGAACGGCACGGCCGACAGCCGTGTTCCCCATAACAGAGGCCTATTGGGGTACCGGGCCGCGTGGCCTTACGCTCCTTAAGTTACACAATCGATGGCCGTTGCCGGCCGACGGGCATCTTTTCAGTATTATCCCGGTATTCATCCCTGATGGCCTCTATCTCCTCCCGGACCTGGAAAAACGCCTCCACGACCTCGGGGCAAAAATGCCTCCCTTTCCCCGCGACAATGATCTCGTATGTCCGTTCCAGGGAAAACGCCGGTTTGTACGGTCTTCTTGAGGTCAAGGCATCAAATACATCGACGATGGCCGTTACTTGGCCCGCCAAAGGGATGGTCTTTCCCTTCAACCCCAGGGGATAGCCCGTCCCGTCCCATTTCTCGTGGTGGGTCAGGGCGATCACTTCAGCCAGTTGCAGGAATCCGCTCCTGGCGCTGCCTAGAATATCCGCGCCGATCCTGGTATGGTTTTTCATAATTGCCAATTCGTCGGAGTCCAGGGGGCCTGGCTTCAGAAGTATATGGTCGGGCACCCCGATTTTGCCAATATCGTGCATGGGCGCCGCATACAGAATCCGGGTGGCCGTTTGTTCCCCGAGACCCAGGCGCTTGGCTACAACCGCCGCAAAACGGCTGATGCGCACAATATGCGCCCCGGTATCCTCGTCCTTGAACTCCCCTGCCTTCGACAGACGCATTATGGTGTCCAAGGACGCTTCTTCCAGCCTTTGGAGGGTCGCTCGCAACTGGGCCGTTCTGGCCTGCACCTCTTCCTCGAGATGTTCCTGATACCTGCGGTTCTTGATTTCCAGTGACCGCCTTCTCAGTGCGTTGGCCACGTTGATGATCAGTTCGTTTGGCTCGAAGGGCTTAATGATATAGCCATACACCCCTAAATCCAGGGCCTGCCCGGCGGTGATCGGATCATCGATGCCTGAAACCATGACCGCCGCGGTTTCCTTAAACTCATCCCGGATGGAAGCGATAAGATTGAGGCCCGATTCGCCGGGCATGTTGATATCCGTCAGGATCAAGTGGATCGGCTGCTCACGGAGCCGGGCTCTGGCCTCTTCCGCGCTTTCAGCCGTAATTACCCGATAACCATTACGATCGAGAATCCTTTTCGATAGGCGAACAATGGAAGATTCGTCGTCAACCACCAGGACGGTATGGCGCTCTGGGAGTTTGTCCTGCAACATCCAGCCGCTCTATTGTTCCATCATAAACTTGACTTTTTTCATCAGCGATTCGCGATCGAAAGGCTTTTGGATAAAACCGCCGTTAATTTCGGAAATCGCTTTAACAACACTTTGGTGCTCCGAATAACCGGACATGAACAGAAACTTCAGAGTGGGATTTCGCGACTTCATTTTTTTCGCCATCACTGGTCCGTTCATGCCGGGCATGACGACGTCGGTCAGAACCAGGTCCGTTTTGGTTTTTTCGACCGCCGCCAAGGCCTCTTCGGCGCTGGCAACAGCTATTGTATTGAATCCATGGTGTTTCACTATCCTGTCGGCCAACTTTCTGACGCTCTCCTCATCCTCCACGATTAAAATTGTTCCGTGCCCTTTATATGCTCCAATCCTTTCTTCATCATCCCGTCGGAAGTCCCGAGCCGCGTTCTCCGTGGGAAGATAAATCTTGAAGGTTGTTCCCTGGCCTGGTTCGCTGTAAACCCAGATGAACCCGTTACTCTGCTTGACAATGCCGTATACGGTCGACAACCCCAAACCCGTGCCCTTACCTTCAATTTTCGTTGTAAAAAAGGGCTCGAAAATTCGTTTCCGGGTTTCGGCGTCCATGCCGATCCCCGTGTCGGTAACGGTCAACAGGACGTACGGACCTGGAACGACTATCGGATGGGCGGCCTGATATTCTTCACCCAGTAGCACATTGGAGGTTTCAATGGTTAACGAGCCGCCCTCGGGCATGGCATCCCTGGCATTGACCGCCAGGTTCATAATTACCTGTTCCAATTGACCCGGGTCCACTTTTACACTGCCAAGGTCCGGGGCTAGATTTAACGCCAGACGAACGTCCTCACCGATCATTCTTCGCAACATCTTTTCCATATCAATTATATTATTGTTGATATTTATTATTTTCAGTTCTAGAATCTGCTTTCGGCTGAAGGCCAAAAGCTGACGCGTCAACTCCGCCGCCCGTTCACCGGCCCTTTTTATTTCTTGTATGTCTTCACGAAGTTCGGCCGCCAAATCGTCACCCATGAGGCTTAGGGTACAGTTGCCTATGATTACCGTCAAAAGGTTGTTGAAATCATGGGCCACGCCCCCGGCCAAACGTCCCACCGTTTCCATTTTCTGAGCCTGCTGAAATTGCTCCTCCAGTTTTCGGCGCTCGGTGATATCCGTTCCGATGGCCAGTATCTCCTCGACTTGACCTTGGTCATCTATTATGGCCTTGTTTGTCCACAACATCCAAACCCGGCGACCATCCCGACAAATGTTCTCGTTCATGCTTTCCTTGTATCGGTCGGGTTGATCGAAGATGTCTCGAATCAGAGAACTCAGGTTTCTTCCCCTGGACTCCCTTTCGGGCACGATGGTGCCAATATGTCGGCCTATTATCTCTTCAGGAGTGTATCCGAACAGACCTTGGGCATATTCGTTGAAGAACGTGATGGCGCCGTCACGTCTCCAGCGTATTATCGCACTGTTGGCATTATGAACCAGCTCACGATACCGCTTTTCGCTGTCCAGAATGATCTTCTCCTGTTTTTGGTGCTCTAAATGGGCTTTCAGCACGGGCGCCACCGTACCGCTGATTCGTTCCAAAAGGGCCAAGTCCCCAGGTGTGTAATTCGTTTCCCTGTTGGCAAACATGAACAGTCCGATGGCCTGGTCTTGATCTAGAATCGGCATGGTAATATGGCGATGGATTCGAATGTGGCCTTCCGGCATCAGGGTCGAGGGTTCGTTCGAGAAGCTCCCCTTCTTCTCACGAATGGCCCTGAGCCAGTAAGCATCGCCCCAGCTCCGCCTCGGAAACACGATATCTTTTTCCCGAACCGTGCCTCCCTCCCCGGTGTCACTGGTCAGGGACGGAACCACCAGGTCGCCTGCTTCATTGATATACCCGAACACGCCTAAGGGGCTTTCGAATGAATCAAGCATAGTTTCGAGCACCTTGGAATACATCACGACGCCTGGTTCGGTGAGGAAAACCTCCTTGATCCTGTCTCGGATGTTCAGTTCCCGCAAAGATGCCTTGAGGCTCTCTTCGCTTTGGCGCAGTTTTTCTAAGGCCTGCTCGCGTTGGATCAGGACGGAAAGCTGCCTGGCGATATCGTCTATAAAATGGCGTTCTTCTTCTAAAAAAGGTCCCGCGTGACCGTCGGCCTTCTCCTCCAAGTAGCCAACCAGGACGGACGCTCGCGGGGCGGGGGAATCGGAAGTCGGCATCGGTATGTCGGCGGACAGCCGCCATCGCGTTTCTCTGAAATTAGGAGTGACGAACTCCCGGTCCTCGAACGTGATCCGGGCACAGGCTATTTCCGGATACTGAAAACCGGATGGAATCAGGTTTACGGCCTGCCGCAGCACCTCGTCAATGGAGTCGAACTGGGCCGCGATGAGATTTGATATGGCATAGAGGCCAAGAATTTTCTTGGTCCGTTCCTGCACGAGATTTTCGAGTTGATCCCGATGTCTGGCCAACTCCTCCTCGGCCCGCTTACGCTCGGTAATGTCGCGAATTACGCCGACCGTTCCCAGGTATATGGTCTTCTTGCCGCCAGGTGTTCCGGTGTATATGCCCGAACAGTTAATCTCCACCGTGATGAAGTCCGGCCCGCTGCTGTGCAGCTCGGCCGGGACGGCCCGGGCGCCTCTTCGCTGTACCAGACAGACTTCTAGTCCCATGGTCTTTCGTTTCCCGGTTCTCCTCTCGTCAAAAAGCTTCGGCGCTCCATCAGGGCCTGTGTTCCTGCCGCTGTACCCGGGCAGAACCAGTTCTCGGCTTACCGTTTCCACATCGGCGGGAAGCAGGATTTTGGAGAAGTGGGTTCCGAGGAGGTCTTCTGGCGTGTAACCCAGCGAATGAATCGCATCGTTCAGGTAGGTGAACCGACCGTCCTTGTCTATCCGGTAGACGATATCCGGGATGGTCGTGACCAGACTCCTGTAGCGCTCCTCCGAGGCGGTCAGGGCGACGACCTTCTCGGCCAGTTCCCCATGGGCCCGCGCCAGATCCAGGAAGACGCGAACTTTTGAAAGGAGAACACCGGGGGTGTAGGGCTTGACGATGTAGTCCACCGCACCGACCTCGTAGCCCTTGAAAACGCGTTCCTCGTCGGAATGGACCGCCGTGAGAAAAATGATCGGAATGTGGCGGGTGTTGGGATCGCTCCTCAGGTGCTCGGCCAATTCGTAGCCGTCCATCCCGGGCATTCTTACATCCAGTATCGCCAGCGCGAACTCGTGGTCGAGAGTGGCGGCCAGCGCCTGGTCGCCGGAGGTCGCTTCGATGATCTCGGCCTCCAGGTTATTCAGGACCTGACGAAGGGCGACAAGGTTTTCCTTCCTATCGTCGACGGTCAGAATCTTCTGCTTCTCAATCATGCCTTTTCTCCTTCGGCCATATTTCCTACTATATATTGATTCCGCCATCCTCGCCTGTTCTTGCGCCGATCTCGACCAGCAGCCGCCCGATATCCTCGGCCCTCAACACCAGGTCCACCGCGCCCGTATCGATGGCCGAGCGGGGCATGAGCGAGTGATCGGTCTCGGTCGGGTCCTGGGCGATGGTCATCCCCCCGGCTGTTTTTATCTCGAGCATGCCCTTGGAACCGTCGGCGCTGGCGCCCGAGAGGATGACCGCGACCACCGATTCTCCAAAGACCCGAGCCGCGCTTTCGAAGAGCACATCGATGGACGGACGCGACCAGTTCACTTTCTCGTCCACCGACAGGCTGATCGTCCCGTTCGTTTCCAAGAGCAGGTGATAATTTGCCGGGGCGGAATACACATACCCCGCTTCGATCCGTTCCTTGTCGCAGGGCTCGACCACCTGGAGGCGAGTGACACGCGCCAGGTGTTGGGCAAATTCCCCACAGTCGCTCGAATGGAGGTGTTGAACTACCAGGACGGGTAGCGGGAAGTTTGAAGGAAGCAACCGAAAGATGGCCGCCAGCCCATCGAAGCCTCCCGCCGACCCGCCGATGACGATGGCCTTGAAGCGCTTGGCGCGTATCATGTCGGACGCATTCGTTCTATTCACGATCAGGCCTTCTTTTTATAGATTCGCGCCCTGTCGTCCACGACGTCATAACGTCCGTTGACGCCGGTAAACCGTAAGCTTTCCTTGGTTCCGAGGCAGAGAAAGCCGCCATGCACCAAACTTTCCGTGAAGATATCCAAGGCCCGCTCCTGCAAGTCACGATTGAAATAAATCAAAACGTTGCGGCAAAATACCAGGTGCATTTCACTGAACACGCTGTCGGCGGTCAGGTTGTGGTTGGAGAAGACCACATGCCTTTTAATCGCTCCATCCATGACCACGGCGTTGTATCGGGCGTGGTAGTAGTCCGAAAACGAAGTCTTTCCACCGGCCTGCTGGTAGTTACCGGCAGCTTCTTTAAGTTTTTCGATTTCATAGATGCCCTCGCTCGCCCTGGCTAGGGCCTGGTCGTTGAAGTCGGTGGCGTAGATGGTAGCCCGGTCGTAAACATCCTCTTCCTTGAGCACGACGGCCAGCGAATAGACTTCCTCTCCGGTCGCGCACCCCGCATGCCAGACCTTGAAATGCGGCCAAGTCTTCAGTAATGGAACCACCTTTTCCCGCACGGCCCGGTAAACGAACGGATCTCGGAACATCTCGGTCACGCCGATGGAGAAGTATCGGGTCAGGTTAGAGAAGAACTCCCCGTCGTTCAGGACCTTGGGGATCATCTCGGATATGGAGGCGCACCCGGTTTTAGTAAGGAACTGTCTGATCCTGCGTTCGATCGAGGTCCGGGCATAGGAACGAAAATCGTAGCCGTAGCGCCGGTACACGGCCTCCAGCAGAAGATCGATCTCAATTCTTTCTTTCTCGTTAGCGTCCATGGCTTGCTTCCGCCCTCTTTTACTTGTACAACCACACCCGCATCATGGAGACCAACCGGGCCTCGTCCAGCGGCTTGGACAAGTAATCGTTGGCGCCGGCGGCCAGGCACTTCGTGCGGTCCTCGGGCATGGCTTTGGCCGTCAGAACGATAATCGGCAATTGTTGAAACCTCGCCTGGGCGCGTATCCGCTTTATGGTCTCGTAACCGTCCATGACGGGCATCATGATATCCATGAGCACAAGGTTCATGGACGGCTCCTGGTCGAGTATCCGCAGAGCCCTCTCACCGTTCTCTGCTTTAAATGTCTTCATGCCCCGTTCCGACAGAAGGTGCGACAAGGCGAAGGCGGTGCGCATGTCGTCGTCCACGATAAGCGCCTTTTTGTCTTTAAGCAGGGCATCCGTTTCGTGCAAGCTCAGAATCATCCGCTTTTTTTTCTCCGGCATTTCGCTGACTACCCGATGGAGAAAGAGCGAGACTTCGTCCAGCAGTCGTTCTTGGGACCGGACATCCTTGATGACGATGGAATCGGCGTGTTCGCGGAGGTCCATCTCCTCCTGCCGCGTTATTTCACGGGAGGTGTAAATGATTAATGGAGGGAGGGTCACGCCTTCCCGGTCGAGCCGCGCGATGAGGTCGCCGCCGGCCAGGTCGGGCAGTCCGAGGTCAAGGACAACGCAGTCATAGGTTACGGAGCGGAGCGCCTGCATGGCCTCCTCCCCGCTCGCGGCCTCGTCCACAACCACGTCCCCATCGCCGATAAGCATTACGGTCTCGCGGCGTATCCTTTCTTCGTCCTCCACCACCAGCACGCGTCTCGGCTTTCCGGACGACGCCTGTTCAAGCCGGCGGAAGGTCTCTTCGAGATCCTTCAAGTCCAAAGGTTTGGTGGCGTGGCCTATGGCGCCCTTGCGCAGCGCTTCGGTCGAAGCCTCCTCCACGGAGACAATATGAACCGGGATATGCCTGGTGCGGGTGTCCTCCTTGAGCGCGGCCAGCACGGACCAGCCGTCCATGCCGGGAAGGCGAAGGTCGAGGATCACGGCCATGGGAGCATGGTCGGAGGCGAGTTTCAACCCTTCTTCCCCGTTAGGCGCGGCCAGGCACTTGAATCCTTTCTCATGGCTCTTGTCGTAGAGCAGCCGGGCGAAATTCGGATCATCCTCGATGACAAGGATGACCCGCTCGCCCGGTTCCAGATGATTTCTGTCGTCCATGATTCGGACCACGGCCTCCTGTCTCGCCACGAGGCGCGGAGCGTCCGACTCGTATCTTCCGGCCGGGACGCCCCGTCCTGAAGAAATCTTGCCGCCCGCCGGCGCCGTTAAGGGCAGATACAACGTAAAGGTAGAACCCTTCCCCAGATCGCTTTCAAGTTGCAATTCCCCGCCGAGAAGACGGGCCAGCTCCCTGGAAATGGAAAGACCAAGGCCCGTGCCGCCGTACTTCCTGGCCGAACCGCCGTCGGCCTGCTGGAACGCCTCGAACACGATTTTCTGCTGCTCCGGAGCTATGCCGATGCCGGTGTCCTTGACCGCGACAGCCAGACAGTCTCCGGACGCCAGGCCGCTCCTGGACAGGTCTGTCTTGGATGCGGGTCGGCCGAAAATGACCGTCACCTTTCCTTGCTCGGTGAACTTGACGGCATTGGAGGTCAGGTTGCGTATTATCTGCTCGATACGTTTTCGATCGCTTACGATTTCGGATGGTGCGTCCTCACTCACTATTACGTCAAGATTAATGCCCTTTTCCTCGGCCAGATGCTGGAAGGATGCCTGAACGCCGTCCGCGAGATCGGATATCCGCACTTCGCCAGGCCGAATGTCCATCCGACCGGCCTCTATCTTGGACAGGTCCAGTATTTCATTAATGAGGTTCAGGAGATCGCTGCCGCTGCCGTATATAATTTGGGTGGATTTGATCTGGTCCGCGGTCAGGTTGCCTTCCTTGTTCTGGGCCAGACCCTGCGCCAGCAGCAGCAGGCTGTTGAGGGGCGTCCTGAGTTCATGGGACATGTTCGCCAGAAACTCCGACTTGTACTTGCTGGCCAGGGCCAGATCCCCGGCCTTTTCCTCGATTTCTTTCCTGGCGCGTTCGACTTCCTTTTTCTGGCGTTCGAGTAGATCGTTCTTCTCCTCGAGTTCCTCGTTGGTGACCTGGAGTTCCTCCTGCTGGACCTTGAGTCTCTCCTCGGACTCCAGCAACCGCCTTGTCTGCGCCTCGAGCTCTTCGTTGGTCGTCCGGAGTTCCTCTTGCTGGACCTGGAGTTCCTCGGTCAGCCTCTGGGACTCCTCCAGCAACCTCGACTGGGTGGCCTTGGCCTGGGCGCTCTCAACGGCAAGAGCGATGCTCTCGGCTACCATATTGAGAAACACCGAATGGGGTTCGTCGAATCCATGCAGGGTGCCCAGTTCCAAAACCGATCTTACCCGGCCGTTATGGATGATGGGCTTTACGTAGATATGGCGGGGAACCGCTTCTCCAAGGCCGGACTCGATGGCGATGTAGTCCTCCGGCACATTGGCGAGGATAATGTCCTCCCTTTCGAGGGCCGCCTGGCCGACCAGACCCTCCCCGGGTTTGTACTCGGCGGCCAGATGTTTCCGTCTCTTGTGGGCGTAACTGGCCGCCAGGCGTAAGGTTCCCTGCTCGTCCGCCAGGTACATGAGCCCGGTCTGGGCGTGAAGGTATTTGCACAGGAAGGTAATTATGTTACGACACAACTCGTCCGTTTCCAGATCTCCCCGCATCAGGCTCGCGAGATCAGCCTGACTGGTCTTCTGCGCGGCTTGTCGAGCGAGTTTGTCTTCCGCCTCCTTTCGGTCGGTGATATCCCAAAAACTCTCAATGATTCCCCGAAAGGAGCCGTCTTCGGCGTTCAGCCTTAGCACGTTCAGGATGCAGGCCACCTCTCGTCCGTCTCTCCTGGTCTCGACGATCTCCCGCTGAATCCGGTCCGTCGCGCCTGTCTCGAACTGCTTCATGGGGCATTCGTCGGTATGACACAGAGGTCCCCGAAAGGCCTCGTAGCACTTCATCTTCCGCATGGCTTCCGGATTCATGCCGGACAGCCGCGCGAACGTTTCATTAGTCCGCAACTGGTTGAAGTCGCGGTCGATCAATCTCTTGCCGTCGACTGCCGTGTGAAAGAGGCCGTCCAGTTCACCGTGTGTCCGGATCATCTCTCTTTCCGAACCCCAGAAGGAGAGCATGGCTAGCCAGAAGGTCAAGAGGTAGGCGCCCAAACGCAATACGTGCCAGAACCACCAATCTGCTTCCCAGGCATTAGAAAATCGAAAGAGGACTCCAGCCCCGCCGAAAAGAAGACACATGAGGAGAAAGAAAAAGTCCTCGCGGCTCCTGTTTCCAAACCAGGTAACAGCGAAGTTGAGCGCGGCCAGAAGCGTCAGACCGCCTCCGATCAGGTTGAGAGCGTAGGCTAGGGGGGTGAATTGGTTCTCGACGATCATGACCGGCACGCTCCCGCTATAGAGGCTGGATGATAAGCCGAGGATAAGAGTAACCAGGAGCACGGCGCCCGTAGTGGCCAGCGCGGTCCCGCGGGAGATTCCGCGTTCGGGGAACCACACAAGCGCGAAGAAAACCCCGCCGGCAAGCACGGCCAGGCTGTGGAGCCACACGAATCTCTGCCCGGCCGGGACGCAACTGTGATATATGTCTAGCACGGCCATGGATACGAGGGCACAGGCAATCCACATCTTGCGGGACGTATGTGCTTTCTGCTGCGAGAATAGGATGAGGACCGCCAGCACGAGCCCAAGCACCGCCCCAGTAACTTCCAGGGTGGAATGGAGCGGCAACGAGATCCAGGACCAATCGGGCATCAGACCGGGAATAACCAAGGTTCCCCCCAGAGGTAAAACTATCCCTAGCCCAAGGGCGGTTAGCAGCGTCCTCAAGCCCTTTCCGTGCTCTTGAACGACCACCTGCTTTTCTTCCGTTATCATGAGAACCTCCTCACCGTCACAGTGTTGAAGCCTCCCAGTCCGGTGGCCCTGTCGACCAGAGGCTTATAGAGCTAGTCTGCCCCTATCTCCAACCCATCCAGAACCTTGTCGCCAAGTTCGGCGGCGAATCGGCGATATACCGTGAAGACCACGATTCCAATAGAACCGCCGGCCGCCTTTCAGGACCGGGACCAGACCTTTGGTTTTCAATTCCCGCGCCTCATCAACCCGAACCTTGTCCATGGCCTTTTTAATGTGGGCCATGATAATGATCAATCCCCCGCATTCGGGGCCGAGACGCCAGGCCGGCCTTGTGACCCAGACCAGGTGGTTTTACATTTAAATATTTCCTTTATCGCCGGAATAAGATCCATGTTAATGCATTTCTTTAAAATATAGTCATCGGCGCCCGCGGCCTTTGCCGCGTCCCTGTACTCCTCCAGGTTATAATTGGTCAACATGATCACTTTAAGGTCGGGCATGGCTTTTTTGAGCAATCTCGTGGACTCCAATCCGTTCATCCCCGGCATCCTCACGTCCATTAGGACCAGGTCCGGCCTTAACTCCCCGGCTTTGAGCATGGCTTCCTGTCCGTTCTCCGCCTCTCCGATGAAATCTATCTCCAGATCCTGGGAAAGAATACCTTTGATAAACAACCTAAATCTGGCATCGTCATCGGTAATCAATGTCTTGATCATGATCTCTACAGCCTTCTCATGAGGAGTGGGTAATACGACTCAATCGGTAGTCCCAAAAAATGTGGATATAATTAAGCCCCCGTTCCCCTTAGATACATCTCTCGGTCACTCGATACACACAGACTTTGGCCCCGCGGACAGCCTTGGGGCAAAATCAATGATCGCTTCTCGTCAGGTCGCCACTACGATTGGATATATGGTCATCCGCCGAAGGGCGAACCCCCTCGCCCGGCTGCTTGTCCATCCTCCACAACACTATGGAGGCGGGTTGCGGGAAATGACGGTTTGAGGTGTAGCCTTGCCTATTATTATAGGGTCTTCCGTCAAGTATGGATATTAGGGAACACCCTGATTTTTGCCGCTGACCACCCTGATTTTCAGAGATTTCGGATAGGGAAGGGTGGAAATTAAAAGACAGGGGGCAGGAGTTAAGGAGGGGCAACTATGAATTGTCTTTTATGATCAAACCGTTAGTGATGGCATACCGGATCAATTCCGCGGTATTCTTGAGGTTAAGCTTTTCCTTCAAATGCGCTTTATGCGTCTCGACCGTCTTTATGCTGATAAATAGTAAATTTGCGATTTCTTTGTTGGTGCGGCTTTCGGCAATCAATTGGAGAACCTCTCTCTCACGCCGCGTGAGCCTCGCAAAAGGTGCTTCTCCTTCCGTCATTTCTGTTGTCCGCCGGATATACTCATCGATGACCGTCCTGGATATGGATGGACTGAGATAGGACTCCCCTTTCAGAGCGGCATGTATGGCCGAGATCAAGTCTGTCGGCGCCGCGCTCTTGACAAGATACCCGGAGGCGCCTGCTTGCAGGGTCTGGAATACGTATTCTTCATTGGCATGAACCGTCAGGATGATTATTTTCATTCCAGGAAAATCTTTCTTTAACCGCCGGGTGGCCTCCAGACCATTAAAACCAGGCATGGCGATATCCATCACCACCACATCGGGGTGCAAAGCTTCAGCTTTATTTACGGCTTCTCTTCCGTCTTCGGCCTCCCCTATCACTTCCAGGCCGGCCTCTTTTTCCAAAATGGAGCGAAGGCCTTTGCGAACGATGGTGTGATCCTCGGCCAGCAGTACTCTTATCTTATCCATGATACTTACCTTCGTCGCAGCGGTATTTCTATGGAAATACGGGTTCCCTGCCCTTTAGTTGAATATAAGGTCATGCTGCCATCTACTAGAGACACTCTTTCCCGCATGCCTATCAGACCAATTCCGGTTTCCTGGTCATCCCGCGAAAAAATCTCATTCACGTCAAAGCCTTGACCATTGTCTTCAATATAAACAGCGACTGAATTCCTCTTACTTTGCAGGCGTACCATCACGCTTTTTGCTTCCGCATGCCTGGCCACATTATTTAGCGCTTCTTGGACGACCCGATAGATAACCGTCTCAATCTCTTGGTCCAACCTCTCATGCAGATCGCACACTTCAAGTTTGACCTCTACGTTTGCCCTATTAATGAATCTATTGATGTACCACCGTAGCGTGGGCGCCAAGCCGAGATCGTCTAAAATCGAGGGTCGAAGAAAAAGCGATAATTCGTGGATTTGCTCCAATCCTTCTTCCAGAATAGACAATGACTCCTTCAACTTCTCTTTTACCGTGGAGGTGGCGTCCATAGTAAGGTTGTTTTCTATTTCCACCAAGTTGAATTGGAGGGCCGTCAGAGTCTGTCCCAACTCATCGTGGAGATCTAAAGAGATTCGTTTTCGTTCATTTTCCTGGGCTGAAAGCAGTCCAGAAGTTAGATGGCGAAGTCTCTTCTCCGAATCTCTTAAAGCCTCTTCGATGCGCTTGCGCTCGGTGACATCCTGAGCAGTGCCAAACAGTTTTTCAACCTTTCCTTTCTCATCCCTGATCGCGGCGCCTATGGCCTGTATCCATCGCGTCTCTCCGCTGGGCCGGAAAATCCGAAATTGAAGATCGAAAGGCGTTCCGTCTTTACTGCCCTTGGTCACTGCTTCATTCAACAGAGGCCAATCGTCGGGGTGGAGATATATTTCGTGGTTTATAAATGATGGCTCACCCCTGGCCGGGTCCAGATCGAAGATATGAAAGATTTCTTCCGACCAGATAGGGGCCCCTACTTCCGGGTCCAGCTCCCAGTGGCCGATGTGGGCCACTCTCTGGGCTTCTTTATGGAGTGCCTCTCTCTTTTGCAGCTCCAATTCCGCTCGCTTTTGCTCGGTGATATCGGTTATGATGCCGGCAACACGGTCAATTTGATTTCTATCATTACGAATTGGATAATAACGAACCAGCAAAGATCGTTGGCCGACCGGATACTGGCATTTCATTTCATATTCAACGACTTTACCTTGGAAGCAACTTAATAAATTTGGTTTTACTGATTTCTCAAAAACCTCCCTACCTAGAACGTCCTCAACACGCTTTCCAACAACCTGTTCATATTTAGCATCTCTTTGTTTTAAAAATGCTTGATTAACCATTGTATAACAAAAATTCTTATCAACGACCGCCATTTGTTGTTCAGCATTTTCAACAATCTCTTTATACTCTTCAAGATTTTGTTTCGTTTGTATTCGCTCGGCATCCACTTTGGCTATATACAGCGCCATTTCCGTGGTAATTCTTAAGTCACGGTCCTGGAACGGCTTTAGGATATAACCTAATGGATGAACCAGTTTCGCCCGTTCAAGGCGGTCATGATCATCGTATGCGGTCAGGAAGACTACCGGAATACTCCATTTATCCCGAATGACCTTGGCCGCGTCTATCCCGTCCATCTCCCCTTGCAGGACCATGTCCATAATGACCAAGTCGGGCTGCTGGTCCTCGACCAGTTCGATCGCCTTCTCGGCTGAGGTCGCTTTCCCACAGACGGCATGTCCAAGACTTTTTAGGCTACTTTCAAGATCGGCGGCGATAAAAACGTCGTCCTCGACTATCAATATTCTTGCCTGGGACTCATCGGTTTTGTCAGACATATGACCACACCCGCCATTTTCCACCACAGTGAGACCAGAACAGATACGACCTCGTGGTTAATGTCTTCTTAAACAATGGCGCCGGACCGTTTAAAGCAACTCCTGGGCGTCCCGGCCGGTCAGGTGAATTGATAACCCGGCGGTCTTAATCGCCTCCGGGACCGGCCGGGTGTTGGGTGGACTTGACGTCGCCCCGCCGTCCGCCTTCCTTTAATCTCCGGATCAGGAACCGTTCCATGGACCCGTCTTTCTCCAGCAGTTTCGGGTCCAGGTTGGCCAGGGGAATCTCGGCCCGGGCCATGGATTTATGGCCGCCGGCCGATCCAAATTCACCCAGGGCCGACGAGGCCAGTCGGCCCGCGTTCTGTCGGATGTCGGCCAAGCGAAATATGACCACCAGCCGCTCCTTGAAAAGGCCGGCGGCGATGCTGCGGTTGACGTCCCGGACGCGCAAGAAGAAATCGGCCAGCATGACCAGGGTGTCGGGGTTGTCCACCCGACCGGCGTAGAGCAAAGCCGTGTCCCGACGCAGTTTTACCGTTTCCAGGGCTTGATGAAAATACTTCAAGGCCGACCGGGTTATGTCGGCGTGTTCGATCTTGCTGATCAGGTTTTGACTCTTCAGCGGAAACAAGAAGCGGAAGGCCCGCACGTCCTCGAGCTGGCCTTGCCGGACGAAGTTGTCGGTGTCGGTTTTAATGGCGTAATAAAGGGCCGTGGCCAGGGGCCGGCTGGGTTTGATCCTGGCCGCCCGCAGGTACTCGGTCATCATGGTGGCCGTGGCCCCATAATCCGGTCTGACGTCCACGAATCGGGCGCTGTTCTTGCCCAAGGGATGATGATCCATGACCAGGTCAAAGCGCAGTCCCGGCTGACCGCTGAAATGATGGGGCTGGGAATCGACCATGGCCAGACGGTTGAACTCCCGCCGATCCAGTTCGTCCAGGTGAGGCAACGGCAGTTTTAGGAAATGTAAAAGAGCCAGATTATCCGGACGGGAAATGACGTTGGTCCTGGCCACGGTCACGGCCGACACCCGGCGCCACAACAGGCGCTTCAAAGCCAGGGCGCTGGCTATGGCGTCCGGATCGGCGCTGATGACTATCAAGACCCTATCTTCGCCCTTGAACACCTCATGGAGCCGGTCAAGCCTCTCCCGCCAGGTGCTATGTCGAAGGTTCGTCTGATTTGTCCCGGTCATAATTCATTGCTCGTCCCGGCCGCGGACCTGCCGCCGCCGTCGGTTCTAGATTTCCACGACCCGGCGCCCCAGGTCAAGCCCAAAAGCCGCCCCGCGGCCTTCTTTCTTGTCATATTCGGTGTTTTGGCTTAAAGTGAAGGGCCAGGAAACAGGACAAAATCCTTAACCCGTCGATCCGGGCGGCTATCGGCTCCGAAAGGAACGGTGTTTTGGCCAAAACAATATCCCTGGGGCCAGGTATCTTTCAGGTGGCTGGAGCGGAGTTGAGCGACAGCCGCGATGCCGCCGGCTATCTGATCGAAGACGACGGCGATTTGGCCTTGATAGACGTCGGCGCCGGACCAAGTTACCGTCAAATTGTGGCCAATATCCAAGGCCTGGGGCTGAATCTTAAGAAACTGCGTTACGTCATCGCCACTCACGCCCATATAGATCATATCGGGGCCCTGGCTGATTTTGCCCGAGATTATTCCCCCACCCTGGCCGCCCACGAACTCGACGCCTGGGCCATGGAAACCGCTGATCCGGCTTACACCGCCGCCTCCTGGTACGGGCTGGCCTTGACCCCCGTGCCTATCGACCTCAAACTCAAAGGTCCCAGGGACAAGCTGGTCTTGGGCCGGACCGAACTGATATGCCTGCACGCCCCGGGACACACGCCCGGTTCTCTGGCGGTCTACCTGGATCGTTCCGGCCGGCGTTACCTTTTCGGCCAGGATATTCACGGTCCCTTTCATCCGGGCTTCAAGTCGGATCAAGGCGCCTGGCGCCGCTCCATGGCCCTGCTGCTGGAATTGGAGGCCGACGTTCTGGGCGAAGGCCATTTCGGCATCCATGACGGCCGGAAAAAGGTGGCGGACTTCATCCGGGGTTTCCTGAACGACTTCCCGTGCAATGAAGGATAAAGGTCCAGGAACATGAGCGCGCCCGAGGAAAAGAGACGCTGGTGGGGCTGGGGTCTCGAGGAAGTCGAACCCCCATCGGCTCAGGGTTTTCTGTCCTTTCTGCAACGGCACGTATCGCCGTGGCCGGACTGGACCCTGCCCGTGCCCGAACTGGAGAGCTTGGACCCGCGGCCGCCGTCGCTGCCCGCCGCCCTGGAGTCGGAACTGGCCGCCATCGTCGGCCGGGACAACCTGCGCCAGGATATGCGCAGCCGCGTGCTGCACTCCTGCGGCCGTGGTTATCGCGACCTGATTAGAATGCGCCTCGGCCTGGTCGCCTCTCCACCCGATGTGGTGATCTATCCCACCGAGCACCTCCAGGTGGGCCGGATACTGGCGGCGGCGGCCGGGCACCACGCCGCGGTGGTGCCTTTCGGCGGCGGTTCGAGCGTGGTGGGCGGGCTTGAGCTTCCGCCCGAATTAAGGCCGGCCGTCTGCCTGGACCTCCGCCGGATGAACCGGGTCTTATCCCTGGACCGCACCGGCAATACGGCCAGGGTCCAAGCCGGCATCTACGGACCTGACCTCGAGGAGGCCCTGAACCGGGAAGGCTTCACCCTGGGTCACTTCCCCCAGTCCTTTGAATTTTCCACTCTGGGCGGCTGGATCGCCACCAGGGGCGCGGGCCATAAATCGACCCGATACGGCAAGATCGAAAACATGGTCCTCTCCCTCCAGGCCGTTCTACCCCAGGGAGAAATCCGCACGCCCCGATCACCCGCCCAGGCCGCCGGCGCCGACCTCACCGGCCTGCTGATCGGTTCGGAAGGCATCCTGGGCGTCATAACCGAAGCCGAAGTCAGGATTAGACCTCGACCGGAACGGGAATGGTTCGGCGCCTGGCTCTTTCCGGATTTCGATTCCGGACGAGAAGCGGTCCGGACGATGCTGTCCCTGGGGTTGGCCCCGGCCACGATCCGACTGTCGGACGGTCTGGAGACGGCGGCCCTGATGGCCGAAGCCGCCGGCCGGCCTCAAGGCTGGTGGTCGCGCTTGGTCAGGGAAAAGATCGCGCCTCTATATCTGCGCCGGCGCGGGGTGACGCCGGGACGGGCCTCGCTGCTTCTGATCATGGGCGAAGGCCGCTCGGACGAAGTTAGAATGGAAAAACGGCACGTAGGCCGCGTCTGCCGGGAAAACGGAGGCGTGGCCGCCGGGTCCGGCCCGGCCCGGGCCTGGCATGAAACCAGGTACGCCGCGCCCTACCTGCGCGACGAACTGATCACCCGAGGCTTGCTGGTCGAGACCATCGAGACGGCCGCCACCTGGGATCGGCTGCCTGAATTGTATCAGGCCGTGAACCAGGCCCTGGCCGAATCACTGAACCGGGGCGGCCGGAAGTCAATAGTCATGACCCACCTGTCCCATTCCTACCTGGACGGCGCCAACCTCTATTTCACCTTCCTGGCGCCCCAGGAAAGAGGTCGGGAAGAGGAACAGTGGCGCGAGGCCAAAACGGCCGCCACCAAGGTCATCGTGGAGCAAGGAGGCGCCCTGAGTCATCACCACGGCGTGGGCCGGGATCATAAACCCTGGCTCGACCTCTACTGGGGCCGCGAACTGTCCGGCGTTCTGCGCGCGGCCAAGAACAGGCTGGACCCCTTGGCCCTGCTCAATCCGGGCGTGCTCATCGAACCCGAGGTGATCCTGGAGCCGGGGGAAAAGTACCGGCCGTTCTCTCCGGCCACGAGGATGGCCGCCTGGCGGCGCTTCCAGTCCGAAGTCTTCGATCTATTAGTCGTGGGCGGAGGCATTGTTGGCGCCGGCGTGGCCTGGGACGCCAGTCTGCGAGGCCTCTCGGTGGCCCTGGTCGAAAAAGGCGACTTCGCCAGCGGCACCAGCGGCAAGTCCTCGCGCATGATCCACGGCGGGCTGCGGTACTTGAAGATGCTGGATTTGAAGCTGGTGCGCGAATCCCTGGCGGAAAGGCATCACCTGCTCTCCATGGCCCCCCACCTGGTCAAGCCCATGAAGCACCTGGTACCGGTTTACAAGGGCGAGGGCGACAGCCGCCGGCTGCTGCAACTCGGCTTGTGGGGCTACGACGCCCTGGCCGGCAGCAAGGGTCTGCCGCACCACGAAAACCTCACCGCCGAGGAAATACTGGCCCTCGAACCGTCCATTTCCAGCGAAGGACTGACCGGCGGATTCATCTACTATGACGCCTTGACCGACGACGCCCGGTTGACCTTGGAAACGATCAAGGCCGCGGCCAGGGCCGGGGCCACGGCGGCCAACTATGTCGAGGCGGTCAACCTCGACCCTTCCGCCGAACTGATGCTGACCCGCTTACGGGACATCTTCACCGGTCAGGAAGTCGCCGTTCAGAGCAAATGCGTGGTCAATGCCGCCGGCGCCTGGTCGGACCGGGTCAGGGTCTTGGCCGACGCCGAAGCCCAGACCAACATCAAACCGGCTAAAGGCATACACATCACCTTCCCCCGCGCCTTGAAGCCCATCAGTCACGTAGTCATTCTGAAAGGCTCCGACGGACGGGCCCTCTTCGCCGTCCCGGCCGGCCAGATGGTCTACGTAGGCACCACGGACAGGGAATATCAGGGCGACCTGGATTCGGTCGCGGCCGAAGTGGACGAGGTGGATTATCTGATCGAAGCCGTCAATAATGTCTTGGCCGGCGAACCTCTGACCCGGGACAAAGTCACGGCCACTTGGGCCGGGATCAGGCCCCTGGTGGCCCCCTCGGGCAAGAAAGAAGAGACCAAGGACATTTCGCGGGAACACGAAATCAGGATTGATTCCGGCCGCCTGATCTCGGTCTACGGCGGCAAACTGACCACCTTCCGGGTCATGGCCGCTCAGGCGGTGGAACGGGTCCTGACCTTGCTGGGCTCCGAAACTCGATCCCCTGCTCCCACGGCCGACCTGCCGCTTTGCGGCCCGCCCGTCCTCGAGAAGGAGGTTTCGGGCGGTTTCCCACCCGCCGTTACCGCCCGCTTGAAGGATAAATACGGCCCCCAGGCCGAAACGATCCTCGGCTTGGCTCGCAGTCCCCGCTTGGCCGCGGTCTTGGATGAAGGCTTGGGTTTGTTGGCCGCGGAAGTGACCTGGTCCGTTCAGGGCGAAATGGCCATGACCCTGGTTGACGCCATGGTCCGCCGCCTGGGACTGGTCGGCCTGACGCCGGACAACGGCCTGGCGGCGGCCCCGCGTGTGGCCGGCCAAATGGCCGGTCTCCTGACCTGGAGCGAGGAAGAGACCCAAAGACAGCTTAAAGCCTATCATGAATATCTTGATCGGACCCTGACCTTTCAGTCCTCTTCCCGATGACGACTGGCAACAGGCGGAGTTGACCTGCTTCCGAAGTTGGAATAGTAATGGGGTACGATAGACGGAAATAACCATGCTGACGACGACCATGACTCCTAAACCCCGCATTCTGATCGTGGACGACGATCTCCTGGTCCACAAGCTCCTGTCCGCCGTGCTGAAAGGGGCCGGCTATGAAATTCTGGAGGCCTATGGCGGTCGAGAAGCCGTGGCCATCGTCAAGACCAACCACCCCGATCTGATCATGCTGGATATTATGATGCCGGAGATGAACGGCTTCGACACCATCAGAAGTCTCAAGTCCGATCCGGACATCGCCGATATCCCGGTTATTTTTCTCTCGGCCAAAACCGATTCCTCGGACAAGGTGCGGGGACTTGAACTCGGCGCCGCCGATTTCGTCAACAAGCCCTTTGACCGGACCGAACTGCTGGCCCGGATAAAGACTCATTTGAAGTTGAAACGGCAGGAAGAGGCTTTGCGGGAATACTCCCAGAACCTGGCCAGGATGGTCGAGGAAAGGACCCAGCAACTGATCCACGCCGACCGCTTGGCCAGCCTGGGAACGCTTTCCGCCGGTATGGCCCACGAAATCAACAATCCCACCACTTTCATCACCGGCAACATGCAGATACTCGAGCAGTTCTGGAAAAAGATCGCCGAGTACCTGAACAACAACGATCAGGCCAAGACCGACCCTCAGATACAGTATATACTCCGGGAGTTTCCAGCCATGATCCGATCCATCCGCTTGGGCGCGGACCGGATCACCAATATCGTGGCCGGCCTGAAAGCCTTTTCTCGCAAAGAAACCCTGGAGAAGGGTCCGACCGATGTAAACCAGTGCCTGACCGAAGCCCTGGCCTTGACTCACAATCGGCTCAAATACCATATTCAGATCGAGCAGAACCTTTCGCCGGGACTTCCACCTGCTTGGGCCAACGCCCAGCAACTGGTCCAGGTCTTCGTCAATCTCCTGGTCAATTCGACCGACGCCATCGGCGACCGGAACGGACGGATAACGATAACCACGGGGCTGGCCGCACCGGACGCCCTCGAGATCGTGCTGGCCGACGACGGACCGGGTATTCCGGATGACATAAAAGACAAGATTTTCGATCCTTTTTTCACCACCAAGCCCATGGGCCAGGGCACCGGACTGGGACTCTCCATCACCCTGGGCATCCTCCAGGATCACCACGGGTCCATAAGGTATGAAAACCGGCCGGGGTGGGGCGCGGTTTTCATCATCACCTTACCCACGGAGCGGAAGCAATGGATCACGGAACCGGCGCGACCATGAAGATCAAGATTCTCGTGGTGGATGACGAGAAAGACATAACCGATCTCCTGGTCCGGCATTTTTCCTATCTGGGTTACGACGTCGCCGGAGTCAACGATCCGAGGGCCGCCCTCGAGATGATAGAACAAAGCAACTACAGCGTGATCATATCCGACATAGTCATGCCCGGCCTGGACGGACTCGAGCTTCTCCGCCGGATCAAGGAGTACAACGGCGGCATAAAAGTGATCATGATCACCGGGTACGTCACCATGCACAATATTTTGACGGCCATGCGGCGGGGGGCCGAAACGGTCTTCTTTAAACCGCTGCAAGACCTGGCCGGCCTGGAAGCGGCCGTCCGGGAATGCGTCGAGAAGATCGCGATGTGGCGTAACATACTGAAAGAACTCAGCGCTCTGGGAAGGGCGGGATATCCCTATGCCTGAAATAGAACTGGACCTGGAACTTCTGGCCGATTTTATCGTCGAGTCCCGGGAACTCCTCGAGCAGTTTTCCGCCAACGTGCTCGAGATGGAAAAGGACCCGGCCGATACGGCCAGGGTGGGAGCCATCTTCAGGGTGGCCCATACCCTCAAAGGATCGAGCGCCTTTTTCAACCTGATCCACATCAAGAACTTCGCCCATAAGCTCGAAAACCTCCTCGACGAACTGCGCAACAAGACCCGCCAGGTGACGGAGGAGGTGGTCAGCCTTCTTCTGGCCGGCGGCAACCACCTCAAGGCCATGTTCGAGCGGTTGAGCGCCGGCGATTACTCGACCACCTTCCAGCCCAACGAAGCCCGATTCCTGGAAGACCTTCTGGCTTTCATGGAGAAGAAGGCCGCGGCGGCGGTTTTAACCCCAGAAGAGACCCTCCAGGCCATTCAAGCCTTGCTCTACGATTTCAGGAAGACGGGCGGCCAGGCCGAGCAATTGATGAGCAGGATAGAGTCCCTGTTGCGGGGATTGGGGCCGCCGGCCGCCAAGACCGAGGCTCCTCCGACCGTGGTTAAAAAGCCCACCCTCGCGTATTACTTCCAGAACCAGGATTTAACCGAACCGGTAACGCGGGCCCTGACGGCCCTGGACGCGGCCGCCGGAGGCGCCGTCTTTGACGACCAGGCCTACGACCAGGCCCTGAGCCAACTGGAGCAGATCGTTGCTGACCAGGCCCTGGACCGACTCCGGGAACCTCTGTCCGTGGCCATCGAGGATTTCAAGGCCGTCCAGGACAGCGGCATCGGCTTCGATTCCATCTTGATCTCGCTGGTCAGGGAAAAAACCGAGGCCGTGATCGCCTTGATGGAGAAGACCTCGGTGGAATCGGTCCAGCCGCCTGCCCCTTCCCCGAGCGCGGCCGCCTCGCCGCCCCCGACCCGTCCGGACAAAGAGGAGAAGCATGAGCGCAAGACCATGCGCATTGACGAAGAAAAAGTTGACGGCTTCATGAACTACGTGGGCGAACTGATCGTCACCGCCGAGACCTTCAACTACTTGCAGAAGATAATCGAGCACGAGAAGGTCAACCCCCAGACGGTGAGGGCCTTTAAAAACGCCAATCAGGCCTTTCGGGAGCTTTCCAACGAGTTGCAGGAAAGCCTCATGGAAATCCGCCGGGTGCCGATCAAGGGTTTGATGCAGAAAGTGAACATGATGGCCAGGGAATTGAGCCATCAGATGGGCAAGAAGATCAAGGTCGAAATTGCGGGTCAGGAAGTCCAAGTGGACAAGAGCATTGCCGAAAGCCTGGAAGGTCCGCTGGTTCACGTGGTTCGCAACTCCCTGGACCACGGCCTGGAGGGGCCGGAAGAGAGAACCCGGTCCGGCAAGACTCCCGAAGGAACGCTCAAAGTGGCCGCCCAGGCGGACAAGGAGTTCTTCTTTCTGGAAGTGAAGGATGACGGACGGGGCATCAATCCCCAGACCATTAAACAGGCCGCGGTGGAAAAAGGCCTGATGTCCCAGGTCCAATCGGCCGCCCTTTCGGACCGTGAGGCCGTCAACCTCATCTTCGCCCCTGGTTTTTCCACGGCCAAGGAGGTCACCGACGTCTCCGGCCGCGGGGTAGGCATGGATGTGGTCCGAAACAACGTGACCCAACTCAACGGCCAAATAAACGTGGACTCGCAGGTCGGACTGGGCACAGCCATCACCCTCAAGATTCCCTTGAGCGTCACCTTGCAGGTGGTCAAGGCCCTGCTGGTTCGGGTGGGCCGGGAGAACTTTATCATCTCCCTGGACGACATCCTGGAATCGCTCCGCCCGGCGCCGGAGGACCTGAGTACGATCGAGAACCGGGGCGAGGTCATCAAACGCCGCGGTCAAATATTCCCCCTGATCAGGCTGTATGAGGTCTTCAACATAGAACCGGAATACACGGACCCGGCTCAGGCCATACTGGTAGTGGTGGAGACCTCCCGAGGCCGGTTCGCCTTCCTGGTGGATGAGGTGCTGGGACAACAGCAAGTCGTGGTCAGGGAGTTGGACGGCCAGTTCAAGAACCTGGATTTTCTGGCCGGCAGCGCCACCTTGGGCGATGGCCGTCTGGGACTGGTCTTGGAAACGGAAGGCGTTATCCGCCTGGCTTTGAATGAGGGCTGAAAAAAGGGGCGGCCTGATCCCTTTTCCAGGAGAACCGATCAAGTTCCGGTTCGGGTCGCCGATGAAACCTGACCGAAGGAGTGCCTACCGAGACATGGAGTATGAACGAGTCTTTCTCTTGCCCGGAGAATACGTCATCAGCAAGAAACCCCATGAGGTGACCACGCTGCTGGGGTCTTGCGTGGCGGTCTGCCTGTTCCATCAAAACGCCAAATTCGGCGGCATGAACCACTTCATGCTGCCCACGACCACCATGGGCGAACGCTCGGCCAAATACGGCGATTACGCCATCCAGACCATTGTCCAGGTGATGGAACGGGGGGCCGGCGGTCTGAAGGGCGCCGAAGCCATGATCTTCGGCGGAGCCAACGTGGTGGGCGCCATAAAGAGTGGCGCCAATATCGGCGCCAAGAACATCGAGATGGCCAATAAGATGCTCAAAGACTACGGCATCCCCATCACCAAGGAAGTCGTCGGCGGCCTCAACGGCATGAAGATCAGATTTCGCACCTGGGACAATCAGGTGCAGCATCGGTACATCGAACGGAGTCAGTTCGCCGAAACCATGTTGGCTAAAGAAGAGCACTTCGAAAGCAACAAAATCCGGATACTGGTGGTGGATGACTCGGCCATCGTGCGGAACATCCTGACCAAGGCCGTGGAGAGCGAGCCGGACCTCGAGGTGGTGGGTCAGGCCAAGGACGCCTATGAGGCCCGGGAGATGCTCCTCGAAAAGAATCCGGACGTGATCACCCTGGACATCATCATGCCCAAGATGGACGGCGTGACCTTCCTCAAGAAGCTCATGGTCTACTACCCCAAGCCGGTCATTATCTGCAGCACCATTGCCAAGGCCGGCAGCAAGGTCGAGTTGCGGTCCGACAAGATAGGCGCCGTGGACGTAATCGACAAGGAGTCGCTCAACCTGTACCAGGGCCTGGACGGCGTGAAAAAGATTCTGATCCCCAAAATCCGCGCCGCGGCCCGGACTATTGTGCGCAAGAAGACCAAGGAGGAAGTGGAGACGCTCTAGCCGGCCGGATCATTCGTAGCGCAGGGCCTCGATGGGGTTGAGCCGGGCCGCTTTCCAGGCCGGATAATAACCGAAGAAGATGCCCACGGCCGCCGAAAAAACGAAGGCGGCCACGACGGCGTTGGCCGGTATGAGGGTGGGCCAGGCAAACAGCCTGGTGAGGGCCGAGGCGCCGGCCGCGCCCAAGGCCAGCCCGATGGCCCCTCCGAACATGGTCAAGAGAACCGCCTCGGTCAGAAACTGCAACAGGATGTCCCGAGGCCTGGCGCCGACGGCCATCCGGATGCCAATCTCCCTGGTTCTTTCCGTCACCGAAACCAGCATGATGTTCATTATGCCTATGCCGCCGACCACGAGGGATATTGAAGCCACCGCGCCCAGCAGCAAGGACATGACCCGGGCCGTCTGCTCGGCCAGGGCCATAATTTCGGAAAGATTGCGTACGGAAAAATCCCTGTCTCGGCCCGGTCCGATCCGGTGCCTCTGGTCCATCAGGGCGGTCACTTCTTCCTGGGCCTGAGCCAGCAGTGTTTCGTCCCTGGCTTGAACCAGGATATTGCCGACCGTGTTGTGAAAATGGGTGCCCAGTATGCGTCTCCGGGCCGTGGTTATCGGCAGATAAAGGACGTCGTCCTGATCCTGGCCGTGGGGGGACTGGCCTTTCCGGTCCAGTAGTCCGGCCACCAGGAAAGGAACTTTCTTCACCCGGATGACGCGGCCCACCGGGTTTTCGGAACCGAAAAGCTGCTCCGCCACCGTCTGACCGATCAAGCAGACCTTGACCGCGCCCTCGACGTCGGAGGGGGTCAGGCTTCGGCCCTCGAGGACCGTCCATTCCCGGATGATAAAATACTCCGGCGTCACCCCCATGATGACGGTGGACCAGTTCATGTTGCTGTAAACCACCGGCGCGGTGCCGCGCACGGTGGCCGAAGCCTGGACCACGGACGGACATTCGGTCTTGACGGCCCGATAGTCTTCGTAGGTCAAGGTCGGGTTCGAACCCCAGCCGGCGCGCAGGCCGCCGCTGGTGGTGCTGCCGGGCAAGATCATGATCAGGTTGCTGCCTATGCTGGCCACCTGTTCCGCGATGACCTGTCTGGCCCCGGCGCCGGCGGCGATCATGATGATGACCGCGGCGATACCGATGATTATACCCAGCATGGTCAGGAAGGAACGCAGTTTGTTTACCCGCAGCGCCCGCCAGGCGATCTTGAGGGACGGCAGCAGGAACACGTCAACCTGCCGGTGGGGGAGGCGGAGAGTCGCTCACGGGCCGGCCGTCGCGAAAGACGATCCTCCGTCCGGCGCAGGCGGCCACGCTCGATTCATGGGTGATCATGATGATGGTAATACCCGCGGCGTTCAGATTCCGGAATATGGCCATGATCTCATCGCTGGTTACGGAATCCAGGTTGCCGGTCGGCTCATCCGCCAGGATCATGGCCGGATCGTTGGCCAGGGCTCGGGCTATGGCCACCCGTTGCTGCTGTCCGCCGGAAAGCTGGTTACTGTAATGATGGGCCCAATCGCCGAGACCGACCATTTCCAGGGCCGCCTCGGCCTTTTTTCGCCTCCTTCGGGCCGGCACCCGTCCATAGAGCAGGGGCAGTTCGACGTTTTCCCGGGCGCTGGTCCGCGGCAGCAGATTGAATCCTTGAAAGACGAAGCCTATCTTCCTGTTTCTCAGTTCGGCCAGCGCGTCGGCCGACAACCGGTTCACGCCGACGCCCTCGATCTCGTATTCCCCCGAAGTGGGCGTATCCAGACAGCCCAGAATGTTCATGCAGGTGGATTTGCCGCTGCCGGAGGCCCCCATGATGGCCACGAACTCACCCCGGCGGACGGTCAGGGAAACGCCCCGCAGGGCTTCTATCTTCTGTTCGCCCAGGACATAGACCTTGGTCACGTTCGAGAGCCTGACCACCGGGTCCATTCAGAATCCCCCCGCGCCCGTGAACAGGCCCATTCCGCCGGTCTTTTTCGGCGGCGACTGCTCGATGATGACCTCGTCTCCTTCCTTGAGGTTTCCGGATAACAACTCCACCCGGCCGTCGCCGCCCAGCCCGGTCCTGACCGTCACCGGCCGCGGCGCCCGATCCCGGTCCGGAACATAAACCCGCTGCCCCGGACCTTCCCGGACGGGACGAGCCGACGGTCCCGAACCCGACCCCTCGTCCCGGGCCCCGGTCTTGGGCCGGAAACGTAAAGCCGCGACGGGAAGGGTCAGGACGTTATCCTTCCGGGCCGTTTCGATGACGACATTGGCCGTCAAACCAGGCTTGAGCAGCAGATTCTGGTTCGCCACCTCGATGATCACTATATAAGTCACCACGTTCTGGGTCACCTGGGGCGAGTTCCGGATTTGAACCACCCGGCCCTCGAATCTCCTGTCCGGATAGGCGTCCACGGTGAAGTAGGCGGTCTGGTTCTCCCGCACCCGGCCTATGTCCGCCTCGTCCACGTTGGTCTCGATCTGCATTTCAGCCAGGTCCTGGACGATGGTGAACAAGGTGGGCGTTTGAAAGGAGGCGGCTACGGTCTGGCCCACGTCCACGTTGCGGGAGACCACGATGCCGTCCACGGGTGAACGGATGGTCGAATAGGCCAGATTGGCCCGAGCCTGGTCATAGGCGCCCCGGGTCTGGACCACGCTGCCTTCGGCGGCCTTCACCGCGGCCCGGGCTGAATCGTAAGCCGCCTGCAAGGCGTCGAATTCGCTCTGGGCGATCACTCCCCGGCCGACCATCTGACGGTTGCGCTCCCAAGCCCTTTTAGCTTCGGCGGCGGCCACCTTGGCTTTTTCCAGGTTGGCTTCGGCCACCAGATAGGCGCCGCGGGCCTGTTCCACTTGGGCTTCCAGCAGGGCGGCGTCAATCTGGGCCACGGGCTGTCCCTTGGTCACCGGTGAATTGAAGTCCACGTAGATTTCCTGGATTCTGCCCGAAACCTGGGTCCCGACCAGGACGGTTTTGACCGCGTTCAGATTGCCCGTGGCCGTAACCGTGGTCGTGATCGAGCCACGTTGGACTTTGGCGGTTTTATAGGTCCCGAAGGTCTGATTTTCCGCCCCCAGGTTGAAATAAGCCCAGGCCGCCGCCGCCGTGGCGATCGATAAAACCAGGGCCAGCACCTTTTTCATGGCCACCTCGAATAATCGGGCTGAAGGACGACCCCCGGGCGGGAAAGCCGGCGGATGACGGTCAAATCTCCCTCAGCGGGCCGGGGGCGTGCTGTCCGGCGGCCGTGAGGGTGAAGCCTCGCGCTGGCGTGTTCACGGCCGAACCGACCACGGCCAGGGCCAGTTCGGGACGGTTGTTGACTTCGCTGAGGTGGGCCAGAACCACGTGGGCCAGCCCGGCGTGGGCCACCTGCGCCAGAAGCTCGGCCGCGTCCTGGTTGGACAGATGGCCGTGCCGGCTTTTAACCCGCATCTTGATTTCCCAGGGATACGGTCCATTCATGAGCATTTGGGGATCGTGATTGGCTTCCAGAATCAGCCCGCGGCAGCCGGCCAGTCTTTCACGAACCAGGGACGTGGACACACCCAGGTCCGTGGCCAGGCCCAGCTTGACGCCTTGACGCTCGAAAATGAAACCGGACGGGTCAGCCGCGTCGTGGGAGACGGAAAAAGGCTGGATGGCCAGGCCGGCCAGGCGAAAGGGCTCGCCGGTCCTGAAGTCCCTCGTCTCCACGTGATCGAGCAGGAAAGCGGCCCGCCGGCGGGTGGCCTGGTTGAGATATATCGGCAGGCGCAGGCGACGGGCCAGAACCCCCGCTCCGCTGACGTGATCCCGGTGCTCGTGGCTGATAAGGATGGCCTGGAGGGCGCCCGGATTCAAACCGGCGGCGTCCAGACGGCGCATCAACTCCCGGCCGGCCAGGCCGGCATCCACCAAAACGGCTCCGTCCCCGGTCTCCACCCACAGGGCGTTGCCTTTGCTGCCGCTGGCCAGAGGGCAATATTTTATGGTCACGACACCCTCAACCAGTCTCAGCCGGTATGGCCGAACCCGCCCCCGCCTCTCTCGGTCTCGTCCAGATTGATGACCAGTTCCAACTCGGCCCGCCAGACCCGCATGATAACCATCTGAGCCACCCGGTCACCCCGGCTGATCAGCACCGGTTCAGCCCCGAGGTTGACGGCGGCCAGACATATTTCGCCTCGATAATCCGCGTCAACCGTCCCGGGAGAGTTTATCAGGGTCAGTCCCTTTTTCACGGCCAGGCCGCTACGCGGCCTTATCTGGGCCTCGTATCCGGGCGGCAGGGCCACGGCCAGGCCGGTGGGCACCAGGGATATGCCGCCCGGCGGAATGAGCAAGGCTTCCTCCACCGCGGCCGGCAGGTCCAAGCCGGACGAATGGGGCGTCATATAGGCCGGCAGGGGCAGGTCCGCGTCCCGCTCGGGGCGGACGCGGCGGATGCGGATTTTGACCTTTTCCGGCGGCGGCTCCATCTAACCCGTCAGGACCTCCGCCGGGACGTCCCCCTCGTCCACCGGCCCCAGAACGGTCAGGGTCAAGTCCTCGGGCTTTAGGTACTCCCGGGCCAGGGCCACCAGATCCTCCACCATCACCCGGTCCACGGCCTCCAACACTTCCTCGAACTCGAGGTTGCGGCCGTAGGTCAGCATGTTCTTGGCCAGTCGGGTCATGCGGTTATCCACGCTTTCCGACCCGAGAATGATGCTGCCTTTAAGGTGTTCCTGGGCCGCTTTCAGCTCCGGAACCTCCAATTGGCCGTCCCTGAGCTTGGCCAGTTCCCGCAGTATGAGCCGGGTGGTTTCCAGGGTCTGTCCGGATTCGACCCCGGCGTATACTCCCAACATACCGGTATCCAGGTAGGCTGAATAAAAAGAGTAGACGGAATAAGCCAGACCTCGTTTCTCCCGGATTTCCTGAAAAAGCCTCGAGCTCATGTTGCCGCCCAGGATCACGTTCAGGAGCGCGGCGGCGTAGCGCCTGTCTTCCAGAACGCCGGGGAACTTCGTCCCCAGGCAGAGATGGACCTGTTCCAGGTTCTTGGAAGTCACCTTCACGCCGGTGGAGACCCGGGGCGGTCGGCCGTTGGTGGAAAACGATCCCGCGGCCAGGGACTGGAAGGCCGGGGCCATCAGGTCCACCAGGGCCTGATGGGTCAGATCGCCGGCGGCGGCGATGACTATCTTGGAGGCCTGGTAGGTCCGCTGGAGGTAGTCCTGAATATCCCGCCGGCCCAAGGCGCTGACCGTCTCGGCCGTGCCCATGACCGGACGCCCCACGGGTTGATCCGGCCAGAGATTCTGGGCGAACAGGACATGGACAAGCTCGTCGGGCGTGTCGTCCACCATTCGGATTTCCTGTAGAATCACCTGTCGTTCCCGTTCCAGGTCATCCGAATCGAACAAGGAGTCCAGGAAGATGTCGGTTAAGAGATCGGTCACCCGCGGCAGGTGATCGCTCATCACCTTGGCGTGGAAGCAGGTGAACTCCTTGCTGGTGAAGGCGTTGGACATGCCGCCGACCTGGTCGATCTCCTTGGCTATCTGGAGGGCGTTGCGCCGGGCCGTGCCCTTGAAGATCATATGTTCGATGAGGTGGGATATGCCCTCCTCGCCTTTCCGCTCGTCCCGCGAACCGGCGTGAACCCAGATGCCCACGGCCACGGACTTGACGTGCTCGATCCTCTCGCTGACCAGGCGCAGCCTGTTATTCAGTTCCGTCTTCTGAAACAAGAGACGCTCCCCCCGGCTTGCGGGCCGGCTAACTGACGTCCGCCCCTTCCTTGGCCTCCAGCGCCGCCTTACGGGAAAGCCTGATCTTGCCCTGTTTGTCAATGCCCAGGACCTTGACCAGTATCTCGTCACCCTCGTTGACCACGTCGTTGACCCTTTGGACCCGTTCGTGGCTGAGTTGGGAAATGTGAACCAGGCCGTCCACGCCCGGCAGAATCTCGACAAAGGCGCCGAAATCCATGATCTTGACCACCTTGCCCAGATAGACCTGATCCACTTCCGGTTCCTGGGTCATGCGGCGTATGGCCTTGACGGCCGCCTCGGCTCTTTCGGCGTGGGGGGCGTATATGACCACCTTGCCCGAGTCGTCCACCTCGATGCGGGTCTCCGTCTCGCTCTGGATGGCCTTGATGACCTTACCGCCCGGACCGATCAGGTCCTTGATCTTTTCGGGATTGATCTGGATGGTGGTCATTTTGGGGGCGTAGGGCGATATCTCGGCCCGCGGCTTGTCCAGGGCCCGGCTCATGACCTCCAGGATGTGCAAACGACCCTCGCGGGCTTGTTCCAAAGCCCGGGACATGATTTCCCTGGTCACGCCTTTTATCTTGATGTCCATCTGGACGGCGGTCACGCCGCGACGGGAGCCGGTGATCTTGAAATCCATGTCGCCCAGATGATCCTCATCGCCCAGGATGTCGGTCAGGACGACTACCTGGCCTCCTTCGACCACCAGGCCCATGGCCACGCCGGCCACCGGGGCCTTAAGGGGCACGCCGGCGTCCATCAGGGAGAGGGTTCCGGCGCAGACCGTGGCCATGGAGGAGGAGCCGTTGGATTCGAGAATTTCGGAAACCACCCGGATGGTATAGGGAAACTCCTCCAGGCTCGGCACCACGGCCTTGATGGTCCTCTCGGCCAGGGCGCCGTGGCCGACCTCCCGCCGGCCGGGAGCCCGGAGCTGCTTGACTTCGCCCACGCAGAAAGGCGGGAAGTTGTAATGCAGCATGAAGTTCTTGGAGGACTCGCCGATGACCGCGTCGAGCCGCTGATCGTCGTAACTGGTGCCCAGCGTGGCGACGCCCAGGGCTTGGGTCTCGCCCCGGGTGAAGAGGGCGCTGCCGTGAGCCCGAGGCAGGACCCCGACTTCGCAGGTGATGGGCCGGACGTCGGTGAACCCGCGACCGTCAATGCGCCGGCCTTCGTTCAAGACCAGGCCGCGGAGGATATCCCTCTCCAGTTCATGAAAGGCGATGATGACGTCGTCGGTGCACTCAGGGTATTCGGCGGCCAGGGCCTGAATGGCGTCGAGGCGGATATCGTCCAACCGGTTGTGCCGGTCCCTCTTACCGGGAATGGTTATGGCTTCCTTGACCGCGGCCCGGTATTTTTCCTTGACCAGGTTGATCAAAGCCTCATTACGTATCAGTTCGGGACAGGGTCTCTTGGGCTTGCCCAAGGCGGCTTTGAGCTCTTCCTGCATTTCCAGCAGCGGCATCAACTCCTGATGGGCGAAGAAAATGGCCTCCAATAGTTCCTCTTCGGACGCTTCATTGGCTCCGCCCTCGACCATGACCACCGCGTCCCGGCTGCCGGCCACGATGATGCTCATGTCCGAGGCTTCAAGCTGAGCCTGGGTGGGGTTGACCAGGTACCGGCCGTCCACCCTGATCACCCGGGTCCCGGCGATGGGGCCGTTGAAGGGGACATCGGATATTTCCAGGGCCGCCGAAGCGCCGATCATGGATAACAGGTCCGGGTCGTACTTGTCGTCCACGGAGAGGGTAGTGGCGATGATCTGGGTTTCGTAGTTCCAGGTCTTGGGGAAAAGGGGACGACAGGGACGGTCTATGAACCTCGAGGTCAAAGTTTCTTTCTCCGAAGGCCGGCCGACCTCCCGCCGGAAAAAATTGCCGGGAATCCGACCCACGGCGTAGAAACGTTCCTGATAGTCCACGGTCAGAGGGATGAAATCTATGCCGGTCCGCTGTTCATTGGAACCCACGGCCGTGACCAGGACCAGGGTATCGCCGCAACGGACCGTAACCGCGCCGCCGGCCTGCCTGGCCACATGACCCGTTTCTATGGACAATGTGGCTTCGCCGAATTTCCTTTGTACTTTCACTTCTTGACTCCTTACCCATTGGTATTTGAATGGTTATCCGCCGGCGGTCCCGCCTTATCGCGGAAGAGAAACCGGGTTCCGGGACAGGCCTTGATTAACTCTCTTCCACTTCCAAACCGAGTTGACTGGGGGTGCGGGTTCGGCTTCATGATTTGGCGCCTCGGTCGGGCGGTTCACGATCGGCTGGTGATTATTTCCGTATGCCCAGGCGGCCGATCAGTTCACGATACCTGGACACGTTCTTGCGCTTCAGGTAATTGAGCAGGCGCCGGCGCTGTCCGACCAGCTTCAAGAGCCCCCGGCGGGAGTGGTGATCTTTCTTGTGGACCTTGAAATGCTCCGTCAGGTTGGCGATCCGCTCCGTCAGCAGGGCGATCTGCACTTCCGGCGAACCGGTGTCGCTCTCATGGGTTCGATAAGATCCGATCAGATCCCTTTTTTTGTCTGGAGTTATGGTCACCTTGTCAATCCTCCTTTTAAGTTTATGAACTCTGATTCCTTCCCAGCACTCGGAGCGGAGTCAGGCATTCTCCCCGGGCCTCTCTGGAAGGGTTATATTCGTAAATGGCCAGCAGGCCGCGGCCTTCGGTCTGTATCCGCACCGGGCCGGCCGGAGGCGTGAAATCTTCCAGGCCGGACAGCGGCAGGGGCCGGCCGTTATCAACCAGGCGGGCCATCGGCTCGGGAACGTTTACTCCGGGCAGGAACGACAGCGCCTCCTCCAGACTCACCAGGCGCTCCTCCAGGCGGCCGGATCGAGCCAGGTTTTCGGCTTCGGTCAAAGGCACGGCCTGGGCCAGGGTGAAAGGCTCGCTGGCCAGGCGCCGCAGGCTTTCCAGACAGGCCCCGATCCCCAGCCTCCGCCCCAGGTCGGCGACCAGGGAGCGGACATAGGTTCCTTTGGAAACACGGACCCGAAAGGAGACCAGGGGCGGCAGAACCTCGGTCAAGACCAGATTCTGGATTACGACCATTCTGGCCCTGGCCGGAACCTTCTCGCCGCGACGGGCCAGGGCGTAAGCCGGCCGGCCTTCGATCTTTATGGCCGAGTAGGCCGGCGGGACCTGCCAGACTGACCCGACAAATTCGGCCGCCGCCCGCTCGATCTCCTCCCGGGCCAAACCCGAGACGGATTTCTTGACCGTGACCCGGCCGGTGACATCGTCGGTTTCGGTGGTCAGACCCAAGACGAGTCGGCCTTCATATTCCTTGGCGCCGGCCTGGAGATAAGGCACCAGCTTGGTGGCCCGGCCCAGGCAGACCGGGAGAACGCCGGTGGCCATCGGGTCCAAGGAGCCGGTATGCCCGGCCTTCTTGACGCCAGCGGCCCGGCCGATCCGGCGGACCACGGCGAAAGAGGTCAGCCCTCCGGGCTTATCCACCACCAAAACACCGGACGGGTCTGGAGACCTTCCCTCGATCACCATTCGGCTCCTCGGGCCTCCAACGGGGGCATAAAGGCGGCCGAGGCCTCGATGACCTTGGCTTTAAGATCGGACAATCGTCCATTGGCGGTAAAGCCGGCGGCCTGAGAGTGGCCTCCCCCGCCGAACATCCTGGCCAGAGCCGCGGCGTTGATCCGGCCCAGGGAACGGAGAGAAACCTGGCAGGATTCCGGTCCGATGGAGCGAAAGAGAACCGCCAGCTCGACGCCCTGAACCGAACGTGGATACTCGACAAACCCATCCGCGTCATCCCAGCCGACCCCGGTCGCGGCTAGGTTCTCCTGGGTCAAGGTCATGACGCCTAGCCGTCCCTGGTGGTAATACTCCAGACCGCTCAGGGCCAGGCCCAAGAGGGCCAAGCGGCCGCGGGGGCGCCCCAGGGACAACCCGCGGAAGACCTCCCAGGGCGAAACCCCGGCCCGGACCAGACGCGCGGCTATTTCCAGCGACTCGGCGCTGGTGTTCTCGAAACAGAACGAACCGGTGTCCGTCGAGATGGCCGCGAAAAGATTGGCGGCCACCTCCCGGGTCAGGGTCACCCCCAGTTCATTGATCAAATAAAAAACCAATTCGCCCGTGGACGAAGCTTCGGTGGCCACCAGGACGTTCTCCGGCAGGAGTTCGTCAGCCAAGTGATGGTCCAGGGCGGCCAAGGTCCGGAGACGCCGCAGGGCCTCCGCCGGTCCGCCTACCCGTTCCAGACGATGGCAGTCCAGCATGACGGCGAGGTCATAATCTTCGGTTCGGCCGGGATCGTCCCGCACCTCCGCGGCGCCGGGCAGAAATTTGAACAAGGCCGGAGGCCCGCCGGCGCAGAACATGGTCACCCGGCGGTCCGGGGAGGATATAGCCAGCCCCAAGCCCACCATCGAGCCGAAAGCGTCACCGTCCGGATACTCGTGGGTCAGTAATAGAATCCGCCGTCCCTCCCTCACCAACCGGGCTAAAGTCCTGAGCCGGGCCCCATTCCGGTCACTCAGGCCGGCCATTGTCCTTTTCTCCAGTCGGCCGGCCCAGGTCGGTCAATACCTTGTCCATGTGCCGGGCATATTCCAACGCCCGGTCGAATTCAAAGACTATCTCCGGTACGAATCTGAGTTCGACGACCCGGGCGATCTCCCGCCGGAAGAATCCGGTGGCCTTGTCCAACCGGGTCTGGATTTCGGCCCGATCCACCGCGTCGTCATAGACGCTGTAAAGGATCTGAGCCCGGCGCAGGTCAGCCGTCATCTTGACCGCGGTCACGCTGACCGAACTCAGGGTCGGGTCTTTGACCTTGTACAGGAGAAGCCTCGAGACTTCCTTCCGGATCAGGTCCTGGGCTCTCTCCACCCTGTGACTCATCCGCGGCCTTCTCCGGAAAAAACGGTCTGTATCTCCAGGCTCGAATCCAGCAGTTCGGCCTCGGTCTCCCGTCCTATGTAGTCCAGCAACTTATCCAGGACCGAATTGACGAAACGCCGGTCATTGCCCACGACGGCCAGGCCAAGTTCGGCCCGCTGCCAGAGATCGTTGTCGGCCACTTCGGCCGCGGCGACGTTGAATCTGCTTTGGAGACGGCCCAAAAGGCTCTTGACTACCTTGCGCTTGCCCTTCAGGGAGGCGTTCTCCGGCAGGAGCAGGGTAACTTTGAGTATTCCCACCACCATGGTCCGCTTATTGGCTCTGTTCGTTCGAACTCAGGGTCGCGGCCACGTCCTCGATGATATAGGCCTCGATTATGTCTCCGGTTTTGATATCGTTGAAATTGTCCAGGCCGATACCGCACTCGAAGCCCATGAGCACCTCCTTGGCGTCGTCTTTCAGGCGCTTGAGCGAAATAACCCGGCCGTCATAGACCACCACTCCATCCCGGAGAAGCCTGGCCTTGGCTCCGCGCACCACCTTGCCGTCGGTTACGGCCGAGCCGGCGATGTTGCCCACCTTCGAGACATGAAAGACCTGCCGCACTTCGGCCCGGCCCAGTACCTTCTCCTCATGGATAGGTTCGAGCAGGCCGGTCATGGCTTCCTTGATCTCGTCTATCAACTTGTAGATGACGTCGTAGTATCGAATCTGTATCTTTTCCGTTTCCGCCAGTTCCTGGACCTTGGGGTTGGCCCGGACGTTGAAGCCCACCGCCAGGGCGTGGGAAGCCGAGGCGAGCATGATATCCGATTCGGTGATGGCCCCGATCGAGGCATGAACCAAGTTGACCTTGATCTCCTGGGTGGACAATTTGGCCAGAGCATCGGCGATGGCCTCGAGAGTTCCCTGCACGTCGGCCTTGAGCACCAGGTTCAGCTCCTTGGTTTGACCTTCCTTGATCGAGTCGAATAACGTTTCCAGGGTCAGCCTGGAGGTCTTGAGCAGTTCCAGTTCACGCTGCTTGAGCAGGCGATGTTGGCTGACCTGTTTGGCCTTTTTCTCGTCTTCCACGACCACGAATTCGTCGCCGGCCTGGGGAATGCCGCTGGCGCCTTGTATTTCCACGGGCATGGAGGGTCCGGCCTCGTCCACCCGCCGTCCCCGGTCGTCGAGCATGGCCCTGACCTTGCCGAAATGGACTCCGGAAACAAAGGGGTCCCCTTGTTTCAACTTGCCGCTCTCGACCAGGACCGTGGCCACCGGACCGCGCCCTTTGTCCAGCCTGGCCTCGATAATCGTCCCCTTGGCCCGTCCTCCCGGAATGGCCTTAAGTTCCATGACTTCAGCCTGGAGCAGGATCAATTCCAGCATTTCGTTCAGCCCCACGCCGGTCTTGGCCGAGACGTCCACAAATATGGTCTCGCCCCCCCAAGCCTCGGGCGTCAGGCCGATTTCCGCCATTTCCCGGCGGATTCTATCGGGATCGGCCTCGGGCTTGTCTATCTTGTTGACGGCCACGATGATGGGCACCTTGGCCGCTCGGGCGTGGTCCGCCGCTTCCCGGGTCTGTTGCATCACCCCATCGTCGGCCGCCACCACCAGAACAACTATGTCGGTGACCTGGGCGCCCCTGGCTCTCATGGCCGTGAAGGCGGCGTGGCCGGGGGTGTCCAGGAAGGTCACCCGGCCGTCGTTCACCTCGACGTGATAAGCGCCGATATGCTGGGTGATGCCGCCGGCTTCGCCCTCGGTCACGTTGGTCTTGCGAATGGCGTCCAGGAGCGAGGTTTTACCATGATCAACATGGCCCATGACCGTTACCACCGGCGGCCGCGGCTTCTTTTCGGATTCGTCTTGTTCGACCACCTGGAGCACTTCCTCCTCGTCGAAAGAACCTTTTTCCATTTCGTAACCGAATTCGGAAGCCGCCAGGGTGGCTGTTTCATAATCAACGGTCTGGTTGGCGGTGGTCATCAGGCCCAGGGCGATGAGCTTGCGCACGACGTCGGCTGCCTTCACTCCCATTCTCTTGGCCAGCTCGGCCACGGTGATAGCTTCCATCATCTTGATCCGCCGTTTTATGGCCTTGGGGACGGTTATTTCGGTTTTATAAAGCTTTTTGACCGGTTTGGACTGCTTCCGGGCCCGACCGGGCCTATCCCAACCACCAACGTCGTAGAGATCGGTCCGTTCGATGACCTCGCGGCGACGCAAGGTCTTTTTCCGAGCGCCTTCGCCTTCGAAATCAACCAGTTCCTTGCCCTTTTTCTTTTTACGGACCCTACGAGCTTCGGCCGTCGCCGCGCCTGGTTCGGCCTCGGTCGCGGGGACAAGGGGCACCACCTTCGACCGGGCCGGTGGGGCTGGTCTGACCGGCGTCCTCGGTTCCACCGTCGGCCGGGGGGGCGGAGCCGGCCGCGGCTTGAGGGCTTCCTTGGGCGTTTCCTGCGGTCGGGGTCCGGCCGGTGGGACGGGCTTGAGTCGGGGCGGCTCAACCGGAGTGGGCCGGCTGATAATGCGGGCCGGTTCGGCGGTGACCTTTTCGATCTTTTTGATTTTGATCTCTATTCCCGGATCGAGTTCACTCGGGGCGTGTGTTTCCATCTCAACCGATTGCGGTGCCTCCTTTTCGGCCGGGACAACCGTTATGGGAGAAGCCGTGGCCGGCGCTTCGACTTCAACCGCGACTTCAACTATTTCCTCGGGTTCGACTCGAGCCTCCTCGACGGACACGGCCTCGGCGGCCGCTTGGATCGGTTCGGTTTCGGGCCGGGCTTCCGGTTCGACCTCTCCGGCCCGGGCCGCGACCAGGCCGACTTCCTCGGCCGAAGGCGCCGCGGCTTCCGCCTCGAGCGGGACCTGGACCGAGGCCGGCTCCCCGGCTCCGGCCGGCGGTTCAACCTTCTTGCGCCTTCTGATGACGGTGGGGCGGCCGGCGGCGTCAGCGGCCGCGTCCTGCTTGCGCCCTAAAAGTCGGTCTCTGATTTCCTGAAGCATGTAGTCTTCGAGGGTGCTGGAGTGGCTCTTGATGGGATAGCCCATCTCCTGGAGCTTCTGCACCAAGTCCTTGTTGCTCAGGCCCAATTCCTTGGCCAGCTCGTATACCCTGACTTTGCCCATCTGCCGTCTTTATCCTCGCTGTCGGGCTTAGGTATCACCCAGGCGGTGATCCGCCGGGCTGGATGTGTTGCCGTTCTCCCGCCAGGGCGGGCATCGCAGCAAGTCCGTTTTCACCGGCCGCCTGAAACCACGGTTAAACCGTCTCCGTTTCAAGGCCGCGGCCAGGCAATCGTCATCGGGACAGATATAAACGCCCCGGCCGGGCCGGACGCACTTCGGGTCCCAGGCGGCCCGACCTTCCGAGTCCACGGCCAGCCTCACCAAATCGAACTTCAATTTTTTACACCCGCACCCTAGGCAGGTCCGTATCGGTCCGTCGGCCCGAAGGGCCATCATTCTTCCTCCGCTTCGGTCTCTTCTTCCTGAGTCGCCCTTTCCAGGCCGGTCCCTGACTCGGCCGCGGCTTCTTCCGAATCCCGATTTAATTTCACCTCGGCCGAATCCGGTTCCGGTCCGGCCGGGGAAGTCAACTCTTCCACGGTTCCCGAGGCTTCCGCTCCGGTCTTTGTCGTTTGATCGAGCTTGGTCCAAGCGGGTTTTTCTCCGGCTTCGGCCGCCATCTCGGCTTCGAGTTGGTCTAGGTAGGTCTGGGCCGCGGCCATTATATTCTCGGCTTTGGCCTGGGTGATACCCTCTATCTTGGTCAATTCCTCGAGGCTGGAAGCCAGAATATCCGAGGCCGAACCGTATCCGGCTTCATACAGAGCGTCGGCGGTCACTTCACCGACGCCCGGCAGCCGGAGCAGGGATTGATAGCCTTCCTTCAAGGAGCGTTGGTACTTGCTGTCGCTCTTGACATCTATGCGCCAGCCCGAGAGTTTGGAGGCCAGACGGACGTTCTGGCCCTTGCGTCCTATGGCCAGGGACAACTGTTCATCCGGAACCACAACCTCCATGGTCTTTCCCTGTTCATCCATTATCACCCGGGAGACCACGGCCGGGGCCAGGGCGCTGACGAGAAAACGGGCCGGGTCCGGGTTGTAGGGCAGAATGTCTATCTTTTCCCCGCGCAGTTCCTGGACCACGCTCTGGACCCGCGAGCCGCGCATGCCCACGCAGGCGCCGACCGGATCAATGTCCGGATCATCGGACACCACCGCTATCTTGGACCGGCTGCCCGGTTCCCGGGCCACGGTCAAGATGCGGACAATCCCCTCGGCTATCTCCGGGACTTCGGTTTCAAAGAGCGATATCAGGAAATTGGGATGGGTGCGCGAGAGAATGATCTGGGGCCCCCGGCTGATCTGTTTGACGTCTATGATCAAGGCCCGGATGCGGTCGCCGCGGCGGTAATTTTCCTTGGGTATCTGTTCCCCGGCCGGCAGCAACGCTTCGGTCCGGCCCAGGTTGACGATGATGTTGCCTTTATCGAACCGCTGAACCAGGCCGTTGATGATCTCGCCCATCCGATCCTTGAAGTCTTCGAAGACGATGTCCCGTTCGGCGTCCTTCATCCTCTGGATGATCACCTGTTTGGCCGATTGGGCGGCGATGCGTCCGAACCCCACCGTGTCCATCTTGACGCCCAGTTCGTCGCCCAACTGGGATTCGGCGTCGAGGGCTCGGGCCTCGGCCAGGCTGATCTGGAGCTGCGGATCGGTGACCTGCTCGACCACTTCCTTGAACCGGAACACCTCCATCTCGCCGGTCTCCTCGTTGAAGGAGACCTCCACGTTGTCCGCCAGTCCGAACTTCTTCTTGGCCGCGGACTTGATGGCCTCTTCCAGGGTGTTGATCAGAATGGCCCGATCAATGCCTTTGTCCCGGCTGACCTGGTCTATGATGCGCTTCAAGTCGGAATTCATGATTATCACGCTCCCTCAAGGCGTTTCAGGAAGCTCGATTGAAGTTGATTTCCGGCTCCAACCGAACGCTCTTGGCTTCCTCGTAAAGCACGCTCACCCTCCGCCCCTCGGCCTCCAACTCGATCCGGCCGTCGCGGAGACCGAGCAGCCGGCCTTTGATCGTGCGCCGGCCTTCCGGCGCCGCGGTTCTAACCCGCACCAGGCGTCCGGCGAAACGATGAAAGTCGGCGGGCCGGCGCAAGGGCCGGTCGAGACCGGGCGAGGAGACCTCGAGGGTGTAAGGACCGGCGATGACCTCTTCCACGTCCAGAAGCCGGCCTAATTCCCGGCTGGCCTGGACGCAATCATCCAGGGTGACACCCGAACCGGCGGCCCGATCGATGAAAAGCCGCAGGACGTAGCCGCCTCTTTCCCGGCGGTACTGGGCTTCCACCAGTTCCAGCCCTTCCTCTTTCAAGACCGGTTCAGCCAGGTCGGTGACGCGCTGGACCACTTCCAATTCGTCAGGTCTCATCTCGACACACAAAAAAAGTGGGCCCGTCAACGCCCACTTCACAGAAGGATGATGCCATGCGCCGGAGGACGGTTTCAGTCGCCGCTACCGGCTATGTTTCACCCACTAATCGAAGTGTGCCCTGCCCGGCCTGGGCCGACCGCCGCGGCCGGGAGGCGATCACCTCAAAAAGGGACACTCAGGCAGGTTGGACCGGGACCCATTTCCGGCTCGGGACGGGCAGCCCCTCCGGCTATTAATAATGGGTCCACCCCGCGAGCTGAGCGGACGATCGCCACGGTTGGAGCGGGCAACGGGGGTCGAACCCGCGACACCAAGCTTGGGAAGCTTGTACTCTACCAACTGAGCTATGCCCGCTCAAAAGAGTACTATAACCGCTAGGCCATCCCTTGTCAATTATTTTTCAAATTCATCCCAGGCCTTCAGTGAAGGGGGGTCAAGAAGGGGGAAGAGTAATGGGTCCGGCTCCCGCGGGATGTTCCCGGCGAGCGCGACGAGGTCACGCCCGGGCGGGACATAGTCGTCCAGCTTCCACCGATCAGGTATCTCTTTGGTTTCCGGAGTCGAGCACCTCCCGGACCTTCTTGGCCATTGATAACAACGAAATCGGTTTCTGTAAAAAATGAATGTCCTCTTCAATCACGCCGTGATGAGCAATTACGTTGGCGGTATAGCCGGACATGAACAGGCATCTTATACCGGGCTGGATTTCACGGTAACGCTTTTCCAACTCCCGACCGTTCATCTCAGGCATTATTACATCGGTTATCAGCAGGTCAATCTCATCAAGGTGCTCCTTGGCCAGACGCAGAGCTTCGCCTGGCCTCTTCGCCGTCAAGACGTTATACCCCAACATTTCTAAAATACGCTGACCTATCTTTATGATGGTTGACTCATCTTCCACCAGCAACACGGTTTCGCCACGCCCCCTCATTGTTTCCGGAACCGTTTGGACAACGGTTTGGGGAATTCCGCCTTCGTGTCGTGGGAAATATATTTTAAATGTCGTCCCGTGGCCGGGCTCGCTGTAAACATTGACGTAACTTTTGTTCTGCTTGACGATACCGTATATCATCGACAGTCCAAGTCCCGTGCCCTGCCCCTCTTCTTTTGTGGTGAAAAACGGCTCGAAGGCTTTGTCCAGGGTTTCCCGGTCCATGCCGACGCCGTTATCGCTGACCGCCAACATGACAAACTCGCCGGGGTGAAAACCTTTGTGCTCATCACAATATTCAGCATCGAAGGTAATGTTTTCCGTCTCGATCGTGACCTTGCCTTGACCGAGAATGGCATCACGGGCGTTGACGCAGAGGTTGGCCATTATCTGGTCGATCTGGGCCGGGTCCATCCTGACCGGCCATAGGTTGGCACTCGGCTTCCATAAAATATCGATGTCCTCCCCCAACAAGCGTCGGAGCATCTTGAGCATCCCCTCGACGGACTCATTCAGGTCGAGAACCACGGGTTTGATCACCTGTTTGCGGGCAAAGGCCAATAGTTGACGCGTGAGATCGGCGGACCTTCTCCCGGCCTCCAATATCTCATCCAGGGTCTTATAAAGGGGGGTATCCTTATCCAACTCGGATTGCGCCAATTCCGCGTTGCCAATGATTACCGTCAGCATGTTGTTGAAGTCATGGGCCACTCCACCGGCCAGACGACCAACGGATTCCATCTTTTGCGCCTGCAGCAGTTGGCCTTCCAAGGATTTGCGTTCTTTTTCCACCTGTTGACTGATCTTGTTCATTTTCAGGACAAAAAGCGCATAAGCAAAATCACCCGCCATTTCGGAGAAAAGGGACCTCTCTTCGTCGTCCACGAAAAGATGAGCGTCCATCGAGACGGCCAAGAAGCCGAAATGGGCGGCCTCATGAACCAATTCCACGCACATGGATTGGCTTTCGGCGCAGGTCGCGACAATGGGACAATCTCCGCAAATGGCTTTCCGTTCTTCGATCAGCAGGACCTGCTTTTTTCCTCGGACGTGATCGAAACAGGGGGGAACAGCGCCGCTTTTCAGCAGTTCGCCAAGCGGCTCGGAGGCCGCTCCCATACCCGCGTCGGCCCATTGGACGGGGACCTCGTTATCAGCCCTTAACACGATCAAAGCCGAGGCATAGCCGCGATTATCCACTAACACCCGGCAACCCTCTCGAATCAAAGTGCCTTCGTCTCGCCCTCGCACGATAAGCTGGTTCACCTCGCGAATCGCCAGCAGCACGCTGTTCAGATGCTTTATGCGCTGCTCGGCCATTTTCCGTTCGGAAATGTCCCTGACCGTCATACTCGTTTTTTGATTTCCGTGTTTGTCGGTATAGACGCTGGAAAATACTTCCACCGGGAAAATGGCGCCGTCTTTCTTTCTAAAATTCAATTCTCCTCTGAATTTACCCGTCTTGGCCCTTTCCTCCAAAGCCGCCGGTAACCTTGGGTCATCCATATCGACCACTCCATTTCTGCCTGCTTCAATAATTTCTGATTCCGTCATACCTACCATTTCGCAGGCGGCCTTGTTGGCGGCAAAAATTCTTCCATCCGGACTTGACAGGAATACCCCGTCCATCATGTTTTCAACCAGAGTCTGATATTTTTCTTCGCTCTCCTTCAAGGACTCCTCGGTCCGCTTAGCCTTGACAATTTCCCACGCGACATCGGCCAGATAGGAAACGACCTCGATATCCTGGGCCGTATAATCACCAGCCTTGTTCCCGACCCCGAGTATGGCGACTATGAGGTCTTGCCTAAAAATTGGAACGACCAGTTCCCTAATCACCGGCGCATGACCCTCCGGCATTCCCTTTTTGTGCGGCAGGGACCGATAATCGTTGTGAACCACGGGGCCGCGCTGACGAACGCAATCAACCCACACGCCGGCCTGGTCAATCCTATAATGCAGACCCTGGCCTTGAGCCTGGCAGAATCGTTCTCTAGTCGCCGTGGACCACGCCTGTAAGGACAGGGTTTCCTGATCGGGTTCGACAAAGTGAAAGAATCCTATGGGGCTGCCGACCAGCCACCCGACTTCATCCAGAGTCTGGCGCAGCAGTTCCTCCAAAGAATGGGTCGTGGCGAATTCAAGAAGTCGCATCCGGACCAAAGTCAGTTCCCGGGTCCGTTGGCGCTCCGTGATGTCGCGAGCCACCCCCTGCAGGCCGGTCGGTCGGCCGTTATCGTCGTAAATCACCTGGCCGTGGATTTCTACCGATATCGGCGCGCCGTCCTTTTTGAGTATCTCGGCCTCGAGAGTGACGCCGCCGCTATCCGGTCCCTGGGGCAGTTTGTCCACTATAATCTGGAACATTTTAGTAAAGTTTTCTTCGTCACAATGTTCCTGGAGCCGACCGCCAATCCATTCCTCCGGAGTGTGGCCGGTCACGTTAAATATGGCGGGATTGACGTAAGTAAACTCGAGGTCGAGGTTCATGGCCCAAATGACGTCCAGGGTGTTATCGGCCAGCAGGCGATACTTCCGCTCGCTCGCCCGCAGGACCTCCTCGGCCTCTCGTCGCGCCTGGACTTCTCTTTCCAATTCCATCATCTTCTGCTCGAGCTTTCTCACCAATCGTTCGCTGTAAAGTCTGAGCATTTCCTCTTCTTGCATCGGTTTCGAGAATACGACGTTCTCACGACGTTTGGCGGTCGCCATCACCTCCTGAATGGCCGCCATGAACACTTCCGGTTCACAGGGCTTTTGCAGGAACCGGTCCGCGCCGATCTTCAGCGCGAACGCTTCATCCTCGGGGCCAGTATAGGTGGCCGTGTAAATGATAAACGGTATATGACGCCAAGCGTCGTCCGTCTTGAGTTCCCGACACAATTGAAAGCCGTCCATGACCGGCATAAGGATATCGCTGACGATCAGGTCAATTCCGCCGGATTTGATCCTTTCAAGGGCTTCCGCGCCGTTGGCGGCGCCCTCCACCAAATGCCCGTTTCCCTTTAACAGAACCTCCAGCAGATAGCGGTTCTCTTGTCTGTCGTCAACGACGAGCACGTTCATGGACGTTTCTCCTTTGCGTTATCACCTGGTGATGGCAAGTATCAGCGCGACCGTGAAGCCGTGCGAGTTGCCGTCCATATCAAGCCGCCCGCCTCAGCCAGGCGAAAGGGGGTAGTCCGTTTCGGATACTTATCAGATTGTTGTCTGGTGCGTTCGCACGGCTTCTCCTGCCCCAGCGGAGGCCGCAAGCAGCGTGGACAGGCCAGGGAAGAGGATCACCAAGAGGGCGCCAAGAGCAAAGGAACAAGATTGATTGGCTTCATCGATGCGGGAGAGTTCAGCCATCGCGCCCCCTATCCTCCATGTTATTCTTTATAAATGATTATTTTGTAAAATCCATGAAATATAACCTGGAACGACCTTCCTCCTTCCGGCGCCGGTTATGGCATAAGGGCGGCCGGTCATCGCCGCACCCCGCGACCAGGCTTTCCCATGGGATATTGATGGAATTCCCACTCATCTGGCCTTTTTTCAGGCTGGATTCAGTATAGCACACCGAAAGCCGGGTTTCCACGTACCACCTGCCCGAAGGTCTATTATCCGAAAGGATCGCGCTTGGCCGATTTCATTTTGAAAAAAGACCGGGACACAACCCAACTCGTTATAAACAATAGCGGATTGGAAGGCAGGCCGGGGTTATATAAAGCGATGCGGACCAGGTCCTCGCCCTAAGGATTTAACGGTTCAATCCGCCCGTCTCCAAGTCTTCCAGCCAGGCCCGCAGAAGCTGAAAGCCTTCCCGCCAGAAAGAAGCTTCCCGGACATCGAGTCCGGCCTCGGCCAAGAGTGATACGGGCGGTCTGGACCCACCCGCGGCCAGGAGTCTCAGGTACTCCGGTTTGAAGGATTGCCGATCCCTGCGATAGCGTTGGTATAGGGATAAAACCAACAATTGGCCAAAGGCATAGGCGTAGACGTAGAAAGGCGTGTGATAAAAATGGGGTATGGAAACCCATTCCCAGCGGAACTCATCGCCTACCTCCACGTCCGGACCGAACTGGACCTTCAGGTCTTCCAGGTAGATCGAGGCCAGTTCATCCACCGTGGCGCCCCGGCCGGTCAGGTCGTGGGCTTTGGCTTCGAACAGGGAGAAAAAGGCCTGCCGCGATATAGTGGCGTAGGCATCGTCCAAGAGCCGAAAAGCCAGGTCCCGGCGGAAATCCGCGTCGCTGGTTTCGATCCGCAGGCGGTCCATTAAAAGCATTTCGCCAAAGGTGGAAGCCATTTCCGCCAGGGGCAGCGGGGCCTCGAAAGTATAAAGGCTGTGGCCGGCGGCCAGAAGGGCGTGGACGGCGTGGCCCAGTTCGTGGGCCAGCGTGGCCAGGTCATCCAGGCGGCCCTGAAAGCTGAGCAGGACCCAGGGGGCCTGGCCGGGCAGGAGGGAGGCGCAGAAGGCGCCGTCCCGCTTGCCGGGGCGGACCTGGCTGTCGAGATGTCCTTTTTCCAAGACCAGCTTGGCCTGTCCGGCCAGGGCAGGATCGAAATCCCGAAAGGACTCCAGGACGAGACGCACCGCCTGGTCGAAATCATACCTGCGTTCCGCTTTGGTCACCGGCGCGTAAAGGTCGTAGCGCCGGAAACTCGGCAGGCCGAGACGCGCGGCCTTCAAACGGAAATACCTTTGAAAGAGGGCCGCGTTTTCCCGGCAGACCTCGAGCAAAACTCCGACCGATTCGTCGGGCAGGTCGTTGACCAGATTCCGCGCCGACATGGGGCTGGCATGGCGCCGGAGATCGAGTTGCTCGTTCTTCCAGTCCCGGATCAAGGTCTGGTAAATCCGGCCCAGCAGCGGTCCGTCGGCGCCGTAAACCCGATACAATTCCCGATAGGCCGCTTCCCTTAAAGCCGGATCGGGATGGCGGGCGTAGACCATCAGTTCGCCGCGGGTGATTTCCCTGACTTCGCCGTCCAGGGCCAACCGGAAAACAAAGCGGCCGGTAAGCTGGTCGTAAAAAGTCTGCCAGGCCGACCGTCCGGTGACGTCCTTGAGGTTGATGATCTTTTCTTCCGGCTCGGTGAGGGTATGGGGCTTGAACCGGCGCATGGTTTCCAGCCAGTAGCGCCGGTCCCCGGAAACGGCCAAAAGGCGTTCGGCCGTCTCCCGATCAAGATTCTTCCACCATATTTCAAAGAAGAGCAGCCGGTTCTGAATCCGGGCGGAAAAATCCTCGACCCGGGCCAGAAAAGCCTGCGCGGCTTGATCGTCGGTGTTTTCCGCGAATTTAAGCGCGGCATAGCCGTACAGCCGGTTCAACCCGCGGGCCAGGAGTTCCATGCCTTCAAGAAGGTCAATAAAATCCGCGGCGGACAGGCCCGCGGTCAGGCCGGACCTTCTGCCCTCCAACGCGGTGGTTCTGTCTTCCAGGTCCTTAAAAAGCGAGTCCGTTTCCGGTGTTTCCGGTCCCGGGAGCAGGTCCGACAGGTCCCAGGGTCCGAGTTCATAGCCATCGGTCATCTTGGTCCAGCCTTTTCTCGTCGCCAGTACATGCTTTCGCCAGTGCGTAGAATAGCCCGGTTCGACCCGGAAGTAAATCACTCCGGCGAGAGGCCGGACCTGTTCCGGGTCTGGAGCCTGATATTCTGTTTTGACTTTCCGGCGGCTTTTTAAGATATTATTCACAAGGCTGGCGGCCTTTATTAAATCCCGGCCGCCCGGGAGGCCTCATGTATTTCTCGGTGTCCGGCGTGGAAGTCTCCCCCCTTATCCCTCCCCTGGTGGCCTTCGTGGTTTCTTTCTTCACCTCCATGGGCGGAGTCTCCGGGGCGTTCTTGTTGTTGCCTTTTCAGGTCAGCGTCCTGGGATTCACCGGCCCGGCGGTCAGCCCGACCAACCTGGTCTACAACATAGTGGCCATACCTTCCGGCGTCTACCGGTACCTGAAAGAGGGACGCATGGCCTGGCCCCTGACCTGGGTGGTCATCTGGGGCACCCTGCCCGGCGTGGGCATCGGCGCGGTTATCAGGGTCAGGTACCTGCCAGATCCCGGAGCCTTCAAGCTCTTCGTGGGCCTGGTCCTGCTCTATATCGGCGGCCGCATGCTCTATGATTTAAGCGCCAGGGGGCTGGCCGCCAAGGCCAGAACCCTCGAAGCCGAAAAAAGGTTCAACGAACGGCTCAAGGAGATCAGACGCCGGGGTGGAGCGGGCCAGACCGGCGCCGAAGCCAGGGTCAAGACCCTCGAATTCTCCCTGAACCGCATCTCTTACGAGTTCTACGGCGAAGTCTTCAGCTTCTCCACCTGGGGCGTGACCCTGCTGTCGTTCGTCGTGGGCATTATCGGCGGAACTTACGGCATAGGCGGCGGGGCCATCATCGCCCCCTTTTTCGTGGCCGTCTTCAACCTGCCCGTATATACCGTGGCCGGCGCGGCCCTGGCCGGCACCTTCCTGACCTCGGTCTTCGGCGTTTTCTTCTACCAACTGATCGTTCCGGCCTTCGCGCCGGCCTATATGACCGTGGCCCCGGATTGGTTCCTGGGCCTGCTCTTCGGCCTGGGCGGTCTGGCCGGCATATACCTGGGCGCCAGGATGCAGAAGTTCGTGCCGGCCAAGTTCATCAAAGTAATGCTGTCGGTCATCATCCTGGCCCTGGCTCTCCAGTACATAGTCCAGTATTGGCTCCAATGACCGAGGTTGACAAACGGGCGGGGAGCCATTATTAAACCGTCCACGAGCTTGAACACCGGGAGTCAACCCATGCAGATAAATGCCCTGGCCACGGTTTTCTTCAGCGTACTGCTGGCCGAACTGGGAGACAAAACCCAACTGGCCACCATGTGTTTCGCCGCCGAAGGCGAATGCAGCCCCCTGGGCGTTTTTCTGGCCTCGGCCGCGGCCCTGGTCTTTTCGTCGCTCCTGGCCGTTCTGGTCGGATCGCAGATAAACCGCTTCGTACCGGCCAGCTACATCAAGCTGGCCGCCGGCCTCGGTTTCGTCCTCATCGGCCTCTGGGTGGTTCGGGGCGCCTTCAAGGCCTGAGTCGATACATCTCCTTTTGATCCAAGGGGACTTCCGTCCGGATTCCAGTCCTTTTTTATTGACTAAAACCGACCGAGCCCATATCACTGGAAAATCTCGGCCGGGACGGAAGGTCAGGTGGACCGTCAAGTCGCCAGAATAGGACTGCTTCTCTTTTTTTCCGGCTTCTGCGCCCTGGATTACCAGGTGGTCTGGCTGCGCGAAATGCGCCTGATCTTCGGCGCCTCCACCGCGGCCAACGCCGCGGTTCTGGCCATCTTCATGGGCGGCTTGGGTCTGGGCGGGGCGGTCCTGGGACGGCGAGCCGACCTCAGCCCCAACCCTTTACGCCTTTACGGACACCTCGAACTGGCCATAGCCGCGGCCGCCTTATTGACCCCGATCTGGCTCATCGTGGTCCGCCAGGCTTACATCTGGTCCGGAGGGGCGGCGGTCCTGGGCGGACCGGCGGCCACCCTGGTGAGAATCCTGCTGGCCGCCCTGGTGCTCGGCCCGCCCACTTTTCTCATGGGCGGCACCCTGCCCGCCGCGGTCAAGGCCGCGGAAACCGAAAACGACGCCGGCCGGCGCCGCCTGGGATTCATATATGGCCTGAACACTCTGGGCGCGGTGACCGGAGCGGCCCTGGCCACCTTTTTTCTCCTGGAAATATATGGGGCCCGCCAGACTTTGATCATGGCCGGCCTGCTCAACGTGGTGGTCGGGTTCACGGCCCGGGCCATGTCCCGGTCCATGGAACCGCTGCCTGGGCCGATCCGGTCAGAGTCATTCTCGACCCCGGACCGGCCGAACCCGGAAAACACTTGGTCGGGAAAAAAATCGGCTCCGCCACTGTTCGTCTTTCTGGCCGCCGGCCTGGTGGGCCTGGCTTTCTTTCTGATGGAACTGGTCTGGTACCGGATGCTCGGCCCGCTATTGGGCGGTTCGACTTATACCTTCGGCCTCATCCTGGCCGTGGCCTTGCTGGGCATCGGTCTGGGCGCGGTGTTATTCACCTTCAGGGAAGCCGGCCGCCAGGCCGAATTGAGCGGCTTCGCCCTGACCTGCGGTCTGGAAGCCCTTTGTCTGGCCATACCGTATGCCCTGGGCGACCGGTTGGCCGTGCTGGCGGCCCTGCTCAATTCCCTGGGTCAGGCCGGTCTGACCACCCAAGTCCTGGGTTGGAGCCTGATCACCCTGATGGTCGTGGGTCCGGCCGCGGCCCTGGCCGGTTATCAGTTTCCTTTGCTGGTAGGCCTGTTGGGTCGGGGCGGTCAAGACGTGGGCCGGCAGACGGGTCTGACCTATATGGCCAACACCCTGGGCGCCATCGCCGGCTCCCTGGCCGGTGGTTTCGGTCTTCTGCCTCTATTGTCGGCGCCCGGGGCCTGGAAAGCCGCCGTCCTGCTGCTGGCCTTTCTGGCCGTCGCGGCGGCGGTTCTGTCTTGGTCGCGGCGCGAACATCCCCTTGGAGCAGTTCTACCCCTGACGGCCGCCGTCCTGACCCTGGCCTTATTATGGTCCGGCGGACCCACGGCCGCCTGGAGGCACAGCCCCATCGGCGCGGGCCGGGTGGATACTTCCCGCTGGGACCGCCTCGAGATCAATAATTGGCTGCGTGAGACGCGGCGGAGCGTGGTCTGGGAAACCGACGGACTGGAAAGCACGGTGGGACTGTCGGCGGCCAACGGCCTGACTTTCATCATCAACGGCAAGGCGGACGGCAACGCCTGGGCCGATGCACCCACCCAGGTCATGTTGGGCTTGTTGGGCGCGGCCTTTCATCCCCGGCCCCAAAAGGCCCTGGTCATAGGCCTGGGCACCGGTTGTTCGGCCGGCTGGCTGGCTGACGTTCCGGGTATCGAACGGGTCGACGTGGTCGAACTCGAACCGGGCGTCCTGGAAGTCGCGCGACAATGCGCTCCGGTCAACCGCAACGTTCTGGCCAACCCCAAGGTGAATACCATCATCGCCGACGCCAGGGAAGTCCTTCTGACTTCCGACGAAAAGTACGACCTGATCGCTTCGGAGCCGTCCAATCCTTATCGGGCCGGCATTGCCAGCCTTTACACCCGGGAGTTTTATCGGGCCGCGGCCCGGAGGCTGTCCGAAGACGGCCTGTTCATCCAATGGGTCCAGGCCTATGAAGTGGATACGGAGACCATCCTGACCATCTACCGGACCCTGGCCTCGGTCTTTCCGGTGGTGGAGACCTGGCAGAGTCATCCCCGGGACATGCTCCTGGTCTGTTCCCGCCGGGAGAAACCCTGGCCGGTCTCGACCCTGCGCCGGAAACTGTCTCAGGAGCCTTTCCGGTCGGCCTTGACCTGGGCCTGGGGGGCGACGGACCTGGAGAGTTTCGCCGCCCGCTTCATCGCCCGTTCCTCCCTGGGACGGACCCTGGCCGAAGGCCGGGAAAACGAGTTCAGGCTCAACACCGACGACCTGATGCTGGTCGAGTTCGGATTCGCCCGGACCGTGGGCCGGCGCAAGGCCTTCACCTTGCTCGGAGTCCGCCAAACGGCCAAGACCAGGAACGAACATCGCCCGACCCTGACCGAGGGCGATCTCGATTGGGACCTGACGGAAGACGCGGCCCAGCTCAACGATCTGTCGGGCCCGGCCGCTCCAGGCAGTCCGGAGTACAACCCGGCCCGGCGCCGGCGGCTGGACGCCTTCCATTACTTCGTAAATTGGCAGCCCAAGGCCCTGATCGAGTCCTGGTCGGCCCAACCTCGGCCTCCCGTTTATCCGCTGGAAAAGGCCATGCTGGCCGAGGCCCTGGCTGAACAAGGAGATGAAGAGGCGAGGTCCTGGTCGCAAAAATTAAAAGCCGACTGGCCCCTCGAGGCCGCGATCATCCTGGGCCGCCTGGAATGGCGCCTTAATCGGACCGAGGCCGGCCTGGAAGCCCTGACCGCCGCCTTCCTGCGTCTGCGCCGTGAACCTTGCGCCCTGACCCCGATTACGGAACGCGGCCTGAAGCTGGTCCAGGAAATAGCGGAGGCCCGGCCGGACCTGGCCCCTCGTTGCCTCGATATGTTAAAACAACCCTTTTGCGTGAACATCCTCGAGGAAGCCCGGAAATTCACGCAACTCGGCATTGCGCGGCGGCTCGATCCCCCAATACGGGTCCAGGCGTTGAAAGCCTTCGAGCCGAACGTTCCCTGGCGGGAAAGTTTCCTGCGGGAGCGCTTCGAGGTCTACCAGGCGGCCAAGGACCCGCTGGCGGTCGCGGCCGAACGTGACCTGGCCGTTTATTATCTGGACGCGCCCACGCCCTTCTCCATAAATCTTTTCGGCGGGAAGGCGGACGAGGCTACGAACAATAGGACCATACCGGTCCAGAAGAAATAGAATCGTACGTTCAGGAGCGGATTTCGTCGTTTTTATCGAAACGGACGATTCAAGCACCAACCCAGGAGACTTCTTTAGTGTTTCGAGTTCCTTTCGGACGATCTTATATTGACTTTGATCCGCCCGCGGGGATGCGCGGCGTCCTGGTCACCTCGAGAACCGCGACCCCGCTGCCGGACCTGGCCGGGGCCGTGGCTTCCGCCCTGGCCGCCCCGGTCAACTCCCACCCGCTGAGAGACTTGGCCCGACCCGGTCTCAAGGTCTGCCTGGTCTTCACCGACGCGACCCGGTCTTCGCCCGACCAGGTGCTCGTACCGGCCCTCCTGGCCGAATTGGAACGGGCGGGAGTGAGAGACCGGGATATTACTCTTCTGTGCGGCCTGGGTTTGCATCGGCCGGCCACGGTCGAGGAACTCGAGACCAAGCTGGGCGCGTCGGTCCTGAAGCGCTTTCGCGTGGAAAGCCATCGGCCTCTGGACCCGTCGGACTTGGTTGACCTGGGCGTCACGACCCAGGGCGTGCCCTTGATTGTCAACCGGCTGGCCGCCGAGGCCGACCTCCTTCTGGCCACCGGCCTGGTGGAGCCTCACCAGTACGCCGGCTATTCCGGCGGCCGGAAGACCGTGGCCATCGGCGCCGGAGGCGAGGCCATGATCGCCCGGACCCACGGTCCGGAGATGGTGGACCATCCCGGAACCAGGCTCGGACGCCTCGAAGGCAATCCTTTCCACGAAGCGATCAGCGCGGCGGCCCGCCGGGCGGGCTTGAAGTTCATACTCAACGTGGTCCAGGACGAGATGAAGAGGCCGGTGGCGGTGCTGGCCGGAGAACCCGAGGCCACTTTCGGCCGGCTGGTCCAGGCGGCCCGGAAGCTTTATGAAACGCCCATTCCCCGGCAGTTCGATCTGGCCGTGGCCGGGGTGGGCCATCCCAAGGACGCCAACATCTATCAGGCCTGCCGGGCGGCCAGCTACCTGTTCTTCGCGCCCACCAGCGTGGTCCGGGAGGGCGGGGCCATAATCCTGCCGGCGCCCACGCCGGAAGGGGCCGGCCAGGGCCTGGGAGAGAAACGCTTTCTCGAGACCATGCGCTCGGCCGGCGACATGACTTCCCTGCTGGCGAAACTCAGGCGCACCGGTTACCCGCCGGGCGCCCAGCGGGCCTTTATCATGGCCAAGGTCATGGAAAAGATCGAGGTGATCGTGGTGGGGTCGGAAACCCCGGAGATCGTGCGCCAGGTGCATATGACTCCGGCCCGGGACATGGACGAGGCCTTCCGGCTGGCCGCCCGCCGAATGGGGCGAACCGGCCTGGAAGCGGCCGTGGTGCCCCAGGCCCTCTTGACCCTGCCCATCGTGACTCCGGGCGAATCCGATTGACCTCCCGGCGGCGGTATATTAAGTAGTCGGATGCAAATCGTTGGTCACGACATAAACATGGAATGGTACACCAATTCGAGGATTTCCGATGAAGACCGGCCGAAAACGCGGCGTTCGATTATCTCACGCCTCGATTCCCGCCTGTTCTTCCGTATGTTTACGTCGGGGGTGTGCTGATGGCCTTTCTCGTTAGCTTCTTAATTCTGGTCGCTTTCTGGATATTCATGTCCGGCCTTTTCGATATCTGGCATTTCGGGTTGGGTCTGCTCTCGTGCGCCCTGGTGGCCTACATGTCGAGCGACCTCCTCTTCAAGAAGTTCAGGACGGGCAAGAGGCTCAAGGAAGGCGCCGCCTTTGTCGCCTACCTCCCCTGGCTCTTCTACCAGATTTTCCTGGCCAACGTTTACGTGGTCAAGGTGGCGCTCGGCCCCAACCTGTCGGACAAGATATTTCCCCATATCGTCAAGTTCAAAACCAGGCTGAAATCGGAAATGGCCGTCACGACCTTTGCCAATTCCATCACCCTCACGCCGGGCACGATTACCGTCCAAATTGAAGGAAGGTACTTCTTTGTCCACGCCCTCGACCTGGCCCTGGCCGACTCGCTTCCCGGCGAGATGGAGGAGAGGATCGCGAAGATTTATGGAGAAGGCTGAGTGGAACGGTTTTTCATAGGCGCCGCGATTGCCCTCTGTCTGATCACCTTCCTGGCCCTTTATCGGGCGGTTTTCGGCCCGACCGTCTTCGACCGGATCGTGGGGGCGGGCTTCGTCGGCACCAAGACCGTGGTGCTGCTAGTACTCATCGGCTTCATTTACCAGCGGCTGGACATGTTCGTGGATCTGGCCCTGGTGTATTCGATACTCAACTTTATCGGGACACTGATCGTTTCCAAGTATTTCATCAAGAAAGGTCACCGATGATAGCGGTTTTGATTGTCGTGATAGTCCTGGTCGTCGCCGGCATCTTTTTCTTTTTCGCGGCCACGATCGGTTTCCTCCGGTTTCCGGACTTTTACTCGAGGATGCACGCCACGGGCAAGGGGGACACCTTCGGACTCCTCCTCTCTCTCATCGGTCTGAGCATCTACAATTTGTATGACCACCCCTCCTGGTATTTGGGGGTGGTCCAGAGCCTCAAACTGATATCCATCACGGTCTTCTGGTTTCTGGCCAGCCCGACGGCCACGCACGCGCTCCTGCGTTCGGCTTTCGAGAGCGGCGTCATGCCCTGGACGAAAGACGGAAAGCCCATAATAGAAAGGGTTGAAAGAGACAAGAAAGCATGATCGTAGAGATCAACTTCTTTATCCTCCTCTTTGCCATCATAACGGCGGTCGCCGCCCTCTCGGTAAAGGACCTCCTGAGCGCGGTCGTTCTTCTGAGCGCCTTCAGCTTCTTCATGTGCCTGGCGTGGACGGAGATGGGGGCCGTTGACGTGGCCTTCACGGAGGCGGCGGTGGGGGCCGGCGTAAGCACGGCCTTCTTCGTCGCGACGCTTTACCACACCAAGAGGAGGTCAAAAGATTGAATAAGATCGCGGCTCTCTTCTTGACCCTGATGGTCGGAGGCTTCCTTTTTTACAGCACGGCCTCGTTTCCTGATTGGGGCGATCCGAACCAGCCGGCCAGCCTTCATGTCTCGCCCTGGTACATCGAGCGGACCCTGGCCGAGACCAAGGTCCCCAATGCCGTGACGTCCGTCCTGGCCGATTACCGGGGCTACGACACGATGTTCGAGACGAGCGTCATCTTTACCGCGGGGATAGCCGTAATGATGCTCCTGAGGAGGTCACGCGGATGGTGAGAGACCTGGACGACGTCGTCATTAGGACGGTCTCGCGGATACTTATCCCCTTCATGCAGATTTACAGCCTCTACGTCTTCGTCCACGGCCACGGCAGCCCGGGAGGCGGATTCCAGGGAGGCTGCATCATGGCGGCGAGCTTTATTCTCCTGGCCGTGGCCTTTAACCTGAGAGAAGCGAAGAAACGACTCAAGGAAAGAACAAACGCGCTCTTCTGCGCCCTCGGCGTCTTCATCTATGCCGGCACCGGTTACCTGGCCTTCCTCCATTCGGGCAACTTCCTCGACTATGGCCAGCTCGGCAATCTGCTCCCAACCGATCCCGCAAAGGCGCGCTATTACGGCATGGCCATGATCGAACTCGGTGTCCAGATCACGGTCATGGCGGTGATGGTCTCCATATTCCTCGACCTGGTGACCGCCGGAAAGCACGAAAAAGCGTTGGAGGAAGGCGGGGATGATTGAGTTTGTGGTGAGCAAGTACAACTACTGGGTCTACGTCGTCCTCATCATGATCGGCTTTTACGGGATGATGGCCAAAAACAACCTGATGAAGAAGCTGATTGGGATGAATATCTTCCAGTGGTCGATCATCCTTTTCTACATCTCGATAGGCTCGAAAAAGGGCGGGACCGTGCCTATTATCGATCCCTCCCTGCATGCAACTATCCGGGCCATCGATTATATCAACCCTCTCCCCCACGTGTTGATGCTGACCGCGATAGTCGTCGGCGTGGCTACGACCGGCATCGCGCTCACCCTTCTCATTCTCATTTACAGGAAGTATGGCACGCTGGAGGAAGACGAAATACTCGAGGCGCTGAAAAAATGATGATTCATTTCCCCGCGCTTCTCGTCGTCGTGCCTCTGGTCTTCTCCTTTCTCATTTTCGCCTTCGGCCTCTTCGACAGGCGCGTCTGCTTCCCGCTCCTCCTGGCGGTACTCGCCGCCTGCCTCCTGTTCGCCGCGGGGACGTTCTGGACGGTCCTGGCGACCGGACAGCCGATCCACTACCATATGGGCGCCTGGAACCCGCCCTGGGGTATCGAGTATGTGGTCGACCATCTCAACGGGTTCCTGCTCGTGGCCATCGCGATCGTCTCCCTGCTCGCCGCCATATACGCCAAAACAATGATCGAGCGCGAGATTCCGTTGGCCAAGCACGCCCCGTTCTATGCCCTTTATCTGCTCCAGGTGACCGGGTTATTCGGCATGACGGTGACGGGAGACATGTTCAACCTGTACGTCCTCCTGGAGATCGCCTCCTTCTCGGCCTACGCGATAATCGGCATGGGCGAAGGCGCCGCGGCTTTTGCCGCCTTCAGATACATGATATTCGGGACCCTGGGCGCCTGCGCCTACCTGCTCGGTGTCGGCTACCTCTACCTGATCACCGGCTCCCTCAACATGGCCGATCTGAGGCAGCTCCTCGTCCCGCTCTACCAGTCCCAGGCGCTCTTCGTGGGCTTCGCCTTCCTGCTGGTCGGCATTGGGGTCAAGATGGCCATCTTCCCCGTTCACGTCTGGCTACCTGATTCCTATACGCTGGCGCCGTCGAGCGTCAGCGTGCTCCTGGCCCCCCTGTTCACGAAAGTGGGCGCCTACGTCCTGATCCGCGTGCTTTTCACCGTCTTCGAACCTTCTTTTTCGACCATCATCCTGCCCGCCACCCAGGTGCTCGGCTGGGTCGCCGTCCTCGGTATCGTCTTTTCCAGCATCATGGCCCTGGCCCAGACCGATCTGAAGAGGATGCTCTGTTACCTTATCGTGACGGAAATAGGCTATATCATGATCGGCGTCGCCTCCGGCAACCGGTCGGGCCTTACCGGCTCGATCTTCCACATCGCCAACGACATGTTCATGATGGCGCTCCTTTTTATGACCGTCGGGGCCATACAGGCGCATTTCGGGACCAGGAAGATCGCGGAGCTCACGGGGCTCCACCGGAAGATGCCGGTTACGGCGGCCCTCCTGGTGATCGGCGGTCTCTCGGTGATCGGCGTCCCGCCCCTGTGCGGCTTCTTCAGCAAGTGGTACCTTATGCTCGGGGTCATCCAGGCCAAGCAGTGGACCTTTATGGGAACACTCCTCCTGGGGAGTCTGCTCAACGCCATACTCTTTTTCAGGATATTCGAGAAGTCTTACTTCGAACCGCATCATGATGCGCCTCACCGGGGCAGGGAAGCCGGTACGAGGCTCGAACGGGCCGCCATAGGAGAGATCGTACCCATGGTGCTGATGGCCGCCTTTGTCATCCTGCTTGGCCTTTTCAGCGGCTATATCGTGCGGTACTCGATCAGTTACGCCATTCCCAAGGGGATGTGACCGGCGATGATGGATTCACCCCTGCCTCTGCTTTCCGTCCTGGCCCCCTTGATCGGCGCCGCGCTGATCCTCGTGACCAGGGCGAAGAGAGCCGACCTGAGGGAGTTCTGCACCATCCTCGCCTCGGTCGGCCTGTTTGGCGCCGTTTACGCCATGATCCCCCTGGTCCTAGAAGGGCGGACGCTCAAATTCACCCTCGTCCCGATCACGAACGGAGTCGCCCTCGAGCTCAGGGTCGACGCGTTCGGCCTGGTGTTCGCGCTGCTCGCCTCTTTCCTCTGGATCGTGGTCTCGGTTTACGCGATCGGCTACATGCGCGGTCTGAAGGAGCACGCGCAGACGCGGTTTTACTTCTGCTTCGCGATGGCCATCTTCGGCGCCACGGGAGTCGCTCTGTCGGGCAACCTGCTCACCCTTTACATGTTCTACGAGATACTGACCGTGGCCACCTTCCCCCTGGTCGCCCACAAGGAGACGCCCGAAGCGGCGAAGGCCGCGCGGAAGTACCTGGTCTACCTCCTGACCGGGGCCGCCTTCGTCCTCTTTGCCATGGCGGCCACCTACTATCTGACCGGGAGCCTCGATTTCTTCGCCGGGGGCTTCGTCGCCGGCAGGGGCTCTCCGGATTTCCTGCGTATCATCTTTGCCGCCTTCATAATAGGTTTCGGGACGAAAGCCGCGCTCATGCCCCTCCATGAATGGCTCCCCTCGGCCATGGTGGCGCCGACTCCGGTAAGCGCCCTGCTCCACGCCGTGGCCGTCGTGAAAGCCGGCGTCTTCTGCTGCCTGCGGGTCATTTTATACGTCTTCGGGCCGAAAACACTCACCGACCTGCATCTCTGGACCACCCTGGCCGTCGTGGTCTCCTTTACGGTTATCGCGGCCAACCTGTTCGCCCTGACCCAGGACAATTTGAAGCGGCGGCTCGCCTTCTCCACCATCAACAACCTCGCCGTCATCATCCTCGGAGCATCCTTGATCACCTTCGAGAGCGTGCGGGGCGCGCTCCTCCACCTGCCTTTCCACGGCTTCATGAAGATTACCCTCTTCATGTGCGCCGGGGCCATATACGTCGCCACGAAAAAGGAGTTGATCAGTGACCTGAACGGGATCGGCCGGCGGATGCCCGTGACCATGACGGCGTTCACGATCGGCGCGGCCGGTCTCGTCGGCATACCTCCCGTCTCGGGGTTCCTCAGCAAGTGGTACCTCTGCCTGGGGGCGCTGCGGGCGGGCGAGATCGTCTTCCTGTTTGTTTTCCTGACCAGCGCCCTGCTGGACGCGGCCTACTTCTTCCCGATCATCTTCAACGCCTTTTTCAAGCCAGGGCCGGGGAACCCCGGCCGCGTCCGGGAAGCTCCTTTTCCGTTAGTCGCCCCCCTCGCCGTTACCGCTTTCTTTTCCGTCGTCTTCTTCTTTTTTCCGGACGCGGTGTTTTATTTCTACGGACTGGGGGATATTGTAGTGAAAAATCTCTTCGGGGGTAGGTAGATGGCGAAACGGAATTTCAAGTACGCTGTTGGTCTCGCGCTGGCGCTCCTACTGGCCCTTGGCGTTCTCTTGTCTCCACCGCGGGTCGATCATTTCTGGGAGAAGTTCCCCTTCTTCGAGGCCGCGTTCGGCTTCCTCGGGTGCCTGCTGATCATTTTTGCGTCAAAAGCCCTGGGCCACCTTTTCCTACAGAAGAAAGAAGACTACTACGGTGATTAGTCCGGTCCATCCCGCACTGATCTTTATCCTGGGCGCGCTCATCCTGCCGCTTGTACCCGGGAGAAGGACGAAGCAGGCGCTCCTGCTGTTCGTACCGCTCGCGGCGCTGGCCGCTCTCCTGGTCATGCCGTATGGTACTTACTGGACCTACAAATTCCTCTCCTATCGACTCGTCTTCGCGCGGGTCGACAAGTTGAGCCTGTGTTTCGGCTATGCCTTTGTGATCATGGCCTTTCTGAGCGCGGTCTACGCGCTCCACATCAGACAGTCCGGCCAGCACTCCGCGACCTTTTTAAGCGTTGGAAGCACCCTGGGAGTCGTCTTCGCCGGCGATGTGTTGACACTCTTCGCCTTTTGGGAACTGCTCGCGGTCTCATCGGTCTTCGTTATTTGGTACGGGAGGAGCAAGCAGGCCTACCAAGCGGGCTTCAGGTATCTTATGGTCCACCTCTTCGGAGGGACGCTCCTGCTGGCCGGCATGGCCATGTCCGTCCTGGAGTCAGGCTCCACGGAGTTCACCAGGATCGCCTACGGCAGCCTCTCGTCCATGCTGATACTCGTCAGCTTTCTCATAAACGCCGCGGTCCCCCCTATGCACGCCTGGCTCTCCGACGCCTACCCGGAGGCCTCGCCCACCGGGAGCGTCTTCCTTACCGCCTTTACCACCAAAAGCGCCGTCTATGTGCTGCTTCGGGCGTATCCCGGGCTGGATCTGCTCGTCTGGCTCGGGACCATCATGGCCCTGTACGGAATCGTCTATGCGGTTCTGGAGAATGATATCAGACGGCTCCTAGCGTATCACATTATAAGCCAGGTGGGCTACATGGTCTGCGGCGTCGGCCTGGGCAGCGAGATGGCGCTCAACGGCTCCATTGCCCACGCTTTCTCCCACATCCTTTACAAAGCGCTCCTTTTCATGGGTGTGGGCGCGGTGATCGAAATGACCGGCAGGAGCAAGATGACCGAGCTGCAGGGCAGGAACCTCTACCGCCGGATGCCGCTCTGTCTCACCCTATACATGATCGGTGGCTTTTCCATCTCGTCGGTCCCGCTCTTCAACGGCTTTATCAGCAAAAACATGGTGGTTGCGGCGGCGTCGGAACTGCACCGGCCCGCCGTCCACCTGTTGCTCCATCTGGCTTCAGTCGGGACCTTTCTCCATACGGGGCTGAAACTACCTTACGGCACTTGGTTCGGCCAGGCCGGTCCCGGCGAGCAGGCCGACAGGATCGAGGCCAAAGAGCCTCCTCTCAACATGCTCCTGGCCATGGGTCTGGCGGCCTTCCTCTGCACGCTTTTCGGTGTCTATCCCAAACTCTTGTACGACCTGCTGCCCTACCCTGTCACCTACACTCCGTACACGGCCTACGGCGTGGTCGGCGCGCTCCAACTCCTGGCCTTCACCGCGGCGGCCTTCTACCTTTTTCGGGCCAAGTTGGGCGGCGAGCCGACAATCAGCGTCGACACCGACTGGTTCTACCGGAAGGGAGGAACTCTCTTCTTTCGCTTCTGCGACACGTGTTCCGATATACGATCGAGCCTTCAAGATTCGACGGCTCGTTTCGTCGAGCGGATAACCTGCCTGAGCGCGAACCCGGGACTGTCATTGAAGGCCGTCTTGAGCGGGCAACAGGTGAACCCTGCTCCGTACGACGCCGACACATACCGACGGGCGGTCGGGGCGGGCGTGATGCTGGCCCTGGTCCTGTTTTCTTTCCTCTGCCTCGTCTTCCTTCTTTCGTAGGCCGTCTCATCTGAAATTATGAAGAACAGCCCTGTCGGCGATATTAGGTTCACCCCTTTAAAAAGGCTCACCTGCCCGGGTTACATAATCAAATTTCCCTGCCGGTACTTATTCCGATTTTCGCCATGATCTGGCTGATCTCTTTCCGCTAGTGAAAAATTGTGCTTGATCGAGACTTGGATCATTGTTGAACGACCACATTATTTTCTTGACAGGTCAGGCTCGGAAATTCAGAATCACTCGTGACTAATCAGAAAGCAAAACAGGAAACTCACCACCGGTTGGCCGATACGGCGCGGAGGGCAGCGACAGGCGATTTAATCCGTTTCCAGGCGGCCCGGCTGTATCCATTTAGTCGTCAATGGTGGTGGCCCGTGTTCTTGACGGTGGACCAAGAGGAATGATGGTCTAGACTTCAGCCGACCCCACTCAAGGCCCACCGTGAAAGAGATGGTGGGTCTTTTTTTACCTCTCGGTCAAGAGGGCGGTCGAGACGGGACGATCGAGGGCCGGTTCGAGGTTTCCTCCAGACCGGACCAGCCTTTGTTCTTATAAACCCGGAGGGCGTGAGCACCCACGTTCCAACATCTTTCCAACCAATTGCCGGCGGGGGTATGAACAAGATTGATTTCCCGCCCGAGACAGGAGGTCGACATGGCGAAAAAGGTCTTTCTGAACGAGGACGAAATCCCCAAGGAATGGTACAACGTCGCGGCCGACATGCCCCATCCCGCGCCACCGCCGCTCAACCCCGGGACCGGACAACCGGTCGGGCCGGGCGATCTGGCGCCGGTCTTCCCCATGAACCTCATCGAACAGGAAGTCAGTCAGGAACGATTCATCAAGATTCCGGATGAAGTTCTGGACATATACCGTATCTGGCGGCCGACGCCCCTTTACCGGGCGGAGAGATTCGAAAAGCTCCTGGGCCTGCCGGTCAAGATTTATTACAAGAACGAGGGCGTTTCCCCGCCGGGCAGCCACAAGCCCAACACGGCCGTGGCCCAGGCCTATTACAACAAAGCCTTCGGCATCAAGCGCCTGACCACCGAGACCGGCGCCGGCCAATGGGGCAGCGCCCTGTCCTTTGCCTGCAACCTTTTTGGTCTGGAATGCAAGGTCTTCATGGTCAAGGTCAGCTACAACCAGAAACCGTACCGCCGGCTGATGATGCAGACCTGGGGCGCCAACTGCGTGCCCAGTCCTTCCAGCGAGACCCAGGCCGGCCGCTCCATCCTGGCTCAAAACCCCGACTCGCCCGGCTCCCTGGGCATCGCCATCAGCGAAGCCATCGAGGCCGCGGTCACCAGGGGGGCCGACACCCGTTATTCCCTGGGCAGCGTGCTCAACCACGTTCTGCTGCACCAGACGGTCATCGGCCAGGAAGCCCAGAAACAAATGGCCAAGCTCGGGGTCTACCCGGACGTGGTCATCGGCTGCGCCGGCGGCGGGTCCAACTTCGCCGGCCTGGCTTTTCCTTTTGTCCGGGACAAGATCGCCGGCAAGAAGGTCCAGGTCATCGCCGCCGAACCGACCTCCTGCCCTTCGATGACCCGGGGGCCCTACGCCTATGACTTCGGCGACACCGTCAAGACCACGCCCTTGTTGGCCATGTACACCCTGGGCCACGATTTCGTGCCGCCGCCCATCCACGCCGGCGGCCTGCGTTATCACGGCATGGCCCCCCTGGTCAGCCAACTGGTCCGGGACGGTTTAATCGAACCCCGGGCTTATAATAACCTGGAAACCTTCAAGGCGGGCGTGGACTGGGCCCGGACCGAGGGCTTCATCTCCGCGCCCGAGACCAACCATGCCATCGCCGCGGTGGTGGAGGTGGCCAAGCAGGCCAAAGAGGAAGGCAAGGAAAAGACCATCCTGTTCAACTGGAGCGGTCATGGGATAGTGGACCTGACGGCGTACGACGCCTATCTCTCCGGCCAGCTTACCGATTACGCCCTGCCCGAGGATGAGATCGCGCGGGCCTTGAAGGCTATAAACGACTTCCCCAAACCCTAGAGCCGGCTGGCCGCCGTTGAATTATACGGTAATCCCGACTTGAACGCCCGGTTCCGGTTTCAGCCCCAGAACGTTCGCTCGAACCGCCCCTGGGGTTGAAACCGGACGGCCTTCACCCGCGGCCACGATACGGCGGCCGGTTTATCGGGACAGCTTCAAACTCATTGAGGTAAAGGAGCCGGGCACCGGTGTTGGACGTGGCCACCTCATTTGATCTGCTGTCGACTTACTGCCTGCGTCTGGGCGGACCGGTGACTTTCGGTTACTGCCGCGGGATGGCCGACGGCCGTCCTTGCGGCCGGTCCCTGATCTGTTGGGAACGGATGTTTCCGGTGGATCAATACATGAGCCGGATACTTACCGAAGACGAATGGCGGGAGGTCTTCGAGGCCACGTCGCCGGGACGGCTGGAAACCATCCTGCGGGAGGCCCGGAAAGCCGAAGAGTTGAATAAAAACCGATGACGGCTCCCGGCGGCCTTGATCTCAGCGGGGGTCCAGTTCGCCGTACTTCTTCTCGAGATATCTCATGGCTTCGGCCATGGATTCAAAGCCGACGGCCTCCTTAACCTTGTTGGCGCAGCCGCAATCCGTGCATTTATAGATGATGAAGTAAGGGTTGATGATGTTCCGCTGAACGATCTCGAAACACTTGTCCGCTTCATTTATATAAAACTTGGCGGCCCAAGAGGCCTCCGGCAGGGCGAGGGCCAGGCCAAGAACCAACCCGATCCCGATGATGACTTTTTTCATTGCGCTCCTCGAACAGTCCTTCCCCGCCGAACGCCGATCCCTCCCGGCGGACCGCGGCCGCCGCGTCAACGGCGGCGGTTGAATCCTTATAAATAACCTTATGCCTTTCCGTGTTCAGGGTCAAGGCCGAGATCGGCGGGGCTTGGTTTTTTCTTGACAGCGGCGCCGCGGGGTGATAACCGATTGGTAAACTGGATTAGCCAGTATACCAGATAGCCGCTGGGCCCGAAGCTTTCCGCGCCCCGATGCCGCGAGGGAACACGCCATGGATATCGTGCGCGTTCAACCGTACCGCATGACCAACGAGATCGTCAGCAATATCTCCAAGCTTATACTGAACGGCGAGATTGCCTCGGGAGATCGCTTGCCCGGGGAGCGGGACTTGGCCAAACGCTTCGGGGTCAGCCGGCCCACGTTGGGGAAGGCGCTGCACGTTCTGGAAGCTTTGGGCCTCATCGAAGTCCGGTCCGGCGGGGGGACCTACGTTTCGAGGAATCCCAATACCCTCTCGTCCCACCTTCTGAAGCAGATGCTCAGGTGGGATAAGGACCTCATGGTGCAACTCATCGACACGCGCCTAGACTTCGAGGGTCGCAACGCGGAGTTGGCCGCCCAGCAGGCCACGACCAAGGAACTCCGAGATCTTGAGAAATGTCTCGCGGCCATGGCGGCCGACGTCGAGGGCGGTCGGGATGACTTCCAGAAAGAGGCGGACTTCCATCTCGGTATCGCGGAGGCCACGCATAACCGGGTTCGCCTCCTGATCACTACCTCCATGCTCCTGGCCTACTTTGACCTCCGCCAGCAGGCCCGCCAACAAATGGTCCAGCGCGACGCGAAGGTTGTCCGGGATTTTCTGCGCGAGCATCGGAGCATCTACGAGGCGATCAAGGCGCGAAACGGCCGTCGAGCCCGTTCCGCGATGGAGGCGCATCTCGAGGCGGCCCATCGCCGCTATTCGGCCTTGGTGGTCAGCGAGGAGATCTCTTCATCGCGGCCAGCAACCGCGTCCTCTCCTTCCCGCTCCGCCAAGAAGGGCGTTGCTCCTCGCCAGCGCCGGACCGCCAAAAGCGCCGGTCGGACAGGAGGAGGATAGGGAGGGGAACGGCTTTTGCTGCACTCCCTCCGGTGACGGCAAACGGCCGCCCGGTCGTCGCCTCGGCCCGGGTCCGACGATTGGACGCGGGCCGACGGGAATATTCAGGAGACCAACATGCTGGCCCTGCTGATGAATGGCGCGCTCCAAGTTCTTACCCCTCCCACGTTGATATGGCTCTTGTTGGGGGCGGTGATCGGGCTCATTTTCGGCGTGCTGCCCGCGATTGGCGCCACCACGGGAGTGGTTCTCTTCCTGCCGTTCACTTACGGCCTGGACCTGGGGACCGCCGTCGTGTTCCTTTGCGCCATCTACGCCACCGGGCAATATGGGGATTCGGTATCGTCCATCCTCCTGAACACACCGGGAGGTCCGGGGACCGTCGCGTCATGCTGGGATGGCTATCCCATGACGCGGAAAGGACAGGCCGCCCGCGCCCTGGGCATCTCGACCTTCGCCTCGATGCTGGGTGGAGTGGCGGGAACCATTGGGCTGGTGCTTCTGGCCGCGCCCCTGACGGCCATGGCGATGGCGATCCAGCCGCCCGAGTATTTCGCCCTGGGCGTGATGGCCCTTTCCCTCATCAGTCTGGCGTCGCGCGGCGAGACGTTGAAGGGACTGATCATGGCCTGCGTGGGCCTGGCCATGTCGTTCGTGGGGGAAGACCCCATCGCGGGCTTCGTGGATCGGTTCTCGTTTGGGTCGGACCAACTGGCGAATGGTTTCCCCGAACTGACGATCTTCGTGGCCCTCTTCGCCGTCGCGCAGATCATCCGAATGTTGGAAGAGAAAGGCGACGCCATGGAGCGGGGCGAGTACAGCCTGACGTTCCGCCAGACGCTGGATGGATTCGTGGATGTAATCCGACGGCCCTGGACCGTGCTCCGCTCGATCGGGATTGGCCTGTACATCGGGATACTCCCCGCTCTGGGCGTAACCAGCGCCACCATCATGTCCTACCTGGTGGAAAAGAAGTATTCGCCGGATAAGGACGCCTTCGGTGAGGGAGCGCCGGCAGGCTTGATATCGGTGGAAGTCGCGAAAGGGACCTGCGTGGTCGGAGATATGATCCCCACCTTCACGCTGGGCATCCCCGGCTCCATCACGGGCGCCATCGTCATGACCGCCTTCGTTCTCCACGGCGTTCAGCCTGGCCCGGCCTTTCTGGCCGCGGGCTCGACTCCGTATATCGTCTTCGCCGGTCTGGCGCTCACGCAGGTGCTCATCGTCTTGATCGGGGCGCCTTTCGTGAGGTACTTCGGTTATATCGTGAAGGTCCCGAATGCCCTCCTGGCCCCTCTCCTGGCCGTCCTGTGCTTCGTCGGCGCCTTTGTCGAGCGAAATCTGGTGGTCGATGTCGTGTACCTGGTTGGGTTCGGCCTCTTCGGCTACATGATGGACCGACTTGGATTCTCCGCCATCTCCTTGATCCTGGGCTTGATTCTTGGGCCATTGGTCGAGACGAATTTCCATCGCACCCTGGCCATGGGCTACGGATCTCCCTACCTCCTGTGGACACGTCCCCTGACGGTGGCGTTCCTTTCCATCACCGCTCTCTTTCTGGCCTGGCCCCATCTCAAGGCCCTGTACGGCCGCCGCCGAGGAACAAACGCGGCCCAATATGCGCCGGACGACTCGGGGCCGTTTCTCCTGGGGCAGGGCGAAGCCCTCTTCCTCATCGTGGTGGCCTCGGTCGCGGTGATCATGCTGTTCGACACCATGAATTATCCCGCGAAGGTTGCGCTTTTCCCCCGGCTGACCCTGGCCGCTCTCCTTCTCCTGATTCTCTGGCGCTTGGGCGTCGCCGTGGTGCGACGCAGCCTACCCGCCTTGAGTTTCCGGTTGTCACGACCTACGTGCCAGGGCGGGGTCATGTCCTGGCACTACGCCACCGCGGTCATGATCGGCTATGCGGCGGCGATTTGGCTCGTGGGATTCTTGCTCGCCACGCTGCTCTTCTGTGCGGCGGTTCCAGTGATGTTGCGCTACCGGCGCCCGGCGTGGATTCTTCTTCTCACCTTCGGGGCCGTTAGTGCGGTGGCCCTGTTCGCCAGGCTCTTGAACGTCGTGTTGCCGCAGCCGTTCTGGGTGTGACCACGGCGAAGAATCCCGGGACGTTAGGGTCCCATAAAGCATGGAACGAAGGGAGGATGTAGCCATGAAAACGTTGAGTGTGTTGCTCGGCCTCATTATCGCTTCACTCGGGGTCATCGGCGGTCTTGAGGATAGCGTCGCGGCCGATGACGCGAATTACCCCGCGCGGGACATAACGGTGGTGGTTCCCTTTCGGCCCGGAGGAGGATCGGACGTGATCGCCCGAGCCGCGGCGCCCTATCTCCAAAAGTACCTGCCCAAGCCGGTCAATATCCTCGTGCAGAACGTCGATGCGGCGGGGGGGCGCGCCGGGACGTTCAAGGTCTTCGACGCCAAGCCGGACGGGTACACCATCGGCCTGCTGGAGCCTTTCACCTTTGTGGTGGCTGAGGTCATGGGCGAGGCCGGCGCTCGATCGTCCGCGAAGCTGACTTGGCTGCCGAGGATCTCCAGCACCCCCTTCATCATTGCCGTCAGCTCTTCAGGAGCCATCAAGTCCGTCCAGGACTTGAAAGGGAAGAGAGTCCGGGCGGCGGCGAGCCAGGCGTCTCTGCTGACGTCGATGACGGTCCTGAAGACCTTGGGCGCCGAGCATCAGGCGGTCATGTACGGCGGCGGCGCCGACTGCACGCTGGCCACTCTGCGGGGAGACACCGACATCACCGTCCAAATCGCCTCGACGGTGGTCCGGCAGGTGGAAGCGAGCGGCGGTAAACTGGTGGCGCTGGCCACGCTGGGCGAGTCGCGTTTCGCGAATGCTCCCAACGTCCCGACTCTCAAGGAATTGGGCATTACCATCCCCGCCGGCCTGATGCCGTTGCTCAGCTACGACTACATGTATGCGGGACCTCCCGGTCTGCCCGAGGGGCTCGTCAAAATCCTCAACACCGCGATCGAGAAGACCGTCGCGGATTCGGAATTCGTCGCCATACTCACCAAGGCGAAACTGCCGATCGCGTTCGCGCCCGGCCAAGTATGCCAGGCGACGGTCTCGCGGCTCCCGGCGCTGATCGCCGCCCACAAGGCCGAGATACAGAAGGTGCTGGAGAAGTAGCCACGGCCCGCGCCTGCCCCCGAGAACGCGCCTGATGACGCGACCGCGGGCATCGAGGAGTTGGCATGACCGCTATCATTGACTTGCGCAGCGACACGGTGACTCAGCCGACGGAGGAGATGCGCCTCGCCATGCACCAGGCCGAGGTGGGCGACGACGGACGCGTCGGATCGGACGGCGCCTACGGAGACCCGACGGTGAACGCCCTCCAGGCTCTCGCCGCCAGGATGCTCGGGAAAGAGGACGCCCTCCTGATGGCCAGTGGAACCATGGCCAATCTAGTAGCGCTCATGACTCACTGCTCGAGAGGAGACGGGGTGATCACCGGGCAGAGCGCCCACATCTATCGCGCGGAAAAGGGCGCTTTCCTGGAGGAGTTGTACGGTTTACGGCCGCTGCTCGTGAACGAACGGCGGGGTGTTCCCGTCTTGTCGGAGGTGCGGCGCCATCTCGAAACGGGCCAGGCGCGCCTGCTTTGCCTGGAGAACACCCATAATACGGCCGGAGGGACCGCGATGGGCCCGGAGGAGACGGAAGCCTTGGCCGAGGCCGCCCGCGCCCGGGACGTGATGGTCCACCTGGACGGGGCCCGTCTCTTCAACGCCGCCGCGGCCATTGGCGCGGAGGCGCGCGATTTGGCCGCCCCCGCCGACTCCGTTCAGTTCTGTTTGTCCAAAGGGCTGTCGGCGCCCATCGGCTCCGTACTGGTCGGTTCGGCCGTCTTCATCCGCCGGGCGCGGGAGCGCCGCAAGCTGATCGGGGGGCAGATGCGCCAAGCCGGCGTCGTCGCGGCGGCCGGTCTCGTGGCCTTGCGGACGATGGTGAACCGATTGTCGGATGACCATTATACGGCCCGCAGACTGGCCGAGCGGCTGGCCGGCGCCCCGGGTCTCGGCGTTGATCTTGTCTCGGTCCAGACGAACATCGTCAAAGTCGATGTTGGAGGCACCGGACTCACGGCCCAGGAATTTCAACGCGAGGTCGCGCCGCTCGGCCTCTTGGTGCATATCGCGACGCCGCGGGAGATTCGGCTGGTCACGCACAAGGATGTCAGCCTCAACGATGTGTTGCGCGCCGCCGAAATTCTAGTCGACTTTGCCTCCGCTCGAGCGACGCCACGAGGAGGGTGAGACGAAAACGTGACCTGGGCGAGGACTGGTCGCGATGAAGGACCGCTCCCCGTGGGGAGTCAGGGCCTCGCGGCATGGTGCGCTCTCAGGTCCGTGCCGCCTACACGGAGGCGAAATATATCGTAAATAGGAGGTCACGAGATGACGGAAGCATGGTTATGGAAAGAGGAGCCGTCATACTATGGCGGAGACGTGCTCCATCAGTGGAAGCAGGCCAAAGTGCAGCGGTGCATCGAGGAGACGGACCTGGACGCCCTGATCCTGCTCAAGTCCGAGGCGGTGCGCTATGTATCGGATTTTTACGTCAAGGGATACCGGCCTTTCATGGACCCCGAATACCTGGCCGTCGTCGTGCGCGGAAAGAAACCCATCGTCGGCCATACCTCCGGCAGCGATACCTACCGGATTCAGGTCCGTTCGGACGTTGACGATCACCGCAAACTGCCTGGGCCGGATCGGTGGCACGAAGCCTTGGCCGGCATCCTCGACGACTATGGGGTGAAGGCGGGGAAGGTCGGGGTGGATCTCATGCACTTCCCGACCTATCTGAAGCTCAAGGAGCGTCTCCCCAAAGTCGACTTCGTGGATGCGTCGCATCTCTGGACCGAACTCACCGTGGTCAAGCACCCGCTGGAGATCGAACTGATCAAGGAGGCTCTGGCCATAGTGGAGATCGGCCTGTATGCCGCTTTTGAGGCGATTGCGCCCGGGGTGCGGGAGTATGAGGTGGCGGCCGCGGCGGAGTATGCCATGCGGAAGCACGGTTCGGAGATGGAACCCTTTATCACCAATGTGGCCTCGGGGGTGAATGCCTGCATTTTCGAGCGGATTTCGACCCACAAGCGAATCCGCCACGGCGAGATGGTGATCATCGATATGGGGTCCGTCTATCGCGGCTATACCGGAGACCTCGGTCGGACGGTATGCGTCGGCAAGCCGACGCCGCGGCAGAAGGAAATATACCAGGTCGCCTACTCATCGCTCCAGGCCGCGATCGCGGCGGTCAATCCGGGGGCTACCTGCGCCGACGTCGATGCGGCCGCCAGACACGCGATCGCGGAACAGGGGTACGCCAAGTACGAACACAAGTTCGCCACCGGACACCAGTTGGGCTGGGGATTGCACGGGGAACCGGCGATCAATAGAGATGTGCCTTACCCCCTGCGTCCCGGTATGATCCTCGCCCTTGAGCCCAGGGTTACTGTCTTCGACATGCCGGAGGTCGGCGGTGCGCACATGGAGGAGGCGGTCCTGGTCACGGAGACCGGCCATGAACTCTTGAGCCGATGCCGCTTCGAAGAAGAACTATTGGCCTGAGCCGCGCAGGTGTCCCTCGGTATAAGGAAGTCGGCCGGGCCGAGTTCAAGCCTACCGCACCGGCGGTCTTCAATGCCGCTTGGACCTTCGAGGTAGGCGTGGACTTGGGTGCGTCGGTGTCGTTGAATTAAGTACGACCGGCGGCCTTTCGAATTCAACGGATGTTCCTTGCCTCCCGCGGCACCTCCCCCGCCTCACCAAGCCCACCCCATGCGGAAGATGCTTTTCTCTTCGGTCAATTCATTTGCTGCCTGATTCGGTCATATCATGTGCTACCGACTTTTCCGCCGCCGGCGGGTGCGGGAAGGCGGTCCGTATGATAAAATGAGGCCAAGTTGAACAGGGAGGCCGTTTATGGGAAATGACGTCAACCGCCGGGAAGCCATGTTTCGTCTGGCCAAGCTCTGCGGGATCGCGGCCGTGACCGCCGGCGCCTATGGCGCCTCGGCCGGAAGATCGCCGGTGGCGGCCCGGCCGGAGCCAAACAAGAAGACCGCCCAGTTTCGGATAAACGACGCGCCCAACCTGCTGGTGGTGGCCAAGGCCCGGGGTAAATACGAAGTGGAGACCCTGGTCCGAAAAGCCCTCGAGCCCTGGGGCGGAATGGGCCGCTTCATCAAGCGCGGCGACGTGGTGGCCGTAAAGCCCAACCTTTCCTGGGACCGGCCGCCGGAACTGGCGGCCAATACCAACCCGGCCGTCCTGGCGGCCCTGGTCAAGATGTGCCAGGAAGCCGGCGCGGCCAAAGTCAACATCGTGGATCACACGATCAATGACGCCCGCCGCTGTTTCGCCAGCACAGGCGCGGAAGCCGCGGCCAGGGCGACCGGCGCCCATCTGATCCACCCCTCTTCCCATCTCTTCAAGAACATGAATCTGGAGGGCCGGCGCTTGGGCGAATGGGCGGTTTTCACGCCGGTGTTAGAGGCGGACAAACTCATCAACGCGCCGGTGGCCAAAAGTCACGGCCTCTCCCTGGTGACCCTGGGCATGAAGAACTGGCTCGGCGCGGTGGGCGGCAGCCGGGGGGCCTTGCACCAGGATATCCACCAAAGCATCGCCGACCTGGCCGCCTTTTTCCAGCCGACCCTGACCGTTCTGGACGCGACCCGGGTGATGCTGGCCAACGGCCCCTCGGGCGGTCGCCTGGCCGACGTGGCCGCCAAGGACACCATCATCGCCGGCCAGGATCAGGTGGCCGTGGACGCGGCGGCCCTGCCTTTATTCGGGCTGGTTCCGGAGCAAATCGGTTTCCTTCTCCTGGGCCAGGAACAGGGTCTGGGCCGCCTCGCCCCGGCTCCAGGCCAGCGTTTGGATGTAATGGCGTAGAACGTCATGAAAAACATGGGCTGGCGCGCCTGGCGCCGAATAAGCCAGGTTTTCTTTTTGTTCCTGTTCCTTTATCTGGCCGCCCGGACCCAGGTGCCGCAAAGCCTCAATCTGACCGTCTTCAGCCTCACCTCGACCGGACAGGACTTGCGGCTGTCCGGACCGATCAGCCTGTTCTTCGACCTCGACCCCCTGGTCAGCCTCGGCGCCATGTTTTCCTCCTGGACCTTGAAGCCGTCTTTGCTCCTGGCCTTGGCCGTTCTGGTTCCAGTCCTGATGCTGGGCCGTTTCTTCTGCGGTTTTGTCTGTCCCTTCGGCGCCCTGAACCAAGTCTGCTCCCAGGCCGGCCGGCAGGGTCGGTTGGCGGAAAAAACCGCGGCCAACCAACCCTCCCTCAACCAGCGGTACAAATACTTTATTCTGATTTTTCTTCTTGGCGCGGCCCTGTTGGGCTCGAACCAGACCGGTTGGCTCGACCCGCTGGCCTTTCTCTTCCGGGGACTTGTCCTGGCCGTGTTCCCCGCCTTGAGTTACTTCCTGTCCCAGGGCTCGGCCTGGCTGGCCGGAACGCAACCCCCGTTTTCCTTCCTGGCCTACGCCGGTCCTTTCGCCCTGGATCACCTGTTGGGTTACGGCCCGCGGGTATACCAGACCGCCCTGATCATGGGCGGACCGCTGATTCTCGTGCTGGCCCTGAACCGCCGGCGGCCGCGCTTCTTCTGCCGGACCATCTGTCCCCTGGGGGCCGCGTTGGGCCTGTTCAGCCGGTACAGCCTGATCCATCTGACCAAAGACGAAAGCCTGTGCACGGACTGCGGCCTTTGCCGGGCCGATTGCCAGGGCGCCAGCGGCCCGCATCCGAAGGACGCCTGGCTCCGGGCCGAGTGCCACCTCTGCTTCAATTGCCAGGCCGCCTGCCCGACCGGAGCGATCAAATTCAGGTTCCAGCCTGGTCATCCCCGACCTCTGCCTACGGTTTTAAATCCTAAGGACGCCCCGGACCTGACCCGCCGGGCGGTGGTCGGGTCCTTATTAGGCGGCGCGGCCTTGGTCGGCTTGAGCCGGGCCGCCCTGGCCGCTCCCGGCCGGCCCGGACCGGACCTCATCCGGCCGCCGGGCACCCTCGAGGAATCGGAATTCCTGAAGCGCTGCGTCCGCTGCGGGTTGTGCCTGCGGGTCTGTCCGACCAACGTACTGACGCCGGCCTTGGGCGAAGCCGGCCTGGAAGGGGTCTGGACCCCGGTTCTGAATTTTCGGCTGGGGTACTGCGAATACAACTGCACTCTGTGCTCCAGCGTCTGCCCCACCGGCGCCATCAAGTTGATCACCGGCCGGGAAAAGACCCAGACCCCGATCCGACTCGGTTCGGCCTTTTTCGACCGCGGGCGCTGCCTGCCTTGGTCCGGCCAGGGGCCCTGCCTGGTCTGCGAAGAACACTGTCCGGTCTCGCCCAAGGCCATTTACCTGGTCCCCCTCGAGACGGCCACGGACAAGGACAAGACCGAGAAGCTGCTGGCCCCCCAAGTCAACCTGACCCGCTGCGTGGGCTGCGGCATATGCTCTTACAAATGCCCGGTTTTAGGGCGTCCGGCCGTGTACGTGACCTCGGTGGGAGAATCCCGCTCTCCGGCCAATCGCATACTCCTGCCGGAAAAGAAGAAGAAAGGGCCCTGACATGAGAGGCGGCGTGAAGCGTATTACCAGCAATGAGTTAGGCTTTCGAAGCCGCATCATTCCGATCGTTCTGGCGGCCTTCCTGGTTTTAGCCGGACCTTTTGCTTTCGAGGCCCAGGCCCAACAAGAGATCAAAGTCAGACCGGCGGCCCTGGCCGGTACTTGGTATCCGGGTCGGGCCGATGAACTGACCGCCCTGGTGAAGCGATACCTGGCCGAGGCCAGGCCGCCCCGCCCGACCGGCCGCCTGATCGCCCTGGCCGTGCCCCATGCCGGCTTGATCTATTCCGGACCAACCGCGGCCCATGCCTTTGCCCTGCTGGCGGGCCAGGACTTCGAAACCGTGGTTCTGGTCGGCCCCAGCCACCAGGCCAGGTTCGAGGGCGTGGCCCTGGACCTCCGCGACTACGAAACGCCTTTAGGCCGGGTGCAACTGGACCGTGATCTGGCCGGTTCGATCCTGGCCAAAGGCGGTCCCTTAGTGGCCGAATCGTCCCGGATTCATGACCGCGAGCATTGCCTCGAGATCGAACTGCCCTTTCTCCAGACGGTGCTGGGCCGGGCCAAGATAGTGCCTCTGCTCATGGGTTCCCAGGACCTGACCACCTGCCGGACCCTGGCCAAGGCCCTGGCGAACGCCGCCCGCGGCCGCAAGGTCCTGCTTCTGGCCAGCACCGACCTGTCCCATTTCTACAAAGCCGAAACGGCCCAAGCCATGGACCACCGCCTGCTCGAACGGGTCAAGGCCTTCGATACGAACGGCCTGCATCAGGAGTTGAGCGCCGGCCATATCGAGGCCTGCGGCGGAGGACCCCTGACGGCGATCATGCTGGCCGCGGCCGAGTTGGGGGCCAACAAGGCCACGGTCCTGAAGTACAGCCATTCGGGTGAAGTCAGCGGAGACAACTCGCGAGTGGTGGGGTACATGGCCGCGGCTTTCACCGCCGACGGCCCGCCGCGGACCTCCGGGAGCCTGGACCCGGGACTCGCTTCGGCCGAACAAAAGCTGCTGCTGTCCCTAGCCCGCCAGTCCATTCTGGCCGGCTTGGAAAACAAGACCTTTGTCCCACCCGAACCACTCCCGGCCGCGCTCAAAGCCCCCCGGGGCGCCTTCGTGACCTTGAAAAAAAGGGGGGAGTTGAGGGGGTGCATCGGCCGTTTGGAAAGCGAACGACCCTTGGCCGAAGTGGTGACGGTGATGGCCCAGGCCGCGGCTTTCGAGGATCATAGGTTCCCTCCCTTGACCAAGGCCGAACTGCCGGACCTCAGACTGGAAATCTCGGTGTTGACTCCCTTTCAGCCGGTCAAGGAAGTGGAAGAAATTCAAGTCGGCCGGCACGGCCTGATCGTGCTTCGAGGACCTCACAGCGGCCTGCTGCTGCCCCAAGTACCGGTGGAGGAAGGCTGGGATCGGGAGCAATTCCTGGACTTCACCTGCCGCAAGGCCGGCCTACCGTTCAAGTGCTGGCGCGAAGCCGGAACCAGGCTCTACAGCTTCAGCGCCCAGGTCTTCAGCGAGGCAGAACCATGAGACGCCGCGATTTTCTGAAATCCACCGGGATCGCCGCCGCCGGTCTGGCCGGATGGACGCCCGGCCAGGGCTGGACCGAGGACAAGGCGCCTGAAACGCCGAGGTCCAAACCGACCCAGGACCAGGCCGACGGTCGTTTTGTCCGGCCGGCCATGTTTTACGAAAAGCTGGCCGATCAGACCGTGCAATGCGGGCTTTGTCCGCGACAATGCCTGGTGGGCGAAGGCGGCCGTGGCCGGTGCGGGGTCAGGGAGAACCGGGGCGGCGACTACTTCACCCTGGTCTACGGCCGCGCCGTGACCCTGCACAACGACCCCATCGAGAAAAAGCCTTTCAACCACTTCCTGCCCGGGACCATGGTCCTGTCCCTGGCCACGGCCGGCTGCAACATCGCCTGCAAATTCTGCCAGAACTGGCAGATTTCGCAGTTCCGGCCGGAAGAGCTCGAAGCCCGCTACATTTCACCTGCCGACCTGATAAGGCTGGCCCGGGAAAATCAGTCCCCCAGCGTGGCCTGCACCTACTCGGAACCGACTATCTACTACGAATACATGTATGACATCGCCCGCCAGGCCAAGGAAAACGGCCTCAGATGCACGGTGGTCAGCAACGGCTTCATCTCGCCCCAGGCGGTCAAGAAACTGGCGCCGCTGGTGGCCGCGTACAAGATTGATCTCAAGGCTTTCACCGAAGATTATTACCGCGAGTACTGCTCGGCCCAACTCCAACCCGTCCTCAAGACCCTGGAGACCCTCATGGGCCTGGGCCCGTGGGTGGAGATAGTCAACCTGGTCCTGCCCACGGCCAACGACCGGGAAAAGGACGTGCGGGCCATGGCCCGTTGGATCAAGGAGAACCTGGGGCCGAGCATCCCGCTTCATTTTACCCGTTTTCATCCCATGTATAAAATCCGCAACCTCCCGCCCACGCCCGTGGCCACTCTGGAAGCCTGTCATGCCGCGGCCAAAGCCGAAGGATTGCGGTACGTTTACGTGGGCAACGTGCCCGGGCATAGATTCGACAACACTTACTGCCACCGCTGCGGAGAATTGCTCATCAAACGGACCGGCCTCTGGTCCGTGGACATCAATATTAAAGGGGGCCGCTGCCCGCGCTGCCAGACCGACATTCCCGGGGTCTGGTCTTGAACCTGGCTTTTTATCTCCTGATCGGGTCCTATGGCGCCCTGGCCCTGACGGCCCAGGTAGTCTTCATCCGGCAGCTTCTGATCGTCTTTCACGGCAACGAACTGGTCGTGGCCCTGGTGATGGCCGGCTGGCTGGCCGGGGTGTTTCTGGGCGCCTGGCTGGTTGGTCTGGCCAAGCCAGAACGGCGGCCCGGAATCTGGCTCCAGGCCGGCACCTGCGTCTGGTTGGCCGTTCTGTCCGGCCTGCTGGCCCTGTCCTACCTACTGCCGGGTCTGACCGGGCTTTCCGCCGGCGAAGTGGCCCCCCTCGAGAAAACGCTGATCTGGGGTCTTCTCCTGACCGTGCCGGCTTCTTTCTGCGTGGGCGGGCTCTTTGTCGTGGCCGGTCTGGCGCTCGCCCGGGCAAGACGCGCTTCGGGCAGGGAACTGGGCCTGATCGGTCCGATCGTTTTCTGGATTGAGTCCGCCGGAGCTTTCCTTGGTCTCATGGTTTACACTTTCCTTCTGGCCGGCCGGGCCGGACCGGTGGAGGTTCTGGCCCTGTTCGGCCTACTGACCCTGGGCCTGCTTCCGTTGACCTTGACCCGAAGCGCCAAGACCAGGGCCATCCTGCTGGCGGTCCTGCTTCTGGCCGGCGGACTGGGCCATGGGACCGGCCTGGTTTCCCGTCTGGACCAGGCGGCGGACGGGCTCCGCTTCAGCCTGGCCCACCCGGCTTACCGGCTCCTGGCCGCCAGGGAAACGCCTTACCAGCACCTGGCCCTGGCCGGCCGCGGCGGCGAAATGGCCTTGTTCGGCAACCATGTTTTTCTTCATTCCTGGCCCAGTCCGGAAGTCCATCAACCCTTGGCCCTGTTCTTCCTGACCGAAGCGGCGCGCGGGGACAGGGTCATGCTGGCCGGACAGGGACCGGGAGGGTTCATCCACGAGTTTCTCCAGCGGAAGGTGAACCGTCTGGTGTACGTGGCCCTGGATCCGGCCGAAACCGACTTGGTCCGAGGTCATCTTCCGCCGGAGTTGTCCCGGGACCTGAACGACCCGCGTCTCGAGATATACCATGACGACCCCCGGCGCTGCCTGAGCCGGCCTTCGGACGATATCTTCGACTTGATCGTCATCAACGCGCCGGACCCGGACACGGCCCAGGTCAACCGGTTATATACCAAGGAATTCTTCCAGGCGGCCCGCCGCCGGCTCAGCCCCGAAGGCGTGCTGGTGACCTCGATCAGCGGCGCGGAGAACCTGTGGAGCCGGGAGATGCTGTCCTACGGGTCGTCGTTGTACCTGACCTTGAAGTCGGTGTTCCCGGAGGTTCTGGTCACGCCGGGCGACCGTCATTTCTTCCTGGCCGCGACCGGATCGGGGATCATAAGCGACGATCCGGTGGAACTGGCGGCGCGTTACGTCAGGCGCGGCTTTGACAGCCCGTACATGACCCCTCGGTCCTTCAACCTGTATTTTCCTCCCACCGGCCGGGATTACTTGAAGGCCAGGCTGGCCGAGGCGGCCGCGAGCCCGGAATCATCGCGGCTTAACACCGACGTCTGGCCCCTGTCTTATTTCCTGAGACTGATCTGGTGGGAGAAGATGACCGGCCGGAGAGAAGTCAGGCTGGTCCTGGCCGGGGCCATGGAGCTGAGAACCTGGGCGCCCTGGGCCGCGGCGGCCGCCTGCCTGCCTCTCCTTTTCCTCATCGTCCGGTCCACGCCGGCCCGGGTCTCGGGCTGGACCATGGCCTCCACGGGCTTCGCCACCATGGCCTTGCAGATCATATTGATCTTTCTCTTCCAGAACAAACACGGGATTATCTATCAGCAGATCGGGCTGCTGTCCGCCTTGTTCATGGCCGGCCTGGCCGGAGGCGGCCTGATCGGTCGTCTGGCGGCCCGAAGATCGAGGGCCACGGTCTGGGTCGCGCCGATGCTGGAGCTGGCCCTGGCCGGCCTGGCGGGAGCGTCGGCGGCCGTGGCCTGGGAACGGCTGCCGGACCTGGTGCTGGTTCTGACTCCCCTGAACGGCCTGATCGGAGGATTGGAGTTTTCCTTCCTGTTCAACCTGCACCTTCAAGATCGAACCAGACCTCCGCTGACCAGGGTCATCAGCCGGCTCGAGGCCGCCGACCACGGCGGGGCCATGCTCGGCGCCCTGGTCACCGGCCTGATCCTGGCGCCGGTCATGGGTCTGGGATTGACGGCCCTGGCCCTGGCCGCGTACAAAATACTCTCCGCTTTGACCATATTCAGGGCCGCGACCTTATTCCATCGAGAGCGACCCGCCCCGGCCGGATAAAAGAAACTGGACAAAGTTCTCGGGAATGGGTATGGTAGCGGTCTAGTGCGATTTATTGGCGCACTTTTCATTGGCGATAATAGAACAGAAGGCGGAATCACCGGTTCTGGCTCCATTATACGGACGGCCAGGACTTGAAATTAAATCTTTATTCAACAAAAGGAGATTACGGGCGATGAGGAGACGGTACAGTTGGCAAGTTGTGGGGCTGACCCTGGCGTTGGTCATGCTGGTTCCCAGCCTGGGACCGGCCGCTTCCGACTCCTGCGGCGGCAAGAAAGTGGAAGCTTTTGAACTCTTGTGCGATCTTTCCAGCTCGAGAGGCGACACCTTCAACAACCAGATGAAGCTCCAGGAAATGTTGAATCAGGCTATTCCGGCCTATGATTACGCGGCCGCCTTGAGGTCCTTCTACACGTATCCCTTCGGCCAGGACACGGGCAGCTATCTAAATTGGGGACCCAAGACCTATGATCCGGCCTCATTTATCGCCGAACTGAAAAAGTTCACCCGCAAGAGCGGCGCCCGGACGTCCCTCGGTCCGGCCATGGCCGCCTCCAGCGACGATTTGGGCAAGATGCCGGGCAAGAAAGCCCTGGTGATCTTTTCCGACTTTTTATGGAGCGATGGTTTCGGCGACCCGTTGGCCGAGGCCAAGAAACTGGCGGCCAAATATCCTGACCTGGCCATCTATACCATAGGTTTTGACGACAAAGCCGAAGGAGTCAAGCTGGGCAAGGGTATTGCCGCGGCCAGCGCCGGCGGCAAGTACTTTGACGCGGCCGCGCTGCTGAAAGACCAATCCGCCTTGCAGGCCATGGTGGCGGACATCTTCGCCAGCCCTGGCGCCGACAGCGACGGCGACGGCGTATGCGACGCCCAGGACAAATGCCCGGGCACGCCCAAGGGCCTCAAAGTGGACAAGGTCGGCTGCCCGCTGCCGGTCACCATTTCCCTGCATATAGAATTCGACACGGCCAAACACGATATTCGTCAAACTTACCATAATCAGATCGCCGAAGTGGCCAAGTACCTGACCACCTACCCGAACACCACGGCGGTCGTCGAAGGCCACACCGACAGCCGCGGCGGTGAAGCTTACAACCTGAAATTGTCCCAGAACCGGGCCGAAGCCGTGCGCAAGTACTTGATCGAAAAATTCAATATAGCCCCGGCTCGCCTGAAGGCCGTAGGCTACGGCTTGAGCAAGCCCGTGGCCGACAACAAGACCGACGCCGGCATGCAGAAGAACCGCCGGGTGGACTGCGTCATCTCCGGCGCGTTTGAAAGCAAATAACTTAGCTAAGAGGGCCGTCCCAGGCCCTCTTCATCAGTGGTGATAGAAAACGGCCTCGAAATCGAGGCCGTTTTCTTTTTCACCCGTTCGCCTTTCTGACCGACAGGGAAGCCGAACCGGCTAAACCCGCCTGAACGCCGGGAGAGTCAAAACGCCTCCTCGGGTATATCCACCGCCGAAGTGTCCTCCTGCTGGAATGAGATATGCCGGGAGAAGACATTGGTCAGTATGTTCCGGCAGAAGTACCTGGCCGTCTCGATCTTGCCACGGTAGAAGACCCCGGCCGATGAAGACACGTCCGCGCCGGCCAGTCTGGCCCTGGCCGTAAAGGCCTGTTCGAGCATGAGCTGGGCCATCAGGGTTTCGGCGAAACATTCGAGGAACCTCGTGGCCGCCAGCGGGATTAAATTGAGCTTGCCTTCCTGGAAATAGCGCATGAAACCGGCGGCATAATCGGTCAAGGCCTGGACGGCTTGAGACAAAAGCTTGAAGTCCGGGGTGAAGTCCTTATCGTCCCGGTGCTTGAGGGCGAAGGAATTGACCTCCTCGATCCAACCCTGAAAAGCCGCGCCGCCGGCCATCATCATCTTCCGGCCGATCAGGTCCAGGGCCTGAATGTAGCTGGTGCCTTCGTAGATGGAGACGCTCTTGATGTCCCGGGCGTACTGCTCGACCGGGAACTCGCGGCAGTACCCGACGCCGCCCAGTACTTGAATGGCTTCGCGGGTGAGCAGGAAGCCGAAGTCGGAACAATAGGCCTTGACCAGGGGGGTGAAGAGTTCCACCTGATAGTCCGCCTTTTTGCGGACTTCCTGGTCGGAATCGTACCGGGATACGTCTATCAGGAAATACAGTTTGTTTATCATGGCCCGCATGGCTTCCGTGCCGGCTTTGAGATTCATCAGCATCCGCCGGACGTCCTCGTGCCGGATGATCGGCACCCGTTGGCCTCGCCGTTGAGTGAACAGCGGTCCCTGGACCCTGTCCCGGGCGTAGAGCCGGGCCGCGTCATAGGCGCTGGCGGCCAGACCCAAGGCCAGGGTGCCGCAGCCCATGCGGGCTTCGTTCATCATCTGGAACATCTTGGCGATGCCGCTGTCGGCTTCTCCCAGCAGGATGCCCCGGCACCGGCCGTTTTCGCCGTAACTCAAGGAGCAGGTACCCGAGCCGTGCAAGCCCATCTTGTGTTCGAGACCCGAGCAGAACACGTCGTTTGGTTCGCCCGGGCTTCCGTCCGGATTGACCCATATCTTGGGGACGATGAAAAGACTGAGACCTTTAGTGCCTGAGGGTGAACCTTCGATGCGGGCCAGGACCAGGTGGATGATGTTCTCGGTCAGATCGTGCTCGCCGCCGCTGATGAAGCGCTTGGTCCCTTCAATCTTGTAAAGGCGGGGACCCCCGGCCGAGGCCTCGGGCGCGGCCTTGGTCCTGAGCCAGCCCACGTCGCTGCCGGCGTCGGCCTCGGTCATGGCCATGGTTCCGCCCCAGACGCCCGAGTACATCTTCTCGCAGAACAGGTTCCGGTCCTGGTCAGTACCGAAGGTTTCGATCAAGTGCGCGGCGCCCACGGCCAGGCCGGAGTAAATCTGGAGGGGTATGTTGGCGCCGGCGAAGAATTCGAAGACCTGGCCGGCCACCGCCAGCGGCAGGCCCTGGCCGCCGTACCTGGGGCTGACGGGCAGAGCCAGCCAGCCGTTTTCGCTCATGACCTTCCAGCAATGATGAAAAGAAACCGGAACCTTGACCAGGCCGGACTCATAGGCGCAGCCCTGTTGGTCACCTTCCTGCATGGCCGGTCCGAGCACTTCGCGGCAGACCTTGAGAGCCTCGTCAATGATCATGCTGAAATCGTCCAGGGAGAAATCCTTGAAGGCGTCGTAGGACAACAGTTGTTCCAGCCCCAGATGCTCGAACAACACAAACTTGGCGTCCCGGTCGTCGCGCTTGAAGTAGTTGATTCCCATGCCTGCTTTCCTCCCTTTATATCCGGCTTATCAGGCCCCGCCCACGGCCGGATCATAAGATTGATAACCTCGTAAAAAGTCGGTTTTCGACTTTTTACTCGGCGGGAGAGGGCTGCCCCTCTCCCGCCACTTAAAGTAAATTCAAGTGGTTCCACCCTCACCCCAGTCCCGCCTCTGGCGGGATTATTCGCCCTCGGCCTGATGACGGACTTTTTACAAGTCCGTCAAGATTCGCGGCTTATGAAATTATAAAATAGCAAAAGGCGCCGGACGATTCAACCGGCCATCGGACAGGTCGCAGTTGACACGGCGGGAAACCCTTTGTTACCTTGGCGGCCATGATTTCGTGTCGTTTGATGAACCTGGACTACCTCGACTACCGTCATAGCCTGGCCCTCATGCGGCGTCTGGCCGCGGTCCGGGCCGAATCCGGGCCGGAAGTGCTGATCCTGGCCGAACACCCGCCGGTTATCACCCTGGGACGCCGGGCCACGGAAGCGGAAATAACGGCGCCGGTTTCGGCTCTGGACCGGGCCGGCGTGACCGTCCACCGGGTCGAACGCGGCGGACTGGCCACCTATCACGGACCGGGCCAGTTGGTGGCCTACCCTATTTTCAACCTCCACTTCCTGAGAATCGGTCTGATGGACCTGGTCCAGGCCCTGGAAGAAATAATCCTAACCGTACTGAAGGAATTCGGACTGGAAGGCCGCCGCGTTCCGGACGCCCGCGGCGTCTGGGTGGGCCGGGACAAGATAGCCTCGATCGGGCTGGCCGTACGCCGGGGAATCACCTTTCACGGCCTGGCTTTGAACAATGATCCGGACTTGAGCCACTTCGATTTTATTACCCCTTGCGGACTCGAAGGAATTAAATTGACTTCGATCCGGAAACTGCTGGGCCGTCCCGCCGATCCTGAACTACTGCGGGACCTGCTGGCCGGCCGCTTTGCCCGAACCTTTGATCTCGATTTCCAACCCTTCACCCTGGCCGAGGCGGAAGACCTTATCGGACGGGAAGTATTGAACCATGCCCAAGCCGCCGTGGCTTAGACGCAGGATTCCCGAACCAGGACGATCGCCGTTCGTTGCCCGGGTGCTGAGCGATCTGTCCCTCCACACGGTCTGCCAGGAAGCCCAATGCCCCAATCAGGGGGAATGCTATGGCCGGGGCACGGCCACTTTTCTTCTGCTCGGTCCGGGATGCACCCGGCGCTGCGCCTTCTGCGCCGTCACGAAGGGGCCGTCCAGGCCGGATCCGGACGAACCCGAGGCCGTGGCCGAAGCCGCCTGGCGGTTGGAACTCGTATTCTGCGTCCTGACCATGGTCACCCGCGACGACCTGGCCGACGGGGGGGCGGCCCATATGGCCGCGGCCGTACGGGCCATCAAAAACAAGCGGTCCGAACAAGGCGTGGAAGTGCTGATTTCGGATTTGAAGGGCGACCCGGCGGCGATAGACGCCGTGATGCAGGCCGGACCCGAGGTGCTGAATCATAATCTGGAAACCGTCCCCCGGCTGTACCCCCATATCCGTCCCCAAGCCGATTATCGTCGTTCCCTGGCCGTCCTGGCCCAGGCCGACCGGTCCGGACCGCGGCCGGTCACCAAGTCCGGGCTGATGCTGGGCCTGGGAGAAACCATGGCCGAGGTCCTACAGGTTATGGAAGACCTGCGGGCGGCGGGATGCGATCTGATCACCTTAGGCCAGTACCTGGCGCCCTCGAGCCGGCACGCGCCGGTGGCCCGATATATCGAGCCGGCCGAGTTCAAGAACCTCGAGAGGGAGGCGTCCCGTTTGGGGTTTCTCGGTTGGGCCGCCGGGCCCTACGTCCGCAGCTCCTATGGCGCGGCGGATCTCTTTCGCCTGGCCGCCGGCCGCCGCCGGCCCAGGGCCGGATGAAATAAACCTGGGAGTAACAAGTTGGAAACACGCAGTATTTTAGAGGCCGCCGGCCGAGTGTACCGCGCCAAAGGCATCAGTCCCCGCGTGGCCGGCATATCCATATCCGCCATCAAGGAGATGCCCATCCTGGCCGCCCAGGTGAAGGACGCCGTTTCCCTGGGACAAGGCATCCCCTCTTTCAGGACTCCGGCCCATATCAGGGCCGCCGTGGCCAGGGCCTTGGAGGAGGATGGCAGCATCGGGAAATACAGCCTGCAGCCGGGGTGGCCCAAACTAAAGGAGGCCGTGGCGCGGGAGCTTTCCCGGAGCAAAGGCCTGACCGTGGACCCGGAAAGGGAGGTATTCATCAGCACGGGCTCGATGGAGGCCCTTTTCGCCGGTATCATGACCGTGATCGAGCCGGGTGGCGAGGTGATCATGCCTTCGCCCAATTACGCCTCCCACGTGGAACAGGTTCTTCTCGCCGGCGGCCGCGTGGTCTGGGCGCCGCTCCTCGAACAGGAGGGCTGGCGGCTGGACCTCGAGGCCATGAATCGGGCCGTCACCGACCGGACCAGGGCCATAATCCTCTGCAACCCTTCCAACCCCACCGGCGCGGTCTTCCCGGAACAGGACGTCCGCGGCCTGGCGGAACTATGCCTGAAGCATGATCTCTTCCTGATCTCGGACGAGGCCTATGACTTCATGATCTACGATCGGGAACCGCCGTTTTCCGCGGTCATGATTCCTGAACTCAAGGAAAACGTCATCGCCTGCTTCAGTTTTTCCAAGAAGTACGCCGTGACCGGCTGGCGGGTGGGATACATGTACGCCTCGAGCGGCATAATCGACCAGGCCTTGAAGGTCCATGACGCGGTGACCATCGCCGCGCCGACCGTGGCCCAGGTGGCGGCCCTGGCGGCTTTGGAGGGACCTCAGGACTGCGTAGCCGAGATGGTGGCCGAACTCAAGGCCAGGCGGGACCTGATGTGCCTGCGCCTGGACCAACTGAACCCGATCTTCACCTACCAACGCCCCCAGGGCGCTTATTACATCTTCGCCCGCTACAACCTGCCCGGCCTGACTTCCGTGGAATTGGCCTTGAAGCTCCTGTTCGAGGCCGGGGTGATCACCATTCCCGGCCAGGCCTTCGGACCCACGGGCGCCAGCTTTATCCGCCTGTCGTTCGGCGGTACGCGGGAGGAGATTAACGAGGCCTTTGACCGGATCGGGGCTTGGCTCAAAGCCCAAGGCCACCTGACCTGACGGTTCGACCAGGGCCGGACCGGAACCTGGTCGGCCTGACCGTAACCTCGGGCCGCCCCTGGTCGAAGGGTCCGCCCACTCCGGATTGAAAGGCAGTCGGAGTTGACGCCGGCCGCCGCCGGTTTAAGAAGATCGGGTCCCGAGCCGGCAGGCAGCCCTTGACCGGCGAAGTTAAAAGCGGTAACTAAAGAAGACCGGGCTGAAGCAGGAAGCCCTTCCAGCCCGGCGGTCGACTTTGAATGACGGCCAACGTATCGGGACCCTAAGAAGCTGGACCAGGGGAATCACCTCGTCTCCAATTCTTCAGGAGAAAGTTCGAATGGACGAAGAACGCCACGGAAATGAAGACGGCCGCCATTATGGATCCGCCGAAGAGGATGACATCCTGAACCTGGGCCGGGAGCGATTCGATCCCCACGCTTCCCTGCGGCGGTTGTCGGAATATATCGGCCAGTTGACCATCGAGTTGGAGAACGCCATCAGACTAGGCCAGGAAGAGGCCGAACGGGCCAAGATGGAGCACCTGGAATTTGTCGAGAGAAATGAAAAGGCGCTCCTCGAGATTCAACGCCTGTCGGCCGAGACGGCCGGCTTGGAAAAGAAACTGGCCAACAGCGAAAAGTCGGGAGAAGCCGAACGCAAGAAGAGCGGCAACCTGGAAAAACAGGTCATCAAGCTGGAGAAATCCCTAAACGAGGCCCAACACCGTCTGGCCGGGATGGAAGAGAGCCTGGATGACCTTCAAAATAAAAACCAATCCATGCAACAGGAAATGGAACGTCTGGCCGCGGAAAAAACCAGGCTCGAGGCCAGGGTCGAGGAACGCGACAGCGCCCTCAACATCGAGAAATCAAAAAGCAACGACCTGGAAAAACAGGTCCGGAAACTGACCAAGAGCCTGAGCGAGAGTCAGGGCAAGATCGCCCTTCTGGAAAAGAAGCTGGAGGACGCCCAGGACCGCCATGCCGGCGACGTCCGCAGGCTGTCCGAGCGGATACCTCACGCCGCCAGCCATGAACTGAGTCTCTACCAGAAGAGGATCGAGGCCATGTTGTTGGTGGACTATAAGGAGATAAGCAAGATCGAGACGGCGCCCATGACTTTGGAGTTGGGCCGGACCCTGAGGACGAACCTGAGAAGAATTTTTTCCAAACTGGAGCATCTGGGGCTCGATTTCACCAGGGAATCGAGATAAATTCCCGCCCCCGAGCCCGGTCCAACAGCCTATTTATCCCGAAACTGGTCGAATATCTCCACGAAACGATCCTCGCTGGCCAGAAAGGCGTCCACCACCTGGGGATCGAAATGGGTCCCCCGTTCCTGCATTATTATGGCCCGCACCATCTGGTGGTTGTAACTGGACTTGTATACCCTCTTGCTGGCCAGCGCGTCATAGACGTCAGCCAGGGCCACGATACGGGCCGAGATGGGAATGGAGGTGCCTTTGAGTTGGTTGGGATAGCCGGTGCCATCCCATTTCTCGTGGTGGGATAAGGCAATCTCCGCGCTCATGCGCAGATAATCGGCCTTGGGGAATCTGATCAAGGCCTCGTTGAGCGTCTCGAAACCGATGCGGCAGTGCTGTTTCATATTCTCAAACTCCTGGTTGTCGAAACGACCGGGTTTGAGCAGTATGTAATCCGGGATGCCTATCTTACCGATATCATGCAGGGGGCTGGTGAGAAAAATATTGTCCACGAAGGCGTTGTCTATTCCCGGCGGGGGCGAGGGCAGGCGGGTCATGGTTTCGGCCAGGACCTTGCAATAGTGACGTATGCGATCCAGGTGATTGCCGGTTTCCGGGTCCCGCGATTCGGCCAGTTTGGCCATGGAAAAGATCACGATGTCCCGGGACACCAGGCTGAGTACCCGCTCGCCCGCCCGGATTCTCACCGCCAATTCCTCTTTGTTGAAGGGCTTGACGATGAAGTCGTCCGCGCCGGCCTCCATGCCCACCACCAGGTCTTCCAAATCGCTCTTGGCCGTGACCATGATTAAATAAGTGTACTCTCCGCCTTCGATCTCCCTGATTCTGCGGCAGAGTTCGCACCCGTCCAGGCCGGGCATAAGCCAGTCCGTGATGACAATTCTGATTCGATTGGACTTCCACAAATCCCAGGCTTCGACCCCGTCCATGGCTAGAATGGGTTCGTGGCCCAGCGTCTGGATCAGTTTTTCCATTTTCTTACGGCTTACCAGTTCGTCGTCGGCGATCAGTATCTTCATCGGCTACCAGCTCCCGGCTGATTAAATGGTGCGGGCAAAGGCCTCGATACGTTTGAACTCGACGGCCAATCTTTCCAGTGCCTCCAATGCCCCTTCCAGGCTGTCGGCCCGGCCCAGTTTCTCCAGTTCGAGAGCGGCGGCGGCCAGGTCGCCGGCGATGAGGTTGACCGCGCCGCCCTTTATATTGTGCGCTTCCTTGAGGACCGCTTCCGTGTCGCCGTCGTTGATGGCCCGGTGGATGGTTCTTATCTGGTCCCGCACATGGTCCATGAACCCCTGGAGAACTTCCAGCAGGAAGTCTTTGTCGCCATCGAACTCGGACAGGGCCTTGTCCAGGTCCAGGGGCGCCTGATCCAGATTCACCGCCTCCGTCCTTGGCGGCGCGGGGGATTCAACCATGGTCTTGCCGGCGGGGGCGAACTTTTCCACCCTGGACAGAAGTTCCTTCCGTCGCAGCGGCTTGGTCAGGTAATCGTCCATCCCCGCGGCCAGGGCCTTCTCCATATCGCCGCTCACCGCGTGGGCGGTCATGGCCACGATCGGAATTCGCTTCGGGACCGCCGCGTCGCTCAGTCGTTTCTGGTCTTCCTCTTCCAAAGCCCGGATGGCCCGAGTGGCCTCGTACCCATCCATGATCGGCATTTGAATATCCATGAGGATGAGATGGTATTTTTTCAGCCGATAGGCCATCACGGCCTGCTCGCCGTTTTCAGCCAGGTCCACTTGGTAGCCCATGGCCAGCAGATGCTTCATGGCCACCTGCTGGTTGGTGGGGTAGTCCTCCACCAGCAGAATATTGATGTCCTTGCGATAGTCCTCGGCGATACTGTGTCGGGTCACCAGTTTCGGTCCGGTCTGGGCCTCTTCCTGGGGTGAAGACTTGAATACGGACTCGATGGCCCTATACAAATCGTCCCGGCGGATCGGTTTGTTCAGGTAACCTTCGATGCCTATCTCCCGGCATTTCTGACCGTCGCCCAACCGGCCGGCCGAAGTCAGAAGAATAATGGGCACCTTGTCCAGGTCTCTGATGGCCCTGACCCTGGCGCCGAGTTCGAAACCGCTCATGTCGGGCATGTGGTAATCGGTCAGGATGAGGTTGATGGTCTCCTTGGCTTTAAGCGCTGCCTCGAGGATGGTCAAAGCCTGCTGGCCGTTGGACGCATCCGTCGGCCAACAACCCCAGGCGATCAGGTACTCGGACAGGATATAGCGGTTGTTGAAGTTGTCGTCCACGACCAGGACGCGCAGGTTGTTCAGGCTGAACGCCGATTCGGTGTCTTCGGCCGGGGCCTGGTCCTGGACCGGGAATTCTATTTTGAACCAGAAGGTGCTGCCCCGGCCATCCTCGCTCTCGAGGCCGATCTCGCCGCCCATCAATTCGACCAGTTGTTTGGATATGGCCGTGCCCAGGCCGGTTCCACCATACTTCCTGGTGGTGGAACCGTCGGCCTGGGTAAAGCTTTCGAATATTTTTGGCTGCTTTTCCTCGGGTATGCCGATGCCGGTGTCCTTGACCGAGAACATGATATTGGCCCGATCGCCCTTGTTTTCCACCAGCTCGCCCTTGAGATAGATTTCGCCCTGGTGAGTGAACTTCACCGCGTTGCCGGCCAGGTTGACCAGAATCTGCCTCAGCCGGACCGGATCGCCGATCAGCCGGGCGGGAACGTCAGGGGCCAGGAAGGATATGAATTCGACGCCCTTTTGCTGGGCCCTCAAGGCCAGGCTGTTGGCCACGCCTTCCAACAGAATCCTGAGGTCAAAGGGAATGCGCTCGAGTTCGAGCATCCCGGCCTCGACCTTGGAGAAATCCAGGATGTCGTTGATCACCTCCAGCAGGGCGTTGGCCTCGTTGCTGATGGTCATCATGATGTTGCGCTGGTTGTCGTCCAGCAGCGTGTCCTGGGCCAGTTCGGCCATGCCGATGATGCCGTTAAGCGGCGTCCTTATCTCATGGCTCATGTTGGCCAGAAACTCGCTCTTGGCCCGGCTGGCTTCTTCGGCCGCGTTCTTGGCCCGACGGAGCTCTTCGGCTTCCTTGCTGCCGGTTATGTCGGACATGATGCCTCGGAAGCCCAGGGGTTGGCTTTTGGGGCCCTTGACCAGAGAGACGGATATTTCTATATAACAGACGCCGCCGTCCTTCCGCCTCAGTTCCAGGTCATAGGCCCGGCCGGATTGACCCGAGCTATACACCCGGTTGAAAGTCTTCTTAAACTGGTCGGCCGCTTCCTCCGAAGCCAACCGCCGATAACTGACGCCCAACAACTCTTCCTTGGAGTAGCCCAGCATCTTGCCAAACGAATCGTTGAAGAAGGTGAAGTTGCCGGCCAGGTCCACTTCGTAATAACCTTCCTCCATGCTTTCAATTATGGTCCGATAACGCTCCTCGCTGGCTCTCAGCGCTTCGCTGGCCTGGACGCGGTTCTTGATCACGTAGCGCACATGGGAAGCAAAGATGATGAAGAGGCAGAGTATGATCAGACGAGTTGAATCGCTCAGCCATTCCTTACCGAGCAGGCGGGCCTTGAAACCGGCCTCGGGCATGTAAAAGAAGTAAAGAATCGAGTCCGCCAGCCAGTATACGGCCGCCAGGCCGAGAGCGACCAGGAGGATCGAATCGGCGGTGGTGATTATCTTGGCGTTTTCGGTCTTCATCCTATTTTCCTTCCGGCTGGAGCCCCCCGACCCCGGTGGAATGATGAAAAATGCGGCCTCAGGGTTGAACTCTCATCGCTCCTCCGTCCGCGCGCCAACCGGAGGCCGTCGGTCTTTCAGGCTGGCCGGCGGATCGGATCAGGCCCTTCAAGCCTGGCTGCGCCCTCCGCGACAATCACCACCCGAAAAGGATTTTGGGGTAATATCTGAAGGTTGTCAAGAAGAATGGCTGGCGGCGGCGCTGGGGCATTCAGGAAGGCGCCAGGGTGAATTCCGCCGGATTGGAAATTATCGCCAAGGCATGGCCGGGCTTGTTGTCCCGAACTTTTTGTTGCATTCAAGCGGACGATAATGTTACATAAAAAATCGGCTGGCCGCCCGCCCTTTTTGCGGATAAAGATTAAAACAATGGAGGTCCGAAATGCCGCGGAAACTATCTTTCATGATCCTGGTCCTTGTTCTTCTTAGTGGAACCGCCCTGGCTCAAGAGAAGACGATAACCTTCGCCACCGACGCAACCTGGCCCCCCTTCGAATTCGTGGACGCCAACAAGAACATCATCGGCTTTTCCATCGAATACATGACCGCGGCGGGCAAGGAAGCCGGATTCAAGGCCGCTTTCAAGGCCGTGGCCTGGGACGGCATATTCGCCGGTTTGGCCGGCGGTCAGTACGACGCCATTTGCTCCTCGGTCTCGATCACCGAGGAACGGAAAAAAACCATGGATTTCAGCCAGCCTTACTTCCAGATAAAACAGGCCCTGATAGTGCGCCAGGATTCGAAGGCCAAGAGTCTGGCGGACCTTAAGGGCAAGAAAGTAGGCTCGCAGATCAGCACCACCGGAACCTTCGCCGTGCAGAAAGTGAAAGGCGTGGAATCCAAGACCTACGATGAGGTCGGCTTGGCCATAGAAGACCTTTACAACGGACGCATCGAAGCGGTGGTCTGCGACGACCCCGTGGCCGGCCATTACGCGTTGAAGAACGAAAAATACAAGGCCAGTCTGAAGATCGCGGCCATCATCGAAGCCGACGTCGAACATTACGGCATTGCCGTCAAGAAGGGCAACAAGGCGGTGCTGGACCTGGTGAACAAGGGCATCGCCGCGGTCAAGACCAAGGGCCTGGATAAGGCGCTCATGAAGAAGTGGATCGGTAAATAGGCCTGGTGAATCCGGGCCGGACCGGCCGGTCCGGCCCGGATCGGACGACGGAGAGCACCGGTTAGACCGGTGGATTCAGCCCAACCGATCAAAAGCCGGCCGGATCATGCCCCCGATAAGATCAACCTTCGTTTTTTAAGCGGAAACATCCATGGCCCAGGAACCTGATCAACCGGTAACCATCGAGGTTGGCGACGGCGCGGCCATACCCCGGCGCCGGGACAAAGGCCTGGTCTCGGCCTGGCGGCTTTCCCTGTTCGGCTCCCTGGCCCTGATGGCCTACCTGCTTATCTTTCATCCCAAGCCCTATCGAGATATTTTCGCTTTCGTCCCGGACGGCATCCTGGTCACCTTCGAAGTGACCATTGCCTCGATCGCCGTGGCCATGGTGATCGGCCTGTTCACCGGTCTGGGCCGCATATCCCAGCATCGGATCGTCAACCTGATCGCCTCGACCTACGTCGAGGTCATCAGGGGCATTCCGCTTCTGGTTCAGTTGTTCTACATCTATTACGCCCTGGCCAGATTCGTGAAGATACCGGACCTGATGGCGGCGGTCATCGCCATGAGTTTCTGTTACGGGGCGTACATGGGGGAAGTCTTCCGGGCCGGTATCGAGTCCATAGACCGGGGCCAGACCGAGGCCTCGCTCTCCCTGGGCTTCAATCGCACCCAGACCATGTTCTACGTCATCCTGCCCCAGGCCTGGCGGACCATCCTGCCGCCGGTGGGCAACGAATTCATCGCCCTGCTCAAGGACACGTCCCTGGTCTCCATCCTGGCCGTGGCCGATCTGCTCCGCCGCGGCCGCGAATACGCCTCGACGACCTTCGAGTACTTCGAAACCTACACCATGGTGGCCATAATCTATCTCGTCATAACCCTGATCCTGTCGAAGCTGGTCAGCCTCATGGAGGAAAGACTGGGACGTTATGAACGCCGTTGAACCCATCATCACGATCGAGAACGTCAGCAAGTACTTCGGCCGGCTCAAGGCCCTGGACGATGTGACGCTCGAGGTCCGGCCCGGCGAAAAGGTCGTGATCATCGGCCCGAGCGGCTCGGGCAAGAGCACTCTGTTGAGGTCCATCAACCGCCTGGAAACCATAGATCGGGGCAGGATAATAGTGGACGGCCGGGACATCAACGATCCGGCCAATGACATCAATCAAATCCGCATGGAACTGGGCATGGTCTTTCAAAGCTTCAACCTGTTCCGCCACAAGACCGCCCTGGGCAACCTGACCATGGCCCCCGTCAAGCTGAAGAAGACCTCGCCCGGGGAAGCCAGGGAAAAGGCCTTGGCCCTGTTGGAAAAAGTGGGCATCCGGGACAAGGCCGACAGCTATCCGGTGCAGCTTTCCGGCGGCCAGCAGCAAAGAGTGGCCATCGCCCGGGCCCTGGCCATGAATCCCAAGATAATGCTCTTCGACGAACCCACCTCGGCTCTGGACCCGGAAATGATCGGCGAGGTTCTGGAAGTGATGATAAACCTGGCCCGGGAAGGCATGACCATGGTGGTGGTCACCCACGAAATGGGCTTTGCCCGGGAAGTGGCGGACCGGGTGATATTCATGGACCTGGGCCGGATCGTCGAAACCGGCCCGCCGCGGCATTTCTTCGAAAACCCCGAACATCCCCGCACTAGAAAGTTCCTGGATCAGATATTGTAAAAGCGGTTTCCCTTGACAGGCTACCGGGCGCTCTTTATTATCAATACGCAATTCGCGTCACAACTAGATCATGGCACTCCGGGTACGCGGCCGGCTGGTTCCGGCGGAACGATCGGTTTGAGAAGGGATGGCCTATCCGCCTCCCAAACCATATCATCGGGAAGGAGGAACTCTGATGAAAGTCATTAAGTATTTTATGGTGGTGGTTCTGACGGCGGCCCTGGTTCTGGCCGCCGGCGTGGCCCTGGCCGGCGAAACCCTGGACGCGGTGAAGGCCAGAGGAATGATCAAGGTCGGCGTGAACGGAGACCTGTTCGGTTTCGGCAAACCGGACGAGAAAGGCGTCTGGCAGGGTCTGGACGTGGACACGGCCAAAGCCATCGCCGTCGCCGTCTTTGGGGATCCGAACAAAATCCAGTTTGTGCCCCTGACCGCCCAGACCAGGTTCACCGCCCTTCAGTCCAAGGAGATAGACGTCCTGTGCCGCAACGCCACGCGCACCCTGGGCCGGGAGTCCGAACTGGGGCTCAACTTCGCCCAGGTGAACTATTATGACGGCCAAGGTTTCCTGGTGGCCAAGAAACTGGGCGTCAAGAGCGCCAAGGAATTGAGCGGCGCCAGCGTTTGCGTCCTGCCGGGGACGACCACCGAACAGAACCTGGCCGATTACTTCCGGGCCAACAAGATGACCATGAAGCCGGTGGTTATCGAGCGCAACACGGAACTCAACCAGGCTTTCTTCGCCGGCCGCTGCGACTGCATCACCTCGGACGCCTCCCAACTGGCGTCCATCCGGTCCGTGGCCCCCAAGCCCGACGATTACGTGCTCCTGCCCGAGATCATCTCCAAGGAGCCCCTGGCGCCGGCGGTCCGCCACGGCGACGACCAGTGGTTCGACATAGTCAACTTCTCGGTCCTGGCCCTGATCGCGGCCGAGGACCTGGGCCTCAACTCCAAGAACGTGGACGAAATGCTCAAGAGCGATAACCCGGATATCAAGCGCTTCCTGGGCGTGACGGCCGGCAACGGCAAGGCCCTGGGCCTGGACGAAAAATGGGCCTATAACATTATCAAGAAGGTGGGCAACTACGCCGAAGTCTTCGAGCGCAACGTCGGCGTCAAAACCAAGCTGGGCCTCAAGCGCGGCCTGAATGCCCAATGGAAGGACGGCGGCCTGATGTACGCCCCGCCCTTCAAATAAACAAGAATCAGTGCGCCCCGTTCGGGGCGCCCTGAAAACCAATCCTGAGCGCGGCTAAACCATGACCTCCCCAGACCATGCCCCGGCCGCCGCGGCCGCGCCGCCGGCCGCAATTCCCTTCTGGCACGACGAGGCCAAGCGCGGGGTCATCTTCCAGATCATAGTATTCATTCTGGTCGGACTGTTCTTCTATTACATCGTCACCAACACCACGTCCAACCTGCGGCGACAGAACATCGCCACCGGCTTGGGTTTCCTGAGCCAGGAGTCGGGTTTCGAGATCGGGGAATCGGTCATTCCCTACTCGGCGGCCGACACCTACCTGCGGGCCCTGGTCGTGGGCGCCATCAATACCTTGAAAGTGTCCTTCGTCGGCGTCATCCTGACCATCATCCTGGGCACGTTCATCGGCATCGCCCGCCTGTCCAGCAACTGGCTGGTGGCCAGGCTGGCGGCCGTTTACATAGAAGTCATGCAGAACATTCCGGTCCTGCTGCAGCTTTTCTTCTGGTACGCCATGTTCAACGAGGCCCTGCCCCACCCCCGGCAGACCTTTACCCTTGTTCCGGGCGTGTTTTTAAACAACCGGGGCCTGTTCTTCCCGGCGCCGTCCCCGCATCCCGCCCATTACTACATGGCCGCGGCCCTGGCCGCCGCCATTATCGTCGTCATCATCCTCCAACGGTGGGCCAGACGGCGGCAGGAGAGAACCGGCCAGCCCTTCCCGGTTTTTTACACCGCCCTGACCTTGATTATCGGTTTACCCCTGCTGGTCTGGTGGCTGGGCGGCGCGCCCACGCGAATGGACGTCCCTTATCTGAAAGGCTTTAATTTCGAAGGCGGCCTGGGGGTCAGCCCGGAATTCTCCGCTCTCCTCCTGGGCCTGGTCCTGTATACCGCCGCCTTCGTGGCCGAAATCGTGCGCGCCGGCATTCAGTCGGTCAGCCGGGGACAGACCGAAGCGGCCATGAGCATAGGACTCAGACCAGGGCAGGTCTTGAGCCTGGTCATCCTGCCTCAGGCCCTGCGGGTCATCGTGCCTCCCCTGACCAGCCAGATGCTGAACCTGACCAAGAACAGCACCCTGGCCGTGGCCATCGGTTACCCGGATTTCGTGTCCGTGGCCAACACCACCATCAACCAGACCGGCCAGGCCATCGAGGGAGTAGTCTTGATCATGGCCGTGTACCTCACCTTCAGTCTGCTCACCTCCGCCTTCATGAACTGGTATAATAAGAAAATCGCCCTGGTGGAGAGATAGCCGTCCATGGAAGCGGAAGCCAGGAGCCTGCCGGTCGAGGAACTCAAGCCGCCCGTGACCAGCGTGGGCGCGCTGGGCTGGATAAAAGCCAATCTGTTCAATAGCTGGTTCAACTCCCTGTTGACCGTGCTGGCGGCGGTGTTCTTTTGGAAGACTCTGCCGCCTTTCTTCGAGTGGGCCTTTCTCCACGGCTCCTGGACCACCACCGGCGCCGAGTGCAAGGCCGCGACCGGGGCCTGCTGGTCCATCATCACCGCCAATCTGCGCTTCATCATTTTCGGCTTCTTTCCTTACGAGAGTCAATGGCGGCCCCTGGCGGCCATGATGGTTCTCTTCGGCCTGCTCCTGATCAGCCGCAACCGGCGCTTCTGGAAAAGATGGCTGGCCTATGCCTGGCTGGCCGGCCTGTTCGTCATGGGCGTGCTCTTACGGGGAGGCCTGTTCGGGCTGCCGGCCGTGGAGAGCGAAAAATGGAGCGGCCTGACCCTGACCCTGCTCCTTTCCATCTTCGGCCTGACCGCCGCCTATCCTTTAGGGGTCGTCCTGGCCCTGGGGCGCCGGTCCAAACTGCCGGCCATCAAGGCCCTTTGCATTCTCTACATAGAATTGATCCGCGGCGTGCCCCTGATCAGCCTGCTGTTCATGTCTTCGGTCATGTTCCCTCTTTTTCTGCCGCAAGGCATCACCATCAACAACATCATCCGGGCCCAGGCGGCCATCATCCTGTTCACCGCGGCCTACATCGCCGAGGTCGTGCGCGGCGGACTCCAGGCCATACCCCGGGGTCAGTATGAAGCCGCCGAGTCCATCGGGCTCAACTATTATCTTATGATGCGCCTGGTCATCCTGCCCCAGGCCCTGAAAATAGTCATCCCGCCCTCGGTGAGCATCCTCATTTCCGCTTTCAAGGACACTTCCCTGGTGGTTATCATCGGCTTGTTCGAACTGCTCAAGACCACCAAGGTAACCCTGTCCAACCCGGACTGGATGGGCTTCAGCGCCGAAGCCTATCTCTTCATTTCCATTCTTTATTTCCTCGGCTGCTTTTCCATGTCCAATTTCAGCCGGCGCCTGGAAAAAGAACTCAGCCGGGACCGCCGGTAAGGGAGCCTCGAGAGCCATGCCGGAAGAGACCGCCTTGAAAATGGAAAAAAGACCCGCTTCAGGCGATATCATCAAGATAACCGAACTGCACAAGTGGTTCGGCGATTTCCACGTCCTCAAAGGCATCAACCTGACCGTGAAGGAAGGCGAGCGGATCGTCATCTGCGGCCCGTCCGGCTCGGGTAAGTCCACCCTCATCCGCTGCATCAACCGTCTCGAGGACTTTCAGCGCGGCCAGATAATCGTGGACAACATCGAGCTGACCCACAACATCAAGAACATCGAAAAAGTGCGGGCCGAAGTCGGCATGGTCTTCCAGCACTTCAACCTCTTCCCTCACCTGACCATCGTGGACAACCTGACCCTGGGTCCGATCTGGGCCCGGAAGACGCCCAAGGCCGAGGCTGAAAGCACGGCCATGTACTATCTGGAAAAGGTCCATATCGCCGAACAGGCCCGCAAGTATCCGGGCCAGCTTTCCGGAGGCCAGCAGCAGCGGGTGGCCATTGCCCGCAGCCTGTGCATGAAGCCCAAGGTCATGCTCTTCGACGAACCGACCTCGGCCCTGGATCCGGAAATGATCAAGGAAGTCCTGGACGTCATGATCGGTCTGGCCGAAGAGGGCATGACCATGCTGGTGGTGACCCACGAGATGGGGTTCGCCAAGAGCGTGGCCCACCGGGTTTTATTTATGGACTTCGGCCAGATCGTGGAACAGAACACGCCTCAAGAGTTCTTCCATAATCCTCGGTACGACCGGACCAAGCTCTTCCTGAGCCAGATACTGCACTGAAATTAAGGCGGGCGGGCTTGAAGCCCGACCCTAGACCTGGTCTCCGACGTACACAATAAAACGCAGGGACAGTCCCGCGTCCCGGCGAAATTATCCCCGCCCGAAAAAACAATGCTTCTTTTTCAGTGACTTTTATTCGCCGTCCCTGCAACAGGCAATGGTCGGACCTAGGCCGCCAGCCTAGAACTCCAGATGTCTGGGTGTCCTGGGGAAGGGTATGACGTCACGGATGTTGGTGACACCGGTAACCATCATCAGAAAACGCTCGAAGCCCAGACCGAAACCGGCGTGGGGGGCCGTGCCGAAACGCCGTATATCCAGGTACCACCAGTAGGCTTCCTTTTTCAGGCCCGTCTCGTCCATGCGGCTTTCCAAGACCTCGAGACGTTCCTCGCGCTGACTGCCGCCCACCAGTTCGCCCACCCGCGGCACCAGGACGTCCATGGCCGCCACGGTCTGGCCGTCGTCGTTGAGGCGCATGTAGAAAGGTTTGATGGCCTTGGGATAATCGTGCACGATCACCGGCTTCTTGAAGACGTCCTCGCACAGGCAGCGCTCATGTTCGGTCTGCAAGTCGGCGCCGAAGGCCACCGGGTACTCGAACTCCCGGCCCGACTTCTTCAGTATCTCGATGGCTTCGCGGTAGGGCAGCCGCGCGAATTCGGACTGTATCAGGTTGTCCAGGGCCGGCCTCAAGTCCTTGTCCACGAACCGGGCGAACAGCTCGACGTCGGCCGGACAGTGTTCGATCACGTGGCTAGTCATGGCCTTGATCAGGTCCTCGGCCAGGTCCATGTTGTCCTCGAGGTCGGCAAAAGCCATTTCCGGCTCGATCATCCAGAATTCGGCCGCGTGGCGGGGAGTGTTGGAGTTCTCGGCCCGAAAAGTGGGGCCGAAGGTGTAAACCCGGCCCAAGGCCAGGGCCAGGAGTTCGGCCTCGAGCTGGCCGGACACGGTCAGCCCGGCTTCCCGTCCGAAGAAATCTTCACTGAAAAAGTTTTCGCCTTCCTTGATCTCTTCCGGTCCGGTCGGCGGGAGGGTGGTCACCCGGAAAAGGGCGCCCGCGCCTTCGCAATCCGAGCCGGTGATAATGGGCGTGTGGACGTAATAAAAGCCGCGCTCGCGCAAGAACCGGTGCACGGCGAAGGAGCTTTCGGACCTGATCCGGAACATGGCGCCGTACTTGTTGGTCCGCGGCCGGAGATGGGCTATGTCGCGCAGGAATTCGTCGGAGTGCCTCTTCTTCTGGAGGGGATAGGCGGCCGGGTCGGCCGGCCCGAGCAGCCGGACGTTGGTGGCTTTCAATTCCCATTTCTGGCCGCCGCCGGGCGAAGCCACCAGCTCGCCTTGCACCTCGATGGCCGCGCCGGTATCGAGTTGGCCGAGCAGCTCGGCCGGGACCACGCCTTCGTCCACTAGGACCTGGAGATTCCGCGGGCAGGAGCCGTCGTTTATTTCCACGAAGGAGAAGCCCTTGGCGTCCCGCCGCGTGCGGACCCAACCTTTGGCCAGGACCGACGGCCGCGGACTTTCGGAGTCGAGAATTTCCTTGATCCGGTCTTTCTTCATTTGCGCCTTCTCTTGGGTCCGGCCGCCGAGGGCCTCAATTATGGCCGCGGCCGAAGCCGGGTATGTAGAGCCTTTTTTCCAATTTCCCCAAACCCAGCGTGGCCAGGGTGACCAGGACCAGGTAATAGAAGCCCACCACCAGGAACGCTTCGGTGAACCGAAAATACTTGCTGGCGATGATCTTGCCTTCGCCGGTCAATTCGATGAAGGTGATTATATAGGCCAGGGAAGAATATTTGATCAAATAGATCAGTTCGTTGCCGCAGCCGGGCAGGGCCCGCCGGAGCGCCTGGGGGACTATTATCCGCCGCATGGTCGCCCAGGTGGAAAAGCCCAGGGACTGGGCCGCCAGGTACTGGCCTTTCTTGATCGAAAGCAGTCCGCCGCGCACGTATTCGGAATGGTACGCGCCGCTGCACAGGACGAATCCTAGCACCGCCGCCACGTAAGGTGAAAAATATATCCCCAGGTTGGGTAGGCCGAAGTACAGGATCATCAACTGGACCAGCAGAGGCGTGCCGCGGAACAAGGCCGCGTACCAGTCGCCGGCTTTTTGAGCCGCCGGATGTCCCACGGCCCGCACGGAGCCGATCAGTATGCCCAGCAGGAGCCCCAGGACGGACGACGGCAGGATGAGCAGCAGGCTCATGGCCAGACCCCGGTTGAGGGCCGGGACCAGGGCTTCGAACAGGAATTCCAGATCGAACAATTTAGGCCGACTCCTCGAGCAGTTCGTTGATTTTGGCGCAAAAGGCCTGGCTGCGGGTGCGGGCGTCCGCGGCCAGGAGTTCGGCCGGCGAACCGCGTTCGATGATCTCGCCTTGATCCATGAAGAGTATCTCGTCGGTCAGGGACCGGGCGAAGCCGATCTGATGGGTGGCCATGATCATGGTCATGCCGTTCTTGGCCAGATCGAGGATGACGGCCAGGACTTCGCCGATGAGTTCCGGGTCCAGGGCCGAAGTCGGTTCGTCCAGGAGCATGACCTTGGGGTCCATGGCCAGGGCCCGGGCGATGGAGACCCTCTGTTTCTGGCCTCCGGAAAGCTGGGCCGGATAGAGACTGGTTTTATCGGCCAGACCCACCCGTTCCAGTTCTTGAAGGGCCCGCTCCTGGGCCAGTTTCCTGTTCCATTTCCTGACCTGGCGCAGGCCGACGGCCACGTTGTCCAGGGCGGTCAGATGATCGAAGAGGTTGAAGTCCTGAAAGATCATGCCCACCTGGCGGCGATAGGCGTACAGATCGTTCTTGCGGTGCACCTGGACTTCCCGGCCTTCGAGCCAGACCCGGCCCTGGTCGGGCTGAATGAGGAAATTGATGCACTGCAGCAGGGTGCTTTTACCGCCGCCCGAAGGACCGATCAGCAGCTTGAGCTGGCCTTTGTTCACGCTCAGGGATACGGCGTTGAGTATGGTCTTGCCGCTTATGGTCTTGGTAATGTTCTCCACGCGCAGAACGGGTCCGTTGGATGAAACCATGATCCGTTATCCTTGATGAGAATAGCCCGGGATGCGGGCTTTCTTTTCCAGTTCGCGCAAGGCCCGGACGCCCAGGTAAGTCAGGACAAAATAAAGCACTCCGGCGGTCAGGTAGAGGGGGAGATGCTGGTAGGTGCGCGAAGCCACGAAATGGGCCCGGGCCATTATCTCGGTGGTGCCCAGGACGAAGGCCACGGCCGAATCCTTGAGTATGATCGAGTACTCGTTGGACCAGCCGGGAATGGACAGTCTCAGGGCCTGGGGCAGGATGATGGTGAAAACGGCCCGGGCGTCGCTCATGCCCAGGGCGCTGGCCGCCTTGAGCTGTCCGATGGGCAGGGACATGATCGAGCCCCGGAATATCTGGGACTGGTAAGCGGCGCTGGTCAGGCCCAGGACCAGCACGGCCGAGGCGAACGTGCCCAGGTTGATGTCCAGGATGGAGAAGAGGCCGAAGTAGAAAAGATAAAGCAACACCAGCACGGGCACGCCCCTAAAGAACCAGACGTACAGACCGGTGACGGTCCTCATTTTCCGGCCGCCGTATACCTGCCACAAGGCCATGGGCACGCCCAGAATGAGCCCCAGGAACATGGCCCCGGAGACGATGCCCAGGGTGACCAGGGCCCCCTCGATCAGGTAAGGCAAGGCTTCCTGGATGGAGATGAAGGCTTCCAGCATGATCTTCGACTTCGCTGCGTCGGTCTGGGGCGTTGCGCCCGATAGTCCATTATACAATAAAAAACCCGAAAGGCGGACGGGAAATCCGCCGCCCTTCGGGTGGTCAGGCGGTTATTCAGTCAGGTCGGCTTATCAATGGCCGCCCGGCTTGTGCTTGGCGATGAGTTCCTTCCAGTAGGGCGAGGCCATCAGCTTCTTGAGACCCTCGTTGAGTTTGTCGAGCAGTTCCTTGTCTTCCTTGCGCACGGCGTACCCGAACTTTTCCGGGTTCATGCCGAACTCGCCCAGGATTTTGACCGGCTTCTTGCCCACGGCGTCATGGGCCGGAGCGTCGTCCATGGCCGCGGCCTCGATCCGGCCATTGAGCACGTCTTCCACGGACAGGGGCGCGGAATCATAATAGACCAGTTCGTACTTGCGGCCGTCCTTGCCGTGGTTGGTCTTGAGCCAGTCGGCTTCGGTGGTGCCCCGCTGCACGCCGACCTTCTTCCCGCCCTTCATGGCCTGATCCACGGTCACCTTCGAGTCCTTCTTGACCACCAGGACCTGTTTGATGTCCCAATAAGGGTTAGTGAAATTGACCTGTTTCTTGCGCGCGTCGGTGATGGTCATGCCCGAGGCGATGAAGTCAATCTTCTTGGCCACCAGATTGGGGATGATGCCGTCCCAGTCCATGGGCTGATGCTTGACCTTGAAGCCCATCTGCTTGGCGATCCAGTCCACGGCGTCCACGTCGAAGCCGCCGGGTTTGCCGTCCTTGCTCACGTAGGCGAACGGCGGGAAGTTGGCGTCGATGCCGTTGATGTACTCCTTCTCCGCCGCCCAGGCCGGCGAGACCGCCATGATCAAAGCCGAAACGCAGACCAACAGCCACCACACTCTTTTCAGCATACCCTTCTCCTCCCGACTGTGTTTTGTTTTATCTTGACCGGCCGCGCCGCCCGGCTGTTCAAAGCCTTGACCCACCCGCGGAACAGCCCGGTCCGATTCTCCTTGATGAGCTTTAATAACGTGGTCAGGATGATAGGGAAAAGCCGGCCGGGTGTCAAATGGGAAGTTAAAGCTTCGATCAGCCAAGGCCTTTTCGAGGCTGGATCGTCACTTTGATCCCGTGATATGGGCAGGCCGGTTGACGTCAGTTATCAATTATGCTAACTTTTAATTTATGAACTACGCCCTGGAGTACTTCCACCCGAAGGTGAAAGCCGAGATCGAATCCTGGCCGGACGGTATCTTAGCCGACTTCGCGAGGATGGTGGAGATGTTGATGGAGTTCGGGCCGAATCTGCGCATGCCGCACTCAAGGGCCATGGGCGGTGGTCTATTTGAGTTGAGGCCCCGGGGCAGGGAAGGTATTGGCCGAGTGTTTTATTGTTTCGTCGTAAAAAAAAGAATCGTGGTACTCCATGCTTTCGTGAAGAAAACACAAGATACGCCGGAGCAGGACTTGAGAATTGCCCGGAAAAGGATGAAGGCGGTGCAAAATGCCTGAATTGAAATATAGACCGGTGGCCTACGACCATGAAGCCTTCCTCAAGAAAGCCATGAAGCGGAAAGGATTCAGGGAAGCCTACGAGGGTTTGGAAGAAGAGTATGCCCTGGCCCGCGAAATGCTGGCCGCTCGTTCCAGGTCAGGCCTCACCCAGGAAAAAGTGGCGGATTTGATGGGGACGACCAAAAGCGCGGTTTCGCGCCTGGAAGCTGGGGGCAGACACGCGCCTTCCCTCACTACACTGAAAAAATATGCCCAGGCAGTCGGTTGTCGGCTGGAAATAAAACTGGTCCCCACTTCCGGGACAACCTCCAAGTCAACAAGGCGGCCGGCCAAGGCGGTGAGGTAACCCTTGCCTCTTTTGGGGTGATCCTTAGTCCAAAGTCCAAGCCTCAGGCCGGTCTGGGCCTAGGGCCGGCCGGTCCATCAGGCCAACGGCGGCCGGTGCGGACGGCGTGGCGATCATTCTTATCGAGCAGGCAGCCGTCCTCGCATTCCGGCTCGCAGTCGCCGTGGCAGGGCTCGATATGGATGGTCACGCTCAAGTCCGGATAATGCTCCTCGAGGGCCCCGGCCACTTGGTCGGTGATGCGGTGGGATTCATCCACGGACATACCCGCGTCCACCAGCAAGTGGAACTCGACGAAGCGCTGGGCCCCCGACTTGCGGGTGCGCAGGCGATGGAAACCGCGCACCTGGGGCGAAAAAGCGTCTATATGCTCGCGGATGAGCTTGATCTCCTCGACCGGCAGACTGGCGTCCATCAGGTCCCGGGCCGACTTGACCGTGAGGTCGTAGGCGGCCTTGATGATGAGCAGGGCCACTATCAGGGCCGCCGCCGGGTCCAGCCAGACCAGGTTCAAATCCGGGAAAAACCTTTCACCCGCCCAGATGAGACCCAGACCGGCCATGACCCCGGCCGAAGTGTAGACATCGGTCCGCAAATGCCAGGCGTCGGCCTCGAGGGCCACCGAATCCGTTTCCCGGCCGACCTGGAAAAGCATCTGGGATACCAGGATATTGACGGCGGACGATAAGAACATCACGCCGACGCCCCAACCTATGGCTTCCAGCGGCTCGGGATGGCTCAGCTTCCTGACCGCCTCATGAATGATCCAGGCCGCGGCGCCGAAGATCAGCAGGGCCTCGATGGCGCCGGATATGTTTTCGGCCTTGCCGTGGCCGAATGGATGTTTCTGGTCGGCCGGCTGGGACGAGGTCCTGACCGCCAACAGGGCGATAACGGCGGCCACCAGGTCCACGGCCGAGTGTATGGCTTCGGAAATGACCGAGACCGAGCCGATCAAGAGCCCGACGGTTATTTTTAGCAGCACCAAAGTGGTGTTGGAAACAACCGAGAGCCAGGCGACCCGCTGTTTCCGCTTATCCGCTTCCGACACTGGTCTCCTCCGGCCGCGAGCCGGCCTCGTCTCCAATCGATACTGGCACCAAGCCGGGGCCGCGTCAAGCCGGCCGATAAGGACGGGATAAGCGCTTCAGTTTGTTTTTTGGAATAAAAAATGGAATAGCGGCTTGAGCGTCATGGCGAGCCCCGCCCGCGGCGAGGCGAAGCAATCTCCATAAAGGGGAAACACCTTTTTGTAGTCACGCCTCGGGCCTAACCCGCCCTGACCCGGGGCACGGTCCACCTACGGTGAAATCATCAACTGGTCAGCATCGAGAGCAGGCTCCCCATCTTCTGGCGGGCGTCCTCCAGGACCGACTGGAGTTGGAGGCTGTGGTTGGCCAGAACGCTGCCGAAATCGCCGTTGAGGACGATCAGGGGCTCGAACTGGGAGTCGTCCAGGACGAGAATGATCCGGTCCACCAGTTCATGGGCCTTCTTGACCTCAAGTATATGCTTGAACTCCTGCCGCGCGGCCAGCATCATTTCCCGGATGACATAAGCCGCGCCCCGGGCATAGTAGAAATTATCGTCAATCTGGGTCCAGGGCACCTTGGCCTGGATTAACTTTTCTCCCTGGGTATAAGCGTCTCCGGCCGTCTCCTGGCTCAAGACCTGGCCGTGCCGCTTGGGCGCCAGGGAAAGGCGGGTGTTTATTCCGCCCAGCAGGGAAAGATACTGGTCCAGGAGGTCAATCAGGTTGTCGGCCCGGGGGTGAAAGGAAGCCTGGTCAACCAGCAGCCGGTCGTTGTAGGACTTGAGGCTCCTGACCCCGGCCTTGAACTTGCTCTCGGCCGAAGGCAGCACCCACTTGAAGGGGTCGTTGGAAAAAAAGACAAAGGCGGCTTCGGTATCGGGATCGATTTTGTCCGTGGTCCTCAGGCGGCTCAATTTATCCCGCATTACGCGTACGGTATAACGCACGGCCTCGAGCTGGCCCAGTTGAAAGTTCTGGGGATTGTCCAGGCAGATGGTCGGCCAAACCTTGTCGTTGGGCAGCCAGTTGGAAGTCATTTCTTCCGTGATCTTGATCAGGGTCTCGGTGAACAAGACGCCCTGCTTTTTATGGCCGGCGTCCAGGTCGAAGAACCTGGGAAACCGGTAGTTCAGGATCATTACGACCAAACCCGCCAGGACCACCAAGACTATCAAGCCCAGGATCACCCTGAGTCCCCATCGGCCGCCGGTGGTACCAAATTCGCTGGACTGGTCTTTTCTCCGGAACAACTGCTTCAACAACTGCATGGCGTATGGCCCCCTGGACTAATTTTGGGCCAGCATAACAAAAAACAGGCCTGTTTCCAAGAGCGACGCCAGAGATTGTACAAAAGTTAACAAATTTACGATTGACAACCGTGCCGGCCGGCGGTATGTTCACAACCTGATATCATCCTCTAGTTCCTTAAGGAGGACGCCCTACATGGCTGAGGCGATAAAGCTCATAGAGCAAATGACCGATTTTAAAAGGAAAGTGCAGGAGGCCCTGCCCGACAAGGGCAACCTGGACCTTTGTTTCACCTGCGGCACCTGCGCCAGCGGCTGTCCGGGCACGGGCATCGAAGGCATGGACCCCCGCAAGTACCTGCGCATGGTTCTCTTGGGGATGGATGAAGAGGCCGTCAACCATCCCTGGACCTGGGTCTGCACCATGTGTCAGCGCTGCATCAAGGCCTGCCCCATGAACATCAACATCCCCGGCCTCATCTTCGAGGCCCGTTCTTCCTGGCCCCGGGACAAGAGACCGACCGGCATCCGCAAGTCCTGCGACGTGGCCCTGACCACCGACACTTGCAGCGCCATGGGCACCCCGGAAGAAGACTGGCGCTTCGTGGTCGAGGACGTAGCCAATGAAGTGCGGGAAAACCAGCCCGGCTTCGAGGACCTGGAAGCGCCGATGGACAAGATCGGCGCCGAATACTATCTCAACCAGAACTCGCGCGAACCGGTGACCGAACCGGACGAAATGATCCCGCTGTGGAAGATACTGCACAAAGCCGGCGCGGACTGGACCTATGGCTCCAAGGGCTGGGCCGCGGAGAATTACTGCATGTTTCTGGCGGACAACGAAGCCTGGGAGCACATCGTCCGGGTCAAGGCCAAGGCCGTGGACGACCTGGGCTGCAAGTACTGGCTGAACACGGAGTGAGGGCACGAGCTGTTCGCGGTCCGGGTCGGACTGCAAAAGTTCAACATACCCCACAAGTTCGAAATCAAGAGCATCGTTCAACTGTACGCCCAGTTGATCCGCGAGGGCAAACTCAAGGTCAGTTCCGACTGGAACAAGGAAAGAAAGATCAAGTTCACCGTCCAGGACCCCTGCCAGTTGGTCAGGAAGAGCTTCGGCGACCCCGTGGCCGACGACCTGCGCTACGTGGTCAAGGCCGTGGTGGGCGAAGAGAACTTCATTGACATGTACCCCAACAAGAGCAACAATTTCTGTTGCGGCGGCGGCGGCGGTTTTCTGCAGAGCGGCATGACCGAAGCCCGCCGGGCCTACGGCAAGAAAAAATTCGACCAGATCAAGGCCACGGGCGCCACGTACTGCATCGCGCCCTGCCATAACTGCCATTCCCAGATACACGACCTCAACGACCACTACGAAGGTAATTACCACACCGTGCACTTATGGACCCTGATCGCCCTGTCCATGAATATGCTGGGGCCGAACGAACGGGGTTATCTGGGCGAAGACCTGGCCGAGGCGAACCTCGAGTGGATGGAACAACAAGCGGAGAAGGAAGAATAACCGCTCCGCCTGTGATCGTGATGCTACCGGACCCGGAGCCATTCTCCGGGTCCGTTTTTTTGTCCGGCTGATCCCATGTCCCTGCTCGGCTTGGCCGAAGTCAACAAATTCTACGGCCGCCAGGACGTGCTGAAGCGTTGCGGCTTCAGTGTAAATCCGGGTGAAAGAACAGGTCTGGTCGGACCCAACGGCGCCGGCAAGACCACGGTTCTCCGCCTCATCCTGGGCCTGGAAACCCCTGACTCCGGGCAGGTTCTGAAAGCCAAAGGCCTGCGTCTGGGCTATCTGCCGCAGGACCTGATGAACTTTTCCGGGCGTCTGCTCCTGGACCTGGTCATGGACACGGCCGAGGATATCCGGTCCCTCGAGGCCGAACTGGCCTGGGTGAACGAGGAACTGGCCGCCACGGCCCGGACCGATCCCGCCGATCAGGCGGCCCTGACCGAACTGATCGGCCGCCAGGGACGACTCCTGACCCTTTACGAAAACCTGGGCGGGTACACCCTCGAAGCCGAAGCCAAGAAGATACTGACCGGCCTGGGTTTCAGCGATCAGGATCATCACCGGCCGGTCGAGGAATTTTCCGGCGGCTGGATCATGCGCGCCGTGCTGGCCAGGCTTCTTCTGGCCAAGCCGGACCTATTGCTGTTGGACGAACCGACCAACCATCTCGATCTGGATTCCCTGCTCTGGCTGGAGAAGTACCTGATCGAGTGCTCCTCGGCCCTGCTCCTGGTCTCCCACGACCGGGTCTTCCTCAACAACGTGGTCCAGAAGATAGTGGAGATTGACCGCGGTCAGGCCGTGACCTACGCCGGCAATTACGATCAGTACCTCGAGGAGAAGGAAAAGCGCGTGGCCGGCGAACTGGCGGCCTATGCCGGCCAGCAGGAGCGGATCAAGCAGATAGAACGCTTTATCGAACGCAACCGGGTCCGGGCCGCCACGGCCCGGAGGGTTCAGAGTCGGATTAAAATGCTCGAGAAAATGGACCGGATCGAGGCGCCGTCGGCCGGACAGGTTCAGACCTTCAACTTGTCCCTGCCACCCGCGGCCAGGGCTCCGGAAATCCTGATCGAGATCAAAGGCGTGACCAAGACTTACGGCTTCAATACGGTTTACCGGAACTTGGACCTGACCCTGCGGCGGGGTGATCGGCTCGCCATCCTGGGACCCAACGGCCGGGGCAAATCAACCCTGCTGAAGCTTCTTTCCGGCGCCGCCGATTTTCAAACCGGCTCGCGCCGGGTCGGTTCCGGCGTGACCGTGGGCTACTTCGCCCAGTTTCAACTCGAGGAGTTGGACCTTAACCGCACGGTTCTGGAAGAACTGGACACCGTGGCCGGGGACCTGACGCCGGGCCGGCAGCGGAACATCCTGGCCGGCTTTCTTTTCCGCGGCGACGACGTTTTCAAGAAGGTGGGGGTGCTGTCGGGCGGGGAGAAGTCGAGACTCCTCCTGGCCAAGATCATGGTCACCGGACCTAATCTCCTCCTGCTGGACGAACCTTCCAATCACCTGGACATTCCCGGGCGGGAGATGCTCGAACAGGCCCTCACCGAGTACGACGGCACCATCTGCCTGATCACCCACGACCGGCATCTGATCAACACGGTGGCCAACAAGGTCCTAGTGATTCAGGATGGAAAGGTGGAAGTCCTGCCCGGAAATTTTGACGACTACCAGAACATCTGGCGGGATAGGCTCGAGGCGGAAGCGGCCGGTTCGGCCGCGTCGGAAACGGAACCATCCAGGAAACCCTCGACCAAAGCCTCCGGCCGGGCCGAACGCGAAGCCAGGAAAAAGGCCGAGGCCGAGGCCAGGAAGCAGAGCTATCGCCTGCGGGCGCCTCTGCTGAAAGAGGTGGAGAACCTGGAACGGCGCCAGGCCGAGTTGGGCCGGCGGATGGGTGAATTGGCCGAGTCTCTGGCCCAACCGTCCACTTACCAGGACCAGGAGCGAAGCAAAGCCTTGAACCTGGAGTACACGCGCCTCAAGACCGAGATGAAACAGATAACCGAGGCCTGGGAGGCCGCGGCCCTGAAGTTGGAAGAGATCGAGAACATTACACCAGGAGGAGAAACATGAAAAGCCCGAACGAACCATCGCGCGTCCTGATCCTTTTGGGCAGCCCGAGGAAGAAGGGCAACAGCGCCGCGCTGGCCGAGGCCATCGGCCGGGGCGCCAAATCGGCCGGGGCCAAGGTCGAAACGGTTTACCTCAACGGTCTGAAGATCGGCCCCTGCCAGGCCTGCTACGCCTGCCGGAAAAAGGGCGCCAAAAGCTGCGCCATAGATGACGACATGCAGGCTCTTTACCCCAAGCTGATCGAGGCCCGGGCCTGGGTCATCGCCAGCCCGGTCTACTGGTTCAACATGTCGGCCCAGACCAAGCTTTTTATTGACCGCTGCTTCGCGCTCTGGAACACGGTCCGGGAAGACCTGGCCGGCCGGCGGATAGCCGTGGCCATGAGCTATGAGGATATCGACCCCTTCACCTCGGGCTGCGTGAACGCCCTCAGGTCCTTTCAGGACGCTTTTCGTTACGTGGGGGCCGAGATCACGGGCATGGTCTACGGCTCCGCGGCCAAGCCGGGCGAGATCAAAGGCAACACGGAACTGATGAAACGGGCCGAAGAACTGGGCCGGGACCTGGTGCGGCCGGATTGAAACTGGTCCTGCTTCAGCCGCCGATCCAGGACTTTTATCACACCGAGGTCCGGCTGATCCCGTTAGGCCTGGCTTATCTCCAGGCCGCGGTCAAGAAACACTTGCCCGGCGTGGAGGTGACGATCAAGGATTTTCACCACGGCCGCGGCCGCCGGACCGCGGCCCTGCCCAGGGAACTCGACTATCTCGGCCAGTATTGGCGCCAGCCGGACCAAAGCCCCTTTTCCACCTTCCATCAATATTTCCATTTCGGCGCGGATTTCGAAACCCTGGCCCGGGAAGTCGCGGCCGAGCGGCCCGATCTGGTGGGCATCTCCTGCCTGTTCACCCCCTACTTCCGCGAAGCCCTGGCCGCGGCCCGGACCATCAAAAAGCATTGGCCGGCGTTCCTGGTAATGGGCGGGCACCACGTCACGGCCGCCCCGCTGTCGGTGCTGTCGGACCCGAACGTGGACTTCATTATCCGGGGCGAAGGCGAACGGCCTCTGGTCGAACTGTTATCGGCCTTGATGGACGGCCGGGAGCTGGGTCGCGTCCCCAATTTAGGTTATAAGACTGAAAGCGGCCCGGTCCTCAATCCGAGGGAGGAGAATTACCCCCTGGCCGAGTTGCCCTGGCCCGACCTGTCCGACCTGCCGCCGGAGCGTTATCTTTATCAGGGCCAACCCCTCTGTTCCCTGACCGTCTCCCGCGGCTGCCCTCACCACTGCGCCTTCTGCTCGGTGCACCTCACCTTCGGACATGAACATCGCCGCCGCCAACCGGAAGACGTGGTCGAGGAAATACTGCGGCGCCTGGACCAAGGCTACCGCGTCTTCGATTTTGAAGACGACAACCTGTCCTGGGACAGGCCGGGATTCATGGCCCTCCTGAGAACGATCATCGCGCGCCTGACGCCGGGACGGGCCGCGTTCACGGCCATGAACGGGCTGTCCTATCCGACCCTGGACCGGGAGATGCTGGCCTTGATGAAACGGGCCGGGTTTCTCCACCTGGACCTGTCCCTGGTCAGCGCCTCGGGACTGACCTTGTGGCGACTCGACCGGCCGCATACGCTCGACCGATTCCTGGAGGTGATCCAGGCGGCGCGGGACCTGGATTTCAGGGTCACGGCCTATCAAATCATCGGCCTGCCCCACGAAGACCTGGAAACCATCAGCGGCGCCCTGGCCCTGTTGACCCGGCTGCCGGTGTTCATCGGGGCTTCGATCTTTTATCTCCCGCCCGGCTGCGCTCTGGCCGCGGAACGGCCGGCCGGCGATGAAGCCGATTTCGTCAAAGCCCGGTCCACGGCCCTGGCCATCGAAACCGAACATTTCAGCCGGGACGATCTCTATACCCTGTTCATCACCTCCAGGATCGTCAATTTCCTGAAAGGGCTGCCGACGGGCTCCGGCGAATCCACGTTGGCGGAGGCCTTGACCGCGGCCGAAAAAAAGGGATCACGATCCAGGTTGGGCGCGGAAATACTGAGAAGGTTGATCAAGGAGAAACGGCTCTACGCCGCGGTCCGCCGGGGACGCGAGCCGCTGCCGCGTTTCAAGGCCGATCTGTTTTTTCAGGTGCTGGGCCGGGCCGGAAGGGTGGCTTCGCCGGCCGGCGGCGAAATAAAGTGGACCTAGAAGTCCACTGACCAGGAAACCAGCGGGCCCAGGTTCCGGGGGTCATATCCCAAGCGCCAGCCGTGGTCGCGCCGGAGCTTTTGCCGGAACTCCTCCTGGACTTCCCGGTTGTGGATATGGGCGCCATTGACGGCGTTATAGATGTTGCCGCCGTACCAACCCACCTCCATCAAACCCAGAATGCCGAAAGCGGCCCAGTTCCGGTCCTGGGCCGCCTGGACCGTGGCCCAGATAAAGGCGGCGTTCAGGATAAAGGCCAGGCCGGCGTCCACGGGCCGGCCCACATAGAGTTGGCCGGCGCCGGGCAGGACGGCCGAGAACGCCCCGGCCGCTTGGGGCGAACGATAGTCCAGGTTCTCGCCGGCCGGGACTTGATCGGCCAACCGCCTTGCCGAGGTCTTGAGCGAATGACCGTCTTCGACCGAAGAAAAAGCCTCTCTGGCCTCGGACCAGCGGCCGGCCTCCAGCAATAGCCAGCCCAACCTGTACCGGGCGGTATTGCGCAGGTCCGGCGGGGATTGATCTTCGGCCAGCCGGCGATAGTATTCCACGGCCTGGCCGGCGGGATCGAGGCGCTCCAGGCACCGGCCCGATTCAAGAGCGGCCGTCGCGGCCAGTTCCAGCCGATCGGTCCTTCGAATCAGAGGTTCATAGGCGGTCCGGGCCTGGGCGTACTGGCCGGCCTCGTAATAGGCCCGGGCGATCAGCAGTTCGGCCTCGAGGCGCCGCGGGTCCTGGGGTTTCAGGAAAATAAAACGCTTGGCCTCGGTGACGGCCCGAAAATAATCGCCTTCCTTGAAGAGGGCGTGGGCGAAATCCAGGTGCGGATCAGCCTCCTGGGCCGGGCTCGGACTAACCGGCGCGAGACTCAAACAGGCCAGGATCGCCGCCAGGAGCAGGAGGCCTGGACCGGACTTCATGGCGATCCCCGCCCGGTTTCCAGCCAATAATCGTTTTGTTCCAGAGGATCGAAGTGCAAACGACGTCCCTTGACCCAGATATAAGGCGGGCGGCCGGCCGTGGTGGTTTCCCGCCAGAAGCGGTCCACGTAAATGAACGTCCCCAGCAAGGTTCCGTGCTTGCTCAAGGCCCGCAGAGCATATTCGGAACAGCTGGGATAGGAAGGGCAGGACGAATCCGGATCACGGAAGGTCCGCAGCCGGGTTTGATAAAAGCGGACCAGGCCGGCCGCGATCCCATTCCGGCCGGCCTCATCCTGTCCGGCTGGCTCGAGGTCCGGCCGCCCCGGAGCCCAGTGCGTAAAAGACCGAGGCCCGGATTCCCTCCGCCCGACCTCGAGTTCGGACTGAATCCGGGCCAGCAGGCTTCCAGCCTCGGGCGCTCGGGGATGACCGGGCAGATGGAACAGGAAGCGCTTGACCTCGCCTTCGGCGCCATAAAGGTCGCCTTCCCGATACAGAGATCGGGCAAAATCGAGGGCCGAGACCGCCTCGGCCGGAGGTTCGGCCGCTTGACCGATGCGGGGCCATAATGCGGCCGCGAACACGCCTATCCAGATCAGGGTTGCGCCGAAAAGTCGTAAGAACATCGCTTCTAAATGATCTTGCCCTTCCCGTGGGGGAATGCAGGGAAACAATCCAGGTATTCGGCCGCATAACATACCAGATAAGCCATCGGCCGAATAGTATTATCTGGCGGCCGGAACATGGTCTTGACGCCCCGAATGCATTTCCGGGTGAAATGGAGTATATGTGGGGAGGCACGGCCGTGCGCCTATATCCAACGAGTCTCACCCTAATGAGAGATTCCAGGCCAGCGTGACCTGATAGGGGTAGGGAGGACCGGTTGAGTACCCGGTCCCCCCTCCCTCCGAACCGTACGTGCGGTTCTCCCGCATACGGCTCTCCGGTTGGTGGTTCACCGCCGAGCGGATTGACAGGCCAGGGCAC
>JBFMAW010000007.1:0-251608 GCA_040755515.1 Thermodesulfobacteriota bacterium | reverse complement strand
CCGCTCGGCGGTGAACCACCAACCGGAGAGCCGTATGCGGGAGAACCGCACGTACGGTTCGGAGGGAGGGGGGACCGGGTACTCAACCGGTCCTCCCTACCCCTATCGGGAGGCGCCGATGAAACCTATGGGCATACGGTGCGTTGTTCTTCGTAGGGGCGCACAGCCGTGCGCCCCAAATGGCGTATCGTCCTGGCTGGCGGATCACGGGCGCACGTCTGTGCGCCCCTACGGGAGGCGATGCATTTGTAGGGGCGTCCCGCGCCGCGCGGGACCGTGCGCCCTGGCCCAGGTCGGCAACCACGAAACACATGGCCGCACGGCGGGCATTGTATTTGTAGGGGCGTCCCGCGAAGCGCGGGACCGTGCGCCCGTCCCCGCGTGCGTCCTTGAACCCCGCGGCCGCCCCAAGGCTGTTGCGTGGGCCCCAGTTCGACCAAACACCTATACGAAGGGAATTGGGTGTGCTAAACTTATTTTAATAATTACCCATACACCCTACTCGAGAGATGAGATCATGTCCAATTATCTGGAACGAATAACGGTTGACCCGAATATCTGTCATGGAGCGCCATGTATCAAAGGAACGCGAATAATGGTCTGGTTGATTTTGGAATACATGGCCAATGGAGATTCCATGGCTGACATCCTCGACGCCTATCCCGGACTGACCCGGGAAGACATCCTGGCTTGTCTGGCTTATGCTTCGGAAACAGCCCGGCAGCGTATCGTGCCCATTGAAATGACGGCCTGATGTTTCATTTCAAATTGGATGAAAACGCCGATCCGCGCTGGCGGGAACCGTTGGAAGATCAAGGCCACGTAGTAACGACCGTAGCCGAGGAAGAACTGGCCGGTACAAAAGACAAGAACCTGGCCGCGATTTGTCTGCGGGAAGGGTATAGTCTGATCACGGCGGACCTAGGCTTTGCCCAAACCTTGGTGTGAGACCCAGCATGTTTGGCATGATTCGAACAGGTCATAGATGCCGATAATAAGCGTTTTTCTAGGAATTGTCATTACCATGTACTATAATGACCATTTACCGCCGCATTTTCATGCATGATATGGAGAATATGAGATAATCGTTAATATCCTCACTGGAGTCGTCGAAGGGAAATTCCCTAAAAGGGCTCTTCGCCATGTTTTGGAGTGGCATGAAATGCACAAGGATGAATTGCTGGAAGATTGGGAGCTTTGCCGCAGGCAGCAACTGCCTAAACCAATAGAACCGTTGGAGTAGACAATGTTGCTCCACATAACTGAAGCCAGGTATGTTGGTGATTACAGGGTCGAGGTATGCTTTAACGACGGGCGGAAGGGTATGGCTGATCTGGCTGATGCCCTGAAAGGGCCTGTATTTCAAGCACTCAGGGACAAAGCTCTGTTTTCGCAACTGCGAGTTGATAAAGCCCTGGAAACTATCGTCTGGCCGAATGGCGCTGATCTTGCTCCAGAATACATATATTTCCAGGCGTTCAAGGATAAAGACGAATTGCGGGAGACGTTTAAGGATTGGGGTTATTGTTAACGGATCGGTAATAAGTTCGCATCTCTGCGCTACAAGGCCCGCGGCGGGATTTGTAGGGGCCTCCCGCGCCGCGCGGGACCGTGCGCCCGAGACCAGGCGGTAACCAAAGGGCGCACGTCTGTGCGCCCCTATCAAAGAACAACGTACGGTACACCCCTATGATTCATCGGCGTCTTCTGTAGGGGCGCACAGCCGTGCGCCCGATATTGCGTGCGCCCGTCCCCGCGTACGCCCCGACCCCTTTGGCCGTCCCAATCCGTCCCGTGCGTCTCAATCCGGCTGGCGCACCCCTAACCATCCGTGTTACAATAAATTAAAACTTCCACCACATCAAAACGGGGGACTTTGATGCGACCGGGAAACGCCATCGTCATAGGTTTACTACTAGTGGGTTTGTTCTATGGCTTATCGGCCTGCGCGCCCATGGATGCCCAGGGTGTGAGGTCGTCCGGGCCGGAGGCATCGGCGGCCGGCCAGCGGGCCTTTGCCGCCGCGCCGTCCGGCGCGGCCGGCCAGGAACGCCGGGTGGCCCTGGTCATCGGCAACGGGGCGTACAAGGAAGTGCCCTTGTACAACCCGCCCAACGACGCGGCCGACATGTCGGCCAAGCTCAGGCAGTTGGGCTTCCGGGTCGAGTCCCTGACCAACGCCGACCAGCGCCGGATGGAAGAGGCGGTGGTCAACTTCAGCCGGAGCCTGGGACCGAAGGACGTGGGGCTGTTTTATTTCGCCGGGCACGGCATACAAGCCCAGGGCGTCAACTTCCTGATTCCCGTGGCCGCGGAAATATGGGCCGAAAGCGACCTGAAGTACAAGGCGGTCAACGCCAACTGGGTCCTGGACCAGATGAACCAAGCCCGGAACAGCCTGAACATCCTGATCCTGGACGCCTGCCGGGACAACCCCTTGGGCCGGGGCTTCAAGCGTTCGTCCGGCCAGGCCGGCCTGGCGCCCGTGGTCGTCGATCAGACCGGGACCGGGACGTTCATCGCCTTTGCCACGGCGCCCGGTCAGACGGCCGAGGACGGGACCGGTCGGAACGGGACATTCACCAAGCATCTTCTGGGTAACCTGGGCTCGTCCGGTCTGACCCTGGAACAGGTCTTCAAGCAGACCCGGGCCGGCGTGCTGCGGGAGACCGGCGGCCGCCAGATGCCCTGGGACACCACCTCCGTCATCGGTGAATTCTACTTTACCGGCGGTCCGTCGGCGGCCGCTTCCGGCCCATCCGTCGCCTCTCCTCCGCCATCAGCTCCTTCGGCGCCGCCGTCTGCCCCACCAACAATTACAGCCGGAGGTGTGTCGCCGGAGGAGTTGATCCGGCAGCGGGAGCAGGAGAAGCAGGAATGGGCGGTCTGGCAGAAGCGGATGGAGTCCGAGTATGCCAAGGCGGAGCAGTACGAGAAGAGTCCCAGCCTGACGGAGAAGGAGAAGGAAGAACTCTGGTCGGCTTTCCTGCTCAACTTCGGCACGGACAACAAGTACAGCACCCAGGACGAGGTCTTGCGGACCAAGGCCCAACAGCGGCAGGCTTTCTGGAAGAACAAGCGCCAGGAGGCGGAGGACAAGGCCCTGGCGGCGGAGAGACAGAAGCTGGAGAAGGAGAAGGCTGACCTGGAGGCCAGGCAGCGGCGGGAGGCTCTGGAGGCGGAAAAGCAGCGTCTGGAGCAGGAGAAGGCGCAGCTCGAGGAACAACGCCGCCAGGCGGCCCTGGCCGCGGAGCGGCAAAAGATCGAGGATGAGCGGCGGCGTCTTGAAGAAGAAAGGAAGAAACTATCCGCCTCGACTGGTTCTTCCGCCGCGTCGTCCACCGCGGCCGGCATTATCGTCAAAAATAACCTGGAATGGTACGTCGGCCCTGACCGGAACACGACTTGGGATGAGGCCAGGGCCTGGGTGGCCGGCTTGACGGTCGGCGGAGGCGGTTGGCGTATGCCGACCCGAAGTGAATTGAAGGGGTTATATGAACCAGGCCGGGGCTCGCGCAACATGGACCCGGCTTTCCAGACAACCGGATGGTGGGTATGGTCGGGTGAGATCAAGGGTTCCTCGTCCGCGTGGCCCTTCTACTTCGGCACCGGTCACGAGGACTGGTACTCCCGCAACGACTCCTACGACAAGCGGGCCTTTGCGGTGCGTTCGCGAAGATGATGTGGATAATTTGATTATTTGAGCATTTGATGATTTTCTTCGGGGTCCAGGGGCGAAGCCCCTGGTCGCCGCAATTATGCATAATCCGAGGTTTTGTTTTGGCCCAATACGATCATCTTCCGATCTACAAGGCGGCCTTCGACCTTTTAGTGTACTTCGAAAAAATAGTGGCCAATTTCAGCCGATACCATAAATATACCCACGGATCGGCCCTAAGAGACCTGACCAGGGACGTAATAATGCTCGTCGTCCGGGCCAACAATACCCCGGATAAGCTGGCTGTTCTGGAAGAAATAAGGATAAAGCTTGAAGAATTGAAGGTAGCGATACGCATCTGCAAGGAGGTAAAAGCGTTTCCCAACTTCAACTCTTTCCAAACCAGTATCAACCAGGTTATCCAGATAGCGAAGCAGAACGAGGGGTGGATGAGAAGCCTTTCCGGCCAAAGGAAGCGGCCTGATTCACTAACCGATGCCTCAACGGGGCTGGGGATGTGAGCGCGCCGAGCATCATCATCTTGTCCTCCCCGCCCAAGCGGCATATTGATACAGGAGGCCGTACCACCCAGGATCGGTCTCCGGTGGCCGAGCGCGGTTGCGCTCGGAGAAGAGGGAGGAAACGCGGTTCCTCGTCCGCGTGGAACTTCAACTTCAACAACGGCAACGAGAACTGGAACAACCGCAACAACTCCAACAACAAACGGGCCTTTGCGGTGCGTTCGCGAAGATGATGGCTTCCCTGTTCACCTTCGAAAACCTCTATCGGGCCTGCCTGGACTGCCGGCGTAAAAAGCGAGGCAAGAAAGCGGCCCTGGCTTTCGAGGTGAACGCAGAAGAAAACTTGCTTGCTTTGACGCGCGAGTTGTCCGAGAGGTCTTATCGTCCTTCCCCCTCGTTCTGCTTTGTGGCCAGGAACGATAAGCACCGCGAGGTCTTTGCCGCCGATTTCCGGGACCGGGTGGTCCACCATCTGCTCGTCCGCTATCTGGAACAAATTTGGGAGCCGGTGTTCATCCATGATTCCTATGCTTGCCGCAGAGGCAAGGGGACGCATGGCGCGGTGGAGCGACTCCAGTCTTTCACCCGGAAAGTGACGGCCAACCGCACGCGACGGGCCTGGTTCGCTCAGTTGGACATAAAGGCTTTTTTTCCTTCCATGGACCGGCAAATCCTGCTGGATTTAGTGCTATCCCGTCTGGATAACGAGGAAATGCGCTGGCTGGCCGAAATTGTTATTATGCACGACCCGACCGTTGCCCCGGTCTTCACTTGTTCACCCGGAAAGTGGCGAAACGTGCCGCCGCAAAAAAGCCTTTTCAGCGTACCAGGCGGCAAAGGGTTGCCGATAGGCAACCTGACCAGCCAATTCTTCGCTAACGTTTATCTCAATTCTCTCGATCAATTCGTTAAGCACACACTCAAAGCAGGCTATTACATCCGATACGTTGACGATTTCATTCTGCTCCACGAATGCCGCGAAAAACTTGAGGAATGGAGGTTGCAAATCGGCGAGTTCTTGAAAGTCTCGCTGAAACTTGATTTGCACCCCCATCGGCAAATAATACGTCCCATATCTAATGGCATCAATTTCCTGGGCTATATTGTGCGGCCGTCACATTTGCTCGTACGGAGACGCATTTACGAAAAATGTAAAGATTCCATTGATCGACAAACTACAGACAGGTTAAACCGAAATAGTCGTGGAATCACTGTGATTTTTCCACACTACTATTATGACCAACTTCATTCAACAATCAATTCATATCTTGGTGCCTTCAGGCACGCCTCATGCCATCGGCTTATCCAATCAATTTTCCATAAATTCGAAGTGATGCGTCTCTTATTTATACGCCGAAATTTTCGGGCCATCAAAAAATGGTCTCCCCCGTTTCATCCGGTAAATCTCTACACTCAATACCGATTCTTCAGAATAAGATTCCGTGGCGTGATTGTTTTTCAAGTCGGTTGTTATTTAGAATTCTATGACAAAGATGCGGTCTGGGCTTCGAGGAAGCTCGGTTGGAAAAGGATACCATTCCGCCGGGGTTTTTACGCCAGGTGCGGGGTTCACATCGCCAGGTCGGAAATACTGTATAGTAAATTGGCCGGACGGAATTTATTAGTGGTATTACAGACGGGAAGGATAGGTCGCCATATTGCTGGCAGAATTGCTGGACGAATTGAAGTAAACGGGGAATGAACCTTGGTTATGCAAAAAGCTCCGCGTAATGGATGTCTATCCGTAAAAAGGACATGACCTATGAAACATTCCTTGAACCACCTCTTGGCCCTGGTAATTCTTTTAGCCTCACCCTTTATCTGCCTGGCCGAAGACCGGGCTCTCCTGGTGGGCGTGGGCGAATATCTCCTGCCCGACGCGGACCTGCCCGGCATTGACCTGGACTTGGAAAACATGCGGAAGGCGGCCCGGTTCCTGGGTTTCAAACCCGGCCAGGTCAAGGCGCTGCTCAACCGCGAGGCCACCCTGGCCAACGTCAGGCGGGCCATCGAAGACTGGCTGATAGGCGGCGCCGGCCCCGAGGACAAGGTCCTGTTCTATTTCAGCGGCCACGGCTCCCAGGTCCGGGACCTGGACGGCGACGAACCGGACGGCGTGGACGAGGTCCTGATGACCCACGACGCGGCGGTCAAGGACGGGACCCTGATCAACGTCCTGGTGGACGACGAATTCTCCCGGCTTTTAGGCCTCATCCCGGCCAGGGTGGCCCTGGTGTTCATTGATGCCTGCCATAGCGGCTCGGCCACCCGGACCTTCCGGGGCGTCCCCAAGACCGGGGCCAAGGCCGGCGGCAAGGTCTTTTATCGCAAAGGTTATCATTATCCGGGCATGCCCAAAGCCCGGATGCGGGGCGGTTTCATCAAGTTCCGGGACTTCGGGCCGGCCAACCACCTATGCCTAAGCGCGGCCCAGGACAACGAACAGGCCGTCGGCACGGAAGAAGGCGGCCTTTTCACCCTCGGACTGCTCCGGGCCCTAGCCCAGTCCGCGGAAAAGGATAAAAACCTGACCTTCAAGGAACTGCGGGCCCTGACCGAGGGTTATATAGCTGCCCAGACTTCGGCAGACGAAGCGGGTCATCATCCCGTCTTGAGCGGCAACCCGGCCCTGGCTGACCTGAACGTGTTCAAGCCGGTCCTAGCCGTTGCTCCGTCCGCCTCGGCGGCTGGACAGTGGGCCCAGTTGGAAAACCTGGCCGACGCCGCCGCGTACCGGGTCGAACTTTCAGCCAACCAGACCCGCTTCAGGATCGGCGAAGCCTTGACCATTACCTGCCGGCCAGGCGCGGCGGGGTATTTGAACGTGCTGCACGCGCACGCCGGACAGGATGAAGCCACGGTGCTCTATCCCAACCGGTATAGGCAGGAGAACCGCCTCGAGGCCGGCGCGGCCGTGATCCTGCCCGGCGCCGGCGACCCCTATAAGCTCCTGGCCCAACCGCCGGCGGGCCGGAGCCTGATTGTGGTCTTTCACACCAGGGAGCCGTTCAATGCCTACAAAGAGGGCGAAGGTTCGGGCGCGGCCGTTTTCCGGTCCATTACCCGATCGGCCAGGCACCGGGGCCTGCTGCTGAACCGCCTGTCCGGTTCGTACGGCGCCGGCAAGCTGGTCATGGAGGTGGTGGAATAAGGGCGCACAGCCGTGCGCCCGAATTCGGCGGGGTGCACCCACCGGTTTTTTCTTGACACCGTAGCCCACCCCTTGATATTTTGTATGCGAAGGATACGGGCATGACCGAAGTCAACGATTGCATTATCTTCCTCCTGGCCAAGGCCTATCAGAAGGCCCACGGCGTTTTCAAGAGGCGGCTTCTGCCCTACGGCCTGACGCCCATCCAGCACCTCATCCTCGAAGTCCTATGGGCCGAAGAGGGCCAGTCGGCCAGCGAAATCGGACGCAAGCTGGCCCTGGACCCGGCCACCCTGTCCGGCGTCCTGGACCGTTTGGCCGAAGGCGAATGGATCGTGAAGGAAACCGATCCCGAAGACAAAAGAGTGGTCAGGGTTTTTCTGGGCGAAAAGGGCAAGGACTGGGAACTCGGCGCCCATCTGACCAGGGCCAGGGAACAGGCCAACGAAGAGATACTGAGCGGCTTCAGCCTCGAGGAAAAAGTCCTGCTCAAGAGGCTGCTCCGGGATTTTCGGGAGTGATTTTTTTTGACCATAAATTTCGCATACAAACTATATTGAGGAGGCGCCCCGTTAACAATAAGGCTTGATCACCGGTCTCGGCCGGATCGGTTGAAAACCGGACGGCGATCCGACGGCGGAGGAGAATTATCAATTGGGCGGATGAACCGCCCGGTCGCTCCAGAAAGGAGGCTGAACATGAATCAGACGGCCTTGTATGAATCCCTGGCCAGGAAGCTGGATCAGGGCGTCATCATCGGCGCACCGCTGACCTCCACCCTCATCGAGATTCTCGAGATACTCTTTCCCCCGGAAGAAGCCGAAATCGCCTTGAAGCTGCCCAACCAGAACAAACCGCTGTCCGAACTCAAGGCCCTTTACCCGGACCGGGCCGACGGCCTGGGCGAAATCCTGGACCGCATGGCCAGGCGCGGCACGGTCTATTCGGCCCAGAAGCCGGGTCAGGAGAAGGTTTACCGACTCCTACCCTCGGTGGTGGGCTGGTCGGAAACGCCGTACTGGGCCGGCCGGGACACGCCGGAAGCCCGGAACCTGGCGCCGCTCTGGATCAAATACCGGGATGAAGCCTTTGGCGCGGAACTGGCCCGGGGTCTGCCCGCGCTGCGGGTTATCCCCATCGCCCAGGCCCTCAAGGACGAATCCCAGATTCTGCCCTTTGACGCCTTGATCCCAATGGTCGAGGCCGCTTCGTACCGCGCCGTGGGCCACTGTCCCTGCCGCCAGATGCAGAAGTACGTGGGCCAGGGCTGCCAACACACCCTGGAAAACTGCCTCCACTTCGGCGGCATGGGCCGCTACATGGTCGAGCAGGGCCTGGCCCGGGCGATCAGCCTGGAAGAGACCCTGAAGATTCTAGCCGAAGCCCACCAGGAAGGGCTGGTGCATTGTTCGGAAAACATCGAAGGCGCCTTGTCCACCATCTGCAACTGTTGCGGCTGCTGTTGCATGTTTCTGATCACAAGGAAGAAGCTGGGTCTGACGGCCGTTTCTTCTTCCAACTACCTGGCCCGGGTGGAGGCCGAGGCCTGCCAGGGCTGCGGGACCTGCGAGGAAAGATGTCCCGTGGCCGCCATTGCCGTCAACGACGACGGCGTGGCCGAAGTGAAGGAAAACGTCTGCCTGGGTTGCGGCGTCTGCACGCCGACCTGCCCGGCCGAAGCCGTGGCCCTGGTCCTAAGGCCGGAAATCCTTCGGCCGCCGGATGTTTCCCAGTTCCTGACGGCCAGGTACAAGGCCTGATCCCGAGAGACTCAAAGAGGTAATCGATCATGAATTATTGAGGTCGAAAGATGGTAAATAGTCCTGGCGGGCGAAGTGAAGTCCCGCTTCCAGCGGGACTTCATCCCGCGTTTCGCGGGATTCGCAATGACACTAATTTTTCTTCCGCTTAGAATCCGCCGCACCGGTGAGGGCGGGGCTCTCGTCATGACGATTCATAATCATTGCCTCAACAATGTATGTTATTCCTTCAACGTAAAGGAGGTCGGCCATGAGCCAGTGGCATAAAACCGGCTGCGTGTTATGCGCCCAGAACTGCGGTCTCGAGGTCAAGGTCGAGAACAACCGCATCGTCCGGGTCAGGCCGGACAAGGACAATCCCCGGAGTGAAGGCTATTCCTGCCGCAAAGGCTTGAACATCGCCTTTTATCAGCATCACAACCAGCGGCTGACCCATCCGCTCAAGCGCGTGGACGGCCGTTTCGAAAAGGTGTCCTGGGACCAGGCCCTGACCGAAATCGCGGCCCGATTGAAGGATATCGTTTCCCGGCACGGTCCGCGTTCCTTGGCCTACATGGGCGGCGGCGGCCAGGGCTGCCATTTCGAAGCCGCCTTCGGCGTGCGCTTCATGCGCGGCCTGGGATCGCAATATCACTACAGTCCCCTGGCCCAGGAACTGACCGGGCATTTCTGGGTATACGGCCGGATGCTCGGCCGCCAGAACCTCTTGGCCGGTCCGGACCATCACCGGACCGACCTGCTGCTGGCCCTGGGCTGGAATCCTTGGATGAGCCACCAGATGCCCCAGGCCCGCCGGGAAGTGGACCGCCTGTCCAAGGACCCGAACAAAAAGTTCATGGTCATTGACCCGCGGCGGACCGAGTCGGCCCAACGGGCCGATATACATCTGGCCATCCGTCCGGGCACGGACGCGCTCCTGTTGAAGGCCATGATTGCTATCATCCTGGCCGAGGGCTGGCATAACCAGGCTTATATTAACGCCCACGTAGCCAACTTCGACCGGATCGAATCCTGGTTCAAGAATTTCGACGCCCGGGGCGCGGTCAAGGTCTGCGAACTGGACTTCGAGACGGTGCGGGAAGTCAGCCGCCTCTTGGCCACCATGAATTCCTCTCTTCACGGCGACCTGGGCGTCCTGATGGGCCGCCACAGTACGGCCTGTTCGTACTTGCAGATGCTTCTGCTGGCCGTCTGCGGTCGGATCGGCGTCCCGGGCGGCAACGTCATCCTGGGCGGGCTCATGCCTTTGGGCGTTCATTCCGACGAGCGCCAGCCCAAGACCTGGCGGACCGTGGCCACGGGCTTTCCGGCCATCATGGGCACCTTCCCGCCCAACGTGATGCCGGAAGAGATCATGAGCGACCATCCGGAGAGGCTCAGGGCCGTGCTGGTCAGCCAGTCCAACCCGTTGCGTTCGTACGCCGACACCACTAAATACGAAGAAGCCTTTGGCCGGCTGGACCTCCTGGTCACCATCGAGTTGGCCCTGACGGAAACGGCCGCCCTGTCCCACTACGTCCTGCCGGCTCGAAGCGGGTACGAGTCCTGGGACGGCACCTTCTTCCCCTGGACTTTTCCCGAGATATATTTCCAGATGCGCCGGCCGATCATCGAGCCGGAAGGCGAACCCCTCGAGGCGGGCGAGATCATCTTCCGCCTGGCCGACCGCCTGGGGCTGGTGCCGGAAATCCCGACTGCCCTTGACGACGCGGCCCAAGGCTGCGACCATCTCAAATATGGCGAGGCCTTGCTGGAGTTCGCCGCGGCCAACCCTTCCGCCTTGAAAGTCATGCCCTTTGTCCTGGCCAAGACCCTGGGACGGGCCATGGGTTCGGCCCACCTTTCAGCCCTCTGGGGCCTGACGCAGACCGTGCCGGCCGAGTTCCGGGGCCACGCGGCCCGGGCCGGCTTCGATCCCGGACCGAAGCTGGGCGAGGACCTTTTCCAGGCCATTCTGAACAAGCCGGAAGGGCTCTGGATCGGGCGGCTGGACCCGGAAAAGAACCTGGCCGAACTGAAGACCGCCGACGGCCGGATCGAGGCTTATATCCCCGAACTGGAAGCCGAGGTCAAAGCCCTGGACGCGGCCGGCGAAGCCGAAGCCCTGAGACCTGATCCGCGTTTCCCCTTGATACTGGCCGCCGGCCGGCACATGGACTTCAACGCCAATTCCCTGATGCGCGACCCGGCCTGGAACAAGGGCAAACGGGACTGCACCCTGGCCATGCACCCCCAGGACGCGGCCGGACTCGGCTTGATCGATGGCCAGAAGGTCAAGGTGGCCACCGAAGCCGGCCAGGAGGAAGTGGAACTCGAGGTCACCACCGACGCCCGGCCCGGCCACGTCATCATGCCCCACGGCTTCGGCCTGGTTTACGAAAACCGGAAATACGGGGCCAACGTGAACCGTCTGACCAAGAACACCAACCGCGATCCCATCGCCGCCACGCCCCTGCACCGGTACGTCCCCTGCCGGGTCGAGGCGGCCTGACCAGCGTCATATCATCGGCCAGGGGCCAGGCGGCCCCTGGTCGAAACAGTTGAACCTGGATAATTGCTAAAAAGTCTTTTTTCTCCTATTATCCCTTCTTCCGTCGCCGCGAAATTGGAAAAACGGACACCGGCGCAAACATGAACAAGGAGAGGGTGATGAACCTGGGATTTTCCAGCCCGGAAGCCGTCGCGGCCGTCAAGCCGGCCGACGCGGCCACGGTGATACTGCTGCGCGAGACGGAGGCCGGGCCCTTCGAAGTATTCCTCATGCGGCGCCACGGCCGGCAGAGTTTCATGGCCAACGCCTTTGTCTTTCCCGGGGGCAGGCTGGACCAAGCCGATTGTGATCCGGCCCTGATCTCTCTGGCCGACGGACTGTCCGCCGAGAAAGCCAGGCTGGACTTCAACGAACCTGATCTGGAGCCGGCCAAGGCCCTAGGGCTTTATTTCACCGCGATCAGGGAGACGTTCGAAGAAGCGGGTCTGCTTTTAGCCGGCTGGAGCATGGGGAGGCCTGTTTCCTTCACCGGCGAGACGGCCGGCCGATACGCCGCGTACCGGAAGGGTCTCCAGACCGGGGAATTGACGCTCAAGGAAATAGCCCTGAAGGAAGGCCTACGCTTTGACCTGAGTCGCCTTCAGCCGTACTCCCATTGGATCACCCCGGAGGTGGAAAAAAAGCGGTTCGACACCAGGTTCCTCCTGGCCCGATTGCCGCGCGAGCAGACGCCGGTTCACGATTCGATGGAAATGACCGAATCCGTCTGGTTGGCGCCCCGGGAGGCCGTGGACCGGCACTATGGCGGCGCCCTGCTGCTCATGCCGCCCACGATCAAGACGCTGGAAGAGCTATCCTCTTTCCAGACAATCGAAGAGGTCCTGGCCGCCGCGGCCAACCGGACGATTCTCCCGATCCTGCCTCGGGCTTCGATAACCGGGGAAACCATAATCCTGAAGCTGCCCTACGATCCGGAGTACGATCTGGAAGAATACAAGCAGCCGCCCAGACTCCAAGACAAGACACGACTCTATCTGGCCGGAGGACGGTGGCGGACCGCCTATTTCGGCGATTCGGTTTGAGACCGGCCGGACTCACCTCATTGAAGTTGATTTTTGCTTTCTTTCGGTATAGTGTCCGTCTTGGGTTCGGCCCCAGGACCGGGGTGAAACTTCGTACCGTCCCTCATCGCGGTGAATGAATCGCTACCACCTTGACCGGCGGCGACGAAACGAAAACTCGTTTGAACCAGAACCGGAATTCGGCTCGGAACAGGATAGACCCTGATTTCACCGGGCGCCTCTATTATAGAGCCAAACGCGGCGCCATATTCCGGGCCGCGTCCACTTTTTCCATCTGGTGCCTGGGCTTTTTCGCCTACTTGCTGGGTCTGCTCAACCCGGTCCCCTTCCTGGGGCTCACCGCCGCCGCCCTCTTTCTTCTCCTCATCAATCCGCCCATTCTCTGGGACCTGGCCCGGATAAGGAGCGCGAGTCTTTTCGAATACGAATCCCTTTTGACCAACGCCTTGGAGGCCATAGGCTATACGGCGGTCATATACTTTTGCGGCGGCATCGAGGCTTCCTTCCTGGTCACGATCTATTTCGCCCTGGTCGCCTATCTGGGTATGGCGGCCCCGAAACGTTACTCCTACATCATCGCCGCCTGGTGCGCCTTTTGTTTCACTATCCTGCTCCTTTTGGAGCATTTTGAGTTCCTGCCTCATTATTCTCTTTTTATCATGGAACCCCGCCCGCCTCTGCCGCTCTGGCCCAACCAGATCTTTCGGTTATTGTTTTTGGTCGCCCTGCTGTTATTAATGGCCCACATCTCCGCCAGCACGGCCGGCCGAATCAGACAGGTCCGGGAAAGACTCAGGACCCAGAACCTCGAGTTGGAAGATCGGGTGGCGGAAAGAACCAGCGACTTGAAGCTGGCCAATGAAAAACTGCGGGCCGAAATCGAGGAAAGAGGCAAGGCGGAACAAGCCCTTCGGGTTAGTGAAGAGAAGTATAGAACCATATTGGAAAGCCTTGAAGAAGGTTACCATGAACTGGACTTGTCCGGACGATATACTTTTATGAACGAAGCCTTGGCCCGGATATTGGAGCATTCGGCCGGAGAACTCTTGGGTCTGGAAATCGAGCGGTTCATGGATGAAAGCACCGCCCGCGAATTCAAGAAGGTTTGCGACCAGGCCCTGAAAACCGATCGTCCGGTTCTGCCCCTGGAATGGTCTCTGGCGCGGGGAGACGGCGGCAAGACCTATCTGGAGACCACCATAACCGTGCTCCGGAACGATGAGGGCCGCCCCACCGGTTTTAAAGGCTTCACCCGGGACGTGACCGAAGAAAAGAAACTCAAGACCCAACTGATGTATGCCCAGAAGATCGAGGCCATAGGCACTCTGGCCGGCGGCCTGGCCCACGATTTCAACAATCTGCTCATGGGCCTCCAAGGCAACATCTCTTTGATGCTCTTGCACACCGCATCCGACCATCCCCACGCGGCCTGGCTGAGAAACATGGAAAAGCTGGTGCACAGCGGCGCCAGGATAACCGCCCAGCTTCTGGGTTACGCTCGCAAAGGGCGGTATGAACTCAGACCGTTGGATGTGAAGCAGGTGATTCGGGAGACAGCTGAAACCTTTGGCCGGGCCAGAAAAGACGTCATTATAGTCCAGGAACTGGCTCAAGACCTGGCTTTGATCGAGGTTGATCAGGGCCAGATCGAACAGGTTCTCCTGAATCTTTATGTCAACGCGGGCGACGCCATGCCGAACGGCGGCACCTTGACCCTGCGGGCGGACAACGTCACGCATGAAGACATGACCGGCAGGCCATACGAACCCAAACCCGGCCGATACGTTCGTCTGGAGGTGGCCGACACCGGTCTGGGCATGGAGCCCAAGGTCATGGAGCGGATTTTCGATCCTTTCTTCACGACCAAGCAAATGGGTCGGGGCACGGGTCTGGGTCTGGCTTCCTGTTACGGGATCGTAAAAGCCCACGGCGGGTACATTGACGTGATCTCCGAATTGGGCCAAGGGGCCACCTTTTCCATCTTTCTCCCGGTCACGGACAAACCCTTGGTGGAAGGCGTTCATTCAGCCCAGCCGATCATTTCCGGCCGGGAGACGATTCTCCTGGTGGATGACGAAGAGATGATCCTCCAGGTCGGCGCCGAACTCTTGGAGCAATTGGGATACACGGTCTTCAAGGCCGGCGGCGCCGCTGAAGCCCTGGCGATTTATCGAAGAGAGAAGGACAACATTGATCTGGTGATCTTGGATATGATCATGCCCGGCGTGAGCGGCGGCGAGATTTTCGATCGGTTCAAAGCCGTCAGTCGGGAGGTCAAGGTTCTTTTATCGAGCGGCTACAGCCTGGAGGGCCAGGCCGCGGAAATAATGTCCCGCGGCTGCAACGGCTTTTTGCAGAAACCCTTCAACCTGGAGCAGCTTTCCCGAAAAGTCAGGGATATCCTGGATAAATAAACGTCTTTCGACCGAGGACCTGGGATGGAACCGCGGGATATACTGACGCGCCTGGCCGTGCCGCGGCCCAATCACAGCCCGGCCGTGGACAGAACCGCGGCTTATATCAAGGAATTGCTCTCCTCCTGGGGCCTGGTCCACACCCAGCAAGTTTTTCCGCTCCACCCCCACAAGATGTTCCTGACGGGCCTGGCCGTTCTGCTCCTGGCGGCTGGCTTCTTCGTGGCCGTTCTGGCGACCCGGCCCGCTCTCTCGTTGGCGGCGGCCCTCTCTATCCCGATCCTGTTGATTCTGGAGGTCGAACTGTTCGTGCCCCTGGTCTCCCGCCTGGTGACCAGGACCGGCGAGAATATCATCGCTTCTTTCACCGTCCCCGAGGCCGCGCGCGAACTTTTATTCTCCGCCCATTACGATTCCAAGACCGATTTCTTCGATCATGTCCAGCGGGCCAGGATTTACCGATTCATCCCCGCGGTTTTGGGCCTGGGCCTATTTATCTGTCTGTGGCTCTTTCTGGCGGCGCAATACCAGGGGTTGGCCGCGGAATGGTTGGTGGCCCTGGCCCGGATTCTAGCGGCGGCCACGCTGGTCTTCTGGGGATTGATTTTCCTGGCTTTCGGGGGGTACGTCTTTCTGCCCGCCGCCAGGCAGAGTCCCGGCGCGGTGGACAACGCCACGGCGGTGGTGAGCCTGTTGGCCCTGGCCAGGGACATCAAGGAGAACAAGGTTCGCCTGGGCCGGTCCAACGTGACCTTGATATTTTTCGGCGGCGAAGAGGTCGGACCACAGGGCGCCCGCTGTTATGTCCGGCAAAGGTTCGGCCGGGATGAACCTCGAGGCCCGGTCAGCCTGGTGAACCTGGAACTGGCGGCCCAGAACGGCGCCATGATTCACTGGCGCCGGAGCGGCGTCTTCATCAAATACCGGCCGGCCGATCCGGGTCTGATACAAAGGTTGAACCAGGCCTGCCTGGAAATAACGGGCGCCGGCCTCGAAACCGAGGATAAGATAACCGACGACAGCCTTCATTTTTTGGCCGCCGGCGTGCCGGCCGTGACCATAGGTCATGCCGGACGCCCTGGTTTGGGCCCGGCCGGCTTTCATTCCGTCCGGGACAACCTGGATCGGGTCAACCTGGACAATCTGAGAGCCATGATCGCGGTCCTGGAGAGATATATCGAAGATTATAACCGGTCGTGAGGGGCGCCGGCGGGGTTAGTACCTCACCTTCGCCGCCAGCAGCAGCATTACCAGTCCGCCGATCGAAAAGAAAGCCGTCACCGACAGGATGCCGGCGGTGTAGTTGCCGGTGGCGGCCACCACTTGGCCGATGATCACCGGCCCCAGGCCGCCGCCGATCATCATGCACAGGCCGTTATACAATCCCACTCCCGCGGGAATCTGTTCCCGGGGCACGATTCGCTGCAGAAGGGCGAATTCGTTGCCGGCCCAGGTCACGCTGAAAAAGATGGTTACGCAGAAAAGGACGATCACCATTTCGATGGTCGGCGCGGTGGCGGCGAAGTAGGTGAGTTGCCCGGCGGCGAGGTACCCCAGGCCAGCGATCAAGGCCCGCTTGTTGGTCTTATCGCCCATCAGGGCCCAGAACAGGAGGCCCACCAACGAGCATAGATAGGGTATCGAGGTGGCGTAGGCCAGTTTGGAAAAAGCCAGGCCCCGGCCTTCGGTGAAATAGGTGGGAATCCAACTGAAAAGACCGAAGGCCACCATGCTGTTGAAGGTGCCGGCCAGCAGGATCAGCCAGTAAGTCCTTTTTTTTAATAGTTTCCTGAACCCGGACCAGAGGTCTTCCGGTTCCTCGTCTTTCTCCAATCCGTCTTCGATGTACCTTGCTTCCGCCGGACTCAACCTCGGGTGAGAATCGGGCGTGTCGTACACAAAGAAATATAGCAGGGGAAAGGTGACCGCCAGGCCGAGTCCGCCCAGAATGAGGAACATGCCCCGCCAGCCGAAATGCTCCACCAGCGGCACGATTACCAGCGGCGCCAGCACCATGGATAGAAAAAGCCCCGCCAGCCAGATGGCGTTGGCCCTGGAGCGCTCGTGCACCGGAAACCATTTCTTGGTCAGCACGTTCATCATGGGCACATGTACGGCTTCACTGACACCCAAACAGACCCGTACCGCCACGAAGAGGCCGAAAATCATTCCCGCCGGAGCGCTCAGGGTGGTGAAAAGTGAAAACAGGATGGCGATGGCCAGCAGGCTGCGCCGGGGACCGAACACCGCGGCCACAGGGCTGAGCAGGATATTGGCCAGACCGTAGGAAACGTAGAATGAACTCATTATCAGCCCGCCGTACCGGCCGACTTCGACCACTGACCAGCCGTAGGACTTGGCGATCTGGGGCAGGGCGTAGGAGATGTTCATCCGGTCGAAGAAAGCGATGAGAAAGGAGACCAGCAAGACCGACGGTATCCGCCAGCGCAGGCCGGGAACGGCCGTCCGAACCTTCACCGGATCGGATTCGGGCATACCCCGCCTTTCCCTCCAGCTTTTTTTGATGATTGGATCATAACTCTGCTTAACCAACATATTGAATCGATTCTGTCAAGTCCGGTAGGGCTAAAAAGAAGGTTGCCAAGGTAAAAAGACTATCGTACAGAAAGACAGTCAATCAGGGCGAGTGGGGGTGAATAATGGCCGCGAGGCAGACATATGACGCCATAGTAGTCGGAACCGGCCCAGGCGGGGCCACGACGGCCCGGGAACTGACCAACCGGAATAAAAAGGTATTGCTCTTGGAATGGGGCTCCAACGCCCCGATCAAAGGCTCGACCTCCGGGTTCATGTCCGGCCTGGGAGTTCCCGGTCGCAGCCTTTTGTTGACCAACAACCTGGTGTCCGTGGTCCGGGGAGTGACCACGGGCGGCAGTTCGATCTTCTATTACGCCACGGCTTTTGATCCACCCTTGGACATGCTGGCCAAGCACGGCGTTGACTTGGCCGCCGAAGTGAACGAAGTCAAGAAGGAACTGCCCATTGCCCCGCTGGCCGACCACCTGATCGGTCCGATGGCCAAACGGATCATGTCCACGGCCCAGGACATGGGGTACGAATGGCGGAAACTGAACAAATACATCTACCAGAACAAATGCCGGCCCCGCTGCTGGAAGTGCGAATACGGCTGTCCTTACGGCGCCAAATGGAACGCCAGGATGTACGTCGAGGAAGCGGTGGCCAAGGGGGCCGTACTGATCAGCGGAGCCAACGTGAAGAAAGTGCTGTTCGAGGGTCGCTCCGCCGCGGGCGTGGAATATACCCGCCGCGGCGCCACGCATAGGGTCCGGGCGCCGCTGGTGATAATATCCGCCGGCGGCATCGGCAGTCCGATCATCTTGCGAGCCAGCGGCCTCAAATCCTGCGGCCAGGACTTTTTCTACGACCCCTTGATCACGGTCATGGGCGAAGTGGAAGGAATCAAAGGCGGGGCGGAGATTCCGATGGCCACCGGGATTCACCTTAAAGGCGAAGGCTTCATGATGACGGACATGACCGTGCCCAAGGAGCTTTACTGGCTGCTGACGGCGGAGGTCTTCCGGTTCAGCCGGTTGCGGGCCCATCCCCGCACCCTGACCATCATGATCAAGGCCCAAGATGCCTTAGGCGGGCGGATCACCGACGGCGGCGGGGTGAGAAAGCCTCTCTCGGAGGGGGATAGGAAAAAGCTGCTCCGGGGTTTCAACCGGGCCAAGCGCATCCTCGGAAAAGCCGGGGCCAAGGACGTGTATAAAAGCTGGTACCTGGCCTCGCACCCCGGCGGCACCGTCAAAATAGGCGAAGCGGTGGACAGTGATCTGAAGACCGAATACGATCGTCTCTACGTCTGCGACTGTTCGGTTATTCCCGAGGCCTGGGGCCTGCCGCCGACCTTGACCTTGATCAGCCTGGGTAAAAGGCTGGCCAAACATTTGACCGGATCATGAACCGCGCCTGGAAGAGAGGGTCGTTTCTCTGGTTATCGGTCGATCCGGCGTAGAAACGCTTTCAGGTCTTCCACGAAGCCGGGCGGCATGGGACCTGACTCCAAAGCCTGGTATAGGGCCACGCTTTTTTTAAAGGTAGCCCAACAGGCCAGGCATTCCGGGCAATCGGCCAAGTGGGCTTCGATGCGCCCGGCCGTGACCCGATCCAATTCCCCATCCAAGAGTTCGGACAGGCGCCGGAAGAGCTTGTGGCATGCTCCTCGGTCGTGCATCACCCCTCCGGTCGGCTCTCGGCCCGGCCCTGATAATATTCCGCCAGTTCGTTGCGCAGAAACGCCCTGGCCCGGTGGAGTCTGGTCTTGACCGTCTGCTCGGTCAAATCCAGCATCCGGGCCACCTCGGCCGTGGAAAAGCCTTCCAGGTCTCGCAGATTGAAGACCAGGCGATATTTTGACGGCAGGTGGCTAATGGCCCGACCAAGCCGGGCGCGCAATTCGTCGTTCATCAATGTTTCGACCGGACTTTCGCTCCAGGCCGGAACCTCCATGGCCGCGCCCTGGGCGGACGGCGGGCGCAAATCCTCCCATTTCAGCGCGGCCTCGCGTCGGTTGTCGCCGCCGTCGCGGCGATAACCGCGGCGTCGGCGGCGCCAGCAGGCGGTCGAAGCCAGGCGATAAAGCCAGTTCTTGAGCTTGGTCTCTCCCCGGAAACCGCGCAGATATCTAAGCACGTTCAGAAAGGTGTCCTGAACCATGTCCTGGGCGTCCTGGGTGTTGCCGCACATTCTCAAGCCGAAATTGAAAAGGCGCGAGGCGTAACGCTCCACCAGGTCCGGGATGGCCTCTCGATCCCCACCGCGATAACGCGCCAGAATGGACTGATCCTCGGGGTTTTCCTGGACGGCCGGACCTGGAGCCTCTGGGTCCAATCCCTTTTTCATCCTTCCATCCCGTGGGCCGGCCTGGATTGGCCAGGAGGCAGGCGGCTAGGCTGGATCATCGAGCCGGACCATCCTTCACGACCCGGCGGTCCGAGGCGCGGACCAGGGCCGGATCTTGACGTCAGGATTGAAGGGTAACCGAGGTGGACCAGGCTGTCAACATTAAGAGGGGCGCAAGGTAAGATTGACGGACTTGCAAAAAGTCCGTCATCAGGCCGAGGGCGATTAAGCCCCGGCCTGGGGTGAGGGTGGAACCACTTGAATTTACTTCAAGTGGCGGGGGAGGGGAAGCCCTCTCCCGCCGAGTGAAAAGTCGTTTTACGACTTTTTACGAGGTTATCAAGATTGTGACTTTTCAGCGAGCCTCTTGAAGGATCATGGCCCCCGCCGTCCGAGGTCTGGAAAGCGCCTAAAGGTTTACCAGCCGGTTCCGGGGCGTAAACTCTGGCCTTTTCGACTGGAGAAGCTATATCCCGGTCAGACGACCTTGCTTACCGTATGGGCCGGTGATATTGACCTGGCTTCCCGGCGCAGTTCGGCTTCGATCTCCTGCTGCCGGGTCGCCGCGTCGTCAGCTTTCTTTTCAGCCAGGAGCCTCTCCCGTTCCACCGAACGGCGGGCCTGGGACCTGGCCTGTTCCAGCAGAACCTTTCGAGCGGCCTCAAAAGCGCCGACCTTATCGTCCATGGTCATTCTCTTTCCGGCGGAACCGATTGAACCGCCGCTGGTTTAATATGAGGGCTGGTAGTACTGGACCAAACCTTCCAGACGATGCACCTGGCGCGCTTCGTTCCTGGACATCCACCCCAGCTCTTCGGTTATCCTCCTGAGAAGCTTTTCCGCGGCCTCCAGGTCCTGGGGCGGAACACCGGTCAGGGCTCGACGATTTTCCAGGGAGACGATCTCAACCACGTCCTCGGTCTCGGCGGCAGGCTGGAGAGGCGCCGGACTCAGATGGAAGGTCTGGCCTACCGCCGGTCTTTCCGTCCGCTGGCTAGTCGTGGGTTTCTGGCCCTGGATCACGGTCAGATTGGTCTGTATCTTCATACGTTCACCCTAGGCTTAGGGTAATCACTTGGCCGGGCTGGCTCTCGGTCGAGGATGATATCCAGAATTGGCTGGCGGACGCCCGGTCTTGCCTCTGGAAACCATGAAAGACCAAATTGGAAGGGGAGTATCCAGGCTGGCTGCCGGGGAAAGGACTTGACCCCATGACCCTGCTCCGCCGGGAAAAGTGACGGCGGTCAGGCCGGGCCTTTCTTCCTGGCTGACATCCCAAATCTCCCGCCGAACCGTCTCCCAAGTTCGGTCTATTTACAGGCGCCGGCCGCGAAGGCACGGCCTGATCCACGGCCGGGGCCTGACTCCCGGTTACGTCGGCTAGCGCCGAAGCCGCGGCGTTATCTGACGTCGAATTACTTTTCGGCCGAAAAACAGTAAAACTTGAATAATTTTTTTATCCGGGCGGCAAAATAAGAGCTAAAAATAATATTTAGATTAATTACAAATAATTATACTTAAGAAATTGCTTCAGCTCGGGCTGAAAGGCTAGAGCAGGTTTTCTTCCAGCAGGCCTAGTATCTTGTCTCGAGCCGTGTAGGATACCTGGACCCCGTTCATCAGAATAACGAAGTTCAAGGGTTCACCTTGGGTTGGAACCAGGTATCCGGCCATGGATTTGACGTCTTTCAAGGTTCCCGTTTTGAAAAAGGTCCGGCCTCGAGAGGTCAACAGGCCGCGATAAGGCTTGAATTCCCTGAGTATGGCTTCGAGTTGACCCGCGGAGACTTTAGTCCGGCGCGAAAGTCCTGACCCTTCTTCCAGATGAAAGGTGGGTATGCCTTTGGTCGTGAGGTAATCTGCCACGGCCCGCCGGGCCTTGATTTCATCGGCCGGCGCCCCGTATTTTTCCGCGCCCAAGGTCAGAAATATCTGGTTAGTCATGAAATTGTTGGAATGTTTCAACAACTGCGCCACCATTTCCCGCAAGTCCTGGCGGGATTGGTGGCGATAGAAAAGCTGAATCGGACCCGGATCCTTTTCCGCGGGTAGAATCCGGCCCTTGACTTCCACGCCTGCTTTAACCAGAAAAGCCTTGAGCAGTTCACCGGCGTATTGGAGACATATATCCGGGTTTTCGGCCAGGTTGAATCGGACTTTGCCTCGGGTCTTGGTCTTGGCCGCCAGTTGTTTGCCCAGGTCGGTCAGAGGAGTCTGGCGTTCGGCCGAAGAGATCAATCCTTTAGGTGAAAGGTAAAGATAGATGGTGTTGAAATTGACGCACAGGGCGCCGTTGTAGGCGTCATAGGGATGCAAGGACTTTTCCGTTCCATCGAGGACTAAACCGGGCAGGAAAAAGCTGTTATCCAAACGTATATCCTTTACCCGGGTCAGACCTTGGGTCTTGAGTCGCTTGGCTATAATCGCCAGTTCCTCGGAGATCAAGTAAGGATCTCCCCGGCCGATGACGTAGAGGTCCTGGTTTCCGGAAAGGTGGAATTCCGTGGTGAACCGGTATTGGGGTCCGAGAAAGTCCAGGGCCGCCGCGGCCACGACCAACTTCAAGGTGGAAGCCGGCACCATGGCTTTGTCGGCGTTGATGGACAGGATAGGTTTTCCGGTTGGGTCGGTTACCAGGACGGCGCCGTCATTCAGTATCTGTTTGATCTTTTCGGTCCAGGGTTGGTCCTGGCAAAAGGCTTCCTGGGCCGGCCAGAAAGCTAAAGTTAGAATAATCAGCAATAGCGATACCTTATTCATGTTGTTTGCCTATCATGATTATCGGTTGCAGGTCAACACTACAAAAATTCCACGGAGGCGATTTTAATAACAACCTGACCCTGACCTTGGCTGTCGGTTAGAAGTTGTCTTGTCCCAGGTCTGGAATATAATAAGTCAGAAACGTATAGGCAGGCGGTTATGAAAGACAGAGGAGCCGAAAAACAAAAGCATGGCTTGAGATTCCGGCTGAATCGGACTGGTCGGTTTTATCCAGATGACATCAATCGGATGCTGACTTGGCATAATGTCCAGGAAATCAACATACTGGCCAAGCTTCTGGCCGTGGGTCTGATAGGCCTGATCTACGCCGAATTGTGGGTCATGGACTTGTCCAAAGCCAAGACCGCCACTCTGACCTGGGCCTTGTTGGCCGGCGGCAGGTTGATGATGATCGGGTTCTCGGCCGGTTATCTGATGCGATCTGACCGGCCCGCCACGGCTCGGGAAATAAATCCGCGTCACCATTTCCGGGTCCTGGTCTACGTGGTGGCCATGACTATAGGGTCGGCCTTCTTGACCGGCCTGGAACCCTTGGGCCGGCGGGAACTCACTCCCTTTCTGGTGGCCGTATTTCTGACCGCCTTTTTTCTGCCCCTGAGTCTTCGCCAGAGCTTTTGGGTGCTTGGGGCGGGCCTGGCCGCCCTGGTCGGAACAGGTTGGCTATTTCAGCCGGCTGGGGCGTCGACCCTGGACCTGGCCTGGACCGGCCTGATCCAAGGCGTCCTGGCCCTGGTCGTCTCCAGGTTCATCTATCTGGCCCGGGTTAGGGATCTGACCGGCCCGCCGTCTTCTTCAAGATCGAGGCGGCGTCTTCCTTAGACTACATGAAGCCGCCGGACGATAAAGGCTTTAACTCTTGATGCGGCGGACCCGGCCGCCGGTCATTTTTTCCAGGTCGGCGGGATCGAGTTCGAACACGGCGTGAGGCGTGCCGGCGGCGGCCCAGATTCTTTTGTATAATAGCAGGTCTTCGTCAATAATAGTCTTTAGAGGTTTTACGTGACCCAGGGGCGGGATGCCGCCGATGGCAAAACCCGTCTGGGTCCGGACGAATTCGGCGTCGGCCTTGCCCACGGGCTCACCGGCCAGGGCGCCAAGCCGCTTTTCGTCCACTCTGTTTGCCCCGCTGGCTATAACCAGGAGAGGAGAATTCGAATGGAGTCCCCTGAAGACCAGAGACTTGGCGATCTGTCCGACTTCACAGCCAACGGCCCGCGCCGCTTCCTTGGAAGTCCGGGTTGAAGCCGGCAGTTCGGTCACTAGACAACTGAACCCCGCCTCTTCCAGTGTTAGCTGAACTTTTCTCGCGCTGGGGCTGAGTGGTTCGGACATCGTCGCCTCCTTATCCGTTTTCAGTAACGCCGCCCCAGGATAGGCCACATCCAGGGTTTGGCCGCCTGGACGAACCCGCGGCCTCTGAAATTTATGGCTTTATCAGTACTCCTTATGGCCCCGGCCGAAAGGACAGGCTTTGATGCACAGGCCGCAGATCAGGGGCGTCACCTCGGGCCGGCGGCCGAAGTCGTTGATCAGCTTAGCCGTGCAGGCCTGGGCGTCCCAGGCTTCGGATCGGTCCGAGTAACCCTGGCCGAAAGGTTTTCCCTTGATAGCCCCGGCCGGACAGGCTTTCACGCATTCTTCACATTTACCGCAACGGTTGGCCAGAGGCGTATCGAAAGGCAGCTCGAGGTCCGTGAATATGGTGACCAACCGCAGTCTGGGACCGACCACGGGGTTGACCAAAAGCAGGCTCTTGCCTTGCCAACCGAGACCGGCTATCCGGGCCACGGCCTTGTGGGAAATGGCGCCCATCCATTTTTCCTGGTCCAAGGTCTGGGAGGCGGGGATGGGCAAAGCGCGGCGCCCCTTCTTTTGAATGGCCCGGGTCAGTTGCAGGGCCACTCGATCCAAGTGGGCGTTAACCGTGGAGTAATGATGGGAATAGAGCGGGGTCGGGCCGTCCACCAAGCCGTCAATTACGTCGCGGGCCAGGGCCACGCCCAGGGAGATGGCCCGTTGATAGGGATCGAGCAGCCCGGGCGGCAGAACAGGATAGTCCCGGAAAGGGTGCAGGTCGGCCACACCGAAGAAATCCGCGTCGAGATCAAAAGCCAGTTGGCGAAGGTCGTCCTTTTCCATTTAAAAATCCTTTCTTGACTCAAGGCTGGCTCGTGCTCCACCGGCGGCGCATCGTGAGTTAGCCTTGTATCAGTGAATTCCAGCCACTTTAAGCAGGTGCCGGGTTTTCCAGAGACCGAAACGCTGCAAGGCCTTTATTAGCCTCAGGAATATCAGGCCGGTCACCAAGGCGTCCCCGAAAGCGGTATGGCGGTCTTCGCCATCCAGTCCGTAAGCCGCGGCCAGTTGATCCAAGGAATGATCTTCCAAGACCCCAGGCAAGCAATATTTACGGCGCAGTTGGCTGTTGGTCCGGCTTAGCCGCCACACGTCCACAACCGGGTTCAGCAAGGGTAGGCCAAAATGCCTGATCATCTCCCGGTTGATGAACTCCAGATCGTAGCGGGCGTTGTGGGCCACCAGGATGTCGCCCGCGATATATTCGAGAAAGCCAGGCAGGGCCTGAGCCGAATCGGGCCGGCCGGCGGTCATGTCCGGGACAATATGGTGAATCAGGACCGAAGAAGGCGGGATGCCGCGGTTCGGGTCAAGTATTTCATGGAAGCCGTCGCCCAGGTTCAGCCGGCCGGATTCCACGCGGAGCGCGCCTAGTGAGAGCAGGCGGTCATCCGGTTGCAGCCCGGTCATTTCCGTGTCAAATACCACGAAGCGGGTTTTATCCACCGGCCGGGCTAATTCGATCCCGGCCGCGGCCTTGACGTGACGTTGAAGGACCTCCGGCAGCTCCAGGCCCCGCGCGCGCCGATATCTTTGCCAGCGTCGAAAACGATACAACCAAAGTTTCATCAGGTCCAGACTTGTCTATCCGCGGACGGTGATCGTTCGCTGTCGTCATCCAGACGATATCATAACCATTAGCCTTGGTGAAGACAGGCAAGACAAGAAAGTGGTCTGAGTCAGGTTGTACTGGACAAGTCGGCGGTCGCATTGATAAAATGGATCGAATCGAAAGGGGAGACCATGTTCGGTTCCAAGTCAAGAAGCGGTACACTTTGGGGCGCCGTAGCCCTGCTGGCCGTTCTAAACATCATCCTGGCTGGTTGCGGAACCTCTCGGCCCACGCCTTCGCGGCCCAGGCCGGAAGCAACCTACCCGCGGTCCGGAAAATCCTATGTTATCAACGGACAGCGGTATTATATCCTGGCTTCGGCCAAAGGATACAGCGAGGAGGGCGACGCTTCCTGGTACGGTCGCGATTTTCATGGCCGGAAAACATCTAGCGGCGAAAGATACAATATGTATGATCTCACCGCGGCCCACAAGACCCTGCCCCTGAACACCTGGGTTAAGGTGATCAACCTGGAGAATCATAGGGACGTGACCGTCCGGATCAATGACCGGGGACCTTTTGTCCGAGGCAGGATCATTGACCTGAGTTTCACCGGGGCCAGGGAACTGGGCATGGCCGAAGCCGGCACGGCGCAGGTCCGGATCGAGGCTCTGGGCACGGCCGAGGAAAGAATCGTGAACGGCCGGCCGACCACGGTCCTGGTCCAGCCGGATAATTATACGGAAGGACGTTTTGCCATTCAAGTGGGTTCGTTCAAGAACCAGGAGAACGCGCGTAATCTGATGGAAAAACTGGGTCGGGTGTTCGGTCCGGTCAATATCGTGGCCTTTGACCGCGGAGACGCGGTGTTTTACCGGGTCCAGGTGGCGGATGAACCTAACCTGGAAAGGGCTAGGGACCTCCAAACCCGTCTGGAGTCGCATGGTTTCCGGGATTGCTTTGTCGTGGCCCGCTAAAAGACCGAAGGAGTGAATCCTGTTTCAACTGCTGGGAGACGGTTCAATCCGATGATGTGTCCTCTTCCGGTCCCAGACCGGCGTTTATCTTTCGGCGTAGAACGCCAGAAGTCTTAAAAACCACCACTTTGCGGGCCCTGAGTTGCAGGTCTTGTTTGGTCTGGGGGTTGCGACCTCGGCGGGGTCTCTTGTGTTTGACCACGAATTTCCCGAAGCCGCTGATGAGGATGTTTTCCTCCTTGGCCAACGTATCCTTAAGTACTTCCAGCAGATTCTCCACCACGTCGCGGGACCGGCTCTTGCTCAAACCCGTCTTTTCATAGACATCCGTGATGATCTTTTCCTTGGTAACGGCCATGCAACCGTCTCCTTTCCGGCCAGCGCCCGCAAATTAGTCAAAAATATAGGCTATCTATGCCCATAGAGCGCGTTTTTGTCAAGATTTTTTTAGCCTTAGCCGAAGTGGTCTCCTACGGCCCTACATATGGGACCGTTGCCTAGCCCCACTACTAAAGCTGGGCCGGAAAAAGCCTATCCAACCGAAGAGATTGATTAGCCCGGGCCTGTAAACGGGCTAAGCCTTCTGCTTTTCTCAGGTCGTCCTGACTTGGGCTGGACCGGACTCGCCGAAGTAAGTCGAGCCGAGCTGGCCGAGAGACGGAACTATTTGAATTCACTCCAAGCCAAGCCGGATGATTATCCCCCGGCTCTGAGTCTGCCCTCTGGTCTTTATGCCTCCATCAAAATAATAATTGGACTGTTCCCTCGGCTGTGCTAATGACGGCCTGTAAATCTTTATTTAAAAAGGCTAATAATGACGGATTGATCGAAAATCCGTCGTCAGGTCCCGCTACCAGTTCTACGCCTGACGGGACTGACAGCGGGGCTGAGGTGAGGGTGAAACCATACCAGCTTGGAGGACCGGACGATGAAAAGCCAAGTATTTGCTTGTACGACCCGCGCTTCGGTAAAGGAAAACATGCTCCAGAAACTTGGCCGGCTGTTGCAAACCCTGGACCTAAGTCAGGGTATAAATGCCCGGGACCTGACGGCCATCAAACTGCATTTCGGCGAGAGGGGTAATACGGCCTTTATCCGGCCGATTTATGTCCGCCAAGTCGTGGACGCGGTTGTGGCCCTGAAAGCCATTCCCTTCCTGACCGACGCCAACACCCTGTACGTCGGCACCAGGTCTAATTCGGCCCAACATTTGAAGACCGCCATTGAAAACGGGTTTGCCTACGCCGTGGTGGGCGCCCCTCTGATAATGGCCGATGGACTGAAAGGCACGTCCTATGCCGAAGTCAATATCAACATGGAACACGTTCAGACGGCCTATATCGGCGCCGACGTTTTCGAGGCCGACGCGTTGATCAGCCTGGCTCATTTCAAGCTGCACGAAGTGGCCGGCTTCGGTGGAACCATCAAGAACGTGGGCATGGGCTGCGCTTCCCGGCGGGGCAAGCTCTTTCAGCATTCCGGCATCTCGCCCAAGGTCTCGGCCAAGCGCTGCCTGGGCTGCGGCGACTGCGTGGATCACTGCGCCCAGTCGGCCATCGCCCTGTATGAGGAAAACGGTAAGATGAAAGCCAGAATCGAACCAACCAAGTGCGTGGGCTGCGCGGAATGCATCCTGGTCTGCCTCCAGCAGGCCATCCATATCCAATGGGCCGCCTCCATCCCGATCTTCATGAAACGCATGGTGGAATACACGGCGGCGGTGCTTCACAACAAGAAAGGCAAGGCCTTCTTCGTCAATTTCCTGACCCAGATTTCCCCGGCCTGCGATTGTTATGCCCATGCGGATTCGCCTCTCGTCCGGGATATTGGGCTGCTGGCTTCCACCGACCCCATCGCCATCGATCAGGCCGGCGTGGACTTGGTTAACCAGGAACCGGCTCTACCCAACACCCGTATTACCGGCAACATCGGTCCGGGCGAAGATAAGGTCAAAGGCGTTTATCCTCAAGTTGATTGGGATATCCAACTGGACTGGGGAGAAAAGATCGGCCTGGGCTCCCGGAATTATGACCTGATCTGGCTGGAGGAGAAGTAATAGGTCCGGCCGGGGGGCGGTTCACCTCCCCTGATTGAGGCGGTCGCGGAAAACGCGGCCCCGCCCCCGGCTTTCATCACCTTGAAAACCGCTCAAACCCGGGCCAGCACCAGGGCCAGAACCACACCCAGGATGGCCAATAGCATTATGAACCCGATGGGTATGACCAGGATGGCCACCAGGACCCGGCCCACAGTGGTTTGGTGAGCCTTGGGCAGGCCGATGATCATCAGGACCAAAGCATAAATGCCGCTGACCATCCCGCCCAGGAAAGGCACGAGATTGAATATCTGGGCCGCGGTCGAGTAGGCCATTACCCTGAAGGTGGCTTCGTACCCGCCGTCCGCTCCTCGAACGATCATCAGCAACACGTGCAAGATGGCCGCGCCGATGTAAAGGCCCAGGATCAGGATAATCGGAGTGATTATCAGCAGGCCGGCGAATATACCCAACATTATGGGCATGGGCAAGTCCGGCATCTGATCCGAGATGGTCCCGGTAACCAAGACCATGAGCAGGTACCAGAAGTAATAAAAGACCAGGCCCAAGGTGCCGATGATGATGCTGTACAGGAGCGGCGCCTTGTATCCGCCGGTGACGGGCAGGGCGGTGAAAAAACGGCCCGGACTGAAAAGGACCTGCCTGGTGTTGGCCCACAGGTCCCCGAAAAATGAACCTGGCCTTTGTTCCCAGGGTATCCCCCGGGCCGCGCCAAGCCAGGGCATCCCCTGGTCCGGCGCGGCCAGACCCCGAGAAGGCAGCGGCGGCGGGCCGGGGGCCTCCTCCGCCCGGGTTTCTTCCAAACCTTCCAGGCCGGCGTCGGATGATTCGACCTGAGGAAGCACGATGTCGGACGAGTCTGGACTTGGAGGAAGAGATGGGATGGTGGTCGACTCTCCTCGAGGCCCTTGCGCCGACCGAGGTGAGGCGGCGGCCGGCGCCTGTTCTCTCGATAAAGGAAACTTTTGATGGCATTTGGGGCAGGTGGCGTACTTGGCGCCGTCAGGAATCTGGGCCGTGTCGATTTCCTTGGAGAAATTACAATGAGGGCAGGAGACTTTCATGCCAAAACCTCCGGATTGGATTCAACGGGCCGCCAGGAAACTTTTCTGTTCAAATAACATACCAGTCCCGTTCTTGTCCAGGTCGCCGATTACAGCGACTGGTTTGCTTCGCGAAAGCGATTATGATAACTATTGAATCCAATCCGGTCGGATGCGGTTTTTCATCCTTTCGGCCGGGAGTAACAATTATGGCCAAAACAAGAATGACCTCCGGCGTGGCTCACCTGGATCAACTATTGGAAGGGCTTTATCTGGGCGATAACGTAATATGGTATGACGACGCCGGCAGCCTGGCCTGGCTATTCGGCCTCAATTTTCTGGAAGCCTCGATGGCCGAAGACAAGCCCGTCATTTACGTCAGTTTCGACCGGCCGCCCCGAACCCTTCTGGACCGCCTGGGCGCCTTGGCCGTGTATCCCAATCTGATTGTTCTGGACTGCTTTACCTGTGGCAAAGGCGGTTCTTCGCCGGTTTTTGCCAAATTCTATGATCAAACGCCGATCGGGACCACCTGTCGGGTCCTCAAGGTCGAACAACCCAAGGACATGGCCAGGGTGACGGAAATCTTATACGGCGTCCACTCAGGCCTGAAAGGCGACGTGCGACTGATTTTCGAAAGCCTGACCGGGATGCAAGAGATCTGGGGCGGCGAGGACCAGCTTATAAGCTTCTACTCCCATTCCTGCCCCCGTCTGTATGAACTGGAAGCCATCGCCTACTGGATAATGGAAAAGAAAGCCCATTCCGCCCGGCTCAAGGCCCATTTGAGCCAGCTCGCCCAGGTGGTCATTGACCTGGCCATCAAGAGGGGCACAACCACTCTGACCATCCTCAAGGCCGATAAACGCGACTTCCCCCTCCTGCAGAAGCCCCAGGCTTATTGGGTCAGGGGTGGGACCATTACCTTTGGCGCGGATAAACGAGCCACCGGAGGGCTGGAACTGGGCTTCCGGCTGAAGGACCTGAGGGTCCGCAAGGGCCTGTCCCAGACCGAACTGGCCAGGCTGGTCGGCGTCACCCCCAGCACCATCTCCCAGGTGGAAAGCAACCTGATCTATCCATCCCTGCCGGCGCTCTTGAAAATGGCCGAAATACTCACCGTGGACGTCGGCTCGCTTCTGCGCGGTCAAAGCAGCGGCCGCCGGCAGTTCGTCTTTTCCCCGGAGGAGGCCATTGAAACCAGACTCACGGCCATGAAAGAAGATAACGGCCGGGCCCGCCGCCTGATTCCCCTCGACCTGGACGTCAAGATCGAACCTTATCTGATCGAAATCAATCCAGGGCAGAGCTTGCCGGCCCACTTTTTCACTCATAAAGGAGAGGAATTCGGGTATTTGCTGGGCGGCCGATTGGAGACAAGGTTGCAAGGCCAAACGGTGGCGATCGAGGCGGGAAAGTTCATCTACTTGACCACCGAGACCCCGAGCGGCTGGCATAATCCCGGATCAGAGCCGGCCAGCCTGCTCTGGTTTAAAATACGCTGACCAGCGCGGCTCGAGTCCTCATGGATGATCAGATTAATTGAAACAAGGGCAGACAGGCATGCCTTGAACCAGTCTCGGCCCAAGAAAACGGCGTCTTCCCCCGACCAGGAGAAGGCGCCCTTTTGCTACTCAAAACCAAAGGAGGAGCATCAGCGATGAACCTGCAACGTCCCAACGCCAACGACGCTCTCCAATCCGTCAATCGTTCCCACAGTGTCTCCCCTCAATCCGGTCTTTGCAGCCGGTGCCTGGACGGTTGCCGAGGCAACTGCGATCTGTTCAAGGCCACTTTCCGCAGCCGGGAACTGCTTTATCCGGGCCCTTTCGGCACGATCACCGCGGGCAATGACAAGAACTACCCGGTGGACTACTCCCACTTGAACATCATGGGTTACGCCCTCGGCGCCTGGGGCATGGAAGCCGATTCAGACCAAGCTACATTTCCGAACGTGAACACGGAAACCATATATGGAACCACCAACAAGGTCAAAATGAAGCTTCCGGTCTTCACCGGCGCTCTGGGCAGCACTGATGTGGCCCGTAGAAACTGGGAGCATTTCGCGGTCGGCGCGGCTATAAGCGGCATTACCATAGTCTGCGGCGAAAACGTATGCGGCATTGATACGGCCTTGGAGCGCAAGCCCGACGGTCGAGTCAAGGAATCGCCGGAAATGCACCGTAGGGTCGAGCAGTACCGGCGATACCAGGAAAGCTACGGGGACATAATCGTGCAGATGAACGTGGAGGACACCCGATTGGGCGTGGCCGAATATGTCTTGGAAAAATTGGGCGTGGAGACGATCGAACTCAAGTGGGGTCAGGGCGCCAAGTGCATCGGCGGAGAAATTAAAGTGGACTCTCTGGAACGAGCCTTGGACCTAAAACAGAGGGGTTATATCGTCACGCCGGATCCCGTGGACCCGGCCGTCCAGGCCTCCTATCAGCGAGGCGCCACCAAACAATTCGAACGCCACTCCCGCGTGGGCTTCTTGAATCAGGAAGAGTTCCTCCGGGAAGTGGACCGCATCCGCAAGTTGGGGGCCAAGAGGGTCACCTTGAAAACCGGCGCCTATCCCATGCGGGAACTGGCCATGGCCATACGCTGGTCCAGCGAAGCCAAGATTGACCTTTTGACCATAGACGGCTCTCCCGGTGGCACGGGCATGAGTCCCTGGCGGATGATGACCGAATGGGGCGTACCTTCCCTCTACCTTCATTCCATGGCTTATGAACTCTGCCTGCGTCTGGCTCAACGAGGGTACTGGGTTCCAGACATCGCTTTCGCCGGCGGCTTCTCCACGGAAGATCATATCTTCAAAGCCTTGTCCCTGGGCGCGCCTTACTGTAAGGCCGTCTGCCTGGGCCGGGCACTGATGATCCCGGGCATGGTCGGAAAGAACATCGGCCGCTGGCTCAAAGGCGAGGACGGCGGTCTGCCCAAGACCGTCTCGGAATACGGAAGCTCCAAGGAGGAAATTTTCGTCTGCTACGAAGAACTGCGGGCCCAGTACGGTTCGGAGGTGGACAACTTCCCTCTGGGGGCCATCGGTGTTTACAGTGTCTGCGAAAAATTGCGGGTCGGCCTGCAGCAGCTTATGGCCGGCGCCAGGAAATGGCGCGTCAATCTGATGTCCCGTCGGGACCTGGCCGCCTTGACCAGGGAGGCGGCCCGGGTAACCAACCTGCCCTACATAATGGACTCCTACCGAGAAGATGCTCTGGCCATAATAGATTCCTGACGCCGGCCCAAGCCTGGACGGAAAGTCCGCGTCCAGGCCTGCACCGGCCTGAATCGCTCCTGTTTGTCCCTCCCTGATCGCTCCCTCTATGATGCCTCTTAACCAGGCCAGGGGGTCCGTTCCGTTATAAAATTGATCTCGACTGGAACATAATCACCTGGTTCAGATTTCATATCTCGATAATAATCGTCCCGGAAAAAACAAAAAAACGAGGAAAGACTCGTTATAGAATAATGTACTATCTTGACAGCTTGAGCAAGAAAGGTTAAGTTTAATCATACCTTCCGGATCAAGTCTTGGAATTAAGCGCGAGAGAGTTTAGGGGGAACGCACAAAATGGCCAGAAGAAGAAAAGTAGACGCGGCCAAAGTGATTGAAGCGGTTGAGTCGGGGCTGGTGAGCCGGGAAATAATGGACAGTTACGGTCTGGAAAGCCCCCAGTCGATTCCAAGGCGCCGTCGTGGTCGGGCCAGAAAAGGTGAATCCAGCGGCCTGGAGGCGGCCAAGATCATTCTGGGCGAAGTCACTATTAGCAAAAGAGGCAGCCTGGCGCTGTCCCGGACTTTGATGGCGGAATTAGGCTTCAGGGTGAATGACGCTTTTATCGTCCGTCGCACCAAGGCCGGTCTGGTTCTCAAACCGGTTCATTCAGGGGGCGAATAGCCCTCCGGCGAAGGATCATATCCCCGGCTAATAAACGATGAGGTGGTCCCGCGGGGCCGCCTCATCGTATTATCGGCCGCCGGCGTTATGGATAAGCTAATTTCAGGTCGGTCCTGGATCGGCCTTTTGAAGCGAGGCCGACAAGCAATCCCGACCCGAAAGGAGGGGCCGCCTTCCGGTCAATCCCGCGTGTTCCTCTGAAAGGGATTGTCCAGCAAGATGGTGCTTTCCCTATCCGGACCCACTGAAACCAAGCCCAATTTTACGCCGGTCAATTTAACTATTCGATCCAGGTAGCGCCTGACCGGGCGGGGCAGATCGGCCAGTTTCCGGACTTGGCTCAAGTCTTTACTCCAGCCCGGCAGAGTCTCATATACGGGCCGGCAACGGGCCAAGACGATCGGATCGGCCGGAAGGTGATTGATTTTCCGGCCGTCGAGTTCATAGGCCGTGCATATTTTGACTTCTTCCAGGCCGGTCAGGACGTCCAGCTTGGTCAAGGCCAGATAATCTATACCGGACAGAAGGATGCTCGCGCGCAGGACCACGGCGTCCAGCCAGCCGCAACGCCTGGGACGCCCCGTGGTCGAACCGTATTCTCCGCCCGCTTCGCGCAGCCGTTGGCCGGTTTCGTCGGTCAGTTCGGTCGGAAAGGGTCCGGCGCCCACTCGAGTAGTATAAGCCTTGACCAGTCCGATCACCGCATCCAGCTTTCCAGGCGCCAGGCCGGCGCCGGCGCATACAGTTCCGGCCACCGGGTTCGAACTGGTCACGTAAGGATAAGTGCCGTGATCCACGTCGAGATGCGTGCCCTGGGCGCCTTCGAACAGGATGTTTTGTCCCCGGGCCGCGGCCCGGGCGATCAGGCCGGTAAGGTCGGCGATATATGGGCTCAAGATTTCAGACCAGCGGGCGGCCTTGTCGGCGATCACCTCCAGGCTGATGGGCTTGGTCCGGTAATACTTCTTCAACAAAAAATTTTTCTCTTCCAGGTTGCTTTCCACCTTGGCCAAGAAACTCCGGCGGTCCAACAGGTCCAGGGCTCGTATGCCGACTCGGGCCACTTTGTCTTCGTAGCAAGGACCTATGCCGCGGCCGGTGGTGCCGATCTTTCCGTCGCCACGCCTGGATTCCCTAGCCACGTCCAAAGCCTGGTGATAGGGCATGATCAAATGGGCTCTTTCGCTCAGGAAAAGGTTCTTGGGGCTGACTTTCACGCCCCGGCTGGTCAAACCCTCGATTTCCTTGATCAGGACGTCGGGGTCCACCACCACTCCATTTCCGATGAGGCTCTTTTTACCAGGATGCAGGATTCCTGAAGGGATCAGATGCACGATGAACTTTTCACCGCGCACCACCAGCGTATGGCCGGCGTTGTTGCCGCCCTGAAAACGAACCACCACCGAGGCGTCGCGGCTGAACAAATCCACGATCTTGCCTTTGCCTTCATCGCCCCACTGGGTCCCAATCACAACCACATTGGCCATCTGAAAAGAACCGTCCTCTGATTTTTCTGGCCTAGCCGCCTCGCTGGTAGTAATATATATGTCGTTTAAAGTCAATCGGGCTGAGGGCGCCGGCAGGGAACTGGAGATCGCGAACTCCGAACCGGAACAAGGCGGAGATGAGGCCTCGGTCTGGACGAGACACACAGTGGCGATGTCTCCATAGGGAGAGGATCGGAACGGGTCGGATGAGGCGATACTCTTTGGGCTAAGGAGGTAACGAATCTGGTCGGCCGGCCTGAGCGGTACTTGACTAGGGAACAGCTTGGGAGCAGATCATCCATCTGGAAGTCAAGAAGGAGGTTCGAAATGAATACGACCGAAGTGAAGTTCAATGAATGGCTTCAGGAAGGTTTCAGTCTTTACAAGGAGAATTTCGGGTTGCTGGTTGTGGCCGCGCTGGTGGCGGTTCTGTTGTCCGCCGTCACCCTCGGCATTCTGCTCGGCCCCATGATGGCCGGAATGGCCATGATCACCCTGGCCCTGCACGACAAGAAACTTCCCAAACCAACGGTCGGCGACCTCTTCAAGGGTTTCGGTTATTTCCTCAACACTTTCCTTTTCTTCCTGGTCTGGGGCCTGATAGGCCTGGTCTGTTCCATGATCCTGAACATTATACCCATCCTGGGCCAATTGGCTTCCCTGGCCCTGGGCCTGGGCCTGAGCGCCCTGCTCATGTTCGCCATGTTCCTGATAGTGGAAAAAGGTCTGGGCTTCTGGCCGGCCTCCATGGAAAGCATCCAGGTGGTAAAAGGCAATCTCTGGCCGTTCCTGGGCTTCGGCGCCCTGGCCGCCATTATCGGCGGGATCGGGTCCATTCTTTGCGGTATCGGCATCATCTTGACTCTCCCGCTGCAGTTCTGCATGGTGACGGTGGCTTATCGGCAGGTGCTTGGGGGCGGCGGTAACTGAGGTTGTATTTTCGGTCTTCAACGCCCGAACCACCGGTCCGATCTTTCACGGACCGGCCATATCTTCTCCTATACTCGCGGTTCCGCCGTAAGGTCGGAGTTTGGTTCCTTGAATCCATTGGTGAAGGACGACGACCTTCGGATAATCAGAGGCCGCGGTCCCTTGATCCTGGCGGCGGGCCTGCCTTTGATACTGGCCGGTTACCTGCCGGTTGAGCGCCTGCCCCAGGATATCTGTCTTTTCCTGTCTTGGACCGGACTACCTTGCCCCTTCTGCGGACTGACACGATCCTTCCTGGCCCTGGCTCGAGGAGATTGGGTTTGGGCTGGGAGCAACTGTCCCTTGGCCGTGGCGATCTTTCTGGCGGCTGTTCTGATTCTGGTCTGGTCCGGTGTGGAACTCCTGACCGGCCGGCAGGGGAAACCGGGACCTTACGCCGGGTTGACGGGACGACCCGGACTTTGGGCCTGTCTGGTGGGTCTGGCGGTTATTCTAAACTGGGTCTATCGGTTGACCACTGGGTTGAAGTAAGCCCGCCGGCCCGAAAAAGGGAAAGAACCTTAAAGCGGGCCTTCGGCCCGCCCAATGGTCCTCTCCGGTCAAGGCATCACCAGTCCGGTTCAGCCCTGGCCCAAGGCGGCGAGCACCGCCTTCATAAAGGCCGGTAGATCGTCCGGTTTGCGGCTGGTGATAAGGTTGCCATCCACTACTACTTCCTGATCCACCCAAATGGCGCCGGCGTGCACCAGATCGTCCTTGATGGCGAAGAAACTGGTCAAGGTCCGGCCCCGGACTATGTCGGCCGAAGTCAGCATCCAGCCGGCGTGGCAGATGGCGGCCACGACCTTGCCCTGTTCGTTAAGGTCCCTGACCAACTTGACCATGGCCGGAGATCGGCGCATGAAATCCGGCGCATATCCGCCCGGGATGACGATGCCGTCGTAGTCCGCCGCCTTGATTTGGTCAATATCGGCGTCCACGGTCACCGGCAGACCGACCTTGCTCTTGAAAGTCTTTTCCCGGCCGGTTCCGACTACCGTGACCCCGGCCCCGGCTTCCTTCAGCCGGTAGTACGGATACCAAAGCTCGAATTCGTTGTACATTTCTTCGGCGGGAATGATGACTTTCTTTCCTTTTAACTCCATGATCGAATCCTCCTGTTGATGGGAATCCGTCCGGTTATAGCCAGGGGACGCCTCTGACTGGTGAACCGCTTATTGACTGTTTTCCGCTTGCCTCAGGGCCAGGGTAGCCCGGGTCAGGGCTTCACGATACAGAGGGTTGTTGCCGAACCTGGTCGCCCGGGTAAAAAGTTCCCTGGCCCGGACCAGGTTGTCCTGGCCACTCCGGCGCTCGTAAGCCAGACCGAGGTTGTACAGGGCGCTGGGATGATCAGGGTTCTGGGCCAAAATTTCCTGCCAGGTCTTCATGGCTTCTTCCCATTGCCCGCTCCTGGCCGATTCCACGCCCGGTAGAATAATGTCTTCTCCAAAGACGTCAACTCCCTCATCCAGGAGGTTATCGAACCGGGTCGCGTAAGGGCTTATTATCCGTATCAGCCTGGCTGCCGTTTCCTTGACCAGGGCCGCCGCGGTTTCCTCCTGGGATGGCAACGAGGCCAGCCGAGGTCCTTTCGGATTGTATTCATTCATCCCGCCGTATTTTTCGGATAAATTGACCGTCAGCGTCTTCGGACCGTCCAGCTCCCGCCCCTGGGCGTCAGCCAGGTAAAAGGTTGTTTTAAGGGACGCTTCCCGCCAGACAAAGGAGACTTCCTCGACCTCGGTTTGCACCACCGGTCTGGTCGCTTTGATATCCCGCTCCAGCAACGGGTCCCACCGCGTCGCCGTTTCCTTCCGGCCGGTGTCCTTTTCCCTATGGACCAAATCCCGGCCCGATATTTCCTTCAAAACGTATTCGGTCCGGCCGCTGATGATCACCCGGCCCTGGTCTTTGCCACTAGACATTAGTCCAGGAGTCCGGGCCAACCGGTCGGCCAGGGTCAGGGCCAAGGTTGGCCCGTATGGCCCGCTTATTTCCCCCACGACCGCCGGCCTGAAGGTGTCGGCGATCAAAGGGTGATGGTTCCTGAATGGACGTCCCTGGCCACAGGCCAATCCCAGGGCCGGAACACAGACCATCATTATTATATACAGCCGTCTAAGCGTCATAACCCACCTCAGCCATCCAAGCCTCCAGGTCTTCCAAGGCGCGTCGCGCATAGTAGGCCGGACGGTCGCCTTTTCGGACATCCGGCGGCGCCGGCGGCATCAGGCCGAAATTGACGTTGGTCGGTTGAAAAACCCTTTCGGTCTGGTCAACCAGATGCGAGACCAAGGCTCCAACAGCGGTTGTGGGCGGCGGGGCGGCCAGGAGTTCCCCCCGGGTTGTCCTGGCCGCATTCTCGCCGGCCAGCAGACCCATGGCCGCCGACTCGACGTACCCTTCCACGCCGGTTATCTGTCCGGCTAAAAAAATCAGCGGGTGGCTCTTGAGATTCAGATGCCTGGTCAGGTGTGACGGGCCGTGGATGAAGGTATTGCGATGAACGCTGCCCCAGCGGACGAACTCGGCCCGTTCCAGGCCGGGAATGAGGCGGAAGACGCGGTCCTGGGCCGAGCGGGTGAGCCTGGTCTGGAACCCCACCAGGTTGTATAGCGTACCGGCCTCGTTTTCCCGGCGCAGTTGGACCACGGCGTAAGGTCTTAGGCCGGTGCGGGGATCGACCAGGCCCACCGGTTTCAGGGGGCCGAAGGTCAGGGTTCGTTCACCCCGTTGGGCCATGACCTCGAGGGGCAGACAGCCTTCGAAATACTTGGGTTCTTCGAAAGCGCGGGACGGCGTCTGGTCCGCGGCGATCAGGGCTCGATAAAAGGCTTTATATTCCTCTTCGGACAGGGGGCAATTGACGTAGTCGCCCTCTCCTGAATCGTCATACCTCGAAGCCCGGAAGGTCCGGCTGTGGTCAATCGAATCGGAGGCGACTATCGGGGCGATGGCGTCATAGAAATAAAGATGTTGGCTTCCGATCAAGGCGGCCAGGCCGCGGTTCATTGACTCGGAAGTCAGCGGCCCGGTGGCCAGGATGGTGAGACGATCAGGATCGAGTTCGGTCACTTCCTTCCTGATCAGCCTCACCCCAGGCAATGTTGCCACTCGAGACGTGACCAGGGCGGCAAACTTCTCCCGGTCCACGGCCAGGGCCTTGCCGGCCGGCACCCGGCATTCTTCCGCGGCGCGCATTAAAAGCGACCCCAGGCGCCTCATCTCCTCTTTCAACAAGCCCACGGCCGAATGCAGGTCGTTGGAGCGGAAGGAATTGGAGCAGACCAGTTCGGCCAGGAGAGGCGAAACGTGGGCTGGTGAAAACACGGTCGGTTTCATTTCATAAAGGTCAACCGCCAGTCCGGCCCGGGCCAGCCGCCAGACGGCTTCACAACCGGCCAGACCTCCTCCGATGACCATGACCGAAGGGCGTTCCATATCCGAGATGATATAAGTTTAAAGGGCCAGAGACAAGGGGCGGCTTCCAAGACTCTCAGGGATAAGAGGCGCACGGCCGAGCGCCCCGATGTCGGGTCCGGATGCTCCCAGGACGTTCAGGGAAGGATTTCCTTTTCAGGGCCGGTTCTCGGCGTCCTGGTCGAGTTCCTGGCTGAAGTCGCATTTCTTATTGGGGCATTTCAGGATTTTCTTGTCGCCGTTCTTACCGCTGGTCTCCAGCAGGAACTTGAAACCGCACTGGGGACAGGATCGATTCACCGGCTTGTGGCGCAGAGTGTAGCGGCATTTGGGATAGTTCGTGCAACCGTAGAAGATACCCTTGGCCGATGATCTTTCCGCCAGTTCGCCGGTGCAGTTTCGGTTGGGACACTTGACGCCGGTGGGGAAGGGCTTGGTGTTCTTGCATTTAGGGTAGTTGGTGCAGGCCAGGAAGAGGCTGCCCTGGCGGCTGCGGCGTACGGTCATATCGGACCCGCACCGGTCGCATTTTTCGTAGCCGGCCGGCACGGCCGGTTCATCGTTCGGAGACTGGCCGTTCAGGGGCCGGGTATTCTTGCAGTCAGGATAGCCGGTGCAGGCCAGGAAGCGACCGTACTTGCCGTTCTTCACGGTCATGGGCCGGCCGCATTTGTCGCAGATTTCCTCCGTCACCGGGGTCTCGCGTTTCACCGGCACCAGGCGGCCCTTCTCGTCGCGGCTGAAGTCCAGGGCGTTTTGGCACTCGGGATATCGGCTGCAGGAAAGGAAGGGGCCGTTGCGGCCGTACTTGATGACCATGTCCGACCCGCATTTATCGCATTTGAGGTCGGTTTTAAGTCCATCCCGTTTCAGGGAGAGCATGGCTTCCTGGGCTCTGGCCACGTCGCTTTCAAAGGGACCGTAGAACTGGGCCAGCACCGTGCGCCAGTCGGTCCGGCCTTCCTCGATTTCATCCAGCTCGTTCTCCAGGCCGGCCGTGAATTCCACGCCCATGATTCTGGGGAAATGAGAGACCAGAAGGTCGCTGACTATGAAGCCCAACTCGGTGGGTCTGATCTGCCCCTTCTTGGACTCGATGTACTCCTTGTCTTTCAGCGTGGAGATGATGCTGGCGTAGGTGCTGGGCCGGCCGATGCCGTTTTCCTCGAGTTCCTTGACCAGCGTGGCTTCGGTGAAGCGGGGCGGCGGCTGGGTGAAGTGCTGCTTAGGCTGCAGGTCCTTGAGAGCAAGAGCTTGTCCTTCTTTAAGAGGAGGAAGAATCTCCCGGTCATCCTGCCCGTTGGGATCATAGGCTTCCAGAAAGCCCTTGAACCTGACCACGGCGCCGGTGGCCCGGAAGAGGTAAGGGCCGGCCTGGAGGTCCGCCGTGGTCTGGTCAATAAGAGCCGGCTGCATCTGGCTGGCCATGAACCGTCTCCAGATCAAGTCATACAAGGCCAACAACGGGCCGGTGAGGTGCTTTTTAACCTCTTCGGGAGTGCGGGCGGCCGAGGTGGGACGGATGGCTTCGTGGGCGTCCTGGACGCCTTTCTTGTTCCGGTAATGAACCGGTTGATCCGGCAGGTACTGGGCGCCGTACAGTTGCGTTATCGCCTGGCGGGCTTCGACCAGGGCCGCGTCGGACACCCGGACCGAGTCCGTACGCATATAAGTGATGAGGCCTACCGAGCCTTCCGGACCGACATCCACGCCTTCATACAACTGCTGGGCCAGGCTCATGGTCCGGGCCGGCGTAAGTTTCAGACGGTTGAAGGCGGCCTGCTGGAGCTGGCTGGTGGTGAAGGCCGGCAGAGGCTGTCTCTTCCGTTCCCGGCTGACCACGCTTTGGACCGTGAAAGGCTCATTCCGGCAGTCGGCCACCACTTGCTCGGCTTCCGAACCGGTCTTGATCTCGATCTTCCGCCCGTCCTTTTTATACAAGCGCGCCTGGAACTCCTGAGTGTCGGCCAGGAGCCAGGCGGTCACGCTCCAGTATTCTTCCGGCTTGAAGGCGAATATCTCCCTTTCCCGGTCGGTCAGAATTCTCAAAGCCACGGATTGGACGCGGCCGGCGGAGAGTCCTCTTTTCACTTTCTCCCACAACAGGGGGGACAGGCTGTACCCCACCAGGCGATCCAGGACGCGGCGGGCCTGCTGGGACTCGAAAAGCGAAACCGAAAGCTGTTCGGGATTGGATAAAGCCCGGCGGATGGCCTGGGGCGTCAATTCGTGAAAAAGCACTCGGGCGAAGCGGCGGCCCTTGGCCTTGAGCGACTCGGCGATATGCCAGGCAATGGCTTCGCCTTCCCGGTCCGGGTCTGGACCGAGGTATATGGTTTCCTTGTCCTGGGCCGCCTTCTTGAGATCGGCGATTATTTTCTGTTTGCCGGGTATGGTTACGTATTCGGGAGAGAACTCCCGGCTCACGTCCACGCCCAAACGGTTGACCGGCAGGTCCCGGATATGCCCGACCGAGGCTTTGACTTCGATGTCTTTGCCTAAGTATTTCCCGATGGTCCGGGCCTTGGCCGGCGATTCCACTATTAGAAGAGATTTGCTCATCAACTATTCCTTGTATACCGTTGACCCGGCAGTTGTTTAACCAGGCCTTTTATCTCCATTTCCAGGAGCAGGGTGGCCAGTTTTGGCGGCGGCAGACCCAGGCGGCGGCCCAGGGCGTCCACGTGCGCCGGTTCTCCGGCCAGGATCGCCCAGACGTTTTTTTCGTCCGGGGAAAGATCGTCGGGCTCAGGTGCGGGCGGTTTTTCCCAGGGCAGACGCGGTTGCCTGGTCAAGGCCGGGCCGGTGGACAGGCCCTGCAATTGAGGGAGTATTTCGTCCAGGACGTCCTGGCCCGATTCCACCAGCCGGGCGCCCTGTTTGAGCAGGGAATTCGCCCCGGCGCTCTTGGCGGCCAAAGCCCGTCCCGGCACGGCCAGGACGTCCCGGTTCTGTTCCAGGGCCAGTCGGGCGGTTATCAAGGCGCCGCTTTTCTCGGCCGCCTCGACCACGACCACGGCCACGGAGAGCCCGGAGATGATCCGGTTCCGTATAGGGAAGTTGGCCGCTTGCGGGATCGTCCCCAGGGGAAATTCGCTGATCAAGGCGCCTTGGCCGGTTATCCGCTGGAACAGAGCCCGATTGGCCCGGGGATAATCCACGTCCAAACCGCAACCCAGAACGCACAAGGTTCGACCGCCGGCCTCGAGGGCGCCTCCGTGAGCGGCGGTATCAATGCCCAGGGCGCCACCGCTCACCACCGTCACCCCGGCGGCAGCCAGTTCGCCGGCCAGGCGAACCGCGGTCTGGAGTCCGTATTCCGTGGCCGATCTTGAGCCCACTAAAGCCACGGCGGCCTGATCCGAGGCTTGAAGGTCGCCCTTCAACCACAGCAACGGCGGCGGCGTGGGAATCTCCTTCAGGCGGACGGGATAGGCGTCATCTTCCAGGGTGACGAAATGGACGCCTAAGCGGCCGGCCTGCTCGATTTCATTTTCTACCTTGTGGCCCCAGTCGAAGCGGGTCAAGGCTTTGACCGTTTCTTCCGACAATCCCGGCACCTGGGCCAGGTCTTGGGCTGAAGCTCGGAACACCGCGGCCGGGTTTCTGAATCTCCTCCTGAGATCGGCGAAGCGGCGGGGACCCACACCGGGCGTCAGACATAGGGCCAGCCAGTAAAAAAGTTCGTGGTCTTCTTGCCTGTCCGGGTCGGCCATGACCACCCCCTAAGGTTACCGGGACCGAAGCCTTCCGGGCCGGCTATGTACCCTTATGACTTTCGGCGAGTCAAGGCTTTTTTCTTTGGCCCCGTCCGACCGGGCCGTCCGATTGGATAATTCCCTGGGGAACGTTCGTGATGTTCCCGGCCCTTCCCGTTGACCCTTCCGATAAAGGGTGCTATATCGAATCTTCATGTATAATCAATATTAGCCTCTCGAAACGAGGCGGAGCGAAAGGAGTGGCAGGGATAGTCATATGAAGCCCAAAAGGGAGTTCAGAATAGTCCCCAAGCTGCCCCAGGAGCTGGAGCCTCTCCGGGTCCTGGCCTTCAACGTGATCTTCAGTTGGGACGCGGAAATAAGGGACCTGTTCATGAGGATGGACCCGCGTCTGTGGAGCGAATCCGGCCACAACCCCGTGCTCTTTCTGGGCCGGATCAGCCAGGAAAGGCTCGATGAACTGGCCCGGGACCCTGGTTTCGTGGCCCAACTGACGGAAGTCAGCCGGGACGTCGAACGATACATGACCAGTCCCAGGATGAGCAACTATGACTCCGGCGGCAAGGATTACTTTCTGGCCGCCTATCTTTCGGCCGAATTCGGCCTGGCTTCCAGCTTGCCCATATACTCCGGCGGCCTGGGCATCCTGGCCGGAGATCACCTCAAGAGCGCCAGCGACTTGAATCTGCCCGTCGTCGGAGTGGGCTTGCTGTATCAGGAGGGCTACTTCAGCCAGTACTTGAGCGCCGACGGTTGGCAGATGGAGACCTATCCGGTCAACGACTTCGACAATCTGCCCATCAAACTAATCCGGGATCGCTCCGGACAACCGGTCAGAATTTCGGTCAATTTCAAGGATCAGCCGGTCCAGGTCGGCGTCTGGCGGGCCCAGGTGGGCCGTATTCCCCTTTACCTCCTGGATACCAATGTTCCGGAGAATTCGCCGGATATCCGTGAAACCACGGCCCAGCTTTACGGCGGCGACCGGGAGATGAGGCTGCGCCAGGAGATCGTATTGGGCATAGGCGGCATGAGAGCCTTGAAGGCCATGGGTATCGAGCCCACGGTGGTGCATATGAACGAGGGACACGCCTCCTTTTCGGTCATGGAAAGGATATTCCAGCTTCGGCGGGACAAGGGCCTTTCCTTTGACGCGGCCCGCGAGGTGGTCCAGGCCAGTTCGGTCTTCACCACCCATACCCCTGTTCCGGCCGGTAACGACACCTTTGATCAGGAGTTGGTCCGGGCTTATTTCGAAGGTTATGCTCGGGAGCTGGGCGTCAACATCAAGGTCTTCCTGGGCTATGGCCGGGTGAACCCCAGGGACGACAGCGAACCCTTCGGCGTCACGCCTCTGGCCTTGAGATTATCCGCGCACGCCAACGGAGTCAGCCGACTTCACGGCCAGGTCTCCCGGGCCATGTGGCAGAATGTGTGGCCGCGCAACCCGGTCGAGGACGTGCCCATAGACTACATCACCAACGGCATCCACGTTCCGACCTGGATTTCCCGGGAATTTTCCCATATCTTCAATCGTTACCTCGGCCCGAACTGGGCTGAGGACCCGGACAATAAAAAGGTCTGGGAGCAGGTGGACCAGATACCCACCTCGGAGTTGTGGCGGGCCCATGTGCGTTGCCGGGAACAACTCGTGGGTTTCACCCGCCAGCGGCTGACCCGACAACTGATTCAACGCGGCGCTCCTTCCAGCGAGGTCCAGGCCGCGGCCGAGGTATTGCATCCGGATACGCTGACCATCGGCTTTGCCCGGCGGTTCGCCACCTACAAACGGGCCACCTTGCTCTTTCGCGACCCGGACCGCCTGGATCGCATAATAAACAACCCGGACCGACCGATCCAGATGGTCATTGCCGGGAAGGCCCATCCCCAGGACAACGAAGGCAAGCAGTTCATCAAGGCCGTAATTCATTTGGCCCGGCAGGAAAGATTCAGGCGCCGGATAGTCTTTCTCGAGGATTACAACATCCACATCGCCCATCTCCTGGTGGCCGGAGCGGACATCTGGCTCAACACCCCGCGGCGGCCCTTGGAGGCCTGCGGCACGAGCGGCATGAAGGCTCTGGCCAACGGGTCGCTCAACGTCAGCATCCTGGACGGGTGGTGGGATGAAGGCTATCACCGTGATTTCGGCTGGGCCATCGGGCACGGCGAGACATATGCGGACCTGAGTTTCCAGGACGAAACCGAAGGCCGGGATTTGTTGAATATTCTGGAAAAACAGGTGGCGCCGCTCTTCTACGACCAAGGCAGCGACGGCATTCCCCGAGGTTGGGTGGAGAAGATGAGGGCCGGTCTCCGGAAGTTGGTGCCCATTTTCAATTCTCACCGCATGGTCCAGGAGTACGTCGAGCGTTATTATGTACCCTGCAGCCGGCGCTACGGCCGGCTGACGAAAAGCGAAATGGCCGGGGCCCGCGAACTGGCCCAATGGCGAAGCAAGATCATGACCGGTTGGGGCGACATAGCCGTTCTGGAAGTAAGTTCAGACAGCATTCAGGAAGCCAAAGTCGGGGACGAGATAAACGTAGCGGCCAAGGTCAAACTCGGCGCCCTGGCGCCCGAAGATGTGACCGTGGAGGCTTATTACGGCGTCTTGGACCATAACGGTGAATTCGCCCAAAGAGACACCGCGATCATGAGACCGGCCGGCGCCTCGGCCGACGTATACGAATTCAAAGGCCGGGTGCCTTGTCAAAAAACCGGCCGCTTCGGTTTCACGGTCCGGGTGACCCCCAGCCAGGAAAGACTGGAAAATCCGTTCGTCATGGGGCTGGTCAACTGGGCCTGACCTGGCGCCGGGGAGGACGAAATGACCGATCGGCCCGATTGGACCACCCCGCGCCCTCAAGTTGAAGCTCTCCTGGCCGGCAGGATGCGCGATCCTTTCAGCTTGTTGGGCGCCCACCCCCTAGAAGCCGAGGACGGACCGAAAGCCGCGGTGCGGGTGCTGATTCCCGGCGCCCGCCGGGTGGTCGTTTCCGGCTGGGACGATTCTCCGGACGTGACGGCCCTCGAAACGGACCCGCGCGGTTTTTTCGAGGTCTTGCTGCCCCGGCCGAGAGAATTCCGGCCCTATGTCCTGAACGTGGAATTCAAGACCGGCGAAGCCAGCCGCTTCCATGATTGTTATTCCTTCACGCCGGTGCTCTCGGAATACGACCTCTATCTGTTCAACCAGGGCAATAATTATCGACTGTACGAAAAGCTGGGCGCCCATCTCGTCAATCACCAGGGCGTGGATGGAGTAAGGTTTGCGGTCTGGGCGCCTTTGGCGGAGAGGGTCAGCCTGATCGGCGAACTCAACCAGTGGGACGGTCGACGGCACCAGATGCGCCTGCGCGGGGCCTCGGGCGTCTGGGAGATATTCATTCCTCACGTCAAGGAAGGACTCCTGTACAAGTTCGAAATACTGACCGCGGACGGCACCATCCTGATAAAAAGCGACCCGTTCGCCTTCAGGATGGAAACCCGGCCCCAGACCGCTTCCATCGTCCATGACCTGAACCGATATGACTGGCGGGACCGGGAGTGGATGGAAAAGCGGGCCAAGTCCAACCTGTCGCGGCGATCCATGTCCATTTACGAAGTCCATCTGGGTTCCTGGCGGCGCAAGGAAGACAATCGCTGGCTGACCTATCGCGAGGCGGCCGACGAACTGGTGGCCTACGTGTCCGATATGGGCTTCAACTACATCGAGTTCCTGCCCCTGGCCGAACATCCTTTTGACGGGTCCTGGGGTTATCAGGTCACGGGTTATTATGCCGCCACCAGTCGCTTCGGCCCGCCCCAGGACTTGATGTACCTGGTGGATCGCTGCCACGCCGCCGATATCGGCGTCATCCTGGACTGGGTGCCGGCCCATTTTCCCCGGGACGCTTTTGCCCTCGAATATTTTGACGGCACCCATCTCTACGAACACGCCGACCCGCGCAAAGGCGCTCACGCCGATTGGGGGACGCTGATATTCAACTACGGCCGCAACGAGGTCAAGAACTTCCTGGTGGCCAACGCCCTTTTCTGGCTGGATAAATTCCATATTGACGGCCTGCGGGTGGACGCCGTGGCCTCCATGCTCTACCTGGATTATTCCCGGCCGGAAGGCGAGTGGACGCCCAATATCCATGGCGGCAGGGAAAACCTGGAGGCCATCGAGTTCATCAAGACCTTCAACACCAAGGTGTACGAACTTTTTCCAGGCGTGATGACCATTGCCGAAGAATCCACGGCCTGGCCCGGCGTTACCAGACCGGTCCATCTGGGCGGCCTGGGCTTCATGTTCAAGTGGAACATGGGCTGGATGCACGACATGTTGACCTTCATGTCCAAGGACCCGGTCCACCGCCGGCACCACATGGAGTATCTGACCTTCGCCTTGCTCTACGCCTTTCACGAAAACTTCATCCTGCCCCTCTCCCACGATGAGGTCGTCCACGGCAAGCGATCGCTGGTGGACAAGATGCCGGGGGATGACTGGCGGAAGTTCGCCAATCTGCGCCTCCTGCTGGGTTACATGTACGGCGAGCCGGGCAAGAAGGTTCTTTTCATGGGCGGCGAGATCGGCCAGTGGTGGGAATGGGACCACGACCAGACCCTGCAATGGCATCTTCTAACCAACGGCCTGCACCGGGGCCTGCAAAACTATATTCGGGACCTCAACCGGCTTTACCACCGGGAACCGGCCATGTTCGAGCGCGATTTTCAACCCGAAGGCTTCGAGTGGATTGACTTCCGGGACACGGATTCCACGGTGATCTCCTTTATCCGCCGAGGCCGGCGGCCCGATGAAGAACTGGTATTCGTCTTCAACTTCACGCCGGTTCCGAGGTGGGGCTATCGGATCGGCGTGCCCCGGGGAGGTTTCTACCGCGAGCTGATCAATTCCGATTCCGGATATTACGGCGGGTCCAACCTGGGGCTGAGCGGCGGTCTGGCGGCCGAACCCGTGCCCGGCCACGGCCGGCCGTACAGCCTGAACCTGGTGCTGCCGCCCCTAGGGATGCTCATGCTCAAGGCCGAATGAACCCGCGACCCGACCAATAATTAATTTGACTTGACCGGACCGACGACGCTTAGTAGATAGGCTGATCCTCGGCCGGATCGCGGACCGCGGTGCGATCAGCGTCGTTTTCCAGGAGGAGAGGGCCATGTCCCCCGACGATCAACGGAAGCTGGACCAACTCTGCGTCAACACCATCCGCCTGCTGGCCGTGGACATGGTGGAAGCGGCCAGGTCCGGCCATCCCGGCCTCCCCTTGGGCGCGGCCCCCCTGGCCTTCGTCCTCTGGACCCGGTTCCTGCGGCATAACCCGGAAAACCCGGCCTGGCCCAATCGGGACCGCTTCATTCTCTCGGCCGGCCATGGTTCAGCCCTGCTTTACGCCCTGCTTCATCTATCCGGCTACGACCTGCCTCTAGCGGCTCTGAGGGACTTCCGGCAATGGGACAGCCTGACTCCGGGACATCCCGAGTACGGCCTGACGCCGGGCGTGGAGGCCACCTCCGGCCCCTTGGGTCAAGGTTTTACCATGGGCGTGGGGATGGCGCTGGCCGAAACCTTCCTGGCTCAGCGTTTCAATCGGCCCGGCTATGACCTGATCGATCACTACACCTACGCCCTGGTCTCCGACGGCGACCTGATGGAAGGGATTTCCTCCGAGGCGGCGTCGCTGGCTGGAACCCTAGGTCTGGGCAAGATCGTCTATCTCTATGATGACAACGGCATCTCCATTGAAGGCAGCACCGACCTGGCTTTCACCGAAGACGTCAGCCTGCGTTTTCAGGCTTATGGCTGGCAGGTCATTCGGGTGGCTGACGGCAACGACCTGGATGCCCTGGCCAAAGCCATCACCAACGCCAGGGGGGAAAAAGAAAAGCCGTCGCTGATCATGGTCAAGACCAACCTCGGTTATGGCAGCCCCAAACAGGACTCGGCCGCCTGCCACGGCGAACCGCTGGGTCGGGAAGCGACCAACAAGACCAAGGAGTTCTTCGGCTGGCCCCCCGAGGCCGACTTCCATGTGCCTGATGAGGTGTGGGAGCGTTTCCGGCAGGTCAGGGAAAAGGGCCGGGCCGCTCAGGAACAGTGGCAGAACCTGTTCAGCGCTTATAAAGCCATTCATCAGGCGGACGCGGAAACCTTTGATCGCTGGCGACGAGGCGATCCGCCGGACGGCTGGACCGAGGCCCTGCCTTTCTTCGATCCCGGCACGGCTCCCCTGGCCACCAGGTCGGCCTCGGGCCGGGTTCTGAACGCCCTGGCGGAACATTTGCCCAATCTGATCGGCGGGTCGGCGGACCTGGCCCCTTCCAACAAGACCTATCTGGAAGGTTACCCGGCCCTGGGCCAGGGCCGGGCCGGCGGCCGTAACATCCACTTCGGCGTGCGTGAACACGCCATGGGGGCCATGGTCAACGGACTGGCCCTGCATGGTGGAGTCATCCCCTACGGCGGCACGTTCCTGGTGTTTTCCGATTATATGCGGCCGGCCATCCGCTTGGCCGCCTTGATGAAAACGCGATCCATCTTTGTCTTCACCCACGATAGCATCGGCGTGGGTGAAGACGGCCCCACCCATCAGCCCGTCGAGCACCTGGCCGCTCTCCGGGCCATCCCCGGCCTGACCGTAATCAGACCGGCCGACGCCAATGAGACCGTGGCCGCCTGGCGGGTGGCGTTACAAAACCAGGGTCCGACGGCCCTGATCCTGACTCGCCAGAACCTGCCCGTCCTTGACGCCGGCGGACTGAATCTCTTTGAGTCGGTGGCCCGCGGGGCCTACGTTCTGGCCGATTGTAAAGGCCAGCCGGACGTGATTTTGATCGCCACGGGGTCGGAGGTCCATCTGGCCCTGGCCGCCCGGCGACGGCTGGCCGTGGAAGGCGTGACCACGTGGATAGTATCCATGCCCTCCTGGGAACTGTTCGCCGCCCAACCCGTGGATTACCGGGAGCAGGTCCTGCCGGCGCGGGTCAAGGCCCGCCTGGCCATCGAAGCCGGTGTCTCGATGGGGTGGCGGCGTTGGACGGGCGACCTGGGGGGGACCGTATCCGTGGACCGTTTCGGCGTGTCCGCGCCGGGAGAAAGAATTTTCAAGGAATTCGGCTTTACTCCGGAAAACGTGGCCGCCCGGGCTAAGGAGATACTGGCCGCGGCCAAGGCGGCCGTCAAGTAGGAACGCCTGTTCCGCCGGGTAAAGTCTCGGCCCTGCTTTTCGGTTCATCCGGTAAATGCCGGGGTAGCCTCGTGAATAAAGAACAACCGAAGTCCCGCGTCCCGCGGGATTTATCCCGGAAGCCATAAGCCTGTCGTTTGAGGACCTTGATTTTGTTGTTGAGCCCTTCCAGGGGGCCAGTGGAGATTCGATGCTTGAAGTAAGCCAAGAGGCCGGCTCGATGTCGGCCCAGGGTTTCGGTCCCGCGTCTCGCGGGAAAATGAGGCAAATTCTTGGCGCGGGCTTGTTGTCTCCAGGTCTCCAAGGTCTCTGCCCCGATATTCGGATTGGGGCAATTCCAGAAGGTGCGCCAGTCCTCCTTGAGTAAATAGGCCTGGTAGAGGGGTTGAAAGAGTTCGACCAAAGGGTCGGCTTTCGCAGAGGCCTCAATTTATCCCCGAACCCAAATCGGGGAAACCTCCACATAGCCACAATACGGTCGGATTTTATTTCGTTCCCACGATTCGACGCTTAATATAGTCCTCAATGGCATCTCGCTCAATTCCGATCCGCTCCAAAACCTCTTCGGTATGCTGCCCCAACTTCGGCGGTGGGGACGCGGACTTTAATGAGGTCTGAATATCCGACAGCTTCAACGGCAACCCTGTTTGCAATATCTTCCCGGTAGCCGGAAAATCCACGTAGTCGACGATTCCATGACGGGCCGTGATATCCTTAAGGGCATCCCCCACATTTTTGACCGGGGTGATACAAATATCCTTGTCCTCCAGCCACTCCAGCCATTCCTCTTTTGTTTTACCGGCTACCAAATCACACATCTTTTTCCAGGCATCAGGATCTTCATGGCGCCTGAGAAATTGTTTTGGGATCAATTCCTCCATGCCTGTTTTTTGGCAAAATTCCCGCCAAAACTTTGTTTCCACCATGCCAAAAGCCAGCAATTGATTGTCCTTGGTCTCATATATATTGTAGCAAAGCGCGGGGTATTCCAGCGTCTCGGCAGAGATATCGTTTCCTTGAAAATGATATCTGCTGAACAAAAGGCTGAGCCACCATAAGAACGAATCGAACATCGCTACATCGACATACTGGCCTTCTCCCGTGGCTTCACGATGAAACAATGCTATGGATATACCGAGGGCGGCAATCATGGCCGTGGCGACATCCGCCAGGTGGAGGGGAGTAAGTCTGCCCCCATTCAGTGACAAATAACCGCTCAAGGCCTGCAGGTTGAGGTCATGGATGGCTTTCAGGCTATCGGGGTGGTCTTGGCCGAAACCTGACAAGGAGCAGTAGATGATTCCCGGATTCTTTCGTTTTATTTCCGAATAGTCGATGTTCAACCGCTTTGTCACTCCAGGCCTAAAGTTTTCTATAATAATGTCCGCTTTTTCAGCCAGTCTATGAAATATCATTTTACCTTCATCGCTCTTCAAATTGATTGTCATACTTTTCTTATTTCTATTGAGCGCCGAAAAATAGTAACTAAATCCATTTGATATTGGAGGTTCCATTCTGCAGAAATCACCCTTGACCATCTCCTCAATTTTTATTACCTCCGCCCCCAGGTCCGCAAAGAGCTGTGTCGCGTAACCTCCAGGTAAATACCTTGTCAGATCGAGCACTATCATTCCATGAAAGGACGTTTTTATCATTCTTTGCTCCTCGAATTATTAGCCCGGTTCATTCATGAATGATCGTAGCGAGGCGGAGGAATTCCGGCGCGAGGGGCCGAGGTTGGAGCGATTAATGCCTCATCTACCTTTCGGAGTTAACTTCATACCTTTCGCCCGGCCATCGCGCCTTCATGGATAGCATCGATCGCTTCACGGGGTTCCGCCGCATCCCCTATGACGTAAACGTCGGCAAACCTTTTTCGGAGTTCTTCGGTCAAGGGATTATTGGACCGCGCGCCTGCTGCCAGAATTACGGAATCAAAATTATTGAAAATTGTCCTTCGGTCATTAATAAATGCTTCGACTTCATCATCCGAAATCCTGGTTATCCGGCAGGAGGTGATCATTTCGACGTTGTTGGCTTTCAGCCTGCGGAGCATATCAAATCGAGCCACCCGGCCCATCTTGGAACCGAGGCGTTTCGTCATCTCAATCAGCCGCACTTGCCGTCCTAAGGAGATCAGGAAATCCGCCGTGTCTAACCCCGTTGCTCCGCCTCCCACAATCAGGACCCTCCGGCCGGGATCATACCGCCCCGAGAGAACCTTGTCATGCGTGACCACGCGCTTCTTCTCCACCCCCTCAATTTCGGGGATCAAAGGCACGGCGCCCGTCGCCACGATAACCGCCACGGGTTGCATTCTCACCACGGATTCCACGGTCGCCTCGTGGTTCAGGAGAACGTTCACCCCGGATTCTTCAACCTGCCTTACTAAGAAGTCGATGGCCTCCTTGTAGCGGAGCTTGGACGGCGTGCCGCACGCGAGGAGTAACTGGCCGCCCAGTCGATCTTCCTTTTCAAGCAGGGTCACATCGTGCCCTCTTTCCGCCGCGACCCGCGCGGACTCCAGCCCTCCCGGCCCGCCCCCGACAACGAGGACCCTTTTTCTTTTCCGCGCCGGAACCAGCCGGAATTCCTCTTCTCTCCCAACCTCGGGATTCAACAGGCAGGTAATGGGCGTCAGGTTTCCATCGAGGCCTACGTAGGTGACCCGGTCCAGGCAGCCCTGGTTGCAGTAAATGCATTTTCGGATTTCTTCAGGCCTGCCCTTTGAGGCCTTGTTTACCCATTCGGGGTCGGCAATCAAGGCCCTTCCGACGGCCGCCAGATCTGCTTTTTTCTCCGCGATAATTTCCTCGGCCAATTGAGGCGTATCTATTTTTCCCACGGCAATCACGGGTATATCGACCACTTGCTTGACTTCTTCCGCCAACGAGACGAAGCAGCCGGACGGTTCGGTCATGGGGGCGATAGACGGGTGGCCGCCGTATACCGTGGCGGATACATGCAAATAATCGGCGCCGGCGTTTTGCAGGAAAGGACAGACCTCCTTCATGTCATCGATCGTCGCTCCCCCTTCTATGTTGTCTCGCCCGTTGATTCTTGCTCCTATAACAAAATCTTCTCCGAGCCGTTTCTTGATTCTACGTATGATTTCGCACAGGAACCGGGCTCTTCCCTCGGCATTCCCTCCGTATTCATCGGATCTCTTATTCATATAGGGTGATAAAAACTGCGTCCCCAAGTACCCGTGCGCCCCATGTATCTCTACAAAGTCGAAACCCGCATCTTTACATCGCCTGGAGGCCTCCACAAAATACTCGATCATGCCCTCGATCTCCGGGATACTCAACGAGTGAGGGACGGATTTGTATACGGGGCACGGCAGCGCGGAAGAGCTGATCGGTTGTTCGCCATATAACCGGTCGGATATTTGCCTGCCGACATGATTCAATTGCATCCCGATCCTGGTATCATATTTGTGTATTTCACTGACAAGTTCCTGCCAGCCGCTGATGAATTTGTCATTCCACATCCCGCTGTCCCACAGGGCCGCGGTTGAATGTGCCCTGGGCGGCGGCGCGTAAGTAGACGCGCCGGTGATGATCATGCCCACCCCGCCTTCCGCTCGCGCCCGATAGTAGTTCGTCGCCCTCTCCGTGACGAATTCCCGGTCAAACATCCCAGGCGCCATGGGCGGCATGACGACCCTATTTTTTATTTCCATGTTCCGTATTGTAAGGGGAGAAAAAAGATGTCGAAACATCATCCCGGACCTCGCTTGACCAAGCAGATATTATCTTAAATTTTGTTTCCTAACCCGGATAATTCACGAATTCCCTACTGCGGCGGCGAAATCCAGGCTGCAAGCCTGGTTTCCCGATTTTGGTCCTCGAAATACTGGTAGTTGGCCTTCGATCCAAAATCGCTCCACCTTCGGCTCTCGCACTGGATTTCATCCGCCTCGCTACGATCATTCATGAATTATCCGGGCTAAGAGTATTGGGTAGGGCCGGTTCAAGAACGTCCCATTCAGACTGATTTCCGCCCGAGGTTCTCACTATCGTCTTTGAAATACTCCAAATACCCCCGCAATTGAAAGGGGCACCCGCCTTGGTTTTGACTCCGACCGAAAGGGGTTGAAGTGGGTTTTACGATTTATGGTGAAACGTATTTTCACATGGCCAACGCCTCAATTCGACGAATCGAGGCGGCCAAGATTTCCTGGTCAACCGGCCGCTGAAGGTTTTTTGCAAAACCTCCTTTCATCGACAAGCGGGCGATCTCATTTATCTCATCAGTTGTGGGATCCCGCAGGCCGAGTTCCGCCAGGGTGACGGGCAACCCGATTTCCCGGTAGAAACTCATGAGATCCTCGATGAAGTCATCCGTGCGCTCTTCCGCCGCCAGATGCACAAGCAACCCATAGGCGACCTGCTCCCCATGGCTGGCCTTGGCCGCGCCCCTGGCTGCCGCAAGACCGGTGGTGATGGCATGCGCCACGGATATCCCGCCGTTCTCGAAGGCAAGCGCGCTCATCAGCACCGCTGCCTCGACAACGGCCTCTAGATCCTCGTTCACCTCTTTCCGTTCAACCGCGCCAATGGCTGCTTTGGCGTGGGCTCGCAGGGTCTGATAACAACATTCGGCAATGGCCCTGGCCGTCAGCAGGGGGCGGGTCCCAAAAAAATTCTTCCCGCCTCCCTGCCAACACCCTTCCACTTCGAAGCTCTTTGAAATGGCATCACCGATGCCCTGACGCAGAAAATGAACGGGCGATGCCGCGATCAACGCGGTATCGACGAGGACCACTTCCGGCATGCGGGCCAACCGTTCAACCGCCACGACTGCATGCTGATCATTGTAGATGATGGCCAGATGGCTGGCGGGGCTGTCATTGGAGGCAATGGTCGGAACGGTGATGTATGGAAGCTCAAGCCTCCGGGCAACCGCCTTTCCGGCATCCAGGACCTTTCCTCCTCCCATGGCGATCACAATGCCCGGCCGGGCCTGGCGACAGTCCTCAGCCATAGCGTCAACCGCTTCTCGGGTGATTTCCCCGGAGAAAACGACTTGCTTGAGGCGAATGTCGGACTGTTCGAAAATCGCGGCCAGGTGTTCGCCATGCAGCGTTTTCGCGGTGTTGCCGATCACCAGGACCGCGGAGTCACTGAAGGCGCCAGCGTACTCGCCCAACTTGTCCAGCGCGCCCGGGCCCTGCACGTAGCGCTCCGGGCCGGCATATACTCTGGTCATTTGAAGTTTACCCCATGCGCTTAGTACCTTTTCAGAATATCCCTGCAGATGACGAGCTTCTGAATAGTGGGAGTGCCCTCTTCCAGCCACAGGGACCGTGCGTCCCGATACATCCTTTCAATCGGGAACTTGCTGGAATATCCGATCCCGCCGAAGATTTCCAGAGCCTTGTCGGATACGTTCCTGAGCGCGCTGAGCCCAAAGAGTTTGGCCATGGAGGCCTCGGTTTTAATATCAATCCCGGCATCAAATTTTTCGGCGACATCGTAGACCATCAACCGGAGGGCTTGAATATCCGTGGCCATCTCGGCGATCATCTGCTGGATGGCCTGGCGTTCGGCAATCGGCTTCCCGAAGGTGACCCTCTGCTTGGCACGTTCAACCGCCAGCTCCATCATTTTCTGCCCGAGCCCCAAACAGCTCGCCGCAATGGAGGCGCGGCTTTCGTCCAGAACGTCCAACGCAATGTCAAGTCCTTGGCCTTCTTTTCCAAGAACGGCTGAAGCCGGGATTTCGCAGTCGGTAAACGTCAGCCACCCTTCATAGAGCCCCCGGCTTCCCATACAAAGCGGCAAGTTTTCCATTTCTAGCCCGGCCGGAAGGTTGAACCGCCTTTCATTTGGAGTGGCGATCGTCGAAAACATCGGCTCCACGATAAAAGCCGTTATGCCGCCGGATTTCCGCCTGGTCTCATCCGTCACCGCGAAAACCACCGTGGCGTCCGAGACATTCGCCAGGGTAATCAGGTGCTTTTGGCCGTTGAGTACATACTTGTCGCCCTTCTTGGTCGCGGTTGTGCCCATGTCCGCCCCGGTGCCTCTATCCGGCTCCGTCACCCCGAACGCGAAAAGGAACTCTCCCTTGGCCATAAGAGACAGAAAACGCTCTTTCTGCGCTTCGTTGCCATATTTGCTTATCATATTGTAGGACAGCCCGTTAATTTGATGCACGATGACCCGCGCAAATCCCCCGGTTCTGGACAGTTCTTCCAATACGAAGAAATAATCCGTCCATTTCAGGCCCACGCCTCCCTGTTCCTTCGGCAACGTCAGTGAAAATAGTCGCATATCCCGCATTTTCTGCCATATTTCGTCGGGTATTCGGTCTGTTCTGTCAATTTTTCCGGCGGCCGGCTCCAGTTCATTGTCGACAAAACCGCGAAGATTCTCTCTCAAAAACTTGGCATCCACTTCACTTGTCATGTTTTTTCTCCCTATTTCAGTGGTTTTACCCGCATTGAGGTTGTCAGTTGTTTTTCCGCCATTTTATTCATGCTTTCCTAATGGAGCTTCATTGCCCAAAATCCGGAGACCGACCTGTTCAGGGTATCTTGTACGATTTCACCTTGACCTTTACCTGGCGCACCGGCTCCAGAATCGAGTGAAGGGGTTTGAGGTCTATATAGTTGTACCCCCCTCTCAGTTCTTCGGCGCCGCACCGGCCGCTCTGAAGACTAGGGAACCCTTGCTTGGTCAGAATTTCCACCGTCTCATCCAGATCGTCCACCAGAAAGTTCAGGTGATGGAGGCCTTCTCCCCGTTCTTCCAGCCAGTCCCCATAGATGGACGGTCCTTCAACAGCCTGCACCAGTTCGATCTCAACGCCTCCGGCCTGAGCAAACGCCAATTTCTCTTTGGCCGTCACCGGCCGGCCATGGTATGTGCGGTCATACACCGCCGGCGCTTCCCATTCAATAACGACCCAGGGGCCAATTCCCAAGATGCTCCAGTAGTTTTTTGCCGTTGCCTCAACGTCCCTGACCGCGATGCCGATCTGATTGATTCCCCGGCATTGCACCATGGAGGGGCTTTTTTCATCGGCATCCGGTACCATGAACGATTTCACCTTGACCTTTACCTGGCGCACCGGCTCCAGAATCGAGTGAAGGGGTTTGAGGTCTATATAGTTGTACCCCCCTCTCAGTTCTTCGGCGCCGCACCGGCCGCTCTGAAGGCTGGGGTACCCCTGCTTGGTCAGAATCTCCACCGTCTCATCCAGATCGTCCACCAGAAAGTTCAGGTGATGGAGGCCTTCTCCCCGTTCTTCCAGCCAGTCCCCATAGATGGACGGTCCTTCAACAGCCTGCACCAGTTCGATCTGAACGCCTCCGGCCTGAGCAAAGGCCAATTTCTCCTTGGCCGTCACCGGCCGGCCATGGTATGTGCGGTCATACACCGCCGGCGCTTCCCATTCAAGGACGGCCCAGGGCCCGATTCCCAAGATGCTCCAGTAGCTTTTTGCCGTTGCCTCAACATCCCTGACCGCGATGCCGATCTGATTGATCCCCCGGCATTGCACCACGGGGGAATTTTTTTCCTGATTGTTCAAGACCATAGGCCAAGCCTGCCCGTAGGAATGTGGACCTTGCGCGGAGGGTATTCCCGGCTTTCATGACACGGGGAAACACCCATTCCTTGTGCTTCTGATTCATAAGACATAAGGAAAATCCTTGGAGACATTCGGATAATGAAAAGCGCCCCCATCAATTGAAATACACTGACCCGTTATATATCCCGCGTCATCGGAAGCCAGAAAGACCGCCAGGCGGGCCACTTCATTCGGTTCCGCCAACCTTCCCCAGGGTATGTCGTTCTGCATTCTTCTTTGGTAAGGCTTCAGATGGTCAGGCAGTATATCCTGGGCCTTCATATACATGGGAGTTTCCACATGACCGGGGCAAATCGCATTGATATTGATGTGATACGGCGCCATTTCAGATGCCAGGCTTTTGGTAAAGGCAACCACTCCGCCTTTGGCGGCACTGTATACAACCTGACGGGCGCAGGGAAAGAGTCCGGCGTTGGAAGAAATATTGATGATTTTGCCGGCCTTCCTTTGAACCATATCCCCCAAGACGGCCCGAGAAAAAAAGAGGGACCCCATGAGATTTACGGCAATGAGCTTTTCCCATCGCTCATTGACTCCATCGAGAAAATTCTCAACCTGCCCGATACCTGCGTTGTTCACAAGGATGTCCACACGTTCAAATCGCTCAACCACGGTTCTGACCGTCTTTTCGACGTCAGCCCAAACGGAAACATCAACCTGAACGGAGATCGCATCTCCACCCATTTCTATAATCTTATCATCTGTTTCCTTGCATCTGCGTTCCGAGACCTCCGCCACGGCGACTTTAGCCCCTTCTGCAGCCATGGCCATGGCAATGACCTGCCCGATCCCCCGTCCGCCTCCGGTTACCAGGGCGACTTTGCCGACCAGTCTTCCGTGTTGATCCTTTTTCCTGTCCATCGAGTTTGTAAAACTCCTTTCTCGATTAAAACCGCAGGAAAATTAGGGCTTTACGAGTATTTTAAGATGCTTGAAGTTGTTGTCGATAAGTTCCTTGATTCCCTGCTCAACCAGGTCGTCCAGCATGATATGGTCTGAAATAAGGCGCGTCCCATCAACCCGGCCATCCGCGAGATAACGAATTGCCGTCGGAAATTCATCTACATACACATTGGAAAAAGTGATTTCTTTTTCGTGGACCTGAAGGCGACCAAAAGGGACCTGGATCGGTATCCTGGCCACCCCGACGACACAGATGACACCCCGCCTCCCGGTAACCTTGGCTGCCGTATCGAAAGAGCCCTGGTTTCCAACGCAATCAAACCCATAATCCGCTCTCAGCCCATTGGTCAGACTGGCAATCTCCTTTCCCGCATCCTTTTGGGATGGGTCGAAAACAGACGCGGCGCCGGTTTGGGCGGCGATCTCTCTCCTCATCCGCTGCGGCTCGATAACAAAGACCTGACCCGCACCCGCCGCTTTACAGGCCTGCATCACCAGAAGCCCGATAGGACCGGCGCCAACCACGGCCACGGTCGCGCCTATTTTCATCCGACTTCTCTTTACGGCATGAATGGCCACGCAAAGAGGCTCTACCAGGGCGCCGAAGTCGTCCGGGACCGAATCCGGAAGTTTAAAAAGGCTATATTCCGGGAACAAGCCGTATTCCGCGAAAGCGCCGTCCCAGGAAAACCCGACGACACCAAGCTTCGTGCAGCTGTTATACTGCCCCGTTCGGCAATAATGGCATTTTCCGCAATAAATGAGACAACCTGATGTAACCCGGTCTCCCGGCTTAAATCGAGTGACGCCTTCTCCCGCCTCTACGACTTCGGCACTGAACTCGTGGCCTAGAATTACCGGACCATTTGATTTGCCGGTCAAGGGGTGGGGTTTCGATGGAATGATGATGGGGCCGCTATTGTACTCATGAAGATCGGAGCCGCAAATTCCGCACACATTGATTTTTACTTTCACCTGCCCAGGCCCTGTTTGGGGGTCAGGGACATTTTCTATCCGGATGTCTTCTTTTTTATGCCAAACCGCTGCTTTCATATTTCATGCGACCTTTCGACCGTGAGTAATCCTGAAATCATCACTTTGGTGATTTCCTTTGTGAAATATCTATACTTTGTGCTTTGCAGTTTTCTAATGAAACCACCTACCGATTGTTACGTCAAAGAAGCGAGAAATTTTTTTCAATATACTCTTATCAATAAGCCCTTGGGGACGGTAAATAACTACTACGACCAAAAGTATGCCATAGATAATGAAACGCTGTTGCGCGATAAATCTTGTAACCTCGGGAAAAATAGTTAGCAAGAAAGATCCGAAAATAGAGCCGACAAAAACTTCCGTTCCACCTATCACACTGTACAGAAAAATGTCAGTAGACTGTACAATTCCAAAGTCCACCGGCTCAATAATCCCCAGATAGTGCGCCATTAAACCGCCGCCCAATCCGCAGAAAAAAGCGCCCAACGCAAAAGAGTAACTACGATATTTAAATAGATTTATTCCCACAGCACTCGCTGCTATCTCATCATCCTTGATAGCTGTAAAGGTTTTATAAAGCGGAGAATTATGGAAGCGGATAAAGAAATAAATAGTGACGGCCAATACTATGAATACAATGTTCGTTGTCGTCTTTAAGGGAATCCCCCGGAAACCCATGGCCCCTCCGACGTATTCCCAATTGTAGAATAAAATGACCACGGCTTCACCAAAGGCAAGTGTGGCAATTGCGAAAAACATCCCTTTTAATCTGAGAAGCGGAAGCGAAAGAATATATGCTACCAATGCAGCCGTAAAGGCACCGGCAAACAAGGATATGGGATAGTAACTCCCGAATTTTACAGTAAATATCGCGGAAAAATAGGCCCCTATTCCCATAAAGGCCCCGCAACAAAACGGAAATTGCCCAGAAGCAAAGATTACATAAAAACCTAATGCTAAAATTGCATTGATCTCTGTGTAGGTTATGATTTGAAGCCAGTAGCCTAGCACCTCGGCATCCCTCCGTTTTTTATTCCTTACCAAATAGCCCTGAAGGCCTTACGACAAGCACGGAAAAGAGAAAGGCAAAGGCGATGGCGTCTCGAAAAGCCGGAGAAATGTAGGCCACACTTAATATTTCAACAATTCCGAGAATAATGCCCACCACCATCGCCCCTTCTATGCTCGAAACCCCGGCCACGATAAGAATGATAAGGCCTTTTAAGCCGAAAGTATCACCCATCCAGGGCGTGATCGCGTCAAAAGTCAACCCGATCAACAACCCGGCAATACCACCCATAAAAGAGGCCAGTCCCACCGTTAACATCATGATTCTTGAGGTGTTGATCCCAAAACTACCCGCGATATCGATATTTTCCGCCACCGCTCTGATTGCCAGGCCGGTTTTTGTTTTATCGATATAGAGTTTTAAAAAAATCATGAGAGAAAAAGCGACCACCAGATTTATGAGTTGGATATTGGACACTTTTATGGGGCCTAATTCAAAGAATATTGGGGCAATCTTAATAGGGAACGGTCTTTGCAGATTGGTGAATAAGTTAATGACCGTATTCCGCAGAATGACTGAGACGCCGATCGTTGTAATCAAAGGCAGAAGCGCGCCCTTCTTAATAATTGGGCGGATGGTCAACCGTTCCAGGAGGATTCCAAAAAAACCGGCTGAAAAAATGGAAATCGCAAAAGCCAGATAAAAAGGTACTTTTAGATAGTCTAAAAAGAAAATGAATACATAAGCCGCGGCCATAAAGATAGCGCCATGGGCCATGTTTATTATGTTCAATACGCCGAAAACTAACGTGTATCCAACAGCGACCAGGGAGTATGTTACCCCGAGCGACAGTCCGTTAATGAGCTGCTGCATTAGCATGTATTTATGATCCTCCAATGAACAAAAGCACTTACCCCGTGCATATTATCCACCAAGATAGGATTTAATCACCAGCTCGTTATTAAGAAGGCTGTCCCCGGTACCCGACAGTTCGATAGAGCCATTTTCTAGCACATATCCACGATTCGCCAATTTAAGGGCCTGATAAGCATTTTGTTCGACTAAGAGAATCGATACGCCTTGATCATTGATGTTTTTCGTTAACCTGACAACCTCGGCGATCATCAGTGGGGCTAATCCTAAAGAAGGCTCATCCATCAGCAAGAGTCTTGGCTTGGTCATTAAGGCCCTTCCTATGGCCAGCATTTGCTGTTGACCGCCACTCAATGTACCGGCTAATTGCTTTCGTAACTGCACTAAATGTGGAAACATCCCATAAATATTTTCAATCTCGCTTTTTATTTTCTTACTATTTTTTTCTAAATATGCACCCAGTTTCAGGTTTTCCTCAACGGACATTTTCCCGAAAACCTGTCTCCCTTCCGGTACGAAAGCGATCCCTAATTTGGCTACATCGTAAACAGGCATTTTTTGTAGACTACGATATGTTCCTTCATAAAGATATTCTATCTGTCCTTCGGACGAAGCAACTAATCCCATTATTGATTTCAAAGTTGTGCTCTTTCCGGCGCCATTTCCACCAATAAGCGTGACAATTTCACCTTGCTTCATTTCCAGGGAAATACCCTTTAGCGCGTGAATATAATTGTAATACACGTGAATATCCTTGAGCTTAAGCATCAGTATTAATCCTCTTTCCCAAGATAGGCTTCTTTAACTTTAGGGTTGTTTTTTATATCTTCCGGTGTTCCCTCGGCAATCTTGATCCCGAAATCCAATACCGTCATATATTCAGAAATACTCATCACAATTTTCATATCATGTTCAATTAATAAAATAACCGTATCTTTTAATTCCTGTATCTTTGCTATTATCGAAACTATCTCGTTTTTTTCCTGTGGATTCATCCCTGCACATGGCTCATCCAGCAGAAGTATTTTGGGGTCGATAGCCAGGGCCCTCGCCAATTCCAGACGACGCTGCTCTCCATAGGATAGTTCCAATGCCCTGACATCGAGTCTTTGTTTTAATCCAACCAATTCAAGCAATTCCACCGCCTTCTCCCGCATTCTTTTTTCTTCTTGGCGCTCGGATTTGGAAAAGTAAACCCTGCTCAACATGCCATGTTTCTGATGAATATGTCCACCAGTAATCACATTTTCCAACACGGTCAGGGAGCCAAAAAGCTTAATATTTTGAAATGTTCGGGCAATACCCAATTTTGTAATCTCATGAGGCTTGAGTTTGGTTATATCTTTGTTCTGAAAGAAAATTTCTCCGGAATTAACTTTATATACACCGGTTATCGAATTGAAAAGAGTTGTTTTTCCGGAGCCATTCGGCCCTATGATAGAATAGATTTTCTGGTCAGTGACAGACAAGTCGACACGCGTTAAAGCCATCACCCCGCCAAAACTTTTGCTGAGATTACTGATACGAAGAAGCATTACGAATCTCTCTCTTTATTTTAGTTGAGGGGGGACTTTTCGTCCCGCCCTCGACTAAGTTTAAAACGCTCACCAAATTGGTGACGTGTCCTTCGTTTCCTTACATAGGAAAGCAAGCGTGTTGAAGGGTTAAACCTAAGGCTTCCAAACATCAAGGCCGCCTTTAACATTTCCGGCCGCCCAGGTCAGTACACGCTCAGCATCACCCTTGTTCTTATAGGTGTATAAACCGCCCATTCCCTTGAACTTATCGGTAGCGCCGAGGGCATCCCTTATTTTCTGACGGTCAGTCGTGGAATTGGCACGTTTGCAAGCATCGGCGAGCAGCAAAATAGCATCATAACCTGCCACATGCGTGGTGGTCGGGTCTTCACCGAATATTTTGCGGAAATTCGCTACAAAGTCCTTTTGCATGGGTTCGAGGTCCGGGCCGATTAAAAATGCCGTCGCCGTTAAGCAACCTACCGATGCACCGCCACTCTGCCTCCACCAATCATCCGGGTTGTCGGCAAAGTTTGTATTGGCCGCAAAATGTGCTTTAATCCCCATTTTTGCAGCTTGAGATAATATCAGCGACCCCTCATTGCTTAGGGCCGATATGAGTATTATAGCGGGATTCGCATTGTTGATTTTTGTCAATTGAGCCGAAAAATCCGTGTCCTTTGTTCTATATATCTCGTGGGCGACGATTTTTATACCGTTCGCTTCACAGGCCTCGTCGAAAAGCCTTCCACCGTCTTTTGCCCAGTCGTCATCGATGGGGTTAATCACTGCCGCGGTCTTTACATTCAGGGCTGACTTGATTTTTCTCATAAGCGGTGGAATCATGACCGGTGCCGGGGTCGTATTCCTAAACGTCCAATTATTAAAATCCATGGTTCCCGCGGATGCCGGGGAGAAAGAAACAATCTTAAGGTTTTCAACAAGGGGAGCTACCGCCACAAATGAACTTGTGCGGACCGGACCAATCAGGGCCACAATTTTCGAATCCGCCGCAAGCTTTCGCACTAACGCGGCGGCCGCTTTGGCATCGCCGGCGGTATCTTCTTTTACCAACTCGATTGTGCTCCCGTTAATACCCCCTTTGGCGTTCAATGTCTCAGCGGCGAATTCGATGGCCTTGAGGTTTTTTATTCCAGTTGAAGAGGAAGCACCGGTAAGATCCAAGTACACTCCCAGTTTAATTGAATCCGCATTCGAAAAAGCCGGAATACTCAAGAATAGGCAGATAGATAAAACTAATGCCGCCAGGATGATAAAGGATTTTCGAGTTTTCATTCTTCCCTCCCTGATGTGAATGGTCATTGACCTAATAATGAAAAAGCAACACTCCCAAGCCTCTTCTTCTTAACCCGCTGACGCTTTCACCTCCTCTCACCCCTGTATTCAAGCAATTTCCATCCATGGATGGCTATTGTTTTTGAATCACAGCGTTAACCCGCGGGATCACTAACTCTTGACTCGTCGTGACCGAAATTCAATATCTTTGCAGAAGGTTTCTGCTGACGATTATTCGTTGAATCTGATTGCTACCATCAAAGATCTGAACGCATTTCGCGTCCCTCATCATTCTCTGGACCGGATACTCTTTCGTCACTCCATACCCGCCTAATATCTGCACGGCATCCGTAGTCACTCTCATGGCGGAATCAGACGCAAAGCATTTGGCCATTGATACCAATGACATCGTTCGATCACTTACAAGGTCGCCTTCCTGATCGACGATGTAATTTGTCCGAAAGATGAGAGAGCGAGCCGCCTCCACAAGCATCTCCATGTCGGCAAGCATAAACTGAATGCCTTGAAATTCAGAAATGGGCCTCCCAAACTGATATCTCTCCTTGGCATACCTGGTGGCATAATCCAAGGCGCCCTGGGCGATTCCCAAGGCAATGGAGGCGGCCCCCCAACAACGCATGGAATTGGAAAATTTGGTCAGAATTTTCCAGCCTTCTCCCTCTTTTCCGATGAGATTATCCTTGGGTACGACCGCATCTTCAAAAATAAGGTCGGCCGTCACCGATCCCCTCATACCCACCTTGTTATCCTTTTTCCCGATCAAGAGCCCCGGTGTGTCCTTGTGCAGCAGAATGGCTGAAAGGTCATTTCTTTTACTCCGTTCGGCGGTCCTTGCAATGACGAGGTAATACTCGGAGACGCCGGCCAGAGTAATGTACCGTTTGGTGCCGTTCACAATGTAATGATCGTCCTTAGGAACCGCTTTGGTTAGAAGTGAATGCGCATCAGAACCAGCATTGGGTTCGGTGAGACAAAATGCCAATAACTTATCTCCGGAGGATAGTTCGGAAAAGATTCGACCTTTTTGTTCCTCATTTCCGTAAGCCTTTATTATTTTGATAACCGACTGCGTGGAAAGAACCAAGGAGCCCATGGGAGCCATGGCCTCGGAAAGCTCACTGATCACCAGTGAAAGGGTGGTCGTATCGGCATCAATACCGCCAAATTCCTGTGGCAGACACAGCTTTAAAATACCGTGCTCCGCTAAAGCATTTACAATATCCTCAGGATATTCATCACTTTCATCTATTTCCGCCGCTCTTGGCATGATCTTTTGTTTAGCCAGCTTTCGTACCATTTCCTGAATCATCTTTTGTTCATCAGTGATCGCCCACATGATTTTTCCACCTTAATCCGATCCCGGCGCCATGTTTTGGATTTGGACGCCTTCGTGGTTATTTTGAATGAATCTACCTGCCCTCAAAAACAGGAGGACGTTTTTGTACAAAGGCCTCAATGCCTTCCATGCCGTCGTGCGAATAGAAAAGTTTGTCCTGGGCGTCAATATCATTGCCGAGACCGGCCATCAGACCGGTATCGAATCCCTTATGAATGCAGTTTTTTATGTGTCCGATGGCCAAGGTAGCCTGCTTTGAAAGCTCCGTAGCATATTTAATAGTTCCATCCAAAAGTTTTTCCTCGTCAAATATTTTATGCACGAGACCAATTTCAAGAGCCTCTTCGGCATTTATCAGTCGCCCCGTGATGGTCAGTTCCAAGGCCTTTGCTTTTCCTATGATCCGCGGCATTCTCTGCAGTCCGCCGGCTCCGGGTAAAAGGCCAAGTTTCACTTCGGATAAGCCAATCCGCGCCTTTCCTTTAGCCATGAACCTGAAGTCACATGCCAAAGCCAGTTCACACCCTCCTCCAGCGGCATGCCCATTGATCGCGGCAATGACCGGCTTTGGCATTTCCTCGATTTTATTGTACAGCCTTTGCAAGTGAACCGTGAACCCTTCGATGAAACCGGGTAAATCCTCGCCCTTCCTTTCTTGCATCATCTTAATATCCACTCCGCCGGCGAAAAAGGACCCCTGCCCGCAAAAAACAACGGCCCTCACGCGTCTGTCATGAGCCAGTTGGTCAATCAATGAATGGAGTTCCGCTACTAACCCCGTATTTAAGGCGTTAGCCGGGGGGCGATTGATTTGGACAACCGACAAGCTACTGATCGATTGATGTTTTATAAATTCATAACCCAACGTAATCACCTCCATCTATCCGTATCAATATCAACGGATTACTCTTTGTTTTCTTCACGACAGAAACGGGTTCCCAGGATGTCGCTTTTGTAATATCGAATTATGTTTGCTTTCCGAATAACATTCCTTTTATCACCTGTCAAGGATTTTTTTCCACCTCTTCGCTTTTTTGGGTAACCAGAGGGTCCTAGATCATAACATGACGTAAATAATACAATATATGATCACTTAGGAATACGGAGGGCAGGATCGGGAATCGCTTTCATCCGCTGATAGGACTGGAAAAGCGAAGCGATTCTGAGCTGGTCAGGCCCCAGCGCCTCATGGAGGTCAACCCGCCGCTTTTCGAGGCTTATCCTTCCAAAGGAGGTCATGCGGCAATTTGGTCGACCGGGCGCCCAGAGCCAGGTCTTTCGGACAAAAGCTTCCACCGCCCTCAAATACTCGCTTTGGGTGCCTCGAGACGGCAATTTCCATGTCGGCGACCATCCGCTCTCTCAATTTCCTGGACATGCCTTGCTCCTTTCCCGATCGGTGAGTTATGGCTCGAATCCATTGCCGAGCCGCTGGCATCCGAGTGGAAAAAGCATATCGCACTTGGGTTGAGGGAGTGAGTTAGGTCAACAGGGTGGGTCCCGCTAACATGCGGCGAAGCCGTTTGTTCCAACCTCGGCGATTCTTCGTTTACGTGGAGACGCTCCTATTTGCCGGAGGACCCAAAAAAATGTTGACACTCAAATTACCGGGTGGTATGAATAATATTCAGAGACCGAACATGATTCCGGATGTTGCTCGTTCTTATGGATATTCAATCAGAAACGCGGGCTGCCGCCCGTCGTCGGGAAAAAAAGGGTATTCCTCTTCCGAAAATGGCGCCGCTTTGTCACGGCGCGCTGTTTTGATGAGTTTTTAACATGTTATCGCCAGCTTGCGGATTAAATTCCTCCTCGTGGTCTCCAGATGGAACCGATGTTTTGGTGTTCCGGCTGACGAAGGGGCCGGTTTATTCCTGGCTTCAACGATGCCAAATGACATTCGACCTCCTGGTTCGGCTTTTCCTCAGCCTCAATTGGAAGAACGGAGATGACTCAAGGATTACGGAAAGAAGATTTGGAAATACTCCAAATAAGGAGGACATATGAAGTTTGAAGATGTGAAAAAACTGGCGGTAATCGGCGCGGGTCTTATGGGGTCCCAAATAGCTCAGATTCTTTCACAGGTGGGTGCTTACGAGGTCCACATGGTGGACATTAATGATGAACTCGTCGCCAAAGGACTCAGCAATATAGAGGAACGGCTTGATCGTTTTTTTGTATCAAAAGGGAAAATGACCGACGACGAAAAAGATGCGATTCTTTCGCGAATACAAGTCTACACGGATATTGATGAAGGTGTCCGACAGGCTGATTTTATTATCGAGGCAATTGCGGAAAACTTGAGCTTGAAAAAAGAAATTTTCAAGGCCTTCGACCAACTGGCTCCACGGACAAGCATCCTGGCCTCCAACACCTCTTATCAGAACATTTCCGAATTGGCTTTCGTCACCAAGGCGCCCGAAAATGTATTAGGAATGCATTTTTTCAATCCGGTTCCCAGAATGAAACTCGTTGAAGTGGTCCGAGGAGCCCGCACCTCTGTTGAGGTCCTTGAGCTGGCGTGCGAGCTTGCTAAGCGCCTGGGGAAGGAACCCGTCATTTGCCGCGATACCAGCTATGGGTTTCTGGCCAACAGGGCCTACAGTGCCATGATGGATGAAACCGTGCAAATGGTATGGGAACGGGTTGCTCCCCCGGCGGAGATCGATAAGGCCCTGAAACTCGGCTACAACCTTCCCATGGGGCCGCTGGAGTTGATGGATTTTACTGGTAGCTGGTCGATACGTGTCGCCTCGGAGCAGGACAAGATGAGGGAACTCGGACCGGAGAGGGGGCGTCTCCATCCTCTCATTAGGATGATGTATCGATCCGGGTACAACAGTGTCTATAAATTCTGGGAGGAGATCATGTCAAAATGGTAAAAATGTACTTGAAAATAATATTATCGAATGACAACAGGGATATAACAAAAGAGGTAGAAATAATGAAAGCCTGATGGTGACCTTAAATGACTCAAAATGGAGGGTTTAGATGCCTGTTGAATCAATGCTTAATGAGGAGAGGATAAAAAAGTACACTTTGAGCGGCTTATGGGGAAATAGAAATTTCCCTGACTATTTCAATGAGAGTGTCCATAAGTACCCCGATAAAACCGCCGTTGTTGGGCCACGAGGCAACAGGTTGACCTATAGAGAGCTAAACAGGCTTTCCGACAGGGTAGCCCTTGGTTTATTGCACATGGGTATTAAGAAGGAAGACATCGCAACGGTGCAGCTTCCTAATTGTGTTGAAATTGTTTATATCTACCTAGCCTTGGCTAAAATAGGTGTCATTTTCAATCCGGTTCCCGCAACGTATCGGAACAAGGAGATTGAGTATATCATTAATTTCTCGGAATCAAAAATTGTGATAATTCCCGACGTATTCAGGCGTTTCAATTATGTAGAGATGCTCCAGGAACTCCGCCCGAACTTATCTAGCGCGAAGCATTTTTTCGTGATCGGAGAAAATGTGGGCGAAGGAATGCTCTCCTTCAGCGAATTAGAGAAGCACCCTTGGGAAAAGGAATATTCACCAGACATTCTCGAAAAAAACAAACCTGGAGCCAATGATATCCTGGGTCTTCTCTACACGTCGGGGACCGAAGCCCAGCCAAAGGGCGTCTTACACACGCACAACACCATTATTTCGGGTGAGATCGCCTTCGCCGAAAGGTTGAAGATGTCCAGCGATGACGTATGTTTCATGCCTTCTCCCCTGGCCCACGCCACGGGATTTGCCCATGGGATGACCCTACCTTTCCTTTTGGGCCAGACGTCGGTTTCCTTGGATATATGGGAACCGGAGAATGCGTTGAAACTGATGGAAAAAGAACGTTGCACTTACAGCATGGGGGCGACTCCCTTTGTGCGGACGCTGCTGGATTGTCCGAATTTCCGTAAGTACGATATCCGTTCCATGCGCTATTTCCTCTGTGGCGGCGCGCCGGTGCCCAAAGACCTCATCATTCAAGGCACGAACGTTGGGTTGAGAATTCTGCCCGTATACGGCCTGACTGAGAGTATTCCCCACGTGGCCGGGAATCCCGACGACCCGCCCGAGAAGGTATACGGAACGGATGGCAAACCGTGCCCCGGTATTGAAGTGAAGATTAAAGATGAAAACAGGAAGGATCTGCCCAATAACGAGATCGGCGAGGAGGTCTCAAGAGGACCGAACGTCTGTGTCGGGTACTTCAAACGCCCGGATCTCAATGAGAAGAGCTTTGATGAAGAAGGGTTTTTTTATAGCGGGGATCTGGCCCTCCTGGACAATGACGGGAACCTTATTATCAGAGGGCGCAAAAAGGATATTATTATCCGCGGCGGACAAAATATTAACGTGAAGGAAGTCGAGGATTTGCTCTTAAACCATCCCAAGGTCTATAACGTGGCCATCGTCGGCATGCCGGATGTGAAGATGGGTGAGAAATCCTGTGCCTATATAATTCCCAGACCAAATGAAACCGTGACATTGGATGATGTGACATCCTTTTTGCGTGAGAAGAAAATCGCCCTTTTCAAGCTGCCTGAGCGAGTGGAAATGATAGACGATTTCCCCATGACACCGAGCGGGAAGGTTCAAAAATATGTCCTAAGGAATCGTATCGCCAGGAAAATAGAACAGGAGGCCCAAGGGAGCTTTGGTGACGGTTGATGGACCGCGGGAGTGATCGCCCCATGCGACTCAGAGACAGAACGGCTTTGATCACGGGTTCTAGCAGAGGGATCGGTGAGGCGATCGCTTTGGGCATGGCCAAAGAGGGAGCGGACGCCATTGTCAATTATTCCAGCCGGTCCGAGGCCGTGGAAAAAGTCGCCTACCGGATCCGGTCCGAGGGGCGGAAGGCCTTGGCGGTCCAAGCCGACGTGGGCGATTCCGATTCGGTCAAACGAATGGCTGATCTTGCGATCGAGGCTTTTCATCACCTGGATATTCTAGTAAATAACGCCGGCGTCATTTTGTGGAGATATCTGGCCAAGGTCACTGAACAAGAGTGGGAAAAAGTCGTCAACAGGAACCTGACGGGCGTGTTCCATTGCACCAAAAGCGTTCTTCCGCACATGACCGCGCGGAATTTCGGAAAAATCATCAATATCTCCTCTGCCTTCGCCTTTCATGGACTCAGTGGCTCCGTGGCCTATTCCGCCGCCAAGTCGGCTCTCCTGGGTTTTACCAGAACGCTGGCCAAGGAAGTCGGACCCCGGGGAATCACCGTCAACGCGCTGTCGCCCGGTTATATCCTGACTGAATTGACCCGACAAGCCTCCGATGAAGAGAAGGCGCAACTCATTTCCGACATACCACTGAGGAGAGGCGGATTGCCGGAGGACATTGACAATGCGGCTGTCTTTCCGGCTTCCGAGGAGGCCTCCTATATCACAGGACAGGTCATCAAGGTTGATGGCGGATGGAAAATATGAAAAGAGGAAATTCCATGATGCCCCCCGATCTGCAACAACTGTGTGAGACGTATTTCACTATCGATACGAAAGAAGGACCGGACAAGGTCGTGCCGTTGGCCGAGGCGGTAAGGACTCTTGTAAGGCCCGGCATGTCCATCCATTTTAGCTTTACCCATTATAGGGCGCACGGCGCGGCTTATGAAATTGCCCGGCAATTTTGGGGAAAGGATCCGGGCTTTACCCTGGTGGCCACGGGTATCCTCGAATACGGCATCATCCTTGTTTATGGAAAGTTGATCAAGAAAGCGATTGCCGCCTTTTACGGTGATACGTATCCGACCTCCGGTCCAAATCCCATATTGCAGCAAGCGTTTTCCGACGGGAGCGTGGAGTTGGAGAACTGGACCAATCTCACCATTCCGCTTCGACTCATGGCTGCGGCCTATAATTTGCCCTGCATTTCCACAAACTCCATTCTTGGCAGCACCATGGAACAGGAGAATCGTCATGCCTATCACTTGGTTGAAGATCGGCGGCTCCCGGGGGGGAAAGCGGGTCTGATGAACCCTTTGCATCCGGATCTCACCATCATCCACGGTTGGGTGGCTGACCCGTATGGAAACACGATTCTCTTGCCGCCCTATGGTGAAAATGCATGGGGCGCCTACGCAAGCAAGGAAGGAGTGCTGGTCACCGTGGAGAAAATCGTGACGACGGATTTTATACGCAAATACTCACACCTGGTGAAAATCCCAGGCCATCTGGTCCAGTCGGTCTCGGTTGTACCTTTCGGTGCGCACCCTCAGGGGATGTCGAACCAGGGGATACCGGAGCTTGGAGCTTACGAGGAAGATCAACGGTTTCGCCTTGACTTTAGAGAGGCATCAAAAAACCGGCGGCATTTTGAGGAATGGGTCAATGAGTGGGTGCTTTCGTGCACGGGACAGGCGGAGTATCTGGATAAACTCGGATATACAAGACTAATGGCCCTGAAAGGGATGAGTGACAGGGACGCCTGGGTATATGACCTCAAGTCTAAAACGAGGAAAGAGGTACTGGATGAAGCCTACACCCCCTCTGAATTAATGGTCGTTATAACCTCCAGAATCATCCGGGAGAATGTTCGGTCAAAAGGATATAGGAATGTTTTGGCCGGAATCGGCATCTCCTCTTTGGCATCATCCCTGGCTTATTACTGGCTTAAGAACAACGATCATGAATATATCGACCTTCTGGTTGAGACCGGATTCTACGGTTATGCGGCAAGGCCCGGGGACCCCTTTATCTTCAATCTCGCCAACATTCCAACCAACAAGAAACAGAGCGATTTCGTGGAAATCCTCAACTTATTCGCCGGGGGGAACAACAATCAGTGCCTTGGCGTTTTAGCTACCGGCCAAGTGGACAAGTACGGGAACCTTAATTCCACGAGATTTGAAGACGGCCGCTATCTGGTGGGGTCGGGTGGTTCCAATGACGTGACCAGCGGGGCCGAGGAGGTCATTATCGTCCTCAAGCAATCGGCCAAACGCTTTGTCGAAACGTTGCCCTATAAGACCAGCAGGGGTTACAGGGTCAGGTCTTTGGTATCCAATCTGGGCGTGTTCGAAAAACCAGAAAGAGACGGTGAGTTCGTTTTAACCAGGTGTTTACCTAATGAAACATACCCAACCTTGGAGGAAAAAATACAAAACATCAAAGCCCATTGCGGATGGGAACTCAAGGTGTCCGATCATATTGAAGAGGTCGCCCCCCCAACTCGAGACGAACTGGGGATCATACGGCTGCTTGATCCTTTGGGACACTTTATTTCCTGATTAGACAATCCGGACTTTCGGGCGGGATCGCGTCATTTAAGGAGTAATACAACACCAAAATGAATATGAAACCTTGTGGCCAATCAGGCACAAACAACATACAAAGAAAGAAAGGAGCAGGAATATGGACTTAGGATTTTCCGGAAAAACCGTCATTGTTTCTGGAGGCGCTTCAAATATCGGACGGGCCGTATGCCATGCTTTTGCCGAAGAAGGGGCAAATGTCGTTATCGCTGATTGGGATGAGAAACAGGCCGAAAAGGTTGTGAATGCCATAGTGGAAAAGGGTGGAAAAGCGATTGCTCATAAGGTTGATGTAACTGATCCGGATCAAGTTCAAGGCATGGTTAATAAAACGTTGGAGAAATTCGGTCAAATAGACGTCCTGGTGAATAGTGTTGGAGGGAATGCCGATGATTATTTCCTCAAAGAGACGCGGGAGAAGTGGCAGAAGACTGTTAATATGAATTTGTGGGGAATGATAAATTGCACGCGGGCGGTGCTTGACCACATGGTCGAACGAAAATCCGGAAGCGTCGTCAGCGTGGGCTCGGATGCCGGACGAGTGGGTGAATTCAAGGAGGGGATATATTCCGCATGCAAGGCCGGAATTATGGCCCTCTCCAAGACCCTGGCCAGGGAGTTGGGCCGTCACGGCCTGCGATTCAATATTGTGTGCCCGGGCCTCACTCCGCCTACCAGTGAAGACATCGGGGAGAAAAGCCATTGGCAGGCGCAGCTGTCCACATTTACTCCTGAGGTCCTGGAGAAGGCCGCCAAGGTTTATCCCCTGAGGAAGCTGGGTAAACCTGAAGACACGGCCAATGCGATTCTCTTTCTCGCTTCGGGCCGTGCCGGGCATATTACGGGACAAACGCTGAGTGTGAGTGGTGGATACACGATGATATAGATCCTTGATTATAACCGGGTGGCTCCATTGCCAAAGGGATGACCACCGGATCTGATCTTCACCAAGGAAAGGAGCGGAAGAATGCCGGAAAATCTGAAGGCGATTAATGCCATCGATACCATGAACAGGCCAACCTATTTTTCCCATGACGTCTGTAAAGATGTATTCAGGTCTTATGAATATCAGACCATGGCCAAAACAACATATAAAGCCGTTTTATTGAAAATGGGACTCCAAACCGGTGAAGAATGGAAAACAAATGCTGCCCATGAAAATGTAGAAAGTCTGATCAAAGAGATGGATGAAGTGGGCGTGGAATACACCTTCGCCGACCAGATGCTTTTCTGGTCATACAAAGAACACCGGCCGATATGCAGCCTGACCGTCGATTCACTGGCCAAGCTCATCGAGCCCGGGCGTGGCAGAATAATCGGCGGCGCGGGCTACAATCCCTGGCGTATCAAAGAGAGCCTCGATGATATCGAACATGCGGTTAAGGATTTAGGCTTCAAATATGTCTGGACGCATCCTTTAAGCTACGGCATGAGCCATGGCGATGCCAAATTTTATCCTCTCTATCAGAAGTGCGGGGAATTGGGCATTCCATGCTGTTTGCAGGTCGGCCATTCAGCCGAGCCTCTTCCAAGCGAATTCGGACATCCCTATAACTGCGAAGAACCGATTCGCGACTTTCCGGATACAACCTTCGTCCTGACCCATACGGGCTGGCCCTGGGTCGGAGAGTGGGTGTCCATGGTATGGCGTTACCCCAATGCTTACGGCAATATCGGAGCATATTACCCCAGCGGCCTGGATCCCATGGTCCCGCAAAGAATCAGAGGCCAAATTCGGGACAAGGTCATGTGGGCCACCAATGGACTCAGTATGACCCGCTGCAAAAAGGAGTTCCTTGAATTGCCTCTGAAAGACGAAGTGAAAAAACTGATCCTTCGCGATACGGCTCTGAAAGTCTTCAATTTGGAGTAGGAGTGGGGCTGTTTCCTAGCATTGAACGTTAGGCTTCGAGTGAGTCCGGAGTTCCCCGGCCGGTTGCGGCGGCGCATCTCCGAGGAGCTATTTGCAAGGCGCCCATTCTCGGCGCACCGCCGGTCCGGACAAAGCTCGGCTCGCGGCTGACCCTCTGTGACGACCTCGGGAAAAATTTTGTTAGGCGGAAGACTCGCGCGCTATCGGCATGCAAAATTCCACTTGAACCGCGCGCCAACACAGCGCCGCTCGCAAGCGCGCTTAGCCACGTTATTAGGGCCGAAGATACCAAGAGGGAGGAATTTTGCTTGTCCATTTGCTTGTCCAAGAGCCCTTGCGTTGCCAAAAGCTATCGGGCGATTGACACATAATAACAAACCATCTATACTCGGCTCCCTGAAAAAGGGGATGCAATCTCCCTGAAACACGATTTCATTGGGGATCACTCTTGTCCAAGAACGGTTTTGAGGTGAAAAATGAAATCCTCCCTGTAGTAGAATCCAAACGGCGATTCAGAAACACCACATCAAGGGGAGGATTCGACCCATCATGCGTTGCGCCGCCTGTTCAGTCAACTGATTTTTTTGTTCGACCGGCATCAATTCGCGGCTTTGGTCCGTTCTCACAAAGCGGAGAGGTATTCGAAAAGCAATAGCTCCTGGGATCATTTCGTGGCCATGCTGTTTTGTCAACTGGCCCAGGCTAAAAGCCTTCGGTAAATCCGCGGTGGCTTGGCCTGCTGCCTGGGAAAGCTGAAGCATTTGGGAATGAAACACGCTCCATACATATCCACGCTCTCCTACGCCAACACCCATCGGCCCTGGGAGATGTTTCGGGACCTCTTTTACCAGACCTTGGCCGTCTGCCGCCAGGCCGGGCCGGGCCGGCATAAATTCCGGTTCAAAAACAAGCTCCTCAGCCTGGACAGCACCACCATATCCCTTTGCCTGTCGCTTTTCCCCTGGGCCAAGTTCCGGCAGACCAAGGGCGCGGTTAAGCTCCATCTCCTTTTGGATCATGAAGGATACCTGCCGACCTTCGCCCTGATCACCACCGGGGGTAAACATGACGTCACCCAGACCCGGAAAACTCCCTTGGCCCCCGGCTCCATCGTGGCCATGGACCGGGGATATATAGACTACAGGCTGTTTGACCTCTGGACCCGAAACGGTATCTATTTCGTTACCCGTCTCAAGGACAACGCCCAGTATGAAGTCGTCGGGCTCTATCCTCCGCCCTTGAGCCGCAATATCCTGTCCGATCAAATCATCCGCTTCACCGGCCCCCAAGCCAGGGAGAACTGCCCGCACCAACTCCGCCGGGTGGTGGTCTGGGACCCGAAAGGGGAACGGGAGATCGTTTTGTTGGCCAATCATCTTGAGTTCGGCGCCACCACCATCGGGGCCATTTATAAAGACCGCTGGCAGATCGAGTTGTTTTTCAAGGCCATCAAACAGAACTTGAAGATCAAGACCTTTGTCGGAACCAGTGAAAATGCCCTCTATATCCAGATTTGGACAGCATTGATCGCCATGCTGTTGGTCAAGTATCTCCAGTTCAAGTCCAGCTTCGCTTGGTCCTTGTCCAATCTAGTGGCTTTTCTGCGCTGGAACCTCTTTACCTATCGGGATTTATGGGACTGGCTCGACAAACCTTTCGAGGTCTTGCCCATCATGCCCGAATTTGTCCAATTTACCTTGCCGCTACCTGGTCTTGGACAGCAGCGGTGAAAGGGGAACCTCGTTTTCGACCCAATAACGCGGACTCTGTAATCTTAACAACTTACCTGCTCAGGTAAGGTTAGATTAAGGCGTTCTTGGACAGTAGTGATTGGGGATGAATGATAGCAGCGGATCTGTACATGGCACCCCGTTTATTACGGCTCAGAGTCAGCCGCTGTATGAATCCGTTGCTTTTTCCCGATAGTAATTTCGGAAGGTTTTCCGGAACGAACGTACGGTATTTTAATCCGCGGCGAGACTATACCGGGCTTTTAGGATAGGTTATGGACGTTTCAAAAAAAAAGGATAGAGTTCTTAAATCGGCTCTAGCCCTTTTTGCCAAGAAAGGGTTTTCTGATACCTCGATTTCGGAAATTGCCGAAGTCGCTGGCATGAAACAAACGGCAATTTATAGATTGTTCGCGGGAAAGGAGGACGTGCTCTTTAACATCCCGGTTGAAAAAACGAATGAGATCATAGAAAGTTTGCTCGACCACCTGGAAGGATTGAAAGGTGCGGAAAATAAGCTGAGAAAGGCAATCTGGCACTACTTGAACTTTCAAGAAAACAACAAGGATTATGCTTCTGTTATTGTTTTTGAGCTGAGAGTAAATAGAAGATTTTACAAATCTGAGGCGTATAATTCATTTAGAAATTATAGCAAGATAATCGTTGACATTCTCAAAGAAGGAGTCGACGAAGGAGTATTTAAAAAAAGCGTAAATATAAATCATATCAGGAATATGATATTCGGTTCTTTTGACCATTTGACGTTTGGTTGGCTTCTCTTCAACAAACCCAAGAGTATCGTAGCGTTTGCGGACGGACTCTTTGCATTGGTTTACGACGCAATAAAGGCGAAAAAAATTGACAAGTCGGCATCAGCGAATATGGGAGAAGAGGGTGAGTGGATTATTGACAAGAGATGGTTGATATTAAGGGTCGCGGAATCTATCTTTGCAAAAAAAGGCTACGATAAAACCAGAATTTCCGATATTTCAAACGCCCTTAATATTGGTGATGCGACCCTATATGAATACTTCAAAAACAAGGAAGATATTTTATTCACCATTCCCTCGGAAAGATCGAAATACCTGATGGATTCGTTGGAAGATGAACTGAACAGAAAACAGGAAGCGGAATTAAAACTGAGGAGGTTCGTCCGGCACTACCTGGCCTTCCTTCAGGCCAACGAGGACTATTCAAGCATACTGCTTTTTGAACTTAGGGCTAACAAGAAGTTCTACGAATCGCGAGCCTATCAAGATTTCAGGAAATTTAACCGGATACTTTTCGGCATCTTGAAACTCGGTCAAGAGGAGGGGGTTTTTCAGACTAATACCGACATATCTTTGTGTCGACACATGATATTCGGCACCATTGATCACACTGTTTTGGGATGGCTTTTGTTCAGAAAACCCCTAAATCTGTTGGACCAAGAGGAGAGCCTGTCGAGTATCTTCTTGGATTGTTTAAACGCCAGGATATCTTAACCCGGTTCATTCTCGACTGAAGCGAAACAACCAAACGGCCGGGCTGCCTTTCGGGAGGCCGTTCCGGCCGCTGTTGAAAAAAGGCTCTTCGCTGTTTGGAATGGGTAAAAGTCATGGCCATTTTCGGCCTTTATCATCAGTAGCACGAGCTGAGGCATGGTCAAGGCCAAGCCCTTCAGGTGCCTTCGGCAGCCTTGACTACGCCTCTTTGCCTTTGCTTTAATGTAGTTAGGCCGACGGCGGGAGGATGGCCTCGACCTCGGGCAATATGTGATACCCGGTCATTTACCGGATGATCCTGCTTTTTAGGAGATATGAAGAATAAGTCGATCGGAAACGGCCTTTCAGCCGCTCCGAGTTCGACGATCAAAAAGATCAAAGGAGCCGCAAGAATCCCATGAGCGCCGACGTGTACCAAAGATTAAGGGAACAATTGGATCATTATTCCATCGGCTATCCCGCCACCCGGTCCGGCGTGGAATTGAAGATGCTTAAGAAGCTCTTTGCTCCCCAAGAGGCCGAGATGTTCCTCGATCTATCGCTCCTGCTCGAGACGCCGGAGGAGGCGGCCCGGCGCACGGGCCGGGACCCTCGGGATACGGCCGGGCTGCTGGAAAGGATGGCGGAAAGGGGCTTGGTCTTTCGCCGGCGCAAAGGCCAGGAAGTCAAGTACGCCGCCGCCCCCTTTGTGGCCGGTATATATGAGTACCAGCTCGGAACCCTGGACCTGGAACTGGCCCGGCTGTTTGAAGATTACTTCCACGAGGCCTTTCATCAAAGCACGGCCGTGTCCTTCATGCGGCCCATTCCCGTCAACAGGTCCGTGGATGTGTCCTATCCCGTGGCCACCTATGAGGACTCGAGGCGGATAGTCAGGAACCAGAAGCTTATCGCCGTGGCCGACTGCATCTGCCGGAAGCAGCAAGGGCTCCTGAACCAGGCTTGCGACAAGCCCCTGGAAGTATGCTTGATCTTCGGCTCCCACGCCCAGTATTATCTGGATCGGAAAATGGCCCGCCAGGTTTCGGTCGAGGAAGCCATGACCATACTGGACCGGGCCGAGGCAGCCGGTCTGGTCACCCAGCCTTATAATGCCCAGAACCCGGGCGGCCTATGCAATTGCTGCGGCGACTGCTGCGGCATACTTCGGGCCCTCAATCGGTTGCCTAATCCGGCCGAGTCGGTGGTGTCCAATTATTACGCCGTGGTGGAGGCCGAATCGTGCACCGCCTGCGAGACCTGTCTGGGGCGTTGCCAGATGGCCGCCATTAAGATCAATGCCGACGGCGTGGCCGAAGTGGACTTGCTCAGATGTCTGGGTTGCGGCCTGTGCGTGACCACTTGTCCGTCCGGCGCCATGCGACTTGAAATCAAGCCGTTGGAAAAGCGCCGCCTGCCACCCGCGGACGGGGCCAGGCAGATGGCCGAACTGGCCGAGAAACGGGGCCGATCGTTGATCCCTATCTCTCAATCGCGATAGGGGGGTTTCAGGGAATACCGATCTGGGTCGGGAAGGAGAAGGCAAAAGCCTGGCCCAGGGACATTTCCTGCCCGGCCAGGAGTTCCCGGGCCCGCTGCTGGATGCTTCTCAAGACCGCGTTGGATGAGTCCACGGCCAGGCCTCGTTCGGCCAGGTCCAAGGCCGGGCGCACTTCGCCCAACTGGAAATGAATCGAAGCCAGTCTGGCCATGGCCGGGACATAAGCCGGTCTCTTTTCCAGGAACTCCTCCAGAACCGGTTTCATCTCCGACCATCGCCCCAAGCTCGCGCCGGCGTAATATAACGGGTCTAGGTTTTTCTCGTTGCTCTTGTCCACCTCGAAGGCCTTCCGGTAGCAGGCAAAAGCCTGGTCCACCCGGCCGCGCCTTTCGCAAAGCCTGCCCAGGACTCGATGGGTTTCGGGATCGTTCTTGCCGTCCCGCTCGGCGATCTTGTACAGCGAGGTCTCGGCCCGATCGAGCTGGTTGGCCGCCAGGAAGAGTTTGGCGAACCCCAGAAAAGGCCTGTGGCTGTTGGCCCGAAGGTTGGCCGCCTGGCGGAAGTGGCGGGCGGCCTGGGCCGAGTCGCCCATCTCGAAAAAGGATTCGGCCTGACCGATGAGGGCGTTGAAAGCGGACAGTTCCTTGGGGAAGTTGAAGGGGAAAACCTTGCTCTCGAAAACCGAGGCGTTCAACCCATAGTTGTCCAGGCCTATCCGATACGCCTCGACCGCTTCCCTGAACCGGCCGCGGGCTTGCATGATTTGCCCCAACCGAATCTGGTTGTCGGGTTCGTACCCCCTGGCGATGAGCGACCTCACCGCCCGCTCGGCTTCGTCCAGCTTCTTGAGCTTGAGACATATCTTCACCAGGTTGTGGACCAGGTACTGGAGACCGGGCGCGCCGGCGCCTATGCCGAGGGCTATATGCACGGCTTCATGGGCCTTCTGGTAATTGCCCTGACTGAACTGCTTCTTGACCTCGCTGAAGGCGGCGTCGAACTTGAAGCCCAAAGGCAGGAGTTGGGTCACGGTCTGGATGTTGACCGTGCTGTCCGCCCGGCCGCGGTTGCTCCTTTTTAAAAAGACGTTCCGCCGGATCAGCAGGTCGAAAACGGTCTTTTTCTCTTCCTCGACGTCCCATTTAACGCCGTCGCAATCCTGGTTCTGCTTCAGGAACTCCAAACCGCCGAAAAGTCTTTTCGGCACCTTATCCACCTGGATGTTGTCCGTGACCAACAACAGATAGTCGGCGTTGGTCTTTTTCGCGCCGAACCTATAGGCTTCCAGTTCTTTCAAGCGGGTGGCCGCGGTCCGGATGGTTATATTCTTCAGCTCGGCCAGTCGGCCTAAAACGGCCCAACAGTCGGCTTCGCCCTTGCCCGTACCGTTGTTGACCAGGATCAAACGAAAGGGATGGTCCAGGTCGTCGATCAGTTTTTCGATCCGGCCGCGCAGCGATTCGTCCCACCGGATCACCGGCAGGATCACCGCCAGCTTATCCACTTTTGGCCAGGGTTCCGGGGGCAGGTTGGTCCTTATCTTTCTCAGGTTGTGTTGATAGCTGCCCTTGTCCTTGCGCTGGACCACGCTGATTCGATCGGATTTGAAGACGGGCATGTAGTATTCGCCAGTGACCACGGGTACATGCAGGAAATCGTAAATAAAGCAAAGACGGCGGTTCAGGCTCCACTCGATCAAAACTTTGACGCTTTCGTCAAAACCACCTACCCGGAAAGCGGCTTCCTTCCGGTGCATCAAACTGACGTGCAGGACGTGATTGTAATGGAACATGAAGGCCCGGTTGAAATCACGAGAGACCTGAATGCGTTTGTCCAGCACGAATCTTTTGCCCGTCGTTTCGTCCTTGACGCAGGAAACCGCGTACAGGTCGGAATAGGTCAGGGCGACTTCGGGATGTTCGTCCAGGGCCCTGGACAGGACTTCCAGGTGATTGGGGTAGAAGAGGTCATCGTCGCCCAGGTAGGTAACATATTCCGCCCTGGCCTGGGCCAGGCCGAAGTTGAACCTAACGGCCGCGCCCTTATTCACCGTATCCGGGAAGTACCTGATCCGCTTGTCGGCAAATTCTTCCACCACGTGGGCCGCGTCCACCCCGCCGTCGTTCATGACCAGAAGCTCCCAATCGCCCATCCTCTGATTCACCACGCTGGCGATGGCTTCTCTCAAGTAGTCCGGCCGGTTGAAAGTGGATATCAGGACGGTAACTTTAGGCTGGTCCGCCGGCATTTCCTTTCCCTCACACCAACATGATAACTAACGATAAAAGAAACCAGACCCCTATCCTTTGCTCGGCTGGGCCGGCGCTTTGGGCAAGCCTTTATCAGCCGGTCCCGGTTCCTGAAGCCGATCGTCCAGGCCCCGGCCGGCGCCGCCCATATTTGATAACCTCGCAAAAAGTCGAAAACCGACTTATTACTCGGCGGGAGAGGGCTGCCCCTCTCCCGCCACTTGAAGTAAATTCAAGTGGTTCCACCCTCACCCCAGTCCCGCCTTTGGCGGGCTTAATCGCCCTCGGCCTGATGACGGACCTTTTACAAGTCCGTCATATTTCAAGCAAGGAAAATGCCAAGGTTCAAAGGCACGGTATTTGCTTCCCACACCTAGAAGCTGAGAAAGCTCTTCAAGAAATGCTCGATCAGGAGTCCAAGAATGGGCGCCAGGAAGAAGAGGAGAGGGGCTCGGCCGGCGCAAAGCAGCGGCGGTACGCCTTCCTCTTCACCTCAACCGTTTGGCGGGGCCTTGGAACAGGGAGAGTCAACCGCCCCTCTGAACATCCTCTTCGTCCAGGAATTCCCTTGCATCCGCAATTACAAAATGGCCGCGGCCCTGAAGTCCGCCGGCCATCGGGTCACCCTGGCCTATACCAAGGCCCGCTTGAGCCAGGTTTATAAAGGACTGAACGACGACGTCTACCAGGCCTGTGTCCAATTGCGCGACTACCGGCACCTCTGGGACCTAAGCCGGGAATTCGATTTGGTTCATTGTCACAACGAACCGGACGTGCTCACCGTGGCCGCCCTGGCCGGCGACGCCCCGGTGGTCCATGACACCCATGACCTGATCTCGTTGCGGGCCAACGGTGACGCCAACCTGTCTTTCTTCGAAGGAGTGGCCAACCGCGGGGCCGACGGAAGAGTTTACACCACCCCGTACCAGTTGCGGGAAGCTCAAGCCATGTATAACCCCGCCGGGCCGAGCCTGGTCATCTACAACCATGTTTCGGCTCAAGACCTGCCGCGGAGGTTCCTGCCCAAGCTTTCCGCCGGGGACGGCGGTTTCCACCTGGTCTATGAAGGCGGGATCGGCGGACCGGCCCACCGGGACTTCACTCAGCTCTTTTTCGCCCTGGCCGACGGCGGCCTTCACGTTCACATACACCCCACCGGCCATAAGCCCGAAGTGGCCGAGATATATCAGCGGCATCCCCGCATCCACTACTATCAGCCGGAATCCCCCAAGAAGATTATCGAGGTGATGACCCGCTACGACGCGGGGATCATTCCTTTTGATCTGGAGAAAGGCAACAAGAGGTTCCTCGATTCGACCATAGCCAACAAGCTCTTCGAGTACCTGGCCGCCGGGCTGCCGGTCGTGGCCAGCGCTTTGATCAGCTACCAGGAGTTCTTCGCCCGGAACCCGGTGGGCTTTACCTTCAGCCGGGCCGATGACGTCCTGGCCGGCGTGTCCCGTCTGAAGGAAATAACCCGCACGGTTGACTTTTCCCAATATCTGAGGACTTACGAGGGCGAGATTCACCACCTGATCGAATTCTACCGCGAACTGCTGGCCGCCGGCTCATCCCGGCCCGCGGAAAAAGCCGAGGTTTTGGCCGGTCGGGCGTCAGTGGAAATACAGTCCCCTGATCTTTCCGGGGATGATCGGACCGAGGGCAATGAGTTGGTAATTCGTGTCCGGCAGGCGGTGTTGGCCCTGGACGATTGGGTGAGAAAAAACGGCTGGGCGGGCTACGACCCCTATGATGTCCGGGCCGTGCTGCTGGGCCGAACCATCGCCAAAATCATGAACAACCGGCAGGCCGAAGAATTAATCCGGCGTGAACAAATGGAGCCGGACAAGGTCCGAAGCGAACTGGAGGTCAAACCCCGGGTCAACGCCAAGGCCATGGGGCTTTTCTTGAGTTCATACGCCCTGCTGTCCGGACTGATACCCGAGCGTGATTTCAGTGTTCAGATGGATGAATGCGCCCGATGGCTGCTCGATAACCCGGCGAAGGGCCTGAGCGGTCTTTGTTGGGGTTACCCGTTCGATTGGGATTCGGTGGTCATTATACCCGCCGGAACCCCCACCAGCGTCATTTCCTACCACGTGGCCGACGCCTTCTGGGCCCTTCATCAGCGGAGCGGCGACACGGTCTGGCTCGAGCGCTGCCTGAGCGTGGCCGACTTCCTGGTCCAGGACATCAATCGGGACGAAACCGGCCCGGACCGTCATTGTTTCAGTTACACCCCCTTGGACTTTTATCATGTCCACAACGCCAATCTCTGCGTTTCCGAATTGCTGGTGCGGCTGGGGCGGACCGCGGCGCGGCCGGACCTGATCGAGCTGGGGCGGCGGGGTCTCAATTTCGCCCTGCCGTATTTGTCCCGGCAGGGTTATTTGACCTACTGGGCCGAAGGATATGAACCATCTCCGGCCAACGTGGGGCAGATTGACCATTACCATTGCGCCGCCGATCTGAGGTCCCTGTTGCGATTGACTCTCTGTCTCCCCGACCAGGAAGAGCTTCGGACGGCCCTGGAGAAATACCTGAAGTTCTACCTGGAAACCTTCTTCGATCCGGCCGGCCGGCCCAAGATTCATCCCCGGCAGACTTATCCGGTGGACATCCACGCCGCGGCCGAGGCCGCGTACGTGTTGGGCGAAGCCGCGCCGCGCTTTCCGGCGGCCAAGGATAAACTGGCCTTGTTTCTCACCTGGTTCCTCGACAATTGCCGAAATCCGGACGGAAGTTTTCTATACAAGATATTCGAACAGAACGGACGGGAGATCAAAAACGGTTTCCCCTTCCTGCGTTGGGGCCAGGCCTGGACCATGCGGGGCCTGACCGGCGCCCTGGCCGGATTACAGGCCCGACCAACAATGAAGGCGGCGGCGTGAAAAGGTTCCCGGCGTCTTTTTCGGAGGGTTGAAAACGCGATGTGCGGCATTGCCGGTATTCTGACCAAAGACGCCGATCAGGCCGGGAAGCTATCGCCTGTTCTCGAACAGATGCTCGACCTCATGCGTCATCGGGGGCCGAATGACCGGGGCAGTCTTAGCCTGGGGGGCCTGTTGCTGGGTCACCTGCGCCTGTCCATATTGGATTTGAGCCCGCGCGGCCGCCAGCCCATGACCATCGCCGGCGGTCGTTACGTCATCAGCTATAACGGCGAGGTCTACAATTACCTCGAGCTGCGACGGGAACTGGAAGCCCGGGGAGCGGTCTTCGCCAACGACACGGATACGGAGGTGATTCTCCAGGCCTACGCCCATTGGGGTCTGGACTGCTTCCGCCGGTTCAACGGCATGTGGGCCCTGGCTATCTGGGACCGGGAGCAAAGGCGCCTCGTGCTTTCCCGGGACCGCGTGGGCGTCAAGCCGCTCTATTGGTGCGCCGATCTGAACCGTCTGGCCTTCGCCTCCGAAATCAAGGCCCTGGCCTCGTATCGCCGCTCGACCGGGCTGCCCCTGGAAATCAACCCGTCCGCGGTGGAGACCTACCTTAACTCAGGCTTGGTGGACGGTCTGGAGGATACTTTTTTCCACGGTCTGCACCGTTTCAAGCCCGGGCATTTCATGGTGGTCCAGAACGAACGGATTCAGGCTTATCAGCCCTACTGGGACCTGCCCGGCGCGGCCCTCTCCCTGAGGGAGAAACTGGCCGGCCGCTCCCAGGACGAACTGGCCGGGGAACTTCTGGCCCTTCTGGAAGACGCGGTCACCATCCACACCCGGTCCGACGTGCCGGTCGGCGTCTGTCTTTCGGGCGGTTTGGATTCAAGCTGCGTGGCTGGCCTGGCCGGACGGATCATTCCCGAACTGAAGACCTTCACCTCCTGGTTCGAGGAAGGGGACGAATGGAACGAACTGCAATACGCCGAACGGGTCAAGGATAAGTTCGGGCTCCAGTCTTACAAAACCGTCGTGCCCGGCCCGGCCTTGTTGGAAAAACTTCCGAACCTGCTCTGGTACTTGGACGAACCGACCCTGGCCCTGGGTGTCTATCCCCAGTGGCACGTCATGGAGGCCGCGGCCAGGGAAGTCACCGTGGTCATGGACGGTCAGGGCGGGGATGAGATTTTCGCCGGGTACGACTTTTACGCCGCGCGGTTGCTGTACAGCCGCCTGCTGGCCGGCCGGACCAAGGATTACCAGCGGACCCTGGCCGGATACTATAAAAACTACGGCTTGAACCGCGCCAACTCCTTGGGCCAGGAGGTCAAGAGCCTCTATCTGTCTCAGGCCGAAAAACAGACGCCCCAGGTATTCCCGGGTCATCTGGACAATTTTCTCTTTCAGGAACTGACCCAGTCCCGCCTGCCGGCCCTACTCCGTTACGAGGACCGGCTTTCCATGGCCTTCTCCATCGAGTCGCGGGTGCCCCTGTTGGACTACCGCTTGATCGAGTTGGCCTTTGCCCTGGAAGAGGGGCTGAAAGTCGGACCGGGTTGGTCCAAGCACCTGTTGCGTCGGGCCGTCAGCGGGCTTCTGCCCGAGGAGATCGCCTGGAGAAAGGACAAGAAAGGTTTTCCCACACCTTTTCAGGTCTGGGCTGACGGGCCGTTGAAGCTGTCCATCCGGGAACTGCTGCTCGATTCCGGCGGACGCCTGGCTCAATTCCTGGACCGGAAACAGATCAAGGACTTCTTTGCCGCCTGGGATAAGGGCCAGAGAAACCATTGGCTCCTGTGGCGCCTGTTGAGTCTGGAGGTCTGGCTCCGGTCCTATATTGACCGCCTGGCCTCGGAAATGAAAGCCGCGCCCGCGGCCTTCAAGCCGGACCTGGCGGCGGCCACGACCAATCTGCGCCAAACCCAACCCCTCGAGGTGGTCATCACCGTTGACTATGAAACCTTCGATACCAACGACTTCGTCTTGGACAAGCAATACCGGATCGACTGGGACCGGGACCTGATCGATCCGACCGAGCAATTGGCCCGGTTGCTGGAAAAACACGGCGCCATCCTGACGGTTCTTTGGGACACGGTCGAGTACTTCTGGCTGGTGGACCACGGCTACGGGGCAGAGGCCGCCAAGATCGACGGCCAGCTTCAGGACCTGATTCGCCGGGGACACGACGTCCAGCTTCACCTGCATCCGGCCTGGACCAGCGTGCGCCGGGAGAACGGATACTGGGTCTGGTCCAACCCCGGTCTGACCGCGCCGTCCATGAATCCGGACGATTTCGAAGCCCTGGTCCAGCGTTCTGTGGCCGCCATGGAGGACCTCTTCAAGCCGATCAGGCCGGACTACGCCGTGCGCGGCTTCCGGGGCCGGTCCTATGAAGTCGAGCCTTTCGGGGTCATTGCCGGAACCCTGGTCAAATACGGTCTGCGGGCCGACAGCTCCTACCACGGCAATGGGCCGCTGGCGGTGAAGATTCCTAAACTGACCGAGGGCCGCGCTCTGAGATCGGCTGACTTTCTCGAATATCCCATCCTGGCCAAAGACAAAAGGCGATGGGACTTCAGCGGCCCCCCCGAGTTCGCCACCCTGGCCGTTGACGCCTTGCCCGAACAATTGCCGCCCAATCCACCTTTCGGGCACTGCCTGGTCATGATCGGCCACAGCAAGCAGAAGATCAATTTCCAGGAACTGGAAAACTGCCTGAAAGCCTTGAAAGCCAAATTCGGCGCGAAACTGAAATTCAGCCGCTGGCGGGACTCGATTGACCGGCGGCTGCAGATCATGCAGGGCGACTGGCTGGCCGGTGACGGCTTCAGCTCCGATTATTTCGATCAGCGCTGGCAGGAGGACGATCCCTTCAGCTCGCAACAGGTGGATGACCCTTATTACCGGTTCCTGTTGAACCTCCTGCCGGAAAAGGCCGGCTCGCTTCTAGACCTGGGCTGCGCCGAGGGAGCCTTCACCAAGGTTCTCGCCGAAAAGCTCGGCGCCGGTCGGGTTCTGGGCGTGGACGTCTCGGCCTCGGCCGTACGACGGGCTCGAGAGGCTTTCCCCGATCTGGAGTTCCAGCAGGCCGACATGCTTAAATTCCAGAAGAACGAGCGTTTCGATTGCGTCTTCTCCGGCGACAACATCTATTATTTCGCTCCCGCGGAAAGGGCCGTCATCTTTCGCCGCCTGGAGTCCATGCTGGCCGAAGGCGGACGGATGATCCTGGCCTGGTGGACCGGGGCCCGGCGGGGTTTTCAGGAAGAGAAAATCGAGGAGGAATTCAGGCGTTTCTTCAAAGTCGTCCGGGCCGAGACCTTTGTCTCGCCGGCCGGCGCCAGGATCAAAGGCGAACACCGCATCCTGGTGGCCGAAAGGCGGCTGACCGTCGAGGAGGAGTTGATATTCGGGGCCGTTTATTGGTCCGGCAAACGGGTTCTGGACTTGAGCCGGCGGTCCGCCGACCTGCGGTCTCGTTTCGGCTGGCTGGGCGTTGCTTGGAAGACGGCTCCCCCGGCCAACGGCGATTCGGCGGCCGCGGATTTGCTGATCACCGATACGAACCGCTTGACCGAACTCAACCAGGTCCGACCGAACGGCGCCATCGTCGCCTATATGAATTCTTCCGGCGAAGAAAACCTTAGGCTGATGCTCGGCTTGACGCCGGTGATCCGGCAAAAGGCCCTGAGCCTCTTTTTCCGAAGACCGGGCGCGATTGACCCTCGGGAGTTCTTGTCCCATCTGGCCGGTTTCAATTTTCCGACCGCGGTGTTTGTCAACAGTCCGGACGGCGCGGACTTCATTTCGCGTTTAGGAGTGAACAGCGGTTCCATCCAATTTATCACCGTGCGGGAAGAAGTCTATCGGCGTTTTCGGGAAATGGGTCTCGAAGTCAGGTCCCCCCTGGATATCGGCTACCATTTCGTCTTCCATCAAATTCCTTACCGCGACGCGGCCAAATACGTGGAGAAGGGTAGTTGGTCGCAGGGAAAATACCAGGGGCAGTTCGTGGCCATGGCCCGGGACAGCCTGATGGGTAACCCTGCCATCAGATACTTTAAAGGATTCGATCTCTTTCACAACGGCGATTACAACGCCGCGTGCCTGCTGGGACAGCAGATTCTCTATCCGATCGAAGTAATCTCGAAAATGGTCGGTGACCGTCACTACCAGAGTGTAGTTTCGCTGGACGGCCAAAACGATCAGTTGGAGTCGTTTATTCTGGAATACTATCTTCGCAACAATCAGGGGCCGGATTTTTTCCCGGTCAAACTGAACGGTCATGGCGCATGAATAAAATTCTTTTTATCACCGAATCATATACCACGGCCATCAGATTGGTCCCGGTCTACCTCGAGGCGCTCAAACGCCCCGATGTCGAACCGATCATGTTCACCAGTTCCCCTCCGGAGGGCGGCCTTAAAACGCTGTTCAGCCGATATAGCATCAGCACCATGGACGGCGGCCAGCTTCTGTCGCCTGAAGACAAAAAGACTCTTTCCGCGTGGCAAGCCGAATACAGCGTCGCTTACGCCGCCGAATTAGGAAAATATAAAGGCGACGAATTCAACTATATGGGCGTGCCTCTCCTGGCCCGCTACGGCGGTTATTTCTTGAATTGGAACCTGAATAAATTAGTTTTTATGTATCTTTTTGATAAGCTCGCCGAACGCCATCGCCCTGACCTGGTTATGGTGGCCTATGATTCCGGGGGCAGCAAGAAGCAGTACGTCACCAGGGCCAAGGAACTGGGCATAAAGACTCTTCACGTCCAGTACAGTTTTTATCCCCAGAAAAAGCAGTTTGACCGCAAGTGGATCAACTCGGATTATTATTGCCTTTGGGGCGAAGCGCACTTGAAGCCGTTCATAAACGAAGAGGAAAAAAGAAAGAACGCCTTTTTCACCGGCAACCCGACTTTTGATCTTTTCCCGGTTGAACGTCTGGCCGGCCGGGGCGAATTGGGAATAAGACCCGAAGACCGGGTGTTCTTGGTAGGGATTGCCCAAATGTATGACCTGGAACGATTTGTTCGGGAAATAGTGGATTATCGGGACGGACACCAGGCCTATTTCATCATCAAGCTTCATCCTGATTATCATGACAAGGTCACTGAAGCCTCGGCCCTGATGAAAGACCTCGACCTGAAATATAGAATAATCGGCACGGAAATCGAGCCCTATAAGCTGTTGTCCGTGGCCGATTATTTGGTGACTTTTGATCAGGATACTCTCTGGCTCGAATCCTATTACTATGGCGTGAAACCGATCCTGATGACTTCGGGCCGGGATAGACCGGAGTTGGCCTTCGATTTTCTCGAAGGCAGCACCATCATTCTGCGACACTTCCGGGAATTGAACCACCTTTCAACTATCGAGAAGGAAATAAATCCCCTCGACGTTGAGGAAGCCAGGCGGCTGCTCTTTTTCCGCGCGGATCATCGAGCCTCCCCTAGGGTCCTGGACGTGGCCCAGGGTTTGATATCGGGCAATTGAGGCCGGCCCGTCGGTGAGGGATATGACTATCGAGAATAAACAGCCGAAAAAAGAAGTGGGCCACGTGGTCGAGGATTCATCGGGCCTGGTATTCATTGAGGGCCGCCGGATAATCATGAGACCGCTGTTGGAGGAAGATTTCCATCTTGAATACCTGTCCTGGCTCAACGATCCGGAGGTGAATGAATTCTCTCAGCGCCGTCCTTTCCCGGTGAATCGGGAGGGCATGAGGAAGTACGCCGAGTTTTACCAGCAGAATCCCCAGCGGGGTTTTGTGCTGGCCTTGATCGTCAAGGAAACGCGGGTCCATATCGGCAACATCTCCCTGGTAAACCTGGAACCGGTTCACCGTTGCGCCGAGATAGCCATTTTGATTGGAGACAAGAATCATTGGAACCAGGGTTATGCCGCGGAGGCTATTTATCTGTTGACCGAACATGCTTTCCGCCGAATGAACCTTCATCGCGTCTTCGCCGGCACTTTCAACCCGGCCTTTGGCCGTTGCGTGGCCAAACTGGGTTGGATCAAGGAAGGCGAGTTCCGGGAGCGCATCTGGTCGGAAGGCCGATATCATCATCAACTTTGGTACGGCCTTCTCAAATCTGAGTTCCAAGCAAGACCTGAGTACGCGCCGCTGGACGGAACCTTGGCCGACGAGCCGGAAGAGGAGACCAAGACATGAAGTGCGTGATGAACAGGGGAGTGTATCTCCGAGCGGACGGCCGTCTCCCGTGCTATTGCGGCAGCGGTGAAACAATCACCCTGGGAACTTTGCCTCGGGAAATCGGGGCAAAGGATTTCACCGAGGAATATTACTTTAATCCCCGTTTCTCCCAGATCAGGTCCAAGATGGCGGAAGACTTGGTTCCCTGGCCGGGCGTCTGCGATCAATGCACCTATCTGGACCCTGACGGCGCCTTCGAGCCGAACCTCCTGTCTTCCGAGTTGGAATGGTTCCATTGGGAACCGGCCTACCTGTGCAACCTGGAATGCGAATGGTGTCTCGGCCAGCGGTCGGGAAATGGAGCCTCTGGCCGCCGCCTTTTGTCCCTTGATCTTTTCGAGCACGTGGTGAAGAGCCTCGCCCATCATGGGTTCCGTTTGAAGATGGGCAATATCTGCGGGGTGGGAGAGCCGACCCTTAATCCCGACTTGTGGCGTCAGGTTAAGCTGGTCAAGGACAGGCTGGGAGGCGACATACTCATCAGCACCAACGGCAACGGCCCCTTTCACGAGGGACTCGTCACTTCCGGTTTGACTAAGATAAAGATCGCCGTGGACGCCGTTGACCAGGCGGCCTATGAACGCTATCGCCGCCAAGGCAGTCTGGCCAAGGCCCTGGCTTTCACCCGGCGCGTGGCCGAGACCAAGGCCCGTTTGGGCGCGGACCATCCGCTCATTATTTGGCAATACATTCTGTTCAACCACAACGACAGCGACCGGGAACTGCGGCAATGGCAACAAATGGCCCTGGATAACGGCGTGAACAAGGTGCGGTTGGTTTTCACCCGGTGCAATAACTATTCCCTGCGGACCCCGGAGGACGTGCCTCGATTATTCCCGGAAATTGAATTAATGCCCATCGGCCGAGATTCTCGGATGAGCTTGTTTGAAGTCAGGCGGTGCTGGGAAGCCATTGTCGGCCTCACCGGGAGCGATCCGCGCCAGGCGGCCAGGGCAAGCATCAAGCTGGCCAACCGTATCTATCACCGTCTGGCCTTGGGCGTTAAAACTTATCGCCAACTGTTGTCGTTGGTTAGGGGCCTCCATCATTTCCGGGACGGCAACGCCCTGGAAATACCGTCCGATGAATTCAAGGAATACGTGGCTTTCATCAGCCGCGTCTTCCTGCATCTGGAAGGCATTTACTCGAACCTGGGACTGACGGATCAGGCCGAGGGATACCGGCGTTATCGTCAATCGGCCGGGCTTCTGAATTGAGACAGGGGTGAAGAAACGTGAATACGGGCATAATTGTCCTGGCCAGGATGGGATCAACACGCCTGCCGAACAAGGTCCTTCGGGAATTATGCGGCCGTCCGGTCCTGGAACATGTCCTGCGACGACTGGGACGCGTCAAGGCCGATGAATTGATCGTGGCCACGACCGTGAAGAGTCGAGACGACCGGATCGCCGCCTTTTGCCGGGCCAACGGATATTCCTGTTTCCGAGGTGACGAAGATAACGTCCTGGACCGGTGTATTCAGGCCGGCCGGGCCTTTTCCTTGGATACGGTCGTCAGGCTCGGCGCCGATTCCCCGCTGGTGGATGGGGAAGTCATCAACCACATGCTCGAAGTCTTTCTGAAAGAGGCCGCGGCCGGAAACAAGCTCGAGTACCTGAGCAACACCCTGGAGCGGACATATCCCCTGGGCTTGGATGCCGAAATCTTCAGTCTGGAGACCCTGGTCAGGATTGACCAGGAGACGAAATCATTGCCGTTTGAAGAAAGGCGGCTGAATGAATCCAATGTCGTGCCGTACCTGCATCAAAACTTGGACAAGTTCAGAACCTGCTCCTTCCGCGGTCCGTTCGATTATTCCAATTGGCGCTTGACCCTGGACACGCCTGAAGACTTCCACCTGATCAGCCTGATCTATGAAGACATATATCCCCGCCGCCCGGATTTTCTTTTTGACGACATTCTCGATCTTCTGTCGCGCCACCCGGATTGGGCGGAAATAAACAGTCACGTGGTTCCGCTTACCGGTTTCTGGACCAGGCCGGAAAGGGAAAAACTCGGCCTTCGTTTGGCGCGTGGATCAAAATGAACAGACGGAACGGCCTGGACACAAAAAGGAGAAGGGGAGGTTTCGCGGCCGCCGTGGTTGGCTGCGGCGCCATTGGTTCACTCTACGATGAAGGCCGGAATAACGGGGCGATCTATACTCACGCCGGGATGTACTGCCGCCTGGAGGATTTTATCCTCAAAGCCGGGGCTGATCGGAATGAGGAAAGATTAAGGGAATTCGGCCGGGCCTGGAGGGTGACGGGCCTCTATACCAGCCTCGAGACCATGCTCCTGCGCCAAGAGACTGACATCATCAGCATCGCCACCCCCGATCACACCCACGCTCCTTTGATCGAGACCTGTCTGGCCTTGAGGCCGCCGCGGATCATATTTACCGAAAAACCGCTGGCCGAAAACCTCGAGGCCGGAAGAAAATTGATTGAATCCTGCCGGGCCAAGAACGTCCATTTAGTCGTGGACTACGTCAGGCGCTGGGATTCCACTCACCGGCGAATAAGGGAATTTTTGGAAAACAGAGGCCTGGGCCGGATTCAAACCGCCGTGGGATATTATGTTCGAGGCTTACGCCATAACGGCTGCCATTTGATCAACCTGGCGCACTTTCTTTTCGGCCGGTTCCGAAGGGTCAGGGCCTTCGGCCGAGCGGACCAAGGGTCCTTGCCGGGAGACCCCAGCCTGCATCTTCATTTGGAAACCGCGGATGACGTGGGCCTGGATTTTATCGCCCTGGATCGCCGGGCCTACGATTTCAGTCTGTTCGAACTCGATATTCTTGGTGAAACAGGGCGGCTTCGCCTCCTGGACGGAGGCCGGAGATTTGAACTCTACCGGGTGGAACCTCATCCGGATTTCCCCAATTTCAAGCATCTGGACGGCCGGAAGGAATCCTGGTTGTTTTCCACATATGAACAGGCCATGCTCCAAGCCGGCCGGGAATTGGCGGCCGTGCTCCGGGGCGAAGCGGCGCGGTCGGTCAATGACGCCGCGGAAGCCTTGGATGACCTGGCCGTGATCGAGGCGGCCCTCCGCTCTTCAAGAGCGGACGGCAGGTTCGAAGAGGTAGACTATCCTGATCAATCGAAGATAGGGAGGAACTTGAATGATAAGACAGGCAGGTGATTGTCCGGTGAGGACCCGTCCCTTTCCACCGTATCACACCCTGGATGAAAACGAGGAAAGAGCCGTGGTTCAGGTCATCAGGGATGGAGTGATTTCCGACTTCATCGGAGCCAAAGGTCCCTTTTTTATGGGCGGCAAGAAAGTCCAGGAACTGGAGGACATGTACCGCCGTCGCTGCGGGGTCAAACACGCCGTGGCCATGAACTCGGCCACCTCGGTCATAATCGCGGCCATGGGCGCTTTCGGGATCGGCCCGGGTGACGAGGTGATCGTGACCCCTTACAGCCACGTTATTTCCGCAACCGCCCCTCTTCTTTATGACGCGGTGCCCGTCTTCGCCGATTCCGAACCGGATACGTTCTGCATGTCGCCGCGCGGCATCGAAGAAAGAATAACCCCTCGCACCAAAGCCATCATCGTGGTTGATCTGTTCGGTCAGTCGGCGGACATGGACCCCATCATGGAGTTGGCCCAAAGGCACAATCTGTTCGTGTTCAGCGATTCGGCCCATATCACCAAGGCCAGGTATAAGGACCGAATGGCCGGCACCCTGGCCCATATCGGCAGCTATAGCCTCAACGGACATAAGACCGTGCAGTGCGGGGAAGGCGGAGTGGCCGTCACCGATGACGATGAACTAGCCTTCAAGCTTCAGCTCATCCGCAACCATGCCGAAAACTGCGTGGCCGCCTACAACGTGGATCATTATCCCAACATGCTCGGCTATAACTTCCGCATGACCGAATTGGAAGCGGCCGTGGCCGTGGAACAGCTCAAGAAGGCCGACCGGCTGGTGGAAGACCGTCGCGCCCTGGCGGCCTATTTGGATGACGCTCTGACCGGCCTGGCGGGAATCACCGTGCCCAAGGTCCGGGATGGGTGCACCCATGATTACTTGATTTATCCGCTCTTGTATGACCGGAACGAAATAGGACTGCCCCGGGATGAATTCCTGCGTCGTCTGGATGCCGAGGGAATCAATACTTCGCCCGTCGGCGAATGGCACGTTCCGCCCGTGAGCACTTTCGTCAAACCGATTCATTTGCAGCCGATCTTTCAGAAAAGGCATTTTCGTCCCGGTGGACACCCGTGGCGGGCGTCTTATTATCAGGGACAGGTATGCTACGAGGAAGGTATCTGCCCCGTGGTGGAAGACCTGTGGCGCAATTCCCTCATCTGCTTCAACGCCATCTACCCGCCCTTAACCACCGCGGATATGGACGACGTCGCCGCGGCGTTTCGTAAGGTGGCCGCTTCGAACCGATGAAAAGGATTCTGGTCTATTTCCAGCAAGTGGGTGGAGTCCAGGCCCTTTGGCCCTGGCTCACTAAAATCAAGGCCGGATACTCTTTGATCCTGGCGGCCAGGGCGGTGGTCCGCCACCGGAAACCTGACCTTGACCTTTCGTCGGTCAACGATTTGGGGTGGAACCCGGATTCTGAAGACCCAGGCTGGCTGGCGCGGCTGGGAGCGGACCTGGTGGTGACCGACACCATGAACCTGGCCCGGGACCCGGAAGGCATTCATGGCCGACTCTTATGGACCGCGGCTGGAAAGACGGGAATTCCCATTCTGGCCTACGTGGACAGTTGGTGGGGTTATATCGAGCGGTTCTTATTGCCCGGTGAAACCAGTCCGCCGGTTCTACCCGACGTGATCGGCGTGGTGGATGACCTGGCGCGGCGTCAAATGATCGGACTAGGGTTCGACCCCAGGCCGATTCGGGTCTTGGGCTGTCCCAGGTTTGAAACGATGGCCGCCGCCATCGAAAGAAACGGCTTCCGCGTTCGCCTCGGTCTTGCACCGGAAAACTTGTTTCTGGTCTTCGTCAGTCAGCCCTTGGAAAAAGCCCTGCGGGGTCTGGACGACTGGGGCTTTACCGAAAAAACGATTCTGAGGGCGCTTGTGCATGCCGTGAATGCCCTACCGGAGGACCTTCGCCGGAGAATGGTATTCGGCGTGTTGCTTCACCCCGAAGAAGAGAGTCCGGACCTGACTGAGTTGACCCGCGGCCTGGACCCTATGGTTCGATGCCGCTTCTTCAGGGAGAACCCAAACCTCGATCTCATCAGGGCCGCCGACCTGGTCGTGGGCATGTTTTCCATTCTTCTCACCGAAGCGGTGATTATCAAACGGCCGGTGTTGAGCGTTCAGCTTGGACTGAAAAGGGAGGACATGCTGGTGACCAACATGGTCGGGGCCACCGTGCCTGTTCGCCGGGCCGAGGAGTTGTCTGGAGCCCTGTCCGGGGCCATAGGCGATGTCCGGGTCCGGCTGGAGATGCTGGAACGCCAAGCCAGGTTTCAAATAGTGGGCGATTCAATACAACGTTGGCAAGACGCGGTGGAGGAGTTGCTGGCCGTTCGAGACAAGACCGCCGAACGGCAAAAGCTTAATTCTTAAGGTTAAGGAGATTCGCTTGATACAGGCCGTGAACCTCGAGGCGGTGGAAGAGCGCGTGGACTGCGTTTTATGCGGTCCCGGACCGACCAGGTTTTATGACGCCCTGGGGGGCCGACAGTTCGTGCAATGTCGGCGCTGCGGGCTGGTATTTCAAAACCCGCGGATAATACATAACTACCTGATGCTGAAAGGGGCCATCCGTTACGACACCAACTATTTCTATCGTCAGGCCGGACGGCTGGAAAACATAAGTTCCAAGGTTCAAGAGGCCAGGCTGAAAGTATATCGGAAAGAATTGGCCACCCTGGAAAAATACTCGACCGGCGGCAGGATATTTGACGTAGGCTGCGGCACCGGCCGCTTCCTGGCCTTTTTCCCGGACAGGTGGGAGAAACACGGTTGTGACATATCCGCCGATGGAGTGAAAATCGCACGGGAACAGTATGGTTTGAGAAATGTACAGCTAGGTGAATTTGAAACCCTGGACCTGTCCGAAGATTATTATGACGCGGTCTATTTCCGCGCCAGCCTGCATCACGTTTACAACCCGATGACCTCCCTGGAAAAGGCGGCCCGGATTTTAAAGAAGAACGGTTGCCTGGTCGTCTTCACCAACTGTCGCACGGGCCTCAGCGGCCGCCTTTTACGCTGCCGGACCAGAACGGTGAACGTAAACGTAACTTATTTCTTCGACCCAAGGGTCTTGGCCCGGATGTTGGACAGGATCGGTTTTCGCATCCAGGAGAGTTTCGCCCCGTACTGGGGCACCGGTTACGAATCCTATTCCGACTTGCCCGTTCTCCTGCTGACCGCCCTGGCCATCAGGGTCATAAGACCGGCGCTCGGCCGCCGCGGGCATAAAGCTTTCGACGGCCTGGTGGGGCCGGCCTGGCACAAGAATTCCGTGGTCTATTTCTGCGCCAGAAAGAAAAACTCATGACCGAGCCGTCCGGGAAGTCAGAGCGGAAAAATCCCTTCAAACCGATTTACGATATCTGTAATTCCGGAGGGTCGAACCATAAGCTGGTCAACTTGCCCGATTTCCCCAGGTACATGGACGTCGAGTTGACCAACCACTGCAATTTCCGTTGCCTCATGTGCTGGACCGGAACGGGTGCTTCCAGACGACCCAAGGGTTTCATGAGTGAACAAACCTGGCAAAAGCTTCTGGATGAAATACAAGAACATAAGACCCCGTTGCGTTTCATACGCTGGGGCGAACCTACCCTGCACCCGAAATACCTGGATTTCATCGGCCAAGCCAAACGCCTGGGCATAACAGGCCATCTGACCACCAACGGTTATCTGTTGAAGGAATCAGCCCTGGAACAACTGGTTGAATTGCCTTTGGACAGCATTAAATTTTCGCTGCAAGGCATTGACGCCGCGACCTACCGGCAGATGCGTAACATTGACGGATTTGACCAAGTACTGGAAAACGTCCGGAGGTTGTTCCGGCTTCGAGGAGAGGGTTTGCGGCCGTATATTCATGTCTCGACGTCCATTACCCATGAAACCCGAGAGCAGGTTGAAGAATTCAGGCTGGCTGTCGCGAAATACTGCGACCTGGTCAGCGTTGGCCGGACCAAGCTCGAGCATATTGACCTGGACCGAACCCGGTTGTCCGAAGAAGAAAAGGAGCGTTGGCGTATTTTGATGGATCAGCAGACCATAGCCCGGCGGCATTTCGAGTGCATCGAGATTTTTGACAAGCTCTCCATAAATTGGGACGGTTCGGTCAGCGCCTGTTGCGGTGATTATGACAATTTGATGCTGGTGGGCCATCTTGAAAATGAGAGTCTGAAAGATATCTGGCGCGGGCCAACAATAAGTTACTACCGGCGGATGCTGGCCGATTGGCGGCACGATGACCTCCCGCTCTGCCGGACCTGCTATGACGTGACGGGAGAATTGAAGAACCTGGTGCCTGTCAGCCGGCCGTCGGTTGAGGCATCCGCACCGGTCAGGCCCTGACGGCCGGCCGCTGATATGAGGTGGGATATGCCAGCCAAGACGACGTTTCAAATCAATACCTGGACCTCGGATTTCGGAAGAACATACACGGACAAGAACGCCAGAACCGTCGAAGCCATGAGCCAGGCCTTCAAGGAACTGCTGGGGATATCGCGTCTCGAGCTGAATCAGTGCTTTCTTGGCCATCTTGATCGAAAACTACGTATCCTTGAAGTTGGATGCAACGTGGGCGTCCAACTCCAGGCCCTGCAGCAGATGGGATTCTCCGAGCTTTACGGTATTGAAATCCAAAGCTACGCGGTGGAGATGTCCAAGGAGAAGACGCGGGGAATCCAGATCATTCAGGGCAGCGGGCTGGACATTCCTTTCAAAGACGGATTCTTCGATCTGGTTTATACTTCCGGCGTGCTGATTCACGTGGCGCCTGATGAAGTCAAGACGGTCATGTCGGAGATGCACCGTTGCGCCTCCAGGTTCATCTGGGGTTATGAATATTGGGCTCCCGAGTGGACGGCCTTGGAGTACAAATCTCGGCAAAACCTGATGTGGAAAACAGATTATCCCCGGTTGTTCCTGGAATATTTCAGCGATTTGAGAGTAGTGAAAGAAGAGAAATACCAGTATATCGGCGGGCACGAAGTGGACGTCATGTACCTACTGGAAAAAATGAAATAGCCTTCTCGTTTCAGAGCGATCATGAGAAAAGCGGGGGAATGCCCCCACTTTCTATCCCGGTCCGCTTGATCGGTGATCAGTTTCGGACCAGGGATAACTTGCCGTGATCCGAGCCGGCGCCGAAGACGTCATCGAATTCCAGTTGGGCCAGCTCGTGATCTTCCGGGCGGCCGATATCCAGCCAGTATTCCGATATAGGGAAGCAGCCCACCGGTTTTGACAGTTCTTTTTTCACCCGTTGAAACAGGTCGGGCATGTCCATCTTCTGGTTGGGCGGCACTAAGTTCAAGACCTCAGGTTCGAGCACGTATATGCCGGCGTTGACCATCAGCCGGTAAACCGGTTTTTCGACGATGTCCTTCAAGCGGACGCCGTTGATTTGGACCACGCCGTAGGGCACTTCCATCAGGTGTTCCCGGACGCACATGGTGGCGGCATTGCCATGATCCTGGTGAAACTCGGCCAGGGCCTTGAAATTAACCCTGGTCAACAGATCGCCGTTCATGATGATCAGGGCATGATCCAATTCTTTCTTGACCAGTGACAGTGCCCCGGCGGTTCCCAGCGGGCTCCTTTCTTCCAGATACTCGATGGTGGCGTCCCATTTCGATCCGTCGCCGAAGTACTCCTTGATCAATTCGGCTTTGTACCGCACTGAGATCATGAAGCGGCTGAAACCGTGGTCCAGGAACTGCCGGATGATGGTTTCCAGCAGGGGGGTATTGCCCACTTGCAGCATTGGCTTGGGCCGGTCGTTGGTCAAGGGTCTGAGTCGGCTGCCCAGACCGCCGGCCATCAAGACCACCCAATTGGGAAAGTCCTGAGGTTGGGACAGGAACTGGGAACTGAAGACCAGTCCTTGTATTCGGCCGTCGCCGTCCAGAAGAGGAATGGCCTTGCGCGGTTGCTTGCGGAAAAAACGATGCAGGAAATCCTGGTCAATGGTGACCGGCAGCCAGATGGGATTGGGATTCATGACTTCCCGAACCGGAGTATCCAGGGTGTACCCGGACAGCAAGGCCTTGCGGATGTCCGTGTCCACTATCACACCCAGGAGAACCTGGCTTTCATCCACGACCACGGCCATGGGACTGCCCGGAGGCTGGGTCATTACTTCCATGGCCGATTTCAGCCTGCTGTCCGGCGGGATCATAATCCTTTGCAGAAGATCACGGTTATACATAAGTTCCCCGCCTCCGAGACCGGGTTCCCCTTCATGGTGGTTCAAGCGCCTCTGACAGGCGGCTTCGACCAGGTGCTCGGGATTGGATAGGGTCGACATCATGGCCTGGTAACCATTATCAACTTCGTTGAAGCCTTTTCGTTAACCGATGGCCTCAACTGGTGACACCACGACCTTCGTCTTCTACGACCAGTAACGCAAAACAAAGGCCAATATTCTGGGCTGTTTCTTCTTAAACCGCCTACTTTGCGGTAGTTCGACCCTTCTTGTGGGCCGGGGTATAAAAGGTAAATATTTCTTGGCGTTATCAGTTGAAACGGTTTTCAATAACACCGTTGGCAACCGATGGCCTTTCAACTTCGTCCCGTCATCCTTGTCGCTTGAGTCACCCGAGGCCGGCCTTCGTGAATCATCAGTCTCGAGTCACTAGGAATTTATTTCCGCCAAGCCTTCGAGTGCTTCATTTTCCATGGTCGAACCGTCATTGCTCGACCAACCCAGGCTCGAGGCCTCATCCGGCCGCGTCTCCTCGATAACGACCTTCGAGGTCGTTTCGACTCCACTGCCTGGAGCTAAACTACTTATCGGCCGGAGAGGCCAACAACGTTAGTTTTTTTGCCAATTAATTGACATAAACGCTGAAATAAATTTGATGGTTCTTAAAGATCGAGCGCCGTTAATCCAATTCTTACGGGTCATGCCGCCGGACTTCAGGCCAGGTCTTTTCCCCTCTTATTAGGCACCATTATTGCTATAAATTCAGAACAAACATGGAGGAGGTTTCTCCGTTTTGAATCAGTCTCCGGTTATTCTGGAAAAGCGGCTTTGGTCAAAGGCGGCGGCCGAAGGACCGATTCCTTTGTCGGACCTGGCCTTTGACCAGGAAGAGATCGAGGCCGTGGTCACGGTCTTGAAATCAGGCTGGCTGACCATGGCCGATCGGACCCGAGAACTTGAAGAAGCCTTCGCCCGGATGACGGGGGTGAAACACGCCTTGGCCGTCACCAACGGGACGGCCGCGCTGCATTTGGCTGCGGTTCTTCTTGCCTTCCAGTCGGGAGATGAAGTCATAACCACGTCCTTCACCTTCGTGGCCACGGTCAACAGCCTGCTCTGGGCCGGGGCCAGGCCGGTCTTCGCCGATATTACCAGCCTGACCGACCTGAACATTGACGCGGAGGCCATCGAGGAAAAGATCACTCCGCGCACCAAAGCCATAATGGTGGTGCATTTGGCCGGCCGGCCCTGCCGGATGGAACTGATTCTGGCAACGGCCCGCCGCCACGGACTGGTGGTCATGGAAGACTGCGCCCACTCCCCGGGTGGATATTATCGAGGCCGGGCCTTGGGCGCCTGGGGCGCGGCTGGTTGCTTCAGTTTCTATTCCAATAAGAACATGACCACCGGCGAAGGCGGCATGATCGTCACCGACGATGACGCTCTGGCCGCGAGAGCCAAACTGTTACGTTCCCACGGCTTGACCAGTTCGGCCATAGACCGCCACCGGGGTTTGAGCGCCGGCTACGACGTGGCGGAACCGGGCTTCAATTACCGCCTGGATGAAATGCGCGCCGTCCTGGGTTTGACTCAACTGAACAGGCTGGCCGTTTTCAATCAGCGGCGGCGTGAACTCGACGATCTTTATTTGGAAATTCTGGCTGAAGAAGAGCGTCTGATTTTACCCTTTGCCGCCGACCGGGAAGGCGTCTGCCACATCAGGCCGATAATACTTCCGCTCGAGGTTGACCGCGATGCCTTTCGGACGGCCCTCAAAGGGCGCGGCGTCCAGACGAGCATTCATTATCCGCCGGTGCATAGGCTTAATTGGTTCCGGGACCGTTTCCCCGAATATGCCGGCCGCCTGCCCTGGACCGAAGAGGCCGGCCGCCGGGAAGTCACTCTGCCTCTTTATCCCCTGATGAGCGAGGCCCAGGTTGAATATGTCTGCCGGGCGGTCCGCCTGTCCTTGGATGAAACTTGGAAGAGGTGAAGGGCCAAGTGGACCGATCGGCCGCGGCGCCGGGGGGAAAGGTGGTCACCATCCATCAGCCGGATTTTCTGCCCTGGCTGGGCTTCTTTGACCGGTGGCGGAAGAGCGATGTTTACATCGTTCTGGATGACGTGCAGTTCATCCGGCAGGGCTGGCATCATCGGGACAAGATAAAAACCAAGGACGGCCCGCAATGGCTGACGGTGCCGGTGAAAAAGAAGGGACGGTTCGATCAGGAAATCCGGGAAGTGGCAATAGATTACCAATCCGACTGGCGCCGCAAGCACCTGGACGCCCTGCGGCATGCCTATCGCGGAGCGCCGAACCTGGATTTCATGCTGCGGTCCCTGGAAGGGATTTATGGTCAAGGCCGTCAATACCTGATTGACCTCAACCTGGACCTGTTGCGTTGGGCCGCTTCGATTCTGGAAGTACATGCGCCTTGGGTCCTGGCCTCGGATTTACGAGCCCAGGGCAAATCCACTGCCAGGCTGGTCGAGCTTGTCCAAAAGGTCGGCGGGAGGGTCTATCTGACCGGGCTGGGTTCGAAAGATTACCTGGAAGAAACCCTGTTCAAGGAAGCGAGGCTGGCGGTGGTCTGGCAGGAATTCGAGCCATCGGTATATCGTCAGCTCCACGGCGATTTCATTCCCAACCTTTCCGTGCTGGACTATCTCCTTATGAACGCCGGGCTTGTTCGGGAGGCGGCCTGATGGAGCCGATCCTGAATCAGGGACGATTTTGCTCCCTGTATTTCCTGGAATGGGATACCAGCCTGCTGGGACTCGGGTGCGGCCGGTTGGACCTGACGGCCGAGGCCGGGCGGGCCCCGGCGGACCAGGTTTTAGGTGAAGCCAGGACTCTGCTTCAGGATCAAAAAGAACTGGACCTGATCGCGGCCAAGATTCCATCCCCTCTTTTCCAATTGGCGGTGGGCCTGCTTCAGGTGGGGGGAGTCTTTCTGGACGCAGAGCTGGTCTTTTCCTGCCGCCGCCCCGGAGGAGACGGCGGCCGAGGTCCGGTGGAAGTATTGGACCGCTGGGAAGGGGACGACTTTCTGCCCTTGGCCGAGGAAATGAAACACAGCCGCTACTGCCTCGATGGCCGTATCCCGGCGGCAAGGGCGCATCGGCTCTGGCGGGAGTCAATCAGCAACCACTGCCGGTTCCGGGCGGAAAAATTGGCCGTGGGCTATGAAGGCCGGAAAGCGGCCGGTCTGGTGGCCGTCGTTCCGACAGGCCCGAAGGCCAGGAATCTTTTTCTGGTGGGAGTATTGAAAGAACATCAGGGCCGGGGCATAGGGCTGAACATGCTGAAGGCGGTGGCCGACTATTACGGACCGGCTTTCGATCTCGAGGTCGAGTGTCTGGCCCAAAACGATTCAGCCCGGCGGTTATATAAAAAAGCCGGCTTTGTTCTCAAATCCTGGCAATACGTCCTGCACGTCTGGAGATGAAGGTCGGAAAATGTTGAAGGTAAACTGCCTGACTGAAAATGATCGCCTCGATTTCCGTTTCGACCTCCCGGTCCCGGAAGCCTGCCGGCGGAATGAGCAATGGCGGAGCTTGATTGACGGGATAGCCGGCGCCTCTTCGCTCCGTTTCAGCCGGAACGGCCGGGAGGGCCTGGCGGGCTTCAGCCTGGATCGCCGGGAATGGATCGAATACTTGCAACACACCTTACCGGCCGATGAATCGGTTTTCATGGAAGAGGTTCTGGCCGATTTGTTTTCGGCCAAAAGCCGGCCTTTGGGCGAAGGGTTGCAGGTCAATTTCCATCAGAAGAACTATGACACACCGGAGAGGTACTGGAACTTCATTCTCAATCAAGGCTTTTTCGTCCGGTATTTCCTGAATCGGGTGAACTGGTACCTCGCGCCCAAGAACCGGATCGTCACGCCGTTCCCTCTCCACGTTGATTTGGAGTCAGCTTCCACCTGTAACATGAACTGCCCCATGTGCTACCGCCGCGAACTCAAGGACACCGGCCACATGGACCTGGCCTTGTTCAAGAAAGCCATTGAGGAAGGCGTGGCCCATAATCTGTTTTCCGTGCGCCTGTCCTGGCGAGGCGAAACCTTGACCCATCCTCGCATCAAGGAGATGATCGCCTACGCCGCGGCCAGAATACCGAACGTCTCATTTCTCACCAACGCCTTTTACCTCGATGACGACCTGATGGACTGCTTCATCGAAACCGGGCTCAGCTATCTGGCCGTTTCCTTTGACGGCCTGGCCGAGACTTATGAAAAAGTGCGCCAACCGGCCAAATTCCAGGATAGCTACAACCGCCTGGTCCGCCTGCGGGAGAAAAAGAAAGCCGCGGGAAGCCTTCGGCCCCAGGTCAGGGTTTGCACCATCTGGCCGGCCATAAGCGCCGATCCGGAAGCCTACTACCGGACCATGAAGGATGTGGCCGACTACGTGGTTTACAATCCCTATATCAATTTCAGAGGACCCATGACCGTAAAACCCGATTTCATCTGCCAGTATCCTTGGGAAAGGATGGTCGTGGCCTATGACGGAGAGACGCAGTGTTGCACGGGCTGGAACGCCACCGACATCATCCTCGGCAACTTGAAGGAAAAGACCCTGGCCGAAATGTGGCACAGCCCGTTGATGAATGAAATAAGACGTCTTCACGCCGAGGGCCGCCGCCTGGAACTTGTTTCCTGCGCCGATTGCCGCCACGGTTCCGAAGGCGATCCCAACGCCAACATCGAGGACATTCTGGAACGTCGTTATTAGCATGAGGTGCGCACGTCTGTGCGCCCCTACCAGAGTTTAAGGTGGCGCGAGAGGGGCTGCGCTCTCGCCTGATAAAAGGCGTTTTCGCCTTTTTGAGCAGTCAACTGATATGCGGAAACTAAAAACAGCTTTGATGGCCAACTGGGGTCTGGGCCGGGAAATACTCCGTTATTTGTTGGATCGTTCCGAAATCGAGTTGGTCTTGATAGTGACCGATTGGCGGGAGGACGACCCGGACCAATGGCGCAACGCGGTTTACCGTCTGGCTGGGTCAAAAGGGCTGGAAATAATTCCGGAGAAGGGATTGTCCTTCACCCTATTGAGATCGAAGTTGATGGCGGCCGGAACCGATCTTTTACTGGTGCATGCCTTCAAGCGAAGGCTGCCCCGGGCAGTGTATTCGGCGCCGAGAATGGGGACGGTGAATATTCATCCTTCCCTGCTGCCCCGGTACCGGGGACCGGCCCCGGCTTATTGGGTCTTGAAAAACCGGGAAATCAAGAGCGGTTTGACCGCACATTTTGTCGATGACGGCCTGGACACGGGCGCGATCGTCCATCAAGTGGAGTTGCCTCTGCGGCCCGATGACACCCTGGAATCTCTTTTGGAAAGGCAGAAGGCCCTGGTGAACGACCTTATGACCGAAACCTTGCGCCGACTGCTCGATTCCGGTTTCAAGCCGCGGCCTCAAGACGAAACCCTGGCCAGCTATGCCCCACGACCACATCAACCAGGAGAAGAAATCCATGTACACCCATAGGCGTTCGGAAACCAAAGTTCAGTCCACTTTCGAAAAGAGCAGTGACTTCGTGCGCAACGAATGGCGCCGGGCCAGGGGCAAACCTCTTTCCTACTTATGGTTCAAGCTCCGCTGGAATCGTTGGCCGGCTTACCGGGTGGTGCCCAAGTTTCCGCTCAACGTGGACATCGAGGTCAGCAGCGCCTGCAATTTGAGGTGTGACCATTGCTTCCGCCAGTATATGGACGTGGGCGAAAACAGCCTTATGCCCCTGGATATGTTCAAGACCATAGCCCGCGAGTGCGGGCGGTACGGTCTTTACACGCTCAAATTCAGCATGAGGGGTGAACCGACGCTGCATCCCCAACTCCCGGAAATGGTGGCTTTCGCCAAGGAGAACGAGATAAAGGAGGTCTGGATCAACACGCACGGCGGCAACTTGACCGCCGACCTGGCGGAAAGGCTGATGAAAGCCGGGCCGGACTGGATCACGGTTTCCTTCGACGGCCTGGGGGCCATGTACGAAAGCATCCGCAAACCGCTCAAATATGAAGAGTCCCTGGAAAAGCTGAAGTTGCTCCGCCGCTGCCGGGACCTTTTTCATCCTGGTTGCCTGATCAATGTCCAAACGCTGTGGTCGGCCATCAAGGACGATCCCGAGGCTTACCACCGGACCATGACCCCCCTGGTGGATAGAATCTCTTTCAACGCCGACATGAACTTCAAGGAGATCATGCTGGTGCCGGACGATGATTTCGTTTGCCCGCGCCTTTGGCAGCGGATCGCCATCACCAGCCGCGGCCACTTCTTGAAATGTCCGTCCGATTTCCAGATGGAAGAGATTTTGGGCAACGTCAGCCAGATGACCATAAAGGAAGCCTGGGATCAACGCCAGCACCAGCAGCGACTCAGGCATCTGGCCGGCCGGAAGAGCGAAAGCACGGTCTGCCGTAAATGTCATCACGGCGCCAAGAAAGTGGCCCGGGCCGTGGCGATTCAAGACGGCCGGATTGACGGCTTTGACATCGTCTATCAAAAGGAATTCAGCGGGGTGGGCTTGAATCGCCAATCGGACGAACAACCCAAACCGGGTGATCAATCCGGATTGATTTTGCATTAAAGGAAAAAGCGCTATGGTCTGCCAGCCGAATCATTACTGGAAGAGCGTCTGCGGAGTGGAACTCTTCAAAGTCAACTATTATCTCAAGTATTGGCTTTATCGCTGTTTGGGATTGAAGCTGCCCAAGCTGGCCGATCAGAGGGGCTACTGGGAGAAACGCGGGCAGGTTTACTTCGAGGAAATAAGCTCCTCACGCTACCTGGAAAGAGAAGTCTTTTTTCAGGATATGCTGATTGAAAACTTGCGCGGCCTCACTTTTGACAGCGCCTTTGAAGCCGGCTGCGGTTTCGGCTGGAACATAAAAAGGTTTAAGGATGAATTCCCAGCCATCAGGGTCGGCGGGCTCGATTTCAGCCTGGGCCAATTGAAAAACGCCAGGAAATACATGGATGGTCTGTCCCCGCTTCTGGCTTTCGGGGATGCCTGCCGCATGCCTTTCCAGGACAAGGCTTTTGACGTGGGTTTCACGGTCGGCGTGTTCATGAATATTCATCCGAAAAAAATACGGTCCGCGGTGGGGGAGATGCTGAGGGTCTGCCGCCGTTACGTCATCCATCTCGAGTACGACGAAAACCACACCACCGGGGAACTGCGGGAAAAGAGGGCTTTCAAGACCAATATCGTCAGTCACGATTACCGGGGCTTATATGAATCCTCCGGCGCCAAAATAGTCCGCCATTTGACCCACGAGGATTTCGGGCCGGATTATTGGGAACATGCCCATAGCCTGACTTCCCGTTTGGACAGATGGGAGGGCTTCGAAGGTCCGGAAAAATATATTTTCCTTTTGGTTGAGATTTGACCGGATGGCGACCCAGAGTCAGGCCAGCTTTATTACGAATCAAGACCGGGGAGTGGCTTCCGCCTCTTGCCCCCAGGATGACCTAGCCTGGGAGAACCGGCTCGATTTGGTGTTCCAGCCGGTTTTGATCGTGGTTCAGTGCCGGTTCGGTTCCACGCGCCTGCCCGGCAAGGCGCTCTATCCCTTGGCCGGGCTGCCGATGTTGGTGTTCCTGCTGCGCCGCCTGAAGGCCGCCTGCTTGCCGGGCCGGCTGGTCCTGGCCACCACCGATCGGCCCGAAGATGAAATCCTGGCTTCCTGGGGCCGGGGGGAAAACGTGGCCGTGATGCGCGGGCCGTCGGAGGACGTGTTGTCCAGGTACCTGCTATGTCTGGACGAATATCCGGCCGAAGCGGTGGTGCGGGTCACGGCGGACAACCCGCTGACCCACCCGGAGGCCATAGCCCTGGCCGGCCGGACCCTCCTATCGGAGGATTGCGAGTACGTGGACGCTTACACCGGCTATCCCGACGGCGCGGGTGTGGATGGGTTCAAAGCCGACCTGCTCAGATTCTTGGACAAGGAAACATCGGAGCGACGGCATAGGGAACATCTCAACGCCTATATCTTGGATAACCGGAATCGCTTCCGCTGTCTGCAACTGCCTCCTCCGGCCGGCTTGGCCCGTCCGGACGTCAGGTTGACCGTGGACACCAGGGTGGATTGGACCAGAATCGCCGCCCTGTTCACGCCGGATGACCCGAAGCCGTACGCCCTAAGCCTGGAAGATGCGATTAAGAGAATTGATCGGCTTGCTTTTTAATGGATGTCCGCATCCATCCCGGGTTTTTTTTCGGGTGGAGGCCGGACGTCAGGTAGGGTTGTCCTTCGGGCATCTGATGCGCTGTCATTATTTGGCCCAGGCTTTGCTCCGGGCCTGGAATCCGGATATTTTCTTTGTCATGGGCGACTGCTCCGCCGGAGTGACCCAGGCTCGATCGTGGGGGTATGAAGTGGTTCCGTCGAGGCGGGGAGCCCTGAACGAGTTGGCTGGTCAAAGCGGAGCCCTGGTTTTTGACCTTCCCGGCGAAGACGGCTTGAAGGAGTTTACCCAGGCCGGCCGACCAGACCTTTGGACGATCGTTCTGGACGACGTCGGCCGGCCCTTTCCCTGGGCCGACGTCATCGTCAACAGCGGCATTCTGGCCCGGCCGGACCCTTATCCACCGGGGGCGAGATTGTTATTAGGCCCCGAGTACCTGATTCTTCCGGAAAGTTACGATCCGGTGTCTTGGGACCGCTCGACCCGCCGGGATAGCCCGACCGTGATGATAACTTTCGGCGGGTCAGACCCGACCGGCCTGACCCTCAAGGTGATTCGGGCTATCTCGAAGCGGAAATGGCCCGGCGTTTCCTTCAAAGTCATCCTCGGGCCCGGCTTCGGTCCCGGCCGGGATGTGCGCGACCTGGTCGACAAGACCACCGCGGATATCGAAGTAATAGAAAATCCGCCGGAACTCCTGCCCTGGTTTCTCCAGGCCGACCTGGTCTTCTGCGCCGGCGGTCGGACTTTATATGAACTCCACGCCCTGGGAGTGCCAGTACTGGCTATAGCCAGCATCGGTCACGAGGTTGAGGGGGTGCGCGCTTTTAAGGACAGAGGACTGATCGAGGCGGGTCTCGAGCAATGGAATGAAGAAGTGTTCTTGAGGGAATGGAGTTATATGTTGAAGAAAAGACAACCGTCTCTGGAGAAAAGGACCGGATAATGAAAATACTCGCCCTCGGGGCGCATGCCGATGACGTTGAACTGGGCTGCGGCGGAACGCTGATCAAACACGTTCGCCGGGGCGATGAAGTCACCGTTTACGTCTTGACGGATTCGGCCTTCATGAACGTCGATGGTCAGGTCGTCAGGGAGAGAGAGGAATGCCTGCGCCAAGCTGGTCGAGCGGCGGAGATGATCGGCGCCAGGCTTATCGTCGGCGATTTCCCCACCAACAATGTCCTGTTTGACGAAGACCTGGTCAAGGCTCTCAGAAGAGTGTTGGAAAAGGACGGATTCGATCTGATATACACCCACTGGACCGGCGACGTCCATCTGGATCACGCCAATATCGCCCGGGCCACCTTGAGCGCGGCCCGCCACGTGGCCAGCGTCCTGATGTACCGGAGCAATTGGTACCTAGGCGACGATATCTTCGCCGGGCGTTTTTTTGTGGATATCGGCGACGTTCTCGAGGAAAAACTGGCCCTGCTGAAATGTTATGCTTCGGAGTACGAGCGCCGGGGCCGCGACTGGGTCTCCTGGCTGAAGCAAACCCACGCCCTGGCCGGGCTGCAAATAGGAGCGGCTTTCGCCGAGGCCTTTGAAGTGGTAAGGTATGCCCACCGGATTTAGTCAAGGACAGCGGATGTTCGAGTGGACAGATAAAAAAGTATTGGTTACGGGCGCGGGCGGATTCATCGGCAGCCATTTGGCGGAGCGGTTGGCTGAAAGATGCGCCCGGGTCAGGGCCATGGTCCATTACCATGCCTTGGGTGCGAGGGGCTGGCTCGACCGTTCTCCCTGGGCCGAAAAAATGGAAGTGGTGGCCGGAGACGTTCGCGACCGGGAGATGGTCGAAGAAATCGTTTCCGGGATCGAGGTGGTTTTTCACCTGGCGGCCTTGATCGCCATTCCCTATTCTTACCGGGCGCCCATGTCTTACGTCGGCACCAACGTGGAAGGGACGCTCAACCTCCTCAACGCCGCCCGCCGATCCGGGGTGAAGCTGGTCGTTCATACCTCCACCAGCGAGGTCTACGGCACGGCCCGCTACGTGCCCATTGATGAACAGCATCCTCTCCAGGCCCAATCACCCTATGCCGCCACCAAAATCGCGGCGGATAAACTGACCGAGTCGTTTTTTCTGTCGTACGGGCTGCCGGCGACCGTGGTCCGGCCTTTCAACACCTACGGCCCCAGACAGACAGCCCGGGCCGTCATCCCCGCCATAATCAGCCAGGCCTTGACCAGCGGCGAGGTGCGGCTGGGCAACCTGGACCCCACCCGGGATTTTAATTATGTGGCCGACACGGTCGAGGGTTTCATCAAGGCCGCGGAATGTCCCCAGGCCATCGGGCAGGTCATCAACCTGGGCACGGGGCGGGAAGTCAGCGTTCGGCAATTAGTAGGGATGGTGCAAGAGTTGTTAAAAAAAGACTTGGCCGTTATTACCGAAGAGGCGAGGGCACGCCCGGAAGGCAGCGAAGTGGAAAGACTTCTAGCCTCGAATCGAAAGGCGGTCCAGATGATCGGCTGGTCGCCCGAATACAGCCTGGAGCAAGGCCTCCGCCTCACCATTGACTGGATGAAAGACCATCTCGATTATTACCGCGCTGATCATTATGCCGTTTGATCGGCGCACCAAGGATGATAACCTCGTAAAAAGTCGAAAACCGACTTTTTAGTCGGCGGGAGAGGGCTGCCCCTCTCCCGCCACTTGAAGTAAATTCAAGTGGTTCCACCCTCACCCCAGGCCGGGGCTTAATCGCCCTCGGCCTGATGACGGACTTTTTACAAGTCCGTCAAGGATAAAGCCCCATGAGTTCAAATAGGCCCTGGATTATCGCCGAAATAGGTTTCAACCACGAAGGCGACCCGGACCTGGGCGCCAGGATGATCGAAGCCGCGGCCAAGGCCGGCGCCGATGCGGTCAAGTTCCAGACCTTTCGGGCGTCTGACATTGTGCTGCCCACGTCGCCTCATTATCAGGCCGTTCAAGCAGGGGAGATGGACCTGGAAAAGCACCTGTTTCTGGCCCGAGCCGCGGCCGGCCACGGGGTTGAATTTCTTTCCACGCCGTTCAGCCGGTGGGCGGTGGACCTGTTGGAGGAGGTGGGCGTAAAGCGATACAAGATCGCCTCGATGGACCTGACCAACTTCGATCTTCTGGACTACGTCGGCCGGAAAGGGAAGCCCCTGCTGGTTTCCACCGGTATGGCCACCTTGGCCGAGATCGCGGCCTCGGTTGAGTTTCTGACAGCCAGAGGCGTGGCTGACCTCACCCTCCTGCATTGTGTTTCCCATTACCCCTGCCGGGCTGAGGACTTGAACCTGGAAGTGATGCCTTTTCTAAGAAAGGTCTTTGGCCTGCGCGTGGGGTATTCCGATCATTTCCCGGGGGTCAAGGCCTGCCTGATGGCGGCCTTGATGGGCGCGGAGGTGATCGAGACCCATTTCACCCTGGACACCAGCCGGCCGGGCGGGGACCATGCGCATTCAGCCGACCCTGAAACACTCGAGCAATTGGTGGCCGATATCGATCTCTTGGCTTTGATGCGCGGCCAAGTCGATACGCTGAAAAACAGGGCCGACCGGCCGGAGGCCGGGTTGTACCGTCGCGGTATCCATGCGGCCAGGGAACTCGAGGCCGGCGAAGCCTTGGAACGGGACGGTCTGCTCTTAAGCCGGCCCGCGGCCGATTTTGGTCCGGCGGACCTTTCCCGCCTGCTGGGCCGGAAGCTTAAAAGGACGGTGAGTCAATTCAGCGCCTTGACTTGGGAGGATGTTTGAACTTGCTGGCCGCTAGAGGCTCAACTGGTCGTTTTTCTTGCGCCTGATCTCTTCCCTTTGTTTCTGGAACAGGTAGTGCACTATCGAGTCCTGGTCCTGGGGCAGGATGTCAGTGAATTTCAGACCGACGGTCCATCCCGGCGGGGAGCCCTCCGCGGACTGAACCCAGACCGTTTCCGCCGCCATGTCCAAGGTCCGCCAGGTTTCGGTGGGCAGATTGAGGCCTATTTCCATAATGCTGCCGGTGGCGATATAGATGGGAGTGACGAGGCCCAAGCCGGATTCGGAAATATCCATGACCCTGGCTTGGTGGCGGTATTCCTTGCGTCCGGTCCTTTCCGCCAGCAGGTTCAATATCAGGTCCAATTTGCGGTCGAGACGAAGCAGAAACCGCTCCAGGTCATCCCGGCCTTCAAGAAGGGGGTTGTCCTGGTTCAAGTCGGAGACTTTCGTTTCGATTGCCTGGCCTCGGATATACTCCTGTCTGGAAGACAGCACGTTGAAGCCGCAATGAATCGGCAGGCCGATCCGCAGTTCCCTGCGCCGTTCGTCAATTTCAACCATGCGCCAACTCCCTTGCCGGCGAGGCCAGATCGGTCGCCAACCTGATGGTGTTGCGGCCCTTTGCCTTAGCCAGATACATGGCCTGATCCGCCAGGCGGATCAATTCATCGGGATGGTTCATCCTGACGGCCCGCACGTCGGCCACTCCCTGGCTGGCCGTTTGTTTCAACGAATCCTCGCCGATTCTTATGGCTTCCTGCCGTAGCCTTTTTTCGATGCGCCGGGCCAGGCTGCGGGCCTTGGCCTGATCCGTGTCCGGCATGATCACGGCAAACTCCTCGCCGCCCAACCGGACGGCGATGTCCGTGGCCCTCACGTTTTCGCGGATTATCCGGGCCACCCTTACGAGCACGTCGTCTCCGGCTTTGTGCCCGTATCGGTCATTGACCGATTTGAAATGATCCAAATCGATCATTATCAGGGCCAACTCCGAATTATAGCGCAGATGGCGTTCAAATTCCCGATTTAAATGCTCTTCGAACGCCAGCCGGTTGAACAGACCGGTCAGCGGGTCATGGGCCGCCCGGTTCAAGGCCGACTCATGCTGGTAGGCGTTGAACAGGGCCTGGGCGGTTTGCAGGGCCGCGTTTTCCAGAAGCAGCCGGCGATCCTGATCCCAGGACGGTTCCTCGAAGAAATACAAACCTAACAGTCCCCGTTTCTGACCGGCGGCGAGCAGGGGCGTGGTCCACCTGTGCCCGGGTTGACGGAACAAAGGTCGGGCGGTGAAATTATGCTCCATCAACTGGAATCGGTCCGCGGTTTCATCCCAACTCAACCCTGCTTCAGGCATCAGTTCGCGACCCAGGGCCAGGGCGGTTTTTTTGTCGATAATGTGGTCGGCAAACATCCTTATTTCGCCCAAAGTGGAAAGTGCGGTCAAAACGACGATTAAATCCGGTTGGAAAAGATGGGTAAGAGCCGCCGCGACAATGGTGATTATTTCCTTGTCCTCGAGGGTGGCGCTGAGCTTGAGGCCGAGATCGTAAAGAAACCGCAGCTCTTCGGTCTTGACCTTGAGCGCGGACTGTTCCCTGGTCAAGGCCTGGTTGGCGGCCTTGAGGTTCCGGGCCATGTCCACGACTTCCTTGAAGGCTTCCTTGTTCTCCAAACCTCGCTGAATGTATTCATACAGTCGGCCGGGTTCGATCGGCCGGCCCAGATAAGCGTAAGCGCCTTTGGTCACCCAATCCATGCCCCGGTCCAGGTCGGGATTCGAGCTGATAATCAGGACAAAGGTTTCCAGGTCGCGGCTATGAAGATGGGTTAAAAAAACATCCGGCGTCAAACCTTTGACCATTTCGTCCAAGATGACCAGGTCGGGCGGGTCTTGATCCAGACGGGCCAGGGCTTCATTTCCTTCCGATCCGCATTCAATCTGAAATCCCATGGCGGCCAGGGCTTCGGCTATAAGGTTCCGTTCGAACCCTGGCTGGTCCACTAGTAGTATCGAGTACTGACGCGGGGAAATCGGGTGGTGTTTTTTCATAACCGGCTTCAGGAGCAGTTTTTATGCCAAATGATGTGAAACCGGTCAACGGCTGAGCCGGTTCGAATTTGCCTCCCGGAGGCAGATCAGGCAGGCCAAGATACTGGTCCGGTCTAAGCGGCGGTCGTTTCTATATACTCCAGCATGGTTTTCAGCCGATGTTTATATGTATGCTCGGCCAGGACCCTCGCTCGGGCCGACCGGCCGATTTCCCGTCGTAGCTCCGGCCGGAGCAGGAAATAGTCAACCTTGTCCTTCAGTTCCTTCAGGTCGGCATAGGTGGCCAGTTCTGTTTCCAGAGCGAAGTGTCTCTCGAGAGGGTTCCTCCTGTCCACCAATTGGAAAGAGCCGCAGGAGGCTATCTCGAAGGTGCGGGGGTTGATATAACCGCCGCCGGGGTCCAAGCCGGTGAGGAGAGGTGAGGAATGCAGGTTCAAATTGACCTTGGCGGCGTTGAAGATCAAGGCCGTCTCATTCGGCGAGACGCGCCGGCCGCCGTCCTGAACCCGCCGGCCTAGGGCGTTGGCCAAGTCCCACTGCGTGCCCCATATCTTTAGATCGAATTCCAGAAGATGGGAAAAGACCGCCCTTCTATTGGGATATCCGGCGCCGACAAAGGCCAGGTCCGCCCGGTAAGGTTCCAAACCGGCCTGATCGTCAAGCGGCCGGAACATGTATTCATCCGCCGCCAAAGGCAGATACAGGCTATGGCGGACCTTTAGCCTGGCCAGCTCTTCTTCCAGGTCCCGGCCCTGGATGTGGAAGAAGTAATCGTAGGCTGGAGCCGTTTCCCGGTAGTATCGCCAAAGACGAAAATCTTCCACGAACCAGAACGCGGTCAGGCAGCCGCGGGCTTTGATCCCGGCCAGAGTCCGCGTATCGAGAGGCGCCTGGGCCAGGGCCAGCACCAGGCGCGGTCGTTCGGTCGCCACCAGATCGAGCAGTCGCCGGCTGGTTTGAGCCATCAGGCGGCCGAAATCGGCTTGGCTTCCTGATAGTGCGATATTAGCCGGATTAGCTGAAAAGTCTTGGTCTTCCTCCAACCCGATTTTCGCCAAAGTCACTGCGTGGCCTAGCTCGGTCAGGGCTTGGGCCGAGTGGTGGGCCACCGGCAAAGAGCCGCCGTTGAACGGCGGAACCACCAGAATTTTCCAATTATTTGACTTGGATTGTTCACTTGGCCCCGCGTCGGACATGATCGATCTCAATCTGGCGCCTGCCATCGGTTCGAGTCTTTCGGTCGGCCGATGGATAAGCAGGGCGGCTTTTTCCGCCAGACGGTCCGGCCAGGAATCGGTTGAGGTCAGGATGGTCAAACGAGGCAGGATAAGCCGCCAGTCAAAAACATCCAGAGCCGCCAACAACACGTGGATATCGGGTTCGTAAACCATAAGATGGGGAGTGAGATCGGCCAGGATTCTGAGGTGATAGCCCAGTCCGAACCCGAACACCAGCGGCCGTAGTCCCGAAGCCAGAACAGCTTTGACCTCGGAGGAGTCGGACCAAGCCTGGGCTTCGGCTTCGGGATCGTATCGGGAGTGAAGACTGACCTTGTTTTTTACCAGGGTCGGCCGGCCGGTCGATGAAGGCTGAATCAGGATTTCCGATGAAGGCTTCATCCCGGACAGGCGGCGCGCCAGGTCCGGCTGTCTCTCGGCCAGGATGGCCAGGTTGGACCGCAGGAATGATGGCCGTGAAACCGTTTTGTCCATTTATGAACCGAATCGGTTGTTTAGCGCTTTCGTCCGTCTTGTCGCGCGGCGTCAACATTTTGAGAAAGCAAATTTGATACCAGGCTTCGGAATGCGCGGCTACAGGTTGGATGATAGGGAGAAACTGGAAATGTGGCCTGGGATGGCCGCGGGAAGGTACAGATGTCCCTGGCGGGCCTTTCCGGACCCGTGAGGGAAAGGCTGGATCAATTCGCTCTCAGACCCTGGTGTTAAGCAGAGCCCCTGCCATCTTTTCCAGGGAAGCCGCCAGTCTCAAGATTTCCTCGGGTGGAAGCTGACGAACCACTTCTTCGGTTTGGGCGTCCACGATCTTGATGATGGTCCGGCCGGTGGCCTTGTCCACGGCGAAACTAAGGCTCAAATCATGTTGAGCGGCGAAGTCGTTCAGTTCCTGGACGGCTAGGTTCATGTCAATGACGGCCGATTTTTCTTGAGGGGCTTCGGCTTTGATCGCCGCCGGCGACCGGGGCGTGGCGGAGTGGCCGTTATAGACTTGGTAAGCGGCCTCCGCTTTGACCACTCTGACCTCTTCCATACTCCCACTTCCTTGTGAGAAGAATCTGAAACCTTATAACGGTTTCACTCTGCTTATCGTCTTCTACCAGGCTTTACTTGAAGGAAAAAAATAAGGACGGCCGATTTAAAGTTTAGGCGGCCGTATTCCGATAAGCCAGGTGTATGGAAAGCCAGGCAGGCTAATCCCGGGAAGAAAGGAGGGCCGAAGGACCAGTTATCCCCGGCCGGCCGTGGATCAGACTTCAAACCAACTGGAAGGCAAGGATGCCTGAGCTTCCGCCAGCGGCGGAGGCGCCTGCAATTCAAGGAGGAATAAAAGCATGTCCTTAATCATCAATCACAACTTGATGGCCATGAACGCGGCCCGTAACTTGGGCGTCATTTACGGGAAGCTGGCCACGTCCACCCAGAGGCTGTCTTCCGGCCTGCGGATCAACTCGGCCGCGGATGACGCCGCCGGTCTGGCCATCCGCGAATTGATGCGGGCCGATATCGCGGTCTTGAACCAGGGTCTGCGCAACGCCAGCGATGCCATCTCCATGATCCAGACGGCGGAAGGTGCGCTGTCGGTCATTGACGAGAAACTCACCCGTATGAAAGAACTGGCCGAACAGGCGGCCACCGGCACCTATACCACGGCCCAGCGCGAGATCATGAACTCCGAATACCAGGCCATGGCCAGGGAAATTGACCGGATCGCCTCGGCCACGGACTTCAACGGGATCAAGCTCATTGACGGCAGCATGAGCAACCTGCACGGCGGCCAGGGTGTCAAGGTCCATTTCGGCGTCGGCAACCTGGCGGCGGAAGACTACTATTTCGTCAATATGGGCGACGCCCGGGCCACGGTTTCCACCGGCCTCAAAGTCGGCGGCGACGGCAAAAACGACATCTGGGGCCAGGCCGGCACCGGCGGTACCGGCGCGGCCGGCTGTTGCGGCGGCGGCATCTCGTCATTGTCGGCCCAGTATACCTTGTCCTCGGGCGATGTTTTCGCCTACGGGTACAACTGGGACTGGAAGACAGACACCGATGCCAACTTGACTACCGGCAAGTACGTCGGCGGCATGTACCAGGTGACCAGCGGCCATACTTCGCTGCAGGACTTGATTGACGCGGTGAATAAAGGCACCCAGTCGCGTATCAAGATTGCTTTGTCCGGCAGCGCTTCCACCATCGTCACCAGCGCCAATGACACGAGCGCCGCCAACCGTGTTTGCCTGGGCGATGAAATCTACTACCTGGGTTCCGCCGGTCTGGCCACGGTGACGGGCAAGACCAACATCGCTCTCAGCAGCGCCGGTATCCTCTATGCCAGCGCCTTGACCCGGGCAATCAATACCAGCAGTCAGGACTTCTGGGCGCTCCAGACCAGTACGACTGTTTATGTCTTTTCCAAAGAGGGCGGCGACTATAACAGTCTGATCGGCTGCGACGAACAGCTTGGTATTTTCGCCGGCAGCGCCACCATCGCCAACCGGGTGACGTGGGCCAATGTCGAAACCGATGCCACCAACAACTCCGGCACCACCTTCAGCCTGGGCGGCGAGTTCTGGGGTCTGCTCAAACCCGTGCAGACCGCGGTCAATAAGGGCTATGAGAGCTGGGGCGTCACCTTAAACGGCCGCGACGTGGGCACGCAGCGCGACCTCTATATTCTCAATGTGGGCTCCGGAACGAGCTATGATATCAACACCGGTTCCGGTATGGGTTTTGACATAGGCACCGCCTCCCTCTCCGGCTTCGACCGGTACTCTTTTACCGAAATCCAGAACGCGGCCAACGGCGGTTGGGCCGGCGCCGAGATACGGACCCAGTCCGCGGCCCAGGAGTCCTTGGATGCCCTGGCCGACGCCATCGTCAAGAAGGACAAGATCAGGGCCGACTTAGGCTCCTTGCAGAACCGGTTGGAGAACACCATCACCAACCTGACCATCCAGGCCGAAAACCTGCAGGCGGCCGAATCGCGCATTTCCGACGTGGACGTGGCCACGGAAATGACCGAATTCACCAAGAACAACATACTGGCCCAGGCCGCCACCTCGATGCTGGCCCAGGCCAACTCCCTGGCCCAACTGGCCCTGAGCCTCCTGGGGAGATAACCCTTAACCCCTGACCGACCGGGCGCGTGGTCATACCCCGCTCCCGGTCGGCGCCTCGAGGCCATGATCAGGAACAGACGGAGGCCTCGGTCATTACCCTGGCGTGGTTTCAGCGCCTTTATTGCCTGGGCCGGGAAATTTTTTCCCGGCCCAAACCCTTTTGCCGCCGGCCGGCCAGACCTTCAGTTACTCGATTTAACAAAGCCGTCAACCTTTTATTGATTATGACTAAAAGACGAAACGTTGGTACAGGGTTTGCTTAATCAAAGGCTGTAATTATGCGTACCGAGCGGGAAATCCCCGCCGGCCCTTTCCTGAAGGGCCGAGCCGTTTCCTGACCGAGGAAAAGCCATGGCCTCCGATGTGAGTCTGACCAGTTCGTCGCCCAGTTACCTTTCCAGTTCGATTAAATGGTCGGGATTGTCTTCCGGCATAGACTTCGGCGAGGTCGTGGATCAGCTTATCAAGATCGAGCAAACGCACGTCACCCGCCTGCAGACCTGGCGCCAAACCTGGGTGGACAAGAACACGTCCCTCGAGGGGCTCAATTCCCGCCTGGTCGCACTGAAGCAAGTCGCCCAGGAAATGGATTCATATTCCGAGTTCTATGTCCGCCAGATCGCCTCTTCCAACACAACCGCGGTCGGCGTCAGCGGCACGGGTTCAGCCCAGGTCGGAACCCACACCGTGGTGGTGGGTGAGAACATAGCCGGCCAGTTGATTTCCCGGAGTTTTCAGGACGCCGTCGGCGTCGGCGCGGCCGGAAGCGGCGACTGGATCATTACCGTGGGCGGTCAGACCCTGACCTTGCAGGAAGGAGTACACTGGGACTCGGCCGACACCATCGAGGACCTGGCCGCGGCCCTGGATTACTGGGACGATCCGACCAACGGCGGCCAGGACATCCTGGGTGAAGTCTACTGCGTGGTGGACAAGGTGCGGGACGGGACGACTTATAAACGCCTGGTCATAACCGCCAAGAACGGAGGATCGGCCAACCAGATATCTTCCACCGGCGGGCCGTCCAGCGTCCTGGGACTCAATGAAAACACGGTTGACGCCGTGGTCGAGAAAACCTGGCTGGGCAGCACTTCCACCCCGACCTCCAGCGGCTCTTACACCGGTCATACCAACAAGACCTTTACCTTTGTCGCGACCAATACCGGAGTGCTGGGCGAAGACAACGTCACCTTCAACTGGGCCGACAACGAAGACAATTCCGGCTCGTTCACCATAAACGCCCTGGATTGGAAAGACAATCCGGGCATGACTTTTGACGTTTTTCAGGGGGTCCAGGTCCAGTTTTCCGCCGGCCGGATAATCCAGGCCGAATCGTTCACCGTGGACGTCCAGACGCCGGTCTTGCGCCAAGCCCAGGACAAAGGCCTGGCCCAGGCGGCCCAGAGGGTGCATACCGGTTTTGTTGATCTCATCACGCCGGTCCATAGCGGGGCCACGGCTGAGTTCACCTATCGTTACGAAGGGGTGGAGACTACGGTTCAGGTCTACGACGGTACGACCCTGGAAGGGTTGGTTGACGCCATTAATGAAGACCCGAACAACCGGGGCGTCACGGCCTCCATTGTCTATGACGGCCAGGGCGGACCCAATTCCTATCACCTGGTCCTGACCGGCCAGGACACGGGCGCGGCCCACAAGATCGAACTGGTCACTTCGGCGAAGCCTCTGTCCAATTTCACGGTGAGTGAAGCTTCTTTCTCCGAAACGCAAAGGGCCTCGGACGCCATGCTGAAATTGGACGGGTTTCCCAGCGAAGCATATAAGTTCATCCAGAGACCGACCAACACCATCACCGATCTCATTACCGGTCTGAGTCTTGAACTGAAGGACGCCGGCCAGTCCGTCATCAGCGTCAGCAACGATGCGGACTCGGTCAAGACCAAAATCCAGGGGTTTGTGGATTCGGTGAATTTCGTTCTGGACTACATCCGGACGGAGACCAAATACGATACCGAGACCAAGGAATCCGGGATTATGTTGGGCAACTACTCCTACGGCATAATCCAGACCGCCATCAAGGACATCTTGTTTCAATCCGTGCCCGGCCTTTCCGCGGCAACGGATATTTATACCCATCTCGCCCAGATCGGTCTGAAAACCGATCCCGATCAGAACGGCAAGTTGATCCTTGACACCACGAAATTAAGCTCGGCGCTGCAGGAAGATGTCGAAGCCGTGGCCCGCCTCTTTGTCCAGGACCAGGACCATGGTGACTCCGGCAGCAACGGCGTGGCCTACCGGCTCCAGGCCAAGATGGTCGAGTTCACCAACAGCGAGAACGGCATCGCCAACGTGCTGATGAAGAATTACAATGGCATCATCAGCGATATCGACGCCAAAATCGCTTCCGAAGAGCGGCGGATCGCCCTGGTCAAAACCCGTTATGAGGAGAAATTCGCCCGGCTGGAAATGGCCTTGTCCGAATTGAACGGACAGTCCCAGTACCTGGAGACGCAATTAAGCAAACTCAACAACAGCTAATGTAGAGCCGAAATCGGAACGATCCAGGAGGCTTTATGAAAGGATACGGACAGAAGCTTTACCAACAAACCCAAGTGGCCACCGTGGACAAGGGGAGACTGATTGTCCTCCTTTATGAAGGGGCGATCAAATATCTTGACCAGGCCAGGGAATGCCTGGCCACGGGAGACGTCCCCGGAAAATCCGTAAACATAAACCGGGCCGTGGATATAATCGCCGAACTCAACCAGTCGCTCAACCTCAAGGACGGAGGGGAGATCGCCGGCAATCTGCGCCGCCTGTATCTGTTCTGGATCGATCATCTCCTTCAGGCTAAAACCCGGAAAGACACCAGGAACATTGAAGACGTGATCGGGATGATGAGTTCCCTCAACGAAGCCTGGAATCAGGTGGTTTCACGACCGGAAGCTCAAGAGGTGGTGCCGCCCGCGGAAGGCCAGAGCCTCAGGGCTCAAATCACCATCTGAATTCAAAGGTCCTCTTTTCCGCCATTCATCAAATCCAGTCGGCGGGATTCTCACCGTGAACGTTCGAACTCCAGCCGAGCCGTCAGGGAATGAGGTTCTCACGGCCGCTCTAAAGGAACCGGAAGCGTCCGGTCTCGATCCAGCCGGAATCCCGGACCGGCGAGTCCAGGAAATTCACCTCCGGGGCCTGCTGGCCGCCGAAAAAGACAATCTCGATACAGCGGCGGAGTTGATGGCCCTGTCCCTGGAATTATGTCCGGATGAACCGGCTTTTCACTGCAATTTTGGCCGGGTGTTAAGCCGCCTGGGTCGAAAGAGGGAAGCCCAGGCCTGCTTTCTGAACGCGCTCGAGCTGGCGCCGGATTTCGGACTGGCCCATTACAACCTTGGACTCGAATACGTCTCTCAAGGCCGCATTATTGAAGCGACCGCCTGTTTCCGCCGGGCCGTCGTGGCTCAACCCGAATTCATGGAAGCCCGCTATCGACTCGGACTCGGTTACCTGGCCTTGGGAAGACGGGAGGAAGCGGCGGAATGCTTTCAGGAGGTGCTGCGGAAGAATCCGGATCGTCTCGAGACTTGTTTTCTTCTGGCCGAGACGCTGTCGGCGGACGGCCGGTACGATGAGGCCATCGCCTGTTTATCCAACTCGCTAAGGTTTAACCCTGACAACGCGGAAGTCCATCATCGCCTGGGGCTGCTTCTGGAGGTCGTTGGCCGAACCGGGGAAGCCGTAGCCTGGTACGAGCGGGCGATTATTTTAGACCCGGGCAGGATTTCTTCGCTCCACAACCTGGGCTGGGCCTGGCAAAAAATGGGACGGCCGGATAAGGCCGTCGCCTGCTATCGAAAGGTCTTGGAAAGGCGGCCTGAATCAACCCTGACCCATCATAACCTGGGCAATGCCCTGGACAGCCTGGGCCGGCGCGAGGAAGCCCTGCGTTCCTACCGGGAAGCGTTAAGGCTCGATCCAAATCTGACCGACTCACGCTGTTCCTTGATTTTCGCCCTGAGAGAGGAAGGTAATTGGGCCGAAGCCGATCAGCTCGCCGCCGTTTATACCCATCCCGCTTCGGTCAGTGAAAACCATCAGCCGGATCAATTGGAGACGCCCTTTCTGAGCCTGATCCTGCATCAGGACCCGGAGCGCAACCTGGCGGCGGCCCGGCGTCACAGCCTGCAAATTCAAAGACAAGCTGATCTTTCAACCGTCAAGTTTTCTTTTGATTCTTATCGGCGGAACAAGGATAGAATCGCTCTGGGTTACCTATCCGGCGATTTCAGGGATCACGTGATAGGCCATCAAGCTCTGGGCCTGTTCAAGAGGCACGACCGCCGGAACTTCTTGGTCCTGGGTTATTCCTACGGCCGGGACGACGGCAGTCTGTTCCGTCGCGATATAGACGCCGAATGCGACCGCTTCATAGATCTCGTCGGCCGGAGCGATCTCGAAGCCGCCCGCCGGATTAATGAAGACGAAGTGGACATACTGGTGGACCTGACCGGGTATACAGGCGATTGCCGCCCGGGCATAGCCGCCCTCCGTCCGGCCCCGGTCCAGGCGGCCTACCTGGGCTTTCTAGGAACCACCGGTTCATCGTTCCTGGACTATATCATCACCGATAGGGTAGTGACTCCGGAAGAAGAATCCGGATACTACACCGAAAAGTTCGTCTATCTGCCTCATGGCTATCAGGTCAGCGACTTCACCGGAATGTCGTCGCACAAACAGTATAAAAGGTCTGACTTCGGGCTGCCCGAAAACGCTTTCGTCTATTGTTCCTTCAACGGTGGATACAAAATCGAACCGATTATTTTCCAGGTCTGGATGAGTATCCTGCTCCAGGTTCAAAAAGGTATTCTATGGTTGTTTCGCTGCCACCCGACGCTGGAAAAAACCCTAAAGGTCGAGGCCGAAAAACGAGGCGTGGACCCGGCCAGGCTTGTCTTCGCCGACCGTTGGCCCTTGTCCGATCATCTGCACCGCCTCGACATGGCCGACCTTGGCCTGGATACCAGGGTTTACAATGGCGGCGCCACCACCGGCAATGCTCTCTGGGCCGGCGTGCCGGTACTGACGCTGACAGGAAGCCATTATGTGTCCAGGATGTCCGAAAGTCATTTGTCGGTTCTGGGGCTTTCGGACCTGGTGGCTTCGAATCTGGAGGAATACGAGTCGCTGGCCGTACGAATGGCCCTTAATCCTGAATCGCTGGCGGACACGCGACGGAAACTCAGGCAAGCCAAAACCACGTCGCCTCTGTTTGACTCGTCCCGGTTTGTCCGGCATCTGGAAACGGCCTACAAAATGATGTGGGCCAACTTCACCGCCGGCAATGAAGCGCGGTTGATCGAGGTCCCGGTGTGAGGCCGGGCCCGCGGAAATTTCCGGCTCAGCCCTGGCGGTCCACCAGGAAGGCCGGTCCGCCTCGAGGCGGCGAATAGGCTTTCAGGGTCGTATGACCCTGCCTCAAGCGATCGAGTTCCCGGCCTACCCGCGCCAATTCGCTTTCCATCCGCGTTTTAAGTTCCAAGTCGGTATTGACCAGGTCGGTCATGACCTTGTTTAATTCCAGGAGTAGTCCCTGAAACTCATCCGCGCTTCGTTCGACCATCTCGGGCAAGGATTCTCCTCCTTTTACGGTTTCTAAGTGCAAGTCCGCCTCAAGGGCCCTAAGTCTGATTATTATTTCTTCCCGACGACCTATCAGTCGTTCCAGATCTTCTTCATCCGCCGATCGCATCTGATCGAGAGTCTTCCGGGTGATAGTCAGGCAGAGCCGGCACAAGCCGACCATCTCCGCGAGTCGGGCGGCAGGGTAATTGTTGCCGTCCCTGGATAGGTTATCCATGCGTCAGTGCGCCGTTTTAGAAAGATTGGGCAGAAGGTCGCGCAGGGCCTCCAGTTCCGGAGTCAGCTCATACTGCAGCAGATCGGCCAGATATATCCAGTCCATCTGTTCTTGGACCTCCAGCATTTGCGAGAGGGCGCCGGCGAGCTTTTTCAATCGTTCATTGGTCGAAACCTGATCCCCGACCGGAATATTGAACTGGAGACCCAAAACCAGCCCCACCTGGTCCAGAGTGGCGACTAAAAGGTGAAGCGATTCCAGGAAGCGCAGAAAGTGTTCGTTGGCTTCGGCTTCGTCGCCCAGGCGAAACAATTCGACGATCTTGGGCAGCGATTCGACTAGTGAACCGACCAAGGCCGACCCGTGCTTCAGGAAATGCTGGGCCAGTTCTTCGGGCGAATGGGATATTATCTCGAGAGTCTCTATCCCGGGCCGGGATACCTCGACGGCCGCATGGGGCAGGTCTTCAGTATAAACGACCCCGTTCAGACGAACTTCCCCGATCAGGTGATTCGCCGGCAGGTGGTTTTCCTGCAAGTCGGCCAGTATCTCCTCCAGGGTTTCCCCTCTGACCGTGGACTCCGGCAAAGTTCTTCCATCAATACTGATCATCATAAAACCTCCTCATAATGATCCTTCCGGAAAAATATTCTCCCGGAGGCATCTTTCCGCGCCGGCGCCAGTTCTTCCAGCAACAGAAGATATATTTCCGTTTCAGTCAGGAGGCCCGTCCTGGACCGCGTCCGGGCCGCCAGGTCTTCATGCCCGACGAGCCCGTTCTCTGGATAGCCCGATAGAAGATCAGCCAGGCCATCAAGAGAGTCCGCGGACTTTTTCAGGTGGGCGATCGTATCTCGAGGCCCATTGCGGCCCGCCGGGGGGAGCAGCGTCAGGCGATCGGCCCAGTATTCAAACTCTCGCGGCCAACGGCGAACGGAAGGTGGATGGGGCAGCAAGGCGGTCAACGGCCAGCCAGCGGTGGCCGACCGGTCGAGCACGAAAATCATCCCGCTTAGAGCGGAACGGAAATCCAGGTGAATGAAGGCCAGTTTGATCATCCCCGGGTCAGGTTCAATAACCAGCACCTGGTCAAACCCGGCGGCCAAGGCCAGGGCGTGGTAGCCAAGACCCAGACCGAAAATCGCCGGCCTGAATCCTTTTCTTTTCATTTCCATGATTACGGCGGAGGAAGCCAGGGCTTCAGCTTCGGCCCTGGGATCAATTCGGCTGTGGAAGCTCCGACCCATCATCGTCAGGGTCGGATCGCCGCTTGGCGCCGCGGTGACCAAGGCCTCCCCGGGGACTGAAGCGGCGGCGATCGTTCCGGCCAGACTGGAATCAAGGAGTTCCAGGGTCGTAAGATTTTCGGTCAAGAATGAGGCCATGAGATCAATATGTTCCCCCATGATGAGTCACGAGCGATCGCGCCAGGCCGGGGAAATAATCTCCGACCCGTGATTCGGCGCAGGTCTGGTTAACCAGTTTCAGTACCTGAATAACGTTGGCCGCGAACCCGGCCGCGGCTTGGGTTTCTCCGCCTTGGATCAGGCCGTTGATCAGGCGGGCCAGGGCGGCTTGGTCTGGATCGTTCGTCGGCGGTCGGCCGCAAGCCGCGAGCCCAGGCCTGGCCGTCATGGCTTCGAGGGCGACCTGATCTCCGGTCAGTTCCAGCAGGGTAGTCACCTCGGGCGGCCTATAACCGGCCAGTTCCCGACACAAAGCGTCGAGGTTCCCATGGTACGAGGGGCGGATATAGGTCCGCCCGGCCTCGCGGCAGGCCAGGGCCAGTATTTCCCGCCGGTCCAGTCGTACCGGCGCCAGGGGACGGTACTTGACGCCGAATCGGTCCAGGTCGGAAATATAAAGTCGCACTTCCTCTCCCAAGGATCCTGGGGAAGGAAGATGAGCCGGGATCGGATTCAATACCCATCCAGCCGCGGCCAAAGCCATTTCCGGGCTTATCAGTTTTCGGCAGCGATAGTTATGATCGCACGGGCGGTTTTCCAGACAAGGCGAGCAGTCCGGTCCGGCCTGCAGAATAACGTGTCCCGGCCCGTAGGGACCGGTTTCGTGCACCCAGGCCGGACCCATGAACAAGGCCAGAATTTGCTTCTTCAAGGCCGCGGCCAGATGCATGACGCCGGTGTCGGTGGTGACCAGGAGGTCCAGTTCAGCCAACACGCCGGCCAGTTCGTCCAGCGAGGTGCGACCGATCAAGTTGATCACGTCAGGGCCTCGGTCTGGACACATTGCGGCCAGTTCCGTCATCACCGTCCGGCCTAGATCGTTTTCGGACAAGGCGCCGAGAAGGATGATCCGGCCGCGTTCTTTTTCCATCAGGCCCGCGGCCAAAGCCGCGAAGTTGGCCGCCGGCCATTGTCGGGCTTCGTTCCTGGACCCAAGCTGAAGCCCCACCAGCGGCCCCCGGATTTTCGACCCTAAAAGGGCTCTGGCCGCTGATCGTCGCCCATGATTCATGGGATATAGAAGACCACCCGCGGGTTTGTTCCCTGATTCGGCGAAGGAATTCCACAAGTCCACCAGGTTGAACCGTAGCAATCGCCGGCGGGGCATGAGATTCATTATGAAACTGGCCCAGGGTGAAGTTAGGAGCTGCGACCGATCCGTCCCGATGCGCGGGCCTTCCCGGCGGCCCGCCGACGGCAGGGCGCCGATCAGGGCCGCCACCCTCGAGGTGTTCAAATTAATGATCCGGTCAAACTTCCGCCGGGCCAGAAAACCCAAAGAGCGCTTCAGGTTCAGCAGGGCCTGGCTGAGCCGATCCTGAGGGAGGGCCTGTTTCTTGAGTTCGGCCAGGTCTATCTCGATAACTTCATCCACCAGGTCATATTTTCTGGCCAGATCGCCTTGAGCCGACGAAACCAGGACGGTCAGTTTCCTTTCGGGATCGAAGGACTTGAGCGCGGCCAGGAGTGGAGTGGTCTGCAGAAAGTCACCTAGGTGGGCCAGTTGTATTACCAGTATATCCGTCACCGTTCTCCCCGCTGCTTTTAAGAATAATCCCGGCGCATGGCGTCCATGAGCCTGGACAGACGGTGGCGATAGGTGTGTTCGGACAGAATGCGGGTTCTGGCCTTCTCGATCACCCGCCGTCTTTCCGATTCCCGTTTCAGGTAAAAGGCCGCCAATTCAACCAACTCTGCCGCGCCCTGATAGCAAATGACTTCCCGGCCGACCTCGAAAAGACCGTTCAACTGTTCCCGCCGATCGGTTAAAAGAAAGGCTCCGCTGGCCGGCACATCGAATACCCGCTGATTCAAGCCGCCTTTCATCTGCAGGCTGGTGGCGTTCAAGTTTATCCGGCAGGAGTTATAAAAAGAGGACAGCTCGGCGTAATAATCCAGGCCGGGCCGGAGAAAGAACCTTTCCCGGTCCAGCAGCCCGAGCCAGCCTTCGTCGCCGGCCACCACGGGTTTATATGATGCCAGGGCTTTGACCAGTCCCAGGCGGTACATCTGCGTCGCCCGCCAAGTCACCAGCTTTTCCAGTCTCAAGCGCCTGGCCGGAGAGCGGTCGTCGCCGTTCCGGCCAAGCAGGCCGGTTTGCCTCAAAGCCTGGACCGGCGTTTTATCCGCGGATTCAAGAAATAATCCGGCCGCGGCGTCCACCCGTGATCTTTGTTCAGGGCTGAATTCCAGTTCGGCCCAGGCCGTTTCGACCGGTCGGACCATGGAATCGCCCACGAAACCTACATCATGAACGTTTTCCCCGACCGGCTTAAGCCGTCCGCCGGCGGGTCGGAAGACGTTCTCATCCGTGGCCAACGGCAGGAAATACACCCTTTCATAACCCAAGGTCTTGAGTTCGGAAACGTAATCCGCGTCCCAGACAAAGAGGGATAGATGGTTGGAACGGTTGTTGGAGTTCCGGTCCAGAATCAGAACGGGACTGTCCACAAACCAGGAGGCGAAAGGCATCTTCAGGCTGGTCAGCAGATCGGTCAAGACGCCCTTTTCGTCAAACCCGAGGTGGTTGACGGCCAAAACAAAATCCGGCCGGAAGGAGGCTATTTCCCGAAGCAGGCGCCGGATGAAATCGTCCGAGCCGAAATTGCGCTCGGTCAGGGTCAAGGCCTGAATCGAATGTCCCAGGGCGTTAACGGCTTTTTTAATTTCGCGGGTGAGGAAATAGTCGGCGTCGAGGAGCAGCACGCGCAGGCGACTGGTCTTGAAGCGGGGGCAGATCAGCTCCCGCCTGAGCCGATCGGTGCGGTTGGGCGCGATCCTCTCTTCCAGCCAGGAGTAATATTCCGGGTTCAGCCTGATGGAAGGCGGGTGTCGCAAAACCTCCGACTTGAGCAGGGAATGCTTGATTTGCCAGCGGGTCAAGCGTTTCAGGGCTTCCTCCCTGGGCAGGCCAACCCAGAGTTCCAGGTCGGGGCGATCCAGAAGACCGGCCAAGTCAATTTCTCCCAGGGCGGTCGTAAAAACATCTGCTTCGGCTTCAACGATCAATACCGGTGCTCCGGGTTGCAGCCGTTCGAGAGCCGTGCGGACATGAAAAGCCAGGCCCAAACCCATGACGACAAGCATCTCGGCCGATCCGAGATTTGATGCGGCCGCCAGTTCCTCCGCTTCCCTGTCCGGATCAATCCGGCTGTGCAAGCTGAGTTGGCGGACTCCGTCGTCATATAGCAAAGTCAAGGCGCCGGAACGTGTTTTCAACGTCTGAAGGCGCGGATTGGTCCGGAGCAGGTCCAGCCCGAGCAGGTGCGGGTGGTGTTTTTCCAACAGCTTCAGGTTTTGGTCAAACCAGGGCCGCATGGCTCTTGATGCCTGAATCCTTTAAGGCGGACAATTTGGTTTTTGAAGCCAGGGTCAGATCAAAGGCCCGATCCCATTCCGCCACGATGTTTGACCAGTCATGCTCCTTCTCGACCATGGCCGCGGCCCGTCCGGCCCTTTCGACGGCCCAGCCTGGTTCGGTCAGTATCTGGATGGCCCGTTCCAGGAACATCTGGTCGTAGCTTGGCCGGCCCGGCCGGCCGGGGATTCTGAATTCGGCCATCCTGACCGTTTCCGACAGGGCGAAGTCGTCGGTGGTCAACACCGGCGTCCGGCAGGCTTGGGCTTCCAGGACCGCCAGGCAGCTCACTTCGGGAAAAGTGCACGGGTAAAGCATCAGGGCCGATTCAGCCAGATGCCGGTAATAGTCTTCCTTGCTCAGCGAGCCCAGGTTCACCACGTTCGGGGAACGAGCCATGAGGGCGGCCAAATAGTCGTACAGATCGAGCAATCCGGGCGGAAGGATGGTCCGGTCCACGTTGTAGCCGCAGATATGGAGTTTGAGATCGGGTTTGATCGCCGCCAATCTCGGCCAGATTCCTTCCAACAAAATCTTGAGGCCCCGTTCCGGCCTCGAGGCATAGATGACTTTATTCGGGTTTCTTGGGACTCCTTGAGAGGCTTTCTTGATGAGATTCAGGTCCAGGCCGTTCCTGGTCACGATCAGTCGGTTGGCCAGGTCGGGCAAATGGGTCAGGTAATTCCGGCGGTGAAAACGGCTGAGGACCAACATAAGGTCAAAACGGCCCTGGACCTGCCTCAAGGCGGCCGGTCGATCGAGAAGGTCGTGGTTCCAGAGTACTTTCAGCCGGGCCTGGAGCGGCCAGGAAAAACAGTCGAAAAGTCGGCTGGCGATGAAGACTTCGTACCTGGTGGACAGCATTCGATCCAGGTGGGTCCGGACCGGCAGATAAAGCACGCCCTCATGATCAGCCGCCCGGGAGCAGTTGTTGAAAACCGTAACCTCGTGTCCGCGGTCTCTCAAGGCCCGGGTCGCCTGGATCAAGGCGGTTTCGCTGCCGCCCAGGGCCTGACCCGCCAAGGTCGAACCGTCAAAAGGCGGACCGCCGGTATAGAAACCTATTCTTTTTAGCCAGGTCTCAGACACGGGTCTCGATATCCCGACGCAACTCGATCGCCCGGCGGTCGTCCGGTCGTATCTTCAAACATCGATCCAAATAAAACAGGGCTTCCTCGATCCGACCGGCCGTCCTGGCCAAGTGGACCAGGGCCAGAGTTGGTTCGAGGTGGTCAGGGAGGCAGGCTGAAGCAGCCCTGTAGGCTTCGGCCGCTTCGGCGTCCTGTCCGGCCTTCTCCCGGCATCGGCCCAGAAGCATGGCCGCGGTGAAGCGTAATTGCCGGGGATTGAAACCGGCGATGGCGTCACCAACGCCCAGATTCAGGAACCTGTTCAGACTGGCGGCCGCTTCGTTCCATTCGCTCCGATCATAAAGCCGCCGGCCGAGCCAATAATGGCCTGGTCCATAATCCGGAGAGGAAGCGATCAGCCTCCGGAGAACTTCTTCGGCGTCGGTTTCGCGTCCCAGGCGCTCCAGGGCCTGGGCCTTAAGAATCCAGGCATGGCGCCAGAGGCCCGGGTTGGATTCCTCCGCCTCTGACTTGGCCGCGGCCTGATCCAACCAGTTCAGGGCTTCCTCGAAGGAACGGAGATTGAACAAGGTGCGGCCGAGTTGATAACAGAGGTACAGGTCCGGCGGCTGGACCGCGGCCATGGCCTCGAGCAGGCGCAGATTGCGCCGGCCCTTTTGCCTGGCTTCGACCTTATCCGCGTATCCCCAATGCAGGATTTCGACCGGGATTATCAAGGACCTGAAGTCTCGAGGGTGAACCAGTTGCTCATGAACGCGACCGGCGAAATAAACATCCGGCCGGCGCGGGAAAACCCTCTTCTGGATCAGTCTTTCGCCGCTGGGGATGACCACTTCGGTGCACCAGAATATGGTCCGGCCCTGATGGTCGAGATCCTGGCGAATCCGGGTAACGTCGGCGGAGGAAATATGATTGTCGGCGTCCAGCCACAGAATCCAGTCGCCGGAGGCCGCCTTTAGGGAGACGTTTCTGGCCGCGGCGAAATCGTCGGACCATTCCATCCGGACGACCTTGGCCCCGTAGCTGCGGGCCAGGTCAACGGTCCGGTCCGTCGAGCCCGTGTCCACCACGACCATTTCATCGAAGCAAGCCCGGACCGGGCCGAGGCTGCGAGGCAGGTTTCGCTCTTCGTTCCGCGCTATCAGGCACAAGGAGAAAGTTGGCGCGGTCATGGCTCAGTCCAAAGCCTCCAGCATGGCCAGGATCGTTTTTTCGGCTTCCTCGAAGGCGGTCGTTGTTTGAGACGTAGAAGCGGTCTTGTCCAATCCGAAAAGAATCTCGTCCAAAAGCGGGTTGACCGCGCGACATTCGGCCAAGGCCGGCCCGGCCTGATCAGGGGCGCGGCGATGGATAAACGATAGCTTGGCGATCATCTCTCCGGTTTGGTCCAGACGACGGCGCACCTGGTCCGGCTCGGGCGGGGCGATGTGGACCAAAAGATCGGTCAGGCGCGGAACGCCGCCCGAAGACCTGGTCAGAGCGTCTATAACCTGGTTCAGGGAAGCATCAGGAACGCCGGGGATGTGGGCGCCGGTTTCACTGGCGTTCAAGACGACCCTGGCCGGGTCGGCTTTCTTAAGGAAGTTGATCGACTCGGCGAACCAATGCAGGGAAGCGATAAAGCCGGAGTGGGTGTTGACCGCGGTCCCGTCCGAACCGCGGACGCTGAAAGCGGTCATGTCCGGAGTCAAGGGCACGTCCCCCGGCGTGCCGGGCAGATGAACGCGGCCGTAGGGGAAGGCCTGATCCTGACCTAGCAGAACGAGCGGATTCAGTCCTAGCAGCAAGCCGAGAGTGAAGGCCGCGGAACCGGAGGTGCCGCCCTGGGGAACATGATCCGGCGACCCGAACAGAAAGGAAGCGCCGCGGGTCAGGTGAAAAGAGGCCAGGGTGAAACCCTGGACCTGGAAATGATGGGGGTGGGCGGCCGAGGCCAAAGCCAGAACGACGTCCGCGGAGGCCGGACCCAACCCCAGAAAATGGCTGGTGTCTTCCGCTTCCAGAATCACCACCATATCCGGTCGGACGCCCATGTCCAAGAGAGGCCGGTAAGCCGAGCCGGCCGCCAGTATCAGCCCTCGACCCTCGAGCCGGCGAAGAAGATGGCCGTTTTTTTCCAGGCTGGGTCCCGAACCGACGATAAAGCCCGGCCAACCGGTCAGGCGGTGGCTCAATCCGGCCAGGCAGGGTAGTTTCATAACCGTGGGAAGGTTGGTCAGCAGGTTGGCCAAGAAAAGCGGGTTTTTTTCCCGGGCCGTCTTTTCGATCACCGCCCGCCAGATTCGGGCTTCGCTTATGATCTGGCTGAACAGATCGGCTTCCCTGGGGAAGGCCTCCTTATAGCCCGGACTGATCAGGGCCACGGTCTGGCCGGCGTCTCCGCGCACGATCTCCCTGGTTACCAGCCAACCCAGGTTGTCGAGGTCCTCGAGCCAATTCAACCGGTCCGGACCGAAATCAAGGACGTCCGTTCGAGCCATAAAAGCTTCTTTTATCTCCGGGGCGGGTTCGTAAGCGGTTATCCTGGACCGGGGCCAGCGTTCTCTTAGGGCCCGCAGATGATAGCCCAGCCCCACGCCGAAGACCAGGATGATATCCGCTTCCGAAGCCTGAAGCTCGGCCGTCTGAAACCTGGCTTCATTCATCGGGTCCCGACCGTCATGCAGCACCACGCCGTTATAGATGAGTCCCGGTTCACATTGGCCGTTATCAATTATTTCGATCATCAGGCCACCTTTGACCAGCGGTCTTCGGCGATGTAGCCTTTCCGGGCCGCCTCGTCCGCCATTCGCGCCAGTTCCATTGAATGAGGCTCCAACTCCGCGGCTCGAACCAGAATAGGATGGGCCTCGGTGAAGGCCCGGCGAGAAATCAGTATCCTGGCCAGTCCCACTAGAGACAAGACGTGTCCGGGATTCAAAGCCGCGGCCCGCTGATAGTGTTCGAGGGCGTTCCAGACGAGAACGTCCTGGCCCGTTCTGGAAAAACCCGGGGTCAGATCATGGCCGCTTCTTTCCAGGATTTGACCGAACCAGAAATGGCTGTCCGCATCCGCGCCGGGTTGAAAGCCGGGCGAGGTCTCCAGACCCGCCGCCTCGGCCGCCAGCCGCGGGTTGGCTTTGGCCTCGACCGGCGAACCGCCCTCGATGGCCAATAGCCCCAGGCCGAGCCTGGCCGGAATTGAACCGGCTTCAGCCGCCTCGGTGAGCAGGCGTTTGGCCCGGCTGGGTTCGTTTTTCAGCCTGGCGGTCACCCCCAGGCAAAAGAGGGTTTCCGGTCCGGCCTGTCCCGACCGCCGGGCCTCGGACAACAATCTTTCCGCCCGCGACAACCTGGCCCAACCATCATGGTTCGGCCAGCGCAGTCCGGCCCAAAACAAGGCCAGACCCTCTTCACCGGGTTTAACCCGAACTCCGGTTGAGGCCGGTCTCATGGCTCCTTCGATGAGTTCGAGCATCCTTTCGGCCCGATGTCTTATATCGTGACCGGTCCAGACCTTTTCCCGGCCCCTGGCCGCTATTCTTTCTCGTTCCCGGGGATGGTCGAGATAATAATCAACTTGATCCAGAAGGTTATCCGGATTGTACCAGGCCAGGTCCTGCCCGGGCTGAAAGAGATCGGTCAGGCCGTTCTCGACGGCTTCGGTTAGGAGCAGGCCGCCCGAGGCCATGGCTTCGAACATACGCGTGGTTACGCCGTCGAAAAGGTTTTCGTTCAATACCAGCCGGGCTTGGCGATAGAGACGGGAGGCTTCCTGGGGGGGCACCCATTCGCCGGGACGGGTTCCGGCCAGGCGCACGCTGTAGCGGCCGGATAAACGCTCCAGAATCCGAAACCTTTTCGGCCGGACCTTTTCGCTCACCTGGCCGACAAAGGCTATATCGCAGACTTTTTCCTCCGGCGGGCCGGTGTACAGACTAGTGTCCACGGCCACGGGCAGCCAATGGGCGCCGGCCGGGGTCAGGGCGTCCAGTTTGTCCGCGCAGTCTTTCTGATCGGCCAGAACCAGATCGAACAGGCCGGCGTAATGTCTATGCCAGAACAGATTGATGGGTCCGTCCACGCCATACCAGACTTTTAAAGGTTCGATTTCTTCCAACCCATTGGGCAAAACCCGTCGGCCCAGGTCGTCCGTGAGCAATACCACGTCCGGCCGGACCGGCAGCCTGGCCAGGACTTGAGGCAGGTCAGGGTCGGTCCCGAAGTCAGGCAGGTTCAAAACCTCGTGCCCCAGGTCGATCAAGGCTTGGTCAAAGTAACGGCTGCCCAGGCTGAGAAATATCATGATCCATTACCCGAAAGGCCGGGATCAATTCCGGCCGAAGCCCGCACGCAACGCCGGCAGATATGGTCTTCGCGCCAGCGGCCGTCCTTGTGGAGATCGCGCAGGCGTTCGGCCGCCGCGGATTCCCAGACTCGAGACGTCTCATCCCGCCGCGCGTTGCCGAGGGGCGCCAGTCGGCCGAAATCAGAACAACAAGGAAACAGATCGCCGTTGACCAGCAGGCTGAGCCGCTGCCAGGGGTCCGGGCAACGGAAAAAGTCCGGGCTGGTCCGGCCGGCGGGCGAGAAATCGGTATCGGGCCGTTCCAGAATGTTGCTGTATTGTTGAAAGCCTATATAGTCGGCCTTGTCCCGCCAGTAGTCTTCGAATTCTTCCGCCTCCTCGAGGTTGAGTGTCATCCGGATGAAGCTCACCCGCAGCAGAGGCCAATCCCGGCCCTGTCTCCGCCGGAGTTCCAGAAAGGTCATAATGTTCCGCACCACCCGGTCGAGACTCCCGCCGCGCCGGATGCGGCGGTAGGTTTCAGGCCGGACCGCGTCCAGGGAAACCATCAGCCGCGTCAGGCCGGCGTCAATCAAAGACCGGCTAATTGGGGGGGTCAGGAGCTGGCCGTTGGTGATGAGCATAATATCCACCAGGCCCGCCGTCCGGGCGAGGCGGACAAACTCGATGATATCCGGCCTCAAGAGCGGTTCCCCGGTCAGTCCCAGGCGAACCGAGGCCAGGCCTTTCGGCGCGCCCGTGGCGATGACCCGACGGTAGAGTTCAAAGTCCAGATGCTTTTCTTCATAGGCCACGGGAAAGCCTTCCACGCCCAAGGGACACATCACGCATCTCAGGTTGCAGGTGAAGTTGGTGTCCACGTCCAGGTGAAGAGGGAATTCCGGGCGATATTCAAAGCGTCCGGCCGTTTCCCATTTACGGCGATAGGCCGTGAACGCCGGTCCGAGGGCGTGTTCCAGAACCAAATCCGGTGAATGGGCCTGACCCTTGAACAGGACCCGTCCGGTCCGGTCAGCCTGGACAAAGGCCGGGGCCACGGTCATGGTTCCACTTCCACCTGGGACAGCCAGGGCACGCTGCAGTCGCGACAGGCCGGCAGTTGGAAATATCGCCCCGACTCATGGGCTTGGCGGAGTTCGGTGTAAGGGGAGTTGCGCCAGATATCCTTGATCTGGTCTTGTCGCGCGTCGCCCATGACCAGCCGGCGCTCCCATTGTCCGCAGCAGGGCCCGACCTGACCATCCCAATAAACAAACAGGCGATGGTAGGGGTCGCGACAGGCGAATCCCTTGACCGGACCGTGTTTTTTCCAGTAATCGGCTCCCAGGTCGGTCTTGATTCCAAAGCCGATTTCAGAAACGCCCAAACCGGTGAATAGCTTTTTATAGTCTTCCCTAACTTGACGGCCGGTCGGGTCGAATTCGCTCACCACCATGGAAGCCCTGGTCTGAACGTGAAGCAAGCCCAACCTGTCTTTGATCTCGATGAAGGTCTGGATATTTTCGAGGACTTCCTCGAACTTGGCGCCGGCCCGAATGTGTTCGTATTCGTCCCGGTAGGGGGAATCCACGGAGAAAAAAACGTCGTCCAGACCCGCGATCAGGAGTTCATGGGACATTTCTTCGGTCAGAAGGGTCGCGTTGGTGTTCATCATTACTTCCAGGCCGTTTTCCTTGGCGTATCGAACCTGCTTCACTACCTGGGGGTGAAGGAGCGGTTCGCCCAGGAAGTTCAGTTTGACCGAATAAGCTCCACCCGCGGCGGCCTGGTCGATGAGGTCTTGATAGAGTTCCCAGGTCATGAACCCGATCCGGCCGTCAGGCGACCACTTCTTGTTGCCTGAATTCAGGAAGATGGTCCGCGGGCACATGATGCAGCGCAGATTGCAGGCGTTGGTGGTTTCAATATCCAGGTGAAGGGGGAATTCCCCCGGGTCTTTTCGAGCCGGTCGGTCGTCCCAGAGGCGGCGGTAGGCCTGGTATTCCGGGCCCCGGAAATCCCGCCACTCGGTCTTACGTCCGCCGCTGACTTCATAGTAGGAATAGCTGCGGTAGCTTATCCGATCCTGGCTCATGCTTCTACTCCAACGGTTATCTTCGGCGTCCTGACGGCTTGAAGGCTGGATTGCCGGGCGCAGAGCGCACAAGGGCCGTTTTCCAGGTATCGGCCTTCTTGGAGCATCCGGCTGAGACTGACCAGGAACGGCGATCGCCAGATTTCGTCCAGGCCTGTTTTCAGGGCCGAACCGGCTTTCATCTCCAGACCGAAAAGCGAACAACAGGGAAAAACGTCCCCATTGGCCCGCACTATCAAGCGCTGCCAGGGTTGGGCGCAAAAGAAGTCAGGGTTGACCGGCCCGGGCCGGAGATGCAGTTCCCGGGCAATAGGGGCCTCGGAAAAGTAAATCGGCTCCTGAATGGAAAACAAGTCGGCCTTGTCCCGCCAGAAATCCAGAAACCCCGCCAGTTCGTCCTCGTTGAAAGGCAATCTGAGAAAACTGAGTCGGAGCAGGGGCAGATCGGAAGAGGACCGATCGCGGGCTTCCAGAAAATCCAGGATGTTCTGGATCACGTTTTCCAGATCGCCGCCCCGGCGGATGCGTCGATAAGTCTCGGGACGCAGGGCGTCCAGGGAGACTTCGAGCCTGGTCAACCCGGCCTGGATAAGATTCCGGCTGATCTCCGGGTAAAGCAACTGACCGTTGGTGCCCAAACGGATATCCATGACTCCGGCTTCCCGGGCCAGGGATATCAGGCGGACCAGGTCCGGGTTCAACAAGGGTTCACTCAAGTATCCGAAAGTCATGGCCGGCAGGCCCCACTGCCGGGCTTGGGCCATCAGGTTTCGATACAGGCTCAAATCCATCCTGGCGGCGGGCGCTGGCGACCGGTAACTCTTTTCCGAACCCAGGACGCACATGACGCATTTCAGGTTGCAGCCGGTGTTTATTTCCAGGTCCAGGCTGAGCGGAAAGTCAGGTCTGAAGGCGAACTTCGAGGTTTGGTTCCAATCGTCGCGATAGCGCCGGAAGCGTTCGCCGAAATGTTTATTCATCACCTCGAAGAAACGTTGTTCGAACTCCACCAGCCTGACCTGGCCGGTTGGTTCCTGGTGGATCAGCCTGAGCCCTTCGGTATCGGACCTGGCGGTCGCTTTCACTCGAGCCGCCTTTCCGGGCCGGCTTTTTCGGAGGGAGGCCCCCATTTGGTCAGGCAGCGCCGGCAGATCGGTTCTTCGTAAGAACGCCCCTGCTGGTGCAGTCTTCGGAGGGAAACAGCTTTCTCCCCAAGCCATATGTCGGCCAGTTCGCCGCCATGGATATTGCCGATGACCAGGGCCAGGCCGGAGGCGTCACAGCAAGGAATCACGTCGCCGTTGTGCCGGACCATGACCCTTTTCCAAGGCTGGCCGCATCGTGTCCCCTGAGTGTAGTCGTAGTGATATCCTTCCGGGAAGAGGCGGCTTCGGTCCGAGGCCCGCTGTCCTGTAAAGGTGTTGCCGTAGTGTTGTATCGAGATGAAGTCCACCCGGGACGACCAGGTCCGGATGAAAAGGTCCAGCTCGTGTTCGTTCAGGCTGGTCACGCAGAAACTCACTCGAACCACGGGCAGGCGGGATTTCATTTCCCGGCGCAGGCGCAGGAAATTGAGGATGTTTTCGGTGACCCGGCGAAAGTCGGACCCGACCCTTATCCGGGCGTAGGTAGCCTCGGTGGCCGCGTCCAGGCTGATCATAAGCCTGGTCAAGCCGGCGGCGATCAGTTCTCTCGATATTTTTTCTTCCAGGAGAAGGCCGTTGGTGCTGAACATCACGTCCAACAGCCCGACCCGGCGGGCGTAACTCACTATTTCCGGCAGTTCAGGCGAAAGAAGCGGTTCGCATATGCCGTTCAATCCAGCGGCGGCCTGGCCTCTTGACGCCCCTTCGGATAAGAGGCGTTTCATGGTCTCAAGGGATAAAGCTTGTTTCGAGTCGCCATACAGCGATCTTTCTTGCGGGGGCAGGCTCATCAGGCAGATGGGGCAGCGGAGATTGCAGGCATAAAACAGTTCATAGTCAACGTGCAGAGGGAAAGGGAGTTGGAGCCTGAAGCCGCGGGCCAGGTCCCAACGCCGGCGATATTCCTGGAAGGCCGGCCCGACTTCGGCGGCGATGATCCGGTTGGGATCATCCTCGAGGAACAGGGAACGGGTCACTTGCCTGGAATCGGTCAGGAACATGTTCGTTCCCAATTCCGTCTCCGGCCATTGGTTGCTCGCCGTAAAAGGCAAAATTGCTCCTTCCAGGCGGACAAACAGGTCTAGGCCGCCGGTCACGAGAAAAAAGCCCGCTCCCATTAAATCAAAGCAAATACGGTGCCAGACTTAGGAGATTAACTCAGGCCGGGCGCTTCCTCTTTTCCGCAGGACCTGTTCCGCCAGCCAGAAATCGAAATCGTCGTCAATATCCACGTTCTGTTCCTTGTCCGTAACCATGACGCCGCGTTTTTTCCCGAACAGGCTGCCTTCCATTATGCTCTGGCGGGTGGAGATGACCACGCTGCCGTCATTGACAAAGACCTCGGTAATGTCCTGGCGGCGATGTTCCTGGCCGTGGGGCGGATAGACCGGGCTCATGAACCCGGTGGCCAGGGAATCGAAGCCGCCTTCCAGAAAGGTTTGTATGGCTCGATCGATGAGGTCGTCGTCCCGCACCGGTGAGGTGGGTTGCAGCAGCACCGAAACATCCGCGCCCGTGGCTTCCAGGGCGTGCCGGATGACTTCCCGGCTCAAGACCGTGTCCCCGGCCAATTCGACCGGACGGGCCAGAACCTCGGCCCCGTATTTCCTGGCCGTTTCGGCTATCTCCACGTCTTCGGTCGAAACCACGAAGCGGGTCAAGAGCCTGGATTTCCGGGCCGCGTCAATGGTCCAGGCCACCAAGGGCCGGCCGCGGATCGGTTTGATGTTCTTGCGCGGGATGCCCTTGCTCCCGCCCCGGGCGGGGATTATCCCCAAAATGAACATGGTCAGCCTCTTCCTTTTTTATTTACGGCCAGGACAAAAAGCTTCGAACCCAACAGCCGGTCGTGAATCAATTCGGGAGTAAGTATATCCAGAACCTCCGAGGCCCGGCCCAGGTACGGGTCTTCAAAACTCAAGTGATTGTTGATCGTGCCCAGTTCGGTAATCAGGGTTTCCGCTTCGAGCAGGGAAAATCCGGTTTCGGCCAGCAGTCGGGTCAGGGTCTTGAGGTTGAAATGATTGACGTGGGAATGGCCGCCGAAAGTACCGCTTTTTTCATGCAGAATCCTGGTCACCAGTGAATCCGCGTTGGGCGCCAGGATCATGAGCAGGCCATCCGGTTTGAGAACCCGGGCGATATGGTTCAGGAGCGGCTTAGGCTCGACGATATGCTCGATAACCTCCCACAAGCTCACTAGATCGAAGGTGTCCGCCTCGATCCTGGTCTCTTCCAGCGGCCGGTCAATGACTTCGAACCCGCCGGCTCTAAGCCTGTCCACATTGGCCCGGTTCAATTCCAGAGCAGTAGGCTGGAGGCCTCGAGCCGCGGCCGTTTCGACAAACAGGCCCGTGCCCGCGCCCACATCGAGCACTCTGGGCCCGGAAAAATACGGCGCGGCCACGTCCAGTCCATAGGCGTACTTGAGCCGGTCCATCTCGATCTGGGCCCCGCTGGTCAGAACCTGGACCCAGGAGCTTTCTTCCTGGTAGTACCTCTTGGCCGCCTCTTCGGTCAGGACCGGATTGACATATATCAAACCGCACTCGGGGCAGCGGCCGTGCGGGAAGCCCGCCTTGATGAACAAGGGTTGAAGCCATTGCCCGCCGCAGACCGGACAAGACCTCCGGCGGGCGTATTCATCCCTGATCAGGCCGGTGGCCTGATCCATGAGCCAGCCCGGCGCATCCGATCGGTGCCGGTCCCGGCCGGTGTCCTTATTGAACCGGTCCACGCCCAGGACCAGGCCGGCGTCAAAGGCGTTCTTCCGCCGCGGCCTCTCGGTCCGGTTCAATCCAGGTCCCGGCATAAAACCGTCCTCCTTGAATGTGGATCGCTTTTTAACCGGCTCTTGAACTCGATCAAGTTGCAATAGTGGTCGGACAGTCTCTTCAGGTCCCGGTAGTACTCGATGGCCACCAGAACCTCTTCCGGATGGGGCAGATGGTCCAGGACATAGCCCAGGAGCCTGTAATCGTCGGCGCCGGGGCCGGCGTGGGCGTCCACGGCGATGCGGGGATGCAGGTACGGCCGGGAAAGGTGTATCTCCACCGTTTGGTCCAAAGGCAGTTCGGCCAGGTAATCCTTGAGATTCAGGTTCAGATTGGCCGCGGTGATGGTGGCGTGGGCCAGGTCCAACACCAGTTTCAAATCGAAGAATTCCAGGAGATGGGCGATGACGTCGGGCCGGCAGATATGTTCATACAGGCCGGAAGGGTAGTAATTGTAGTTCTCCGCCGCCAGTTGACCCTGGTAAGACTTCCTGATCGCTTCCAGGGACCTGGCCATTTCGGACTTGATTTCGCTCAGCGCCAGGGTGCGGGAAAGGGGCAGGATATATTGATTCCGGCGGCAGGAGGGACCCAGGTCAAAGCTGAACATCTTGATCCCGGCCTCGTCGAGGAATCTGTCCAGACCTTCTTTCCTGAAACTGGATAGGAATTCCTCCTGCACCAAGCCGAGGCCGGAATGGAAGACCCTGGGTTTGGCCGGAATAAATTCCGGTAAGATGGGACGGCGCAACTCCAGCACGTCGGCTTGGGCCAGGATTTTGCGGACCGGCGGAGAGTCTTGTTCCAGCAGATGGGATATGGGCAGGCAGACTCTGAACATAAGCATTCCGTCGAGGTTCCCGCCGGGCCATTCAGAGCCAGGCGTGCAGGCTGAGTTTTATCCGCTCCCATTTGAAGCCGTGAGACATATACAGCTTGAGGGCAGGCAGGTTAAAAGTCGAGGTTTCGAGGTCCAGACGCCGGTATTTGCCCGTGATCCGGCGCAGGGTTTCCCGCAGCAAAATCCGGCCCAAGCCCTGACCACGATATTCTTCCCGCAGACCGAAGATGAATAGACAGCCCGCCCGAGTGCCGTTTGAAGCTTCGCCGCCGGATTGGACGACACTGAGCCCGACCGGCCGTCCGTCTTCGGCCAACAAGATCATGTCCCGACTCCGGCCTTGAAGTTGGGAGAAGATGGCTTCTTCCCAGAGTTGGTCGGCTTTTTCCACGTCCAGGCGGGGGTCGTGGTGAAACCGGCCGTCATAAAACAGTCGGTGAAAGGCCCGGGCCGTTTCTCTCGGGTCGGCTGTCTCATCGGCAAAGGAAAATCCCCGCGGCGGGATTGAATCGGGGATGGGTTGATCGCGCCGGCTCAAGGCGACCTGGGTGTCGGTCAAATAAAAGCCGTGGGACTCGAGGGCTTGAACCATCGCCGGGTCCGGGCCGGCGACCTTGCCGACGATGAACCTGACTCCCTGTTCCCGGCACCAGGCCATTACCTGATCCAGGACTTCGTCGGCCCCGGCCCGACGGCGGGCGTTATCGCCGGCGGCCAGCAACTGTTCCAGGCGGGCGCAAGGAAAACCGAAAAATTGGCTGTCCCAGGCCAGCAGACGGACCAGACCCACGGCCGACAAGGGCCGCGCCGACTGATCACGGTTTCGAGGGGCCAGGGCCAGGAAAACAGATGGATCACTGGTTTCCCCGGTGAGGGAAAAGAGGGGGCCGTCAATCGTCTGATCCAGGATGAAGCGGCCCGGCGGATCACGGCGGGCGGCTTGGAACAGCGCAGCCAGGGCTTCAGTATCTGTTTTTGAAAAGGTCATATTTATTGGTGTTGTGGTAGCAGTTCCGGCAGACAGGCAGTTGGTCATGCCTGACTTCCCGGCCGACCGCCTGGCGCTGGGCTTCCATCTTGTCCGATTTCCAGGCCGGTTCGAGGCCCATCTCCGGAAAACGGCCCAGAATATGTTCCGGCGTCTCCTTAGCGTCCTGGCCGCAGAATTCAATCAGGCCGTTATGATTTACTTCCAAGGCCAGAAAAACGTCAACGCAGGGCCGATGGGTTTGATCCAGGACCTGATCGTCCAGAAGTTCCTTGACCCGCTCCAAATGTCGCACGAAATTCAGGTTGGTCAGGTCCACGGCGACTTTATCCACCAGGGCCAGCCAGTCGTCGGCGAATGAATACGGGTTGGCGGTTTCGAGTTCGCTCTTCAATACGGAAGTAAGCAGGCTCAAAAAGGGCCGGTCCGCCCCGGCTTCGTATTTCCTGGTGGCGGCCAGTTCGACCTTGGCCCGGAAAGCATCGTATTTGGCCCGGCGGCGGTTGAATTCGTATTGGGCCGGAGTGAGGCCCTGCATGGAAAACTGCAACTCGTCCAGACCCGCTTCGATGAAGGCGGTCATTATTTCCTCGGTCAGAAGCAGGCCATTGGTGTAAACCTTCAGCGGCACTCCGCCGGCCTTGATCCGCCGGACGAATTCGGCGAAGCGCGGATGAAGGAGCGGTTCGCCCCAGCCGGCCACGCGGATGGCGGCGCCGGGATGTTCGGCCACCTCGGCCACGATTCGATCCAGGACCTCTTCCTTCATCAGGCTTCTCGGACCGGTAGCCAGTTGCCGGGAGCAGAAAAGGCAGTCCAGTTGGCAGAGATTGGTGGCTTCGATGTTGATCCAGAAGGGGAAGTCGCGGGGAGGATCGTAGTCACGCAGCCAACCCGGGTCCGAGTATATATAAAAGAACGGATCGCTTTGTTCGCCGTTTCTATATTTAAGCATGGCCGAAGTACTCTTCCCACCAGAGACTCAGGTTCAAGACCTGCCAAAGGAATTGATAGTGGTTGGCCCGGCCGGCCAGGTGTTCGGCGAACAATCCTTCGAAAGCCTTATGGTTCAAGAAACCGCGGCGAAAAATACCGACTGAATTGATCGCTTCAAGAAAGGGTGTTCTTATCTCTTCCCGAAACCAGCGTTCGGAGGGGGCGTTGAAACCCACCTTTTCTTTTCTCAGTCGGACTTCTTCGGGAATCAGTCCGGCCAAGGCCTGGCGTTGCACGTATTTCCCCAGGCCATGCCGGATTTTGTGGACGTTGGGCAGCGAGAACATGAACTCCACCAGCCGGTGATCGAGAAAGGGATGGCGGCTTTCCAGGGAGTGGGCCATGGTCACGCGGTCGTCGGCCTTGAGTACGGCCGGCAGCGTTTCGAACCTCAGTTCGTGGTAAAGTCGGTTGGCCAACCGGTTCGGATAAATGTCTTCCCGGCACGGGGGACAGGCGTAATGGCGGGCGAATTCAGGATCGAGGGCGGCTTCATATGGGCTGAAGCTTTTCAAGTAATCGTCCAGGTAATCTCCACCCCGATCCAGCAAGGCGAAGAAGGCTTCAAGCTGCCTGGCCCGCTCGCGGCCGTGGTTGTTCAACCAGGCTTCTACCTCGGCGTCCAGATATCCGTTGGCCCCGGCGGCTCTAAGGTCGGCGAAATGGTGCAGAAAATGGTCGTAATACCCGGCGGCCAGTTCATCCGCTCCGTGGCCGTCCAGGATGACCTTGAAACCTAGGCGCGCCACCGCGGCCATGACCTGCCAGTGGGCGTAGAAGGTCACGGTGCAGACCGGCTCATCGAATTGGCGGATCATTCCGGGCAAGGTGCTCAGAAGATCATCCGGCCGAGGGAAGATGAAATGGGTATTGGCTTTGATAAAATCGGCCGTGGACCGGATGTAGTCGCTTTCGTCAAAAGGCTTCAGATCATAACCGGCGGAAAATACCGGCAGGCCGGGTCCGAGTCCGCGGGCGGCCAAGCCGGCCACGGCCGACGAATCCAGACCGCCGGACAACTGGCAGGCCACCGGCGCGTCGGACCTGAGGCGCAGGCGGACCGAGTCTTCCAGGATTTCCAGGAATCGCCGGGCGTATTCCCGTTCCGGTTGATCGAAGGACATGTTTTCGGGATCGAGGCCCCAGTAGGCTTTCTCTTCCAGACCTTTTGCCGAAACCGTGAGTGATCGTCCGGGCAATATCTGGCGGATGCCTTGAAAAAAGCTGGACGTCCGTCCGTCCACGAAGCGATAGCTTCTGGCCAGATAATTGAAAATGGATGAATAGTCCGGCCGCCGGGGCACGTTCGGACAGGCCAGCAAGGCTTTGATTTCCGAACCGAAGACAAAGGTCCGGCCGTTGTACCAGTAATAAAAAGGCTTGACGCCCAGCCGGTCCCGGGCGCAGAAGAGTTGCGTCTTCCGGGAGTCGTACAAAGCCAAGGCCCACATGCCGTTGAATCGCCCCAGACAGTCCGGTCCCCATTCTTCGTAAGCATGGATGATGGTTTCGGTGTCGGTCCCTGTTCTGAAAGTATGTCCCCGGGCCGCCAATTCCGTTCTCAACTCCCGGTAGTTGTATATCTCCCCGTTGAAGACCAGCCAGATCGTTCCCTGCTCGTTGGTCATGGGCATGCGGCCGGCGGGAGAAAGGTCCAGGATGGCCAGGCGCCGGCTGGCCAGACCGAGATTGCCGGAGGCGTCAGGAAAGGGTTCCGGCCAGACCTTGTCCTCGGCGGTATCAAAGACGGCCAGACCCTGGTCGTCCGGACCGCGATGAATCAAGCTATGATTCATGGCCTCGAGGACTTCAAAATCCACCGGCGCGCCGTCCAGGTGGTAAATGCCGGTCAGGCCGCACATGCTTCGCGAATCCCTCGCCAGTCATGAACCAGGTGGGGGGCGGTTTGTCGAACCAGGCTTAAAAACCGGCCGTAAGTCCTGGTCGCGGACAGCCGGCCGGCCATTTCTTCCAGGAAGGATGAATCCAAGCCGGCGACCGCGGTTCGGGCGTTGAATTTTATCTCCCCGGCGCCGGCCGCCCCGCAGAGAACCGAAGTCACGCCCGGCTGGAACAAGGCCCAGGACAAGCCGAACCGGGCAACATCCGCCGGGGAAAGGCCGGCTTCCCGGCCGCAATCGAAAAGCCAGCCCTTTTGAAAAGGAACGAAGCCGATGAAGCCGGCGCGGGCGGTCACCACCGCGGGCAAGAGATAATCCCGGACGGTCGGATTGAGCCAGCCCCAGGCCCGGGCCACCACCGGGAACTGTCTCTTTTCCAAACCGGCCGTCAATACCTTCAAGTCCGAGTCGCCGCCGTAAAAGACCGGCGCCAGGATTTTGCCCTTTTCTACGAGTCGCGCCAAGGTCGGGATCATGTCTTCGATCAAGCCCATTTCCAGGTACCGGTCCGTCACCCGGATTTGGGGCAGTTCCAGACGTTCCGTTTGCAGGGAGGTCAACATCCGGTCAATCGAATCTTCCAGGTCAGACCACTTGATGGCTTCCCCGGGAACCGGTCGAAAGTCAATCACCGCGGTGATGAACACCCCATCGCGACCGCCGGTTTCCTTCAGTATCCGTCCCACGGCCCTGGCTTCGAAGTCGAAATCAACCGCCAGCAGGTTCAGACCCGCCTCGAGGGCCGCGGCCACAATCTCACGTCTTTGGCTCCAGGCTTCATTATTGAAAAATCGGCGGCCGTAAAAGGATTCATAATAGTCCCGGGCCTGAACCGGGAAAACATGACCGCCCAGTCCCAGTATGGAAACCTCCAGGCCGGTTGATCCCAATGAACGGCGAGGTATCACGCGATTCTTCTCCGGCCGAATAAAAGCTTCCAGAAGAAAGGCTTGCCGACCACCAACTCCATCCGGCCCTGGGTTCTATCGTCGACAATCGGCTCGGTTTCGAAGCCCATTTCTTCCATGAAACTTATGACGTCACTTTCCGCATAGGTGTTCCAGTAGGCTTTAAGGTGATTGAACCCTTCATCCAGGTAACCGTCCGGTTCCCAGCGATAAACAGTCCGGTCAGCCAGGCTGGTCCGAAGGAGCAGGTAGCGTTTGGCGCCGCGACAGAGACTTTCGAGCGGCCGGCGGAAATCCGGACACCAGGGCAGGGTGTTGAAACAGATCACCGCGTCATATCGTTCGTCCAGGTCTTCGATGGCCATGACCCGCAAACGCCCGGGGTCAAGTCCGGCCAGGGGCATCCAGCGCCGGCCGATTTCAATCAGCGTGGGTGAATAATCCAGCCCGTTGTATTCAATATTCCAACCCCGGCGCTGGAAGGACCAGTAGTAATAACCGCTGCCGCAGCCGGCGTCCAACAAGGTCATTCCCGGTTCGAGATAAGGCCCCAGAATCCGGACCGCCTGGGCCGCGGCGTCCATTTCTTCCTCGCCTCTGGCCCGCCGGGCGTACAAGTCACGGATGTTGGCCGAATGTTCCCAGATATTAAAGGCCGGGTCAGGGATCATCCCGCCTCCATTCGCCGCGTTTCGCTCAGCGAGTTCAGCCAGGCCTCGAGATTGAGCATCTGCCATAGAATCATCATGTGGTTGGCCCGGCCGCGCCGGTGGTCCTCGAACATCTCCGCGGCCGCGCCGGGTTTGAACCAGCCCCGTTGGCGGAAAGAGGCGGATTCGATCACGTCCCGGACGTCATTCCCGGCCGGACCGCGGAGCCAATCGGCCGCCGGGGCGTTAAAGCCGGTCTTGACGGTGTTGGTCCGGTTGGCTTCGGGCAGAAGCCCCCGCATGGCCCGCCGGAGGACGGCCTTGGTTACGCCCCGGTCGTACTTCATGACCCCGGGCAGGGAGAAGCAAAAGGTCACCAAACGATGGTCCAGGAAAGGGAACCTGGTGGTGAGGCCGAAATGGGAAACGTTCTTGTCGTCCGCGGCCAGGCAGGGCGGGGTGGTCTCGTAATAGAGGTCCTGGTAGCATCGGTTGGCCAGATAGCTGTTGAAGGGATTGGCTGCTTCCACCGGCTGATCGAAGGTCTGGATGAAGTCCTGGTCAAAGTAGGGCCAATAGGCGCGATAGCGTTTCAAATCCGGGCGGACCTGGCCGGGAACCTCCAGATTAACGAGTCTTTGGAAGGCGTCTTCCACCACGCCCCAGGATTTCTGGAAGACCGGATGATCGTGGTGGCGTATCCAGCCCGACACTTCGGCCTCGAGTCGGTCGTTACAGCCGTCCGATTTGAGATCGGCGAAAAAGAAAAGAAAATGTTCGTATTCCCCGGCCAGGTTTTCGTCGCCGCCCAGGCCGGAGAACAGAATCTTCCTGCCGTCCTGGGCCGCGGCCTGGGCCAGGAAGTAATGAGAAAGCCAGGTGACCGTGCAGACCGGCCCGTCGGCCAGTCTGACTAGACGCTCGACGGTTGCCAGCAGGGGCGGCGCTTCGAGCACTAGATGACGCCAGACCGAACCGTGTCTTTGAGCCAGAGCGACAATGCCCCGACCTTCGTCATATTCGCTGAAGCCGTACCCGACCGAGTAAAGCGGTTGGGGTTGTCCGGTGATGGCGGCGGCCAGGGAGCAGACCGACGAGGAATCCAGGCCCGAGGACACGGAGAAGCCCAAAGCCTGGTCCGGCGCCAACCGGCGGGTCACGCTGTCCTTGAGCAGTTCCAGAAGGCGGCGTTCCGCTTCCTCCGGTCCCAGGCGGGCGACTTGGGCGTCCAGTTCCACTTGCCAGTATCTGAGGGAACGTAAGCCGTTTTCATTGACCAGGACGGCCTGACCGGCCGGGACTTGACGAATGTTGCGATAAAAGGTCCGCTCGGGATCGCGGTGAATATAGCGGTAATGGGTGGCCAGGTAATCGAACAGGGCGTAAGGATCGGGTTCGGCCTTCAAGGACGGATGAGCCAGCAAGGCTTTTATTTCCGAGGCGAAGATTATTTCGTCCTCGAGGCGGGCGTAATAGAGCGGTTTGACGCCGAACCTGTCCCGGAACAGGAGTAGTTCGTCGCGGTCGGAATCGTAAACGGCCGCGGCCAGGTCGCCGTTGATTTCGGACAGGCCTTCCAGGCCGGCCGAGTCATACAAGGCCAAAGCCAGGTCGGCGTCTTCAACCCGCGGGTCAAAGCCGTGCTGGGACGCCAGTTCGGCCCGGTTATAAATAGTTCCGTCCAGAATTAGGCTCAGAACGCCTCTCGAGGCCGGCCCGCCCCCGGACATCTGACAGATGTTGACCCCCGGTCGCGGCCTCAGTTCACGATTCATGCGGCCGCGGTGAGCCAGACGGCCGGCCATGGCCTCCATCAGGTTGGGTGGGGCTCGATGGCCGTTAAAGGATACATGTCCCGCCAGTCCGGACAAGATCAAAGCCCATCCTTATAGTGGGGAGTGGCCCAGAGGGCCAAATGATGGTTGGTGAAGCGGTTGGTTTCGAGGTATTCCTTTATGTCGAAACCAGATTCCTGAAGCAGTCTGATCAGGTCCTGGGGCGTGTTCAGGATTTCCCGGCCGTATTTCTGCTCCTCCGGTTTCAGAAAATGCTGGGACAGAAGCAGGGCGCCGGTCGGGGCCAGCAACCGATGAAATCCGCCTAGTATTCTGGTCAGGTTGGGCAGGACGCACCAAATGGTCTGGGCCATGACGATCAGATCGAAATAACCGGCCGGGTGGGGCAGCTCTTCGATCCGGTTCAGGTCCAGGACGAAAAATTCGAGCCTGGGATCAGGGTAGCGCCGCCGGGCCTGGTTTATCGCGGTTTCCGAAACGTCTCCGGCCAGGATGCGGCCGCTGACCGCTTCGGCCAGGAGACTAGTGAAGAAGCCCTTGCCGCAGCCGACGTCCAGAACCTTCTGAAAATCGCGGCCGATGTGCCGGAGCAGCAGCAGGGCCGCGTCCATGTCCAGCCGCCGGCCCAGGGTCTCGATGTGCCAGGGGTCCTCCACGTTCTGATACATTTCCTCGAACCGGCCGATGAATCGGCCGTCCTTGATGAAGTAGTCGTGATAGTCCCTGGATTTCAGCGCGTCCATTATCGGCCTCCGTTCCGGCGGCAGACCAGGAATTTCCAGGGAAAGACTTTCCCGGCCGAAAGCTCGGGCTGGTCGCCGGTGCGTTCGTCCCTGACCCGGGTCACGGAGAAGCCCAGGCCGGCGATGAAGGCGATCACTTCGTCAATGGCCCAGATATTGAAATAGGACCTCAACCCACCCGGCCCGCGGAAGCCTTCATCAAGATAGTCATCCGTCTCGTAACGGATCAGGGCGCGGTCGTCCAGGGCCGTGCGGACGATGAGGAGCGATCTCGCGGCCTGGGCCAGGCGTTCCAATCCCTGGTGATAATCCGGCAGGCAGTGGAGGGTGTTGATACAGAAGACGGCGTCGTATGACCCGGAAAGGTCTTCCATGGCGCCCCACTCGAGCCTTTTCGGGGGAACCAGTTCCGGCGGGAGGCATTGGCGGCCTATTTCGATGAAGCTCCGGGTATAGTCCAGCCCGTGATATTGGACTTCGAGTCGGCGGTGGAAGAAAGACCAGTACAGATAGCCCGTAGCGCAGCCCGCGTCCAGGACCTCGAAGCCGGGGCGATAATCAGACAGGAAGATTTCGACCGCCTGCCGGTGGCAGGTCATTTCCGGTAGTTCCCGCCGGGCTCTACGGGCGTACAGATCGAACAGGGTCTCCCGGGTGTGTTCCCAGATATTGAATTTGGGGTCCGGAATCATGATCGTTCCGTGACCAGTTCGGCAACGATTTCGGCGACCCGGGTTATCGTTTCCGCCGGAATGGAAGGCGAGAGGGGCAGGTTCACCATCCGCCGGAAAATGTTTTCAGCCACGGGGAAGTCGCCTTCCCGATACGGCAGGGCCCGCTGGTAATATGAATGCAGGTGGAGAGGTATAAAGAGCACGCTCGTGCCCACGTTACGGGCCTTTAGTTCCTCGATGAAGGCGTCCCGGCGCAGGGCCGGGCGATCGAGGTCGAGCAGAAGGGGATAGAGATGCCAGGCGTGACGAGCGTATTCCTTGACCGTCGGCCGGACCACGGCCTCAAGTTGGCCGAATACGCGGTTGTAGATGGCCGCGTTTTCGGCCCGGCGTTCGAGGAAGAGCGGGAGCTTGGCCAGTTGGTGCAAACCCAGGGCGGCCTGGATGTCCATCATATTGTATTTGAACCCCAGGTCCACGACGTCGTAAACCCAGTTGCCTTTGGGCGTGTATCGCTGCCAGATGCGTCGAGCGTCGGAGATGCCGTACATACCGAGCACGCGCATACGCTGGGCCAGTTCCTGGTCGTCGGTGGCGGCCAGCCCGCCTTCGCCGGTGGTCAGGTTCTTGGTGGCGTAAAAGGAGAAGCAGGTTACGTCTCCGAAAGAGCCGATCCTGCGGCCTCGGTATTCCGCGCCCAGGGCGTGGGCCGCGTCTTCCACCAGGTACAGGTTGTATCTCCGGGCCAGGTCAAGGAACCGGTCCATGGGGCAAGGATGGCCGCCGTAATGAACCGGTAGCAGTACTTTTATCGAGGCCCCCGTGGCGCGGTGGCGGGGCCGGCCTTCCGCACCGGGCATGCATTCGTCTTCCAGAAAGCGTTGGACCTTTTCCGGGTCCAGATTGAACGTGTCCGGCTCGACATCTATCAGGAACAGCCTGGCCCGCTGGTACATGACCACGTGTCCGGTCGAGGCGAAGGTGTAAGGAGAAGTTATAACGCCGTCGCCTTCCCCCACGCCCAGGGCCCGCAAGGCCAGGTGCAGGGCCGCGGTGCAGGAATTCACGGCCACGGCGTGTCGGGCTCCCAAATATTCCTTGACCGCGTTTTCGAATCTTTCTGTCTTGGGGCCGGTGGTCAGCCAACCCGATCTCAGCGTGTCGGCGACTTCTTCAATCTCCTCCTCACCGATCGAGGGCGGAGAAAAGGGCACGAACTTATCCAGCCGGGCCGCTTCGGTCCTTGGTTTCGGTTCAAGGGACTGGGGCTGGGCGGTTATCATCAGGTGTTCCTGTACTTGGGGTCCAGAGGGTCCTCGATGGCGCCGGAGCGCAAGACCTCGGCTATTTCGGCCACGGCGTCGGCCACGGTGCGTTCGACCTTATAATCCAGTATTCTAGAGACTTTATCGAAATTGACGTGGTAGTCGCGCAGGTCCGGTGGCTGGTCAATGGTCTCGATGACTACCCCCGGTATGGCGGCCGCCACCAGGTCGCCCAGTTGGCCGATTCGGTAATTTTGTAGGTTCGAGCCTATATTGAAGACCTGATGCCTGACTCTGACCAACGGCGCTTCCAGGGCCGCCAGAAAGCCCCGGGCCGCGTCGGCCACGTGCACCAGAGGCCGCCATTGCCGGCCGCCGTGGATTTTGATCCGGCCGTACTTCACCGCGTGCATGGTCAGGATATTGATTATCAGATCGAACCTCATGCGCGGGCTGAGCCCGTAAACCGTGGCCAGTCGCAGAACCGTCGGCGAAAACCCGGTTCCGTTGACGGAAAGCAGTCGGTTCTCGACGTCGCGTTTCAGTTCGGCGTACAAGGAAATGGGTTTGAGCGGAGAATCCTCGGAAAGTATTCCTTCCTGGAGGCCATAGCAGGAGTCGGTCGAGGCGAATATCAACCGCGACACGCCATGATAGCGGGCGGCCTCGATAACGTTCAAAGTCCCCAGATAGTTCACGTCCACCGTTTCCCGGGGGTCGCGGTTGCAGGCCGGTTCACCCACCAGGGCGGCCAGAAGAATCACCGCGTCCTGGCCCTCGATCGCGGTGCTGACCTGGGCCGTATGCCGCAGGTCGCCCTCGATCAACCGGAAATTGGAGGAACCTTCGAGAGCCGACAGGGAGTCGGTCCCGAAAAGAAGGCGGTCAAAGACCGTGGTTTCATAACCGCGTTCGACCAGCAGGCGGGTCAAGACCGAGCCTATATACCCGGCCCCTCCCATGACCAGAACCTTGCGCGCCTTTTCCGTCATCGAGTCACTTCCTCCTGAAACGACTTAAGGCCGGTTACGGGCCGGGCCGACCTCCCTAGGGAAATCCATCAGGCCAAGAGCCTGGCCTTCAGTTCCTCGACCGATAAAGCCGCTCCTTCCCAGCCGTAATAAATCGGCGGGCAGGCATGGTGGGTCTTGATCCAATCCGTCTCCGGCAATACGTCTCCCGTGGACAGGATTTCATGACAAGGCTGGTCAAAGACGGCTCCGGTTTTTTCCTTGAGCGGCGTATCGAAAACTATGTACTTGTAGTACCCGGAGACCATACCTTCCAGCAGCCTCACCCGGCGCTCGAAAACCTGATCGTACTTGGCGGCCAAGGCCCTTTTCCAGTTCAGGATATGAGGCAGCCGCTCGAGCTGGACCAGGCCCAGGGCCGCGGTCACTTCATTCATCCGGGCGTTGAAACCGCGGACCCGGTAGTCGAACTTGCCGTAGTTCCGCCAGCGGCGAAGAAAATCGGCCTTGTCCGGATCGCCGGTCACCACCAGCCCGCCTTCGCCCAGGGGCATGGTCTTGGTGGCGTAAAAGGAATAGACCCCGCCCAGGCCGAAAGTGCCGGCGCTGCGTCCCTGGCGGGACCCGCCGTGGGCGTGGGCGCAGTCCTCGAGGAGCGGAATGTCCCTTTCGGCCAGGAACCGGGCGATAGACTCGATCTCGAAGGCCAGGTGGCCGCCGATATGAACCACCACCACGGCCTTGGTGCGAGTCGTTATCCTTTTCTTCAAGTCAGCCAGGCTCAAGCAGAGGTCTTCCCGGCGGCAGTCTGCCAGCACCACCCTAGCCCCGGCCCGCTGGATGGCCAGCACCGTGGCCATGAAAGTGTTGGCCGGCGCCACGACTTCGCCGCCGGACACGCCGACCGCCTCGAGCAGGGCCAGAAGGCCCAGGCCGGCGTTGGCCACGGCCACGGCCTGGCAGCCGCCTCCGATCATTTCGGCGAAGCGTTCCTCGAAGCGTCGAACCAGGCCGCCTTCGGACAAGAAACCGCTGTCGAAGACTTCCTCGAGCAACCGGTAATATCGCCGGCGGTATTCAGGCTCAAAAACGACTTTCATCCGTCTGCTCTGTTTCACCGAGGCAAAACCGGCTCGGCTCGATTCAAACCGACCGCGCCGAAAGGGCGGCGATTCCGCTCGGCCCGCCGGCCGGTCTAAATGAAGTTCCGGGTCTTGATCTTTTCCATGCCGTCCAGGAGCTTGTTGTATTTGGTCATACGGCATTGGGGGCAATGGCTCCGGCAGAAACCCGGTTCGGATACCATCCGCACTTGAGCGCGGCGCTTTTCGCCTGTCCAGATTTCAGGAAAAGACTGGGCGCGGATGTTGCCCAGGGCTTCCCAGGACTCGTGACTATTGAGACGTCCGCAGAGAAAGACCGAGCCGTCGGCGGCGATAACCGCCGACAGGCTGTGGGCCAGGCAGGGCAGGCCGCCGTTGCCCGTTTCCCGATTATCATGCAGGGCCGAGATATTGACCGAAAACTCATCGGTCCCGTACTTCTTGAGATAATCGAGGGAAGTCCGGGAAGTCAGTTCCGGATGGTCAACCACGGGGCGGAAGTGGATGTAGCTCACCTTTATCTTCCGGAGGAAAAGAACGAGTTGTTCCAACTGGCCTGGATCGTCATTCCGGTTGGTCAGGACGTAGCCCACTCCCAGGGTGGGAGGCCGGCCGGCCGCGGCCACGGCCATGAGATTGCTTAAAACCCGGTCAAAACCGTCCACGCCTTTCAAGGTCCGATATTGATCCCGGCCGGCCGCGTCGAGACTCACCCTGATCCACTCGAAAAGGCCCCACGGTTCCCGGGGCAGGATAAAGCCGTTGGTGATGAGGCCCAGGGCCAGGTCGAGCTCCTTTATCTCGCGGGTAATCGCGGAAAAATCAGGGTGCAGGGTCGGCTCGCCGCCGCCTTCGATGACCAAGCCCCGGACGCCCCCGCGCTTCAGTTCTTCGGCGGTTTTGATCACCAGGTCTCGGGTGAGTTCGCCCCGCAAACGGCGGCGCAGGCCTTGGTCCGAACACCAGACACAGTGGTGGTTGCAGCGATTGGTCAGGGACAGTTCCACGCTGATGGGATAGGTCGCGTCAAAGGTCAGGCAGTTGTTGCGCCGCAAGGCCCGCATTTTTTCCGGGAAAAGCATGGCCTTTTCCAGGCCGACTTCAGCCGGGGCGGTCTTTTCCTGGAGCGCGGTCAGGTCAGGCCTCGAGGACAGAAAGGAGATGATGCTTTCGTTGTCCGGCCGGGGCAGGTGCGTTAATATCTCGGTCACGACCTTGAGGTCGGGTTCGAAATCCACGCTGACCCTGAGGTGCGGGGCCGTTCTGGCCGCGGACTGACGGAATATCTTGTGCTTTTCCGGGTGATGCTGGAGGTAGAGAGAGCCCAGGGCCGCCTGCTCGCGGCTCGGGCTTTCAGCCGCCGCGCTGGTCAAGACCTTCCGGGCAAATACTTCCACGCCCAAGCCGTAGATTAGTCCATGATAATGGCTGTTGAAGCTATAATCGGCCTGAACGTCTAAATGGCCGGTCACCAGTTCGTCTAGGGCGTCCGGGTCCACTAAAGGGAAATTGCCGTTGACCCGGACCACGTGGTCCGCTCCTTCGGCCTCGACCACCGACTTCAATCTTCCCAGGATGTTGTCCGGGAAACAGGCGTAAACCTTCAGTCCCAGGCGTTCCCCTGATTCCACTATCGCCGCGTCCTCGATCGGATCGCCCACGGCCAGGAAGATGCCATCGATCCGGCCGCGGGCCTTGAGTCGATCCAAGGTCCAGGCCAGGACCGGCCGGCCGAGCAAGGGGGCCAAAGACCTTTGGGGCAGAAGGCCTTCGGGTGAGGCAGGCGATTCGGCCCTGGCCAATATGGCGGCCACTATTTTCAAACGGTCCAGACCTCGTTCAAGATCGGCCGGCGAATGACCGTACTGAGCCAGCGAGGCATGGTGACAGGGTGTGTTTGCGGCCCGCCGGAGTCTGCCAAAATATTGTCTCTCCACGGAAGGCTTTGAACCGGTAGCCTGTCTTCTCCGGGACGACCTTTTTCCCATCCCGGCCCCAGGCGTCCGACCTTGAGTCGTTGCAAGTTAACGCTTTGATATTCAGCCATTTATCCAGCCTTTCCACCTCCGGTTTCGCCCTGGCGCCGAGGTGATCCGGTTGCGGACGGGAACAGCCTTACCCCTGAAGAAGCAATATCGAGGCCAAGGATGGACCAACTCGGTGCGTCCATCATCTGGCGGCGGCCGCGGCCATGGCGGACACCAAGAAGGGAGTGGCGGCGCTAGGCGGTATTCGGATTGATTTTCTGTTATAATCCCTCCTGATCTTTTTGCCGGGAGGTGCCCTATCCGCTGTCTAATTACCGGCGGCGCCGGATTCATCGGTTCACACCTGGTTCAGAGGGCCTTACAGCGCGGTCATGAAGTCGTGGTCCTGGACAACCTGTCCACCGGAAACCTGGCCAACCTGGCCGGCTTCCGCCAGGACATTGAATTCTTCCAGGGTGATATCCAGGACCTCGATCTGGTCAGCAAGTGTTCGGCCGGCTGTGAGGTGGTTTTTCACCACGCGGCCGTGGCTTCAGTGCCGGTGACGGTCCAGGACCCGATCTTGAGCGCCCGGGTCAATGACCTGGGTACATTGAACGTGTTTCTCGCGGCCAGGGACCGGGGAGCGGCCAAGGTGGTTTATGCTAGCTCGTCGGCGGTTTACGGCGGCCGATCCGCTCCTCCCCACCCTGAGACCGCCCGACCGGCTCCAGCCAGCCCTTACGCGGCGCATAAGCTCCTGGGAGAATATTACGCCGGGATGTTCTGGGAGTTGTACGGTCTGGACGTGGTATCGCTGCGCTATTTCAATGTCTTCGGTCCGAGACAGGACCCGTCCTCACCTTATTCCGGCGTGATCTCCATTTTTTTCGACCGCATCCGCCAAGGTCTTTCGCCCGTGATCTACGGCGACGGCCGGCAGACCAGGGACTTCATCTACGTCGAGGACGTAGTCGAGGCCAATTTCCTGGCGGCCCAAACGCCCCGAAAAGACGAACAGGTGTATAATATAGGCACCGGCAGGGAAGTGACCTTGCTGGCCATGCTGGACGTCCTGCGACGTTTGAGCGGAAAGACCATCGAGCCGATCTTTGACCAACCCCGGGCCGGAGATGTTCAATTTTCCCGGGCCGAGATAGCCAAGGCCGCCGTTGACCTGGGCTTCACCGCCAGAACGCCCTTCGAGGACGGGCTGGCCAGGACCTGGGCCTGGTTTTGTTCAGCACCTCTGACCGCCGCTCTGACCCTGGCTTGAGACTTGCACCGATTTTTAACCGGCGGGACAGGAGGTGGATCAGACCCAAATAGAACCCGGTTAAAAAATTCGGCTGATTTTCTTTAAAGTTCTTTTTGCGGGACGCCGATACGATTGATGACAAGGTAGATAGCGGCATGACCATCACCTCGCATCAGATCCATAACGTCCTGCGAACCTATGGCAAACAGCTCCGCCGAGGTTTGAGGTTGAACAGGATCAAGCAGGCGGATACAAGTCAACCTGTTGATACTATAAAGATATCTCCAGAGGCCAAGCGGGCGATGGTGGTGGAGCGGGTGGCGGCGGACATACTGGGCCGGCTGGCCGACCGCTCGACGGGAAACACGGACGTGGAACAGAAGGTGATGGACCTGTTGATCAAGGAGTACGGCCGGCCGGTGAGTCTGGAGTTCGATGAGGACAAGGGCCGTTTCGAGTTCAACCTGCTCGATTCGGAAAGCGGGTCGGTGATCGAGACCCTGGCCGGTGAAGAAGCCGATAAGTTGAACTCGCTTTTAGCCCAAATCGCCGAGCAGGTCGTGGACCAAACCATGCTCAAGGGGTGAACCATGAAGATTAATGAATATATTTCCGGAACGAAAACCAACGGCTATGCCGGCGAAGTCAAACCGGCCGATCAGGAAGGCCGACCCAAAGCCCAGGCCGGTTCGGCTTCCGAAGCCGGAAGCGTGGACAAGGTGAACCTGTCCGATCGTTCCCGTGAAATCGCCCGGGCCCAGGAACTGGTCCGGGATGCTCCCGAGTTTCGGGCCGAAAAGGTGGCGGAAATCAAGGCCGGCGTGGAGGCCGGAACTTATAAGGTCAACTCTTTGCAAACGGCGGATAAAATCTTGCGGTCCATCATAGACGAAGTGGTCTGATCCTGGTTCCTGGCTGACTTTAAGGCCCCCGAGGCCCCGTCCCCGGGGGCTTTTTTATTGGTATGCGTTTTGCTCTTGAATAGGGCGAGGTGTAAGCCGCGGGTACTGATAGGCTGAAGAGGAAACATGCTGGAGCCATGAACGGTGAAGTGTTTCAAGGAGAACTGCTCTTCTCGCAAGGCAGGTTGGAGGAAGCGCGGAGCTGTTTTCAGGCGGCCCTGACGGAGGCGCCGGAAAGCACCTTGGCCTTGAACGATCTGGCCGTTACCTGTCTGGCCCTGGGCCGGCCCGAGGAGGCGGAAAGATATTTCCTCGAGGCCTTGGCCCTCGAACCCGGTTTCAGAGAGGCCCGATTCAATCTGGCTGACCTGTATTTGGATCGCGAACAATGGCCCGAGGCCGTTGCTCTCCTGGAGGACGACGGCCAGGGCGGAAGCGAGGACCTGGCCCGGCTGAACAGACTGGCCAAGGCTTACGCGGCCTTGGGCCGGAAGGACAAGGTCGCCAGTCTGATAGACGGTTCCCGGGCCATGAGCCTGATGAAAAAGCTGGCCGATTCCTTTTGGTTCATCATCAATTACTGGGAACTGGAAAAGGACCTGAGCCTGCGGGCCCGCCTGGAGGGAGCGGTGTCTACCGTCCTGTCGGTTCTGGATGGACAGGGTGGTCCAGATCTGGTCTTAAAACTCGTGGCCGCGGATCCGGAAAACGGAGAGCCCCTGGTCTTGGAAGGCCTGCGCCAGGCCTTCTATTATAAGAACGCGGAAACCGGCGCAGTGCGGCGCCTGCGCACTGAAACCAACGAAGGCCGGCCCAGGGAAGTCTTGCGGATCGGACCTCATCCCGATTGGGAGTTCTTCCGGCCGCTGCTTTTCAACGAGATCAAGTACGAAGGAGGCTGTCTGGGCGACTTCACCCATAGCAAGAAGATACTCCGCCGGGAGTGCCGGTTGAGCCGCTACGACATCGAAGCCACCCTGGCCTATTTCCGCGAAACGGTGGGGCCGTGCGACTGCCACGTTTTCAAGGGTTCTTATGCCGGAGGGGAAGGCGCCGAGTTTTATGAAACCCCGGCTTCATGACCCGAGGGCGACGCGGCTCCCGCCTTCTTTCCGGCGGGTACCGCAAGAATATTGACTGAAGAGGTGGAAAATTTGGCGGTTGAAAACAGCGACGTTATGGCCGGGACCAGGGGTTTGAATAGGCTTGACCGGAATCTCTTTCTGGACGCCTTTGTCCGGCTGGGCATGATGCGGATAAACTGCGTGGCCGACATCGGCTGCGGGACCGGACCTTTCGTGGAAGTGATGGTGGAAAGGCGGCAGCGACCCGAAGTCTATTGGGGCGTGGACCAGGACATGGACAAGATCGAAACCGCCAGGGGATTGTATCCCGACTGGTCCTTTGCCTACGGCGATTTTTTCACCGGCCGGGTGAAGAACGAACTAGTCAAATTTGACGCTTATCTGCTGGTCAGGGTCCTGGAGCACGTGGAAGACGATCTGGGCCTTCTGGCCGGTTTGGAGTCGGGCCGGCCCGTGGTCCTGGCCGTGGCCGGTTTCGAAGCCCCCGGACAAGTCCGCTGGTTCCAGGACCAGCATTCGGTCCGGGAGCGTTATTTCTCTTTGCTTGACGTGAAAACCGTGGGTCAGTACCGCCGGCCCACCGGCGAAATCTGGTACACGGCCTCGGGGGTCCGCTGGTAAAGCCTCTTTCGAGCCTTTGAGATTGGCGGTTATTTCCGGCTAGGAGAAGCGGGATCGGTTTTTTCCCGTCCGCCGGCCATGATGGGGTGCCGGTGGGAGTACTGCCTTTCGTCCAGGACAATCTGGCGGCCCAATCTAGCCTGCGTGTTGATGACCAACGGCCCGAGCAGGTTGGCGGTCATGGTCTGAGGGTCCTGGCGGGGGATGGTCACGATGACGAAGACGCTGATCTCCTCGGGCGAATCGGCCTTAAGGGCCGATATCAGCGCTTCCGGCAGCGGCACCTGATAATCCGGTTTGAAGAGGGCCGGATCAATTATGACAAAGGCCAGGTCCGGGTTGTCCACGGCTTGAAACCAGAAAAAGGGCGAATCGGGACTATGTCTGATAAGGACGTAACGTTCCTCGTTGGGGAAACCTATCAGGCCGCCAGGCGTGGATATCGTCGCCTCGGGGTCAATATCCATCTCGCCGAAGCGGGTGGTTCGGATCTTCACCGCTTCAACTCCTGATTCTTGCGCCTAGCCCACAATTCAGTCACGGCCGACAAGTCCTCCGGCGTCAGACCGGCGGCCTGCCGGTTCTGCTCCTGAATCCGCTCATACACTTCCATTCTATGGACGACGGTGTCCGGCGGCGCCTGAATGCCCAGCCGGACCTGGCGGCCTTTCACGTCCATGACCTGGATCTTGACGTGGTCGCCAATGGCTATGGTTTCGCCAACTTTTCTGGTCAGGATCAGCAAGCCGGGCCTCCGGGGTCTCGGGCGCCATCGAATGATTGAACATATCACATCCCGCTCCGGAATATAACCCCACGACTCGGGAAAACGGTCAGGATCGTCCGGAACGGTAGGAAAGCGGTCCGGGTCTGGGTCGCTTTCAGGTGTGGGCCGGCTGGCCTGTTTCCGCCGGTCATGGTCTTTGGTCCGGCTGCTTCTCCCCAAATATTGAACAGAGCTGTACATCCCCCCAATATGTCGTCAGCGACCTCTAATAAAAAACGAAACTACTGAAAAAAAGTTAAAGTCTTTTTTCGAAAAGACGATAAGTCGGTTAATAAAGGTCATAACAAGGCTAAACAGGCTGAAGACATGAAATGAAAAGATTGAGAAAGGCCGATGTTTCCTAGCCGATCAGAAGTTGGACCAGTCGCGCCGGGCCGGGTCAAACGGTTCTCCAGGCCGGGAATCAAACAAAGTTAAAGTGCCGTGGAAAAAAATGAAGCCAGGTCCAAAAAAGGTTAAAGCCGTTTCCACTTCTGCCGATAAGAAAGGTAAAGCAGGTTCGACTCTGTTCGAGCTTTAGTGGAGGAGGATGAAAATGCTTCGGAACACCGTCAGTCCAAGCCTGAGATCGAAAAAGAGTTCAGGCCCTAACCTAGATCCGGAGACGGCCCTCCTCGGAGGCCTGACGCCGGCGCTCAGCCAGACCCGGGTCTTGGCCGCCAATTACGAAAGCAGCCTGGTTCGCCCCGCTGATTTAGAGGCCTTCCTGCGGGGTCATGTAAACGTCTTCTAGGTATTTGGGGTAGCGAGCAAGGAGGTTTACCATGAGTTTAGTCCTTAACCACAATATTATGGCCATGAACGCGTCCAGGAACCTGGGCATGATTTATGGCCGCCTGTCCCGGTCCACCCAAAGGTTGTCTTCGGGCCTCCGGGTCAATTCGGCGGGTGACGACGCGGCCGGACTGGCCATCCGGGAACTGATGAGGGCGGACATCGCGGTCATCCAGCAGGGCATACGCAACGCCCAGGACGGCATCTCCATGATCCAGACGGCTGAAGGCGCCATGGCGGTCATAGACGAGAAGCTGATCCGCATGAAGGAGCTGGCCGAACAGGCCGCGACCGGCACCTACAACACCGTCCAGCGCGAGATCATGAACTCCGAGTACCAGGCCATGGCCAAGGAGATAGACCGTATCGCCAACGCCACGGAGTTCGCCGGGACCAAACTCCTGGACGGCAGCATCTCCAGTATCCACAGCGGACTGGGGATGAAAATCCACTTCGGCCTGGGCAACAGTGACGCCGAAGACTATTACTTCGTCAAGATCGGCGACGTGCGGGCCACCACGGCCAGCGGCCTCAAGATCGGCGGCGACGCCAAGAACGACATCTGGGGCACGGCCGGCACCGGCGGCGCGGGCGGCGGCGGCTGCTGCGGCGGCGGTCTGACCTCTTTGACCGGCCCGGCCGGCTGGACTTCGGGTCAGGTCTTTTCCTACGCCTACAACTGGGACCTGTCCATGAACACCGATGTCAATCTGGCTTCGGGCAAGTATATCGGCGGCGTCTATCAAGTCGGCAGCGGGGCTTCCTTGCAGAACCTGATAGACATGGTCAACCAGGGCACCCAGTCGCGCGTCAAACTGGACCTGACCGGTTCGGCCTCGACCGTGGTCACCAGCGCCTTTGACGCCAGCGCTGCCAACCGCATCTGTCTGGGCAACGAAGTCTACTACCTGGGGTCGGCCGGCCTGTCCACGGTGGCGGGCAAAGTCAACTTGGTCCTCAGCAGCGCCAACATTTCCTACGCCAGCGCCCTGGCCGACAAGATCATGAGCAGCAGCACCAGTTTCTGGGCCTGGCAGAGCGGCACCGAGGTCTACGTCTTCTGCAAGACCGCCGGCGATTACGACAGCCTCCTGGCCTGTGACGAACAGGGCGGCGACTTCGTGGGCAGCGCCACAGTGGCCGCCCGGGTCACCTGGACGAACGTGGAAACCTCGAGCACCTACAACGCCGGCACGTCCTTTGCCCTGGGCGGCGAAAAATGGGGCACCCTCCAGGCCGTGCCCACCGCGGCCGGCACCTATGGCCTGACCATCAACGGCCGGGACGTGGGCGCCGAAGAGGACCTGTGGATTCTCAACGTGGGCTCGGGGGGCACCTTTGACATCAACACCGCCAATCGCGGCGCCGTTACCAATATCGTCGGTCTCGGCCGGGCCGGATTCAGCGAGCTGCAGAACGCCTCCAACGGCCAGTGGGTAGGAGCCGAGGTTAGAACTCAATCCACGGCCCAGGAGGCCCTCGACGCCATCCAGGCGGCCATCGAGCGCAAGGAGGTGGTCCGGGCCAATCTGGGCGCTTACCAGAACCGCCTGGAAAACACCATAACCAACCTGAGCATCATGGCCGAAAACCTGCAAACCGCCGAATCGCGCATCTCGGACGTGGACGTGGCCGAAGAGATGACCGAGTTCACCAAGAATAACGTCCTGGCCCAGGCGGCCGTGGCCATGCTGGCCCAGGCCAACTCGCTGCCGCAACTGGCCCTGACCCTTCTGAGATAACCGGCCTTACTCCCCCGGGGGCCGCCGGCCCCTGGGGTTGAAACGTAAAAGGAGCGCGGCATGAACTCGTGGCCCGAATTACCCATCCTGAAGGATATATCTTCGTTGATCTGTTTGTGGCTGCCTCGAACCGGGTCTGAAGATTTGCCGGCGGAAATCGCGGAAGCCCTGGAGATGGCCCGCGGCCAGATGCGGGACCTGCCCGCGGTAATCGCCGACCTGGAGGCCGCCAGGCGGTCCTTCGCCGACCTGGATCAGGCCCTCGGCCGGATGATAACCCTGGCCCGGGAGTCGGCTTTATCGCCGGAAGACGACCAGGACGGCCGGGACGCCCGGGAGATCGAGTTCATCCGTCTGGCCCAAATGGTGGCCCGGACCGCCGGCCGCCGATACTACGCCGGTCCGGAACTATCGGTGAAAACCAGGCCCCAGGCCGAAGCCGCGCTGCGGATATTGAAACATCTCGAACCGGTCCGGGCCGGCCAGGCCGTTCGGATCGAAGAACAGACCACGCTTCTCGAGCGGGCCATAAGCGAAACCATCAACTTCCTGGAAATAATCGCCGAGACTTATCCCGAGGCAGCCTCGCTGGCCTTGCTACCCGATCTCCTGCGGCGCGTGGAGTGGGTCCGCCGGAATTACCAGCCCGATGACCGGACCGGCCTCGTTCCGGCCGGCGGACTCAACTGAAGGCCCACGCGAAGCTACCCGCCGGGGACTCTCTGGCCCCAGAGAGTCCCCCATCCTTTTTTCCTGACAGGATTCCGTCTCCTTAGGCGCCCGGACGATTACGGGTTGTACCACCCGCCGGCCCGCCCCCGCGGGTCGAAGGCAAAAACGGCCGGCGGCCTTTTGCTCCGATCATTCCGCCAGGGTCGAAAGACCGTCCTCCAGAATGGCCAGTCCCTTTTCCAGTTGTTCGTCGGTGATGACCAGGGGCGCCAGGGTGCGGACGACGTGGCCGTAGGTGCCGCAGCTCAGAATGATCAGCCCGTGGGCGTGACAATAATCCACCAGGGCCTTGGCCTTGTCGGCGGCGGGCCGCCGGTTCGGTCCGGCTACGATCTCCAGGCCGAGCATGGCGCCGAGACCTCTCAGGCCTCCCACCACGCTGAACCTGGCCCTCCATTGTTCAAAGCGCGCTTTAAGTTTCCGGCCCAGGATCACGGATTTTTCCAGCAGCCCTTCTTCCTCGAAGACTTCCAGCACGGCCAGGGCCGCGGCGCAGGCCACCGGATTGCCGCCGTACGTCCCGCCCAGGCCGCCGGGATGAACGGAATTCATAATCTCCGCCCGGCCGACTACGGCGGCGAGGGGCAGGCCAGCGGCCAGGCTTTTACCCACGGCGATCAGGTCCGGCTCGACCCCCCAGTGTTCTATGGCGAACATCCGGCCGGTCCGCCCCAGGCCGCTCTGAATCTCGTCCACCACGAACAGGATGTCGTGTTGGCGGCATATTTCGGCCAGCTTCTGAAAATAATCCGGCGGGGGGGCGATGAAACCGCCTTCTCCTTGAACCGGTTCCGCCACCACCGCCGCCACGGCCTCGGGATTGACGTGCTTGTGGAAAAAATCGAGCAGGTATTCCGGATCGACCTGATCGCCGAAAGGCATACGATATATTTCCGGGGCGAAGGGTCCGAAGCCGAGTTTAAAAGGCTTGATCTTGCTGGTCATGGTCATGGTGAGCAGGGTGCGGCCGTGGTAGGCGTTCTCAAAGACTATGACGGCCGGCCTTTTGGTATGAGCACGGGCGATCTTGACCGTGTTTTCCACCGCCTCGGCGCCGCTGGTCAGGAAGACCACCTTCTTGTCGAATCTTCCCGGCGTCACCAGGCAGAGTTTTTCCGCCAGCCTTACTCCGGTCTCGTAAGGGTTGACGAAAAAACAACTGTGGGTCAATTTTTCCGCCTGGGCCTTGATGGCCGCCACCACCTTCGGGTGACTGTGGCCGACGTTCATGGCGCCTATGCCGCCGGCGAAATCGATATATTCCCGGCCGGCCACGTCCCGGAGCACGGCCCCCCGGCCCGACTCGATGAAGTTCAGGGAGACGCTGGCCACGCCCGGGGAGACATAGCGGGTTCTAAGCTCGCCTAATTGCTGATTAAACTCCAGATTCATAGCCTTATCTCCTGGCTGAATGTTATTTAACGTTTAAGTCAATATTATTTATATGATTTGTGGGCGTTATCTGTCAAGCATATTTAGTTAATGCAAATTAAAATTTAAAAAAAATTTATTATATTAGTAAGTTATATCACTTTAACGATTTGATGAATAATTGGGTGGTCAGTTTCGTCGCGGGCAGGCGGGCGGATTCCCGGCGGAACAACCGCTGTCGCGAGAATACATTAAAAATATCATGGTATTATGAATAAGAATCAACAAGTACTATTCCTATTTTTCTTCTTGACAAGCCCCGCGCCGCAGGTTATTTTATAAAACGATTAAGTGATACGTTAAAGTAAAATTTATTATTAATTACAGTAAATAACAGGAGGAAGGCCATGCAAGGTATCTATGGCGCCGTCCTAGTCGTGAACCTCTCCGAAAAGACCCACCGGATCGAACATCCGGAGGAAGAAGTCTACCGGCAATATCTGGGCGGCAAGGGCTTGGCTTCCTGGCTGCTTCAGGAGTCGAACCCGGCCAGGGTAGACCCCCTGGGTCCGGAAAACAGCCTGATCTTCGCCACCGGGCCGGTCACGGGCAGCCCGGTCTGGGGCGGCTGTCGCTACGGCGTCTACACCAAATCACCTCAGACCGGGTTCTATGCCGAATCCTATTCCGGCGGAAAGGTGCCGGAGGCCATGGACTCGACAGGCTACGACGCCATCGTTTTTCAAGGACGGAGCGCGGAGCCACTGGTGGTGGAGATACACCCCGGCGAAGTGGTCTTTCATGAGGCCGGGGACCTCTGGGGCCGGGAGACCTACGACACCGAGGAGGAGGTTGTCAAACGGTTCAGTCGGTCGGACTGGGATTTCGGACGGGCCGGCAGCGTGGTCATCGGCCCGGCCGCGGAGAACCTGGTGCGGTTCGGCGTCATCAAGAACGACCACTGGCGCTCCGCGGGTCGCACGGGCGTCGGTACGGTGCTGGGCGCCAAGAAAGTCAAGGCGGTCGTTTTCCAGGGCAACCGGAAGAGGCCGCTTTTCGACTCTTCGGCCGTGCGGGACTTGGCCGGAAGAATCGCCCGGTCGGGCCGGGACAACCCCGGCGTGCTGGCCTACAAATCCATGGGCACCAGCCAATTGGTCAAGATCGTCAACAACGCCAACGCGTTTCCAACGCGGTACTGGTCGGAGGGCCGGTTCGAGCACTGGGAAAAGATCAGCGCCGAGGCCCTGCATTCGCGCTGCGAAGTCAAACCCAACGCCTGCCTCAAGTGTTTCATGGCCTGCGGACGGAGGACTACCATCCGGGAAGGCCGCCACGCCGGCCTGCGCCTGGAAGGACCGGAATACGAAACCATCTATGCCTTCGGCGGACTGTGCCTGATCGATTCCATCGAGGAGATCGCTTACCTCAACGATCTGTGCGACCGGCTGGGGCTGGACACCATTACGGCCGGCAACCTGTGCGCCTTCACCATGGAGGCTTCCCGGCGCCGGGCTATAGCTCATCATCTCGAGTACGGCGACGCGGACGGCGCGGCCGAACTGCTCAGGATGATCGCCCAGAGGCAAGGCCTCGGGAACGTCTTGGCCGAAGGCATCGTGGCCGCGGCCAAGGCCTGGGGGCTGGAGGACGTAGCCGTGCACGTCAAGGGCCTGGAGCCGGCGGGCTACGACCCCCGGGTGCTCAAGGGCATGGGTCTGGCCTACGCCACGTCCGACCGGGGGGCCTGCCATTTGCGGGCGACTTTCTACAAACCGGAACTGACCCGGATGATTGACCCGGCCGAGATCAAAGGGAAAGCGGAACTATTCCTTGATTTTGAAGACCGCCTGACCGTTTTCGACACTCTGATATTCTGCCGATTTTATCGCGATCTTTACACCTGGGACGTGCTGAGTGAGATAGTTCGGGCCGTGACCGGCCTCGAGGCGGATAAGAAATTCCTCCAGCAACGCGCGGCCGATATTTCCACCCTGGTCCGGCGTTTCAACATCCGGGAAGGCCTGACCAGGAAGGACGACTGGCTGCCCCCGCGGCTGCTGAGCCGGATGAGCCAGACGGGTAACGAATTAAAGGCCGAAGAACTCGAGTTCATGCTCCAGGATTATTATCGGTTGCGGGGTTGGAACCAAGAGGGGGTTCTGGTTTGACGGTTGTCCCGACGGCCGGGAAACGTTCTGGAGGGAGCGGCCGAAGCGGTAGCCGGCGGATCACTCAAAGGAGAAAAGGTTATGCCGATAGAGAAGCAGGACAGCCACCTGCCCGATTACGCCCTGGTCGAGCGCCAGGAAATGATGATGGGGCTGGGGTCCGGCGATGAGGCCCTGGCGCGGCCTCAAGTGGGCGTGGTGAGCAGTTGGGGCGAGGTCAACCCGGCTTCGGTCCACCTGGACCGCGTTGTGGGTCAGGTCAAGGCCGGGGTCTGGGCCGCCGGCGGGACGCCGCGGGAATTCGTCATCAGCTCCATCTGCACCAGCATGGCCGGAGACGATCGTTACCACTTGCCTCACCGGGACCTGGTGGCCGGGTACATCGAGGCCGTCACCCGGACCAACCTTTTCGACGCCCTGGTCCTGGTTCCGGTCTGCGACGACGTCATTCCGGCCCACCTTATGGCCGCGGCCCGTCTGAACCTACCGGCCGTAATCGTGACCGGCGGATATATGCGGCTCAACAGGCACGAAGGCGAGTGGTTGGACCCGCTGGCGGTCGCGCCCAGGCATTTCGGCCGGTTCAAGGCCGGCCAGGTCGGCCCGGAGGAATACGACCGGATTAGAGATCGGGGCTGTCCCGGTCTGGGGGCCTGCCCGGTCATGGGCACGGCCAACACCATGGCCGCCCTGACCGAGGCCCTGGGCATGTCGCCTCCCGGCAACGCCGTCACCCCCGGCCCTGATTCACGTCTCCTGCGGCAGGCCTTCTGGGCCGGCCGGCAGGTCATGAAGCTCCTCGAGGCGGGGATCCGGCCGGCCGAAATACTGACCGCGGGGGCCTTCCGAAACGCCGGCCGCGCCCTGATGGCCCTGGGCGGATCCACCAACGCCGTGCTGCACCTCCAGGCCGTGGCCGCGGAGGCGGGCCTGGACATCACCCCGGAAATCTTCAACGACCTGGCAGCGACCACGCCCTTTATCTGCGACGTCGCGCCGTCGGGCACCGGGAAGAACCTGGTGGGGGATCTGGACGAGGCCGGCGGCATCCAGGCGGTGATGAAGGAACTGGAACCGCTGCTCGACCTGGATGTCCTGACCGTGACCGGCCGCCGGTTGAGTCATAACCTGGCCCAAGCGGCGGTCAGGGACCGCCGGGTCATTCACGCCCTGAACGAGCCCCTGACCCCGGAGGGCGGTCTCCTGTTCCTCCGCGGCAACCTGGCCCCGGACGGGGCCTTGATAAAGAAGTCGGCCGTGCCGCCTAATATGCGCTTCTTCCAGGGGCCGGCCAGGCTATTTCCCCAGGAGGAAGCCGCCTGCGAGGCTCTGAACCGGGACGCCATTTCTCCGGGGGAAGTGGTGGTGGTGCGGTACGTGGGGCCGAAAGGCGATCCGGGCATGAGGCTTTTGCAGCGCTTCCTCTGGCTCCTGGCGGCCAAGGGCCTGCAGGACAAGATCGCTTTCATCACCGACGGCCGTTTTTCCGGGACCAACAAAGGCTGCGCCGTGGCCCACGTTTCGCCCGAGGCCGCCGCGGGGGGACCCCTGGCCGTGGTGCGGGACGGGGACATTATCGAGATAGATATCCCGAAGCGGGAATTGAACATCAATATCTCCGGCCGGGAGTTTAGGGAACGGCTGGCGGCCTGGTCGCCGCCCCCGAGGCAGCCGGGCCGGGGTTACCTGGCCATTTATTCAAAGATGGCCAAACCCGCGGAAAAAGGCGCGGCCTTGAATTACGAAGCGGATTGATCCGGGATTATCGAGCCGGCCGGCCGCCGCCGGCCTGGTGATAGAAGGCGGGGAGACAAAATCGTGGGGCGAAGCCCTTGGCCTGGTAAAGACCAAGGGCTTTTTATCGTGGCCGATCAGTCTACATCCTCGTCCTTTCCCCCTGCGGGTCATAGGGCGCCCTCAGGTGGACCTGGGCCGGGTAGCGTTTTCCTTGCCAGCCGATCTCGTATCGGCCTTCCAGAATCCATTCGTCGCTGACGCCGGCCGGGTTTTCCAGATAGCCCATGCCCAGGGCGCGGCCCAGCAGATGGCCGTAGGCCCCGTGGGTGACGTAGCTGACCCTTTGCCCGTTGCGGTAGATCGGTTCGAGGTGATAGAGCAGGGGTTCGGAATCCTCGAGGGTGAAGATGGCCAGCCGGCGCTTCAGACCTTCCTTCTTCTGCTCAAGCAGGGCCTCCCGGCCGATGAAGCCGCCTTTGTCCAGCTTGACCGCGAAGCCCAGACCGGCCTCGAAGGGCGTGTAATCCGGACCGATGTCCGAAGGCCAGTGCCGGAATCCTCTTTCCAGGCGGAGCGAATCCACGGCGTGCAGTCCCACCAACTTCAAGCCCAGTTCCTCGCCCGCCTCGATCAGGGCGTCGAAGACGCCCGTGGCGAAGTCCGGCGGCAGGTAAAGCTCCCAGCCCAGTTCGCCCACGTAGGACATGCGCACGGCCAGAGGCGTGGCGTAGGCCAGTTCGATCTCCTGGGCCGTGGCGAAGGGGAAGGCCTGGTTGGAAAGGTCGGCCTTGGTCACCTTGGCCAGCAACTCCCTGGACTTGGGGCCCATGATCCCCAGCATGGTGTAGGCCGAGGTCATATCGGTGAGGAAGGCGTGGGCGTATTCCGGAATATGGCGGGAAATCCAGTCGAAATCCCGCCCGGCCGTGGCCCCGGCGGTGACGATGAAGAACTGGTCCTCGGCCAGGCGGGTCACGGTGAGGTCGGCCTCGATGCCGCCCCGTTCGTTGAGCATCTGGGTGTAGACCACTTTCCCGATCGGCGTGGCCACGTCGTTGGCGCAGACTTTCTGCAGCACGGCCAGGGCGTCGCGGCCCTGCAAGACGAAATTGGCCATGGAACTCAGATCGTACATGCCCACGCCGTGGCGGACGGCTAGGTGCTCGGCCGCGGAATAGTCGAACCAGTTCTGGCGCAGCCAACTGTACCGGTATTGGGGTTCCACGCCCGCCGGAGCGAACCAGTTGGCTCTTTCCCAGCCGGCCAGTTGTCCGAAGCAGGCCCCCCGGGCGGCCAGGCGGTCGTGGAGGGCCGATTTGCGGACGGGCCGGGCCGTCTCCCACTGTTTGTACGGCCAATGGTTGGCCCAGGTGTTGCCCGGTTCCTCCACGGCCCGGTCCCGCAGATAGTTCCGGTTCATCTGCCAGGGGAAGCACCTCCTGATGTCCAGCTCCCAGATGTCGCCGCTGCTCGGGTAGCCCTGGGTGATCCATTCGGCCATCTTCTTGCCGACCCCGGCCCCGCAGAGGACTCCCGAGGAATTCATGCCGCAGGCGGTGTAGAACTTCTTCAGCCCCGGCGCCTCGCCCATGATGTACAGGTTGTCCGGGGTGAAGCTTTCGGCCGTGGTGGTGAAATGGCGGATATCGGTCGTCTCCAGGGCGGGCACCCGCTTCAGGGCGTTCTTCAGCAGGGGCTCCAGGTGTTCCATGTCGTCGGGCAATTCCCGGAACTGCCAGTCCGGGGGCAGGCCGTCCGTCCCGTACGGTTTGGCCTTCAGTTCGAAGGCGCCGACCAAAAGCCCGCCGACCTCTTCGCGGAAGTACAAGAAACCGTCCTGGTCCCGCAAAATGGGCATGCCCTTGTACGTGCCTTCAATGGGCTGGGTGGTGAAATGCATGTGTTCGGTGGCGTGCAGGGGCACGGAGACGCCTGTTTTCCGGGCCAGGTCCCGGCTCCACATGCCCGTGCAGAGGACGACGCATTCGCATTTGACGTCGCCCCGGTTGGTCCGGACCCCCCGCACCACTCCGTTCTTGAGGTCGAAATCGAGGACCTCGGTTTCCTCGAATATCCTGGCCCCGTTCCTCCGGGCGCCTATGGACATGGACATGGCCGTGTCCACCGGGTTGACCACCGCGTCGTTGGGCATGTAATAGGCGCTCAGGATGTCCTCGGTGCTGATCAGGGGCCACAGTTCTTTGAGTTCGTCCAGGCCGATCCGTCTGATCTCCACGTCCAGCGTTTCGCAGATGGACAAGAACCTCTCGTACTCCAGTTGCCGTTCCATGTTGGTGGCGATCAGCAGGGAGCCGGTATTGACGTAGCCGGTGGGTTGTTCCGTCTCCTTCTCTATCTCCTGGTACAGCTTCATCCCGTAAGCCGTCATCTTGGCCAGTTCCAGCGTGCCGCGCAGATTGATCATCAGTCCGGCCGCGGCCCAGGTCGTGCCGCAGGTCAGGAACTTGCGTTCCAGCAGGACGACGTCCTTGACCCCGTATTTGGCCAAATGATAGGCGGTGCTGCATCCGACGACGCCCCCGCCGATTACCACCACCTGCGCGTGGGTGGGCAGTTCTTTCGGCATAATGCTCTCCTTGAATGAATGACGGTTGACAATTTTTAAGGTGGATTCAAGCCCGCCTACTACCGGCGGCTCCGAAGCTTCCCCGAAAAATAGGGAAATCCGGCCGCGGTCGAGGTTGATTCGGTATCGGTCGTGCCCGTCTGATCGCTCCCGCGAGGCCGTCCGGCGCCGCCTCCGGGAGGGGTCGGGCCTCGGCCTCTAGCTTAACAAGGATTTGGCCAGCTTACAGGCGGAACCGGCATCGGCCGCGTAGCCGTCGGCGCCTATCTGGTCGGCGAATTTCTGGCTGACCGGGGCTCCGCCGATGATGACCTTGACCCGGTCCTTCAACCCTTCCGCCTTCAACGCGGCCACGGTTTTGTCCATCACGGCCATGGTGGTGGTCAAAAGGGCCGAAAGGGCCACGATGTCGGCTCCGTGTTTTTTCGCGGCTTCGACAAAGGCCTGGGCCGTCACGTCCACGCCCAGGTCCACCACGTTAAACCCGGAACTGCGCATCATCAGAATGACCAGGTTTTTTCCTATATCATGCAGGTCGCCTTTGACCGTGCCGAAGACGACCTTGCCGTTGAACGCGGCCGATCCTTCGCCTAAATGCGGTTTCAGCACTTCCAGCGCGCTGCTCATTATATGAGCACGCTGGAGGACTTCCGGAATGAACATTTCTCCTTCTTCCATTTTCGCGCCCACCTGGTCCATGCCCCTGATGAGGCCTTCGTTGAGGATCGCGTGGGCGTTAAGACCTTGGGTCAGCGCCCGTTGCACCAGGTTGATCACTTCCGCCTGATCCCCGGCCACCAAGGCCTGGGTCAGAGCCGCCAAATCGGCCATGACGATACCCTCCTCATCCATAACTCTTCCTGGGTTTGAGTCTTCGTTCTGAAATCTTGTTTCACCGGACGTAGCCGGTGCGGTGGAACCCGCAGGAGCGCCGAATCACCAGTTCGGCCTCGAGCACCACTTTGCTGATCATGTTCACCGCTTTCTTTTCGATCTTGTTGACGAGCACCTGGGTGGAGACGATGCCCATTTCGTATTTCTTCTGGCTGACGGTGGTCAGTTCGATGCCCTTGAGGTCGGCGAAATTGATATCGTCGAAACCGACCAGGGCCAGGTCCTCGGGAATCCTCAACCCCTCGGACAAGACCGCCTCCCGGACGCCGAAGGCCATGTTGTCGTCATGGGCGAACACGGCCGTGGGCCTGGGTTTGAGCTTCAGAATGCTTTTGGCGGCGGCACAGGCTTTCTTGAAGTCGTACTCGCCCTCGAAAAAGTATCGAGGGTTGAATTTGAGGCCGTGGTCGGCCAGGGCCTGGCGGCCGCCTCTGGTTCTTTCCCGGGCCGTGGAGGTCTGCATGGAACCGGCCACGATGGCCAGGTGGTCGTGCCCCAGGCGGTAGAGGTGTTCCACGGCCTTGTACCCGCCGCTGTAGCTGTCGATGATGACCGAGTCTATCCGGTCCACGGCCGGATGGTTCATGGGCACGCGGTTGATGACCACGAAGGGGAATTTTCTTTCGATCAGATCGTTCAGGTTGGGGTCGTCCACGGTGACCGTGGAAAAGATGATGCCGTCCACTCCCCGGGCCTGCAGGGTGGCGATGGCGGCCGCTTCGTTCTCGAGACGGCCGCTGGTGTTGGTCAGTATGACCTTATAGCCCAGTTTGTTGGCTTCTTCTTCCATGCCCAGGGCGACTTCGGAATAGAAGGGGTCGGTGATGTTGGTGACGATGTAGCCGATGGTATGGCTGCGTTTGCTGATCAGGGACCGGGCGGTCAGGTTGGGCTGGTAGTTCAGCTCCCTGGCCAGGCGCAGGATGCGCTGCCGGGTCTTTTCGCTGACGCCCTTGGCGCCGTTGATGGCCAGGGAGACGGCGGTGGTGGAGACCTTGGCTTTCCGGGCAATGTCTTTGATGGTGATGGCCATGACTTGGCGTCCCTCTATAACCCTGGCCTGGTGTTACGTTTAATTATCTGTAAAAATAAACTGTTGTAGGCCAGTCACGTTCGCCGCAATGACATTTCATAAAAATACAGTTTAATCGTTTCATACACCTAAATAAAATCAGAACCGGTGTTTTGTCAAGAAAAATCTGCGATGATTACCTTAAAATATAAGGATTATTTCGAAGGAACAGGTCCAGACCTGGTTGGGTCAGAGCAAACTGCTTCAATCATACCAGACAGTAATCAAATCATAAATAGTAATAAACTATAATATATCAACATATTAACATATATGATACGATTAAGATAATTTTTCCTGCGGAAAGAGCAAAGACGGGTTTTCCGGCCGGACCGGGGAATTCTTGAGCCGGACGAGGCCGCGGCTTTCCGGGATGACGAAAGCTGATCGGCAATTTCGGCCGTCGACCCATCCTTGACAATATAAATTGAAATAACGATAAGTTAACGATGAAGACAATACGGATCGCCCTAAAGAACCGATCCGGTCCGGGGCCGGTTCGGCTCCATGCCGCCGGCGCGGGACGCCGTTGGCGCCGGCCGGAGCCCGGGCGGAAGTGAATTTTTTTGTTGACACGGCCCTTGGATGAGTAGTAGAAACTAAAACGTTAAAGTAAAATGTTGGCACAGATGGCCCCGGGCGAAAAAAAGCATCGCGGTATCAAACCATTGTAGGGTCGATGGACTCCATGGCGCCGCTCCCCGTCGCCGGGTCGGCGGCCCGGCGACGAAGGGCGCGGCGGTGAAAACGGCCGACTCGCCTCGGCCTAATCATTACCCCACCCGGCTGGACCGGTCCAGGCCGGCGAGTTTCGGACCTCGATGGTCCGGCCGGTCCGCTCCGGGCGGAACCCCCGCTCGAGGCGGTGGGGCGGTTTTAAGAAAGGGAGGTGCCTTGGTGAGGCGTAACTTGCATGCCGGCAAGAAAAGAAACGGAGGATTCCATCTTAACCTGTTCACTGACGACGAACTCTTCGAGATCCACCTGGCCACCTTGGAAGTTCTGCAAAAGACGGGTGTGTTCGTGGAAAACGATGAAGCCCGGGCCATCTTCCACGGCGGCGGCGCGATCATGGATGAAGAAAACAGAATAGTCAAACTGCCCCCCTATCTGGTCGAGGACTGTCTCCGCTCGGCGCCGGCCAAATTCGTCATGGCCGGCCGCCGTCCGGAGGATGACTACCTGGTGGAAAACAACCGGGTCGGCTTCACGACTTTCGGCGAGGGCATCCTGGTGGTTGACCTGGAAGACGGAAAGTTGCGGGAGCCGACTAAAAAAGACGTCGGCCTGGCGGCCAGAATCAGTGATTATCTCGGCGAAGTGGACGTGTGCAACCGGGCTCTCGGGGCCCACGACGTCCCGGCGGAAGTGGCGCCGGTGCATAACGCCGAAGCTCTTTTCCGCAACACCACCAAGCACGTCATGATCGGGCCTTTCAGCGGTTACCAGGCTCGCCAGGTGGCCAAAATGGCGGCGGCGGTGGCGGGCGGTTGGGACAAGCTGAGGGAGCGGCCCCTGGTCTCCTTTCACACCTGCCCGGTCTCGCCGCTCCGGTTGGTCAATGACGCCTGTGAAATCATCATGGAATCGGCCCGTCTGGGGCTGATGGTCAACGTCATTTCCATGGCCATGGCCGGCGCTTCGTCCTCCATCCATCTGGCCGGCACGCTGGTCGAGCATAACGCCGAACTGTTGGCCGCGGTGACCTTGAGTCAGTTGACCGCCAAGGGCGCGCCGGTGATGTACGGCAGTTCCACCACGGCCATGGATTTGCGCTTCGCCTCGGCCTCGGTGGGCTGTCCGGAATGCGCCATGATCAACGCCGGCGTGGCCAGTCTGGCCCGGTACAACGGGCTGCCCAGCTTCGTCGCCGGTGGGTAGGGTGACAGCAAACTGCCCGACGCGCAGATCGGGCACGAGAAGACCGTCACGGGCCTGATGACGGCGTTGGCAGGGGCCAACCTGATCTACGGCCTGGGGATGCTCGAGATGGGCGTCACCTTCGACTTCGGTCAACTCGTAATGGATGGTGAGTTTGCGCAAATGATCAAGTACTGCGTTCAGGGGATTCCGGTCGACGACGAAACACTGTCGGTGGACGTGATCAAGGAAGTCGGTCCGTTCAAGGACTTCGTCAGCCACGAGCAGACTTTCCAGCACATGAAGTCGATTTCCCACCCCAAGCTCATTGACCGGCGCAACCGGGACAAATGGATGGCCAGGGGCGGAACCGATCTGTACCGGCGGGCCCTGGAAGAGGCCAGGCGGATCATCAAGACCCACCAGGTCCAGGAACTGCCTGACGGCCTCAGCCGAGACCTTAGGGAAATCGTGGCCGAGACCGAAGACCATCTAGGCGTGGCCAGGAGCACTCCGGATTTCTAACCCGGCCGCTGCTCTGTTTACGGGCCGTGACGAGGCGGCCTGGGTCGATCCTGAACCAACTCAGCGCATCCAGGGCCGGGAACCAGGGCCTGAAAGCGGCCTGATCCGGGCCGGAGGTCGGAGGTCAATCGGTATCGCTGGGGAGATGAATTTGAAAGGAGGTGGTCGGGAGCGTTTTCAGGGTTTCGTCTTTTGATTGTTTACTTTCGATGATAAAGGAGGAGAATTCATGTTCAAAGGCAAGTGGTGGGTCCTGATCGTCGGGACAATGGTCTTTCTGGCCTTGAATTTCAACCTGGCCTATGCCCAGCGGGACAACGTCCACATTTCGGAACAGAACTGGACCGGGTCCACGGTCATCTGCCAGGTGATGAAGTACGTGTTGGAAAAGAAACTCAACATACCGGTCAAAATCAGCGTGCTCAACGGGGCGGCCACCTGGACGGCCATAGAAAAGGGTGACGTGGACGTCTTTTCCGACATTTGGGAGACCGCGGAAATAGAGGGGATGAAGAAATTCGCCCAGGAAAAGAAGGTGGCCGAACTCACCTTGAGTTACCCCAAGGCCCCCCAGGGCTGGTTCATCCCCAAGTACGTCCAGGCCAAACACGGCCTCAAGAGCATCGCCGACCTGAAGGGCAAGGAGAAGCTGTTTGATATTGACGGCGACGGCAAGGGCGACATCTGGGTCGGCCCCACGAGCTGGAAGGCCAACGAGATTCACCGGATTCGCATTCGGGACTATGGCCTCGAGTTCAACGCCGTAGGCGTGGAACAGTTCGCCTGGCTGGCCACCTTGAAGGAGGCCTACCGCAAACAGCAGCCGATCATCTTCTATTATTGGGAGCCGGAGTGGCTCTTCACCCAGTACGATCTGGTCATGATCGAAGAGCCCCCCTACGAGGCCTCCAAGTGGGTCTACGTGGAAAAGCACCCCGAGAAGAGCAAGATCACCTGCGGCATGGAGCCCTCCGACGTCTGGGTGGGCTTCGCCGTGAAGCTCAAGGACCGGTTGCCCAAGGCCTATCAGTTTTTCAAGAACTGGTCCATCCCCATCAAGGAGGTGGACAACCTGGTCGCCCTGGTCACCGACCTGCCGGGCCAGAGCAAGGTTACGCCCGCGGAAGCGGCCCAGAAGTGGGTGGAGAGCCATCCCGATATCGTCAAGGCCTGGCTGAAAGGCATCAAGTAATTCCGGGACCTCGGTGGAAGGCCGGGCGGTCCCGCGAACGGATTCCCGGCCTCCCCGAAGTCCGGGTTGGCCGAAATTTATTTCACCAGTCGAGGCGCCTATGACCGACCAGGATCGACCAACGATCAGATGTGAAAACGTTTGGAAGGTATTCGGCCCGAATCCCCGACGGATTGTGGCCGAGTGGGCTTCCTGTCAGGACTTGGACAAGATCCAGCGGCTCCATCAGACCGGCTGCGTGGTCGGAACCCGAGAGGCCACCTTCCAGGTGGCTAAAGGGGAGATATATTGCCTGATGGGGTTGTCCGGGAGCGGCAAGTCCACTTTACTGCGCTGCATCAACCGGCTCCACGAACCGACCCACGGACAGGTCTACCTTGACGATCAGGATATAACCGCCATGTCCGCCGGCGAGTTGAGGGAGTTCCGGCGTAAAAAGACCGGCATGGTCTTCCAGCATTTCGCCTTGCTGCCCCACCGGCGCATAATCAGCAACGTGGCCCTAGGGCTGGAAATCCAGGGCGTGCCTAAGGCCGAACGGGAGAAAAAGGCGGTCGAGACCCTGGAATTGGTGGGCCTCCAGGGTTGGGAAAAGAGTTATCCCCATGAGTTGAGCGGCGGCATGCAACAGCGGGTGGGGCTGGCCCGCGCCCTGGCCACCAATCCGGAAATACTGCTCATGGACGAGGCCTTCAGCGCCCTGGACCCCCTGATCCGGCGCCAGTTGCAGGATGAATTCGTCAACCTGATCAAGAAAGTCAAAAAGACCATCGTCTTCGTGACCCACGACCTCAACGAGGCCCTCCGGATCGCCAGCCATATAGCCATCATGAAGGATGGGGCCATCGTCCAACAGGGCACTCCGGCCCAGATAGTGCTGCACCCGGCCAAGGGCTACGTCGAGGACTTTGTCCGGGACCTGCCCAAGATAAAATTCATCACCGCCGCGGACATAATGGAACCCCTGGACAAATGGGCCGTGGGTCCGGGAGATTCCAGCGAAAGAATTATCAAGAAAATGGACGTCGAGGACCTGCGCTTCGGCTTCATCGTCTCCGAAGATCAGCGGGTGTTGAACGTGCTGGACTATTACCGCCTGGTCAGCAAGGACCGGCCGGTCAACCCGGCCGCGCCTCCGACCGGAGAGAGCCTGGGCTCATTTTTTCCCATTCTCTACGCCGAACCGACCACCTTCCTGGAGGAGTTGCTGAAGATGAGCGCCCGGTCCAAGGTGCCGATCGTGGTCAACGACGAGGGGGGGAAGGCCGCGGGCATCATTCCCCGTGAAACCTTGTTGGTGGCGCTGACCACGAACTGACGGCCGGGCCGGGCCGCCCCGGCCGACGGGCCGCCTCACCGGAAGGAGCATCCGCCATGAATTTCCCGGTCAGGATTCCCTTGGGAGCATGGGCCGAAATTCTGGTCAATTACTTGACCGACCATTTCTCGACCGTCTTCGATTCCATCAAAGTCCTCGTGGAATTCATTCTGGTAAGAATAGACGCTTTCTTCATCTGGATTCCCTGGCCCGTCACCATCGTCGCCTTGGCCTTGATCGGCTGGCTGGTCTCCGGCCGCCGGGTGGCCGTAGTCACCGCCGTCTGCCTGTTCGGCCTGGGGGCCCTGGAATTGTGGCCCGAGGGCATGAGCACCATGGCCCTGGTGGCCACGGCCGTCTTCATCTCCGTGCTCTTCGGCCTGCCCCTGGGTATATTTTCCGCCAAGAGCCCAAGATTCGACGCGGCCCTGCGGCCGCTTCTGGACGGCATGCAGACCATCCCCAGTTTCGTGTACCTGATTCCGGCCATCATGTTCTTCGGGATCGGCAACGTCCCAGGCATCCTGGCCACGGTGATCTTCGCCCTGCCGCCCATGGTCCGACTCACCAGCCTGGGCATCCAGCAGGTCAACAAGGAGGTGGTCGAGGCCGGCCACGCCTTCGGGTGCACGGCCTGGCAGTTGCTGATAAAAATCCAGTTGCCCCTGGCCCTGCCCAGTATCATGACCGGCGTGAACCAGACGGTCATGATGGCCCTGTCCATGGTGGTGGTGGCGGCCATGATCGGCGCCGGCGGGCTGGGTTCCAAGATTCTATTCAGTATTCAGCGCATCGACCTGGGCCTGGGCGTGGAGGCCGGCCTGGGGATTCTCTTCATCGCCATGGTTCTGGACAGGATACTGCAAGGCATCACCCATAAGCAGCAGAAGATCTTGTTAAGACAGTAGCGCCGCCGGCGTGGATCATTCGGCCAAGGCCGTTTTCAAGGCCTCGCCGCCGTCGCGCAAGGCCTGGGCCGCCTGGGGCACCAGGCGGCTCAGATGCAGAAATCCGTGGAGCACCCCCTCGTACATCCTGACTTCGCATCTTACCCCGCTTTCATCCAGCAGGGCCTTGAAGGTGAGGCTGTCGTCCAGGAGCGGATCGAGCCGGGCCGCGCCCAGGAAAACCGGCGGGAGGCCGACCAGATCGGCCTGGAAAAGGTCGAACCTGGGATCGTTCAGGTCTTCCGGACCCCGCAGGTAGCAATCCAGGTAGAAGGCCAGGTCCTCGGGCCGCATCCCGTCCTCCGCGGCGCCGAACATCCGGCGGGAGCCGGAATCCTTGAGGCCGTAATGCCCGTAATACAGGACCAGCATCTTCAACAGGCCCGGCCATCGGTCGCGGAGGATGAGTGCGGCCGACGCAGCCAGGCTGGCTCCGGCCGAATCCCCGCCCAAAGCCAGTTGGTGGGGCCTTATCCCCACGGATTCGCCTGGCCGACGCAGAAAGGCAATCACCGCCAGGGTCTCCTCGAGGGCCAGGGGGAATTTGTGCTCCGGCGCCAGACGGTAGGCGACCCCCACCACCGCGGCCCCGGAACTCAAGGCCAGAAGGCGCATGATCTTGTCGTGGGTGTCCAGGTCGCCGAAAATCCAACCCCCGCCGTGCAGATAGACCAGGCCGGGCCGGGGCCGGTCCAAGGCCGGAAAATAGTAGCGCACCGGGATCGGTCCGGCCGGACCGGCGATGAAGTCGTTTCTTATTTCAGCCAGCTCGGGCGGGTCGGCGTTCCAATATCGGCCGGCCCGGATGTACAGCTCTCTGAGATGGTCCAGGTTGGCCAGGGTGCATTCCGTCCCCGGCGGATAGAATTCGGCCTGAAGGCGCAGCGCCTCGGACATCTCCGGGGTGATACGTCCCTGATAACCGATCTTGCCCATAATCGTCTCCTCGGACCGCGGCCGCCGGCGGCCGCCGGTCAATGCCTTGAGCTTAGATATATTAAACGATTTAGTCAATATAAAATGGAAAAAATTCAACCCAACAACGGCGGCGTCTATTCAGGCGCCGCCACAACGGCCGCGGCCTGCTCCGGTCGATCCGGCCCGATTCTGGATGAGAAGGTCGGAGGAAGGACGGTTCAGATGAATAATTCAATAAAACAACTAGATACATCCCAAGGAGGCGGCCCGGATTTTCTATTGACAGTCGCTGGCCCGGGTGTTACTTACTTAAACGTTAAAGGTACGATGGGCCAGCCCAAAACCCGGCCGCGGCCGGATCGTTATAAGTCTTGATCTCTTAACGTCCCTCATTCCCCCCAGGAGGACAACATGGCCTTAGTCTCGCCCAAACTGGAAGTGATATCGAGGAACCAAATGTCCAGGCTGCACGAGGCGTCCCTGGACATTCTCCAGAACGTCGGCGTGGTCTTTCACTCCGAGGCGGCCAGGCAATTATTCAAGAAGCACGGCGCCAGGGTTGACGGCGAACTGGTTCACCTGGCCGATGACCTGGTCAATAAAGCCCTGGAGACCAGCCCGAGCACCTATCGGCATGGCGCGCGCAATCCCCGGCAGGACATCCTGGTGGGGCATCGCCAGAAGAAGCACGTATTTTCCGGAATCTACGGCCCCGTTTATGTCCTGGACCCCGTGGACGGGCGCCGGCCGGGAGTCATGACTGATTATATCAATTTCATCAAACTGTTCCAGGCCATGGATATCGTGACCGTGGTCGGAGGCCTGCAGGTGGAACCCAGCGACGCCGATCCGCGGAAAAAGTTCTTCCAGATGCTTTACCAGATAATCAGAAACACGGACAAGGCCCTGTGGGGGTTTCCGGGTTCGAGAAAGGATATCTTGAATATGTTCAGGATGGTGTCCCTGGCCCTGGGCCGGCCCGAAGGTCCGCTCGATCGGCCCGTGATCGGCACGGCGGTCTGTCCCTTGAGCCCGTTGCGGTTCACCCTCGAGCACGCGGACACGATTCTGACCTACGCCGAGCAGCAACAGCCCGTGTATATCAATTCCTGCATCATGGCCGGCGTCTCTGGACCGGTGAGTCTTTTGGGCACGGCGGCCCTGATGAACGCCGAAATCCTGGCCGGCGTGGTCCTGACCCAGTTGGCCAACCCGGGCGCGCCCGTGGTCTACGTGCCCGGGGCCACCGTGGCCGACCTCAAACACGGCGTCTACACCGGCGGCGGTCCGGAGTCGAACCTGATCGTGATCGCCGGACTGCAGATGGCCCTCGACCTGTACAAGTTGCCCACCCGGGTCATGGGCGGCCTGTCCGACGCCAAAGAGGTTGATTACCAGGCCGGCGCGGAAACCATGCAAAACCTGCTGATGCCCCTGCTGGCCGGGGCTCATTTCCTGAACAACGCCCTGGGCAATCTGGACGGACAATTAACCACCTCCTTCGAGAAGTGCATCCTGGACCTCGAGGCCATCGAGCGGGTTTTGCGGGTGCTGAAGGGGGTGGAGGGCTACGACGAGGAACCGGCGCTCGACCTGATCAAGGAGATGGGGCACCAGGGCCAGTACTTGATGCACCGGAACACGTTCGATCATTACCGCCGGAGATGGCGTCCCAGCGTGTCGAACTGGGACGACTACCAGAGATGGCAGCGGCTCGGCGCCCCGGACCTGGCGGCCAAAGCGGAAAGAATCCGCCGCGACATCCTGGCCGCGGCGCCCGAGACTTTGCTGGAACCGGAAATAGACCGGGACCTCCGCAAGTTCGTGGAAAAAGTCGAGCCGGCCGGAAGTGAATAGCCGCTTTTACAACCCGGCCATAATCGTTGTCGTCCAGCGCGCCTTCGTGTATAAGAAATGATGGAGCGGCTAGCGGGAGGGGGGTGGATCGAAGGTGATCACGCGGGCTCTAAACCCGCCCAGCCGGGTGCGACTCCCGGACTCCCCGCCATAAACAACGCCGCGGTTGGAAATTGAAATCGGTCGGGCCGGGAGAAGAAGTCGCCGACGGGTAAAATCATGACAACGTCTGATGGACCGGGGCTGAGTCTATCAACGGACCGAGATCGTCAACCCGGACCCGGCCGCCTCCCCCTGGAGGCCTGATGTCCTGCTCCTTCTCGGAAACTCAGAGACAAAGACTCAGAGAGTTGGGTGCCCCGCCCGAGGAAATCGAAACCGGCTTTGACCAGCCCCAGGCTCGGGACCGGACTTTTCAGACGCTGGAAAAGCGCTACGTCAAGCGGGAACGGGAACGCCTCCTGGAATTTCGGGAAAAGCGGCTGCGTCCCCGGTTGTGCGTACTGGAAAACGAATTGGCCGAGGTGCTGGCCGCCCACGGCTTCGTTCAGGTGGCCACGCCTATCCTGATGTCCAAAGGCCTGCTGGCCCGGATGGGGATTGACGAATCCCACCCGTTGCACGCCCAGGTTTTCTGGGTCGGACCTGCCCAATGCCTGCGTCCCATGCTGGCCCCGCACCTGTATTACGTGGTCAAGGACCTGCTGAGATTGTGGGCGAGGCCCGTGGGCCTTTTCGAGGTCGGTCCTTGTTTCCGCAAGGAATCCCAAGGCTCGGCCCACGCCAACGAATTCACCATGCTGAACCTGGCCGAATTCGGCCTGCCGGAAGATCACCGGATCGGGCGCCTCCGGGAACTGGCGGCTTTGATCATGAAAAAGACCGGGATCGAGGAATACGAGATCGTGATCGAGACGTCCGAGGTTTACGGTGAAACGTACGACCTGGTGGCCGGTCCGGACAGGCTCGAGGTGGCTTCCTGCGCCCTGGGGCCCCACCACCTGGACAGCCGTTGGAGCATAACCGACGCCTGGGTGGGCTTGGGCTTCGGCCTGGAACGGCTCTTGATGGCCGCCGGCGAAAACCTCCATCTGGGCCGCTTGGGTCGAAGTCTCAGTTACCTGGACGGCATCCGCCTGAACATCTGACGCCGGGCCATCGGTCCGCAAAAAAGGTGGGAATGTGTCGCCGGCCTTGATCAAGCGCACTGACGAACGGCTGGAAGAAATTCTCGGGCGGGCCCTCGAAGACCGGGAACTCGGTCCCCGGGACATTGCTTTTCTTCTCGACACTACCGACGAACGGAGTCTCTCCTCCCTTTACGAAGCCGCCAGGCAGGCGCGCCGCCGCCATTTTGGCGCCGACGTCTTCCTCTACGGCTTCACCTTTTTCAGCACCCACTGCCGCAACGACTGTATTTTCTGCCATTATCGGGCCTCGCATCGGGACCTGCCCAGGTACCGCAAAAAGCCGGAAGAAGTCCTGGCCGCCGCCTTCACTCTGGCCCGGGACGGTGTTCACCTGTTGGACCTGACCATGGGCGAGGACCCGCTCTTTTATGAAAATGGAGGCCAGGGCTTTCAACTCCTGACCGGGATGATCCAAGAGGTCAAGAGAGCGGTGGGGCTGCCGATCATGGTTTCACCGGGCGCGGTTCCGGACGAGGTGCTGGGGGATTTAGCCGCGGCCGGCGCCGATTGGTACGCCTGCTATCAGGAGACCCATAACCGCGTCCTGTTCGATCATCTGCGCCCGAGGCGGAACTACGATGAACGTTGGCGGAAGAAGATAACGGCCCAGGCCGCGGGCCTGCTCGTCGAAGAAGGCATCTTAAGCGGGGTGGGTGATTCCCTGGCCGACGTGGCCGAATCAATCGAGTGTATGAAAAGGTTGGACGCCGATCAAGTCCGGGTGATGTCCTTCGTGCCTCAAGAAGGGACGCCTCTGGCCGGAACCAGGAAACCGGACGTCCGGCGGGAATTGATCGCCATTGCCGTGCTGCGGCTGGTTTTCCCGGACCGGTTGATACCGGCCTCCCTGGACGTGGACGGTCTGGCCGGCTTGAAGATGCGTCTCGAGGCCGGGGCCAACGTGGTGACTTCCCTGGTTCCGCCCGGTCGGGGTTGGTCGGGCGTGGCACACAGTCACCTGGACATTGAAGAAGCCAGAAGAACGCCGGCGGCGGTCCGGCCCATCCTCGAGGCCTGTCAGCTCCAGCCGGCCCAGCCCGATGATTATGTCGACTGGATGAACCGGAGACGCCTTGGTTCGAACCGGCCGGCGGGGCAGGGAGAGGACGGCCGGCGGATGAGGCCGGAACCTTAGCCGACCGCCGCCGGTTGAAAAAGCCCTGACCCCGGAGCCGGCCAGGAGAGGTCTATCGCCGCCGAAGTAAAGCGTTATTACCGCAAGCGGGTCGAACTATTTCTGCTGATTGACCGGATCAAGCTGTGGACCAGCCGCTCGGGTACGATCCACGGCCTCAAATCCATCGACCGGACGGGAGATATTATCCGTGTCTCCACCCACTGCGGCCGGGATTTCACGGTCCGCAACTCGCGCAACAGCCGGGCGGCGCGTTACCTGCGGAACAAATACTACAAAAAAATATGTCCCGAATGCGGCATTCCCGAATGGAAGCTGGCCAAATTTTCCGCGACCAGATTCAGCCGGCGTTTCGGCTCGAGCCTCCTTAAAGATTAGAAGAAGAAAAGGACGCCCCGAAGTGACCGGGCCAAGCCGACCATGAAAGTCGCCGTGATAGGCGGCCGGCTTCAAGGCGTGGAGGCGCTCTACCTGGCCAGCAAGGCCGGGTGGGAGACCTTATTGGTGGACAAGACCGCCGATGTCCCCGCCGCCGGCCTGTGCCGCCGCTTTATTGCCCTCGACGTCACCTCGTCAACCCAAATGCCTAAGATACTGGAACAGATTGACCTGGTCATCCCCGCCCTCGAGGACGAGGCGGCCTTGGCCGCCCTGGCCAGGTCGGCCGAAACCGTGGGTGTGCCTTTAGCTTATGACCCCCAGGCCTATGCCTTGAGTTCGTCCAAATTGAAGTCCAACCGTCTTTTTACCCGCGTGGGACTGGACGTCCCCGTCTCCTGGCCGTCCTGCGGTCTGCCCGTGATCGTCAAACCGGACGCCTCGAGCGGCAGCCGGGGTGTCCGGCTGATCAACCAGCGAGCAGAGCTGGACGCCTTGACCGGGCGCGGCGTTCCGCCGGAAACCTGGGTTATCCAGGAATTCCTGCCCGGACCGTCTTACTCCCTGGAGGTATTGGGAGCGGCCGGCCGATATTGGCCTCTTCAGGTCACCGACCTTTTCATGGATGGTTTATTTGACTGCAAAAGGGTTTGCGCCCCGAGCCTCCTGACCCCGTCCCGGCTGATCGAATTCAACGATATCGCCGTCCGGATCGCCGCGGCCCTTGGTTTGACCGGCCTCATGGACCTGGAAGTGATTCTGAACCGGGACCGGCTGGTGCTCCTGGAAATAGACGCCCGCCTGCCCAGTCAGACGCCCACGGCGGTCTTCTGGTCCACGGGTCTGAACATGGTGGCCATGTTGAAAGACGTTTTCGTTGACGGCCGCCTGCCCGCGGCCGGAACCGGGACGAAACCTCGGGCGGTCATTTACGAACATGTTCGGGTCAAGCCAGGCTTCTTGGAGATAGGCGGGGAGCACCTCATGAGCCGGGCCGGTCCCTTGACGGTTCGTTCCGGCTTCTTTGGGGCCGACGAAGCCTTGACCGACTACCGGCCCGGCGCCGGCGCCTGGGTGGCCACCATGATCTACTGCGCCGGAACCGCGGAGGCGGTGTGGGCCAAGAGGCGCGGCGCTCTCGAGACCCTGGCGCGGGAATTCAATATCGAAACACTAATTGACCCCGAGGCGGCCGGGCCGAAGCGGGTTCCGCCGCCATGACCAGGCTCCAGGCCGGCGATCTCCTCGGCATTTCAGGGTATCTGGCCGACTATGACGAGGAACTGCTGAAAAAAACGGGGCTGACCTTGAAGGGCTTGGCGGCCCGGGCCGCCGGTCTGTCCGAAGCGGCGGCCGGGGAAATTATAAAGGGTCAGAAAGCGGCCATAGTGCCCATGACCTGTGGTCAGGGCCTCATTCCCGGCTTCACCGAGACGGTCAGGGACATCGCCCTGCATTTGGGCTTGGCCGCCGCGGTCACGGAGGCCACGGACGCGGCCGGCCTGGCCGAGGCTTTTGAAGCTCGGGCGGATATCGTTCTGGCCGCCGACGACCATTGTTTCGCCGCCTTTAACCTGAACACCAAGCGGGTGGTGGACAACGGCGAGGCCACCGGCCGGGGTTTTGTCCAGGCCCTCGAGCAGATGGCCGGCGGTTTGACCGGCCGACGGGTCTTGGTGATCGGCGGCGGGTCGGTGGGCCGGAGCGCCGGCCTGGCCTTATTGGAATTGGGCGCCGAGGTCGCCGTTTACGATATCAACCCGGGGCCGGTCGAAAGATGGGTGGCCGGCATCGTCCGCGGCCGGGACTCGACCCTGCTGATAGTGGATGACCTGGGAAAGGCCGTAAGGGAACACCGTTATATCCTCGAGTCCAGCCCCGCCCCGGACGTGTTGGACGAAGCCGCCCTCTCGCCCGCAACCTATATTGCCGCGCCGGGGGTCCCCTGCGGCGTCAGCCGATCGGCCCGGGAGAAGCACGCCGCCAGGATCATCCATGATCCGCTGCGGATCGGCACGGCGACCATGCTCCTGCTGGCGCTCAGGTAAACTGATCCACCGGTCCCCGCTCGACCGTTTCGCCTCTTGCCAGGGCGCCGTCAGTGAGGTATAATGGCTCCTGGTAATACCACCAGCCGGCATGAGGTCAACCATGATGGAAATGCTGCAACCCCTTCGGGCCGAAAGCCTCAAGGAGGTCTTCGTGGCCCGGTTCGAGGAACTCATCCTGTCCGGCCAGGTCTCCATCGGCCAGAAATTGCCTTCGGAAAGAGAACTGGCCCTCAAGCTCGGCGTCAGCCGGCCCGTGGTCCACGAAGGCCTGCTGGACCTGGCGGTTAAAGGTCTGGTCACCATCCGGCCCAGGCAGGGCGCGGTAGTCAACGATTACCGCCAGGAAGGCTCCCTGGCCCTCTTGAATTCCCTGGTGGGTTATCACCAGGGCGGTCTGGAACCAGGCCTTTTGTTGAGCCTCCTGGAAATGAGAAGCCTGTTCGAGGTGGAAACGGCCCGATTGGCCGCCCGGCGCCGCACACCGGAACACCTGGCCGAACTCAAGAACATCGTCCGGCGGGAGGAAGAAGCGGCCCGGTCCGGGAACACACCGATGGCCGAACTTGATTTCTCCTTGCACCACCTCGTGGCCATGGCCTCGGGCAACCTGCTTTACCCGCTCTTGCTGAATTCCTTCAAGGACGTTTATATCAACCTGGCCGGGCAGTTTTTCACCGATCCGGCCGTGACGCCGATGGTGCTCGATTTTCATCGGTCCCTGGTCAAGGCCGTCGAGGCCGGAGAACCGCGCCGGGCGGCCCGGATAATGGAACGGATGCTGGCTCACGGCCGCGATCGGCTGCTGGCCAAAGCCGGCCTCGAGGAAAGGAGGGAGTCATGAACCCAGCCGCGGCCCCGCGACTTCAGTACAACTTGAAGCAGCCCAAGGGCTTGTCGCCCCGGATTCAGTGGCTGAGGGACTATTATTTTCAGGGGACCCGGAGGGCCTGGAACAACGAGTTCACGGCTTGGACCACGGGCACGCCCTGGGACGTGGTTTTTGACGAGATGAGCTTTTACATTGTCCCGGAGACCTACGCCTTTCTACCCACCTTCAGATCGTCTTTTTACCAGTCCGCCCGGCCGGTCAAGCTCCCGCCCGATTTCTGGTCGCTCAGCCTGCCGGAAAGACGGGCCTGGTTCATCAGGGAGGTCATGGTCAATTACCTGCCGCGGGAAGTACTGCCGGGCGACCTGGTCTGCGGCGCCCGTTTCAACATCCAGGCCTCCCGGTGCTGGACCAAGGTCGAGACCGAGCGCCGGGACCGGCTGATTCTGGATAAAAAGAACGGGGCCAGGGCCCAGGTCAAATGGTTTCATGACCACGGGTACGGCAACTGCGGGGCCACGGCCGGCCACCTCGTGCCCGGCTATGACCGGGCGCTCCAGATAGGCTGGCGGGGCATCCACGCCGACCTGGAAGAGAAATACCGGACCCTCGAACCCCGTGACCTGAACGGTCCGAAGGGCGCCCAGCTCAGGGCCATGCTGACCGCGGCCGCCATGCCTCGGGACCTGGCCGCTCGCTACGCCGCTGTCTGCCGGGACCTGGCGGCCAATGAGGCCGACCCGGGCCGGCGAAGCGAACTGGTTCAAATGGCCGGCAACCTCGAGCGGGTGCCCTGGGAGCCGGCGGTGACCTTCTGGGAGGCGGTGCAGTCTCTGTGGCTGACGCACATGCTGGTGCTCTCCGACGAGAACTATCCCGGCGCCGGCGTATCCTTCGGCCGGATAGACCAGTACCTGCGGCCCTATTGGGAACATTCACTGGCCCAGGGCCTGGACCGGGAGTTCGGCAAGGAAATCTTGAAGTGTTTCTGGATGCACGCCAACACCACTTACGACGCCATGATCAAAACCGGCGACCAAGGCATCACCGCCGGTTTCGGCCAGCTCATTACCCTGGCGGGCCTGGGTCCCGAAGGCCGGGACATGAGCAACGACCTGACCTTCGCCCTCCTGGAAGTGATTGACGAGATGAGCCCCATCTTGGAGCCCAAGCCCAACGTGCGCCTCCACCGCCGGTCTCCGGAGGAACTCCTGGACAAGATAGTGGACTTGGTGGCCTCGAGCCAGGGGGCGCCGTTTCTGCTCAATTTCGACGAGCGCTCGATGGCCGGCATGATGCGCGAAGCCGAAAAGGCCGGCCTGACCGACCTGATCAACGCGGGCAACGTCTTCGACTACGCGCCGGTGGGCTGTCTGGAGAACACCATGACCGGCAACGACCGTTCGGGCACGGTGGACAACAACCTCAACCTGCTCAAGGCCGTCGAGTTGGCCTTGACCGGCGGCCGGGACCTGCTCGAGTTCGTGGACCCCATCACCGGTAAAAAGGGCCGGATCACTCAGGACGGCTCGGACACCGGCGACGCCCGCGGCTTCAAGACTTGGGAGGAGTTCTGGGCCGCGTACGTCGAACAGACCAAGTACATCATCAGGCGGTGCGTGGACCTGTACGAGCTATCCGAGACGGCGCGGGCCGAGTTCTGCCCCACGCCCTATCTTTCCTGCCTGGTCAAGGGCTGCGCCGAGAAAGGGCTGGACATCACCCAGGGCGGGGCTGAAATCAGCCTCACCACGCTCGAAGCCGTGACCTTCGCCACGACCGTGGACTCCCTTTTGGCGGTCAGATACCTGGTCTTCGACCGCCGGGAGTGCACCCTGGACGAATTGATCACGGCCCTCAAGGCCAATTGGCTGGGCCATGAAGTGCTCCAGGCCAAGGCCAAGACCAAGGCGCCCAAATACGGCCGGGACGACGACCAGGCTGACGAGATGGCCCGGCGGGTTATGGAACTCTGGACCGAGGAGACCTGGCAATACAAGACCAAATCCACCCACCGGCAATTCCGGCCGGGGATGTTGAGTTGGAACTACTGGGTGAGCGACGGATACATCATGGCCGCCAGCCCGGACGGCCGGCCCAAGGGCCGTTTCCTCTCCAACGCCATCTGCCCCTCGACCGGCGCCGATATCAACGGACCCACGGCCAACGCCAACTCGGTGGGCAAGGCCCTGGGCGGCAAAGCCGGCGGCCGGGGCGACTGGGAGAATTACGTCAACTATCTGCCCAACGGCGCCAGCCACACCATGACCTTCAATCCGTCCCTGCTGAGGGACCCCGAGCACCGGTCCAAATTCAAGGCCTTTCTCCGGGGGTACGCGGAAAACGGCGGCACGGCCCTGCAGATCAACATGCTGGACCCCGGTCTGCTGCGCGAGGCCCAGCGCCGGCCCCAGGACTTCCGCCATCTGTTGGTCCGGATCACCGGGTACAACGCTTATTTCACCACCATCGGCAAGGAACTCCAGGAAGAAGTCATCGCCAGGCTGAGCCACGAGAAATTATGACCGGGGGCGACCATGAATCCGGACCAGGAACTTAAAGGGACGGTCCTGGAAATACAGCGCATGTCCACCGAGGACGGGCCGGGCATCAGGACCACCGTCTTTTTCAAGGGCTGCCCCTTGCGCTGCGCCTGGTGCCACAACCCGGAAAGCATATCGCCGCGGCCGCAACTCCAGTGGATCGGTTCCCGCTGTATCGACTGCGGCACCTGCCGGGACGTCTGTCCCAACAATGCCCTGTTTCGCCAGCCCGAAGGCGTGGCCATAGATCGAGGACTGTGCCAGGGTTGCGGCCTCTGCGCCGAGGCCTGTCCGTCCACGGCCCTGGAACTCCTGGGCCGGAAATGGACGGTCTCGGACCTGGTCAAGGAAGTGGCCAAGGACAAGGTCTATTTTGAAAAGTCCGGGGGCGGGGTCACGGCCTCGGGCGGCGAAGCGGCCCTGCAGGCCGAGTTCGCGGCCGCCTTCCTGGCTGAATGCCGGAACGCCGGCCTGAGCACGGCCCTGGACACCAGCGGCTGCTGTTCCCGTGAAGACTTGAACCGCCTCCTGCCGGCCGCCGACCTCATGCTCTTCGACCTCAAGTTGATCGATCCGGACCGCCACCGTGAATTCACGGGCAGCTCCAATGAATTGATCCTGGAAAACCTGTCGCGGGTCCGGGACTGGATGAAATCCAACCTGGTCCCCCGGGAATTGTGGATCAGGACGCCGGTCATACCCGGCGCCACGGACGATCCGGAGAACATCACCGGCCTCGGCCGGTTTATCGCCCGGAATCTCAAAGGGGTGGTCAGCCGCTGGGACCTGTGCGCTTTCAACAACCTCTGCCGGGACAAGTACATCCGCCTGGGCCGGGACTGGGCCTTCAAGGACCGGGCCCTCTTTTGCGCGGCGGAGATGGAAGACCTGGCCGAAACGGCCAGAAGTTCAGGCGTCAAGCCGGAGATAGTCCATTGGAGCGGGCCGACCCGGCTCGAGGCCAAGGAAGAGCCGGCCAGGGAGGAGAGCCCGAGGCTGCGTCTGGTCAAGAACGTTTGTCCGGTCTGAGGGCCGAGGATCAGGAGGTTTTCTGATGAATAAAAGGACCTTCTTTGAAGAGGCGGATATAAAAGCCTTCGAGCCCGAGGCCAAGATAGGCCTGTTGGCCACGTTGAATCCGGAGGGTTGGCCGCACCTGACCTTTTTGAGCTCGATGCGGGCCAAGGACCACCGCACCCTCATGTTCGGCCAGTTCACCGAAGGATTGAGCAAGGTCCACGTCCGGGACAATCCCCGGACCGGCTTCCTGATCATGACCCCGGACAAACGCTTGTGGCGGGGCAAGGCCAGGTGGACCCACTCGGCCCGGCAGGGCGAAGACTTCGAAATGTACAACAACCAGCCCATGTTCAGGTACAACGCCTATTTCGGCATCAACACCGTGCACTACCTGGACCTGGTGGAGACCGGAGGCCGGGAGAATTTGCCGATGGCGGCCATTATCGCCGCGGCCGTCCTGACCAGGCTGGCCAGAACCGGTCCGCCGGCCGAGACCGAACGAATCCTGAAACCGTGGGCCGAGGACCTTTTCAACAAGATGGGCGCGCTCAAGTTCCTGGCCTGGGTGGACCGGGACGGTTTTCCCAAAATAGTGCCCGTGGTGCAAGGCCAGGCCTGGGGCAGCCGCGGACTGGTCTTTTCGGCGTTCGCCTATGGGCCGGAACTATCCGATCTGACGCCGGGCCTGAAGGTGGCCGTCTTCGGCTTGTTCATAGACAACATGGAAGACGTGCTCGTCCGCGGCGAGTTCGCCGGCTTCAGCCGCCGGCGCGGCCTTCGGATCGGCCGAGTGGACCTGGACTGGGTCTACAATGCCATGCCGCCCAAGCAGGGACAAATCTATCCGGTCCAGGAATTGAAACCCGTGGTCAACTTCTAGCCGGCCGCGTTCATATCGCCCCGGGGCGGGCCAAAAGGGAGGCGGGATGAAGGGCTGGCTGTTGCTCCTGGCGGCCATTCTGCTGGAAAACTGCGGCACGATTTGCGTCAAGCTGGCCGAGGGTTTCTCCCGGCCGCTCCCTTCGCTGCTGTTGTTTGTTTTCTACGGTCTATCTTTCACCCTGTTCACCTACGCGGTCAAGACCATCGAAGTCAGCATCGCCTACGCCGTCTGGTCAGGCGTGGGCACGGCCTCGATCGCCCTGATCGGCCTGGTCTTTTTTCGGGAATCGGCCGGTTTCTGGAAAATCTTTTTCATCGTGCTGATCATCGCCGGCGCCATGGGACTGAATCTGGTGGAAAAGAAGGGAGGGTGAAGTCGATTCGCCAGGGCGATCCTTTATCGGCGCCAGCCCCGGCGTTTTTCAAACTTACCGGCAATTTCCCCACCAATATCGCTTAGTCGCCCAAGAAGTAAAAGCAGGGAAATTATTTAAGCGTTGACAATTTAAACTATTAAATTTATCATGTTAAATAAATTCTTCCAGCGGGGAAAGGAGTTTGGCGGCGCCGTGCCTGACACCGGGTACAAGAACGACATGAGCGTGGACGAGAAGGTGATGATGGCCATCGTCCGTATCGCCGAGGGCTTCAAGAAGAACTCTGCCGCCATATTCAAGAAATGGGGCTTGACCTTCCCTCAATACAACCTGCTCCGGGTCCTGGACGCCTCCCAAAACGGCCAGAATACCATGAAGAACGTCCACCGGATCATGCTGGTTTCCAGCGCCAACATGACCGGCATCGCCAGAAGACTGGAAAAAAGCGGCTTCATCGTCAGAAGCAACGACCCGGACGACGACCGCTCCAAAAGACTGCGCATCACCCCGGTGGGGAAGAAAGTATTAAAGGCCATCCACGACCAGAAAGAGCAAAACCTGAAAAAATACCTGTCGAAATATTCCGGTCCGCAAAAGTCGGCCCTCCTCGAGACACTTCGGCACATCCTCAAGCAGACAAAGAGCCGATAGCCGCTTCATGTTTTTACGGTCAAGGTCCGGCGCCCGCCGGGCAGATAGCCGTCCTCGATGGCCCGCACCAGATTGGTCAGGGCGACATAGAAGGGCGTGGCCAGGCCCAGGGTCCGGCCGTACTCGACCACCTTGCCGCCCAGAAAGTCTATCTCCGTGGGCAGTTTATGGGCCAGGTCATAGCACATCGAGTCTTTGTGTCCGCCGACCTTTTCCAGGTACTTAAAGACGTTCTGAACATAATCTTCGCCCAGGTCATAACCCTGGGCCTTGGCCACGGCCAGGGCTTCCTTAAAACAGTTTTCGGCTATTTCCCGGGTGGGCGGGAACTCGATGACCTGTTTCAGGGTTCGATCCGTGACCGCGCAGAGGGAAGCCATGGTGCATTTGATCACCATTTTCTTCCAGACGTGGAGTTTGATATCGGCGACGTATTCCGTGTCCAAACCGCTTTCGGTCAACCAACGGGCCATTTCCCGGCCAAGTTCTCGGTTTTTATCGGTCAAGCCGCCCAAGTGATTCGGCCGGTTGAAAAAGCCCATTTCCACTTCGGCGGGGCCTTTCAGGGCGACGCCGAAGTTCAACGACATTCGGAATACGGCCTCGGGACCGAAGGTGTCGGCGATGACGTCCTCGGGGCCCAGGCCGTTATGGGTGCTGACGATCTTGGTTCCGTCCTTGAAGACGCTTTTCAGGTCCTCCAAGACCCGGGCCAGATGATAGGTTTTGGTGGAAACGAAAATTAGGTTCGGTTCGAGGCCCTTCATCATTTCCATCCGGTCGAAGAAATGCCGAACCCGGACCTGATAGGTCACCGCTCCCGAGATTTTGATTCCGTTCTGCTTGACGATCTCTCCCAGACCCGGTTTAGGGTCAACCAGGATGGTCTCCGGATAGCGGCTTAACAGGGCCGCGGCCAGTACGGCGCCCGTGGCCCCGATCCCCACCACGGCTATTTTCTGGTCTTCCATGATTCATCCCCCCGTTTTATTCTTCCGAGTCCGCGTCCCGGACCGAGGTATTCATGCGCTCCATTTTAGCCAAATCGTCCGGGGACTCCCAGTCCTTCAGTCCATGCATCCAAGGCGCTCGTTCCACGAAGACGTCGTGGGCCAGAGGCACGGGCGGGTGGGATTTCCATTTGGGGTCGAATTCGTTTTTCACCTTGAGCAGGAATTCATGGTAGTTCGGCCCGTATTTAGGGCCGGTGAGGTAGAGCGGCTGGTGCGGGCCCAGCAGCGAGGTGTAGAAACGGTTCTTGATGTTCATCTTGGAAGTGTCCACGTAGAATTGGTCCACCGGATCGGTGTCGTCGTCGGGGTCCCAGTAGACCAGAAATTCGGAATAGCCCTGGTGTCCCAGTTCGAAGCTCTGGAACCAACCGGGATCGCCGTAATCGGGCATGAGCGGCGGGGTATATTTTTTCTTGAGTTCCGCGTAAGCCGGACCGTGTTCCGGCGACTGGGACAGGGTTTCGATGACGTAGTCCACGGAGACGTATCCGCCGCACATGAGCCACATTCCGGCCGAATCGGCGTTCTTGATCCAGGACTCGTCGGACGGCTTGGTGGGGCGGGCCACGCCGCCCACTTCGTTCATGATATCCATCAGGACCCGTTCGTCGTAGGCCATCTGCTCCTCCGAGGTATAACCGATGAGGAGCACCCGGACGATGAAGAAATTGGCTACGCTGGCCTCGTTTTCCTTGCGCCAGATATCCCAGAACTCCTCTTTGCTTTCGGCCTTGGCTATGGCCCGCCAGAAAAGGGGCACCTTGGTGACCGCGCCGGCGATCTCGGCCCGGCCGATTTCCCTCATGGCCTTGACCTGGGCCTCCTTGGACGGCACGGTGAAGTTGATCCACTTGACCCTTTTTTCCGGGAGGATCAGGGCGGTGTGGGGGGAGATGCCCGTGGGCTCGAGGCGTTCGGGCTGGAAGGGCAGGGTCTTGATGGCCATTCTGGTGACTATCCCGAGGCAGCCCCGCAGGCCGGTATATCCTCTGAGCAGGCCCCGGAGGTCCGGGCCTGGTCCTTCACCCCAAAATGGGTCATCACCGGTGACCAGCGAACCCAGTTTGAGCAGTTCGCCGTCGGGCAGGATCAGTTCGGTCCCCAGAATGCGGCGATGGGGCAGTCCGATCCGGTGACTCAGGGGCGACCAGCCGTCGCCGATCAGATTGGCGATGGCCGAGGCCTGGGCTCCGCCGCCTCCGATCACCACGTAGGCCCCGTGTTTCAGGCACTCCTCCTGAATGGGCGAATAAATCATGCCCGGACCGACTTCCACGTAAAAGTGCCTGGCATCGAGTCGGAAATAGTTCATCCTTTTTAGGTCTATCAGCAGGGCGCCTTCGACGTGGGGGTGGGAGCGCGGCCCGTAAAAGCCCGTGCTGTACGGCACGTAGGGCAGGTCGTTCCGGTAGCAGAGCTTGACGATCCTCTGGACCTCCTCCGTGGTCCGGGGCAGGACCACGCCTCCCGGAACCCTGGTCATGACCCTTTCATAGCCCAGGCCGTTTTCGTATCCCCCGGGCCCGCTTCTGTACCCCTCGCGGATGACCGGGTCGTCGGAGATATGGTCCGGGCCGACGATAGCCGCCAAGGTTTTATATATTTCTTTGGATATAGCCATGATCTACCTCCTGGGGGCTAGGCCTCGAGGGCGGCCTGGATCACTTCCGAGATATCCAGGACCCGCACGCCGCCGCCGTTGTCCCGGACGGCCTGGGTGAAGTTGTTCTTGCACCAGGGGCAGGCGGAGACCAGCGTCTCGGCGCCGATCTCGCTGACCTCTTCCAGCCTGTGCCTGGCCGCCCACCCGGCCAAATCCGGATAGGCGGTCTGAACGCCCCGGCCGGCGCCGCAGCAGAAGGCGTTTTCCCGGGTCCGAGGCATTTCCACCAGGTTCACGCCGGGGATGGCCGTCAAGATTGCCCGGGACAGGGCGTATATCTCCTTGTTGCCGCGTCTTCTCTGGAGCCTGGGCTCGACGCACCCCATCCAGCCCCGTTTCCCGGCGTAGGGCGTCCAGGGCTGGCTCAGGCGGTTCAGGCTGCAGGCGTCATGATAGGTCAGACGCGTTTCGAAGGGCTTTTTCATTTTAAGTCGCCCGTCCTCGATCTTCCCGGCCGCGTATTCGACCAGATGGACCACCTGGAAACCCAGATCGCCGGTCGAGATCTCGAGCAGCTTCGGGTAATCCACCTTCCACATGCGATAGCCTTCGGCGCAACCGGTCAGAAGAACTTTGGCCCCGGTCTTCCTGACTTCCTCCACGTTTCTCCGGGCCAAGGCCTGGGCTTGGTCGAACAAGCCGGCCGAGAATACGATGTTGCCGCAACACCATTCGTCCGGCATCAGCATGAACTCGGTTCCGGCCGCCGTCAGGATTCGGGCCGTGGACCGGGCGATTTCCCGGTTGACATAGGAGGCGGAGCAACCCACGAAATAGAGAAGGTCGGCCTTCTCGGTCAGGGATGTTCCGGCCGGGACCCAGGAGGTCCGTTCGAGGTGGGGGGCGCCGTAGACATTGTGCCGCCGGCTTATGTTCTCGGCCATATTCCGGTAGGCCGGCGGCGGCCCGGCGCCGTCCTTGACGGCCTTGACCCGGAGCGACTCGAGGGCCAGTTCGATCTCCAGGTCCAGGTTCCTCTTGCAGCCCACGTCGCAGGCGCCGCACAAGGTGCAGGCGTAAATGACTTCGAGGGCCTTGTCGCTCCAGCCGAGCACGCCCTCGGCCAGGGCGTGTCCGATCCGCATCTTGCCGTAGGCGCCATAAGCGTCGAACTCGAACTTGGCGGCGCTGGGACAGCGGGTCATGAACTTCGGGCCCGGCATATAAGTGTGGTCCACCCAGGTGCAGCCTTTGCATTTGATGCAACGACTCATGTCGTACACGAAGTTCTCGAGGTCGGAGATGTCGAACTTGAACTCAGATTTGGGCCGGTAATATCTTACAGGCGTTCGCTCGGCCATTTCCTTTCCCCCTCAGAAGCAGAGTTTGGAAGGATTCATGATGTTGTTCGGATCGAATATCTTCTTGAGCCGCTTCAGTTGCCGGGCGTAGGACGCGGCCCGCTCGAAGACCAGGGGGGCCAGGTCGCCGTAGGGCCGGGTGAACACGGCCCCATCCTTGAGGCAAGCCTCGGCGGCCTCTCGGTACAGAGCACCCACGGCGGCCTTTTCGGACTCGTTCCCGGGATCGTAGAAGAAGTTGAATTCCGGCCGGCAGGCGCGGTTGTGTTCGATGGGCTGGATGTACAGGCCGATATCCTGGCCGGGATAGCCGTGCCGGGCGGCGATCTCTTGAACCCTGACCACGAAGCGTTGGGCCTTGGCGGGCAGGGTGTGAAAAAACAGGCTCCGGCAGGCCCCTTTGACTTGCAGCTTCCAGTGGGTCTCGCCGGCCGGCCAGGGTTGTCGCAGCAGGGGCAGGAGCTTTCGGCCCAGGTTGGGGAGGCCGGGCAGACCGTCGGCCAGGCGCAGGTCCGGGAACTCGTTTTTTACCACTTGGTTCAAAAAGTTTTCTTCGTAGGCCAGCTTTTCCTCGGGGCGTCTGAGCAGCCCGCTGATGACCAGAATCAGGGTCCAGGGGGGCAGGGCGGCTTTCAGCCGGTTAAAATCGGCCGGCCATTTTTCGGCCAGGAGCGCCGCCAGGACGATCTTATTCAACAGCAGAACCTCCTGACCGATCCGGCGCGGCAGGACCCGATAGAGAAAAGCGACGGCCTGATCGAGATCGTCCAGCGGGGCCAGGAGGACCTTGTCCTGCCGGGGGATGGATTCGATCTTCAGGTTCGTCCAGGTGACCACGCCCAGGGTGCCTTGGGCGCACTGGAAAAAACGGTAGAAATCCAGACCCGGACCCGAGGGGTTCCCGCCCTTCGAGGGAGAGTCGGGGTAGCCGTTGACGCTGGCCGAACCCATTCTGAAAACCTCGCCGGTCGGCCAGACCACTTCCATGGCCTGGAGGGGCTCGCCGTAATCGTAGACCACGTTGGTGGGTTCTTCCCGCTCCAGGAAGTCGGTCAGGACCGAGCGTTCGGCCGGAGGCGCGAGGGGCATGATCACCCGGAACCCCTGCCGGGCGAGTTCCCGGGTGAGTTGGCCCCAGGTGACCCCGGCCTCGATCCTCACCCGGCGGTTGTCGGGATCGATTTCCAGAATCCGGTTCATCCTGGTCAGGTCCAGGACCACCCCGCCTTCCAGGGGCAGGGCGGCCCCATGGAAATGGACCTTGGAACTGCAGGGGGTGACGGGAATGCTTTTCTCCTGACAAAACTTGAGCACCACCGCCACTTCGGCGGCGCCGGCCGGTTGCACCACGTAATCGGCCGCTCCGCCGGGGATGTGGCTGAAGTCGCTTTCGTAGCGGCGCAGTTGAACTGGATCGTCGGAGAAATTCTCCGTTCCGACTATTTTCGACAGATTCGATCCCACGTCCACGGCCGACCTCCCTGATCCCGAGTCTTTCCGGCGATTGCCGTCCGGTCCTGATCGCTTAAATATAAATTATTAATGCTTTAACTATTAACGTATTTAGGTGACTCCCCGGGCTTTGTCAAGAAATATTTCCCCGGCGCCGGCCCGATTGGGCCGGTAATTCAATAAGGTCGGATTTCAGGAGGCAAGTCCGGAGTGAACGGGTTCCGCGGCCGGTCAGGTCAGCCGCCGGTTATCACCAGAAAGAACATCACTTCCTGGCCGTCGGCCAGGGGCGTCTCCCCCTCGACCAGCCTGAGTCCATCCACCAGGGCCGCGACCGGCGTGGCAAAGCCGTCGGTTTCTTCGCGCCAGAGCTGAGGCGGCATATTGGAGCGGTAAGCCCGGGCGATGGCCCGCAGCAGGTCCGAGTACCTGGCCGGCTCGGGCAGATCGAACTCGGCCCGGGCCACACCCATCCACTCGGCCAGCAGGCCTTTAAAGACGACGATTATTTTCATGACAACAGCGCGGCCGCCGACCGGCCCAGATCAATCTCCAAGCCAGATTTAGTTACGGAGGTTCGGTTCACGAACAGGTCGAACTCCCGGCCTCGATCTTCGTTCATGGCCGATCCTTCCGTCAAGGGCACATTATTATTTTGGTGACCAATATTATATCTTAAATGATATAAATACGTCACCGGCGTTTGCTTCACCGGCTGTTCTTTTTCAGGTCGAAACCAGGAAGGGCGGCGAGAAATTACACTGATAATTTAAAGTGTTAATTCCAGTCAGATTCGGATGGCCAATATTCATCTCTAATGTTTCCGTCGTTGCAATTCTGTCAATAATGATCATATTAAGCCGGTTTATTCTCGCGGCTTTTGCTTGACCATATCCTTTCATTCATGATAGTTATCTATTTCATCAGAAACAAAACCTTAACCAGCCCGGACGCGACATTGCGTCCCATCGAACGCAAACAAATTGACTCAACCAACACCACCGGAAACCCAAAATCTGAATCGAATTGCCTGCCGAGGCCTGGTCAATGACTTGGCTTTATGTCCAGAGACAGGGATTCGCCGTGAACAAACCGCAGTTCTCGCTAATTGGAAAGGAGGTTGCTGAATGGCGAAAGTCTTCTACATGAACGACCGGTCCAATTCCATCCAGACCAGCCTGGTGGCCAAAGTACTGACCCTCTTCGACGCCGCGGGATTCGGCCAAATGATCAAGCCCGGGGACGTGGTGGCCATCAAGCTCCACATGGGCGAATGGAACAACACCGCGTACATCCGGCCGGTCTACGTCCGCGGCCTGGTGGAAAAGGTAAAAAGCCTGGGCGGCGACCCCATGGTGGTGGACACGACCACGCTGCCTTACTGGCCGTTCGCCTCCCGGGCCACTTCCCTGGACTACCTCAAGACCGTGGCCCGCAACGGTTTCACGCACGAGTCCATGGGCTGTCCCATCGTCATCGCCGACGGGTACATCGGCACGGACGACGTGAAGGTGGACCTGCCGGAAGGATTCATCCTCAAGGAGCAATACATCGGCACCGGCGTCGCCCTGGCCGACGCCATGATCGTCCTGAGCCATTTCAAGGGCCACCCCATGGGCACGTACGGCGGGGCGCTCAAGAACATGGGCGTGGGCTGCGCCTCCAAGCGGGGCAAGCTCAACCTGCACCTGGGCGGCCATCCCAGGTACGGCATGAACGCCCGGCACTGGATGCCCGAGCGCTGCCAGAAGGAGGAGTGCCCCCAGTATCAGGTCTGTCTCCATCTTTGCCCGGCCGGCGCCATTGTCCATACGCCGGAGACGGTGCTGTTCCACCGGCACAAGTGCATCGGCTGCCTGGCCTGCCTGGGCGTGGTGACCATGTGCGGCGTGGGCTTCCTGTCCGACGATTTCTTCGACGCCACGGCCGCGGCCATTGCCGATTCCGCCCTGGCCGCGGTCAAGGCCATCGGCGGCGCGGACAAGGTGGGCTACATCAACCTGGCCCTGGATATTACGCCCTGGTGCGACTGCGTGAACTTCAGCGACCGGCCCATCGTGCCCAACCTGGGCCTGTTTGCCTCGAAGGATCCGGTGGCCCTGGATTCGGCCTGTCTCAAAAGGGCCAAGGACACGCCCGGCATGCCGGATTCTTTGGCCATGCAGAAAGGGACCATGGACCCGGGCCTGCCCAAGTTTTCCGCCTGCGGCTCCTTCCTGGGAGTCAGCGAGGAAATCCAGCCCAACGTCGGACAGAAGATCGGCCTGGGCACCAGGGAGTTCGAACTGGTGGATGTCCCGCCGGTGGAGGATCCGACCCCCTTCCTCTGCACCCTCCAGCCGGCCGGGCTCAAGCTGGGCCGGCCGCTGGCCAAGAAGGGCGACGTGTACCCGCCAGGCGGTTTCAAGAGGGAGAACCAGGTTGACTTCGAGGACGTGAGATAGGCGAGGAGGTGCAGGCATGTTCGGATATATGGGCAAGATTCTTCGTGTGAACCTCTCCTCGGGCCAGATAACCACGGAGGAGATCGATCCGGGCTTGGCCCAGACCTATATCGGCGGCGCCGGGTTCGCCACCAAGCACTTGTACAGCGAAGTTCCGGCCAAGTCCGACCCCTTGGGTCCGGAAAACAAGCTGGTCTTCATGACCGGCCCGGTCACGGGCACCAGGTTCCCCACCTCCGGCCGGTTCGTGGTCGCGGGCAAATCGCCCTTGACCGGCCTGCTGACCACGGCCACTTCTTCCGGGTACTGGGGTCCGGAGCTCAAAAGGACCGGCCACGACGGCGTCATCTTCGAAGGCCGGGCGGAGAAACCGGTCTACCTGGAGGTCCTGGACGGCGGGGCGGCTCTTAAGGACGCCTCGGACCTGTGGGGCCAGAGCTTTTACCAGACCCAGGAAGCCCTCAAGGAGCGGGCCGGCAAGAAGCGGGCCCGGGTGGCCGGCATCGGTCCGGCCGGCGAGAAGCTGGCCCGGATCGCCTGCGTGATGAACGACGAGGGCCGGGCCGCCGGCCGGGGCGGCCTGGGCGCGGTCATGGGCTCGAAGAACCTCAAGGCCATCGTCTGCCTGGGCTCCCAGACCATCAATGTCCTGGCCGATGAATTTCTCCAGGGCATGGTCCAGGAGTTCGTCAAGGGCGTGTCCGAAGACCCCTTTGCCCAGTTCTTCACCAAGTGGGGCACGGCCTTCAGCATGGACATGGGCTGGGCCGCCGGCGACGTGCCGGTCAAGAACTGGCAGGTCGGGCAATGGGAAAAGGGTTGCGTCAATCTGGGCGGCGCCCGGATGGCGGATAACATTCTCAAGCCGCACACTCCGGCCTGTTACAACTGTCCGATCCGCTGCGCCCGCTGGGTGGAGATACCGGCCGGACGTTTCCAGTATGAAGGCCCGGGCCCGGAATACGAGACCCTGGGCGCCCTGGGCACCATGTGCCTGATAGACGATCTCGAAGCCGTGGCCTGGATGGGCGAGATGTGCAATAAGGCCGGACTGGACACCATCTCGGCCGGATGCACCCTGGCCTGGGCCATGGAGGCGTACGAGAAAGGGGCCTTGACCAAGGCCGACACCGGCGGCCTCGAACTGACCTGGGGCAACGTGGACGCGGCCCTGGCCGTGCTGGATCAGATGTGCCGGGTCGAGGGCTTCGGCGCTCTACTGGCCCAGGGTTCCCGCCTGGCTTCCGCCCAAGTGGGCCGAGGTTCGGAAGAATACGCCATCCAGGTCAAGGGCCTCGAGGTCCCCATGCACGACCCGCGCTGCTATTTCAGCCTGGCCGTCAACTACGCCACCGGGCCGCGCGGGGCCTGTCACGTGCAGGGCGGTTCCTACGTGGTCGAACTGGCCGTCATCACCCCCGAGGCCGGCCTGCATTACAAGCAGGGCCGCCATGACAAAAAGAACAAGGGCCTGGCGGCCAAGGTGGCCCAGGACCTGGCCGCCGTCCATAACTCGACGGCCATCTGTATGTTCGCCGGCATGGGGCTCCAGCCCTCCCACATCGGCATCCTGCTCAGCCTGGTCGCCGGCCAGCCCCACAACGCCCATACCATTCTCCAGGCCGGGGAACGCATCGTCAACCTGCAGCGGGCTTTTGCCTATCGGGAAGGCATTTCCCGGAAGGATGACATCCTGCCCAAGCGGCTGGTGACGCCTCTGCCTGACGGCGGATCAGCGGGCAAGGCCGCGGACCTCGAGTATCAACTCAACGAGTACTATCAACTCCGCGGCTGGGACCAGAACGGCGTCCCCACTCGGGCCAAACTCCAGGCCCTGGGTCTGGCCTGGGTCGCGGACGATCTCAAGCTCTAAACCGGAAAGGGTCGGGGCGCGGTCCCGCGAAGCGCGGGACGCCCCTGACCCTTGCTCCCGCCAAATTATCCGCCATTGGCGAGGCCCCGCCTGGTTGTAAAAGCGGCCCTGATTCTGGTAAAGTATGAACCATTGAAGACCGGATTAAAACACGACCTGATCGACCGAAAAGAGACTAGCCATGAATGGAAAAGACTACGTGGTCAAGGCCAGGGAAACAGCGGAAAAATTGCTGGCGGAGATAAAGGCCCAGGGGTGTTTGTCAGGCGAACCTCTACTGGCCAAGGCGGACAAGGCCTGCGCCGATCTGGAGCGGCTTCAGAACAAGACCGTCCTCCGGACCAGGAACGGCGCCAACCTGGCCTTCCCGGTCCTGGATGCCGCCGAGAAATTGCAGGAGGCCTGGGCCGAGGTCGTCTCGGAGGCCGGTGTGGCTGAACTGATAGAAGGGCTCGATGAATTCGTTCGGACCGTGGAAGTTCTCGAGGCGGCCTTGAAGGAACGGACGGTCATCATGACCTGAGACCCGCGGCCGGGCGAGGGAAAAGGCCATGAAGGTGATCGTCAATTTCATGGGGCCGCTGGGCATATTCATCGGCCAAAAGAAGGTCGAGTTCCAACTCGATGACGGCGCCACATACGGCGATCTGCTCCGGGAAATCGGCCGGCGTTTCGGCGATATGCTTCCGGAAAAGGTCTGGGACCGGGAGCGAAATGCTTTCAAGGGGAGACTGCTGGTCATCGGCGCCGGCCGGGACTTGCAGGAGCCGGACACGCCGCTCCTGGACAACGAGGATATCAAGTTCCTGCCCATGATAGCCGGCGGCTGAAAGCGGCCTGGCCGGCGAATTAAATAAAGGAATAAAGACATGACCGAGATACTGATCACCGGCGGGGCCGGCAACTTCGGCCGCACCCTGGCCCAGGCCTTGCGGGAAAAAGGGTATGCCCTGCGTCTGCTCGACCTGCCGGACCGGGATTTCAGCTTCTGCGCCGACTGGGGCGGCTGCCGGGTCTTCAAGGCCGATATTCTCGATCCGGTAGGAATGGCGCCGGCGGTCAGCGGGGTGGACTGGGTCTTTCACCTGGCCGCCATCCTGCCGCCGGCCAGTGAAAAGGATAGAGATCGGACCTTCCTGATCAATGCCGAAGGGACCCGCCGCCTGCTGAAGGCCTGCGCCAAGGCTGATATCCCACCCAAAGTGGTTCTGGCTTCCTCCATCTCGGTTTATGGCGATACCAGCGCCGAGTCGGACCTCATCACCCCCGACCACCCGGTGAATCCCAACGACTGGTACGCGGCCAGCAAGGTCGAGGCGGAAGGAATCCTCCAGGTTTCGGGCCTGCCCTGGATCAATTTGCGTATTGCGGCGGTGGTCATTCCCGAGTTTCTCGACCCGCCTGACCAGTGGCCCTTTATGGCCGAGCAGCGGATCGAGCTTATCGCCCTGGCCGATTTGATCCAGGCCCTGGCCAACCTGGTCGAGACCCCGGAGGCCCTCGACCGCACCCTCATTATTTCCGGCGGGCCCGAGTGGCGGATGACGGGAGCGGATTACGTCCGGCGCTGGGCCGAGGTCATGGACATTCCCTTTGACGAGATGAATTTCCTGGACCGGCCGGGCTGGCTCAACTGGTACGATACGGCCGCCTCCCAGGCCCTGCTCAATTACCAGCATACGACCAGGGACGAGTTTTTCCGGCAGTTGGGTCAGGCCGTGGCCGAGGCCCTGGCCTGATCGGTTTAAAATATCTGCCCGGCTGCTTTCGTCAAAATCAATGGAGTTTTCCCATGCTCATCACCCACCAAGGTAAATCGCCGGTCATTGACCCCACCGCGTACGTGGCGCCGAACGCCGCCGTCTGTGGCGACGTCACCATTGGTCCGGGATGCCGGATTCTCTTCGGCGCCCAGATCATCGCCGAGGGAGGCTCGATCCAGATCGGCCAGGACTGCATTGTCATGGAAAACGCCGTACTCCGCGGCAACGCCAGGCACTCCCTAAAGATAGGCCATAACTGCCTGATCGGGCCGAACGCCCACGTGGTCGGCTGCACCATCGAGGATGAAGTCTTCATCGCCACCGGCGCGGCCATTTTTCACGGCGCCCGTCTGGGGAAAGGCTGCGAAGTCCGCATCAATGGTGTGGTGCACATTAAGTCCCAGGTCCCCGCCGGTGAAATCGTCCCCATCGGCTGGATCGCGGTGGGATCGCCCGCTACGATACTTCCGCCCCACGAGCACGAAAAGATCTGGGCCATCCAGAAGCCGTTGAATTTTCCGCTGACCGTCTATGGCTTCGACCGCGCCGAGGCCGATATGGTCAAGATCACGCGGCGCCTGTCCGAAGCTCTCGGCTCGCACCTTGACGACGAGGTTCAAACCTGATCGGTCGCCAGGCCGGCCGGCCGGTAACGGCGTTAAGGCTGTCCGGTGATCCGATCCGTCAGGCTTGGTTCTGATCGTTCCGCGACAAGCCTAGGGGCACCCCCGCGAAACGCGGGACCGCGCGCCCGGCCATTATTGGAGGTGCAATGCCGGAACTGGACAGATTCCGCGGCTGTCTCCTTGGCCTGGCCGTGGGCGACGCTATTGGCACGACGGTGGAGTTCAGCCCGCGAGGCAGCTTCAAGCCGGTGACGGACATGGTGGGCGGAGGCCCTTTTCGTCTTCGGCCCGGACAATGGACCGACGACACCTCCATGGCCCTCTGCCTGGCCACCAGCCTCATCGAGCAAAAGGGTTTTGACGCCCGGGACCAGATGGAGCGGTATTGCCGCTGGGCCGAGGAAGGCTACCTGAGCAGCACGGGGGTTTGTTTCGACCTCGGCGGGACCGTGGCCTCGGCGCTGCGGCGTTACCGGCGGACCGGCGACCCCTACGCCGGATCAACCGACCCGAGGTCGGCCGGTAACGGCTGTCTCATGCGACTGGCGCCGGTGCCGATCTTTTTTTGCCCCGATCTCGAAGCGGTCGAGCGATACTCGGCCGAGAGTTCCCGGACGACGCATGGGGCGGAAGAGTGCCTGGACGCCTGCCGCCTCTTCGGGAGAATCATCTGCCGGGCGCTTATGGGCGAATCCAAGGACAAAGTGTTGTTCGGAGACAGCGTCTCCTTTCAAGGGGCGGACAAGATCGCGGCCATCGCTCAGGGTTCCTGGCGGGACAAGGCCGAGGCGGATATTCGCGGTTCCGGGTACGTAGTGGAAAGCCTGGAGGCGGCCCTGTGGTGTTTCCATCGCACCGACACTTTCCAGGACGCGATTCTGACCGCCGTCAATCTGGGCGACGACGCCGATACCACCGCCGCCGTGTGCGGCCAGGTCGCGGGAGCTTTTTATGGTCAGGCCGGCATCCCGACGTCCTGGTTGGAACGTTTGGCCATGAGACGGGAGATCACCCGACTCGCGGACCGGCTGGCCCTGAAGAACTGAATCATTGGTCTAAAACGGTATGATCTCTACGATAGCCCTCGATGAAGCTGAGGTAAAAGCTGTTATATGGTAAAATAAGGAGAGCAAGGAGGTGGATTATGAAAAGAATAACGGCCACCGATACTCTTGATTTATCGATCGCGGAGAGAATTCAACTAGTTGAAGACATTTGGGACACGATAGCCGCCCAAGCGGACGTTGTTGAATTGAGCGAGGAAGAGAAAATGATCGTTGATGAACGGTTAGCGGTTTATCACCAAAATCCAAGCCTGGGGTCCCCATGGGAGGATGTTTTCAAGAGAATCGTGAGTAAACGATGAAACATCGTGTTATGATCAGGCCTGAGGCAGAAGCTGATTTAATAGAATCGTTTTCCTGGTATGAAGATAAAAGACAAGGATTAGGATATGATTTTCTTCTGCAGGTTGAGGCTGGATTGAATTTTATAATAAAAGATCCAGCGATACACCCGCCTGCTTATAAGGGAACAAGAAAACACTTCATTAAAAGATTTCCCTACAAAAGAATTTATCTGATTGAACATGAAACAATAATTGTTCTGGCTGTAATTCACGGTAGAAGAAGTTCAGAATTAATCAACGAACGAATGAATGACATCTATACATTGCGTCATAAATAATTGCGCATAATAACAGACTCAAAATCAGCAATGGCAATGGTTCCCAGTTGATATGAGTTGATTCATTCGCAACAACCTATGACGCGCTGTATAACAAGCCATTACAGCGAACGGAATGAAACACCGCCGCTGAAATTTCTGGAGGCCAAATCATGGGAAAACATTTATTGTTCATGTTGAAGCCCGGGTTCCATGACGAAAAAGGCGGTCCCTTTTTCTGCCCGCAATGCGCGTTGGTGGAGGGATTTCTGAAGTACGCGTCGGAAATCGAGGGCCGGATCGAGGTGCGCAGAATCGAATTTCCTAGACCGCGCCGGGAAATCGTCGAGCTGATTGGTGCTTCGAATCAAGGCTGTCCGGTCTTGGTTATTGACGAAGCCGCGGACCTCCCGGCTTCGGCCAAGAAAAGCGGGGAAATGGGCCGGGCTTTCATCTCGGGGAGCGTTCCGATATGCGAGTTCCTGGGCCAGACCTTCGGCGTTCTCAGGCCTCATCCGTGACTGATTGCTCGACGCCTGAACATGGAATTGAATCGAGGCAGCAAAACCCGCCCCAGCGGCCGAGTGGAGGCGCCCAAATCAGTACACCGCTCCATTCAACCGTCAGGTAGTAACCTCAATGGTCTTTTTTCGATCGGGAGGTCCTCATGGCCATCAACCTGGAATCGGCGCTCGGTCTTGAACAAGGCCAAATCGCGGACCGGAGGGACAAGGCCTCCGGGCCGGTGAAGACTTCCTGCCCCAGGTTCGCCCGGATAAAACAGGCCCTGTTCGACTCGCCCATGCATCTCTGCCCGGAAAGGGCGCTTCTGATCACCGAATACTTCAAAGGCCACGACGATCCCCGCGAGCCCCTGCCGGTGCGCAAGGCCAAGGCCCTGCGGCACGTGCTGGCCAACAAGTCAGCTTTGATCTTCCCGGATGAGCTGATCGTGGGCAACGTGAGCGGGCGGCGCAAGGCGGCCATCATCCAGCCGGAACTGTCCGGCGTCTACGTCAGCACCGACCTGCTCTGGATCGATAGAAGGAAAACCACCCCGTTCGAGATATCCTGGCCTGACCGGCTGCGGCTTTTATTCAAGGTCCTGCCTTACTGGTCGAGGCGCAACCTGGCGGTCAAGGCCTTCGGTTCGGATTGGCGGGGGCTGCTGAGGTACGTGAGAGAACAGCTCAAGGCCACCGCGTACCTGATCAATGAAGTGGCCGGCATCGGGCATTTTCTGCCCAACTACGAGAAGATGCTCAAGCTGGGCGTATCCGGGTATCTCGAGCTTATGTCCGGACGGGAAGGCGATTTATACACCGCGGCGCGGATAGCCGGCCAAGGCCTGATCGCCTTTGCCGACAAGCTGGCCGCCGAGGCGGAGCAACAAGCCGCGATCGAGCCGGACGCGCAACGCGCGGCCGAACTCGAGGAGATCGCCCGGGTCTGCCGCAAGGTCCCGGCCGAACCGGCCGAGACGTTCCAGGAGGCCCTGCAATCACTCTGGCTGACTCATCTGGCGGTCTGCCTGGAAAGCATCAATTCGGCCGTCTCCTTCGGCCGGGTGGACCAGTACCTTTATCCTTATTATCGCCGCGACCTCGAGGCCGGACGGATTGATCCGGAGCGGGCCCGCGAGCTGTTGCTCTGCTTCGCCGCCAAGACCACCGAGCACGTCTTCATGATTTCCGAGCGGACCAGCCAGTATCACGGCGGGTACCTGGTGGTTCAGGCGGCCATGGTCGGCGGTCAGGACCGGGACGGCCTAGACGCGGTCAATGACCTGACCTATATCTTTCTGGACGTCATGGAGGAATCCCGGCTGCGGGACCCCAACTTCCAGGCCAGAATCCACCGGAACTCTCCGCCGGCTTATGTCCGGCGGGCCGTGGACGTCTGCCGGCAAGGGGCGGGCGTGCCGGCCCTGTTCAACGACGAAGCGGCCCTAGCCACCCTCACCGCCCAGGGATATCCCTTGCCGGAGGCGAGAGATTACGGCGTGGTGGGCTGCGTGGAACTGGCCCTCCCCGGACGGAGCTTCCTGTCCACGGACGCGGCCCTGTTCAATCTGCCCTTCTGCCTGGAACTGGCCTTGAACCGGGGCCGGACCAAGAGCGGCCGCCGTGTCGGTGCGGCCACGCCCGACCCCGGTTCATTCGTTTCGATCGAGCAGGTGGCGGAAGCTTTCCGCGAACAGGTTGAATTCGTCGTCGGCCGCCTGGTGGCCGACCTAAAGATCATTGAAAAAGGCAACCGGGACTATCATCCCACGCCTTTTTCCTCGATGCTGGTGGACGGCTGCCTCGAATCGGGACGGGACTTGACCGCCGGCGGGGCCAAGTACAACGGCAGCGGCGTGCAAGGGGTGGGCTTGGCCGACGTGGCCGATTCCCTGGCGGCCTTGCGGGAAGTCGTCTTCGAGCGGGGCAGATACACCCTGCCCCAAGTGATGGCGGCCTTGCGCGCCAATTTCACCGGTCACGACCAGTTGCGCGCCGAACTGCTCAAAGCGCCCAAGTTCGGCAACGATCATTCTTCACCCGACGGGTTCGCCCTCGAAGCGGCACGCATCTTCGCTTCGGCCCTGGCCGGGCACGTCAACACCAGAGGCGGGCCGTACGTGGCCGGCTTTTATTCCTCGACCTGCCACGTGGCTTTCGGTACACGGGTCGGGGCCTTGCCCAGCGGCCGTTGGGCCGGTGAACCTCTGGCCGCCAGCCTGGGTTCGGCCAACGGCCGGGACCGCCTGGGTCCCACCGCCTTGCTCAATTCCGTGGCCAAGATAGACGCCCGCCTGGCGCCCAACGGCTACGCCCTCAACTTGAAGTTCGATCCCCAGGTCCTGGCGGGAGATCGGGGCGTTGACCTGCTCTCGGCCCTGGCGGAAGGGTTTTTCGCCTCCGGCGGCCTGGAGATGCAATTGAACGTTGTCGATCCGGACACTCTCGAGGACGCCCGCCGCCATCCGGGCAAGCATCCGGGCCTGGTGGTCCGCGTGGCCGGGTACTGTGCCTATTTCGACGACCTGCCGGACGGAGTGAAAAGGGAGATCATTGCCCGGACCAGGCTGCAAGCCTGATCGGCCCCGAAGCGAGAAGGAGTGGAGGGGGTATTATTAACCGGGCTGACATAATAAAAGATGAATGTTTACAATGTGATAAACGTAAATTCTTGACAGCCTGGCCGGAAAATGATTTACTATTATATTTCAATAAGTAGGATCAACCCAGAAAAAAAGAATGGGGAGCAGGCCTTGTGACCAGAGCTATATTGATCAATCCCGAGTATCCGACCACCTTCTGGAGCTTCAAACACGTGCTCCGTTTCGTCTCCAAGAAGGCCGCCTATCCACCCCTGGGGCTGCTGACCGTAGCCAACATGCTGCCGGCGGACTGGGACCTGTCCCTGGTGGATATGAACGTGGAGAAGCTCAAGGACGACGACCTGGCCCAGGCCGACTACGCCATGATCGGGGCCATGCAGATTCAGAAAAAGAGCGTGATGGAGGTGCTGGACAGATGCCGCCGGCTGGGGGTGAAGGTCATTGCCGGCGGACCCTTGTTCAACAGCACGCCGGATGAATTTCTGTCCCTGGTGGATCACCTGATTCTGAACGAGGCTGAACTGACCCTGCCGCCGTTCCTGAGCGATCTGGCCAACGGGACGCCCAAGAAAGTTTACCGCACCGACGCTTTCCCGGACCTGTCCTTGACCCCGGTCCCCAAGTGGGAACTGGCCAAAGTCAAGAAATATGCCACCTTGACCATCCAGTCCTCCCGCGGCTGCCCGTTCAACTGTGACTTCTGCGATATCACCAACCTCTTCGGCCGCAGGCCGCGCCTCAAAAAAGCCGAACAGCTTATCACCGAGTTGGAGACCATATACGGTTTGGGTTACCGCGGGCCGGTCTTCTTCGTGGACGACAACTTCATCGGCAACAAGGAGGAGATTAAACGTATTCTGCCGCTGCTCATCCAGTGGATGACGGACCGTCGCCATCCCTTCACCTTTATCACCGAAGCTTCCATCAACCTGGCCGATGACGACCATCTGATCGAACTATTGGTCGAGGCCGGGTTCGACACGGTCTTCATCGGCCTGGAGACGCCCAATGAGATGAGCCTGCGGGAATGTGAAAAGAACCAGAACCTGAAGCGGGACATGATGGCCGCCATCGAGAAACTGCAACGGGCCGGCCTGCAGGTCCTGGGCGGGTACATCGTCGGCTTCGACCACGACGACGAATCCATTTTCGCCCGGCAGATGAGGTTCATCCAGGAGTCGGGCGTGGTGACGGCCATGGTGGGCCTGCTGAACGCCATGCCCAATACCAAGCTCTGGAAACGGCTGAAAGAGGAAAACCGCCTGCTGGCCCACGCCTCGGGCGACAATACCGACGGCACCATGAACTTTATTCCCAAAATGGACCGGGAAAAACTCATCGAGGGGTACCGCCGCCTGGTCAAGACCATTTACAGCCCCCGGCCTTTTTACCAGAGGGTGTCCCGGTTCCTGGAACGGTACCGACCCCGCCGCGGTTATAGAATGAGAGCCGGGGAAATCAAGGCTTTGATTCGTTCGATCTTATACCTGGGCGTGCTAGGCAATGGCTTGACCCAGTGGTACTACTGGAAGATATTCTTGAAGTCCATTCTCTTCTACCGCCGCTCTTTCGGCGCCGCCATCACCCTGATGGTTTACGGCCACCATTTCCGCAAGGTGGCCAAGAAGGTCTGATCGATCATTAAAATAGGGCCGGAGTCGGACTTGGAGTTATTATCGAAGCCCCTCCGGACCTTTTGCCTGGAAGACCGGAGAGCAGCCAATTATTGTTTGGCGTCAAGCCGGTCACGGCTTTGGCCCTGAAGGCGCGGTTCTCAAGGTCTTCGCCTGAGTATCCACATGGCCAGTCATAAAGTGCGATTTTTGCCGGACCAGGTGTCGGTCGAGGCCGAGGACGGGGATAATCTCCTGCAGACGGCCATGCGGGCCGGCGTCCACGTCAACGCCTCCTGCGGCGGCGAAGGCGTCTGCGGCAAGTGCCGGGTCATCCTCGAACAAGGAGAACTGGAGTCGCCCCGAACCGAGCAGATAAGTCCGGCGGATTACGAAACCGGGTATCGGCAGGCCTGCCAGGCCTGGATTCGGGGCGATACGGTCATCCGCATACCGGTCGAGTCCCAGTTGGACGGGAGGGCCCTCGAGCGGGCCAGGCCTGGCCGGAACGCCCTGCAACAGGCCCAGGAGATCGGCGTCGAAAGACTCAAGGCCGAAAACAAATTCGAGCCGCCTTTGGTCAAGAAACTGGTCAAGGTTCAGCCCCCCCAAAAAGGGGACAACATCAGCGACCTGACCCGGACCATCCGGGCCCTGCGGGCCCAGCACCGGGTGCACAATCTCAACGTGGATTTCAAGGTCATCAAATCCCTACCCCGGGTTATGAGGGAGGGCGGTTTCGAGACCACCATCACCTTGGCCTATCCGCCGTCGTTTTTGAGGGACGGCGAGTCTTCCCGGATCAATCTGGTCAACATTCAGCCCGGGGACCACACCCGGTCCCATTACGCCCTGGCCGTGGATATCGGCACGACCACGGTCTGGGTCCAGTTCCTGGACCTGATAACCGGCGAGGTCCTGGACACGGCCGGAGACTTCAACCGCCAGATCAGCTACGGCGAGGACGTGATCAGCCGCATGGTCTATTGCGGCAAGGAGGGCGGTCTGCAAAAGATGCAGGCCCTGGCCGTCTCGACCATCAACGGCCTCATAGCCCGCCTGGCCAAACGGAGGAACATTGACCGGGAGGACATTTCCCTGATCACCGCCGCCGGCAACACCACCATGACCCAACTCTTCCTCGAAGTCGATCCCAGGTACATCCGGTTGTCGCCCTACGTGCCCACGGCCAATTACTACCCCACCATGAGGGCCGCTTACCTGGGGCTGGCCGTGGGCGAACACGTCATGATCAACGTCTTTCCGGCCGTGGCCAGCTACGTGGGCGGCGACATCGTGGCCGGGATACTGGCCTCGGACGTATACCGCCGGCCGGAACTGACCTTGTACATAGACCTGGGGACCAACGGCGAGATCGTCATCGGCAACCAGGACTGGATGGTCTGCGCCGCCTGTTCGGCCGGCCCGGCCTTCGAGGGCGGGGGGGTTAAGTTCGGCATGAGGGCCACGGCCGGGGCCATCGAGGATTTTGCCGTCAATCCCAAGACCCTCGAGCCCATGATCCTGACCGTGGATATGAAGAAACCCAAAGGCATCTGCGGCTCCGGCCTGATAAACACGGTGGCCGGCCTGTTCGAGATGGACTTGATTGACGAGAGAGGCAAGTTCGACCGGAACCTGGGTTCCGAACGGATCAGGGCGGGCGACGACGGCTGGGAGTACGTTCTTTCCTGGGCCGGAGAAAACCAGGTCGGCCGGGACATAGTGTTGACCGAGGTGGACATAGACAACCTTATCCGGGCCAAGGCGGCCATGTACGCCGGGTATCAGTGCCTGCTGGAGAGCGTGGGTCTGACCATGTCGGACCTGGACCGGGTCATCGTCGCCGGCGGATTCGGCCGGTACATCAACCTGGAAAAGGCCGTCACCATTGGACTGTTGCCCGAACTGCCCCTGGATAAGTTCACTTTCATCGGCAACGGTTCGCTCATCGGCGCCCGTTTGGCCTGCCTGTCCAACCACCTGCGCCGGGAGGTCATGGACATCGTCGGCAAGATGACCAGTTTCGAACTGTCCGAAGTCCCGACCTACATGGACTATTACGTCGCGGCCCAGTTCCTGCCTCATACGAAAAGGGAGTTGTTCCCGGGCGTAGTGGAAAGATTGACCAGAACCAGACCCTTGGCCTCTCGGATCGGGCCGTCTTGACTTCGGCGGCCGCCTGTTTTATGGTCCTTTTCCAGGCGGCTTTCACCACCTAACTCTTTCCCAACTCGGACCCCGCCAAAACGGGGGCGGTGCCCGGAAAAAGGAGGTTCCATGGTTCGCGTAGGCATCAATGGTTTCGGCCGCATCGGCCGTCAGGTTCTGAAGGCCATGATGGAGCGGCACCCGGACAAGCTTCAGGTGGCGGCCATCAACGACCTCTTCGACGTGCACACCAACGCCCATCTGTTCAAGTACGACAGCAATTACGGCCGATTCGACGGCCAGGTCGAGGTCAAGGGCGAGGGGTTCCTGATCAACGGCGGGCTGATCAAGAGCTTCGCCATGAAAGACCCGGCCCAGATACCCTGGAAGGAAGAAGGAGTCGAACTGGTAGTCGAGAGCACCGGGGTCTTCACCGACGCGCCCAAGGCCAAGGCCCACATGTCCGGCGGGGCCAAGAAGGTCATAATCTCGGCCCCGGCCAAAGGCGAAGACATCACCATCGTCATGGGCGTCAACCATAATAAGTACGATCCGGCCAAACACAACATCGTTTCCAACGCTTCCTGCACCACCAACTGCCTGGCGCCGCCGGCCCTGGTCGTGCACCGAACCTTCGGGATCGAGAAGGCCCTGATGACCACCGTTCACTCTTACACCAACGACCAGCGTATCCTGGACCTGCCCCACAAGGACCTGCGGCGGGCCCGGGCCGCGGCCTTGAGCATCATCCCCACCACCACCGGCGCGGCCAAGGCCGTGGCCCTGGTGGTGCCGGACCTGGCCGGCCGTTTTGACGGCTATTCCCTGAGGGTGCCCACGCCCACCGTGTCCGTTGTGGATTTTGTGGCCACCTTGAACCGGGAAACCAGTACCGACGAACTGAGGGCCGCGATGAAAAAGGCCGCCGAAACGGACCTCAAAGGCATAATGGGCGTGGACGAAGAAGGCCTGGTCTCCATGGATTACAAGGGCGACGATCGTTCTTCCATCGTGGACCTGCCCTTCACCTATGTATTGAAGGGAAACATGGCCAAGATAGTCGCCTGGTACGACAATGAATGGGGCTACTCCTGCCGGGTGTCGGATCTGGCCGCGTACATGGTGGACAAAGGTCTTTAACCCAAGTTCGGTCCGTAATTATGGACTAAACGGGAATCCCGGCTCGGGGTTCCCTTTTTTTTGAAAAAGGGCGAGGAAGCGAAGTGATCGAGGAGAATCGTCCGGCGGATGGGGCCGAATGGTGGACCCTTCATACCGATGGCGCGGCCCGAGGCAATCCCGGTCCGGCCGGCGCCGGCGCGGTCTTGTTGGACGGCCAAGGCCGGGTTCTGGCTGAGTTGAGTCGTTCCCTGGGAGTCCGCACCAACAACGAAGCCGAATATCACGGCCTGTTGCTGGGGCTGGCCGAGGTCCGGCGGCTGGGTGGCCGGCGGCTGAGGCTCCGTTTGGATTCCGAACTGGTGGTGCGACAACTCCAGGGACGTTATCGGGTGAAACATCCCCATCTCATCCCCTTGTATCGTCAGGCCATGGTTCTGTTGCGGGAGTTGGAGGTTTATGATATTATGCATGTAAGACGCGAATTGAACGCTGAGGCCGACGCCCTGGCTTCCAAGGCCGCGGGTCAAGGCTGAAGGCCAGAGACGCCGGCGGCGGTCAGACCGGCATTTTTCTGGCCGTTTTTTTTCCAGGTTATAACGCGGCGCGTGGCGGGGTTGTTTAACATTGTTGGAAGGCAAGATCGGCCATAACCAGGACAACGGAACCTCGGATCGCAACTTTAGAGATCAACCTGATCCGGCCTGGGGGAACCGGTTGAGACAGAGAGCTGAATGACCGCTGGCCGGACGTAAGGTCCGGCGGGAGGAAAGTCCGAGCTCCACAGGGCAGGACGCTGGGTAACGCCCAGGGGGGGTGACCCCGGGACAGTGCCACAGAAAACAAACCGCCTCGCTCGAGCGGGGCAAGGGTGAAACGGTGAGGTAAGAGCTCACCAGCTCCAGCGGCGACGTTGGAGGCTAGGTAAACCCTGTCCGGAGCAAGACCAAATAGGGGGGCGTTCGAGGGCGGCCCGTCCGAAGCCCCCGGGTAGGTCGCTGGAGGGTCCGGGCAACCGGACTCCTAGAGGAATGGTCATTATCCCGCTTCGGGGCGACCCGGGCGGGAAACAGAACTCGGCTTACAGGCCTCTGTCTCCACCGCAAAGGGTGGGAGACCGCCCCCAGGTTGAATCAAGCCGCCGGCGCCAAGCCGGTGGCGCCAAAGGAAAGGTTTGGCTGAGATGGACACCGGCGGAGAAGAAAGAACTGGCCTGGTGGCGGCCATCATCCCGGCCGGCGGGGCCAGCCAGCGTTTCGGACCGGGGCAGCCCAAGCAGTTCGTGGACCTGGTCGGTTGGCCGGTCCTGGCCCATACCTTGTCCCGATTCGAACAGGCCGCGAGCGTGGACCAGGTGATCGTCGTCGTGCCCTACGAACAGGTCACTAAGGTCCGCAAGAACGTGGTCGATGCCCTGGGCTTTGCCAAGGCCCGCCGGATAGTCGCGGGCGGGGAAACAAGACAGGAGTCGGTTTATCAGGGCTTTTTGACCCTCGAGGACGAGATCGCCTTGGTGGTCATCCATGACGGCGTGCGGCCGTTGGTCCAGGTTCCCCTCATCGAAGCCGTGGTCGAAACGGCGCGGGAGCACGGGGCGGCCATAGCCGCCGTGCCGGTCCGGGACACGCTCAAGCAGGTGGAAAACGGCGTGATCCAGAACACGCTGGACCGGCGCCGGGTCTGGCAGGCCCAGACCCCCCAGGCCTTCGACCGGCACTGGCTGGCCCGGGCCCTGGCGGAAGCCCGCCGGGACGGCTTTGTCGGCACGGATGAAGCCGTCCTGATCGAGCGACTGGGGTGGCCGGTCCACGTGGTGCCCGGCTCGACCGAAAACGTCAAGATCACCATGCCCGAAGACCTAGTGCTGGCGGAGACGCTGATCAAATGCGGCCAGGAGAAGGGAATGCGGATAGGTTTGGGCTTCGACGTTCATCCTCTGATTGAAGGACGCCGGCTGATGCTGGGCGGCCTCGAAGTGCCTTTCGAACGAGGTCTGGCCGGTCATTCGGACGCGGACGTGATCGTCCACGCCTTGTGCGACGCCCTCCTGGGCGCGGCCGGCTTGGGCGATATCGGCCGCCACTTCCCGGACAGCGATCCGGCGTGGTCAGGCGCCTCCGGGACGACCCTCCTCGGTCTCACCGCCGAAAAAATAAAGGCCGCCGGGTACGATCTCGAAAGCGCGGACTTGACTCTCCTGGCCGAACGACCCAAAATCAAGGCCCATTCCGCCCGGATGGCCAAGATCATGGCCGAGGCCCTGAACGTTTCGCCGTCACGTTTGAACGTCAAGGCCACCACCATGGAAGGACTGGGGGCCGTGGGCCGGGAGGAAGGCCTGGCCGCCGCCGCCGTGGTCCTGTTGCGCCGCAAGGCCGCCTGCCGGTTGACCTAGTGACCCGAGGGCTTTCACCGGCGGCCGTTTAGCAAGGGCTGGGGAAGACTAATGGCTTTTCTGATTCACAACACCCTGACCGGCCGCAAGGAACAATTCATCCCGCTCGAGCCGGGGAAGGTCAAGATATACGTCTGCGGTCCCACGGTCTATGACCATAGCCATGTCGGCCACGCCCGCGCCGTGGTGGTTTTCGACGTCCTGATCAGACACCTCAAATACCTGGGCTATGAAGTCACCTATGTCCGCAACTTCACCGACCTGGACGACAAGATCATCGCCCGGGCCAGGGAAGAGAACACGGACTTTCTGGCGCTGGCGGAACGATACATCAAGTCCTTCCACGAGGATATGGACGCCCTGGGCGCCTTGAGACCCGACGTCGAACCCCGGGCCACTCACTTCATCGACTTGATGATCGCCGATGTCGCCGCCCTGGTGCAGACCGGCGCGGCTTATCAGGTTGACGGCGACGTGTACTATGACGTCTCCAAATTCCTCGACTACGGCCGCCTTTCCGGTCGAAACATCGAGGAGATGATGGCCGGGGCCAGGATCGAGGTGGACGAACGCAAGCGCGGTCCCTGGGATTTCGTCTTGTGGAAAGCCAGCAAGTCCGGCGAGCCTTCCTGGCCCAGTCCCTGGGGGCCGGGACGGCCTGGCTGGCACATCGAATGTTCGACCATGAGCCGGCGTCTGCTGGGCGATGAATTCGACATCCACGGCGGCGGCCACGATCTGATCTTCCCCCATCATGAAAACGAACTGGCCCAGAGCGCGGCCCTGGGCCGCAAGTTCGCCCACTACTGGATGCACAACGGCTTCGTCCGGGTGGACAACCAGAAAATGTCCAAGTCGCTCAAGAATTTCTTCACGGTCAAGGAGGTTCTGGCCGGATGCGATCCCGAGGTTCTGCGGCTTTTCCTGCTGTCCAAGCACTACCGGGGCCCCATTGAATTTTCCGAGGAAGGCCTGGCCGAGACCAGGCGGAGTCTGGACCGGGCTTATCAGGCCCTGCGCGGCGCGGCGGAGTCGTCCCCGGGAATGATCGACGACACCGACGGCCGGGACACGGCCGCCGTCTGGACTGGCTTCGTCGAGGCCATGAACGATGACCTGAACACGGCCAGGGCCCTGGGTTGTCTCTTCGAAGCGGTGAAGGAACTCAACCGCCTGGTGGATCAGGGTCGCCTCGACGGCCCGGATTCTACGGGAATCGGCCGGTGGCGCTCGACCATTACCGGCATGGGGCGTATCCTGGGCCTCCTTGACCGCGACCCCGAGGAATGGTTCAGCCGGGGAGTGACCTCCGGCGGAAAAGCTGAGGAAAAAGCGTCTTCGCCTGAAACCGGTGGAGATGGCCTCACCCGGGAGAAAATAGAAGCCCTGATCCAGCTCCGCGCCGAGGCCCGCCGCAAAAAGGATTGGGCCGAGGCGGACCGTATTCGGGGAGAACTCAAGGCCAGGGGGGTCGTCCTCGAGGACGCGGGCGGGCAGACCCGCTGGCGTTGGGGAGACTGAAAGTGCCAAGCCAGGGGCCTTATCAGTATTCTTGGCCAAGTCTTGAAGATATCATTCACCTTCGAGACGGGCTGAGATGAAACCCGCCTCTGCTTAATATGGAAACACTTGTAAAAATTCGTAGGGGCGGGGTTTATCCCGGCCCGAAGGCGGGGCGGATCAATCCCCGCCCGCCTGTTTGACCGCTAACCTGACGTCGAGCCAACCCGAGACAATGCCCGACTTTCAACTCGTCAGCAACTTCTCTCCCCAGGGCGACCAGCCCCAGGCCATCGCGGCCCTGGCGGACAACCTCGATCAGGGCGTCAGGCATCAGGTCCTCCTGGGCGTAACCGGCTCGGGCAAGACCTTCACCATGGCCAACGTCATCGCCCGGATCAAGCGGCCCGCCCTGGTCCTGGCGCCGAACAAGACCCTGGCCGCCCAGCTTTACGGCGAGTTCAAGTCCCTTTTCCCCCATAACGCCGTCGAGTACTTCGTCAGCTATTACGACTATTATCAGCCGGAAGCCTATATACCCCAGTCTGACACCTATATCGAAAAGGACGCGAGCATCAACGAGGCCATTGACAAGATGCGCCACGCGGCCACCCGTTCCCTCCTGGACCGGCGCGACGTGATCATAGTGGCCAGCGTCTCCTGCATCTACGGACTGGGTTCGCCCGAGGCGTACCAGGAGATGATGCTCTATCTCGAGCGGGGCGTGGATCGGCCCCTCGATGACGTCCTGGCCAAGCTGGTGGAAATGCAGTACGAACGCAACGAATACGATTTCCACCGCGGCACCTTCAGGGTTCGCGGCGATTGCCTGGAAATCTTTCCGGCCTACGAAGACGACCGGGCCGTGCGGGTCGAATTTTTCGGCGATACGGTCGAATCCATTCGACTGGTGGACCCGCTGCGCGGCACGGTAGTCAGCGATCTGGGCCGGGTGGCCTTGTATCCGGGCAGCCATTACGTGACCACGGCCGACACCCTCGAGCGGGCCACCGCCGCCATCCGCCGCGAACTGGCCGAACGTTTGGATTTCTTCTACCGGGAAGGCAAACTCCTGGAAGCCCAGCGCCTGATGGAAAGAACCAACTTCGACCTGGAAATGCTCAAGGAAGTGGGTTATTGCCACGGCATCGAGAACTATTCCCGGCACCTGACCGGACGCCGGCCGGGCCAGCCGCCGCCCACGCTCCTCGAGTATTTCCCCCGGGATTTCCTGATGTTCATCGATGAAAGCCACATCGCCGTACCACAGCTCCGGGCCATGTACCACGGCGACCGGTCCCGCAAGGAGACTTTGGTCGACTACGGTTTCCGCCTGCCTTCGGCCCTGGACAACCGGCCGCTCAACTTCGAGGAGTTCAACCGCCTGATCACCCAGGTCGTGTACGTCTCGGCCACGCCGGCCGATTACGAGTTGGACAAATCCGACGGTCTAATAGTCGAGCAGATCATCCGGCCGACCGGGCTCATGGACCCGGAAATGATCTTCAAGCCGGCCCAGGGGCAGGTGGACGATCTGTTCGCCGAGATCAAGAAGCGTGCGCGGCGGCAGGAAAGGGTCCTGGTGACCACCCTGACCAAGCGCATGGCCGAGGACCTGTGCGACTACCTCGGAGAATTGGACGTCAGGGTAAGGTACCTCCACTCGGATATTAAAACCATCGAGCGGGTGGAGATTATACGCGATTTGAGATTGGGCCGGTTCGACGTCCTGGTGGGCATTAACCTTCTCCGGGAAGGCCTGGATTTACCCGAAGTGTCGTTGGTGGCCATTCTGGACGCGGACAAGGAAGGCTTTTTGCGCTCGGCCAGGTCGCTCATTCAGACTTGCGGCCGGGCGGCCCGCAACGTCCGCGGCCAGGTGATTCTGTACGCCGACACCGTCACCGCGGCCATGACCGCGGCCAAGGCCGAGACCGACCGGCGGCGAATCCTCCAGGCCGAATTCAATCAGAGACATGGCATCACCCCCGAATCGATAGTCAAGTCCATTGACCACATCCTGACCTCGGTCTACGAGGCCGATTACTACACCGTCCCGGCGGCCCGGGAGCAAGAGGCCGAATATATCCCGGCCGACGAGGTGCCGCGCATAGTCAAGGCTCTCAAGAAAGAGATGAAGACCGCGGCCGAAAGACTGGACTTCGAGGAGGCGGCCAGGATCAGGGACCGGATAAAGGCCATCTCCGAAGAGGAACTGACGAGTCTGATGTGAGCGAGGCTCAGGTTTTGGACAAACTGAAAGAGAAAGCCCTGGCCCTGCCGGAGTCACCCGGCGTCTATCTGCTGAAGGACGCTTCGGGACGGGTCATCTACGTGGGCAAGGCCAAGAACCTGCCCAAACGGGTTTCTTCCTACTTTCAGAAGAATCCGGCCTCGCGCCGGACCGCGCTGATGGTCTCCCAGACCAGTGACCTGGATTGCCTGGTCACGGACAACGAAAAAGAGGCCCTGATCCTGGAAAACAGCCTGATCAAGAAGAACAAGCCGCGCTATAACGTCATCCTGCGGGACGACAAGACCTATCCTTCCCTGCGGCTCACCGTCCAGGAAGAATTTCCCCGGTTGGAAGTGGTCCGCCGGATCAAGAAAGACGGCGCCGTTTACTTCGGCCCGTTTTCCTCGGCCACGGCCATGCGCCAGACCTTGCGTCTGATCCGCCGCCTTTTTCCCTTGCGCCAATGCCGGAGGCCGGAGGTCAAGACCATGACCCGGCCGTGCCTCAACCATCAGCTAGGCCGGTGTTTGGGCCCCTGCGGGGACCATGTCTCGCCTCGAGAATACCGCTCGGTGGTCGAGGAAGTCATCCTGTTCTTCAAGGGCCGGAACAAGGTCCTGACCGAAACCCTCGGCCGCCGGATGAAGGAAGCCGCGGCCCGCCTGGACTTCGAAGCCGCGGCCTCTCTCCGCGACCGGTTGGCCGCCGTGGAAAGGACCCTCGAGAAACAGAAGGTCGTCTCCCCGGAGGAAAAGGATCAGGACGTGATCGGGTTGGCCCGGGAACGGGGTCAGGCCCTGGTCGTGATCCTGTTCATCCGCCAAGGCGCGTTGCTGGGGAGCAGGAGCGTATCGCTGGGCGGCGCCGCCGGATCGCCCGCCGAACTGGTGGAATCCCTGCTGGTCCAGTATTACGGCCGGGACAACTTCATTCCGGACGAGATACTGGTGCCGTACCAACTGGAAGGGGCGGCTTCCGTCCAGGAATGGTTAGACGAGAAGAAGGGCCAGGGGGTGGCTCTGGCGCGGGCCGAACGAGGTCCCAGAAAAAAGTTGCTTGACCTGGCTCGGGAAAACGCGGCCCTGGCCCTGGTCGAGCGGCTGCGCGCCACGGATTTGGGCGGCGAGGCCCTGAACGAGCTTCAAGACAAGCTCGCTCTTTTCGGCCCACCCCGGCGGATTGAAGGTTTCGACATGTCCACCTGGCGGGGCGAGGCGGCCGTGGGGGCCATGGTGGTCCTCGAGGACGGCAAGTGGGTCAAATCCGACTACCGGCGCTATAAGATCAAGTCGGCTTCGGGCCAGGATGACTACGCCATGATGTCCGAGGTATTGGGGCGAAGGCTGGTTCGGGAGGATATCGGCCGGCCGGATTTGATGCTGCTGGACGGGGGCCGGGGGCAACTCGGAGCGGCCCAGGCCGTGATCGCCGACCTGGGGATAAAGGACCCGCCGCCGCTGGTCGGCCTGGCCAAGGGGCGGGAAGGGGAGTCGGACAAGGTCTGGCTGCCCGGCCGCAAGAATCCGGTCGAATTCCGGAGCGATTCACCCGGCTTGTTACTGCTGATGCGGGTCAGGGATGAAGCCCACCGCTACGTCCAGGCCTTTCATCACCGGGTCCACGCCAAAAAAGAGACGCGCTCCCTGCTGGACGACGTGCCCGGCGTCGGTCCGGCCAGACGCAAGATCCTGCTGAAGCACTTCGGCTCGATAGAAGCCATCGAGAACGCCACCCTGGAACAACTCGCCGCCGTCCCCGGTCTGCCCAAACCCGCCGCCGAATCGCTATATAAGTACTTTCGCGATCAGGGGTGAGTCCCGCGGTGACGCGGGATTCATTCTTGACAAAGGCCAGGTGGGAAGGGTATACGGTCGAACATCTTCCCCCATCGCCTCAAGGAACGCATTATGGCTCGACCCTTACGCATGAACCATGCCGGGGCCTTTTATCACTTGCCGAAGAAGAAAAATGCGGACTTGTTCCCTTGCCCGCTTCGTTTAGGTTCTTATTGGCGGCGAATGATCGGACGGGCTGCCGGGTCCTGATAATGGGGATGGTATGATGGGCAACGATATTGACGAAAAACGGTCCTTGGACTTGGAATAAAAAGTGTTTCGAGTGCGCCAACGATCCAATTATCAGGGAGGTAGGGCCCATGTCGCTGTACAAAACGGTTTCGGAGAAAGAGGCCACCGGAAAAGTAAAGGCGGTATATGAAGATATCATGGCCACCAAGGGGATAGCTTTCGTCCCCAACTTCTGGAAGGCTCTTTCGATCAATCCGGATCACCTGGAAGCCACCTGGCAGAAGCTGAAAACCGTCATGAAGCCCGGGAAGCTGGATTATCTGACCAAGGAGATAATCGCCCTGGCCGTGTCGGCCACGAACAACTGCGAGTACTGTATCCATTCGCACAGCGCCGCCCTCAAGAGGCTCGGCCTGGACAACCAGGCTATTGGCGAGGTAGTGGCCGTAGTGGACGTATTTTGCGGCACGAACCGGATTGCCAATGCCTATCAGGTCGAGCCGGACGTTTCGCCCAGTCCCGATTGATGGACCTCCGGCCTCCGGCCGGCGGTATTTATAGCATTCCAGTCCAAAAAAATGGCCGAACAACCAAGCAAGGAGGTGGGGTATGAAGAAAAGATTGGTTTTGGGGCTGGTAGTTTCATTGGTGCTGGGCCTGATTCTAGTGACCGGGGCCGCCCTGGCCGCGGACCCGCCCGGGTTGTGGAAACTCTGGGACACGTTTAAGAAGGCGAAATACATTGACCTGACCCACACCTGGGCGGAAAACACCCCCCATTACAAAGGCTTTGATCCAGCCGTTTTCAACATTAAATTCAACCATGAACAACATGGTTTCCAGGTCCACCTTTACACTCACGTCGGCCAGTGGGGCACCCATGTCGACCCGCCGGTGCATTTCTTCAAAGGCAAAAGGACGCTGGAGGACATTCCCTGCGTCGAGATGTTCCTGCCGCTGGTGGTCATTGACTGCCATGCCAAGGTCGCGGCCAATCCCGATTACGCTATAACCATGGACGACATCAAGGCCTGGGAAGCCAAATACGGCCCCATCCCGGAGGCCAGCTTCGTGGCCATGCGGACCGACTGGTGCAAGCGTTGGCCGTCACAGGAAAAGATGATGAACGCCGACGCCAAGGGCGTCCTGCACTACCCGGCCTGGAGCAAGGAGGTCTTGGAATACCTTTACCTCCAGCGCAAAGTCACGGCCACGGGCCACGAAACCACCGACACCGACGGCGGATTGAGAGTGACCAAGGACGACTACGGCCTGGAGGCCTGGATTCTCCAGCAGGACAAATACCAGATCGAGCTTCTGGCCAACCTGGATCAGGTTCCTGAAGCCGGCGCTTTTGTAGTGGTGGCCTGGCCCAAGCCCAAGGGCGGCTCCGGCTTCCCGGCCCGCGTTTTCGCCATCGTGCCTTGAATGTAATCTAAACAGGGGGCAATAACGGAAGGTCAGGTCTTCATTATTGACCATCGGGACGGGAAAGTGAGGAGGCGCTCGACTTTTTTTGGCCATGAAGCGCACCCGGTCTGCTCACTTGTTCCACGGAGGTTATAACCAGGTCCTGGTCGTTGATCGTTGATTGCATCGAGGATGAAGAAGACCTGACCTCTAAGCCAACAGACGCCGATATCCAGGCTATAGATTGAACCCGGCCGCGCGTAACACCCTGGCCTCGTTCTGGCGTGGCCCGGGTCACCGTCACAGCGGACCTGCCGGAGCAGGCAGCCTATGACTTCGCCTCCAGCGGCACGAAGGCCGTCCGCCGCGCCTTCTCATTCGAGGATTAATTAGTCGAGGGGCATTAGGCTTAAACGTCGGTGGCGCCAAACACACGGCTAACCGGCGCGCGGTCTTTGCGCATCCGATTGAACGATGGGTTAGACGACTGTAGCTCAACCATTCGGTTCCAATCCGGGACATACTTTTCGATTCGTTTAAATTCCCCGGGAAGCAAGAAGCGATGATGAGCGACAAAATTCCGTGACTTTTCCGATAAATTATCAATTTAATTATCTAGGGGAGGTATTTCGCCTGAATGAAAGGTTTGGACCAGCTTCGAGAAGGCCAAATTCTAACCGGGCCGTTGTTTGACGAACCAATGCGAATCGAGACCATTCGTTCGAACGGGCCGTCCAGCTATACCCTTGGTCTGTCCGGGATCAGGTCGGAACGGTTCCGGAAGGTGACGCTCGCGCCAACCGATTTGTTATCTCTGACGATCGTTGATAATCAAGTCCGTTATGACGGGGACGGCGCTCTGATTCGGCTCGGCCTCCAGGCTTATCTCCTTGGGATCGCCTACGAGTTCGACCCCTATTTCGGCCTTTCCATTTCCAGAGTGGACCCGCTGCCCCATCAACTCGAAGCCATTTATGATTATCTGCTCAAACTGGCTCAGGTCCGGTTTCTGCTGGCGGATGACGCGGGGGCCGGTAAAACGATCATGGCCGGTCTCCTCATTCGGGAACTCAAGCTTCGAGGTCTGGCCGAACGGATCATGATCGTCTGTCCGGCCAATCTTTCTTTCCAATGGCAGCGGGAGTTGTACGAAAAGTTCGACGAAAAATTCATCGTGATGAAGAGTTCGGACATCAAGGACCAGTTCGGCGTCAATCAATGGCTGGAGCAAAATCGGGTCATTACCAGCCTCGACCTGGCCAAAAGAAATGATATCCTCCCTGGCCTTCGCCAGGTGCACTGGGACTTGGTCATCGTGGATGAGGCTCACCGGATGTCCTGGACTCCGCCGTCAAAAAAGACCGCCCGTTATGCTCTTGGCGAACTGCTGCGAGACGCCACGGATCATTACCTGATGCTGACCGCCACGCCGCACAAAGGCGATCCGGCCAATTTCACGCTCTTCCTTCAGTTGTTGGATAAAGACGCCTATGCCGACGTCAAATCCATCAAGGAAGCCATGAACAGGCGTAGAGCGCCTTTTTATCTACGCCGGACCAAGGAGGCCATGGTTTATTTTCCGGAGCATCAACCGGATGGAACCTGGTCGGCCCGGCGCATTTTCACCAAGCGCATTCCCCATTCGGTCACGTTCAATATTGACGGACCCGAATTCGATCTGTACCGGGACGTGACCCGATTCGTAAAGAAGCAGAGCGCCAGGGCCGCCGCCAGAGGCGACGACCCCCGGGCTCGGGCGGTCGGTTTCCTCATGGCGCTCTACCAACGCCGCTTGGCCTCGAGCACTCATGCTCTTCGTCGTTCCCTGGAAAACCGCGCCACGCGTCTTGATGTCGGTTTGAAGAGAGCGGCTGAACTGCTGCGCACCGCCCCGCCGGACTGGCCGGACCCCGAAGAACTGGAAGAAATGGAGGAAACCGAACGGGAGCGCCTGGAAGAAATCCTGGACGCCATCACCTTGGCGGAAAACGAGGATCAGGTTCGCGAAGAAATCGCCGAGTTGAAAGATCTGGCCAAACAGGCCAAATCGGTTGAAGAAGCCAATTTAGAGGCCAAGCTCAGCCGTTTGAAAAACCTGCTTCAGGATGAAGGGTTCTTCAGCGATCCCCGGCAACGCCTGCTGCTCTTCACCGAGTTCAAGGACACACTGAATTATCTGGTCGAGAACTTAAAGCAATGGGGATTTCGTGTCGGGACCATCCACGGCGCCATGAAGGCCGGCTCCAGGGATGAACCGGGTACCCGGTTGTTCGCGGAGCAGCAATTTCGGGAAGGCCAAACCCAGGTTCTGGTGGCCACCGAAGCAGCCGGGGAAGGCATCAACCTGCAAGTCTGCCATATCCTGTTCAACTATGATATCCCCTGGAACCCGAACCGTTTGGAACAGCGAATGGGGAGAATTCATCGTTATGGACAAACCAAGGACTGCCTGATTTTCAATTTCGTGGCCGCCAATACCATTGAAGGCCGTATTCTTCAGAAACTCCTTGAGAAACTTCAGGAAATCCGGGACGCCCTGGATGACGACGCGGTCTTCAACGTGGTGGGCGAAGTCCTGCCCGCCGCCCACGTGGAACGGGTGCTCAGGGATTACTACTCCGGAAAACTCGGGGAAGTGGACTTGGAAGAGCGGCTGCTGCGGGATGTGGATGAAGGCCAGTTCCGGTCCATCTGTCAACACGCCCTGGAAGGCCTGGCCGCGAAGAAGCTTAACCTGGAAATGCTCGTGGAGCGGCGGGCCAGGGCTCAGGAGCGCCGGGTGGTGCCTGAAACCATCGCCCGGTTCATCATGGAAGCTTCCCCATACGCGGGCCTGGCCATCAAGGAAACCAGGAACCTCCTTCACACCTTTGATCCTGGAAAGACGCCTTCCACGTTGAGAGCCCATGAACAGGACCCGGACTGGAAGCTGCCGGTCCTGGCCAATCAATATCCACGCTGCACCACGGACCGGGAAACAGCCGATGAAAAACACCTGGAATGGGTCACACCGGGCCACCCCCTCTTCGAAGCCGTTCGACGCCACACCTTGGGGCTGGCCCAGGAATCCTTAAGTCATGGGGCGTGCTACTATTCGCTTCAGCATGAACAGCCGGCGCGCCTGGACATCTATCGCGCCCGAGTGGTGGACGGTTTGGGACGGGTCATTCATGAGCGGTTGTTCGCCGTTGAATTGAACCCGGAGGAGGAGCCGAAATTATGCGAACCCACGATCATCGGCAATTTCACCTTGGCTGTCCCCCCGGACCCGCTTCCTTCAGTGGCGGACCAGGAAGAAGCCTATACCTGGCTGCATGACCAGGCGCTTTCCCCATTCATTGAAGAAGTCCGGGCCGAGCGCCTGGCGGAAGTGGACCGGATCGCCGAGCACGTCGAATTGTCATTGACTGAGTTGCTTCAGAAGGCGGATGATGAAATCGGCCGAGCGGCGGCGGAAGTGGAAGAAAACGTCCAGGGGGCGGAAGGCCGTCTAGCCAAAGCGGAATCACGGCACGCGGAACTAATGGCTCGACGAGACCGTCGGCGACGGGAGTTGGGGCAACAGCGTTCCTTGACCCTCCAGGCCGTGGAACGAATCACCAGTCTACTGGTTCTGCCTCACCCGGAACGTGAAGACCCGGAAGTGAGGCGGCTCAAGCCCAATTTTAAAACCGAAGCCACGGCCATGCGGGTAGTCATGGAATATGAACGGTCACAAGGCCGGGAAGTATACGATATTCACGAAAAGAACCTGGGTTATGACCTGACCAGCATAGACCTCAATTCCGGCGAACTGCGACTTATCGAGGTCAAGGGACTGGGAGCGGCTTCCGGCACAATACTGCTCACGCCCAATGAACGCCGGGTGGCCGAAGACCGCCGGGACTGCTATTGGCTGTATGTGGTCACCAACTGCGATGATGAACCTGAACTGCAAAATCCGATCAAGGACCCGGCCAGATTCAGATGGCATGAAGTGACCAAGGTTCAGCATTATTGGCTGGAAGCGGACGCCGTGACCAGGCCGATGATGGTGCGGGAAGATGATCCGCCGTATGGAGAAAACGGGCCATGATGACCTTGCGGCTCTTTTCTCGTCAACTGGACGCCATTCCGGCCGCTGCCGCCTGGTATCTGGCCGATCTCGGGGAAGCGCGGGGCAAACAGGAATTGTTCACCCGGCAATCTCCTCAACGTCTCAAGGCGCTTCGGGAGCACGCCCTTATCGAAAGTGCTGTCTCCTCCAACCGGATCGAAGGCGTTGAAGTCGAACCAACCCGGATCGGCACCATTGTTTTCGGTAAAACGCTCCCGCGGGACCGGGATGAAGAGGAAGTCCGGGGCTACCGGCAAGCCCTGACCTGGATTCATGAACAGGGTGGAAAACTTCCAGTATCCGAAGAGACCATTTTAAAGCTGCACCGCCTGACTCGCGGGGATATCTGGGATGCCGGAAAATACAAGGATAAGGACGGCGACATTATCGAAAGGTATCCCGACGGCCGTTCCAGGGTCCGCTTCAAGACGGTTATCGCCGTCAAAACCCCCGGCAGCATGAAGGAACTGCTGGAACTCTACAACTCCGGAATCGAGGAGCACACCGCCCACCCCCTTCTGCTCTTGGCCGCCTTCAACCTGGACTTCCTCTGCATTCATCCTTTTCGCGACGGCAACGGGCGGGTCTCGCGCCTGATTCTACTCTTGCAATGTTACCGCCAAGGGTTCGAGGTCGGCCGGTATATCAGCCTGGAGCGCCTTATCGAACAGAACAAGGAACGCTACTACGAAACCCTGGAGCAAAGTTCCCAGGGCTGGCACGTGGGTAAACACGATCCCTGGCCGTATATCAACTACCTACTTTTCATCATCAAGACAGCCTACCGGGAATTCGAAGAGCGCCTCGGTCAACTCCAGAGTCCTAAGGGCGAAAAAACAGGCCTAGTGCTTCACGCGATTGATAGAACTCTCGGACCGTTCAGCGTGGCCGAACTTCAAAACAGGTGTCCGAATGTCAGCGTGGATATGATCCGGCGTGTTCTCAAAAACCTGCGGGAGAAAAACCAAATTGAATGCCTTGGGCGTGGTCAGAACGCCCGCTGGCAAAAAACCGCTGATTGGCAATTGGGTAATGCCGAATGAATTGGGTAATGAATTGGGTAGCAAGGTTGGGACTAATGTCCAAAGCAATGGGAAATCTGCCAGACACTGTCTGGTGTTTTAGAATGGAATTTGACTATTGCCTATATATTGGACGCCTGGTGGCTGAAGGCCGCCGGAATTGCTATTGGCTGTATGTGGTCACTAACTGCGATGATAAACCCGATCAGCAAAATCCGATAAAGGACCCGGCCAGGTTCAGATGGCATGAAGTGACCAAAGTTCAGCATTATTGGCTGGAAGTGGACGCCGTGACCAGGCCGATGATGGTGAGGGAAGATAAAGCCCCGTATGGGGAGAATTATGATTTCTAGTGAAGGGAAGCAATAATGTCGATGCTCATGTTCTTGCCCTGGTGTCCAATTGATAAGTCCTATGAAGTGGGTGAGATAATCATTTCGCCATTTAATAGACTGGAAGAACTGGCTAAGCTAAATAATTCTGATCATGTTATCGTTAATACTTTTTTTAATACATACAGGGACATTAGCGGAGAGCCAATTAATAAAGCGGCTATCGTTGGTTACAAAGGAAAGTCGTGGCTTGACGAATTGGAGGATGGTGAATTTGAGGAGGCATATGAACTGGTCGCTTTAGCTTGTTTCTGTTCATTAGCAAAGCGAGAGTACTTTACTAGTGGGCCATATTCAAATAGCGATTGCTTTCAAATGTATGTCCATCGTTTTAAAAGCCGAGATTTTACTGCAATTAGAATGAAAAGACGGAATGGCATAACGCTAAGCGGTTGGTCTGTTAATAAGATAAAACTTTCAATTCCCATTCATTGCCACTCTATCCATAAAGTGTCGATTGATGATAATTTACTACAATCTCTTATCGAATATCGTTCGTCAAGAGATTCCAAATGGAGGTATTGGCAAAATGCTATATTGTGTTTTAACCAAGCGAACACAGATAGCGATAGATTTCGTTACCAAGTTGAATGGGTACTTCTAAGTAGTGCAATAGAGCACGTTCTTGGGGCCAAACCGAAATCAAAAGATGTAGCTAAAGAATTTGTAAAAGTTATGGTGCCTAATAAGCCCATCCCAGTCAATCAATCCAGCCGCCGTTCTAACCAATGGACAAAGGAAGACCAATCACTTAGATATGAGTGGATGAAGGAATTCTATAGTATCAGGGGAGATTTCGCCCATGGCAAACTCATATCCCAAAAACCGTCTCAGTGGAGTCCTCTCGAGCATTTGGTTTTAGCATCGATAGCTTTCCCTCTAGTTGTGAAAATCCTCCTAAGTAAGGATGGTAAATATAACTTGACAATAGATGATCAAGCTCAAATAAATTGCTTCGAAAAACTTGCAGATACTTCTTCATTCTTAGATCATCCTTCTGATGCAAGAAGCAGTCTCGAATCTTATTGGAACCGCTGTATTTGGAAATTCAAAGAGGATCAACAAATAAAGAACGCGGTACAACTACTTAATAAGTTTAGAGAAAACACTGAATAATCGGAACAAGTTAAAAGCAAAGACTTAGCAGAGGAAACAGACAAATGATCCCCAAGGAATGTAAGCGCCTGGCCGAAGTCGATTTTCCCATTGCCGTGGTGTCGAAGCACTCGGCGCGGGAGAAGTCCATTCGGCATGGGCATCCTTCTACGCTGCACCTGTGGTGGGCCAGGCGACCTTTAGCGGCGTGTCGAGCCATGCTGCTTGGCTTGTTGCTGCCTGATCCTTGCGACCCGCATTGTCCGACCGACTTTAAGAAAGAAGCCAGGAGAATACTGGCACCCTTGCCGCAAGCGCTTGAACCCGACGATGATGGTTTAAGGCGGAGTCTGCTACGGTTCATAGGTGACTTCGCCAACTGGGACCTGGCGGCCAACCAGATGTATCTGGAGGCGTCCCGGTCTCTGGTCAGGGCGGCTCACCCCGAAGAAACCCCGCTGGTAGTGGACCCTTTCGCCGGTGGCGGGTCCATTCCTCTCGAAGCACTTCGCATCGGCTGCGATGCCTTCGCCAGTGACCTGAACCCCGTGGCCTGTTTGATTCTCAAGGTCATGCTGGAGGACATCCCCCGGCACGGACCGGAATTGGCCGAAGAACTTCGCCGCGTGGGCAAGGAAATAAAGAAAGCGGCGGAAAAGGAACTGGCCGCGTTCTACCCAAAAGACCCGGACGGAGCCAAGCCCATTGCCTATCTTTGGGCGCGGACGGTGAAATGCGAGTCCCCCAACTGCGGGGCCGAGATACCGCTTATGCGGTCGTTCTGGCTCTGCAAGAAGGCTAATCGAAAAAGAGCGCTCAAATACAAGGTTGTCCGAAACCCCGCTCTCTCACAAAACGACTCTCTCTTAAAACCCGCTCCCTCTGGGAGAGGGCAGGGTGAGGGTTCTTCACACAACTGCGTCGGCGGCGCCCGGCTCCTGGCCATGGTCACACTCCGGCCCGGTGAGACAGGCCGTCATTACCGTCTTCCCAATGCGCAAGACTACCAAGCCGTCTGGAAGGCGGAACTAAAACTCAAGTCAATTCTCGATGAATGGGAACGTGGCGGGAAAAAGGGGCTTTGCCCCGTGCCGGATGAGCCGACGCCCGCCGGTGGTGGCTCTGGAGCAGGACGCGCCTTCAGTGTTCAAAAATACGGCATGCTCCAGTGGGGCGACCTGTTTACGGCGCGGCAAAAGGTGGGGTTGGTGAAATTCCGGGACGTTGTGGCTTTTATCGGTTCGGATGATTATGCCATTAAACGCCTTCTTGCTTGTGCATTCAGTAGAGTTGCAATGAGTGATATGCACTGTACGCGCTGGAATGCAGTTGCTGAAAAGATGCAACATACCTTTGGGCGTCAGGCTCTTCCTATCGTATGGGACTTTGCCGAGATTGTGCCTACCGCTGAGGCACCCGGAAATTGGCGAAGCGGCTATGAGCTAGTAACCGATGTAATTAAACTCTCATCTCCCAATTCGCATGCTGGGCAAGCACAGATCGCCGATGCTGTGGAATTCCCAGGGATTTCCGAAAGTGTTGACATCTAATTCACCGACCCGCCTTACTACGATGCCATTCCTTATTCCGATTTATCAGATTTTTTCCTGGTTTGGCTCAAGCGGACGTTACACGACAACCCATTGTTGCGTGACCCTTTCGATTCATTCAATACGTTGTCACCTAAGATACGCGAAGCAGTACAAGACGAAACCAAAAAAAAAGATGGAAAACCTAAGGACCGAGTCTTTTTCGAAAGAACGATGGCCAAAGCTTTCGCCGAAGGTCGCAGGGTGCTTTAGGAAGACGGCGTCGGATCAGTCGTCTTTGCACATAAAACAACGGAGGGCTGGGAGGCGCTCCTCTCTGGTATGATTCAAGGCGGCTGGACAATCACAGGTTCCTGGCCAATAGCCACTGAAATGACTTCGCGTCTCAGAGCCCGTGACTCCGCCGCCCTCGCCACCAGCGTCCACTTAGTTTGCCGTCCACGTCCCGAAGATGCACCTATCGGTGACTGGGGTGAAGTGCTCCGTGAGCTTCCCAAGCGTGTCGGCAACTGGATGGAGAGGCTCCAAGTTGAAGGCGTTCGCGGCGCGGATTTGGTCTTTGCCTGCATAGGCCCGGCCCTGGAAATATACAGCCGGTATTCCAAGGTCGAAGATGCCGAAGGACGCCTTATCCACTTGGGTGGCGACCCGGAAGCCAAGGAACCGCATAAACGGGGTTATCTCGCTTATGTCTGGGAAACCGTTGGTCGGACAGCGCTACAGAACATCCTCGGCACGGAAGAAGCCCAGGCCCGGAACGGCATGGCCGGTGTGCTGGAAGAAGACGCCCGGTTGACCGCCTTATTCCTCTGGGCGCTTCAGTTGACCAATGGAGAAAATCCCTCACCCCATCCCTCTCCCAGAGGGAGAGGGGGAAGGAGAGGGGGTAAAGAGGGTATGGCAAATGCTTTACCCTCTCCCGCTAGGAGAGGGCAGGGTGAGGGTCTAGATGAACCAGACGAAGAAGTGAGTGAAAGCAGTGATGCCGAAGACGACGCATCCAGGGGCAAAGCCAAGGGTTACAGCCTGGTCTTCGACGTGGTGCGCCGCTTCGCTCAACCCTTGGGCATCGAACTGCCCAAATGGGAAAATAGGGTGATCGAGACTAAGAAAGGCGTGGTGCGCTTGCTGGCCGTTTCGGAACGGGCCAAGCAACTTTTTGGCGAGGAAGGGGCCGAGAGCGTCGCCGACTGGATCGAGAAGGACCCTCGCCAGGACCTGCAACAGATGCTTTTCCCCGAGTTGAACCAGGAGCCGGCTTCGAAAATTCGTGGACGCGGACGCCGGAAAATCACCGTGGACCCATCGGTTGTCCTAGGCGTTGCCATGCGCGAGGCCACCACCCTCGACCGAGTCCGTGCGGCCATGCTCCTTCAGGCCGGCGGACAATATTACGCTCACCGGGCGATTATCAAATCCGAACAGGAACACGGTCCGGATTTTCTCAGACTGGCAAACGCCCTTTCGGTGCTATATCCTTGGGGTAGTGAGGAGAAGCGTCTAGTGGACGCCATGCTTCTGGCGATTTCTCGCTAGCCAACAATGCAAGGAGAAGAATCATGGCCATCACCGATCGAATTGAAATAAACCCAAAAATTATGTTGGGCAAGCCGGTAATTCGCGGGACTCGCATTCCCGTGGAACTGATATTACGCAAGTTGAGCGAGGAAGCGACCGAAGCGGACATCCTGGAAGCTTATCCCAATTTGACCGGCGAGGACATTAAGGCGGCAATTGCTTTCGCCGCTGACACTCTGGCCCATGAAGAAACCATTTTCCTCGACTTCAAAAGCGCCTGAGTAAATACAGCAATGCGTTTCCTCATTTATCTGTTTCAAAAAGACGCTTCCCCCAACAACCGCCTGACTTCCTCCAATCTCGGAATACCGGCCCGGCCGCCGATCCGGCGGCATTTCAGCGCGGCCGCGGCCGAGGCGAAGCGCATGCAGGCGGCCATGTCCCAGCTGGACAGAATTCCGTGGATATAGGCCCCGTGGTACACGTCGCCCGCGCCGGTGGTGTCCACGGCTGCGATGGGAAAGGCGGGCTGATAAAGGCAGTCCCGGCCGTCGAAACCGTGGCTGCCCCTGGAGCCCAGGGTCACCACCGCCTGCCGGGGGCCCAGGTCGAGGAGGCGGGCCAGGCCGGCCCTAATATCCGGCCCTTGATGGAAAGAAGAGAAGAACTTTTCCGAGCAGATCAAATAATCGCTCGAGGCGACCAGGTCCAGGCAGCCGGGCCGGAGGGTGCCGGCGTCATAGGTTACGGGCCGGCCGGCCTGCCTGGCAGTACGGGCCGCTAGCAGGGAGGCGGCCAGCTTGAGCCCGTCCACGTGGAGGAGCCGGGCCTGGCGGATGAATTCCAGGTCCAGGGTTTCAGGGGATAGGTCGGTGCCCAGGCCGGGATGCCAGAAGATGGCCCGCCGGGCCGGCGGACTGATGACGATGAAGGCGGTTTGGGACCGGCCGCCGGGAACGATGGTCAGGCGGGAGACATCCACCTTTTCCTTGATCAGGCCGTCCCGGATGAAGCGGCCGGAGTCGTCGTCTCCCACCGCGCCGATGATCGCGGCCCGCCGGCCCAGGCGACTCAAGGTCACCATGGCCGTGGCCGCCGGACCGCCGCCCTGGATGGTCAGCCCGGTCAGTTCGCATTTCGAGTCCGCGGCCGGGTATTCCGGGGCCTGGCCGAGGAAATCCATGGAAGCCTGTCCCAGGCCGACCACGTATCCGGGGTCAGCCTCGTGCGATTCCGGCATGCCCGGATGATAACGCGGACCCTAGGCCGGGTTCAAGTGAAGAGGCAGAGCTTGGCGTCTTTGGCGTATTTCACGAACTCCTCGGCGTTCCAGGTCACCACGCCCTCGATCAGGTCCTGTTCCTTTATTTCCATCATGTCTATGGTCATCCGGCAGGCTATGAGTTGCACGCCTTCGATCTGGGCCATTTCCGCCAACTCCGGCAGGCTGGGAATCTGGGCCTTTTCCACCTTGCCCTTCATCATGCCGGTGGCCATCAGGGACATGCCGGGAATGGCGCCCATGACGCCGGGCGGTATGAACTTGGCCCGGTCGAAGCCGCCCTTGAGGAGCAGCCGCAGGCCCATGAAGGTGTAGAAGATCTTGGCCTCCAGACCCTGGCGGGCCGCGTTGACGGCCAGGATCAAGGCGGGGTACGCCCCGTCCAGCGAATCCCGGGAACAGATCAAGGCCGCTCGTTCCTTTTTCTCGTCCATAGTTTTACCTCCTTCAGGTCAATAATAAGTTAATGAAGTTAACTAAATCGTCCGAGTTCAGGCGGGCGCCAACCCCGGGCCGACCCCGGTTCCGGCGGCCGGACGCCCGCAGGGTGAACAGTTTTCCTCTCCCGCGGCCGTCAGGTCATCAGGTCCTTGACCGACTCGAGGGACGACTCCAGCAGTTTCAGCGAGGCCAGCAGCGCGCCGATCTGGGTCGGGGACAGTTTGGTCAGGGTTTCCCGGTGGATCAGCCGGACGAAATCGTCGATGGCCCGGCATTTTTTCCGTCCGGCCGGCGTCAGCGTCAGCAGGACGACCCTGGCGTCGGACGGATCCTTGAGCCTCTGAATCATTTTGCGGTCGAGCAGGCCTTCGACCAGTCTGGTCACCCGGCTTTTGGCCACGTTGAGTCTCCGGGCCAGGCCCTTGGGGGTCAGGTACTTTTCCTCGGTGAAATGCAGCAGGCATCTCAGTTCGGCCTCGGGCAGGCCGAAGCGTTCGCTCTGGTACCGGGACCTTTCCTGGCAGCATTGATGCAGGCGGGTCATGAGTTCCCGGAACTGCCGGACCTGGGACTCGGTCGGTTCGGGCGGTTGGGCCGGTTCGTTATAGTTCATGCTATGAACTATAACGTCAAGACGCGGGCCTGTCAAGCCCGGTCCAACTCTTTAATTTCTAGGTCGGGAAAAGCCGGGTTAAAGCCGCGGACGGTGGCAAAGCATTCTTTCCGGCCCGATGTCCTTGAGCCGGCAGTATAAGGAATGTCCGGCCTCGTCTTCGATCAGATGTTCCCAACCGCCGATGTACAGATGGGTCAGGTCCGGTCGCAGGAACGTTGTTTCCGGCATGTGGGCCACCGCGTCGGCGGCGATGATCAGACCGGCCGATAGTTCCTTTCCGGATATCCTCTGGCCGGCGCGTTTGACCAGGCCTTGGTGGAGCAGGCGCAGCTTCCTGGCCAGGGACTCTTCCCGCGCCGTCCAGTGTTCCTGGTCACGGGGCAGACCTTCCAGGCTGGAGGGGGCGGCGTTCTGATTCAAGACCAGGCGGGAGGCCTTGACGTATTCGGCCGCCACTTCCTCGGCCAAGGTTCTTTCCCGCCGCTCTTTGGCCAGCAGGGTCAGGTTGTCCTTGCCCAGTATTTCCCTTTCCACCCGGGACAGATAGGATTCGGCCAGCCTGGAGTCGTCCAGCAGGAAGACGGGCCGGTCGCGACGGCGGGCATGGGCCAGGGAGGCGCGGTATTCATAGGGCAGGCGCAGATATTCGAAGACTCCGTGCAGGCCATGCCCGGCCAGGATCTGCCGGCGCTTCTGGCCGGTGTTCCGGCTGATCTCGGCCAGGCGGTGTCGAAAAAGCGCCAGCCAGTCATGGCTCCATTGGCGGCGCAGTGTTATCGAGGCCGGGCTTACTTCCAGGCTGATGGCCGTGGGGTCAATCTCTTCCAGGAAGCGCAACAGCCTTTTCTTCCCGTCAGGGTCGCGGTGGACGGTTCCGAGCAGGATCAATCTGTTCATCGGCTTGGCATCTTTTCCGGGCGGTCGGCGGCCGCCTGACCAGCCCTTTGTCCTTGACTCGATACTCTTAGTCTATATAAGGTCGTTTGATTTCACAAGTCTTAGCCGGGTGAGCCGCTTGAGTCCAGCTTATCTTCTTTACAACGCCATCCTGCATCTGGCCCTTCCCGTAGCCGCGGCCGGCGCCGCCTTGCGAGGACGCCTCCAAGGCCACTGGCCCCAAAGGTTGGGGCTGGCGCCCCGGCTGACCCGGTCCAACCGCGGCCGCGTCTGGATTCACGCCGCCAGCGTGGGCGAAGTGCGCGTGGCGGCGTCTTTGATTCAGGCTTTGACCAAGCGGGCGCCGGACTTGACCATCTGGCTGACCGCCACCACCTCGACCGGACTGTCGGCCGCCCGGTCGTCCTTGCCGTGCCCGGTCTTTGCTTTTCCCCTGGACGCCTTCGGCAGCCCGGGCCGGGCCTTGTCCCGTCTCCAGCCCGACCTGGTCATCGTTCTGGAGACCGAACTCTGGCCCAACTTCCTGAAGGCGGCTAAAGAAGGCGGGGCCAAAGTAATGCTGGCCAATGGCCGGATATCGATTCGATCGGTGAAAGGGTACCGGAAGGTCGGCTTCTTGATCAGGGAAGTTCTCGAGCATCTGGACTTGATGGCCATGATCAGGCCCGAGGACGCGGACCGGATCATCTCCCTGGGCGCCTCTCCGGCCAGGGTCCGGGTCGAGGGCAACGCCAAGTACGACCTTTTGTGGGAGCGGGCCGATTTCGAGCGGCTCGAGTATTTCCGGCGATCCCTGGGGCTGGATCGGGCCCGGCCGGTGCTGGTGGCCGGTTCCACCCGCTCCGGAGAAGAGGCCCAGGTCCTGGAAGCCTACCTCCGGCTCCGGGACGAATTTCCGAACCTGCACCTGATCATCGCCCCTCGTCACGTCGAGCGCAGCCGTGAAATCGAAAACCTGATCCGCCGTCGGGGCTGCTCCTGGGCCAGGCGAACTCGGGCGGACCAGACGCCCCTTCCCGCGCCGGACGTGACCCTGGTGGACGTGATGGGCGAGCTGTTTTTCTTGTATGGTCTGGCCAACGCGGCCTTCTGCGGCGGCAGCTTGGTCAAGCGGGGCGGCCAGAATCCCTTGGAACCGGCCGTCTGGGGCGTGCCGGTCCTGTACGGACCTTCCATGGAAGATTTCCTGGATGCCCGGGAACTATTGGAGGCTTCCGGCGCCGGCCGCGCCGTGACCGGACCGGACGACCTGTATGAGGCGGTCAGAGAACTGCTGGCCGACTCCGAGAAGGCGCGGAGTCTGGGCCAGGCCGGCCGGCGGGCCCTGGCCGGGCACCAGGGCGCGGCCGGCCGTCTGGCCGACCTGGCCTTGAACCTTCTGGCTATGGACAAGGGCCGGCCAACCTGCTATTAACATTAGGCCGTGATCGATTTACTTTTTAGGCAAAAGGACGCGGATTGGAACTCTTAAAAGCTCTGCTGGCCCTGGCCGACGGCCGGGTCTTTTCCGGCTACTCCTTCACCGGTCCCGGCGAAACCTGGGGTGAAATCTGTTTCAACACCTCGATGACCGGTTATCAGGAAGTCCTCACCGATCCTTCGTACGCCGGACAGATCGTGGCCATGACCTATCCCCACGTGGGTAATTACGGGGTCAACGATCAGGACGTCGAGTCCGCCGCCATCCGGGTCGAGGGTTTCATCCTCCGGGAGTATCATCCCGCGCCCAGCAACTGGCGCTCGAGGCGCAGCCTGGCCGATTACCTGTTGTCGGCCGGCAAACTGGGCCTGACCGGTATAGACACCCGGGCCCTGACCAAACACCTGCGCACCCAGGGGGCCATGATGGGCTATATGTCCACCCTGGACCTGGACGCGGACTCCCTGGTGGAAAAGGCCCGCCAGGCGCCCGGCCTGGACGGCCGGGACCTGGTGCGGGACGTCACCTGTCCGCGGCCATATATCTGGCGACCGGGGGAAGAGGGCGGCGGGCCGGACGACGGACCGGGGGCCCCGGAAGATTGGCGGCGCCGCCGGGGCCGGGCCAGGATAGTGGCCCTGGACTACGGCATTAAATACAACATTCTCCGGTCGCTGGTCCGAACGGGCGCCGACGTCCTGGTCGTGCCGGCCGCCACCGGTCCTGAGGAAATCCTGGGTTATGAACCGGACGGGGTGTTTTTGTCCAACGGCCCCGGCGATCCGGCCGCGGTCGGCTACGCCTATGAAAACATACGCGCCCTGCTGGGCCAGAAACCTATTTTCGGCATCTGCCTGGGGCATCAACTCCTCGGCCTGGCCCTCGGCGGCCGGACCTTCAAACTGAAGTTCGGCCACCGCGGCGCCAATCAACCGGTCAAGGACCTGACCACCGGCCGGATTGAAATCACCAGCCAGAACCACGGTTATGCCGTGGACATCGAATCCCTGGCCGGCCAGGACGTGAGACTGACCCACGTGAACCTCAATGACCAGACCCTGGAAGGCATGGCCAGCGAAAGGCACGGTTTCTTTTCGGTGCAGTATCATCCCGAGGCCAGCCCCGGTCCCCACGACGCGGCCTATCTTTTTCAACGCTTCCTGAAATTGATCACCAACATGAGTTCCTGAAACCGGGACAATCAGGGTCGTCATGCCCAAGCGAACGGACATCCACAAGATTCTGCTGATCGGGTCCGGGCCGATAGTCATAGGCCAGGCCTGCGAATTCGATTATTCAGGCACCCAGGCCGTCAAGGCCCTCAAGGACGAAGGTTATGAGGTCGTCCTTATAAATTCCAATCCGGCCACGATCATGACCGACCCGGAGTTCGCCGACCGGACCTATCTGGAACCGGTCCTGCCTGAGTACGTGGCGGCCGTCATCGAACGGGAGAGACCGGACGCGCTCCTGCCCACCCTGGGCGGCCAGACCGGATTGAACACGGCCGTGGCCGTGGCCGAACAGGGGTGGCTGGACCGCTTCGGCGTGGAGATGATCGGGGCCACGGTGGACGTGATCAGGAAGGCCGAGAACAGGGAACTGTTCCGCGAGGCCATGCGGCGGATCAATCTGCGCGTGCCCAGGAGCGGCATCGCCCGGAGCGTGGAAGAGGCCGGCCGGGTGGCGGCCGAGATCGGCTTGCCCCTGATCATCAGGCCCAGCTTCACCCTGGGCGGCACGGGCGGCGGGGTGGCCAACGATCCGTCCGAGCTGGCCTCGATGGCCGCCTTCGGACTGGACATGAGCCCCATCCGCGAGATCATGCTCGAGGAAAGCATTATCGGCTGGAAAGAGTTCGAGCTCGAGGTCATGCGGGACCGGGCCGACAACGTGGTCATCGTCTGCTCGATCGAGAACGTGGACCCCATGGGGGTCCACACGGGCGACTCGATCACCGTGGCCCCGGTCCAGACTCTGACCGACCGCGAGTACCAACATATGCGCGACGCGGCCATCGCCATCATCCGGGAAATAGGCGTGGACACGGGCGGGTCCAACATTCAGTTCGCCGTGCACCCGCGGACGGGCGAGATGGTGGTCATCGAGATGAACCCCCGGGTTTCGCGCAGCAGCGCCCTGGCCTCGAAGGCCACCGGGTACCCCATCGCCAAGCTGGCGGCCAAGCTGGCCGTGGGCTACACCCTGGACGAGATTCCCAACGACATCACCCGGGAGACCATGGCCTCGTTCGAGCCGACCATTGACTACTGCGTGGTCAAGATACCGCGCTGGACTTTCGAGAAATTTCCGGGTACGGAAGACGTTTTGACCACTTCCATGAAATCGGTGGGCGAGACCATGGCCATAGGCCGCACCTTCAAGGAGGCCCTGCAGAAGGGTTTGCGCTCCCTGGAGATCAGCCGTTACGGCCTTTACGGGGACGGCCGGAACCTGTTGGACCGTGACCCCGAACTGGTCAGGCCCGAGATAATCCGGGCCCGGCTGGCCACGCCCAATTCCCAGCGGGTCTTTTATCTGGGGGCGGCCTTCAAGGCCGGTTTTACCGTCGAGGAGGTTTACCGGCTCACCGCCATTGACCCCTGGTTTCTGCATCATTTCCAGGAACTCGTGGACAGCGGGGACCGTTGGGCCGGTCTGTCCGGCCGCCTGAACGGGAGCCGGGACCCGGAGGACCGCCCGTCCCTGGCCGAGGACCTGCTCCGGGCCAAGCGCGACGGGTTCTCGGACGTGCAACTGGCCCATCTGACCGGCCGGACCGAGGACGAAATCCGCGTGGAAAGGCTGTCCCTGGGTCTGCGGCCCTGTTACAAGCTGGTGGACACCTGCGCGGCCGAATTCGAGGCCTATACGCCCTATTATTATTCCACCTACGAGGCTGAAACCGAGGTCAGGTCCTCTGACCGCGAGAAGGTGGTGATCCTGGGCGGCGGCCCGAATCGGATCGGCCAGGGTATCGAGTTTGACTATTGCTGCGTCCATGCTTCCTTCGCCCTGCGGGAGATGGGCGTCGAATCCATCATGATCAACTCCAATCCGGAAACGGTCAGCACCGACTACGACACTTCCGACCGCCTCTACTTCGAGCCCCTGACCAAGGAAGACGTTTTGAGCGTGCTCGAGGCGGAGAAGCCGAAGGGCGTGATCGTCCAGTTCGGCGGGCAGACGCCCCTGAACCTGGCCGTTCCGCTCCATCAAGCCGGGGTCAGGATACTCGGGACCTCGCCCGATTCGATAGACCGGGCCGAGGATCGGGAACGCTTCAAGGTTCTGCTAAGGAAACTGAATCTGCTCCAGCCGCCCAACGGCACGGCCCTAGGCGTGGCCGGAGCGATCCAGGTGGCGGCCGAGATCGGGTATCCGGTGGTAGTCAGACCCAGCTACGTGCTGGGCGGAAGGGCCATGGAGATCGTCTATGAACCGGAATCGCTGGTCGGTTTCGTGCGTTTCGCCATGGAGGCCTCACCCGGATATCCCATCCTGATAGACAAGTTTCTGGAAGACGCCATCGAACTGGACGTGGACGCGGTTTCGGACGGTCATAGGACCTTCATCGGCGGGATCATGGAGCATATCGAGGAGGCCGGCGTGCATTCCGGGGATTCGGCCTGCATGCTGCCGCCCCGTTCCTTGAGCCCGGACCTCTTGTCCAGGATCAAGTCGGCCACCCGGGCCCTGGCCGCCGAGCTGAACGTGATCGGCCTGATGAACATCCAATACGCGGTCAAGGATGAGACTCTTTACGTCCTGGAGGTGAACCCTCGGGCCTCGAGGACCGTGCCTTTCGTCTCCAAGGCCACCGGCGTGCCCCTGGCCAAGGTGGCCACCAAGATCATGCTGGGCCTGACCCTGGACGATCTGGGCCTGCGCACCGAGGCCGAGCCCGATCACGTTTCGGTCAAGGAGGCGGTCTTTCCTTTCAACCGTTTCCCGGGCGTGGATACTATTTTGGGGCCGGAGATGAAATCCACGGGCGAGGTCATGGGCATGTCCGATCATTTCGGACTGGCCTTTGCCAAGAGCCAGCTCGCCGCCGGGCAGATGCTGCCGATCCGGGGCAGTGTCTTCATCAGCGTCCGGGATCGGGACAAGAAGCTGGCGGCCAAGGTGGCCAGACGCTTCGCCGACCTGGGCTTCAAATTGATGGCCACCCGGGGCACGGCGGCCGTGATCAGGGCGGAAAACCTGGAAGTCGAAACGATCATGAAGGTTTATGAAGGTTCGCCCAACGTGATAGACATGCTCAAGGACCATTCCATAGCCCTGATAGTGAATACTTCCCTGGGCGAACGCACGGTCAAGGACTCGATGAGCATGAGGCGGACGGCTTTACTGCACAAGGTGCCGTATGTCACCACCATGACCGGGGCCCTGGCCACGGCCGAGGCCTGCCAGGCCTTGCGTAACGAGGCCAGGCCGGCGGTCAAAAGCCTGCAGGAATATCATCACCTGGCGGGGCGGCCATGAGCGGCGCCCGCCCGCCCTTCCGGTCCTGCGACGGTCCCAGGGAAGCCTGCGGGGTCTTCGGCGTGTACGGCCATCCGGACGCGGCCAAGCTGACTTACTTCGGACTCTACGCGCTGCAGCACCGCGGCCAGGAGAGCGCGGGCATCGTGGCTTCGAACGGCCACCAGGTGTGCGAACACCGGCGCATGGGCCTGGTCTCCGAGGTATTTGACGAAAGGGTGATGGCCGAGTTGAAGGGCCATATCGCCCTGGGACACGTCCGTTACTCGACCACCGGCTCGTCCATCCTGATCAATGCCCAGCCGTTCCTGGTCAACTACGGCGGCCATCCCATCGCCCTGGGCCACAACGGCAACCTGACCAACTCCCTGAGCCTGAGGCGGCAGTTGGAAAGCCAAGGCTCCATACTCCAGACCACCATGGATTCCGAACTCATCGTCCATCTGCTGGTCCGGCATTTGAACGACGGGTTGGCCGAGGCCTTGAGCCAGGCCCTGCTCCAGGCCCGGGGCGCCTTTTCCCTGGGAATAATGACCCAGGACACGCTCATCGCCGCCCGTGATCCCAACGGCTTCCGGCCGCTCTGCCTGGGCCGGCTCCAGGGCGGAGGTTGGGTGATATCCTCGGAAACCTGCGCCCTGGACCTGGTCGAGGCCGAGTACGTCCGCGACGTGGAGCCGGGAGAAATAGTCCTGATCAACGCCCACGGCTTGAAATCGGTCTTCCTGCCGGTTCAAGTCCGGAAGACCCATTGCATCTTCGAATTCATCTATTTCGCCCGGCCGGATTCGAACATCTTCGGTCACAACGTCTACGCGGTCCGGAAACGCCTGGGCCGCAAACTGGCCGAGGAAAACTCGAACCTCGAAGGCGATCTGACCCTGCCGTTCCCGGACTCGGGCATCTACGCCGGGATCGGTTTCGGCCAGGCCAGCGGCATCCCCCTGGAAATGGGCATGATCCGGAATCATTACGTCGGCCGGACCTTCATCCAGCCCTCCCAGTCCATGCGGGACTTCGGCGTGCGGATAAAACTCAATCCGGTCAAGGAGACATTAAGGGGCAAAAAAGTGATCATCGTGGAAGACTCCATCATTCGCGGCACCACCAGCCGGACCCGGGTCAGAACCTTGCGCCAGGTCGGAGCCAAGGAAGTGCGTATGGTCGTTTCCTGCCCGCCCACCCGTTTCCCCTGCTATTACGGCATAGACTTCTCCCGAAGAGGCGAACTCATCGCCGCCCAACAGTCGGTGGAGGAAGTGGCCCACTTCGTGGGGCTGGATTCCCTGCACTATTTAAGCCTGGAGGGAATGGTCGAGGCCACCGGTTTCAAAGAGCCCACCTTCTGTCTGGCCTGTTTCAACGGCGAGTATCCGATCGAACCCGACGCGGATTTTTCCAAATTCGGACTGGAAACCTGTTGAAAGCCCTGGTCCGTCCATGGTGAACCCGATCATCAAGCAAGCCAAGGAAGTATTGAAGATCGAGGCCGAGGGCCTCCTGGGCCTGATAGACCGGATCGGACAGGGTTTCGCCGAGGCGGTGGACCTGATTTACGGCTCCCGGGGCCGGGTGATAGTCACCGGCATAGGCAAATCGGGCCTGGTCGGCCGCAAGATATCGGCCACCTTAAACAGCACCGGCACGCCTTCCATCTTTCTGCATCCGGCCGAGGCCAGGCACGGCGACTTGGGCATGGTTCTGCGGGACGATATAGTTCTGGCCGTCTCGAACAGCGGTGAGACACCCGAGATTAACGCCATCATGGACAGCGTCAAGGGGCTGGGGGCCAAGATCATCGCCCTGACCGGCGACTCGAGCTCGACTTTGGCCGCGGCCGCCGACCTGGTCCTGGATGCGGCCGTGGCCCGGGAAGCCTGCCCGCTGGGCCTGGCGCCCACGGCCTCGACCACGGCGGCCCTGGCCCTGGGCGACGCCCTGGCCGTGGCCCTCTTGAACAAAAAGCGATTCAACTCGGATGATTTCCGGCGGTTGCACCCCGGCGGCAGCCTGGGGGAGAGGCTTTCCGTCCAAGTCAGCCAGGTCATGATCACCGGCCGCCGCGTGCCCTCGGTGACGGAGGACACGCCCATGAAAGAGGCGGTCCGGGTGATGAACCGGAGCAATCTGGGCGTTCTATTGGTGATCGGCCCTAAAAAGGTTTTACGCGGGATTTTTACCGACGGCGATCTCCGTAGGACCGTGGTTAGATCCGGCCGCTTGCCCGATCAGGCGGTCAGCCGTCTGATGACCCGTTCCGCTATTACCATCACCGAGGACAAACTGGCGGCCGAGGCCCTCGATATCATGCAGGCCCATGAAATAACCGTTCTGCCCATCGTGGATCAGGCCCAGCGCCTCTTGGGGCTGATCCATTTGCATGACCTGCTGGGCCGCGGCCGGTTCAGATTCAATAACGTGAAACCCTAGATATGATGGATTACCCCCCTCGAGGTCTGATCGCCAACCTGGTGACGCCCTTGAACCGGAGCGGAAGGCCCGACGCCGAGGTCCTGATCGGGCTAATGCGGCGGCTCACCAGTGAAATTTCGGCTTTTCTGGCCGGCAGCCTGGTGACGGGCGAGGCCTTCTTTTTAGAGGCGGAGGAACGGCTGGAAATCCTGGCCGCGGCGGTCGAGGCCTGCTCTTACCCGACGGCCCTTTTTTTCGAAGTAACCGGCCGGACGGAAGAGGATACCCTGGAATTGTTAACCAGGGCCGAACGGCTGCTAGGGGCGTCGCCGGTGAAGACCACGGTTTTTTTCCTGCTGACGCCCCTGGTCTATCGGGGCAACCGCAATCTGCCGCAACACCTGAGCCGCCTCGGACGAATCACCCGGCGGCGGCTGGTCGTCTCCACCGACCCGGTTGTTTCGGCGGCGGCCCGGCCCGGCCTCCATCACAAGAATCTCCGCACCGAAATCCTGAAAAAGATTTCGACCAACGAACAGATTGTCGGACTGGTCTTTCAAGGGCGTCTGAACCGCGCCTTGAACTACCAGCGGGCCTTGAAACTCAGAGCGGGCTTTCGATTCTACGATGGCGACGAAACCAATTTCTTGGAAAGCCCGTCCTCGTCCGGCCTGGTGTCGTGCGGGGCCAATCTGGTACCCCAGGCCTGGGCCGACGTGGTGGGCTCTTCCTTGAATGTCTTCGACGCCCAGCGCCTCTACCCCGATCATCTGCATCAAATCTGGCAGAGCGGGCGCATCGCCCGAACCTTGCACCGACTGTACCGGCCCAAGCCCGCGGCCTTCCTGAAACAGGCCTTGCGGCTGCTGAACATCCTGCCTTCGGCCGCCCTGGCCGCCGGCCAGCCGGGCCTGGACGACGGGGAGATCGAACAGTTGACCGGCCTGTTGCGCGAATTGAACCTCCTCTGAGACGAACCGGCCTGTAAAACTATCTCTTGCCAAAATCCGAACCTGGTCTCAAAATCGAACCCGGACCAACGCAGGATCGGTCCGGGTTGGCCTGGCCGAACCCGGCCAATAAAAAGCTTAAGGAGGGAACATGGCTTCCTCCGGAACCGCGAATCACGACTGGACCAAGGTGGAACACCTGGGGCCGGCCAAGATCACCTCACCGCTGTTCAATACCTATCACGCTCAGGGCGAAGGCCTGGACTGTACCGGGGTCTTTGTCGAGGAGACTTGCCGGATTCTGATTGACGTGGATTTGGACTCCTACCTCAAGTCTCAGAAAACGAAGAAGACGCCATTTTCTTTCGAAATGGCCGGGCCGCGCCGGCAGATTTACTTCGATCCCTCCAAGACCAAGGCGGCCGTGCTTACGGCCGGAGGCCTTTGCCCGGGCTTGAACGACGTGATTCGCTCCCTGGTCCACACCCTGCATTATCTGTACGGCGTCAGGAACATCTTCGGCGTGAAATACGGGTACATGGGCCTTATACCCGCCTATGGTCACGACCTGGTGACCCTGAATCCGGAAACGGTGTCGGATATCCACGAGTTCGGGGGCTCGATCCTGTCTTCCTCGCGGGGACTCTACCCCATCGAGGAACTGGTGGACTCGATGGAGCGCCTCAATTTCAATATTCTGTTCACCATCGGCGGCGACGGGACCCTCCGGGGCGCCCACCTGATCGTCGAGGAGATCAAGAAAAGAGGACTCAAGATCGCGATAGTGGGAGTGCCCAAGACCATTGACAACGATATCAACCTGCTGGCGCGATCCTTCGGCTTTGAAACGGCCGTGGCCACGGCGGCCCAGGTGATACGCAGCGCCCACACCGAGGCTCTGGGCGCGCCCAACGGCATCGGCGTGGTCAAACTCATGGGTCGCGAGTCGGGGTTCATCGCCGCCACGGCCTCCCTGGCCCAGGGTGAAGCCAACTACGTGCTTGTTCCCGAGTCCGACTTTGACTTGCAGGGCGAAGGCGGACTGCTGGCCGATCTCGAGGCCAGACTCAAGAAACGCGGCCACGCGGTCATCGTGGTGGCCGAAGGCGCCGGCCAGAGGTTCTTCCTCGAGGAAAAAGAGGCTTTCGACGCCTCGGGCAACAGACGCCTGGGGGACATCGGCACCTATCTGTGCGACCGGATAAAAGAGTATTTCAAGAAAAAGGACTTGGAGATCAACCTGAAGTACATGGACCCCAGTTATTTGATCCGCAGTCAGCCGGCCAACGCCAGCGATCGGGTCTATTGCAGCTTCCTCGGCCAGAAGGCCGTCCATGCGGCCATGGCCGGTAAAACCGACATCCTCATCGGCCAGTGGAACAACCAGTACGTGCACGTCCCGATCAAGGCGGCCACGGCTTCCCGCAAGAAAATCCAACTTGGCGGCGTGCTGTGGCGTTCCGTGCTGGAAGCCACCGGACAGCCTCCTCTGGTCAATCGCCCCGTGGCCGGATGAGGGCGGCTTCGGGCCTGAGGCAAAGGAATTGGTTGAAGCCGGGGCCGAGCGCCGGTCGGGCACGAAAACATGAATAGCCATGGAAATATGGCGGAAGAGGGGCGGGAAGATGTCTTCGAGTGCCGGGGCTGCGGGGAATGCTGCCGCGGCGAGGGCGGTATATTCATCGCCCCGGACGCGGTCGAAGCCCCGGCCCGTCTGCTGGGCGTGCCGTTCGTTGACTTCGTGAGCCGTTACACCGAACCCCGGCATGGCCTCTTGTCCTTGAAAACGGATCAGGACGGTTATTGCCTGCTTTTGGACCGACGGACCAATATCTGCCTGATCCACGCGGCCAAGCCGGTCATGTGCCGGGACTGGCCGTTCTTTTACGGCCCCCTTCATTTCCGGGAAGGATTCGAGGCCGCCAAGAACAACTGCCCGGGTATTCGGCCCGAAGTTACTTGGGAAGAGTTCGTGGGCTGGCACAACCGGCGTTCCCGGTACAGACCTCCGGCTTCCTATCTTGATGAACTGAAAAGAGGGGCCGTCCCCGACTCTGGCCTTTAGGCTGGTGTGCCATGAAGAAGGCCGCGGTCTGGTTCCACCTCCTCCCGGCCGGGTTGGTGGACTTGGTTTGCCCGCCGCGGTGCCCCCTGTGTGGAACCTTTCATGCGGCCGGCGAAGGCTGGGGGCCGCATGATTTCTGCGCTTCCTGCCAGGCCGGGATCAAACCTTTGCCCGAAGCCCGCTGCCGGTTGTGTGCCCAGCCTTTTCCGGCGGGGACCGACTCGGCGCACGCCTGCGGCGCCTGCCTCAAATCGCCGCCGGCCTTTGATCGGGCCGTGGCGGCCGGCTTGTATGAAGAGGCGTTGCGCGCGGCCATCCATCATTTGAAATACCGGCGCCGGACCGAACTGGTCAGGCCGCTGGCCGGATTCATGGCTGGTCGGTTGAAGCCGCCCTTTTATCCGCCCGCGGCCGATCTGATTCTGCCCGTCCCTCTGCCGGCGAGGCGTTTGCGGGCCAGGGGCTTCAACCAGTCTCAGCTTCTGGCCGCCACTCTTTTCCGGCCCTGGCAAGAGAAAATAAAGCCGGAAGTCCTGCGTCGACCGGTTTACACTCCACCCCAGATGACGCTGGATCGGGCAGATCGTCGCGGGAACGTGTCCGGGGCTTTTGCCGTGGCCAGGCCTGCTCAAGTGGAGAAAAAGACGGTCATCCTGGTGGATGACGTCTTCACTACGGGCGCCACGGCCGGTGAATGCGCCAGGGTGCTGAAGAAGGCCGGCGCGGATCAAGTCCTGGTCCTGACCCTGGCCAGGGTGAAATAAACAGGCGCCCCGGACCGGGCTCGAAGCATGGGCGCGACCATTCCCGAGGCGGGGAGACGCTCTAGCGGTGAAGGCCGGTGGTATCGGCCGCGTGGGGTAAAGGGGGGAGGCATGATCAAGGTTCTTTGCCTGGGCGACATTTTCGGTCGGCCCGGCCGCCGCCTGGTCAGGGAGATGGTTCCCCGGCTGGTGGATGAATATGAGGTGGATTTGGTGGTGGCCAACGTGGAAAACGCCTCCGGCGGCCTGGGGCTGACCATCCAGGCCGCCGAGGAACTGTTCCGGTCCGGCGTGGAAGTTCAGACCTCGGGCAACCATATTTTCCGTCACAAGGAGATTTACTCTTTTCTGGACCACGAGGAGAGGTTGATCAGACCGGCCAATTATCCGCCGCCTTCGCCGGGGCGTGGTTCAGTGCTGGTCCGGACCGCGGCCGGCGTGCCGGTGGGAGTGATCAACGTGATGGGCCGCACCTACATGACGCCTTTGGACTGTCCTTTCCGGGCTGCGGATCGGGAAGTGCGGGTCTTGAAGGAGGCCGGGGCCCGGGTGATCCTGGTGGACGTGCACGCCGAGGCCACCAGTGAGAAAAGGGCCATGGGCTGGCATCTGGCCGGGCGGGTGGGGGCGGTTTTCGGGACCCATACCCACGTGCAGACCGCGGACGAGGGTTTGCTGCCCGGTGGTACGGCCTACATTTCCGACCTGGGCATGACCGGGCCTCATCGATCGATCATTGGCATGAAGACCGAGGCGGTGCTGGAGCGTTTTTTGACCGGCCGCCCCGCGCGGTTCGAGGTGGCGGCCCGGGGACTGAGGTTGGAGGGGGTGGTGATCGGGCTGGACCCGACCGACGGCCAAGCCATAAATATTGAAAGATTTCAAGTGAATAGGGAGGAGAATTAAAAAAAAAGAAAATTCAAAAGAAATTTCTTGACATTAACGGGGAAATGGGTAGGATGCGTCTTCTCGCCTGCCGGGGCGGTTAAATAGCTCTTGACAGGCAATAGCCGCATGGATATACTAAAATAGGATGTTCATCGGCATTAGGTGATCTTTGAAAACTAAATAGTGAGCTTGAGTGTTTTGGGCTCTGGATGGAAAACACGTATTATTAAGATACAATAACGGAGAGTTTGATCCTGGCTCAGAATGAACGCTGGCGGCGTGCTTAACACATGCAAGTCGTACGAGAAATCATGCCTTCGGGCGTGAGAGTAAAGTGGCGCACGGGTGAGTAACGCGTGGGTAACCTGCCCTTAAGTTCGGGATAACTTCTCGAAAGAGAGGCTAATACCGGATGAGACCACGGGGGCTTCGGCTCCAGGGGTCAAAGGTGGCCTCTACTTGTAAGCTACTGCTTTAGGATGGGCCCGCGTGCTATTAGCTTGTTGGTGGGGTAACGGCTCACCAAGGCTACGATAGCTAGCTGGTCTGAGAGGATGACCAGCCACACTGGAACTGGAACACGGTCCAGACTCCTACGGGAGGCAGCAGTGAGGAATTTTGCGCAATGGGGGCAACCCTGACGCAGCAACGCCGCGTGAGTGAAGAAGGCTTTCGAGTCGTAAAGCTCTGTCAAGCGGGAAGAAATCTTCCGTGGCTAATATCCACGGGAGTTGACGGTACCGCTGGAGGAAGCACCGGCTAACTCCGTGCCAGCAGCCGCGGTAATACGGAGGGTGCCAGCGTTATTCGGAATTATTGGGTGTAAAGCGCGTGTAGGTGGCTTGGTAAGTCAGATGTGAAAGCTTCGGGCTTAACCCGGAAAGTGCATTTGAAACTGCTAGGCTTGAGTCCCGGAGAGGAAGGTGGAATTCCCAGTGTAGAGGTGAAATTCGTAGATATTGGGAGGAACACCGGTGGCGAAGGCGACCTTCTGGACGGTGACTGACACTGAGACGCGAAAGCGTGGGGAGCAAACAGGATTAGATACCCTGGTAGTCCACGCCGTAAACGATGGGTACTAGGTGTAGGGGGTATTGACCCCCCCTGTGCCGTAGCTAACGCATTAAGTACCCCACCTGGGGAGTACGGCCGCAAGGCTAAAACTCAAAGGAATTGACGGGGGCCCGCACAAGCGGTGGAGCATGTGGTTTAATTCGACGCAACGCGAAGAACCTTACCTGGGCTTGACATCCCCTGGCATC